>VMRY01000041.1 GCA_007713595.1 Sedimenticola thiotaurini
CTTGTCAGCTTTATGCAATATGATTTAGGATTTTTTGATGAAAACGAAGAAAGGGTTGAGCCTGCGCTCAACCCTTTTCTGACCGAAGTGTTACCTATCTCTCCGGTATAAAGTGTGACCTATGTGCTCGGTACACACCTTGATGTAGTTGGTGGGCCTACTAGGACTCGAACCTAGGACCAATGGATTATGAGTCCACTGCTCTAACCAACTGAGCTATAGGCCCGTAAAGCGGGTGTGCTTACAAGTCTCCGTCGAGGAAACTGCGCAGATTCTCGGACCGGGAAGGGTGACGCAATTTGCGCAGTGCCTTGGCTTCGATCTGACGAATACGCTCACGGGTAACATCGAACTGTTTACCTACCTCTTCGAGGGTGTGGTCGGTATTCATGTCGATGCCGAAACGCATGCGCAGTACTTTGGCCTCTCTTGAGGTCAGTCCGCACAGCATGTTCTGCGTGGCTTCGCGCAGACCTTCACCGGTAGCGGAATCGATGGGAGAGATTACACCAGAATCCTCTATGAAGTCACCTAAATGTGAATCTTCATCGTCACCAATGGGCGTCTCCATGGAGATGGGCTCTTTGGCTATCTTCAGTACCTTGCGGACCTTGTCTTCCGGCATGTCCATGCGCTCAGCCAGCTCTTCTGGAGTGGCTTCACGACCCATCTCCTGAACCATCTGGCGGGAGATGCGATTGAGTTTGTTAATGGTCTCAATCATGTGTACCGGGATGCGGATGGTGCGGGCCTGATCCGCAATGGAGCGGGTGATGGCCTGTCTGATCCACCAGGTTGCATAGGTAGAGAATTTGTAACCGCGGCGGTATTCAAACTTGTCTACGGCCTTCATCAGGCCAATATTGCCTTCCTGAATCAGATCCAGGAACTGCAGGCCGCGGTTGGTGTATTTTTTGGCGATAGAGATAACCAGACGCAGGTTGGCTTCCACCATCTCTTTCTTGGCGCGACGGGCCTTGGCTTCGCCAATGGACATCTGCCGGTTGATCTCTTTGATCTCAAAGATGGCAAGCTTGCTGCGCTGTTCCAGATCGAGCAGTTTCTTTTGAGCCCGAAGAATATCGTCCTTAACCTCTTCCAGTGACTCAGCATAGGCCTTGCCGGACTTGATCTGTTGATCGGTCCAGGTCAGGTCGGTCTCGTTGTCTGGAAAGGAGGTAATAAACTCCTTTCGCGGCATCTTGGAGGTGTTGACGCACAGATCCATGATGCTGCGCTCCTGGCTGCGTACAAACGCGATACTGCTGCGCAGATTCTCGACCAGGGCGTTGAATACTTTTGGGCTGTAGCGGAATTCCATGAACGCTTCGGTCAGAGCGGTTGCGGCGGCAACGGTTTTCTTGTGTTCACGTCCGTTCTTTTCCAGTGCTGCGGCATGGGCTTTGTGGGCCTTGCGCAGTATTTTTGTGTTTTCAGCGGCTAGTTCCGGATCTGGCCCGCGATTGGGATCTTCTTCATCCTCGCTGGAGTCATCATCATCTTCGTCATCATCATCGCTGTCAGCTTTATTGCTGGCTTCTTTGGCGTTAACAGAGGGGGTAGGTATGATCGGATGATGCTCTTCCGGTTGTGCGAATCCTACGATGACATCGGTGAGACGCATCTCTTCAGTCTCAACCTTGTCAAACATCTCAAGTACATTGATGATGGTGTCGGGGAAGGTTGACAGGGCAGCCAGTACCTGGTTCTGCCCCTCTTCAATGCGTTTGGCGATCTTCAGTTCGCCCTCGCGGGTGAGCAGCTCAACGGTGCCCATTTCGCGCATATACATGCGAACCGGATCGGTCGTGCGGCCAAAGTCGCTGTCGACGCTGGCGAGTGCAGCAGCCGCTTCTTCTGCGGCATCATCGTCGGCAGACACGGCTGAATCGTTCATTACCTGATCATCTGCGTCCGGCGCACTCTCATGCACTTGAATGCCCATATCGTTGATCATCCGAATGATATCTTCTATCTGTTCGGGCTCTACGATACCGTCGGGTAGGTGGTCATTCACTTCGGCGTAGGTTAGGAAACCTTGTTCTTTACCTTTCGCAATGAGTTGCTTGAGCTGGGATTGTTGTTGTACCTTATCCATTTCCTGCCTTAAATTCTAAGGGGCGTGCGCGAATGTCAAGCGGCGAAGTATAGCCTTTATTTGACAGGGTTTCTACTCGCACACAGCAAAATGTCCCGGATTGATGTGCCAGAGATCACGCTCTGTCTGGCACTTCATTCCGAACGTTTATGTGAGTCAGTAATTTTCTGTTTTTCAGAAAGTAGCTGTCGCAGGTGCTGCTTCTCCTGTTCGGAAGCATCTCCTGTGCTGACTCGTTCCAGCAATTGGCTGGTCTCCTGTTCGTGTTGCTGTTCTACCAACCGCTGTAGAGCGCCGCGAAACTCTTGGTCCATGCCGCTCTCGGGTGTGGATAACTCAGTTGCAGTGCGCCAGATCTTCACCAGGTGGGGGAATTCTGGCTCTTCTCGCCAGCGTTCGATTATCTGTGCAGCCTTAAGATTAGGTTGAATCTGCACAATTTCAAGGAGTTGTCTTAATAAATTGATGCCTGGAGCACGCAAATTGTGCCATCCAGTGGGTAATTCGGTTAAAAGTGCCAGTTCTGGTTTGAGTAAGAACAGGGTAATGGCCCGGCGGATTGGGGATACGGTTTGCTGCGCGCCCTGTCTTTTCCGCAGGGGTTGTCGCTTTCCGCTTTTTTCCTGCATCGGTGTTGTGCCCAGCTGCCCTTGCGTCAGTCCCACATGCTCAGAGAGACGCTTGTGCATCATCTCTCTGAACAGGCCAGCAGGGAGTTTTGCTAACAGGGGCTTGGCTTGTTCGGCCATTTTTGCCCGGCCGCCCAGTGACTGCATATCTACTTCGGATTCCAGTTTGTCGAACAGAAAGCTGGAGAGCGGGGTTGATTGAGCGATACGCTGCTCGAATTGTTCCTGGCCCTCCTTGCGGATCAGTGTGTCAGGATCTTCACCCTCTGGCAGGAACAGAAAACGTGCCTCCCGGCCATCACGCATCAGGGGTAGAGATGTTTCCAGCGCCTTCCAGCCAGCATCACGTCCGGCCCGGTCACCATCAAAGCAGAAAATCACCTCGGAGGTGGTGCGGAACAGCTTTTCCAGGTGCTCGGCGGAGGTGGCTGTCCCCAGGGTGGCGACGGCGTAGCGGATGCCGAACTGTGCCAGCGCAACGACATCCATGTAGCCCTCGACCACCATCAAGCGCTCTATTTTACGCAGTGCCTTTCTGGCCTCGTAGAGTCCGTAAAGCTCTTTGCCTTTATGGAATACAACGGTCTCCGGCGAGTTCAGGTACTTGGGCTTGCCATCGCCCAGAATTCGACCGCCAAAGGCGATAGTCTGGCCTCGATGATTGCGAATAGGGAACATGATGCGATCACGGAAGCGGTCATAGCACTTGTCATCTTCCGGCTCAGAGATCATCCCCGTCTTGCGTAAAAGTTCCAGCTCTTTTTCAGATTGCCCCTGCTGTTTGATCAGGTTGTCCCAGCCGGGTGGTGCATAGCCAACGGCAAACTCGGCGCTGATCTCACCTGTCAATCCGCGTTGCTTCAGGTAGTTGACGGCTTTGGTCGCGTCCGGGTGTTTGCGCAGCTGCCATTGGAAATAGCGGGTGGTCTGATCGAGACTTTCATAGAGTGGTCGATAGTCTGGTCCGCTATCGCCTCCGGCCTCCCGGGGAACTTCCAGCCCGGCGCGGGCTGCCAGTTCTTCAACGGAATCAACAAAGCCCAGGTTGTCGTATTCCATGAGGAAGCCGATAGCGGTGCCATGGGCGCCACAGCCAAAACAGTGATAAAACTGTTTTTCACGACTGACGGTAAAGGAGGGCGTCTTTTCGCTGTGGAACGGGCAGCAGGCCTGGTAATCCTTGCCGGTCTTCTTCAGTTGAACACGGCTGTTGATCAGGTCGACGATGTCGACACGATTCAGCAGTTCGTCAATGAAGTGTGCAGGGATCTTTCCGGCCATATTGCAATAGTATCCCGTAATTTCTACTGCGCAGAGACCAAAAAGCTCCGGTCATAAAATATGCCAGAGCTTCTGTTGGATTGTCAGGGTGACTGAATCAGCTGCTAAGTTGCTGTTTTATCAGGCCGCTGACGGCGCCCATGTCTGCACGTCCCTGCATTTTTGGCTTCAGTTGGCCCATTACTTTACCCATGTCGCGAATCGATTCAGCGCCTGTGCTCTGGATCGCCTCTTGGATCATGGCGGTAATTTCATCTTCCGTCAGGGCCGTTGGCAGGTAATCCTGAAGGACGGTGATCTCGAAGGCTTCCTGCTCAGCGAGTTCTGGTCGGCTGGCCTGTTCATACTGGGTAATGGAGTCGCGACGTTGCTTCACCATCTTGTCCAGTACGACCAGAACTTGGGTGTCATCCAGCTCGATCCGCTCATCAACCTCGCGCTGCTTAATCGCCGCCATCAAAAGACGAATCACGCCTAAGCGGGGTTTGTCACCCCCCTTCATGGCGGCTTTCATGTCGTCCTGGATACGTTGCTTTAGCATGGAATGAGCGGTAGTGTCAGATTAATACTGACGATCCCACTTGCGGTTTTCGCGGGAGACTTTCTTCAGGTGACGCTTCACTGCAGCGGCCGCTTTACGCTTGCGCTCAGTGGTTGGCTTTTCGTAGTGTTCGCGACGACGAACTTCAGCCAGTACCCCGGCTTTCTCACAACCGCGCTTAAAGCGGCGCATTGCGACTTCAAAAGGCTCGTTTTCTTTGACTCGTACGTTGGGCATTTCCCACCTCAAAAATCGTACCAACGGGATGCTGGAAACATTAAGAGCGCGAATTCTACGCAGTGTTTTAGTCTTTTGCAAAAAAATTATGGATTTTTCTTAGGATGTGATGGAATTGCAGCCTCTCCCGCGATGGGGGCGTATATAAAGGTACATCCAGATACATAGTAATAAGGTGCGGAGGTTGCAGACCCTGCCCCAGCGGGTGATTGATGCTCGGGGTGCGGTTGAATAGAGCAGATGCGGGTATTGGGAATTGAAACCTCCTGTGATGAGACAGGTGTTGCACTCTACGACAGTGATAGAGGGTTACTTGGGCATAAACTGCACAGTCAGATTGATCTGCATGCGGTCTATGGTGGTGTTGTGCCTGAGTTGGCCTCGCGAGATCACGTACGTAAGACCCTGCCCTTGATCGCCAGCCTGCTCGATGAGACGGGGCTTTCCAAGAGCGATATCGATGGTGTTGCCTATACCGCGGGGCCTGGTTTGGTGGGGGCGTTACTGGTAGGTGCGGCTATCGGCCGTACCCTGGCCTGGGCTTGGCAGGTGCCGGCGGTGGGTGTGCATCATATGGAAGGGCATCTGCTGGCCCCCATGCTGGAGGCAGAGCGTCCGGAATTCCCGTTTGTCGCCCTGCTGGTTTCGGGTGGACACACTCAGCTGGTCGAAGTGAAGGGGATTGGTGATTACCGACTGCTTGGTGAGTCCCTGGATGATGCGGCGGGTGAGGCGTTCGACAAAACAGCCAAGATGATGGGGCTTCCCTATCCGGGCGGGCCGGAACTGGCCGCCCTGGCACTGAAGGGTGATCCAACGCGCTTTCATTTTCCTCGTCCCATGACCGATCGTCCCGGTCTGGATTTCAGTTTCAGCGGTTTGAAGACCTTTGCCTTGAATACGACGCAGCGTGAAATAGCGGCTGATGATTCAGCGGAGACCATTTTGCAGACCAAGGCGGATATTGCTCGCGCCTTTGAAGAGGCCGTAGTCGATACGCTGGTGATCAAGTGTCGGCGTGCCGTACGAGAGAGCAGTGCTGCTACACTGGTATTGGCCGGCGGAGTAAGTGCTAACCGTCACCTGCGGGAAAGGATGCAGGCGGCAATGAAGAGAGAGGGTGCCCGGGTCTATTATCCGCGCACGGAATTTTGTACTGATAACGGCGCCATGATTGCTTATGCTGGTTGGCAGCGCCTCAGGGCAGGTGCTACCGAACCGATGGGCTTCAGTGCCAAGGCCAGATGGCCCATGGATACCCTGCCCAAGTTATAGATCAGGCATCAGACTCCGGGCCCTGTTCTTTTTTGATCTTGCCTTCTGCTCCGGAGAGCAGGTTTCTGATATTACTGCGATGCCGCCAGAACAGCAGCAGACTCATAATGATCTGCATGCCAACCAGTTCTGGTGCCGGCCAGAAAAACCAGACCACCACAGGGGCCAGGGCCATCGAGACCAAGGCGGCCAGTGATGAGATATTCACTCCCTTGGCCATGAAGAGCCAGAGCAGGGCAACAACCCCACCAATCTGCCAACTGAGGCCAAACTGGGTGCCCAATGCGGTAGCGACACCCTTGCCCCCTGCGAAGCGGAAGAAGATCGGGTAGAGATGCCCCAGGAAGGCCGCCATGGCAACAGCGGCCAGTATAACGGGCTCAACGCCGAGCAGTTTGGCAGCCAGTACTGGAAAAAAACCTTTCAGGCTGTCACCGAGCAGAGTAATAGCGGCGGCCTTTTTGCCTCCGATTCGCAGCACGTTGGTGGCTCCGGGATTATTAGACCCCTGGGTGCGCGGGTCAGGTAGTCCCATCAGCCGACAGACAAGGATAGCGCTGGAGAGAGAACCCAGCAGGTAGGCCGCAATGATTAAGAGTGCATTTGTCATGATTTTTCCTGTCCGGCAAACCAGTGTCGGCCGATGATGCGCCAAATTGTCCCGGTAGCAGGGTATCAGGGTCAAGGGTATTTGTTATCGCGGCTGGCTGCTTTACCATGGACAGATACATTTGCAGGAAATTGGGATACCCATGGATATAGTATTTTTACGTGATCTCAGAATCGAAACGGTAATTGGCATCTACGATTGGGAACGGGAGATCAAACAGACAGTGGTGCTGGATATTGAGATGAGCACCGATGTACAGCGTGCCGCAGCATCCGAAGATATTGCCGATGCGGTGGATTACAAGGCCGTTTCCAAACGCTTGATCAGTTTTGTTGAAGAGAGTGAGTTCCAGCTGGTTGAGACGCTGGCCGAGCGTTGCGCGGCAATCATACGCCAGGAGTTTGATGTACGCTGGGTCAGGTTAACCGTGAACAAGATTGGTGCGGTCAGTGCCGCCACTGATGTAGGTGTCATCATTGAGCGGGGCGAACGGTTCTGACATGGTGAGGATCTGGATCAGCCTGGGCAGTAACATCGACCGGGAAAAAAATATTCGGGCGGCACTGCATGATCTGCATGCAGAGTTTGGACCTTTACAGATATCCAGAGTGTATGAGAGTGAGGCGGTAGGCTTTTCTGGTGACGCCTTTTACAACCTGGTAGTGGGGCTTGATACTGATCGGACGGCCGCGGATTTAATGACCAGGTTTCGTGAAATCGAGTCGGATCACGGTAGAACCCGGGAAGGGGGAGGCTTTGCCTCACGAACCCTGGATATTGATCTGCTCACTTATGGTGATGAGGTGATGGATGTCAACGGCGCCCATCTGCCCCGGGATGAGATAACCCGTTACGCCTTTGTACTGTTGCCATTGTCGGAGCTGGCGGCTGACAGCGTTCATCCTGAACTGGGATTAAGCTATAGAGAGATGTGGGCGGCGTTTGATCATACCGCCCAGCGGCTCTGGCCGGTGCCATTTGAAATAGACATCCCTGATATTAACTGATTACCTGTGCTGCTACGCGATAACTAATTTGATCGGGGCTTGCGCACCCCTACGGCGTGTCACTTTTGTTTCGGCAAAAGTGACCAAAACCATGGCTTCGTAATACCACCCTGATCCCTGGCTTCTTCCGTTGCTCGGTGGTATGAAAGTCGCGATAAGTGCGGCATCTCAACATCAGAGCGTCTTATTGTTATTCTGTGATGCCACGTCTGCATTTTGCGAGTACTCATGAATGATTATTGCTGCACGCTCCGGCCACCATCGACTGCAATAACCTGCCCTGTAATATAGGGCGCATCCAACGCGAGAAAACGTACCGTGCGGGCGATGTCAGCGGGTGTGCCGATACTGCCCAGCTGGGTGCGGGAGAGGATGTCGGTCTTGGCCTGTTCACTGAGGGTTTGGTCTGGCCAGAGAATAGCCCCCGGTGCTACGCCATTGACCCGGATCTCCGGTCCCAGTTCCCGCGCCAGGGATTTCACCATCATGGCGTTACCCGCCTTGGCCATGCAGTAGATCGGGTGCTCAGCCAGGGGGCGATCGGCATGGATATCCAGCAGGTTGATTATCGCGCCCTGCTGCTTTTTCAGTAGCGGTGCGGCAGCGGCAGCGAGAAAGAAGGGTGCCTTGAGATTACTGCCCATCAGCTCATCCCACTGCCGGGTATCCAGTTGTGCCATTGGGGTGGGATAGAAGGCGGAGGCGTTATTCACCAGCAGATCCAAACGGCCGCGCCACTGTTCGATCTGCTGGATTATCTCTCCGAGCTTGTCTGTCTGATTCAGATCGGACTGAACCAGTAAGACAGAATCAGCACGGGTGGATTCCAGTTCGTCTTTCAATGATTCCGCCGCAGTGGCCGAACTGCGATAATGTATGACGATATCCATATCGCACTGGTGCAGCGTACGGGCTATCTCGGCACCGATTCGCTGGGCGGCGCCGGTAATCAGGGCAACGGGTTTATTTGCTGGTGCCACGTCTGGCTCTCCCTCGATTTCTGCTCACCCCCTGGAGTTGCTAAACTAGAGGGCAAAGATATGTCGCAATTGTGCGATTCTACCCTCTCACTTTATACCGAACAGGCAGGTTTACGAAATTCATGATTGATCGGATCTCCCCCCGGGCGGCTGAGGCTGTCGTAGCACAACTGCCCCTGCCGGATGCCGAGGCCCAGCAGCACAGCATGAAACTGATCGCTCTGATCCGTGATGAAATCGCGGCAGCAGGAGGGAAACTGGGGTTTGATCGCTGTATGGAGCAACTCCTCTATGCACCCGGTTTGGGCTATTACGCCGCGGGTGCAAGAAAATTTGGAGAGGCAGGAGACTTTGTCACTTCGCCAGAGCTCTCCCCTCTGTTTGCACAGTGTCTCGCCTTTCAGTGCAGTGAGGTGCTGCAGGACTTAGGTGATGGGGAGATCCTTGAGGTGGGTGCCGGTTCCGGAGTGTTGGCAGCAGACCTGCTGTTGGCCCTGGAAAAGCTTGGCAGCTTGCCCCGCCGTTATCTGATACTGGATCTGAGTCCAGATTTGCAGCAGCGTCAGCGGGAAACCATAGCGCAACGAGTGCCCCATCTTATAGATAGGGTGGAGTGGCTGGCTGCTCTCCCCGAGTTCGGCTTTTCAGGTGTGGTGATTGCGAACGAGTTACTGGATGCGATGCCGGTGCATCGTTTCCGGATGGCAGATGGTGAGTTGCTGGAACAGTTTGTGGCCTGGCAGGGTGAGCAGTTTGAGCTGGTCTGGGATAAACCGAGAGCCCCACACTTTGAAGAGACGGTTGCGAGACTGCAACAACAGCTCGGTCCATTGGATGACTACGAATCCGAGATCAACTTGCGAGCAGCCCCCTGGCTCTCTTCTCTGGCCGCGTCTATGCAGAAGGGGTTGGTGCTGCTGATTGACTACGGGCATAGTCGGGCAGATTACTACCATCCCAGCCGTAGCCGGGGTACGTTGATGTGTCACTATCGGCATCGCGCCCATCCTGATCCGCTGGTCTATCCCGGATTACAGGATATTACGGCGCATGTGGATTTTACGGCCATTGCCGAGTCAGCCCAAGCGGCTGGATTTATTGTATCGGGCTATACAACCCAGGCCTATTTTCTGATGAGTAGTGGACTGGATCAGCTGGTGGCGGCATCTGATCCGGATGATGTGGCGGCCCACATGGCGTTGGTTCAAGGGGTCAAGCGGCTCACTCTGCCCACTGAGATGGGTGAGCGCTTCAAAGTTCTGGGGCTAACCAAGGAATGGGATCAACCCCTAACAGGTTTTGCCATGAGGGATATGCGTGAAAGGCTCTAGTGTTCTCTGTCTGATGATGGTGGCTATGTTGCTGGCTGGATGTAACAGCACACCTGATCGCAATTCACCCATCAAGACCCGCCAATTTCAGATGGGTGATATCGCCAAGAGTGATGTGGATATGGTGGCGGAGATTCAACTCCGCTATTCCATGGAGTATCTAAAGGAGTTGATGGAGAAACTCTATCGGCGCAATCCGCATGAGTGGCCAAAGGGCGGTGCTGAGTCTATTGCGCTGGCTGTTGATCGGGTGTTTGGAAAAAACCGTAACGGACTGTTTCCGGAATTACTGGGAAAGCGAGGCAGTGACAGCATCACCTTGGCTTTTGATCCAGTCTATAATGGTGATCGGGTGTTGGCTTTTGTTGAGGGCTTGCGGGGGATGATTCTACAGGCCCATAACGGCAAGCAGGAGTTCTATCTTACCGATGAGCTGGATCCACAAAAGCTCTATAACGCGGCAAGAAATATTGAGATCGCGACCTGGAAACTGAGCCATGATCGTGACAGTTACGGTCGGCTCTTTCTTATTAGTAATGCGACGAAGGGACCGGTTAGCAATCTCAGTTATGAGCGGCTGTTTGGTAAATTGATTGCCTTGCAGGACAGCATGGCCCGTATCGTTGCACAAAGCAGTAATCGCCGAATCAAGACGATTATTCAGTCGGTTGCCTCGGCAGTTTTTATGCCTATTTAGGTCATAGTCAGATGCGAATAGTTGCAAAAGATACTAAAATGAGGGTAGATTAATCCATACTACCGTTTTAGAGGCGAATTTAGTTATGTCAGCATATAAGAGTGATTTTGAGCCAGGCGATATTGTGGAGCTGTTCGGGGAAACCTATCAAGTGTTAGAGAATGATGGTGTGCGCGGGCAGTTGATTCCTTTTCCGTCGGAAGAGATTCCTCCCCATGAAGTGGTCTGGGCAGAAGCGTCGGGTCAGTATATGCGTATTGGTAGTGCTGAGTTACCCGGGCCAACGCCCTGCGCAACGAATAATGGTAATTGCCCTACAAGCGGACGGGGATCGCCTTTGTAATTGTGTGGTCATTATATTCATAGAGATTGACTTAGGTCCCCTTTTGTTAATTGTGAGCATCTGTTGATTCGCATAAGATAACGCGTAAGCCCAGCCAATTTCCAGGCTGGGTTTTTCGCTTTAGAGGAACCGATAGAACCATGATCGCAGTCTTTAATGCACTCATTCCAGTGATGGCTATCATCATACTTGGGATGTTGCTGCGTCGAACCACGCTGTTTAGTGATGAGAGCTGGCTCGGTTTTGAAAACCTCTGTTATTTTGTGCTCTTCCCCTCTCTGTTGATCAAGACGCTGGCTACCGCGAAGATCGCCTCAACGGAGCTGCTGCTGTTTTCAGCTATGGTGTTGTTTGCCATCTTTGGCATGAGTCTGTTGCTGTTGCTTTTTCAACCGCTGATGAAGCGCTGGCTGCATATCAATGGCCCCGCCTTCACCAGTCTGTTTCAGGGAGCAACCCGGTGGCACGGCTTTATCGCTCTGTCGATTGTCGGATTGCTGTATGGTGACGAAGGGGTGGCCTATATGGCGATTATTATGGCGGTGATTATTCCCCCATTAAATGTGATCAACGTGGCTGTACTGGCACGGTTTACCGATGGCGAGAGCAGTCTGAAGGATGTACTGCATAAGCTGTTGCGCAACCCGTTCATTATCGCCTGTGTCATTGGTGCCTCTTTGAATCTCACCGGGATCGGTCTGCCATCACAGATTTATTCGCTGTTTGATATTTTAGGTGGCGGCGCGCTCGGCTTAGGGTTGCTCTCTGTGGGGGCAGGGCTGCGTTTTTCACTGGTGCTGGATCACCGTCTGCTGGTCTCGTTTGGAGCGGCTATCCGTTTACTGGGTATGCCGTTGCTCATGTTCGCCGGTGCCTGGTTGTTTGGAATTGAGGGGATGCCGCGAACGGTGGCAGTTATTGCAGCGGCGGTTCCCACTGCGGCAACCTCCTATATTCTGGCACGTCAGATGGGTGGTGATGCACCGTTGATGGCAAACCTGATTACAGTACAGGTCGTTGCGTCAGCCGTTACATTGCCAGTGATGATCTGGGTGGCAGGTTTCTGATCCGGGCGCTAAAGTTAACGAAAGATTTGTTTCAACTAAAGAGTTGTGAGTCAGCCAGACTTTGCCAAATACCAGCACAAGGAGGCCATGATGGCTGTTTTTGAGGGATTTCCTGACGGTACACTGCCATTTCTTGCAGAGTTAAAGGCCAATAATAACAAGGCGTGGTTCAATGACAATAAAGCCCGTTACGAGGCTTTGGTGCGAGAGCCTGCCTTGGCCTTTATTGAATCAGTGGGACCAGGATTGGCAGAGATCTCGCTCCATTTTCGCGCCATTCCAAAAAAGGTGGGTGGATCTCTGATGCGGGTCTACCGTGATACCCGCTTTGCAAAGGACAAGACACCCTACAAGACCAACATCGGAATCCAGTTTCGCCATGAGCTGGGCAAGGATGTGCATGCACCTGGCTTCTATCTGCATATTGAACCGGAGGAATGTTTTGTCGGTGCTGGTATCTGGCATCCTGAATCGAAGGAACTTAACCTGATTCGTACCTTTATCGATGACAATCCGGCCGCCTGGAAAAAAGCGGTGCAGAGTGCCCCGTTCGCCAGGCAGTTTCAGCTTGAGGGAGATTCACTGAAACGGCCACCAAGGGGGTTCATTGCAGATCATCCGTTAATAGATGACCTGAAAAGGAAGGACTTCATCGCCATTAAATCAATCCCCGCTGATTCTATTCACGGCAAGCGATTTACCCAATCCGTGCTGAAGGATTTCCAGAAAACCGATCCACTGATGCGTTATCTCTGCACGGCGCTGAACGTGAACTATTGATGGATCTGCCTACGTTAAATATTAATATTTGCTTATATCTGCGGTTACTTTATGATGCCTATGCTTGATTAAATATCAGGTATTTCAATATCTTATTGCGATATAAACAAAATATTGTGTCTGAGGTTCAGGATATGCAGTCAGGTCCCCGCGAAATCCAAACACCGTTCCGTCCCATTCCCCTGGAGGTGCCGGAGGGGATGATGCCGAACGAGTTCTTCAACAGCACGGAAAATCTCAATGACCTGGTGCACAACAACGGCTTGTTGATGAATCCGGAAAACCTGCTGCTCTATCGCAAGGCACTCGGCCACAGCAACGAATTTGACGCCTCGATCATCTACAACACCTCAAACTGTATTCTCGATCCACTGGGCAGACCGGTACGCCGAACCCAGGTACCCACGTATGTCCGGCATGTCTGGAATCGTATGAATCAGGTTTTGATCGAGTATATGTTGGAGCAATACCCGGATCCGGATGAGGCACTGATCCTGGCCGGTGAGGCGAGCCTCGACGCCACCTGGCCGCTAACCTCACCCGGTGTGCCGAGTATTCGCATGTTGCACAATCACTTCATTGTCTTTGACAAGCAGCAGATACGGGATGCCAGATTAGCTGATGAGAACAACCCCAACCTGACAGACGGTGGTCAGCACAGTCTGTTTCAGGCTTACATGCATGATGTCTATTATGAGTTCTTCTCTCAGCTGGATCTAAAGATACTGAAACCGGTTACGGATGGCACCTGTCGTATTGAGTTGACCGGCTATCCGCAAGGCTTGCCCAGTTGGGAAGTGCAGGGGGGTGTGGATGTGTTGAAGAGTATCCATTTCTGGCGTGAGTATGATGCCATCCTGAAAGGCTTTATCGATTTTTACCGCACCTTCTTTACCCAGGTTTCTACGCGTAACGCCCCGATCCCCAAGGATGTCTATTATCCGGAGCAGATTGAGAGCACGCTGATCTATAACAATGATTTCCTCAAGACGGCGAAGAAGGTAAGGGATCAATGTGTAAGGGATGCCAAGTATGCCAACGCCATCCGCTGGCAGCCGGCATTTAAGCAGCTGCTTTATCGTGATGATGCGGGACGCCTGGTGGTTACAATCAGCCAGAACTCCATCGGTAACGCCATTACTGAGTTGCTCGGTGTGGTGGTAAAACGTACCCCGGATGCGGCGGCCTATGAGGAGAAAGAACCGCAGCTGATTGAGCGCCTGCTGGAAGTGCGACGCCGTCTGGTAGAAGCCGATCTGGGTGAGCCGATCAGCACACAGTATTGGGGTAGTGAATAAGACTACTGATAACGTTGGCCATTATGCTTTAACCAGCCATCGACATGACGGCCGTTGGGGTCTTGGTGCGTCCAGTGCACGACGCCGCCCTTTGCGTTCCACTCATATTCACCGTTGAATTCCACAGTATCTCCTTTCCTTATTGACTGGATTCTTGGGGCCAAATCTATGTTGTGCGAGATAAGCAGAGTCTGGTTGCTGGATACTTGCAAAAGAAACTTTTGGTGACGACTGCCTTTGTTGTCATCAGGCAATATATGGATGACCGTACCTGCTCCGGTGACCTGCAGATCACTAAGCCGTTTTTCAAACGCGTGTTGAAGTGACTGATGTGTTGATCCTGTTGATTCGCGAGCCGGTATGGAAGTGGCGTTGTTATTCTCATAGTAGCCGTAGAGGCTGACACCAATGACAATAACAATGGCGAGTACTTTTTTTAGTTGATTCATCTCGGGGTACTGTCGTTTACTTGTGCCGTTTATCTCGGACGACAAGCGTTTTGGAGTTGGTGGTACCCACCTGACGCGCTTCAATATCAAATAGCTTGGTTGCAGCAACCAGTTCCCCCAGCTTTGCATAGCCGTAATTACGTGGATCAAACTCAGGCGATTGTTTAGCAATGGTGCTGCCGACCGGCCCAAGATGGGCCCAGCCGCTGTCGTCAGATGCGGTGTTGACGGCATCGCGCAGCAGCCGTATCAACCGGGTGTCTTGTTTCAATTCGCTGCTTGATTTCTTGGTGATAGCGGCACTCTCGTCGCTCTTTGCTCGGAGTACTTCTGTATAGATAAATTTGTCACAGGCCGAAACAAAGGGGGCAGGGGTTTTCTTTTCACCAAATCCATAGACCAATAAACCGGATTCGCGAATTCTGGATGCCAGCTTGGTGAAATCGCTGTCGCTCGAGACGATACAGAAACCATTAAAGTTATTGGTATACAGCAAATCCATCGCATCTATGATCATGGCGCTGTCAGTTGCATTTTTACCTTTGGTATAGGCGAATTGCTGCATCGGTTGAATCGAGTGCTCCAGAAGCACCTCTTTCCAGCCTTTAAGTCCGGGCGAGGTCCAGTCTCCGTAAATTCTTTTGACGCTTGCTGTGCCGTAATTGGCTATCTCGGAAAGCAAGCCGTCAACAATGCTGGGCTGGGCGTTGTCGGCATCAATAAGAACGGCAAGTCTGTCGGTGTTGTCCATAATTTTATATTCGCTAATCCGTTTATAGGTAGTAAATGATCTGCATTACACTGCAGACTAGCAGATTTTTATTATGATCAGAAAGGATTCTCTCTAAACTACTTCTGCAGTACTCTTCCTCTAGCATAATAAATGACTTGGAAATTTTGGGAGTGTGATTTGTTCAGCCTATTTAAAAGCCAGAAAGAGGTGTTGGACGAGGCGTCCATCCACTGGCAGTTTGAGGTCTTTGCCTGGGCTTTACGGGAGTTCGATGCCGACCTTTTTTTCAGCAACACGCTATTAGTCACACCCACCAATGAACATTTTCCTGGCCGGGTTGATAGCGTGGAGGGGATGGCCAGCCTGATCTTCGATCAGGTTAAGCAGTATGCACAGCTTGCGCACTGGCCCTGCCAACTGGTCCCTCGGTCAGATTATGATCCATCTCAGCAGGGGCGTGTAGCGATTGCTGGTGCGCTTCGTGGTCAGGAGGGTATCGCCCAACCAGATGCCGATGCCTGTCTGATCATTGCTTATAATCCTAATCAGGTAGGCAACCCGGAGGCATTAATTGGCGAACTCGCTTATACCTTGGCGTACTACCTGTCGACTATGGCCAAAGAGCCCCCCCCGGGTGGCAGTGAAAACTGGCCGCATGCCTGTGAAATACTCACCGTTTTTCTCGGTTTTGGCTTGATGCAGGCAAACACGGCATTCAACTTTAGACAAGCGGGGTGTGGCAGTTGCAGCTCTGCAGCAGCGAGTAGGGAGAGTCATCTCTCCCAATATGATCTGACCTATGCACTGGCACTCTTCACTGCACTTAAATCGCTACCGGAGAAGCAGGTACTGCGGCATCTTAAAAAGTCGCTTCGTGGTTATTTTAAAGCGGCACTACGGGATATTTTGGGTAGGGAAGAGGTGCTGGAGCGATTGAAATTGCTTTCAGTGTCCACTTTAAAGCCAGAAACCGCTCTATAATCAAGGTAAGTGTTGCTGTTAACGGCTAATCAAGGCGCTATTGCGCGAGATCATCTTTTTAACAGGTTGTCCTTTTACTCTTGAGATGAATTGTTATGATGCTAACCGAGGAAGAGTCTAATAAGCCCCCAAATTGATATGGATTATTTACGCAAAGTCTATCAGTTGAATATCAGTCTTCTTGGCGTGGTTCCAGAGGTATGGAGACAGGTTCGTGTTGCGGATAGTGACACACTGGCTGATCTCCATGACACGCTACAGATTGCCATGGGCTGGACTAACATCCACATGCATATGTTCATCAAGGATGGTGAGAAGTATGGTGTGCCGGATGATCAGTTTCCTGATGACACCATTAATGAGCGGCAAACCCGTCTTCGTCAGGTGTTGAAAAAAGAGGGCGATAACCTGCTCTATATTTACGACTTTGGCGACGCCTGGGAACACCGGGTGGTGCTGGAGAAGATTCTCCCCTATGACCTGTCGCAGCCGCTGCCCATCTGCTGCTATGGTGAACGGGCCTGTCCGCCGGAAGATGTGGGTGGTCCGCCAGGCTATGATGAGTTCCTTGAGGCTACAGCCGACCCCTCACACCCTGAGCACGACTACATGGTTCGGTGGATTGGCGGAGGTTTTGCTCCCGACCTGTTTGATGTGAGCCTGACGAACGAGTTACTGCGAGAGAAGCACCTCAGACATGGCTAGCTGCCACTAGTGGATTGTTGGCATCCGCTTGAGTGGTTCAATCAGGTTTTCCAGGCCGTTTGTCTTGATCTCAAGCGCCAGCGCCAATAGTTGTCCCAGTTTTCCTTCTGGAAACCCCTGGTTTGCAAACCAAATGAGATAAGGTTCTGGCAGGTCGATTAGCAGGCTGCCCTTGTACTTGCCGAACGGCATCTCAAGCTTGGCGAGTTTAATCAGATCTTGTTTATCAAACATGGCTGCTGGTTTTCAGGTCAACCTTTATTTCTTTGCAGGTTTGCGTGTCAGGGGTTTATGACCCGCTTCCCGTGGCGCTTCATGTGATCCTTCCGCACTGGGTTGACGGCGTTTACCAATATTCTTTTTATCCCGTAGGCGCTGCTTAGGTTTTTTGACCTTTGGCTTCTCTTCTTTTTCCGGCGCTTTGCTCTTCTTTGTGCCGGCCGATTTACCCGAACCCTTGATCTTCTTCGGGCCTTTGTATTTGCCACCAACTTCTTTAATGCTGCGTTTCTCAAACTCATGCTTGAGGTAGCGTTCGATGCCACTCATCAGGTTCCACTCCTGATGCGTGATCAGGGAGATGGCCAGGCCCTGTTCACCCGCCCGCCCGGTGCGACCAATACGATGGACATAGTCTTTGCCGCTGCGAGCCATATTGAAGTTGATGACCAGGTCTACACCCTTGATATCCAGCCCACGGGCAGCCACGTCAGTGGCGACCAGAACCTTTATGGTTCCCTGGCGCAGGAAGCCCATGATCTGATTGCGTTCATCCTGAGTCATGTCTCCGTGCAGCACGCCGACGCGCAGGTGCTGTTTTCGAAGCTCAGGGCCAAGGGCATCCGCCTGTATTTTGGTATTCGTGAAGACCAGTGCCTTGTCGTAAGTCTCGTTGCTCAGTAACCAGGTCAGAAGGCGTTGTTTGTGCAGTTTATCGTCAGCTGGAATCACCTGCTGAGTGATATTGCTGTGACGATCCCGAACCGTGCTGAGTGAGATGGTCTCCGGTTCATTGAGCAGCGAGTCAGTGATGTTACGCAGGCCTCGATGACCGAGAGTGGCGGAGAACAGCAGTGTCTGGCGTTTTTTATTGCACTGTTCAGTGATCTTTAAGACATCCTCGCTGAAGCCCATATCCAGCATGCGGTCGGCTTCATCCAGAATCAGCACTTCCAGATCGCGAAAGTCTGGTGTGCCCTGTTCCAGGTGTTCGAGTAACCGTCCAGGTGTGGCAACCAGTATCTCGGGGTTTTTGCGGAACAGCGCGCGCTGATATTTGAAGGATTCACCTCCTGTAATCAGTCCTATCTGGAGACGGGTATCACTGATCAGTTTCTCTCCTTGCTTGAGGATCTGGTGTCCTAGCTCGCGGGTTGGCACCATGATCAGTACCCGGGTGCCACTCTCAGGGGCAGGCTTGTTCAGGAGAAGATCCAAGGTTGGCAGTAGGAAAGCGAAGGTTTTTCCACTGCCCGTCTCTGCGCTGGCCATCAGGTCGCGCCCGGACAGTATGACCGGTATGGCCTGCTCCTGGATCGGGGTGGCCTCCTTCATCCCAAGCTTTTCTAGGGTCTGGAGGAGGAGGGTATGCAGAGGAAAACTGGATAGCAACGGGGTCACCTTAACAAGCAGCTGAGTCGGAAATGCGGCCTATTGTAATCCATTGCGCGGCAGATGTTGGGATATTTGCGAGTGTAAAGGTGTCAGGGTATCTGTGAGATAATCGGCGCTGAAGGCAGTGAAGCAGTCACTCTCTATGAATTCAGGGTGCAATAGTGGACCAGTATGATGTGGTAATTATCGGCGCGGGTGCCGCTGGGTTGATGTGTGCGGCAACGGCAGCCGTCAGGGGGCGTCGTGTATTACTGCTAGATAGCAGTAAAAAGGTCGGCAAGAAGATTCTTATGTCCGGTGGCGGGCGGTGTAATTTCACTAATCTCACGGTGGAACCGGATAACTACGTCTCAGCCAATCCGCATTTCTGTAAATCAGCGCTGAAATGTTTTACCCAGTGGGATTTTATTGCACTGGTAGAGCAATATGGGATTGCCTATCACGAGCGTGAGCATGGCCAGTTGTTTTGTGATGAGTCAGCACGGGACATCCTCGATATGCTTTTGGCTGAGTGTGATAAGGCAGGTGTCAGCTTGGTCAAGGGGTGTGTGGTTGAGTCGATCAGTTATTCATCGTCGTATCAGATCAATACCGCACAGGGTGTGTACCAGACGGAATCCCTGGTGATTGCCACGGGAGGTTTGTCTATCCCAACCATGGGATCCAGTGGTTTTGGTTATGATGTTGCCCGACAGTTTGGCCTCAAAGTGCTGCCGCAGCGTGCCGGGCTGGTGCCGTTTGCCTTCAGCGATCGTATAAAAGGCGTGACAGAGCGTCTGTCGGGTATTGCCATACCGGTATCAATGACGAGTGGTGAGCGAACCTTCTCAGAGCAGATGCTGTTTACTCATCGCGGATTGAGTGGCCCGGTGGTGCTGCAGATATCCAACTACTGGCAACCGGGTGAGAGCGTAACGATTGACCTGTTGCCGGGAGTGGATGCAATTGCCTGGTTGTTGTCCCTGAAAAAAGTGCATCCGAAAGGCTCACTGAAAAACCTGTTGGCTAAGCGACTGCCTAAAAAGCTGGTGCTGGAACTGGTGACACTCTACTGGGCAGAATGGGGTGAACGGATTATTGCAGAGCTTCCAGATCATCAGCTCAACCAGATTGCACGGCTGCTGAATGGCTGGGTTTTGAGGCCCGCTGGTACAGAGGGTTATCGAACAGCAGAGGTGACTCTGGGTGGTGTGGATACAGATGAACTCTCATCCAAAACACTGGAGTGTAAACGACAGCCCGGTCTCTATTTTATAGGTGAGGTAATCGATGTGACCGGACATCTGGGCGGGTTCAATTTTCAGTGGGCCTGGTCTTCTGGCTATGCCGCAGGGCAGTATTCCTGAGTCAGTAAAGCCACTAACCTTTCTTATAATAGAATATCCATATGCGCTTATTTACTAAGTGCCTGATTAAAATCATTTAAGTTTCATCAGTAACTGTCGCTACCTGAATCATGACCGCTGAAGATATGGCGGCAGCGGACGTGGGATTTTATTTACAGCAGTCTCCATGTATGGGCCCACTCATTAATATTGATTCCGATAGAGTTCGGATACCTGTTTGGAACGCGTTTACTATGAAAATCAAGACAAAATTGACTGTAGGTGCCAGCCTCCTGATGCTTCTACCGGTGGTGCTGGTGAGTGCTGTGCTGGGATGGGTTGCTGTTGAAAATGGTCGGGAAGCACTCGAAACCAAAGCCCAGAACCAGATGGTTGCCCTTAGAAACAGTAGTCAGAGGGCCATAGAACGCTATTTTCAAACCGTGCAGGATCAGATTGCTAACCTGTCAGACAATCGTATGGTGGTTGATGCCCTCAAGTCGTTACCCAATGCCTATCTCAACTATCCAAGCAGTATGGAAGTCACTGGTGCTGCCGGGGTGGAAAAACTGGAAAAGATGCGGCAGGCACTGGTCGATTTTTATGAAGGCCCTTATGCGGATGAGTTCAAAAAACAGAACGGTGGCAAGCAGGTCGATGCCAAGGGGTGGCTCGATAAGTTGGATATAAATGCAATTACACTGCAATACGCCTATATAGCCGCCAATTCCAATCCCCTGGGGCAGAAGAGTGAAATGGCTGAGCCGGGAGATGGGTCACTCTACGAAGTTATGCACAAACGTTTCCATAACTCATTTAAAGATTATCAGGAACGGTTTGGCTATGCTGATATCTTCCTGGTTGATGGAAAGTCTTCTCAAGTTGTCTATTCGGTTTCGAAAATGCCTGAATTTGCCACCTCGTTGGCTACAGGGCCTTTTGCCGACAGTCGTTTGGGTCAAGTCTATAAACAAGCAATGGAATCTGAAACGCCCGGTTTTATCGCGATTTCGGATTTTGCGGAATACACATCTGCGTTTAACAATCAGACCGCATTTTTTGCAGCACCGGTTTTAAGTCGTGGTACAAAAATCGGCGTACTGATTTTTGAGCTTTCCGTCGATCGTCTTTCATCTATTATGACCCATGATCGGCAGTGGTCTGAGGTGGGCCTGGGAGAGTCGGGTGAGAGTATTATTGTCGATTCCAACTATCTTTTGCGCAGTGACAGTCGTTTCCAGATTGAAGATGAGGCAGGGTATGTTGAGAGCCTGCGCAAGGCGGGTGTAAGTGCGGATCAGGTCAGCAAGGTCCAGGCCAAGCACTCCGGTATTGGTATTCAAGAGCTGAAGACGCCAGCCATAGAGGCGGCAATTGCGGGTGAATCCGGCATTAAAAACTATACGGACTATCGCGGTGTTGAGGTGCTTGGTGCCTATGCACCACTGCATATTCCAGGCCTTAAATGGGCCGTACTGGCAAAGATGAATACGGAGGAGGCCTTCCGTTCAGTGGAGCAGCTGAAGAGCACTATTGTGGGTGTTGCTACCGTACTGGCAATAGCCGTGTTTGTAGTCGGTGCATTGATTGGCTGGATATTTACCGGTCTGATTGTGAAGCCTATTCAGCGGACAGTAGATGCAGTTAAGGATATTGCAGAGGGCGAGGGAGATCTGACTCAGCGCCTGGATGAGCGTAGCAAAGATGAGTTGGGTGAGTTGGCCGGATGGTTTAATCGCTTCCTGGACAAGATGCAAGGTGTGGTGGGTGAGTTGAACAGTGTGACGCAGAATCTCTCGGTATCTGCTGAGCAGTTATCACAGGTTTCCGAGCAGACTCGGATCGGAATCACCAATCAGCAGAGCCAGACTGAACAAGCGGCAACTGCAACCAATGAGATGGCCGCAACGGTACAGGATGTGGCAAAGAATGCCGAATCTGCGGCTAGCTCTGCCATGCAGGCCAGAGATGAGGCGGCAAAAGGCAAGAATACAGTGGATGAAAGTATTGCAGCCATTCAATCTTTGTCAGTGACAGTGGAGACGGCGGCGGGCGTTATCGGTCGACTTGAACAGGACAGTGTGGAGATTGGCGGTGTGTTGGACGTGATTCGTAATATTGCGGAGCAGACCAACCTGCTGGCATTGAATGCGGCTATTGAGGCGGCACGTGCTGGTGAGCAGGGTCGAGGATTTGCCGTGGTAGCTGATGAGGTCCGCACACTTGCATCCAGAACTCAGAAGTCGACACAAGAGATCCAGGAGATGATCGAACGTCTACAGTCTGCTTCGAAGGAGGCTGTAAAGTCAATGGATGAGAGCAATACCCAGGCGAAAAGGGGATCGGACTATGCTGTGCGAACGGGTGAGGTATTGGAGGCGATTATCAACTCGATCAACCAGATCAGCGATATGAATACCCAGATTGCCAGCGCGGCTGAGGAGCAGAGCGTGGTGGCAGAAGAGATCAATCGCAATGTGGTGGGCATTAATGAGATCAGTGATCATACAGCCGAGGGTGCACAGCAAACGGCATCGGCCAGTGAGGGGTTGAATCATCTGGCTGGCCAACTAAAAGGGATCGTCGGGCAGTTCAAGATATAGTAGATGGTCACTCTGCAACATGAAAAGGCGCTCCAGCTGTGAGCGCCTTTTTTTGTATCAGCGGTCCAACTCAGGTGTTAGGAAATTGAAAATATCGGTCTCTTTTTTGGGTGTTGTCGGTCGATCCAGTTGGTTCAGCATACGAATCAGGCGACGATTTTTTGGCCGAATCTCCAGCCCCTGATTGATATACCGGCGTGCCTTGAGTGTGCGGCCATTATTAATCTGGGTCTGTGCCAGGTCAGCATATCTCAAGGCGATTTTGTCGAGGCCTTTTTGTGCCTCTGGATGGTTCGGGTCTGCTTTAAGTACAGACTGAAAATAGAATCGGGCACTGTCACCAGCAGGGTAACTCAGTCGGTCTACATCGAATCGTTTTTCTGCCTTGGAGAGTAGCTGACTGAGTCCATCATCTTCTGGTTTGGTGGATGCATCAGTCGGCGTTTCTGCCAAGGACTCTTTCGCTGGTTGATTGACAATTTGATTTTCAGCTACGCTTGCCCCGGATTCTATTGTTGGCTGTTCCTGTAGCTCTGCGCTGGCAGGAGCAACCACTGCCATCTGCTCTCTGGATTCAACTTGTTTAGGTGTCTCGATTACCTGTGTGGTGATCGATTCATGGGTCATCTGTCTGAATCCAAACCAGCTGAGTAGTAAAAAACCAGCCAGGGCAGTGTAGACCAGCCAGCGATAACGAGTTGCAGGCATGACACTGGTGGCATCCATGGACTGGGTGTTGGGCGATGGTTCGTCAGGGGATGGCAGGTCTATTGCATTGAGCTTTTTACTACGGAAGGGCTGCAGGTTCATCACCAATTCTGCGCCGCTTTGAAAACGGTCTTCCGGTTTTTTTGCTAACAATTTGTCCAACAGGGGCTGCAGGGTGGCGTATTGCTCGGGCAGTTTAGGTAGTGGTTTCTGAATGTGTGCCATGAGCGTGGCGGCAAAGCTGTCGGCGGTGTAGGGCTTTCTGCCGGTAAGCATCTCATAGAGGATGATCCCCAGACTGTAGAGATCCGAGCGTCCATCAACCCGCCGATTGCCCTGGGCCAATTCCGGACTGAGGTAGTGAGGACTTCCCATAACCGTACCGGTAACGGTCAGATCATTATCGGCCTGTATCAGCTTGGCAATGCCGAAATCAGTCAGGATAGGTGAGCCGTCTGTGCCGAACAGTATATTGGATGGCTTGATATCACGATGGACAACGCCTTCGCCGTGAACATAGGCAAGGCAGCTTGCCAGGCGGTGGAGGATCTTTAGAGCTTGGGCTGGTTTTATGCCCTGGGCAATACGGGATTTAAGATCGCCGCCAGGTAGATACTCCATGGCGATATAGTAAAAGCCTTCACCCTGGCCAATATCAAAAATAGAGACCAGATTACTGTGACTGAGACGCGCGATGCAACGCCCCTCATTGAAAAAGCGTTCGAAAAATTGCGGCGTATCAGGGTCATGCAGGACTTTAAGTGCCACAGGTCTACCCAGAGACATCTGGGTGGCGAGATAGACGGTTGCCATCCCCCCTTTTCCCAGGATGCGCTCGATACGATAGCCGGGGACTTCGATCTGCAGGCCAGGGTTCATTTGGAATTCCGTATACTTTTAAGTCGGTGGAAACCCACTCATACCAGGTTTCCGTTGGGAAAGAGGTTACCCCCTTACTGAGTTGTTTCGTCCAAGTCGTGTGAAAATTGAGAACCGATTCACCTAATCAAGGCACACCGGTCTGCTGTAGCCAGGCTTTTTTGACACTGGCCACTGCCCGACTGCGCGCCTGGAACAGGTTATCTGCAATCAGTTGTGGATCGCTGCTACTGCTGGCTATCGCGGCAGCGTCCACGGCAGCAGCGGCCTGCCGGGCCCTTCTGACATAGTCTGCCTGAGGATAGCTGCAATCCTCAAATCCGCTGCGGCCGCGGGCATCGGCCTCGCAGGCGGCAAGGAACTGATCCAGTCGCTCCGGGCGTCGTAGCGCATCCACTGCATGCAGGGTTTTGAGCAGTGTGGCGGGTTTTAACTCCGGAGCGCGGTGACAGTGTGTGTGATACTCAGCCACCAGTCGCGACAGTTCACGAAAGCGTGTTGGAATACGCAAAGATCTGCACAGCTCATCGACCAGTTTTACACCCCGCTGCTCGTGGCCATGATGGCTGGGCCACTCGGCAGAGGGGGTGGTCCCTTTTCCCAGGTCGTGTAGCAGGGCAGCCAGTCGTGTCTCCGGGTCTTTGCTCAGGATTGCCGCCTGTTCGAGTACCATGAGGCTATGGATGCCTGTGTCGATCTCCGGATGGTGCTTGGCGGGTTGCGGTACCCCAAATAACCGATCCAGGGCGGGCATAATGATGCCAAGGGCCTTAAGGTCGCGCATCACTTCAAAGAAGATTGCCGGCGTAGCGCCCTCTAAAGCGCGTAACACCTCAGACCAGACACGTTCGGGTACCAGCTCGTCAAGTTCGTTGCGTTGAATCATCTTATGGATCATTGCCTGGGTCTCGTCAGCTACCTTGAATCCCAAAGGTGACAGGCGGGCGGCTAAACGGGCCAGCCGCAACACGCGAATGGGATCATGCCTGAACGAGGGTGCATGGCGAAGGAGGCGTGCCTCTATGTCTGCTCGGCCATTCAGTGGATCGATGATCTCCCCCTCGGGCGATAGCGCCAATGCATTGAGCGTGAGATCACGTTGCATCAGATCATCATAAACCTGTTGCTGCTCGCTCATATTGCCATTTTCTCCCCTGGGAAGGGCGTACTCCTCCGCTGTTTGTGGGTGAAGGAATACACTGAAATCTTGTCCCACTCGGCGAAATCCCTGCGCCATCAGCTGTTCTGCTGTAATACCGGTAACCAGCCAGTCGTGGTCGCTTTCGGCTAATCCCAGCAGACGATCCCGAACGGCTCCTCCGACCAGATAGGCACGCATACCGTTAATGTTAGAATGACTCACTATGACGACTCAGTATCCTCTATGCCCAGTATGAAAGGCCGCTTGATGCGCCGTTCTTCTGGCCTCGGGTTAATAGCAATTCTGCTGTTTCTGCCGGGTTGCAGCACCCTTAGCTATTATAGCCAGTCTATAGGTGGGCATCTGCAATTGATGGGGCAGCGCCGGCCAATTACTCAGGTTTTAAACGACCCTGAGACACCGGCCCTCATGAAACAAAAATTGGGCAAGTTGAAACAGATACGTGACTTTGCCTCAGCCAAGCTTGCCCTGCCGGATAATAACAGTTATCGCAGTTATGCGGCCCTGGATCGTGATGCCGTGGTCTGGAGTGTTGTTGCCACGCCTGAGTTTTCGATAGAACCCAAACAGTGGTGCTATCTGGTTATTGGTTGTGCCAGCTATCGTGGCTATTTTTCAAGGCAAGCCGCACAAGCCTATGCCAATATACTGAAGGCCGAGGGGCTGGATGTGGCGGTGGAGCCGATACCTGCCTACTCCACACTGGGCTGGTTTGATGATCCGGTACCCAGCACGGTCATTGACTGGTCTGAACCGCGTATCGCCGGCCTGATCTTTCATGAACTGGCCCATCAACAGCTCTACATAAAGGATGACAGCGCCTTCAACGAGGCGTTTGCCAGTCTGGTTGAGGAGGTCGGCGTTATCAGGTGGCTCCAGGGAAGAGATGATGACATGCTTAATCGGTGGCAGTTGTCACAGCAGTATGAACGACAGTTTATTGCGTTACTGCTGGAGACACGCCAGCAGCTGCAATACCTGTACGCCCAGAAGTATGCCAGTGAACAGATGCGCCAGCGAAAAGCTCAGTTGTTTGACGTATTGCGCGGACGCTATCAGCAACTAAAAAAGAGCTGGGGAGGTTATGCCGGTTTTGATAGCTGGTTTAACCGGGATCTAAGCAATGCACATCTGGCGTCAATTGCCACTTATGAGCAGTGGAAACCTGCCTTCAAGCAATTGCTTACGGAGTCAAATGGTCAATTGCCAACCTTTTACCAAGCCTGTATGTCATTGGGGATATTGTCCGAAAAAGAGCGTAATGAAAAATTAATGGCATTGATGGATCAATGAATAGGTTTTTTTGTCGAGTAGTGTTTGGTTGTGGTCGGATTAAGGAGAAACCCTATGAGATGTCAGTTTATCTTACAAATTTAGTTTAAAAATCACGCTGTCTTATGGTTTTCTCGTGAATTAGGGTACGCCACATTGATTTTTTGGATGCTAAATCGCCCTCATAATATGGAGGGTGTTAGTTTTTTTTACAAAGTGCTTGTCATGGTTGCGGTGAGCCAAAAAAAAGCACATAAAAATCAATGCAGTGTGCATTTTGGTATAAAAAATGCATTTCCATGTAAAGCTTTTTAAATAGCCCGATAAAATTTTATTTGTGATTGTTCATCGGAGAGGAGGATCTTTAAATGAATATGGTAAAAAAGATAGGGGGTGCACTCATTGCGGCCCTTATAAGTACCCCGGCTTTTTCAGGTAATATATTGCTGACCCAGTTTGATTTTACGGGTTACACTGACATGAAGGCAAACCTCGAAGCGGTAGGCCATACGGTGACTATCGTTGATGCAAGAACAGGTGGAAACCTGGCGACATCACTGGCATCGGGTAGCTATGATAGCTTGTTTGTTTGGGATCTGACTTCGACCAGTTACTTAAATCAAGCTGACCGCGATGCAGTGCAGACCTTTTATGGGGCACATAATAGTGTTGTAATGGATTCACGCTCCTATGGTTATCACTTCCAACCAAATAATGCATCAGAGGTGGCACTGATACAGAATGTTGCCGCTGCGTTTGACAGCTTCAGTGGTGGTATCTGGTTTGGTACAGATCACAATCCAACTTGGACACAAAATGTTAATCCGATTCTAGCGCAACTGGGATTTGATTTGATAACGGGTTCTCATGGAAATCCAGTCAATGATGTTGATCCTGCTTCGATACTCCTAACCGGTGTTACTACAACTGATCTTTGGGCTGCCGGACAAACTGTTGGCCATGTGTCTCTGGGTATTCAACCCAATGGCGTTGATATGCGTTATCATTTTGGACACTCATCTGCGGCATCTGGCGCAATCCCATATATATCAGCTAATTTTGGTGATTATATCGCTCCAGATGAGGATCCAGCTGATCATAACCCGAATGATCCCAGTGATGTCCCTGAGCCTGCTACGTTAGCTCTATTTGGTCTCGGGTTACTAGGGTTTGGGTGGAAGCGAAGAATAACCAAAAGCTAAATTGATTGCCTGTGAGATGTAAAAAAACCCGATACGCTGTATCGGGTTTTTTTCATGGTGATAGTTTTATTTTCAATTCCCTACGGTCTATAGAAGTTATTTCTGTTGCTTTGCTACTTCAGGACGCAAAGTAGTGCGGGGCTTGTCTGCAATCATGAATAAGCACCTCTTATCGGATCAGAATGAACTACCAGCCGATACGAATATACCGCAGTATGTTGCCCATCGGATCCCTGAGAATCAGTCGTCCCTCGGATTCGGCAAACTCATAGGGCCTGGCCTGGCCTGTCTCGCTATCCTGCAGTACCAGTATCTGGGGTTGAGGGAGTGCCAGCAGGCCATCACGAAAGTTATCGCGATCAACATAGATTCTGAACTGCTGGTTTCTGATGACCAGGATCTCACCCCCTTCGCCTTGCCAGCTGCCATTCAGTATTGAAGTCCTTGGGCCATAAGGAGCAACTGGGGTGGGATAGGGGTTTCCTGAATAGGGTGATCCATAAGCGGGTGGTATGCTCTGATAGCGATCTGTGTAGCGCCCGTTTTCATGCAAACGACGCTGATAGGCATTGGAGAAGGCATCCATCATGTCAAACAGGGTTTCTGCCATATTGTTGTAGCGATTGGGGTACTCCAGTGCGCCGCATTCCAGAGGGATTAATACCAACAGAATCAGCATCCGGAAAAGCCTGTTTGTGTTCACCTTTGCCCTCATAAATGCAATACCCGGGAATCTGCTCAGTTTATCAGAAATTTCCTTATGGAATATCAAAGGCATAGAGATACTTGCCAGTTGCATGAAATGGTGTTTATCTTAGTGTAACTTTTCGCAAAAACTAGATAAATAAAGGTCGGAAAATGGGCTCTATGTACAGTGGTAGTGGGGAAGAGCGTCGCGCTCGTACAAAAAACATGGTCGATAAATGGCTGGCAGAGCGACAGCAGATGCTGGTGCTCTACTGTAAGCTGGCCGGGGTTGAATCCTTCGACCCGGATAAGCCGGAGAAACAGCTGCTGCGGGATTTTTGCCAGCTGATGGTGGATTATGTGGCCTTTGGACACTTTGAAGTCTATGACCGGATCACTTCAGGAGAGGAGCGCCGGGGTGAGGTTATAAAGGTGGCGGAAGCGGCCTACCCGCGTATTTCTGAGGTCACTGAGTCAGTGGTGTCGTTTAACGATAAATATGATCTGGCCGATCACGAGCAGTCTCTGGAAGATCTGGCCACAGATCTTTCAATACTGGGTGAAGAGCTGGCAGGCCGGATTGAACTGGAAGACAAGCTGGTTAAGGCGCTCATGCGCTGAAGCGTATTAATCTGGAACAGGGAAAAAAGTGAGTGTGACAAAGATCAACGGGCTTTTTCGTTGGGCGCCGGATGCTGAAGAGTTCAGCAAGCCGCTCCAGGTAAGAAAGCCATTTAAGCTGCTGTTTGATCGGCTACCCGTCGGTATTGATAATAATCGTATCGATGTGCTGCTGAGCCAGGAGTTCGTTGATCGTTGTCGGTTGCTGGTGCGTCGCTCTCTGCTCCACGATGTGGCGGAAAACTACTGGGGTGAGCCTCCCCCGCCCCCTGATAACAAAGATATCCAGGCGGTACGTGAAGGCTATGCCGGGTTGATGGAGTTGACCGTTGACCGGGCACGAAAACACAATCGCCTGGAAATGGTGCAGCTGCTCCAGTTCAGCGTAGTGAAGTTCCTGCTGCAGCTGGTGGATGAAGAATTCGGGCGATTGCGCAATCAGGTGCAGCGCGCGAAAAGCATAGACAGCAACCAATCTACCGGGAAAGCCGTCCAGCTGCATGATCGACTGGTACAGCTGGCCAAGAATGAACCATCGGTGCGTTATCGTATTACCCGCCGCCTGTTTCGTGAGATGCTGAAACTGGAGAATATGCGTCTCAGCAAATTGCGCAAATCAGTGCTCGGGCGCTCCTGGCCAATCCCCAAACAGTTGTTGTTCAATCCGATGTTGCAACTCCCTTCACTCTGGGCGGATGAGCAGGTGATGGGGCATTACCCGCTGGTCTGTACAGACAAGGAAGATCCCGATGCCTTCAATCGGGTCAATCGTCTCGTCACAGAGCTGTTTGCTGACTACCTCCCCTCCTGGAGTTGGCCAGGCGAGCCTGCCGATGAGTTCGAGACTACCTGTGGTGATATTCAGACCGCTGCGCGTAGAAATCGGGGGGATCAGGGTGGACTGATTGGTTATACCGAAACACTGCTGCTGCTCAGGCAGTCACTGCAACCCGTGGAGTATGAGACGGGGAACTGTTCCTGGTTGGATTCCCCGGAAAATATTGACCGGTTAATCTATTCGGTCAAACACGGTAATGCCGTCCGGACAGACTATGACGGCCCGATTGTTCGCACCAGCTGGAGCAATGATAAATGGCCAGGTTTTCATCATCGTCTGATGAAGAAGATACTGAAGGCCTTTCAAGGCAGTCGCTTGGAGATGGATCTGTTGGCCTGCCATGCTGCACCCGCAGTTTATCAGGAGTTGAATCGACAAGTCCCGGTTCGACTGATCGCTCAATATCTCACTGGTCGTCTCCCTAAACGGGATCTGCAGCGAAAATTGGGCAACCTCACAACGAAACCCAATTCAGTTCAGGTGATCAAGGTACTGGATCGAACCCAATCGATTTTGCGGAGTATCCCTGGGCCACGGCGTCGGCGCCGGATCTTCAGCTTTTTGCGCCACTTTGCCCTGTTCAGGCGTGATCTGAAGCAGGCTTACACGGCACATGCCGCCATGCGACGTATTCACCTGCTTAGAAGGCCCGAGGATATCGAACTGTCGCGGCGAAACGGTAGTCTGGTTGAGTTCCCACTGCGTCAAGAGCTGAAGCCGGACCAGCACCGCATCAGAAATCATGTGATTATCAAGGCTGACGTACGCGGATCTACAACAATGACCAGCGAACTGCGTAAGCGTAATCTCAATCCGGCCTCCCATTTCAGTCTCAACTTTTTTGAGCCGATCAATAAACTGCTGGATAGCTACGGGGCGAAGAAGGTCTTTATTGAAGGTGACGCGGTAATCCTGAGTATTTTTGAATATGAAGATACGCCTTATCAATGGCTCTGCGTGGCCCATGCCTGCGGTCTGGCACGAAAAATTCTACAGGTTGTTGATAAACAGAATGTCAGTAACCAGCAGAATGACCTGCCGCAACTGGAACTGGGCCTGGGTATTGCCTTCAGTGATGAGGCGCCTACCTTCCTCTATGATGAGGGACGCGAGATTATGATCTCACCGGCGATCAATCGCGCCGATCAACTCTCATCCTGTTCTGCGGCGGTAAAAAAATCGGCATATGGACAAAAACTTGGGCGCGGTGTGATGGTGCTGGCACCTGCCCCGACAGAGACCATAAACAAAGAGAGTTCGGATAAACTGATTCGCTATAACGTCAACGGAATTGAGCTGGATGTACCTGCCTACTATAAGCTGAAGTCGGAACTCTCTTTTCGCAGGGTGGAGCTTGAGTCTGGAAAGCGCGCCCACACTGACCATCTGTTACTGGCACGCTATCCTGATCTTGAAGGCCATATGCATGCCCTGGTCCTGCGGGAGGCCGAGGTGACCGTATGGGATGGTGAGAAACCTGGTAGACGCGCTGCTGATGGCCGCTGTTACTATCAGGTGATTACCGAACCGGATATGATCGCCTATGCGATTGAACAGGCCAATACACGCCGTCGGCCACTGCCCGATCTACCCAACACTATTGTTGATGACACAGCTACAAAGCCACGGCTTTTTCACTAGGCTCCTTAGCTGCGATCTGGCTTCGCGAGTGGATTGGGGGCATGCGCAGTGAGAGTCGCTGCAGGGGCTGGTTGAGCCGCTGATCATAAATCGCTGCGTAACTTAGCACCCGTTCTGTATAGCGGCGCGTCTCAGAGAACGGAATCAGTTCAACCCAGATATCCGCTGGTATTGTCGTCTCAGGTAACCATTTGCGCACATTGTTTGGCCCCGCGTTATACGCCGCCGTGGCAAGTACCTGATGCCCACCCAACTCTTGATAGACATGGTTCAGGTAGGCGGTACCGAGGGTGATATTCACCTCTGGCCGATAGAGGTGGTTTCTTTGTGGTGTCTTAAGCTTCTCTTTTCGGGCAATAAACTTGGCGGTAGCTGGCATCAGTTGCATTAGCCCCCTGGCCCCGGCTGGAGAGTGGGCATCACTGGAGAAGGCACTCTCTTGCCGCATGACCGCAAATACCCAGGCATTATCAATATTTTTGGCCTCCGATTTCTCTTCGACCAGTGTCATGTGCTCCAGTGGGAAGCGTAACTCCAGATCATCCCAATAACCGGTTCGGGCCAGGGTGAAGATGGCGCGATCATGCCAGCCCCAGGACTGCGCCAATTTGGAGGCACGCTTAAGATCCAGTCGGTTCAAGTGGCGGACGGCCATCTGCCACTCCCGCCGGGCATCGAGATATCGGCCCAGTTGAAACAACTCCCGTGCGCGCATCAAGCCGGGTCGTTTTCCCAGCTGATTGATGGCTGGCTGCTCCAGATCCAACGGGGTTGAGTCAAAACGGTAGGTTTTATCCAGCCAGTCAGCGGCCAGAAAACCGTGATAGCTGCGCTCTTTGGCCAATGCCTGAAATTCCCGTTGGGCCGTTTTGTTATTCCCGCTCTTGGCATGTGCACGCGCCTGCCAGTAGCGCCAACGATCAGAACTCTTAAGTGAGTCAGGCAGTTCATCGATCCACTTCAGTATCAGGGCCCAGTCCTGCTGCTTCAGTGCACTTCTTATCCGACTCTCTTGCAGGTATTCATCCTCGGGCCCTGGGGTAAAGGCTTGCAGATGTGTCATCAGATCCGGGTGATCGCTTCTGATTAAACCCAGTAGCAATGCCCGCTCTGCCTGATAGCGCTCTTTTTTGCTGAAAGGGTATTTAGCGAACTTCTTTGACCAGCTATCCAGCGCCTGAGCAGTGTCTCGCTTTACCAATCGTTTAAAGCTATCCAACAGAATAGTATTGCGCGCAGGACTGCCCGCTAACATCGGTTGTGACTGGATCGCCTGAATCGGATCCCGCTGCAATTCACGCCAGCGCTTTAGCCAGGCTTGCTGTTCTGTTGATAGATAGCGCCTCAGGTAGTTGGCAAATCTGCCCTGTGAGGCGTGCATGGCCAGTGCCACTCGTTGCCAGGCCAGTTCAGGGGTCAGTTGACCGGCGTTGATCCAGGTTTCCAGAATATTGTCACAGGCATCCGGCCTTGAGCGGGGATAAAGCCAAATGTCTTTGGCCTGTTTAAGGGCCTTTTCGACCTTGCCGGTCTCCAGTAGGGCCGTCAGATAGTGACATTTCAGGGTAACGCCCATATTCGGGCGATAAAACACCAGATAGGTCCACCACTTGCCCTTTTCGGCCAGCCGGGTCAACCAGCGCTGGCGCATCTGTCGTGACAGAGGAGAGTCGGCGTAGGTGGTGAGGAAGTCATCTACCTGGCTGCTGTCCAGTTGCGGCAGCTGAAGCTGAAGTGACTTGTACTCCAGATAAGGATAAAGCGGGTAGTGCTTGAGCTTGGCTTTGCTGGAGTCATATCCCTTCAGATCGCCGGAAGATAACAGTCGTTCTGCTGCGAGAAACGCCTTGCGCTGACTGTCCAGATCCTGACTGCCAAAACTCAGCCCGGGAAAGATAAAAAGCAGGCACAGGAATAACGGCAGCAGGCTGCCATCGTTTAACCATTTCACGTCCCTGTACTTCCTACTCTTGCATAAAACCTTCCGCATAAGGGAAAGCTTAGGGCTACAGGCCTCAAGGTGCAAGGGGGAATACCCCTTGATTTACGCGGGCGAGGCGGATTGCCCGTCCGGGAGTAATACGGGATGATAGCGGGATGGGAAGAGAATCAATAAACAGTTCGGGGTGGCCAGATAGTCGCCAGCTACAGCATATCGTCATAGAGATTGCGGAGGCCGAGGTGCTATCCCGTTATCGACATCCAGATGTCTCACGCAAGCTTGATGGCACACTGGTGACGGACGCTGATCTTGCCGTACAGGCCAGTTTGACAGAGCAGTTGGCCGAAGCATGGCCAGATATTCCCCTGATGGGGGAAGAGATGACTCAGGAGGAGCAAGAGGCCCTGGCGGATTCTGACTGTTACTGGTGTGTCGATCCGCTGGATGGCACTACCAATTATTCATCCGGATTGCCGTACTTTGCACTGTCGCTGGCCTTGGTGGTGAAAGGTGAGGCCGTACTGGGCATTGTCTATGATCCGGTGCGACATGAGTGCTTTCGAGCTGAACGGGGACGAGGTGCCTGGCTAAATGATGAAACACTCAAGTTGCATGAGGGACCGGGCACTCTGAAAGAGTGTATTGCCATCGTAGACCTGAAACGTTTGCAGCCTGATCTGGTTAACCGCTTGGCAAAAGAGTCGCCCTATCGTTCGCAACGCTGCTTTGGGGCCATTGCCCTGGAGTGGTGCTGGTTGGCAGCCGGCCGCGCGCATCTCAATCTGCATGGTGGTCAGAAATTATGGGACTATGCCGCAGGACGGTTGATTTTTGCCGAGGCAGGAGGGGTCTATTGCAGCGCCCCGGCGTCGCCGGAGGCCCGCTTGGGATTGCAGGTGGAGCCCGCCCTGGGTGCGATAGACAAACATCTGTTCCAGCTCTGGCAGGCGTGGCTGAAAGAATCAGCTTTTCCCGGCTGAGGATAATGGGGTAACAGACCCGGCTTTCAATCGATTATGTAAAATTCACTAGAACAAAAGGGTTGAGCTGTCTGTGCAGCAATTGACCCTAGAACCGGAGGTATTCAATGAGCAGTAACGATGAACAATTAAATATGGAACTAAGCAGTGGTATTGCAGCATTTGAGGGAAAACACTTTGCCAGTGCGACCAAACTGCTGTCGGGACTGGCCGAAAATGGCAATCCAGAGGCCCAGTATCGCATGGCAATCATGGCCCAGAATGGACTGGGTATGACCGTCAATCAGTTGATTGCCTACAAGTATATGAAGGCCGCTGCCGAGAGTGGGATGGCGCTGGCTCAGCACGGGCTCGGGTTCATGTATATGGAAGGCGAATGCGTCGACAAGAACGGTGCCAAGGCGGTGGAGTGGTTTAAAAAGGCGGCCGAGCAGGGCTTGGTGGGTTCCCAGACTACCCTCGCCATGATGTATGAGCAGGGGGATGTGGTAGAAAAAGATCTGGATGAGGCGAAGCGCTGGTATAAGGCTGCTGGGTTTGATGAGATGTAGCAGCAGGCTGGCCAGGGATGAAAGAGCGAATTAGTGAGTTTCCAGTGCGGCCTTCAGTTACCCGATATGAAGAAGGCCCCGTCCCTGAGTCTACTGGTAGAGGGAAATCAGGTCGGTGGTTTTCACGACTGATTGTTACCGGTTTTTTGGCTTACTGGTTATACAGCAGTGGAATTCTGCAGCGTGCCCCTGAGTGGTTGGCGGAGGGCTATGATCGGCTCACTGCTGTTTGGCAGCCGGTGGCCCTCCCGCCGCCCCGCTCTTCCCAGCCGCCAGCCTCATCGAGACAGATATCGGAGAGACGGGCACCAATCAGGGCCGAGCTACCGCGGGCAGAATCAGCTTCAGTGCAACAGATCAAACCCCTGCTGCTTGAATCCACTGCCGGCGTTGAATCGGTTTCTGTCTCCATAAGTCGTGGTTTCAGGCCGGTGGGTTTCAAGATTGGCGCCAGCTCCAAGCCAGTGCCCTTTACCGGGCGACCTGGCTCACTGCATCGTCGTTTGCCGAGGTTTTTTGGGCCCAGTCAGAAATATGGATCGATCGATCTGGCTAACGGCCGGCGTCATGCCTTTGTCCTGGATACCGACCCGAAAGGGTATCAGCTCTATGTGGATCTGAATCGCAATGGTGATCTGACCGATGATGGGCCGCCATTGCCGAACCGGGGGAAGGTGCGCTTTGCCAATCGGCTTAAATTGCCGCTGGATAGTGTATCTGGGATAGCCCAGCTGAAAGGGGATATGGAGTTGTGGATCTACAGCAATGACCAGAGCTGGCGGCAGGATTCACTCCTCTTCTACAACCGCACCCAACTGGCTGGCGAGTTGTCAGTCAAAGGTAAACGCTATAACGCCTACCTGGCTGATAATCTGGTAATCGATGGGGATTATCGCAACGATGGAATCAGCATTGATATCAACGGTGATGGCAAAATCGACCGGCGTTCAGAGCGCCTCTCCCCGGGTGATCAGATCACCCTGAATGGGGAGCGGCTCAGCTTCACTATTATCCGCTAATCATCAGCCCGTCGGCCTCTGCGCTGGCGTACAGCCTCTGCCAGGGTATGCAGCAGTGGCACGGTGTCTTCCCAGCTGATGCAGGCATCGGTAATACTCTGGCCATAGGTCAGCTCTTCATCAGCCCGCCAATCCTGTCGACCGGCGACCAGGAAACTCTCGATCATCACGCCATTGATGCGACGGTCGCCCCGGGCAATCTGCCCAGCTACATCCCGTCCAACATCGATCTGCTTCTGATGCTGTTTGCGTGAGTTGGCATGGCTGAAGTCAACCATCATGCGTGGTTTAAAACCGGTTTTCTGCATCTCTTCGGCGGCGATGTTGATACTCTCGGTATCATAGTTAGGTCGGCTGCCACCGCGCAGGATCACATGGCAATCCTCATTTCCCCGGGTAGTGAAGATAGCGGAGTGGCGCTCCTTGGTGACGGAGAGAAAACAGTGTGGCTGGGAGGCTGCGCGTATCGCATCCAGGGCAATCCGCAGGGTGCCATTGGTGCCATTCTTGAAACCGACCGGGCAGGAGAGTCCCGAGGCCAGTTCGCGGTGACCCTGGCTCTCGGTGGTGCGGGCACCGATTGCGCCCCAGCTGACCAGGTCGGCGATATATTGTGGACTGATCAGATCCAGGAACTCGGTGCCGGCAGGCAGTCCCATGCTGTTCACATCCAGCAGTAGCTGACGCGCCAGTTTCAGGCCTTTGTTGATATGGAACGAGCTGTCCAGGTCGGGATCGTTGATCAGACCCTTCCAGCCCACGGTGGTGCGGGGCTTTTCAAAATAGACCCGCATGACGATGAGCAGATCGTCCGCCAACTCCTGACGTAGCTGGTTCAGCTTGGCGGCATAGTCGCGGGCAGCGACAGGGTCGTGGACTGAACAGGGGCCAACAATAACCAGTACCCGGTCATCTTCATCATGCAGAATGCGATGTATCGCCTGGCGCGTTTCATATACCGTGTCGGCAACCGCATCGGTAACAGGAAATTCTGTCAGTAGCTCCGCCGGGGCGATAAGCTCTTTGATGGCTTCGATGCGAAGGTCGTCGGTGTTATGGCGCATGGTATATCTCTCGTAAAAGTCGCAGTAAATGGCCGATTGTATAGTGAAAACGCACATCGCGACAGGCGCCGCTGACACTTCGTAAGGGTTTGTGTATGCTTTGGTTTTATTCCAATACTCAGCGAGGCGAACACTATGACCGGCCTGACACTGGTAATCGGTAATCAGAACTACTCTTCCTGGTCACTGCGTCCCTGGCTGTTTCTCGCACATCACGAGATCCCATTCAATATAAAAAAGGTAAAGCTCTTTACCGAGAGTATGGCGACGGATCTGGCCGTGCATTTCTCCGATACCAAGGTGCCGGTCCTGCTGGATGGTGAATTGGAGGTATGGGATTCGCTGGCAATTCTGGAATATCTGGCGGAGCGTTTTCCTGAGAAGCAGGGTTGGCCAAAAGAGCGGACAGCGCGAGCTGTTGCACGTTCCGCTGCCGCTGAGATGCACTCCGGCCTGTTCGGCCTGCGCAATGAGTTGCCGATGAACTGCCGTCGGCGCTTTCCGGGCTTCAGGCCCGGGCCAGATGCCCAACGGGATATTGATCGGGTGTTGACCCTTTGGCGGTTCTGTCGTGAGCGCTATGGTGCATCGGGACCATGGCTGTTTGGCAATTTCTCTGCGGCTGACTGTATGTACGCCCCGGTAGTGATGCGTCTGCTCAGTTATGAGATTGCACTGGATCCAGTTTCCAATGCCTATACAGAGACGCTGTATAATAGTCCAGCCATGCAGCAGTGGATTAAAGAGGGTACCGTTGAGGCGGAAGTGATTGCCGAGGATGAGGCGGACTGGCCGAGCGAACCTTTCTAGTCATAATCAGCGAGTACCATCAGTTTTCACCGGTATTTAGTGCACGATGGCTCTGGTAGATTGTCCATGATTGAGTAGCTGCAGAGGTCATGGTCATTGGAAATTAAGATTCACAGCCGTATTGATGAGATAGCCCCTGGGGAGTGGAATGCCCTGGTCAGGGATAATAATCCATTGGTGCGTCATGAATTTCTTAACGCCATGGAGCAGCACGGCTGTGTTGGCGAGCAGTTTGGCTGGTTGCCCTGTCATATTGGCGTCTATGAAACCGGGGTGTTGCAGGCGGCCATGCCCCTGTACGAGAAGTACAACTCCTATGGAGAATTTGTTTTTGATAATGCCTGGGCCGATGCCTATCACCGCTCCGGCCTTCAATATTTCCCCAAGTTGGTCTCGGCTGTTCCCTATACGCCCGCCTCCGGACAGCGGCTGCTGGCTGCACCGGAGCGGTCGGCAGCGCTTTTTCCTGTACTGCTTCAGGCGGTACTGAAGCTTGGTGAACAGGTTGGAAGCAGCAGTTTTCACTGCCTCTTCCCGTCATCGGATGGATTTGATTTTCTCGCCGGCCAAGGGCTGCTCACACGCCACGATGTGCAGTTTCACTGGCCCAACCGGGACTATGCTGATTTCGACCAGTTTCTCGCCTCACTGGTTGCCAAGAAACGCAAGAACATTCGTCAGGAGCGGCGTCGGGTGGCCGAGGCAGGCGTCACACTGCGACGCTTGAATGGGCATACCGCCAGTGAACAGGACTGGCAGAAATTTACCCATTTCTATAATAAGACCTTCCAGGAGAAGTGGGGCATGGCGACGTTTAATGCCGGCTTTTTCCGGCAAGTGGCTGAACAATTGCCTGATCAGGTGTTGCTGGTGTTGGCTGATTTTCAGGGTGACTGTGTTGCCGGTTCATTGATGTTCCAGAGTGATACAACCCTCTACGGACGTCACTGGGGAGCCGATCTGCGGTTGGATGGACTGCATTTCGAGACCTGCTATTACCAGGGCATTGAGCACTGTATTGAGCAGGGTCTAAACTGTTTTGAGCCGGGGGCCCAGGGCGAACATAAACTCTCCCGGGGTTTTGTCCCAACCTTGACCCGCTCCAGCCACTGGATCTGGGATGAGGGGTTCCGCGAGCCGATAGCGCGCTACACCGAACATGAACAGGCCGCCATCGCCAACTATCTGCAGCAGCTGCAGCCTTCCATACCCTACCGCAGCACAAGCTGCAAAGAGACAGGATGAACCCACAATGAAACCCTATTCCGAATCCTGCGATCAGAATCGTGAGCCGATCCTGTCGGTCATCCAGCCGCTGTTCAAAGAGTCTACAGCTGTGCTGGAGATTGGAAGTGGCACGGGCCAGCATGCGGTCTATTTCTCATCCAGGATGCCACACCTGAACTGGTACACCAGTGATTGTCCGGAGTATCACGAAGGCATCAGTCTCTGGTTGGAAGAGGCGGCACTGCCCAATCTTCATCCACCCCTGCAACTGGATGTGTCACGTTCTGTGTGGCCAGAGCTGGCGGTGGATGCGGTCTTCTCCGCTAACACTGCCCATATCATGCACTGGCCGGATGTTGTAGCGATGATGGCTGGTGTTGGGCGATTACTTCCAGCTGGTGGTCTGTTTGCGCTGTATGGCCCATTTAACTACAACGGGAAATTCAGCAGTGGGAGTAATGCGCGCTTTGACGGTTGGTTGAAGTCACGTGATCCGGCGATGGGGGTGCGGGATTTTGAGGCTCTGGATGATCTGGCAAAGCAGGCCGGCCTGCAGTTGCTGAATGATTACGAGATGCCGGTAAATAACCGTCTGCTCTGCTGGCGGCGATAATAGCCCCGGGAGATCGTCTCCATTATCAGCCGTTGGCGGTCTGTTCGATGCTCTGCTGAACCAGTTCCCGGGTCTGCTGTACCCATGCTTCGCGTTCGATACGCCCGGGAAAATGCAAATGGTCGTTCAACCAGAGTATATTCTCCTTGTTCAGTGCAGCGATCTGGTAATAGTGAAAAATACCTAATTCATTCAAGGTTTTTTCGATCTTGGGTCCGATACCACGAACCTTCTTCAGATCATCGGCGGCACCTTTTGGTTCAGTGAGTGGCGCCGGTTGCCACTCATCGGCAATCCGCGGCCTGGTTTTTTCCGGAGGCGGGGTCGCTTCAGGTGCCGCTGTTTCCAACTCTCTGACCCGTTTCTTGTAATCACTCAGCTCTGACTTCAGCAGGGCCACCATTATGTGATCGCTTCCCCGGCTGCTCTGTTCATCGGCCTCTTTTTCATCATCCTGAAAGGCGTGAGTGAAACCGCGCAGTAGCCAGCCAGTAATGCCGCCCATGCCAAATGCCAGCAGAATCCATATCAGAATTTGAAAAAACAGATAACCCATTGCTACATTCCCTTCGGCTGTCGTGTAGTAGCCGGCAGCCCGTTGCTAAGCTTGCTTCATTCTAACGGATCTTATTGTTTACGGATAATTATTGCGCCTTGATGGATGATGACCAGGCTGAACCGCTGCTCGGTTTTTCAGTTTTTACCGCCTTTTCGTGGAAGCTGAATTCATCATACACCCGATCAACGCCCGGCAGGTTTTCAGCCAGCGCGAGTGCATCGCTGACGGCCTTCTCTGAAGGCGCCAAGCCACTCAATAGCAGATTACGGCCATCAATTTTTAGCTCAACCCACTGCAGGTTATGTTCATCAAGGGCGGCTCTTCCCCGGGTTGAAAGATCATTCTCAACCTTATCAATACCGTTATAGACGGCCAGTGAAAATATCAGAATGAATCCAATCAATCCAAGCAGTAGGGTTGCCGTTCTGTTCATCACACGTTTTTACCTCATGGTCTCTCATTTCAGATAGTGAACAGGCTCTCAGTTTTATATCTACGCTGATTTGATCAGTACAGCAATATTGTTTTTTGCGAACTACTGAGTACAAAAACTGTCGACTATTCCCTATGCTGCCGCCTCTTTCAGGCTCAACCCTGTCTGATTATGGCAGCGATAATGAAACGGAGTTCCCTTGAACAGTGTCCGGCAGATTGATCCTACAGGGAAGCGCGCAGCGGGTCGGCGCTTTCCAACCGGATCACTTTATCACTGGTCTTTTATCGGTTTTCTGGTGGTGACACTGCCAGTTGTCGTAGCGTTGCTCTCGGGCCTGCTCTCTGTCAGCAATTATACCGAAAAGAGTCAACAGACGCTGTTTCAGACCGTGCGTGCAACCGAAGGGGGGCGTATGCTCCTGGAGCGCCTGATCTCAATGGAACGGAGTATCCGTCAATATCAGGTGCTAAAGGATCAAGAGCTCTATTCGGTCTATCAGCAGCATCATGCGGCCTTTGTAGATGTCGCTAATGGACTGCGGTTTGATGGTCTGTCAAATGATCTGCGGATACCCCTGGAAGGATTGCTGAGTGCCGAACACGCCCTGCACCAGCACGTGGAAAAGCGCTCCACAGACAAAACCAACTTATTGAAAGCGGACGATCTGCAGGGTTATGAGACATTGACGCTGCAGGCCAGAGCGTTATTGCAGATTGGCAGTCGAGAAGTAGTGGTTGAGGCGGAACTGTTGGCCCAGGAGGCTGACCGGGTTCGCCGGCAGATGCTGCTGTGGGTTTTGTTGGCACTCCCTCTGGCGCTGCTGCTGGGTCTGCTGTTTGCCTATTTACTGACCCGGCCAATCAAGCGAATCGAGCGGGTCATCAGCGAGCTTGGTGCAGGACGTTTTGATCAACCGATCGTGATTCACGGCCCCAGTGATCTGGAAGATCTGGGTCATCATCTGGACTGGATGCGGCGACGCTTAATGGAGGTCGAAGATGAGAAAGAACGCTTTATCCGCAATATTTCACATGAACTGAAGACGCCACTGGCCACGCTTAGGGAAGGGGCGGATCTGCTGGAGGATGAGGTGGTGGGTGAGCTGAATTGTGAGCAACTTGAAATTGTGCAGCTGATGAAAATTGGTACCCTGCAGCTGAATGGGCTGGTGGAGAATCTGCTTGAATATCAGCGGGTGGCCAATCGCCCTGAGTTGGGTGAGCCCTGTCAGTTTGATTTTGCTGCATTGATTAGAAAGACGGTGACGGAGTACCGCTTGCTGATCAGATCAAAGCAGCTGGAGATTGTTGATGAGCTGGTATCGATACCCATGCAGGGAGACCGGGAGGCGGTCAGGATGATGGTGGGAAATCTTTTGAGTAATGCAATCAAGTTCTCGCCTGAAGAGGGCAGTGTGCGACTCACACTCTCTGCACAAAATGAACAGGTGATCCTGCTGGTTGAAGATCAGGGTGAAGGGGTTTCAATGGCGGATCAGTCGAAGATATATCAAGAATTTTATCAGGGGAGCAACGCCGGTAGCTGGAGTGTTAAAGGGTCAGGACTTGGTCTGGCGTTGGTCAGGGATACCGTAGAGCGGCATCGGGGTACCGTCACACTGCTCAAACCGACGGACATCTATCCAGGCGCACGCTTCAGGCTTACACTGCCGTTAACCCAGCCGCCTCTGTTGGAGGTGGTGTCATGAAAACCATGGCATTCATTCTCGTGCTGACTCTACTGGCGGGATGTCAGCAGCAGCCAATCAGACGTGGCAATCAAGTGGGTGCGGTCACTGGCGCTGTTTCAATTACCGAGGATCTGCAAAGTCTGATGGATTTCTCTGATCGCTTTCAATCTTATGAGCGGGAGGGTCAGTTGGCCCTCTGCGCTGAAATGCGTGCGGCTTTTGAACGGGAGGCCAATCGCTGGACCGGCTGGTATTTGGCCACAGCAATTAGCCAGGTTGATGGATGCGGCACTCCGCAGGAGGCAATTGGCTGGATACAGGCGATGCTGAAGCAACGGTTTGTCTCCAGTGAAGTGAGCTGGTTGGCCCACTATCAGATCCGCTTGTTGCAGTATCAGCAACAACAGCAACAGCAATTGGCCGCCACGACGGCAGAACAGAAGAAGCTGCAGCGACGACTCTCGCAGATGGATAAGAGCAACAGCATTCTGGAGAAACAGCTGCAAGATCTGAAACGCATAGAGACCAGTATCAACAGGCGGCTTGATGAAAAGCACAAAGCAGACTGAGTTGTCACCCAATCACCGTGTGCTGCTGGTAGATGATGATCCCAGCCTGCTCCGTCTGCTGTCGTTGCGACTTACGGCAATTGGCCTGACGGTTGAAACGGCCAGCAGTGGCGAGCAGGCGTTGAGCCTGGTGGCACAGTTCAAACCGCATCTGGTGATTACCGATCTGCGCATGGGTGAGATGGATGGGTTGGCGCTGTTTGAACAGCTGCAACAGCACTATCCGCTCCTACCGGTCATCATCCTGACGGCACATGGCACTATCCAGGAAGCGGTGAAGGCAACACGTCAGGGTCTGTTTGGTTTTCTTACCAAACCGTTTGATAGTAAAGAGCTGATAGCGCAGGTAGAACAGGCGCTACAGATCAGTGGCTGGCCGCAGGCTGAAAGTGAACAGGATACTGAACTGGATTGGCGCGCTGAGATCATCACCCGCAGTCAGTCGATGGAGCAGTTATTACAAGAGGTGAAACGGGTGGCACAAGGAGACGCGAGCCTGTTTGTTCATGGTGAGAGCGGTACAGGAAAAGAGTTGATTGCCCGGGCAGTACATCGTGTGGGCCCGCGTCGAGATGAACCCTTCGTGGCAGTTAACTGCAGTGCCATACCGGCCGAGTTGTTGGAGTCAGAACTGTTTGGGCATGTGCGTGGTGCCTTCAGTGGTGCAGTCGCCTCCCGCGAGGGTCTGTTCCAGAGTGCCAATGGTGGAACGCTGTTTCTGGATGAGATCGGCGACATGCCACCACTGTTTCAGGTGAAACTGTTGCGTGCACTGCAAGAGCAGCGTGTTCGACCTGTCGGTGCCAATCAGGATGTGGCCGTCGATGTACGTATCATATCTGCCAGTCATCATGACCTGGAAGCGTTGGTGAGTGAGGGCAGTTTTCGGCAGGATCTCTATTATCGGCTCAATGTGGTGACACTCACGCTGCCGCCACTCTCTGAACGGCGTGAAGATATTCCGTTGCTGGCGAATCACTTTTTAACGCGCCTGGCACCCCGTTATGGTAATCGGGTTAAAGGTTTTTCCGCCGAGTCCCTGGAGGCCCTGGTTCAGTATGACTGGCCCGGTAATGTGCGCCAGCTACAGAATGTAATCGAGCAGCTGACGGCACTCTCTTCCACGCCGATCATTCCCGTTAAACAGGTAGAGAAGGCACTCAAGGAGAAGAGTGCCATGGTGCCGGGTTTTCAGGAGGCGCGGGAACATTTTGAGCGCGAGTATCTGATGGAGCTGCTGCGTCGTGTCAGCGGTAACGTGAGTCAGGCCGCCAAGCTGGCCAAGCGTAATCGAACCGAGTTTTACAAGCTGCTGAAACGCCATCACCTGGAACCGGCAAGGTTTAAACAGGACTCGGCAAGCGACTGATTCGCTGCGTCTGTAAAGCCCCTTTTTGCACTTTTAAAATCACTGTCGCCATTCGGCTACAGTCAGAATCACTAGATATCAATGAGTTGCAGAATAACGCTGTTTTTGCTGTTGCCAACAGACGACAAAAGCGCATCACAAGTGTCTTGATTATTGGCGATGGATTACTTAACTCATTGTAAATAATGAAAATAAAAAAGTTGGCACTGCACTTGCTCTACTCCTGTCAGCTGAGTGCATGAAGCAGTCAGTCTGACTTTTAACTAATGAGATTAACGGAGTGATTATGTCTAAGAAGATTCTTGCTGCCCTACTTGCTGCAATGGCTACCGCTGCTGTGATTGCTGCTGAAACCAAATCAGAAGCTGTTTTTGATGCTGACAACAATGGCACCCTGAGCGTGGAAGAAGCCAAGGCAATTCCTGGTCTGTCTGAACAGTGGGATGAGCTGGATGTAAACAAGGATGGTCAGTTAGACCCTGCTGAGTTTTCCAAGTTTGTTGCTGTGGAAACCAAGCCAGCTAACTAATCAAGCCAACCGGCTGACCGCAGGGCAGAACTCCCTCCTGTGGTCATGTAAAGCAAAAGACTAAGCCTCGGCAGGATATTATCCCGCCGGGGTTTAGTTTTTTGGTGTTTTGCTTAGCGTGTGAGCGACACGAACAGCTCAGGCAGTTTTGCTGGCAACTTCTCAACCCGGTCAATTACGCTGTACTGTTTGCCAAAAATGTCCGCCACATACTCATCGGCCTTCGGATCGAGATTGATGCAGTAGGTGTAGATATTGTCACGATCCAACTCCTGCACCGCTTTTCTCGCATCCTCAATCAGCAGTCGGTCATCATCGACATCAATGTCAGATGGTTCCCCATCGGTCAGTACCAGCAGCAGTTTCTTCTCGGCCGTGCGCTTCCCGAGGTAGTGACCTGCATGGCGTATAGCTGCACCCATGCGGGTTGAATAGCCAGCCTGCATGGCGGCCAGTCGTGCCTTCACATCATCATTCCATGTTTCACTGTAGCCTTTGATGTGCTGATAGCGCACTTCATGTCGCGTGTTGGAAGAGAAGCCGGCAATAGCGAACGAGTCACCCAGACGATCAATGGCCCAGGCCAGCAGGGCAACTGCCTCCTGACTCAGTTGCAGGATACTCTGCTCACAACCTTCAGGCACCTGATGCAGTGACTCGGATAGATCCAGCAATAACATCACCGCAATATCACGGCCATCATGACGATGGCTCATGTTGATGCGCGGATCGGGATTGGCACCGCCTTTAAAATCAACCAGAGAGCGGATAGCGACATCAAGATCCAGTTCGCTGCCATCTTCCTGATAGCGAACCCGCACATACTGTTGTGGTTTTAACAGGTCGAGAATCTGTTTCAATCGTTTGGCCAAAGCGCTGTGTTTGGTCAGCAGGTCCTCAATCAGTTTGGCATCACCCGGTGGGTGCAGTGATTCATACAGACTGACCCAGTCGGGGCGATAAGTCTTGGTTCGATAATCCCACTCCGGATAGTGACGCGGTGGCAGCGCATTCAGTGGCTCCTGCTCCACCTTCTTGCGCTCGACCTCGTACTGTTCCTCTTCATCGCCCTCTTCGATGAACTTCCACAGGTGTCGATTATCATCCCGGTACTCAACAACGGTATTTTTAAAATAGACGTTGGCGGCCTGATCCATCTGAATACGGGTGCGGGCAATAAATGAGATGGCGAGCTGAACGATAGATTGTGTTGTCGTCTCGCCTGATTGCATCAGTTCACGGAACTCTGCCACACAGTTCAGAATATCGGCATTGGTGTAGGTATGGTTCGGGTTCAGAATAGCATAAGAGAGCATCGCCAGACGGTGCCGAATACAGGACTCTTTCTCCGGGTCGCACTCACCCTCAATGGGTACCGGGTGCAGTGACAGCCACAGATTGCGCAGGCCGGGATAGCACTGTATGGCAAGATACTCCACCCGGGAGTCTTCCAGCAGTTCGATGGCGATGCGTTGGAACGGACTGAAGTTGTCGGCAAAGATGAAATGGCTCCAGCGTCGATGTGCCGCCATGTGCCCCAACACCGCGCGATAGCGATTGATGCCGCTGACACCGGAATCCGTATCATCAAACACATCCGGCAGACGAATACCCAGTGAATCGAAATACGGCATCGGTTTGCGCAGTTCGTCAAAGGCGTGGGAATAGGGGACTAGCTGATCCTTGTCCTGCCAGAGTGCTCGCAGATAGAGTTCCAGCTGGCGCTCATTATCCGCAAACAGGGTGCCATGCCGTTCCCGTTGCAGAATAGCCCGGCTGTCAGCTGATTGCAGACTGAAATAATCCCGCTGCCGATCAGGATGGGTTGAATAGTTGTGTATACCGTACTCGGTCCAGTTGCGAATACCCTCAAGCGATAACTGATTCAGCAGAAAAGGCATCTGCTCCAGATACTCTTTTGCACTTGGACTGGGGATGGTGGCGTGAAAGCCATGAATGGAACCGCTGGTACGTTCCAGCATATCCATCAACAGATCAATATAACGACTGAGCTGCTTCTCACTCCCCAGCCGGCGTGCCGCCTCTGGCAGTGTTTGTAGAAAAGGCAAGATGGTAACGCCATTGGGTGTGCGGGAGAGTTTCCAGACCGTCTGGGAAACCAGACCCAAAACTGATTCGCCCAGTTTTGCCGCCACCTGGGGCATCTCTTCCAGATAGACCAGTACCGGCTCAAAGCCACGGCCAATCATGCAGACCAGAGAAGCGCCTTCAAGATACTCCTTGATACCGGCTTCACTCAGGCTAAGGGCAGCCTCCTCCATGCAATCGGCAAACAGCAGATCCAGTTGCTGGAAGTTGCAGGTCAGTTGCTCCCGATAGATCTGGAGTTTTGCTTCTTCGATGCTCACGGCATGTCTCAGGCGAACAGGGTATCGATAGCGTGATCCAGGGTGGCGCGGATATCCGCATCATCGGTAATTGGGCGTACCAGCGCCATGCGACAGGCCGCACGGGGTTCAATGCCCTGCTTGATCAACTCTGCTCCGTAGACCAGCAGTCGGGTAGAGATGCCCTCATCCAGACCATGCCCTTTCAGGTTACGGGCAGTCTGGCCAATCTTCACTAACTTGCTGGCGGTGTCCGCATCGGTGCCGGTCTCTTTGCAGATAATCTCGCACTCGATCTTCTCCGGCGCGTAATCAAAATCCAGTGCCGCAAAGCGCTGCTTGGTAGACTGCTTCAGATCCTTCATCAGACTCTGATAACCGGGGTTATAGGAGATTACCAGTTGAAAATCAGGATGGGCCGAGATCACCTCTCCCTTCTTGTCCAGTGGCAGGGTGCGGCGATGATCGGTCAATGGATGAATCACAACCGTTGTATCCTGGCGCGCTTCCACCACCTCATCCAGATAACAGATCGCCCCGATACGGGCCGCAGTGGTCAGTGGGCCATCCAGCCAGCGGGTGCCATCGGCATCCAGCAGATAGCGCCCGACCAGATCAGAGGCCGTCATATCCTCATTACAGGCAACCGTAATTAGCGGCCGCTTCAGTTTCCACGCCATGTGTTCCACAAAACGTGACTTACCACAGCCGGTCGGGCCTTTGATCATAATCGGCATGCGTGCCTGGTAAGCCGCCTGATAGAGGGCAATCTCATCCTCCTGCGGCTGATAAAAAGGCTCGTTCTCAATCAGGTACTGTGCAACATCAGCGATCATGGTAGCCCCATCACGGTTTAAAACAGATAGTAACTAGCAGGGTAGTAGGAAATGGAGGCAACTTGAAATAGTTTTTGTTGATTAGAGTTATACGTATATACTTATGATTAATAGAAACAGCATCATTTATTAATGATGTTGTCTGAGGGAGGCCTTAACATAGAGCGTGGATAACACATATTGCAATTATGCTCCCTATAGTCACCGACTTTCGTACGGTCGCGTGGAGTCATGTTGACGTTAAATCAAAAACAGCTGCTTCCTTGACTTGCACAATTTAGAGGACAAGTTATACTTGTTCAATATATCGTACAAAGGCAGGCGTGCTTTATGAGAGTTATTAATTTTTCAGATGCAAGAAACAGACTAAAAAGCGTATTAGATCAGGTGGTTGAGGATTCTGATTACACTGTAATTTCTCGCAGAGATGCTGAGGATGCAGTTGTTATGTCTCTTGATAGCTTTAATGGGTTAATGGAAACGGTGCATCTATTAAAGAGCCCAGCCAATGCGGCGCATCTGGCAAGGTCAATCGCACAATATCGTTCAGGAAAAGTCGAGAAACATGTTCTAGTCGATGATTGAAGTATTGGCATGGACAGCAGAAGCGTGGGTGGACTACGTTTACTGGCAAGGTCAGGATAAAAAGACGTTGAAGCGTATTAACAAACTCATCACTGATACTCAACGAACTCCATTTGAGGGTATCGGTAAGCCAGAGCCATTAAGAGAGAATTTATCCGGCTTTTGGTCTCGCCGCATTGATGAAAGCAATAGGTTGGTCTACGTGGCTGATGACAATCAACTCACAATAATTTCCTGTCGATATCATTATGAAAAATGATTTAACAAGCGACGATAGTGGCAAGAGCCTTCGACCTACTATTTTCCGTATGATGACGCTGCTAGTGTGGGATTATAGTTCCATACGAATCAATTATCTAATAGCTCACCAGGTCGAAAGGAATGACCGCTTGGCAGGATGCTGAAAAATCTCTCTCAAGTGCGCTCTTCAATCTAACGAACAACAAAGGCGATAGAGAGTGCAGTGCAAGAATTCAGTTGTTTCACGGTATTCAAGGTTCGTAACGCTGGATGGAATGAGAAGATGAGCGAAGAAGGTTGTAACACATCGCTTCACCTGAACAAAAACCGCAGCGCGGTTTTCATCGCCATTTTACGGTAATCAGGGGTGGTGTCTGAAGTTACAAATAATCAGGATAGAATTATAATTTCATGCCAGTTCTAAACAAATTATTGTAAAATTCATCCCGGCCTCCTCTCTTCTTCATTATTTCGATGGTGATTGATAATTCCATGCGTGGCGCATTCGGCGCCGATTTTGAAGAGAGAGGAGGCCATAACATCACACCACTTGACTTAGAAAGTTGCTTTGACCCCGGCGTAGTAATAACGCGCACCTGGGTCATCAGGTGTTCCACGCCACGCCATATTTGCAGGGATTTCTGCGTTGAATAAATTATCAATACCACCGAAGAGTGATATGAATTTCGTTACCTTGTAGTCCATATTTACATCCATGATGGTATAGTCGCTATTGTGATTGGGTACAAGTCGATCGTAAGTGGCCCAGAAGTCCCGCATGTACCGTACGCGTCCCTCAATCCGCATGGGGCCGAATTGGCGGTTGATGGAAGCAGATGCCTTCCAGCGTGGTCGGTCTGTGAGACGATCGTTAGTCGTCATATCCCTCGCATCAAGGTATTCTACGCTAATTCTAGTGTTGCTTTTTGAATCAATTTTTAATGTCGCAACTACCTCAGCACCTTTTATTTCTGCCTTATTAACATTTTGATACAAGGATTCTGAGCGCCAGCCGATGTTATTACCCGTGAGTTCTGCACTGATCAGGTTATCTATCTCTGAGTCATGTAACGACAATTCCACTCTTCCTTTATTAAATGAATATGCAATTCCTGCCTCGTAGGTTTTAGACTCTTCGGACTGTAGGTTAGGATTGCCGCGAATTACATAGGGACCACGTATCATATCGCTCATATAGAGATTAAGCAGCGTGGGTGCTTTGAATCCTGTTCCATAGCCTAAGCGGAAGGTCCAGGCATCGGGACGCCATGAAAGCATAAAGCGGGGGTTAAAGGTGCTACCAAAGTCGCTGTAACTATCATAACGTGCACCCAGTGTCAGATTGACGGTGTCAGTTATGTCCCATTGGTCCTGAGCGAAAATGTCATATACCTTACGTTCGACCTTGCGTGACATTGTGCTGATCTCAACATCATCTAATCGATACCCAATGCCGGTATTAATCATATGGCCTGACAGAGGTTCAAATGCATAGTCTGCTTCAATCTGCTGCTGATCAAACTTTGTGGTTTCATCCAAAGTCGTGCCGCGATTAACTCGGGCATCACTCGAGCCAAGTGATGCGTGTAAATCGAGCAGGCCTTCCTTTACCATTCCCGAATATTTCAATGCGAGAAAATAACGTTCTTCCTCTTCGATCCGGTCATAGAAAGAGGTGCTCTGGCCAATACCAGAATCATTCTGCTCCAGGTATTCTGCGGTAAGGGACAGTTCATCGACATCATTGAGTCGAATTGTTCCCTCATATGTCAGGAAAATACGCTTCTCCTCAAGTAAATCCGTCACTGGACTGGTAGTATCCTCATGAAAGGGTTTTCTGCGTTTTACTTCAACGCCAATACGATTTCCGAACTGATCGTTGTTCCATTCAGTAGAGCCATGGACAATATAGGTTTTCCGTTCCCCGCCCTCCGCTTGGCCAAGAGTTGCTTTTAATGTCGTTCTGTTTCCATCAAGCGGTTTTCTTGTAATGATATTTATTACACCACCAAGTGCTTCAGACCCGTACAGCGACGACATGGGACCGCGTACGATCTCAATTCGTTCGACGTTTTCGAGCGCAATATTATTAACGTTACTACCAGCATACTTTTCTGTGCGTCTTAGCCCATTCACAAGTAATAGTGTATGGCCATTCTCGAAGCCGCGTATTGAGATGCTCGAACTACTACCGAGATCACGGACAATAGTGCCGGTAGCAAACTGCAGAACTTCAGAAAGACTCCGGCCGGAGTAGGCTTTCAACTGATCAGCGGTGATGACCTGGACAGAAGCATTAACGTCAACAACGGCTTGTTCGACACGCGAGGCAGTGACCATAATCTGGTGATTTGTTTCAGTTTCAGCTATACCCACCGAATAATAGGTTGGTCCCAAGGACAATAAAACAGTTTGATATAATTGTAAGGTTTTTCTTTTTTTTCTCATCATTGGTCACTTCTATTTGGTTGATTCTTAATCCATGGGCTGTTTTACCTGCGTTTCGTCCATTCCGCATCAAGGGAGCCGCGATGTTAATCTTTTGCGAATAGTGTTGTTAATTACCCAGAACAATTAGGGTAAATATCTCTTTAAAAAAAACAGCAAAACGATATAAACCATCGGCAATACACTTAGCGGTATGGCTAAATGACACAATTTATTGCATTGGTGGTTCTTGTTTTTGATGTGAAGGGGGTATGGGTGTTGACTGAACTAGATCAGAGTGAAAGGTAGAGCTGATAAGGTGCTGGTAAAATAGCCTATCCTTATAGTTAAAGGGGTCATAGCCGTTTAATGTGCGAAATTGAGCCATTTAATAGCTACTGTTCCGAACTGAAAAACAGGATAGCTCTAATATGCAAGAAGTGGGTAGGCCTGCACGGTAAGCTATATGACTAGTATCGCAATAGTTCATCCTAAGTAAAGAAAGGCCCCCGACGCGCAAAAAAATGCGGTCGGGTGTTTTAAAAATTAGGTCATTGACAGAAGTGAAGGCGATCACACCGCTCCTACATTGACCGGTGACGACCCCACGATTTTGAAGGGAGAAGATGCATGGCTTGGGTAATTCTCGTTCTTGCAGGGCTATTCGAGACCGGTTGGGCCATCGGTTTGAAGTACACCGAAGGCTTCAGCAGATTGTGGCCTACCATTTGGACAATTCTGGCGATGGTCGTCAGTCTTTGGCTGCTGGGCATTGCGATGAAGTCACTTCCTGTTGGCACCGCTTACAGCATATGGGTTGGTGTTGGTGCTGTTGGTACCGTAGTTCTTGGAATTATGTTGCTCGGAGAGCCAGCAAATGCGGGCCGGCTAATCAGTATTACGTTCATCATAGTTGGCATCATCGGTCTTAAACTTGCCGACTGACACTTAAAGTGTATGAGTGGTCAGGAGTAAAAAGGTCAGAGCCCATTAAAGTAAATAAATAGGCTGGTAGTATATTCTCATTCTATCTGCTGGGCGGAGTGTTCAGTGCCAAGAAAGCCACGATTTTTTGTACCGGGTATGCCTGTGCATATCGTGCAGCGCGGTCATAGCCGTGAGCCAGTCTTCTTTGAAGACAACGATTATCTGGCTTATCTAAGGTGGCTTAAGGAGGCGGCTGATCGCTATAATGTCAACATACATGCTTATGTTCTAATGACCAATCATATTCACATCTTGGCTACCGCAGAGGATAAAGACGGCATCACAAGGATGATGCAATATGTCGGTAGATACTATGTGCCCTATATTAATCATACATACGGAACGAGTGGATCTATCTGGGAAGGGCGATATAAAGCCAGCCTCATTAATGATGAGGAGTATCTTCTAACTTGTATGCGATATATTGAGCTGAACCCGGTCAGGGCTGACATGGCCCGTTCTCCCGCACATTATCGCTGGTCGAGTTATCGCCGTAATGGGCAGGGGAAAGTCGATGAGCTCGTAAGTAGTCATGCAATCTATGGAGCATTAGGCAGGACGCAGTCAAGCCGAACAGAAGCTTATAAATCGCTCTTTAAGGCTCATTTAGATAATGAGGCACTAGAAGATATTCGCGCAGCATGGCAAACGGGAACGCCACTCGGTAATGATTACTTTCGACAGAAGATTGAAAATAAACTGAAGTGTAAAGTAGGGCAGGCAAGGCGAGGCCGCCCTGCTGTGCAGAAGGTTGGAGATGGCTAACAGACAAATCATAGCCAATGGACGTTTTAGTCGTATTCGAGATATTCAAGCCAATAAAAACAAGGAAATAAATATGCTGATTAGTAACATGGAAATAATACCGGGCAAGCAGATTCAGAAACATCTGGGTTTGGTTCAGGGCAGTTCGGTACGTGCGAAGCATGTGGGTAGGGACATCATGGCCAGCCTGAAAAATATTTTTGGCGGTGAGCTGAAGGGTTACACGGAGCTATTACAGGAGTCCCGTGAAGAGGCGATGGACCGAATGGAACAGCAGGCCAAAGGGGTAGGCGCCAACGCGATACTCAATGTGCGGTTCTCCACCTCGTCAGTGGCGCAGGGCGCGGCTGAAATCTATGTCTATGGCACGGCGGTGATCCTGGAGTAAGCGGCATGTTTGAACTGATTATCTTTCTGGTTCTGATGACATTGGGTTACTTGGTGGGTCAGTACGCAGAAAAGAGACACTATAAATCGATTATTGAGCGTGAGAGGAAATTAAAAGATTTACACACGGTTGCAAGCCGATTTCCACCACCGGGTAAACGACATGAACAGTGCCTGGTGATGGGTAATACGGTTATCTCCGTGGATTATTTCAAGCGTTTTATTGCCTCTCTGCGCAACCTTTTTGGCGGTAGGATTACCTCCTATGAGACTCTGCTCGACCGTGCCCGCCGCGAATCCCTGTTGCGGATGAAAGAGCAAGCGCAAGAGATGGGAGCAGAGTATGTCTTTAACGTAAAATATGAGACCTCCTCTATATCAAAGGGGCAGAAAAATACGATCGGATCGGTAGAGGTACTCGCTTATGGTACGGCCCTGATGCGCCCGCGGGAAGAGTTGTGAAATTCGAGTACAGGGAAATTCCCGAAGGGATAAACGTTACCAAGGTTCATCCCCTTCGGGAGCTGGCGGTACTGCTCGGTGGTGCCGTGTTGATTATTGTTGCAGTGGTCTATGTTCTTGGGCTATCCGCCGGATTCCTTGCCAGCTATATTCCCTTCGAGATGGAGCTGAAGCTGGCCTCGTCGTTTCCAGTGGAGGAGGAGAGCAACGGTGAGATTGATGCCTATCTCGCACGGGTGAATAGTCAGGTTATAGAGGCGATGGCGCTACCCGAAGGGATGGATATCACACTGCGCTACTCCAGTGCCGACACAGTGAATGCGTTTGCCACCCTCGGCGGCAATGTGATGGTGTTTCGCGGTTTGCTTGAGAAACTGCCTAACGAAAACGCTCTGGCGATGCTGCTGGCTCATGAGATAGCCCATGTTAAACACCGTGACCCGATTGTCAGCGTCACCCGTGGCATGACTATCAGTGCCGTATTGAGCTTTGTGCTGGGGCAGAGTGATCTTGGTGTACTGGGTGATACAGGGCTCTACACCTTGCTGCATTTTAACCGGGACATGGAACGAGCGGCCGATCATGAAGCGTTGGAAACCGTATATAAGATCTATGGCCACACACAGGGGGCAGATGAGCTGTTTCGAGTCCTCCAGGCTTATCGTGAAGAACTTGGTAAGGATGACGGTTTTGAGTTCCTGCAATCCCATCCGCTTGATTGGAAACGAATTAACGCCATAGATTCCTATGCCGACGACAACCACTTGAAAAACGAGGGTGAGCCTATCCCCATTCCCCAGAGCTTTTTCAATGCGATGAAAGCGACAATTCAGAGCAGTGATAAAAAAGGAAAATGAATTGAATAATCAGTTTGCCTTGCGTAAATAAAAGGGCGGGAATACAGTCTGTTCAGCTTTAAACCAAGCGGATCTCAAAAATTGGAGGAGGGAAAGTAATGGCTAAGAAAGATCACCTATTCGCTGTAGATGTTCCTTTTCGTCCCCAGCCCTCGCTCTACCCGGAGCCTTTTGCTTCTCGAATGGCAGGGAGGGAAAAACGCAAACTGGGTGATTATTTTGGACTTTCCAATTTTGGCGTAAACCTGACACATCTGGCGCCCGGTGCAATTTCTGCACTTCGCCATGCTCATAGTAAACAAGATGAGTTTGTCTATATCCTGCAAGGTCACCCTACGCTTCACAGCAATGCAGGAAAGAGTCAGCTAGCCCCTGGTATGTGTGCCGGTTTCAAAGCCGGTGCTGGCAATGCCAGTAATCTCATTAACGAGACCTCGGAAGAGGTGATTTATCTGGAGATCGGTGACCGGACGCCGGGTGATGAGGCGTATTACCCGGATGATGATTTGCAAGCACAGATGGTCGATGGACAGTGGCAGTTCAGCAACAAAAATGGAATGGTATATACTGAAAATAACGAATGATTTCTATCCTGTAGTGCAAAGAGATGGCCTATAAGCTTATTTTTGAGGAAGAGGGCAACTACCTTACGGTAACGGTAGAAGGTTCCAGAACGCATGCTGATCCAGTTAAAAGCGGGCAGATGGTCGTTGATAAAGTATTCGAAAAATGTAAAGCGTCGGGTCATACACGGGTTATGCTGGTTTCTCATCTTACAGGCAACTATCCACCTTTCGCCAATTATCAGGTTGTCTCTTCCCTGGAGCAGGTCGGGGTTCCAAAAGAGTGGAGACTGGCCTATGTCAATCTTGATCAGGCGAGCCATACTGCCATTATGTTTAGCGAAACACTGGCCGTAAAAAAAGGATTTCAGGCCAGAGTGTTTGAAAATGAACAAGAGGCCAGAGACTGGCTGAATGGTTGATGATTAGAGCTTTTACTTTTCGCATTTCACCTCATTATGGTTGAGTTTATTTTAGCCGTGGGTCGTCATCCTAGGGCGGGCATTTATTATTGCCCGCGCGGAATCGGTGTTATCAATTCGTGGTGATGCTCTCATCCACTTTTATTTATTCTTAAAGCTTAGCGGTAAAATATATGAGCCACCCTGAGATACATAGATCACATCGTGTTGGTTGGTTACGTGCAGCCGTATTAGGTGCAAATGATGGGATTGTTTCTACAGCGAGTCTTATCATTGGCGTTGCTGCTGCAAGTACTAGCCATGAGGGGATACTGATAGCTGGTGTTGCGGGATTAGTGGCGGGTGCGATGTCGATGGCGGCTGGAGAGTATGTATCGGTTAGTTCGCAGTCAGATACCGAAAACGCAGATCTCGCAGTTGAGAAAATAGCATTGGAACAAAATACCGAGTCTGAATTAGTAGAGCTTGCAATGATATATGAAGAAAGAGGGCTTGATTCAGGTTTGGCCATGCAAGTTGCAGAGCAGTTAATGGCTCACGATGCACTTGGGGCACATGCCAGGGAGGAGATTGGTATCTCGGAGAGCGCAAGTGCCCAACCCGTGCAAGCGGCTTTATCATCAGCAGGAACTTTTACCATTGGTGCCGCGCTTCCGTTAATTGTCGCATGGATGATTACAGGGGATCAGTTAATAACTTTCGTGGCGCTATCTTCACTTATCTTTCTTGCCCTGCTTGGTGGTATTGCTGCACGAGCAGGTGGAGCTTCCATTGTTGTTGGTGCTACCAGGGTCGCCTTTTGGGGCGCAATGGCAATGGCACTGACGGCTGGAGTCGGCCATCTGTTTGGCGTTGTGGCATAAAGATCAACTAGTAATAGAAGCAGAGATGCAGAGCAGCTTGTTTTAAAATTCAACAATACCGAGGTTGGTTTGTGAGCTGGTGAAGAAAGAATAATTTGAAACTAGTTAGAATTGTACCGGCAGTCAATAGCACTTCTGATGTTTACATGGATGGTATGGGTTGCTCTGTAGAGATAAATATACGTTGAAATAACCCCTTTATTTGATGTGTTTATGCATACTTCAAAGCGATTGCTTTCAACTGACGATTTATCTTACCCTTCTATGTAACGGTAGTTCCGGTGATTCGATAATTAATCTCTACTTAAAGTTCGCAGCTTATGTCACATAATCAATCGGCCTTTTGGTGCGGTTTCCTCGACTGTATTCCATTTATCCTAGTGGTCGCACCATTTGGTTTGTTGTTTGGCGTGGTTGCAACGGAGGCGGGACTCAATCTGTTGGAGACCATGTCGATGACGGTATTGGTCATTGCCGGAGCTGCACAGTTTACAGCGCTGGCGCTGTTGCAGGATCATGCACCCACTATTGTTGTGATACTGGCAGCGCTTACCGTTAATCTACGTATGGCGATGTACTCTGCCGCGTTAGTGCCGCACCTTGGAAAAACCTCTCTCAGCACCCGGGCATTGGCCTCCTATTTCATGATCGACCAGACATTTGCTGTGTCGATTAAAAAGTATGAAAGTAATCCTCATTGGAGTACGTCACAAAAAACCGCTTACTATTTTGGTTGTACGACAGCATTGTGTCCGTTCTGGTATCTGTTTTGTCTTACGGGTGCATTGGTTGGTCAATCCATTCCAAAAGAGTATTCACTCGATTTTGCCATTCCGATCTGTTTTATCTCTTTGATAGCACCCATGCTGCGAAGTCTTCCCCATCTGGTTTCTGCCCTTGTCTCGATTGTACTGGCACTGGTGCTGGCCTGGATGCCTTATAACCTTTGGCTGATTGTTGCGGCAGTATTTGCCATGATGGCTGGCGCTAAAACAGAGCTTTGGGTGAAAAGCCGGAGAGCTGAATGTTGAGCACATGGACTGTGTGGATTGTCATTATCAGTCTTGGTGTTGGTACCTATCTGATTCGTTTCTCTTTTCTCGGCTTGATCGGAGGTAGGGAGCTGCCAGAGTGGGTATTACGTCATCTTCGCTATGTGGCTGTGGCTGTCATGCCTGCATTAATTACACCATTGGTGATCTGGCCGGAGGCGACTGCTGGCGAGCCTGATCCATCGCGTTTGACGGCAGCAATCGCCGCATTTGTGATTGGTATTCGATTTAACAGCGTTATTGGTGCCATACTTGGGGGGATGGTAACCCTTTATGGCATGCAATACTTACTGGGTTAGGCTGTTATACAGCTAAGTTAAACTGATGGCTGATCTTGTAGGTTATTGAAAAAGGTGTGTTTTGTGGCACTCTGTTGATGCTGATCACACTCTTTTGTACGAGAAGGGTGTGCTTGGTGCCCACTATTCGCGTAGTATGCTAGGTATACTTGACTGCATTTCAAGATTCAGCAGGTTAAATTTCATGTCCATATTCGTAATGGTGAGTTCGAATGTGGGAAAAAACGACAATTCACCATTAATAGAGAAAGTAATATGAGCACAGGTACAGTTAAGTGGTTCAATGCAGATAAAGGTTTTGGTTTCATTACTCCAGAGGACGGTGGTAAGGACCTTTTCGTTCATCATTCTGAGATTCAAAGCGGTGGCGGTTATGCGACCCTTAGTGACGGCCAGAAGGTAGAGTTTGAAGTAGGCCAGGGCCAGAAGGGTCCATGCGCTAATAAGGTTGTGCCACTCTAAACCTAAAGCGCCCGGTATGCCGTAGAGGTGTACCAGACACAGCGATAAAGAGCTCCAGCGGAACGGATTCTAAGGGTATGTTTTGTGTTTCATCTGATAACACAATGACAACTGCCCGGATTTGTTCCGCTGGGCTTGACCTGATTATTCCGTGCTTGCGGGTTAACAAATTCAAGCTAATCAGCTACTACGGTCTTCAGTGGTCACCTGCCAGGGGGCTTGCCGTAAGTTAAATCCATAGCCGATGATTACCTTCTACTCTTTACTTCACGAACGCCATGCCCCGGAGTATGAATTTTACCGTGGTGAGCGTGTTGCCTGCTTTGAATCTTCTTTACGTGTTGAATATGTGCACCAAGAACTGATTGCCCGCGGGCATGGTATCTGCACGCCGTCTTCTGACAGCAGGGAAGTTCTTACACAGATTCATACCGGACGGTATCTGAATTTTCTGGAAACGGCCTGGTCACGATGGCTGGCGGTCGATCCGGCGAATGCCTCTTCTCAACCGTTTCCATCAGTCTGGCCTGTACGCACACTGCGCAGTGATCTGGAGCCGGATAATTTCATCGCCCAGCTTGGTTTCTATTCAATGGATAATGGAACGCCGATGGTGGAGGGAACCTGGGCCGCTGCGAAAGCGGGTGCTGATTGTGCAGCCAGCGCAGCGCATCTTGTACTGAGTGGCGAGCGGAGTGCCTTCTGTGCAACTCGTCCACCCGGGCATCATGCAGGTGCGGATTTCATGGGTGGCTACTGTTTTCTTAACAATGCAGCCGTTGCGGCACAGACGTTTATAAACAGTGGCGTCTCACGCGTCGCCATTCTTGATGTTGATTATCACCATGGCAATGGAACACAGAGCATTTTCTATGATCGCTCTGATGTGCTCTTCATTAGTATTCATGGCGATCCGCGTACGGAATATCCATTCTATCTGGGTCACTCTGATGAAATCGGCCAAGCTGCGGGAGAGGGGTTTAATCTCAATATCCCCCTGTCAGCAGGGACCTCGTCAGACATCTGGTTTGAAGCGCTGGAACAGGCCTGTTCACGTATCACACACCACCGGGCAGAGGCACTGGTTGTTTCACTGGGCTTGGACACCTTTGTTAATGACCCCATCTCCAGGTTTGCCCTGTCGACGCCCGATTTCAGCAAGCTGGGTGCCCGGTTGGAACGGATAGGTCTGCCGACGGTTTTTATTTTGGAAGGCGGTTATGCCACCCGGGAGTTGGGTATTAATGCCGTAAATGTTCTGGATGCATTTGATACTGCTTAGGGACTGGTTAAAAAATAAAGATCGCCAATCAGCTTCTGCACAAATACCGATACAGTTCGCTATTCCCGCTTAACTTCTGTAGTGTGACTCATCTACGGCATATGCCTTGTGGGAGCAAGCTGTCTGCTTTTTGTTTTTAAACAAGGCAGATAATAATGGCACTACGGTTAAGTTATACCACGCATGAGTTTGATGAGGTGGATATCCATCTCCGTACACTGCGTGATCGACAGGAGTTTTCAGATGACGAGGGCGTTGCTGAAAAGCTCGGCATCTCCTCTGCACTATGGTCCCTGTTTGGTGTTATCTGGCCCTCCAGTCTGGTTCTTGCACACTATCTTTTTAAGTTTGATTTTGCAGACAAAAAAATTCTTGAGGTGGGTTGCGGTATCGGACTGACCAGTCTCCTGCTGAATCATCTCAATGCCGATGTTACTGCGACAGATTATCATCCTGAAGTTGAAGCATTTCTCCTAAAAAATACCCAGCTAAACCAGGACCCAGTCATCCCCTTTGTGCGTACTGATTGGGCAGACCCTGTAACCAGTCTGGGTGAATATGATTTGATTATCGGCAGTGATCTCCTCTACGAGGATGAACACGTTGAGCTGCTTTCTGATTTTATAGCTCAGCACTGCAAGGTGCATTGTGAGGTGATACTCGTTGATCCAGGACGGGGTCGTCATACCAAATTCAGTCGCAAGATGAGTGCACTGGGGTTTTCATTAGAGCTCACCAGGCCGCAAGATATGGATTATATTGATGAACCTTATAAAGGTGTTATATTACGTTACACGAGATAAAAATTGATTTTATAGTCTGGTTTTTGTAACCCTACGGTTACTGTCGTCAACGCATTTTAAAGCCAGTGGTTCCGATACATGAATATCGCAATCTACATCTATGACAATGCCGAGGTGCTGGATTTCTCTGGCCCTTTTGAAGTCTTCTCTACTGCAACGCGACTTGCTGGTTCACCGGAGCTGTTAAAGGTATTTCTGGTTGGTGAAACCGGTCATGCTGTCACTGCCCGCGGTGGATACAGCGTAAATCCAGCCTACGGTTTTCATAATCATCCCGCTATTGATCTTCTGATCGTTGTGGGTGGTGTGCATACCGATGAGATGAAAAAAACGCAAGTGACCGATTGGATTGCAGCAACGGCGCGGAAGGCGCAATGGGTTGCTTCTGTCTGCACCGGTGCCTTTCTGCTGGCAGAGGCCGGTGTCATATCAGATGAGAACGTTACGACCCACTGGGAAGATATCCCTGATTTGCGTGCCCGCTACCCTGACCTCAAGGTGCACGAAGGAAGGCGCTGGGTCGATGAGGGGGCTATTATAACATCCGGTGGTATCTCTGCGGGTATTGACATGAGTTTGCATCTTGTCAGCCGTCTGCACTCTTTTGAGTTGGCTGAAAGCACGGCAAGGCAGATGGAGTTTGATTGGACAAAAAACCGCTCCTGATTGTTTCTCCAAGTGTGTGTCAAGCAAAGCGCTGTCCAACCAAGCCGACACTCTCTCCAATAAATCTAGCTTTTATCAAGCCATAATTGAATTACCGGCCTGCCCGTAAGCGGATACCAAATAAACAATGAAATTGTTCGCAACAATCATCCTTTCCATTATTGCCTTGTATCTGTTGGCAGGTATCTGGCTCTATTTCATGCAGCACCGCTTGATCTACTATCCAACGCAGCCTATCCCGCATAACTATCTTTCAGTCCCCTTTCAAAACGGTGATGCGTCCATCAATACGATTGTTCTCAACCCGGGTAAGGAGAAGGCTGTCCTCTATTTTGGTGGAAATGCTGAGGCCGTGGTTTTGAATGCGGAACTCTTCATTAAGGATTTCCCAAATTCTACAGTCTACCTGATTGATTACCGGGGCTATGGTGCCAGTACGGGCAAGCCAAACGAGCAAGCACTGTATGCAGATGCGCTGTTTATCTATGACCAGTTGAAAGATCAGTTTGCGGCTATTTCGGTTATCGGGCGTAGCTTGGGTAGTGGTGTGGCGAGCCTGCTTGCCTCGCAACGCAAAATTGACAGGCTGGTGCTGATTACCCCCTATGACAGCATTGTGGCTCTGGCAGAGAGAAGCTTCCCCTGGTTCCCAGTCGCACTGTTTCTCAACGAGCGATATGATTCACTCAGTAGGGTCGGTGCGATCAAGGCAGAGACGCTGATACTACTCGCCGAGTTTGATCTGATTGTTCCACGCACTCATTCGCAGCGCCTCGCCCACGCCTTCCCGGATAAGCAGGTGCGTGTTGAGGTGATCAAAGGCTCGGATCATAATTCACTCTCGCTCTCTCCCCGCTACCATGTTTTATTACAGCAGTTTCTGAAGTAGTGCATTAGCGGTGATCGTAGCTGAAAATAATCGGTTAACATGGCACTGGCTGAGGCTGGAGAGAATCATTCGAAGGATTGATAGGAGAGAGAAAGATGCGCTATTTAATCGGTTTATTGATGCTGCTGGTCCCGCTGATTGCGATGAACGCAGAGATCTATAAGTGGACGGATGAACAGGGCAAGGTGCATTTCAGTGACAGCAAGCCGGCTACCCGATCAGTCGAGCAGGTTGAGCTGAAGATTAACAGCTACACCCATGTCACCTACGAATCGTCCCCATCAACATTTGCAGGCGCTGTCAGCAAGGGGGCTAAAAGCGTGATCATGTACAGCACTGAGTGGTGTACTTACTGCAAAAAGGCCCGGCGCTTCTTCAAGGCAAAAGGGATCGCCTTCACCGAATATGATATTGAGAAATCCACCGCGGCCAAAAGGGCCTATGACAAGTTGGGTGGTCGTGGAGTTCCTGTCATTCTGATCGACAAAACCCGCATGAATGGTTTTTCCGAACAGGGTTTTCTGAAGCTATACGAAGGCTAGCCTTCGACCTGATAACGCGTACGGCAATAGCGACAGCTTGCTGTATCCCCTGGATTTTTCAATGGCAGGAAGACACGGGGATGCAGCTCTGAGGCGCTGTCTGTTTCCCGCGGGCATGCGAGTGGCAGATCAGACTTTTTAACCTTGACCAGATTCGGGGGTATGGAGTCTGTCTCTGTAGTTGGTTCTGTCATGGTCTCTCCAAAGCGTTAAGTTTGTGGATCTGTTGCGACTGTCAGTGATGCTTGGTTTTGTTGTCGAGCAGGCCCATAGCGACGGCCGAGACGACGAAGGTCAGATGGATAAGTACATACCACATGAGCTTGTTGTCGGGGATATTGATGGCATTCATAAAGACCTTCAGTAGATGAATAGAGGAGATCGCCACGATGGAGGCGGCTACCTTGTTCTTCAGACTACTGGTGTCGAGTTTGCCCAGCCAGGATAGTTTCTCCGTGTCTTCAGCGACGTCGAGCGCGGAAACAAAGTTCTCATAGCCGGAGAACATCACCATTACCAGTAGTCCACCGACCAAGGCCATGTCGATCAGGGAGAGCACCACCAGGACCAGATCAGTCTCGGTCACCGTGAAGATAATGGTAAGCAGGTGAAACACCTCTTTAAAGAACATAATGCCAAGGGCTACCAGGGCGAGGCTGAGACCCATATAAATGGGTGCCAGAACCCAGCGTGTGGCATACATCCCCCGCTCAAGCGTTTTCTCAATCATGAAAAGTCCTTTATTTTTAATAGTCTGTATTCGGAAAAGTGCTTCACCCCATGATGGGGGCAGGAGGCCTCTTTTTAAAGATCATACATCATGATCAGCATGCTCAGTAGGCCGAGCCACATGATCAGTGTTAATGGGATGCCGACCCGCAGAAAGTCGGAGAATTTATAGCCCCCGGCGCTGTATATCAACAGGTTGGTCTGGTAGCCCATTGGTGTGGCATAACTCATATTGGCTCCGAACAGTACCGCGAGAACAAAAGGTTCAGGTGGCAGGCCGAGCTGGGCCGCAATGCTGGCGGCGATAGGGGTGCCGATGACGGCCGCGGCGTTATTGGAGACCACGTTGGTGAGCAGTGCAATCAGCAGCATCAAACCGCCCAGTATGGCGCTGATAGGTAACCCAGTGGATACGGCCACATAGAGACTGGCAATATACTCCGCACCACCGGTCTGCATCAATGCCAGGCCCAGTGCCAAACTCACCACGACAATCAGGATAACCCGGGTGCTGAGGGCCGAGGCGGCGTCTTCCCAGTCCAGGCAGCGTGTGAGCAGCATCAGTCCAACACCGCACAGGGCACTGGTGGCGATAGGCAGCATGCCGGTCGCTGCGAAGGCTACAACGGCCGCCATGATCAGCAGGGCCAATCGAGCACGACTTGTCTCTGGCAGGTAGACCGAGGCATCCAATACCAGAAGTTTGCCGCTGCTCTTAAGTTCCTTGATCCGCTCTGCCGCTCCCTGCATTAATAGCACATCACCATTTTCCAGTCGGACATCCCCCATACCGCTACGGAGGGTTCGATTGGCTTGGGAATGAGAGCGATGGATGGCCAGGATTACCACATTGTTATGTTCAGCAAAGCGCAGCTCTTTGAGTGTTTTACGATAGAGCAGTGAGCCTTCTGTAACAACCACTTCGGCCATGAGTTGACCTTCGGAAGAGAGTGGGTGCTCTTCATCAATCGGATTTTCGATGTCAGAGGCGTTGTAAAGCGTGGCGCCAAGCAGCGTCTCATACTCTTTCAGCAGTTCCGGGGTGTCACGTACCAGCAAGCGGTCACCTTCACGTAATACGGCCGTCGGTAGCCGGGTGACATTGAGTCCTTCACCGCGGTGGATGCGATCCACTTTCATGCGCCGTTCGGTTTTTTCCAGTACTTCTGCCAGCGTTTTGCCATTGGCGAAACTTTCACTGTTGATATAAAGCACGGCATCGAATACCCGGGGTGAGGTGTCGGACAGCAGAGCTTGACGCTTGGGTAACAGGCGAGGTGCAATCAACCATAGATAGAGTAAACCCGCGCTTCCCGCGACAATTACCGGTAGTGCGAAATCAAACATACCAAAACTGCGCATGCCGAGATCAGAAGCGATGGCGACCACCAGCAGGTTGGTCGATGTCCCGATAGTGGTAGCCATGCCTCCCAAAAGCGTAGCCAGACCCATCGGCATCAAGATCTCAGATGATGATTGTTTGTTGCGGATAGAGACGCTGATCAGGATCGGCAGCAGCATCACTACAATCGGCGTATTGTTAAGGAAGGCGCTGAGAATGGCAGCCGAAAGCAGGGTAATCAGAAAGGAGAGGAGGGGCCAGTTCGACCAGTGCTTTGATAGCATGGTGGCCAGTGGTCGCAACGCGCCAGTTGTCTCAAGACCTTGTCCGACAATCATCAGGGCGCAGATCGCCACCAATGCCTCATTTCCAAATCCGGTGAAAAAATCACCGGGTTGTAATGTGATTCCATTGCGGGTGTAAGGAAATACCTGAAAGCCCACTACCAGTGTGACCAGTATCAGCAGTGATGATGTCTCCAGTGGTATGTAGTCACGGGTAAACAGGATCAGAGCGACTACAATCAGGAGTAGTACAGCAATCGCATGGGGGTCAGGTAGGGGTGGCAGCATAGAATCGCGTTGTCTCTGGAATGTCTGTCGAGTGTAGTAAATTATGTCGTACAAAATAACAGTATAACGGTTATCTTTCACGCTGCTTACATGGAAAAGTTTTCTAAAAACAAGTACTTTTGAATACAGTAATGGTGTAATGCTTGTGTGAGGAATTCTGGGTTGTAGAGATACTATGCAAAAAAAAATAGCGGGCTATTGCGCACTCTGCATTTCACGCTGTGGCATCCTATCCACGGTTCGTGATGGCGTTCTGGTGGCAGTAGAGCCTGATCCTTCCCATCCAACCGGCGAGCATCTCTGCATAAAGGGGCGGACAGCTCCTGAGTGGGTGCATAGCCCTGATCGTATCCTGACGCCGCTGAGACGAACGCGACCCAAGGGTGATGATGATCCCGGCTGGGAGGCGATCTCCTGGGCGCAGGCCTTCGAGACAATAGCTGATCGACTAAATCAGCAGGCCAGGACTCTTGGGCCAGAGAGTGTTGCCTTCTCGGTAACAACGCCTAGCGGCACGGCCGTGGCTGACAGCTTTGCCTGGATCAATCGATTGGCCCACGCTTATGGTTCGCCGAATACGGTATTTGCTACAGAGAACTGTAATTGGCACAAAGACTTTACACCGATGCACACCACCGGTGCTGGGATCGGCATGCCGGACTATGCCCAAACGGGTTGTATCATCCTGTGGGGGTTTAATCCCACGGCCACATGGCTGGCACAGGCGACACATATCAGTAACGCAAAAAAACGTGGCGCCAAATTGGTTGTGATTGATTGTCGTAAGGTCGGTCTGGCCTCAAAGGCGGATCAGTGGCTGAATGTGCGTCCGGGTAGTGACGGCATACTGGCCATGTCACTGGCCCAGGTGATGATAAAACAGGGTTGGTTTGACAGGCCGTTTATCCGTGACTGGAGTAATGGTTCTTATCTGGTACGTCTGGATACAGGCGCTCTGTTAACGGATGCGGATATTCAACTGGACGGTTCCACTACGCGTTACCTGCAGTGGGATGAGGGCAGCGGCGAAATTATCCATGCAGAGTCAGAGGCGAAGCCTGGTTTAGCGGGCGGTGCTTTACCTGCCCTGTTTGGCAGGTACCAGGTGACTACTTTGCAGGGAGTGATTACTTGCTCTCCTGCGTTTCAATGCTATGCCGATCGTTGTGAGGCGTATGCACCGGAGCTGCAGGCTGAGACTACCGGTGTGAGTGCAGAGCAGGTATACGCAACGGCCCGGCTGCTGCATGAGTCAGGGCCGGTCAGCTATTTTACCTGGACCGGAACGGCTCAGCAGCCACAGGCGAGCCAGACCTCCAGGGCTCTATCCCTACTCTATGCCCTTACTGGCTATCTGGATGCCCCAGGGGGTAACGTCTGGTTTGAAAAGCCAGCTATTAACAATGTTTTTGGCCTTGAACTGCTGAGTCAGGGGCAACGTAGTCAGGCACTGGGATTGGCTGAGCGACCGATGGGGCCGGGTACCATGGGGTGGATTAATTCCAAGGACCTGAACCGAGCCATAGTCCATGGTGAGCCCTATCCCGTTAAAACATTGATCAGTTTTGGTGCTAACCCGCAGCTCACCAAACCGCCTACAGAAGATACCGATGCCGCATTTAAACAACTAGATCTGTATGTGCATGCAGATCTGTTCATGAATCCAACGGCTCAGTATGCGGATATCTTTTTACCCGTTGCATCACCCTGGGAGCGTGCCGGGCTTTATCCCGGATTTAATGTGACGCAACAGGCGGAGGCACATCTACAGCTACGCCCTGCTGTGATTGAACCTCTTGGCGAGTCAAAAAGTGATCTCTGGATTGTGTTTCAGCTGGCAACAAAGCTGGGACTGGGTGAGCACTTTTTTGCGGGTGATATGAAGCAGGCCCTTGCCCATGTTCTATCTCCCAGTGGTATCTCGCTTGAGGCGTTGGAAGCCCACCCGCAAGGTATCACTCTTCCTTTAAAAACCTGTTACCGAAAATATTTGGAAAATGGGTTTTCAACGGCAACGGGGCGCCTTGAAATTTATGCCACGGCATTACAGGAACATGGCTATGATCCGCTACCTGCTTTTTCTTCAGGCAGGGTGCAAGATAGTGTTTATCCTCTGCTGCTAACCTCAGCCAAGTGGGTACAGTATTGCCATAGTCAGCAGCGCAATGTCCCGTCATTACTTAAGCGTATGCCCGATCCGTTGGTGGAGCTGCATCCGCAAACAGCCGGTGCATACAATATTGCTGAAGGTGACTGGGTGCGGATTACTACTGCACACGATGGTATTCAGGCTCGTGCGCGTCTTAATAAGTCGCTGCAACCTGATGTGGCCTGTGCACAGTATGGTTGGTGGATGTGTGATGAGCTGGGCCAGGGTCACCACTATAACAGCCTGGTTGATCCGGATGTGATTGATCCAATAGGGAGTTCAAATAGCCTGCGACAGGTTTATTGTAATATTCAAAAAAAGTGAGAAGTTATTTGTAAAGTAATGGAATGAGCGTTCGGTTGCTGAACGAATAATGACTGAGTTGGCAAGCGTTAACCTGAAATCTGATTACAGATTCCAGCATTGCATTCACAACATTTTATCAGGGCGAAAAGATAGGGCTCTCTCTCGAGCCCTGTCAAAAATGCTCAATCAATACTGCGTATTGCGTCAGTCTCATGTTTCAGTGGTGTGGGCACCAGGAGTAGACGACTTCGCTGTTGTTTAGGTTTTTCTGGCGCTATGTAGGGACACTCATCCATGGGACGCCAGTCGCAGGCGACTCCCGTGACCAGTTCGTGGGGGCAGCTGTTGCAGATATGGATGTCCAGTTTCTTCAGCATAGCGTCTTCTCCTCGTCATATAATTTTAAAAATAGCGTAATATCATATGATTGCAATAATTATTTAATAAATAATTTAAAAACCCGGTGTAAAGTGTGAGATATATCTCAGCATATCTGTGAACAAATCGATAAATAAAAAAGGCGATCCGAAGATCGCCTTTGAATGTGTACGTGCTGGGGTGCTCTATTTGCAGGCGCCGAGCCGCTTGCCGTTCCATTTGGTTTGAATCTTCAATGCTTGGCCATTCATGTTCATGGCCATATCCATGCTGCCATTCATCTGGCTACCAGCCGAAGTAAAATGTCCGGTGCCGGCCATTTCTCCGCCATGATTTTTGCAGACCATATTCCAGGTGAGATCGCTACTGGTTGATTTTACGTCGGAGACCTTGCAGTTGCCTGAATCCTTCATCAATTCTGCGGGAGAGAGTTGATCAGCAGTAATGCACTCTTCCATGGTTTTGGTCATCGGCTGAGGCATCATTGACATGGTCGAGGTCAACTGGATCTGCCATTTTCCAGGGGTGATTTTGATACCTTCTGCCTGGGCGTTAAAGGCCATTAAAAGCAATATAGACGTTAAGGTGTAGCGGTATCGCATTGATCTCTCCTTTCATTTTAGGCAGATTCCTATTGGATCATTTTGACAGAGTGAGCGGAGTTCGTCGATTACTCCAGCACCTTTTTATTATGGAAGCTCTGATCTCTCTTGGCTCGGGTGACTGGTGCTCTCCCTTGTAATTCAGGCGCTGGGAACTGAATCCGGTTAGCGGTATCATCGCACTCTGTTTTTCCATTTCAGCTAAATGATTTTACGGATCGCAATATGAATCGTTTTTGGAGTTCGGTGGTTCACACGCTCACGCCCTATGTGCCGGGTGAGCAACCCAAGCAGACTGATCTGGTCAAACTCAATACCAATGAAAATCCCTATCCGCCATCGCCAAAGGCACTGCTGGCGATGTCAAAAGAGGCAGCAGATACCCTGCGCCTCTATCCAGATCCCAATGCCGACCGACTCAAGCAGACGCTCGCATCCTATTATGGCGTCAAGTCAGAGCAGGTCTTTGTCGGCAATGGTTCAGACGAAGTGCTGGCGCACACCTTTTTGGCTCTGCTGAAGCACGATTTACCACTGCTGTTCCCGGATATCTCTTACAGTTTTTATCCGGTGTATTGCGGCCTTTATGATATTACCTATCAGACAGTGCCACTGAACAGTCAGTTTGAGATTGACCCGGCCGATTACCAGCTGCCTAACGGGGCGATCATCTTTCCCAATCCGAATGCGCCTACGGGACGACTGCTGCCACTCTCTGTGGTTGAGTCGATGGTGCAGCAACAGAGCAACTCGGTGGTGGTTGTGGATGAGGCCTATATTGATTTCGGTGGTGAGTCAGCTATTGCTCTGGTAGATAAGTATCCAAATCTGCTGGTTATTCAAACACTGTCTAAATCCCGTTCTCTCGCCGGGTTACGGGTGGGCTTTGCGATTGGTCATGTGGAGTTGATTGAGGCGCTGGAGCGTGTAAAAAACAGCTTCAACTCCTATCCGCTGGATCGTTTTGCAATCAGCGGCGCAGTGGCGGCGTTCGAAGACAAGGCCTATTTTACTGAAACCTGTCAACGGGTGATGACCACACGGGAGCGACTGGCTGATCGGTTGACCCAGATGGGATTTCAGGTATTGCCCTCGGCCGCGAATTTTCTCTTTGTCAGTCACCCTGACAGGGATGCAGCGGAGCTGGCTGCCCTGTTACGGGAGAAGGCGATCATCGTAAGGCACTTCAAACAGACGCGGATTGAACAATACCTGCGTATTAGTATCGGCACAGATGAGCAGACAGAGCGTCTCCTGAATGCATTGAGCGCGATATTCAATTAGCCGAATAGCCGATGCGGTAACATAAATTACCTTGTTTTTACTGCTCTTAAGCACTTGTTCTGTGCATGCAGGTGTCTCTGTTGGTGCAATGACACGGTATGTGGCTGCACTGATTGGTCCGCTTGGCCTCTCTGTCCAAGGCTTTGCTAGCTGGCATACTCTTTGCTCTATGACTTGGCAAAAGTGGAGTAATGCCAATGTCACGCAACAATCGCCCGATTTCTAATTATCATCTTCTGAATTACGCCCCCACATCTGCCTGGAGGCGTAGCTGATGTCCCGTATAACCAGGACAACCTGCCCCTATTGCGGTGTTGGTTGTGGTGTCATTGCGACAGTGGCTGAAAATGGCGCTGTAGCGATTGCTGGAGATCCTGATCATCCATCAAACTTTGGGCGTCTCTGCTCAAAAGGCAGCGCACTCGCTGAGACGTTGGAGCACGAGGGTCGATTGCTTACCCCCCTGATTAATGGTCAGCCCAGTGATTGGGGGCAGGCGCTTGATAAAGTGGCGCACGGTCTACAGTCAATCATCCGTCAACATGGTCCAGATTCAGTCGCCTTTTATGTCTCCGGGCAGTTGATGACGGAGGACTACTATGTTGCCAACAAACTGATGAAAGGCTTTATTGGTTCGGCCAACATCGATACCAACTCGCGTCTCTGCATGTCTTCGGCTGTGGTGGCACACAAGCGTGCCTTTGGTGCAGATGCGATGCCGTGCAGTTATGAGGACCTGGAGCGGGCCAAGTTGATTGTGCTCGCGGGTTCCAATGCGGCGTGGTGTCATCCGGTGCTGTATCAGCGGATCATGGAGAGCAAGCGACAAAACCCGGATCTGCAGATTGTGGCCATTGATCCACGGGCGACGCCAACGGCAGAAACGGCGGATCTTCACCTGCCAATCAAGCCAGGAACCGATGCCCTGCTGTTTAATGGCCTGCTGGTCTATCTTGAACAGCACGGAGAGTGTAATAACCTCTTCGTCAAGCAGGTGACCCGGGGGTGTGAGGCCGTCTTGTCTGCGGCCCAGGCTGATGCCGGAACCGTTGAACAGGTCGCTCTGGGCTGCGGATTGACAGTGGAGGCAGTGGAACGTTTCTATCGGCTGTTTGCCCGGACAGAGCGGGTCGTTACGGCCTATTCCCAGGGCATTAATCAGTCCACGAGCGGTGTGGATAAGATCAATGCCATTATCAACTGTCATCTGCTAACCGGACGGCTGGGCAGGCCAGGGATGGGGCCGTTTTCACTTACCGGTCAGCCAAACGCCATGGGTGGAAGAGAGGTGGGTGGATTGGCTAACCAGCTGGCTGCCCATATGGAGATTGAGTCACCATCCGACAGAGAACGGGTAAGAAAATTCTGGAATGCACCGGCGATTCCACAACAGGGCGGCTTGAAGGCGGTGGATCTGTTTCAGGCGATTGAGTCCGGCAAGGTCAAGGCGTTGTGGGTGATGGCGACCAACCCGGCGGTCACGCTGCCAGATTCAGATCAGGTGCGTCGTGCTTTGGAAAAGTGTGAGCTGGTGATCCTATCGGATTGCATGGCACGTACTGATACGGCCCGGTTTGCCCATGTTCAACTGCCTGCAACAACCTGGGGCGAGCGCAGTGGTATGGTCACCAGTTCTGAGCGGCGCTTGTCCCGTCAACGTGCCTTTCTGGATGCACCGGGTCTTGCTAAGCCGGATTGGTGGATTATCAGCCAGGTGGCCCGGCGTATGGGCTTCGAGGCTGCCTTTGACTACACAACCACCAGCCAGATATTTCGTGAGCATGCGGCACTCTCCGGGTTTGAGAACAGCGGTTCCAGGGCCTTTGATATCAGTCTTCTGGCGGACCTGGATGAGCAAGGATATGAGCAGTTTACAACCGCCCAGTGGCCGCTGATACAAACAGCTAAAGAGGGTACATCACGCCTGTTTGGTGACGGGGTTTTCTTTACCCCAGACCAGAAGGCGCGTTTTGTACCAGTAACCCATCTCCTGCCCAGTTCACAGGCGGATACGCGTTATCCGTTGACCCTGAATACTGGCCGGGTAAGGGATCACTGGCACACCATGAGTCGAACCGGGCTGTCGCCCAGACTGGCCAGTCATACCATTGAGCCCTATGTTGAAATTCATCCGCAGGATGCGCGCACCTATGCGGTGGCCAACGGCGCCTTGGCACAGGTAAAGAGTGACCTGGGTGCTGTTATCGTGCGTGTGAAGGTGACTCCGAGTCAGCAGCTTGGGAGTCTGTTTATTCCGATGCACTGGAATGATCAGTTTGCCGAAACCGGGCGAGTCAACGCACTGCTGCCTAGTGTGGTGGATCCACTCTCAGGACAACCGGAATTCAAGCAGACGCCGGCGATCATTCAGGAACGCTCCTTTGCCTGGCATGGGTTTCTGCTCTCCCGACGACAGCTCCAACCCGGTGGGGCTGTCTATTGGGCGTGCTCCCGAGGGGCAGGTTTCTGGCGTTATGAGATTGCCGGTGACACAACACCTGACAACTGGGCTGAAATGGCCCGTTCCTATCTCTGCAGTAAGGGGGATGATGTGGGCTGGATGGAGTACTCCGACAGGGCGGTAAATCGTTATCGTGCAGCGCGTTTTGAAAACAGTAGCCTGGAGAGTTGTCTTTTTATCGGGCCGAATTTGCTATTACCCCCAAGGGATTGGATTGCAGCGCTATTCAGCAAGATAACCCTGGATGCCGCAGAGCGGGCCAGTCTACTCTCGGGGCATGCCCCGGATGACAGAGTCGATGTGGGTAGGACCATATGCGCCTGCCATGGTGTAGGTGAGAAACGCATTCTGGAAGGTATTCGTATACAGGGTCTAAACAGCGTGGAGGCGATTGCTGAGCAGCTTAAGGCCGGCAGTGGCTGTGGTTCCTGTGTGCCGGAGATTCGGGCGATGCTGGTCGCTGGCTGATTTAAGTTTGGTGGAAAAAGAAAACCCCGCAACCGATAGCGGGGTTTTCTGTTCTGAGCTGCTGTCCAGATTACTTGTGTACGCCCAGACGGTCTCTCCAGCCAGGGAAGATCTGATCTGCATCCTGTGGGAACGACTCGAAGGCGCGGGCAAACTCTTTGTGCTCTTTGGCATACTCGACAGGGTCAGCACCCTCTTTCCAGCATTCGTAGGCCTGACGCAGTGATATGGCGCCGGCAGCCGGGCTGTCGATATGACCGTAAGAACCACCACCCGAGGTGTTGATGACGTTACCGTGGCCCAGGTTCTCAAAGAAGCCGGGCAGACGCAGTGCGTTCATGCCGCCAGAGATGATTGGGGTGGTGGGTTTCATGCCATACCACTCCTGGTGATAGAAAGGACCATCACAGCTGTCGCGCTCGATCATATAAGCGATGATCTTGTCGTCCTGCGAGCCTTCCATCTTGCCGTAGCCCATGGTGCCAACGTGGATACCTGATGCACCCTGCAGACGTGCCATCTTGGCCAGAACAAAGGCGGTGTAGCCGCGTTTGGATGAGGGTGAGGTCACGGCACCATGGCCGGCACGATGGTAGTGCAGGTACTGGTTTGGATACTGGCGACGGGCGGTGGTAATCATACCCGGGCCACCAACATAACCGTCGACCAGGAAGGCGACATGTGAAGCATTTTCACCAAATGTCTCAAGTACATAGTCAGCACGCGCCAGCATTTCGTAGTGATCATCAGCGGTAATGTTGGCCGAGAAGAGTTTGGCCTCACCGGTCTCATCCTGGGCGCGTTTCATCGCGTCAGCAACCAGTGGTATGACCTTCTTCATCGGGCAGAAGACCTGATTACCTTGGGGTTCATCATTCTTAATGAAGTCACCGCCGAGCCAGAACTGATAGGCCGCTTCAGCGAAGGGCTCAGGGCGTAGACCCAGTTTTGGCTTGATGATAGTACCGGCGATGTAGCCGCCATTCTCAACCGGGCGTCCCAGGATGCGCCACATATCGCTGATATCTTTTGCAGGACCATCGAACAGTTGCAGCATTTTGGGTGGCACGTAGAAGTCCTGCATCTGGGCGTTCTTTACGTCGCCCATGCCTTGGTTGTTACCAATGGCGAGGGTGAGGAAAGAGACCAGCATGATGCGACCATCTGTTACGTTGCGATCGAATAGCTCGTTCGGATAGGCGATCTTCATGATGCCGCGGGCTTCGTCAATCTCGTAAACCAGTGCATCAACACCCTTGGTGAAGTCGTCAGTGGTGCAGACTTCAACGTTGGTGCCGGTTGATGATTCAGCCGCAAAGTGAGCAGCGGTAGAAAGGTAGCCGTAACCTGCAGCGGGCTCCATGGTGTAAGCAACCAGAATATGGTTACCATCAGCGATCAGCTTGTCTTCGTTCAGACTCAGGTCGGCATAGCGACTGGTTTGGTCAAGGGCCATCTGTTGTTACCTCACTACTCTCTATTATGATTGGCGTGTTTGCATACAGTGCAATATATAAAAATCCGGTTCTCCCGCAGGAGTTGAGGTGACTATAGCCACGGATGACTATAAATAAAACTCAAAGTTTCTGATTGTTGTGATAAGGTTAGGCTTATAACATGATAGGGGATATAGCGTCATGAATTTCACTGTTCGTCAGCTAAAAGTGTTCGAGGCCGTGGCCACCCATTTGAGTTTTACAAGAGCCGCAGATGAACTCTATCTTAGTCAGCCTGCCGTCTCTATGCAAATCAAACAGTTAGAGGAGAATGTAGGTCTCCCTCTGTTTGAGAAGCTGGGCAAGAAGATTCACCTGACCGAGGCTGGACGAGAGCTGCACACCTACGGCAAGGCGATCTTCCGCCAACTGGAGGAGATGGAAGAGGTGATGGAGGCCCAGAAGGGCTTGAGCCGGGGCCGCCTCGACATCGCTGTAGCCAGTACGGTCAACTACTTTGCCCCCCGGGCCCTGGGTGCGTTTTCCCGGCATTATCCTGGTGTCCGCCTCAGTCTTTCGGTGAATAACCGCAAGGAGCTGATGCGTATGCTGGAGCAGAACGAGAAGGATCTGGTGCTAATGGGGCAGCCGCCAGAAGTACTTGATCTGGAGTTCGAGGAGTTTATGGACAACCCGCTGGTGGTCATCGCTCCACCGGACCACCCGCTGGTCGGTAAGCCAGCCATACCGCTTAAAAAACTGGCCCAGGAGACCTTCTTAATGCGTGAGCCCGGTTCCGGTACACGCCTGGCACTGGAACGCTTTTTTCAGGAAAAAGAGCTTGAGCTGATCTGCGGTATGGAGATGAACGGCGGCGAAGCGATCAAGCAAGCGGTCAGGGCCGGGCTTGGTCTGGCCGTGGTTTCTGCACATACCATTGAGCTGGAACTGGAAACCCAACGCTTGGTGACGCTGGATGTGGCGGGTTTTCCGTTGCTGAAAAAGTGGTTCATGGTGCATCGCCGGGGCAAGCGTCTCTCTCCCTCCGCTAAAGCGTTCCATGACTTTTTGTTGGGTGATGGTTTAGACGAGATTAAGAAAATTAGATAGGGACTTGTTAATGGCAGTTAGGCTAAAATGCTCGGTTTCGCCTAGCAAGAGCGGTTAATTCAGTAGAATCTGGCAGTAACTCCCATCGACAAAGGATGGGAATTCCTCCATCGCTATACTTTACAATAGCTTGTGGGCCTCCAGACAGAAGAGAACGGAAAAGGGTATGTCAGAGCGGCAACAGAGCAGCGAAACAGGATCAACGGGCCAATTCAGGCTGCTGAACAGCATTGAATGTCCGAAGGATCTGCGCCTCTTGCCAGCTGAAAGACTGCCGGTTCTTGCCGATGAGTTACGCCGTTTTCTGATCGACACAGTTTCCCGCACCGGCGGACATCTTGCCGCCGGTCTGGGGGTCGTTGAACTGACTATTGCCCTGCACTATGTTCTGAATACCCCGGAGGATCGTCTACTCTGGGATGTCGGTCACCAAGCCTATCCACATAAAATTCTTACCGGTCGGCGTGATCGTATGGGAAGCCTTCGTCAACAGGATGGTATCTCAGGCTTTCCGCGTCGGGATGAGAGTGAGTACGATACCTTTGGTACCGGTCACTCCAGCACCTCGATTGGTGCTGCCCTCGGCATGGCGGCGGCGGCCAAGCGACTGGGCGTCAAACGTGAGGTAGTGGCGGTTATCGGGGATGCGGCCATGGGTGCTGGAATGGCGTTTGAGGCGTTGAATCACGCCGGTGCCCTTGATCTGGATATGCTGGTGGTGCTGAATGACAATGACATGTCTATATCGGACCCTGTCGGTGCTTTCAGGAACCACTTGGCCAGACTCCTCTCCAGCAAGTTCTATACCCGGGTCAGGGAGGGTGGCAAATCAGCTCTCAGCAGTCTGCCCCATATCTCCGATCTGGTAGGGCGCTGGGAAGAGCATATGAAGGGCATGGTGATGCCTGGAACCTTGTTCGAAGAGTTGGGCTTCAACTATATCGGTCCAATCGATGGGCATGATCTCGAGACCCTGACGGCTACACTGCAGAATATGAAGTTGATGCACGGTCCCCGCCTGTTGCATGTGGTAACCCAGAAAGGTCGGGGTTACAAACCTGCTGAAGGTGATCCACTGGTCTATCATGGCGTCACGCCGTTTGACCCAAAGACCGGCAAGATGGATAAGAAGACAGCCTCCGGCCCCAGCTACACCGAGATTTTTGGCGGTTGGTTGTGTGATGCGGCGGCGGCTGACAAGCGCCTGGTTGCCATTACACCGGCCATGTGTGCCGGTTCCGGTATGGAGCGCTACGCCAAGCTGTTCCCCGATCGCTATTACGATGTAGGTATTGCTGAGCAGCATGCCGTCACCTTTGCTGCCGGCCTGGCCTGTGATGGCGTCAAGCCTGTAGTGGCGATCTACTCTACGTTTCTGCAGCGTGCCTATGATCAGCTGATCCATGATGTGGCGCTACAAAATCTGGATGTCACATTCGCCGTTGATCGGGCTGGTCAGGTGGGAGCAGACGGGGCAACCCATGCCGGCAGTTTTGATTTGAGCTACGCGCGCTGTATTCCCAACATGGTGGTGATCGCTCCAGCGGATGAGAATGAGTGCCGCAAGCTGTTGCAGACGGCTTATCAACATGAAGGGCCGGCACTGGTGCGTTATCCCCGAGGTTCTGGCTGTGGCGCTGCGGTAGCGGATGATCTGGCGATGTTACCTATTGGGAAAGGCGAGATTCGACGCCAAGGACAGCAGATTGCGATTCTGGCCTTTGGCAGTCTGTTGGATAGTGCACTGGAGGTTGCGGATCGGGTGGATGCAACGGTGGCCAATATGCGTTTTGTGAAGCCGTTGGATGAGGCACTGATTCAGCAGTTGGCCAATACCCATAACTTGCTGGTAACCCTGGAAGAGAATGTCATACAAGGTGGCGCGGGTTCAGCCGTTAATGAGTATCTTGCAGCGATTCAGCATTCAGCACGTGCCATTAATCTTGGACTCCCCGACCACTTTATTGAGCATGCAACACCTGCGCAGCAGATGAAAGAGGCCGGTCTTGATGTGGAGAGTATTCTTCAGGTTATCAATCAGGCTGTGAAGCAACAGAGTGGCTTGGCAGCGGGTTAAGTCAAGGCCTGTGGCTACTGCAATTTAGTGACCCAATCTCCAATATTCGTCTCTTCCTGCAGCGCGCAAACCCACTGGGTGTGCGCCTCCTGTTACTATGCCCGGAGTGGCAGGGTGCAGCGGATTGAGCCCCTGGATAAATCTATAACTAAACGGATCGGATAAGAGAGGATTCTATGAAGCGTTTTTTGGCCCTGTTTGTCTTGTTGGGAGCTGGCCTACTGGGGGCACCCGGCATTATTGGCTATCAGGTAGAAACGTATTACCAGGGAATGGTGAGTCAGTTCACCAAGGCTGGATTAGAGATTGTTAGCCAGGACTATAACCGGGGCTGGTTTGGTGCTGAGAGCGAAACACAGTTTCTGCTGAAGTTGCCTGTTGGGCCTGATCGTACAGAGACTGAAGAGTTTAGATTTACGGTGATCAGTCATATCGATCATGGACCGCTGACCGGTGATGGGATCGGTCTGGCTACAATTAAGAGTGAAATTAACAGTGACGGAGAGGCGATTCTACCCAAGGATTATCAGGCCGAAATCAACACATTGATTGATATCAGTGGACAGGGTGTTACGCGAGTTCATCTACCGGCAACACAGTTCGAGGCAGAGGGGGATAGGCCTGCTGGTCATTTCGAAGGAATGGATGGGGAGATGCAGTTTGATTCAGCATTTGAGCAGATCACAATGCAGTTATCCTTACCGGCGTTAACCTTGACCGAGAACTCTGAGCCGCTGTTGGAGGTCAAGGGCGTTACTCTCCACTCCAATTCCCACAAAGGAGTCTCCGGTCTAATGCTTGGGGGAGGGGAGTTCAGTATTGATCGGATTGCCGTGCAGGATCGGGAGAGTGGTACCCGCATCGAGATGGCTCAGCTTGGGATTGATGCTGAGAGCCGAGCCGAGGCGGATGCCGTCTCTGCCTATGTCCGCTACCGCCTGGAAAAGGTGCAGGTGGATGATCAGACATACGGCCCAGCGGAGCTTAAAGTGGGTCTTGGTAATCTGCCGGCTTCGGTTCTGCTGCAGATCCAGACGTCTGTAGAAGAGATCAACGCGCAACAGCTTTCGGATGAGAAAAAGGGTATGGCGCTGTTGAGTGTGCTGATGGGCAATGCATCGGGACTGCTCAAGGGTGATCCGATTGTTACTATCGATAAGCTGTCAGTTCAGACACCGGATGGTCTGATAGCGGGCAAGTTATCAGTTCAAGCAGTCGGCCTGGAGTGGAAAGAGATCACTAATGCCTCTGCCGTGCTGAATAAACTGGTCGGTGATGCCGCCTTTCAGATGCCAGAGAAACTGTTTCGAATGTTACTGTTACAGAAGGTGCAAACGGAACTGTTGCGCCAGTTTGAACAGCGCCAATTGCTCAGTCCGGACAGTGAGATGCCGACAGCTGAGCAGCTGGATGAGATGTCTCAGTCAGTGGTAGAGCAGCAACTGGTTGTGATGCTTGGGCAAGAGTTTATTGTTAAAGAGGGTGATTCGATCTTTACCAATGCCAAGCTTGCAGATGGTCTTCTAAGTGTTAATGGAAAGACCATTCCTCTTCCTGTGCAGCCGCAATAACATTTCAAGCAGCCATAAAAAATGCCGCATCAAGCGGCATTTTTTATGGGGCATGTTTTTTCAGGCGATACGGTCATCCATCATTTTTTCAATGATGGGCGTCAGGATAATCTCCATCGCCAGCCCCATCTTTCCGCCGGGTACAACCAGAACATTGCGCCGAGACATGAAGGAGTCATGCAGCATGGCGAGCAGATAAGGGAAGTCGATATTAAACTTCTTCGGATCCCTGAAGCGAATAACAACAAAGCTTTCGTCTGGGCTGGGAATATCACGCGCAATAAACGGATTTGAAGTATCCACCGTTGAGACGCGCTGGAAGTTGATGTCGGTACGCGAGAATTGCGGCGTGATGTAATTGATATAGTCCGGCATACGACGCAGGATAGTGTCAACGATGGCCTCAGCAGAATAGCCGCGTTCGGAGTTGTCGCGGTGGATCTTCTGTATCCACTCCAGGTTAACGATGGGAACCACGCCGATCAGCAGATCGACAAACTGGGCGACATTCGCATCATCGGTGACTACACCGCCATGCAGGCCCTCATAAAACAGCAGATCAGTTTCGCTGGGCAGGTCTTCCCACGGGGTGAACTCTCCTGGGTTGAGGTTGGTGGCCAGGCGTTCATTGTGTTCAATGGCCTCTTCTTCACTATGCAGATAGTAGCGTTTCTTGCCAGTGCCAGTCTCACTGTAGCTTTTAAACAGGTTTTCCAGATCGCCAAACAGATTGGAGTCGGGGCCGAAGTGGCTCAGGTTCTGTCCCCGTTTCGACGCCTCCGCTACAGCTTCGCGCATGGCTACACGGTCATAGCGATGATAACTATCACCTTCAATAATCGCCGGGGTGACACCATCCCGATAGAATATATGTTCAAAGGCACGCTTGACCGTGGAGGTCCCTGCGCCTGAAGAGCCGGTAACGGCAACGATCGGATGTTGTTTGGACATGTTAAACCCCTGAATCTAGAAACTTCTTTTCCAAGTATCGGCAATTCTGACAGTGGTGAACCTTAAGGAGAAGTAACAATATTTTTCCTTATCCATAAGCTATCATTATGTTGCGTGCTGTTTTTATCAGTCCTTTGTAGTGCACGTTTGAGTCTGGGAGTATGTATTCAGACCTGTTGAATTGCAATCTGCCTCAGGTGGATTGGTTGTTGCTGTTAATATTGTTTGCCGCGTGGCGTAGGGCGTTTAATCGATCATTGTGCCTGTGCCCATTCTCCAGTCGATCCAATACACCCTGCTTCTCCAGCATGTGATAGACCTGTGGACGACCGCCAACCAGAAATACCTGTCTACCGGTACTTTGTGCATCGTATATCATGTCATCGATGGCTCGGCTGGAGGTGTAATCCACTCTTGGTACATCACTTAAATCAAGTACCAGGGCCCGATAATGGTCGAATTGCGCTAATCGTCTGGACATCTCTTTGGCCGCACCAAAACTCATCGGGCCGGCCAGATGATAGAGCAGAATATCGCCCTTGGCGGCTTTCATAATGGCTTTTTCGTCTGCTGAAAGCGGGGTCTCTGTTCTGTCAGGGTCAGTGATCGTATTTATATTTTGTAGTTGAAGATCAACCATCTCTTTCATAAACAGCAGACTGGCCATTACCATTCCGGTGGCTACCGCAGTGATCAGATCGACAAATACCGTCAGCAGCAACACCACCAGCATCTTTATGATGCCACTGATTGGGACATGCCGAATTCGTTTGAAGTAATCCCAATCGATAATGTCCGTACCTACCTTTATCAGGATGCCCGCCAGTACGGCCTTGGGAATGTGACTGGCGATTGATCCGGCCCCTAAAATAATGGCGAGAAGAATCAGTGCGTGGAGCGCCCCTGAGATAGGGGTTTTTCCACCTGCCTTGATGTTGACTACGGTGCGCATGGTAGCGCCGGCCCCGGGTAGTCCGCCAAACAGGCCGGCAATGGTGTTGCCAATGCCCTGACCTACCAGTTCACGATCCGATTTATGGTGTGTATGCGTGATGTTGTCTGCGACCAATGAAGTCAGCAGTGAATCAATGGCCCCCAGGGCTGCCAGAGTGAGGGCAGATTTGATCATCCCGGGTAGCAAGTGAAGATCAAATGCTGGAAATTGGATTGTCGGGATACCGGTGGGGATATCTCCAAGTATCGGTGCGTTGCTGTCGGGTAACAGTAGTAGCAGGGTCAGAGTGCCTACAAGCAGCGCCAACAGGGGGGCAGGTATCAGCTTGTTGAATTTCGGGAGAAGGGTGGGTACTGCATAGACAATCACCAGGGTGATCAGTCCCAGTGTTGTTGCATCAGGTTGCAGTCTGCTTATGAAATCAGGGATTGCCTGCATGGCAAGCAGCGGTCTTGCCGGGCTGTCCAGGCCGAGCAGAGGGCCTATCTGCAATAGTATGATAATAATGCCAATGCCGCTCATGAACCCTGAGATGACCGGATGGGGAACCAGCTCAATAAATTTCCCAACTCGTAGCAAGCCGAGGCCAATCTGGAAAAGCCCGCCCAGCATGACGACAGTGAATGCCAGTGCGGCTCCTTGGGCCGGGTTGTCTGGGAACATGGCGGTGTATTGAGTGAAGATCATCGCCATTACTACGGTCATCGGGCCTGTCGGTCCAGATACCTGTGAGGGTGTTCCGCCAAAAAGGGCGGCGAAAAAGCCTACGCAAATAGCACCGTAGACCCCGGCAATTGGGCCTGCACCGGAAGAGACGCCCATGGCCAGTGCCAAAGGGAGTGCCACCACTGCAGCGGTTAGACCACCATAAATATCGCCTTGCAGATTACGAAAATGCAGTCCATTAACAATTGACATTGGCACAACCGATAGACAATTAGTAAGAGCTGAAGATTAGCATATTTGGCACTAGCGGTAGCGGGCGTTAAATTCAGCCGTTTTTTTATAGGCGCATCAATGAATCGATAATGAATAGTCTATCTACAAGGATAGGACCTTGTGCTATCTTGATACCTATTAGATTTGACTGATACACTTTTGCGCCTCTGCCTCAATGGGCTTTGAGAACGCCGAAGTATAAATAATTAGAAGAGTACGTTTGGGGTATAACCGTTGATCGAGTCTGCAATTGCTCTGGAAAAAAAGGAGCCTGCTACGCTTAATATCAAAAAAATAGTGGCGGCGGTGCTTTTCACATTGGTGGCTATTGGTCTTGCAACTGTAGTTCCAACCCTGCAGATTGCATGGGTCACCGCCTTGCTGATCCTCACCATCTATCTCTTTGCGTTCGAGGTGGTCGGTGTCGATGTGGCCGCTATGACTGTGATGGTACTGCTGGGTCTGACAAGTCTGCTCGCACCCTTGATGGGGCTCTCTGAAGGGCTGGTGTCTACTAATCACCTGTTTGACGGTTTTTCGAGTAATGCCGTTGTTTCCATTATTGCAGTTATGATTATCGGTGCGGGTCTGGATAAGACTGGCCTGATGAGCAAGGTGGCAGCCTTTATCCTGGACGTGGGTGGCAGCACTGAAAAACGGATAATCCCAATCATCTCGGGTACGGTTGCGTTTATATCCTCGTTTATGCAGAACGTCGGGGCAGCTGCACTCTTCCTTCCTGTTGTCAGTCGAATCTCAGCCCGTTCCGGATTACCGATGTCCCGTCTACTTATGCCGATGGGGTTCTGTGCCATTCTGGGTGGCACTGTCACAATGGTCGGCTCTTCGCCCCTGATTCTACTCAATGACCTCATCCTGACATCCAATCGTGCGTTGCCGGATAATCAGCAGATGGATGTCTGGTCACTCTTCTCTGTGACCCCTGTTGGCGTGGCACTGGTAGCGACAGGCATTATCTACTTTGTTGTTGCAGGTCGTTTTGTCCTGCCCGGAGGCGGCAGCGAAAATGGTACGACGGGAACGAACTCCATGGAGTACTTCCATCGCATATATGACATCGACTATGCGTTGTTTGAAGTGGTGGTTCCGCCAGAGAGTGAACTTGTTGGCAAGCACCTGGACGATGTTGAGACCGAGCATCGGGTTCGTATGATAGCGATAAAGGGCTCTGACGGTCGTGTGCGTATCGGGCGAGGTGACCTGGCGCGTGATTTTACTATTGAGGGAAATATGGTGCTGGGTGTGCTGGCATCGCCTAAGTGTCTGGCCAGTTTTGTTGAAACCTTTAGTTTACGGTTACGTAATGGGCTGAAATCATTTGCAGAATCACTGGCCTCCACCAAGGCGGGTATTGCAGAGATCGTTATTCCACCGGGTTCCCAATTAATTGGCAAGAGTGCGCGCGACGTCTGGTTGAGGAAGGTTTATGGTCTCTCCATGGTAGCGCTTCACCGGGACGGTGAAACCCTGCAGGAAGGTGATCATATCCGTGATCTGCCGCTGAAGGCGGGCGATACGCTGGTAGTACATACGACCTGGGAATCACTGGTGCGTCTGGAGTCGGATCGAAACTTTGTGGTGGTGACAACGGAGTACCCTCATGAAGAGACTCGGCCACAGAAAGTGGGCTGGGCGGGTTTGTTCTTTTCGATTGCCCTGGTGATGGTTCTGTTTACAGATATCAGGCTGTCGATTGCCTTGTTGACAGGTGCCATAGGTATGGTGCTCTCGGGTGTTCTGAAAATAGAAGAGGCCTACACAGCTGTCTCCTGGAAGACTGTATTTCTACTGGCCAGTCTGATCCCACTGGGTCTGGCGGTGGAGACCAGTGGTACTGCCAAGTGGATTGCCGAGCAGACCATTTCGGTGGTTGGGGAGATGCCGATATGGGTGATTCAGTCAGCGGTTGCGATCTTGGCTACCTTCTTTACGTTGGTTATGTCCAATGTGGGGGCTACCGTGCTGCTGGTTCCGTTGGCCGTAAACATCGCCATTGGGGTCGGTGCTGATCCTGCCGTGTTTGCGCTGACTGTAGCTATAGCGACTTCAAACTCATTTCTTATTCCGACCCACCAGGTGAATGCCCTGATTATGGGGCCAGCCGGTTATAGGGTGCCCGATTTTATGCGCGCTGGCGGCATCATGACCATACTTTTTCTGGTGGTCTTGATCCCGATGATGAATTTGATTTTTTGATCGACAACGCCTGACCTCTATCAAGCTGCAATCTTTTAGGTGGTAACTGGTTGTTTGGGGTGCTGATCAAAAGAGCTTTGCATTCAACCATAAATGCACAAGTATGCTAATGACATAAGCCAGGAGTATTACTGGCGTCCACTTGAGGTGGCTGAAAAAGGTGTATTGACCTTTTGATTCTCCCATCAGTGCGATACCTGCTGCCGAACCTATAGCCAGCAGTGATCCCCCTGTTCCAACGCTCATGGTGACGAGCAGCCACTCACCTTGTGACATGTTGGGCATCATTCCCAGCACACCATACATGGTAGGTACATTCTCAATTACTGATGACGCCAGCCCTACAGCGATGTTGGCGTATGTAGCTCCCCACTGGCTGTAAATCAGATCAGATGCCGTTGTCAGATAGCCAATGTAGTTCAGGCCGCCGACCGAAAGCGCAATACCGTAGATAAACAGCAGGGAGTCCCACTCGATACGGGCTACCCTGGTAAACACATCGAAAGGGCTCTTGCTATCGATAGGTATTGGAAAAGCCAGTTGCTCGGTATCCAGAATCCCCTCGTCCTGAGGGCGGTGCGATATCTTCAGATAATAACCAAAGAGCTGTAGATAGGAGAGTCCTGTCAGCATGCCGATTACAGCAGGTAGGTATAAAACACCCTGAAAGAATACGGCTGTAGCGATGGCGCAGAGAAACAGCACTATGATTCGGCGCGCACCTCTACGTAAAAGAATTTTTTCACAATGGGGTTTCAGTGAGCCTTTGGGCAGTGCAAAGTGCATAGCAGCAGCTGGGATCAGATAACTGAGTAAAGATGGGATGAAGAGATTGAAAAAAGACCAAAATCCGAGCGTTCCATTTGTTGTCTCGATATTCTGCTGCCAAACCATCAATGTAGTGATATCACCAAATGGGCTGAATGCACCGCCAGCGTTGGCCGCTACCACGACGTTGATGCAACCAATGCTAATAAATCGGCGATTGTCAGGCTCGATCACAAGTATCAATGCACCGACGAGCAGTGCGCTGGAGAGGTTATCGAGAAAGGGGGAGAGAAAAAAGGTGGCTATCCCTGTACTCCAGAATAACCCTCTGTAGCTTAAACCTCGATTGCAGAGCCAGCTGCGCAGTGCAATGAATACCTGGCGCTCGCCCATTGCATTGATATAGGTCATTACCACCAGGATCAACAGCATCAGCTCTGCATAGTGCAGTAGCGTAATACGCACAGCCTGCTCAGCACTCTGAGTGGTGTTTGTCTGTACGGCCATCCAGCCAATGAGTCCCCAGATGAGACCGGCAGCCAGCAAGACTGGTTTGGACTTACGTAAATTGATCCGTTCTTCAAAACTGACTAACAGAATGGCTATGATAAAGATTGCCAGGGAGATCAGGCCGCTCCAGTGGTTAGCCATGAAATGGCTGCTAGTCTCTAACTCAGCCGCAAAGAGATTCTCGCTGGTCAGAAACAAAACCAGAAAAATTATGTAAAGAGTGTTTTTGACTTTATGCATATCGCTGCTGAATGCCTGAGAGCCAGCGAACATGATAACGGAAACAGGTGGGTTGTAACCACCGGCAGCTGCTACTGCCGGTGGCGATGTCTGTTTTTTTAGAAGAGTGTCGAGTTGATCCACATATGGGTATAGATGCTGGCGGCATAACCCAGGGCAATGACAGGAGCCCATTTTAGATGACCGAAGAAGGTGTAACGGCCGCGTGCCTGACCCATCAGTGCCACGCCGGCAGCGGAACCAATTGAGAGCAGGGAGCCGCCTACGCCCGCTGTCAGGGTAACCAATAGCCACTGGCCCATGGACATATCCGGCGACATGGTTAATACGGCGAACATTACGGGGATGTTATCCACGATGGCGGAGAGAACGCCGACAATGATATTTGCGGTGGTGGGGCCCAACTGCACATACATCAGTTCAGAGGTGAGCGTGAGGTAACCAATGAAGCCCAGGCCACCTACGCAGAGAACAACACCATAGAAGAAGAGCAGGGTATCCCACTCGGCTCGGGCCACTTTATTGAAAACATCAAAGGCAACAAAATCACCCATCTGTCCGTCGTGCTCCAGCTCTGTGGCTACCTCTCCATTGGTTGCGCTGCGCTCACGGTGATAGGTTTTTTTCAGGTAGAAACCGAAGAACTGCAGATAGGCCAATCCAGTTAACATGCCAATGACTGGTGGCATATGCAGAAAATTATGGAAACTGACGGCTGTTACAATGGTCAACAGAAACAGCACGATAATGCGTCTTGCACCCCGCTTCATGGAAACAGACTTGCCACCCGCAGAAGGCTGCTCATGTGGCACGGCAAAATGCATAATGGCAGCAGGCACCAGCCAGTTCACCAGTGAAGGGATGAAAAGTGCAAAAAAGGAGCCGAAGGCTACAACGCCTTGTGGTGTAGAAATGGCCTTCTGCCACACCATCAAGGTGGTGATATCGCCAAACGGGCTGAAGGCGCCACCGGCGTTAGCGGCTATTACAATATTAATACAGGCCAACAGGACGAATTTGTTATTGCTGCCACCTACTGCCAGTACTACAGCACACATCAGTAGGGCAGTGGTGAGGTTGTCTGCTACTGGGGAGATAAAGAAGGCCAATACCCCGGTAATCCAGAACAGCTGACGGAAGCCAAACCCCTTGGCAACGAGCCAGGAGCGCAGGGCCTCGAAAACATTTCGCTCATCCATGGCATTGATATAGGTCATCGCTACCAGCAGGAACAGCATCAGTTCCGCATATTCCAACAGATTGTGTCGGACAGCAGCCTCTGCTTCATGGGTAATGCCGTGGCTGGCGTAATACCAAGCGATAATTGCCCAGATGAGGCCGGCGGCCAGAATCACCGGTTTGGATTTGCGTAAATGGGTAAACTCTTCAGCCATTACCAGCAGATAGGCAACGGTAAATATTCCGATGGCGGTATAACCAACCCAGTGATTGGTCAGGTCAATGTAGTTCCCGCCGGTTGTTGCCGCAAGCGCCATTCCCGGCAGGGCAGCCAGCAAAATAAAAAGGATTTGAAAAAGTTTACACACAACAGATGCTCCAAAAAACGAGTGCAGTACCAGCGCGTGCTGGTAATTCGGCCAATTCAATTCAGCGAGATAGTATAGATGTCGACTATTGATTGGAACGGATTTATACCATTTTAGTCACGGGGTGTGGAGTCATAAGGAGCAATTAATCGGCATTTTGTCTTGAGCCAGTTGCTATTGGCTGAAACAGCGTTTTTCATAAAAGGCACTTGTCTGCAGACCTGAATTGTCTGTGCGTATGGCAATCATCCGTGATCGGTTAAGTATGTCCGGGTTCATTGTGGGTCATCGGGCAAGGCCTTACCGGGATTGAGAATGCCCTGTGGATCAAACTGCCTCTTGATGGCATTCATCAGGCGCAAGGTGGCGGGTTCTATCTCTCGAGCGACATAATCCCGCTTTTCAAGTCCTACCCCGTGTTCGCCGGAGAGGGTGCCGCCGAGTCTAAGCACCAGGTCAAAGGTCTGGTTCAGACACTCATGCGCACGCTGCATCATGGCGGGTTCATCCGGGTCAGTCAGCAGGTTGACATGGATATTGCCATTGCCAGCATGACCAAAGTTGACAATCTGTATGTCGAAATGCTTGGAGAGCGATTCCAGCCCGGAAATGAGATCAGGGATGCGGGATACGGGAACCACTACATCTTCGTTGATCTTTTTTGGGGCTATGTTTCGCAAGGCGGGGGAGAGCGCCTTGCGGGTCCGCCAGAGCTTTTCTACTTCGGCCTCAGTTTCTGCTGTCTCAATAGCGACAATCCCTTCTACCCGAGCTGCGGCGATAACAGCGGCGGTGGATTCGGCGAGGCCATGTTTAGGTCCATCCACTTCGATCATGAGCAGGGCACCAACACTTTCTGGCAGGTCGAGATCTGAATAACTCCGTACCATATTGATTGCGGTGCCATCCATAAATTCCAGGGCGCAGGGAGTGATAGGCTGGGCCATGATGGCTGAGACCGCCCGGGCCGCTGCATGCATATCCACATAAGTGGCCTGAAAAGTAGCCTTTGCCTCCGGCAGGGGAGTCAGCTTCAAGACTGCCTCTGTAATGATGGCAAGCGTGCCTTCAGAGCCGATCAGCAGGCGGGTCAGGTCATAGCCGACTACACCTTTTGTGGTACTGACCCCGGTCTTTATCTCTTCGCCAGCGCCAGTGATGGCACGTAAACCAAGGGTGTTTTCACGGGGGGTGTTATATTTAACAGCCCGGGGGCCAGCAGAGTTATAAGCGAGATTACCACCTATCGTGCAGACGGCGGCACTGGTTGGGTCGGGTGGCCAGAAAAAGCCATACGGTTTGAGTGCCTGCTGCAGCTCGAGGTTTGTAACGCCAGGTTCAACTCGAGCAATACGATTGGCTGGGTCGATCTCAAGAATTCGGTTCATCCGTTCCAGAGCGAGCACAATACCACCCCGATCCGGGACGGTCGCCCCGGTGGTACCGGTGCCCTTACCTCTGGCAATCAGATTAATCTGCTGCCCTTGGCAGAGTTGGACAATCTCCCTGACCTGGTCATGGGTGGTTGCGAATACCACGGCATGCGGCAGGGCGTGTCGGCGGCTGTTATCGTACCCATAGGGCCAGCAGTCAGCCGGTTGGGTCAATACTGCCTGATCACCTACTATGCCGGCCAATGCCGTACGGATGGTCTCTGTGATCGGGTTTTTAATCTCTTGTTCAGAGATACTCAAAGACCTTTACCACTTTTTTTACCCCATTCAGATAGCGAATTTTCTCCACCACGGCAGTCGATTCTTCAGGCGTCACCATGCCCATCAGGTAGACCACACCCTTTTCGGTGATTACCTTCACCCGGGTAGGATCGAATCCTGGGAGGTCAATGCTGAACAGCTCAACCTTCGCCTTTGATGTGATCCAGCTGTCTTTACTCTGCTCTGTCAGGGTCGCATTTGGCCCGACCTGTACTTCGTTTACCGTGCGTTTGACCATTGGTGTACGGGCTGCAATCTGTTCAAATTGAGCGCGGTAGCTTTCACTTTCGGCCTGGCCGGTCAGTAGGACCAGTTGGTTGTAGCTGGTGGCGCTCATGCTGCTGTGTTCACGCAGTTCAGGTTGCTGGAGTAGCTCATTCATTATCTTCACGGTAATGGTTTTATCATCCAGCACAGTCCCGGCAGAGCGTCGGTCGTGGATGACGGAAACGCCGGTGGCAGCACCGCCGACTACGGCAGTAGCGCAGCCTTGAAGCAGGCTTACACTCAGTGAAGCAAGCAGTATCAGTGGTAATGTTCTACGCATGGGTTTCTCCGTTATTCCCTTTAATTTCCAAGGAGTTGTTTGTCTATTAGATCACACAGGCAGTGGATGATGAGGAGATGGGCTTCAAGAATCCGTGCACTGGAGTCACTTGGAATGCAGATCTCTTCATCCCCCTCCAGCAGTAAACTTGATAGGCGACCACCATCTCGTCCATTCAGTGCGATAACCAGCATCTTACGCTCATGTGCCGCCTGGATGGCGGCATTAATGTTTTCCGAATTGCCACTGGTTGTGAATACCAGCAGCAGATCGCCCGGATGTCCCAGTGTCCGGACCTGCTTTGCAAATACCTCATCAAAGTCATAATCGTTGGCAATCCCTGTCAGCGTTGATGAGTCGGCCGTTAGTGCAATCGCCGGCAGGCCTGGCCTTTCGCGCTCAAATCGGTTTAGCATAATCGAAGAGAAGTGCTGGGCATTTCCGGCGCAACCCCCATTGCCGCAAGTCAGAATTTTGCCTCCCTCCAGAAGTCTGCTGACGATCAGTTCGGCGCAGGTGGCAATCGGTTGTGCCATTGCCGATAGGGAATCCATCTGCACCTGGACACTCTGGCTGTAGGTGTTGTTGATGTGTTCGATCAGATTCATTTAAACAAGTTCCAGCTGAAATGCGTTGGGTATCCATTCAATGCGTTCGCTCTCTGCTCCAGAGATTGCCAGTACATCAAATCGACAGGCTGCGTTGTGCTGATGATGGGCCTGTAGATAATGGTAAGCCGCACGAATGATCTTTTTCTGTTTGGTTGTTGTAACGCTCTCCGCGGCGGAGCCGAAGGCGTTCTGCTTACGATACCTGACTTCAACAAAGACCAGTGAATCCTGATCTTTCATGATGATGTCGATCTCACCCATTTTGCAGCGATAGTTTCGCTCCAGGGTACGCAGGCCACGCTGTTCCAGATAGCGTTGGGCAAGCTGTTCAGCCTCGTTGCCTTTTTTCCCTGTCTGGAAAAGACGGCGCATGGTTTATTCAGCGGCTTTAATCTGGGTCTTATCTGATTCGGATTCAGCCGGTTTCTGTTCAGCTTCCGGTGCCGTTTCCTCTATTATGATGGGTCCCTTTGTTGTTGCAAGTTCTTCCATTTCATCTGCCAATGTGGCCATACGCGGGGCATAGCCAATTGCCCGTGGCTTTCCTTTGACCATCTCAGCCCAGACCAGTTGGCGATGAACCTGCCGGATACTGTCCAGATAGAGGTTGCCGGTTTTTCCGTCAATGGTCTCTCGGGAGGAGGATTGCAGTCGTCCAAGATGGGGAAGCAGTCTGAAGCTGTCGATACCCATGGCATACAGACGTCTGAGCGCCCCCTGGCTCCCAGGCAGAGTCTGCGCCAGGTTTTCCAATGACAGCGGGCTATCACCTTCATTCATCAGGAGCCAAGGTATGTCGGGGAATTTAATCCCATCCAGATCCTGGTCTGCATCCGGTGATGGAGATCCTGAATAGATACTGGAGGTGGCATAGATAGGCATATCGGCCGCATGGTGAAACTGGAATTGTGGTCGGATCTGGCGTGCCTTAAGTGGATTGGCCGCCAGGAATATGAAATCGGCATCCTCCCTGCGGCGGGGCTCAAACTCCAGATTCTGCCGAAGAATCTGTTGCAGACGGCTGCGTCTGGACTGGCTCTCATCGAGATTAAGCAGCGATTGTATGGCGGCTGAAAAATCGTTGTCCCTGGCATCGTAGCGCTGTTGCTCGCTGAGTGTGCCACCCAGTCGCTCCCAGCGGTTCCTGAAGGCATTCAGGACCCGGTCACCCCAGTCACCCTTGGGTGTAAAGGCGATGGCCCGGGTATGTCCATCCAGCCAGGCACGCTCAGCTACCTGGCGCGCCTCATCTTCGGGGGACAGGCCAAACTGGAACAGCGTCACCGGCGGTGTTGTCTCAGGCGGTACCTGATTGAGTGCCAGTACCGGGATCTCCAGTTCGCCCGCCCGGGCTAGCTGGGAGACGCCTTCTTTGGTTAGTGGGCCGATGACCATGTCGGCACCACTCTCTACCGCCTGGCGATAGAGTGGCCAGGTGTCGGCGCTATCGCTATCGTCATAAAAGACCAGTCGGGGTCGACTTTCAGTCGGTTGCTGGTAATAGGCGGCCATAAAACCATCCCGCAATGCGCGTGCCGCATTGGCGTATGGCCCACTCTTTGGCAGCATGATTGCGATATGGTTTGGACGCTGGTATTGACTACCCAACTTCTCAAAGTAACCCTCCAGCAGACCAGGAATGGCGGGATGGCTGGGGAATTTTTCACGCCAGAGCTCGATCTGTTTCTGGATCTGCTGGGTATCACCCGTGTGACCCTTGATGATGCGTGCCAGTGACATCCAGCCGCCTTGAATCCCGGGTGGATTTGGTTGCAGTAGATCAAGAGCTGTATCCGTGAGGGCCGAGAGGGTCTGGATGATCAGCAGCTGATTCTGCAGGCGCTTGTCCATATCCGTGATCAGCAGGTCGAGTTCACCCAGTTCCCGGGCACTCTCCAGCAGGTTTCCGGCAAGCCTGAAGCTCTCGGCCTTGACTGAGTGGTAGCGCTGTTGCAGGTCGATTGGCGTTTCAGTGGGTATGCCGTCTGTAAGCAGGCTCATTGCCTCGTCGGGACGGTTTCTGCTGAGCGCCAGTTCAGCAACTAATAGTCGTTTCTGGAAATCAAGTGAGGGTATGGTGGCGGTATTGATCCTTTCCAACAGCGCCGTTGCCTGCTCAGGCTCGTCAGCATGGAGATAATTTTCGGCCGCTCGCAACAACAGCGCCTGATCGCCTGGTGGCAAGGTCTGATTAGCCAGCTCCTCAAACAGGCGTGCCGCCGCGGCATAATCACCAGCGGTCTCCAGTGCTATGGCCTGCTCTTTGATCGGATTTGTTGTGTCGCCATCCTTGATTGCAGGTAGTTGGGCGCAGCCTATTAAAAGCAGCAGGAGGAGGAGCGAAAACAGAAATTTAGTATGTCTAGGTTGCATGGTCGCTTTAGGGCAGGCAGGATTGAGCAAGACAGTATCTTTTTTTGGGGTGTGCCGTGTCAATGGATAAGGGGGTGTTATATATCGTTGCAATGCCGATTGGTAACCGTGCAGACATCACAGATCGGGCAAAAGAGGTGTTGTCCGCGGTAGATTGCATTGCGGTGGAGGATACCCGACACAGCCGGCCGTTGCTACAGACGCTGGGTATCTCTACTCCGTTGCTGGCACTTCATGAACACAATGAGACGAAGTTGGTCTCCCGCCTTGTCGAGAGGCTGGAGGCGGGGGAGAGATTGGCGTTGATTTCTGATGCAGGTACGCCGCTGATCAGCGATCCCGGGTTTCCATTGGTTAGGGCCTGTCAACAGGCAGGTATCCGGGTTTCCCCCATTCCTGGTGCCAGTGCGGCGATTTGTGCGCTATCTGCTGCCGGATTACCGACGGATCGGTTTCTGTTTGAGGGGTTTCCTGCGCGGACTTCCAGTGCCCGGTGTGAGCAGTTTGGCCGGTTAAAAAACGAGCGCATGACGCTGATCTTCTATGAATCCAGTCACCGTATTGTTGACTCCCTGGCGGATATGACAAAGGTGTTCGGTGAGGATCGCCTGGCAGTGATAGCCCGTGAGCTGACTAAATTGCATGAGACTATCCTCTCCCAACCGCTTGGAAAGCTCTGTCAGATTCTGCAAGAGGATGCCAACCAGCGCCGGGGTGAATTTGTGGTCTTGATTGCAGGGGCAGTACGAAATGAGGATGAGATTGACCCAGAATCCCAACGTATTGTGGAAATACTATTGGCAGAGATGCCAACCAGGAAAGCGGCAGCAATCGCATCGAAAATAACCGGCATCAAGAAAAATCGTATCTATCAGCTGGCATTAACGCTGAAAGGTGAATAGTGGTCGCCCCGGGGAGGGTGTCCCGGGACGACTGAATGTCAGTGCCTGTTAACTCCCCCGCTTCGGCTGAATCTCAATCTTTTTCGATCGTTTCGCCTCTACCTTGGGGATGATCACCTCAAGAACGCCATCTTTCCCACTCGCCTTGATCAGTTCAGGATCGGTATTGTCTGGCAGGCTGAAGCGGCGGTAGAAGCTGCCGTATGAGCGCTCCACCCGTTTGTAACCCTCCTTGTTTTCTGTTACCTCATGGCGCTTTTCGCCCTTGATGGTCAGCATCCCATCTTCCATAGAGAGTTCTATCTTTTCGGGTTCCACGCCAGGAATATCGGCATGCAGAACATAACGATCTTCCTCTTCTTTAATATCGATAGCGGGTGTCCAGTCACCACCCAGAACATTGGATTCATCCCTTTGGGCAAGGTGAGTGCGTGTGCCGCGGCTCAGATCATCCTGCCAAAGCCTCATCAGCTGCCAGGGATCAGATGTCATGCGTGTCATTTGAAGCCTCCTGTTGAATTAGCTATTCCCATTCAGAATATAGGGTGGTTTTGGTTGAATTCAAGGGGGCTTACTTAAGCGGATAGGTGGAGTTTCCCCCTCTTCTCAACGGCGAGAAGAGGGGGGACTGAAGTGGGTGATTAGCCAGCGAAATTGGCTGAAACGGCTTCCCAGTTGACAATGCCCCAGATCGATTCGAGGTATTTTGGACGGGCGTTACGGTAATCAATGTAATAGGCGTGTTCCCATACATCAATGGTCAGTAACGGGGTCTTGCCGTCTGTCATCGGGTTGCCCGCGTTGGATGTGTTGACGATCTCCAGCCCGCCGGCGCTGTTCTTGACCAGCCAGGTCCAGCCTGAGCCAAAGTTGCCTGCTGCTGAAGCAGAAAACTGTTTTTTGAACTCATCCATTGATCCGAAAGTGCTGTCTATTGCGCCAGCCAGTGCCGCGTCAGGCGCAGAGCCACCCGGGCAGAGGCAGTTCCAGTAGAAGGTGTGGTTCCAGATTTGAGCGGCATTATTGAACAGTCCGCCGGATGATTTCTGGATAATATCTTCCAGTGAGGCGCCCTCAAAATCAGTACCCTTCACGAGGTTGTTCAGGTTGGTAACATAGGTCTGGTGATGCTTGCCGTAATGGAACTCCAGGGTCTCTTTAGTCAGGACAGGTTCCAGTGCATCCATACCATAGGGTAAAGGGGGGAGTTCGTAGGTCATGTTATATCTTCCTTAGTCGAGTTAGATGATTGAAAATCAAAAATGTAATAACATAGTATTTTACTTGGTATTATAATGCCAGCCTTAATTTTCATTCAAGATTGTCCCTTGTATTAACTACCTATAGTGTGTAGATGCCTTCAAGGCAAGGCTATAATGAACTGATTTAGCAGCACTCCGGGGCTTGATTTCGGGGTAGTGTGTGTTTTTAAAGCAGGATTTGATATGTGCGGTATATGTGGTGAGTTGCGTCTGGATGGTGAACGGCCTGATCTTGAGGCGATAGCGCGCATGACGCGACGTTTGGCCCCACGCGGGCCGGATCATGAAGGGAGTTACAGTGACGGGCCACTGGGGTTTGGTCATCGCCGTCTGGCGATTATTGATCTCTCCGAGAGGGCCAATCAGCCGATGGTCGATCAGGAGCTGGGGCTGGCTCTGGTGTTCAATGGCACCATTTATAACTACCCGACCTTGCGCCAGACGCTGAAGGATAAGGGTTACCACTTCTTCTCCGAGGGTGACAGTGAGGTCATCATCAAGGCGTGGCACGCCTGGGGGGAGCAGTGTGTGGATCATCTGCAGGGGATGTTTGCCTTTGCGATCTGGGATCAGCACAAGAAACAGCTGTTCATGGCACGCGATCGGCTTGGTATCAAGCCGCTCTACTACATGCAGACGGGTGATCTGTTTCGTTTTGCATCCAATGTTCAGGCACTTCTAGCAGCCGGGGGTGTTGATACCTCTCTTGACCCCGTGGCGTTGCATCACCAGTTTACCCTGCATGCCGTTGTTCCAGCTCCCCGTACGGTGCTCAACGGTGTGCGCAAGCTGGCTCCCGGTCACTGCATGCTGATTGATTCAGATGGCCGGGTAACTGAGCGTCGCTATTGGCAGTTGCAGGCTTCCAGACCAGGAACGCCCCCTAGTGATGGTGAGTGGCTGGAGGCCATTCATGACACTCTGCGCCAGGCTGTGCAGAAACGAAATGAGATATCTGATGTCCCGGTGGGTGTGCTGCTCTCTGGTGGCCTGGATTCCAGCCTGCTGGTAGCCCTGCTGGCTGAAGCGGGGGTGACGGATCTGCGCACGTTTTCTGTTGGGTTTGAAGATCATCCCGATGAAAAGGGCAGTGAATTTGAGTTTTCCGACCAGGTGGTGGAGCACTATTCGACCAATCACCACAAATACCTGATTCCGAATGATGAGGTGCTGAAACGGCTGCCGGAGGCGGTGGATGCCATGGCCGAACCGATGTTTGGGCAGGATGCGGTGGCCTTCTATCTGCTCTCCGAACAGGTATCAAAGCAGATCAAGGTGGTTCAGTCAGGGCAGGGGGCCGATGAGGTATTTGGCGGTTATTTCTGGTATCCCAGGATGCAGGATGAGCAGCAGGGCACCCCTGTTGAGCGTTTCGCCCGGCACTATTTTGATCGTGATCATGAAGAGTTTCTGCGTATGGTCACCCCGGAATTCAGGGGGCAGGACTATACCTCGCAAAAGATAGCTGAACTGCTGGATGAACCAGGTGCGGATAGCTTTATGGATGCGGTGCTACGCATGGACACCACGACCCTGATTGTGGATGATCCAGTAAAGCGGGTAGATAACATGACCATGGCCTGGGGCTTGGAAGCACGTGTGCCGTTCCTGGACCAGCAGCTCGTTGAGTTGGCAGCGCAATGCCCGCCGGAACTGAAACTGCGTGAGGGAGGGAAATATCCGCTGAAGGCGATGGCCCGAGGCATCCTGCCTGATTCAGTAATTGACCGGCCCAAGGGTTATTTCCCGATGCCGGCACTAAAATATGTGCGCGGGGATTTTCTGCACTTCATGCGGGATATTCTGGAATCTCGCGCCTGTCGTGAGCGCGGGCTCTACTCTCGCGCCTATATCGATCTACTGCTGTCTGCGCCGGAGATGCATCATACCCGGCTGCTGGGTAGTAAATTGTGGCATATCTCCCTGCTGGAGTACTGGCTGCAACGGAATGTGGACGGACACTAGCCTGTTCATATTAATAATAATCGGCTGTTTAAACAGAAGGAGTTCGTTATGTTATCAGCTTATATAACCCTGCATTTGCTGGGTGTTATTGTCTGGGTGGGCGGCATGTTTTTTGCCCATATGGCCCTTCGCCCCGCCGCCGTTGAGGTACTCGAGCCACCCCAGAGACTGCCGCTGATGAAGCGTACACTGGATCGTTTCTTTCCCTGGGTATGGGTGGCTATTGGGCTGATTTTACTCAGCGGCTATGCCATTTTGATTGGCATTCTTGGTGCGAAGGCGGGTGTTTATGTGCACATCATGCACAGTATCGCCCTGATTATGGTGGCCCTATTTTGCTATATCTATTTTCTACCCTACAAACAGATGGGGCGGCACCTGCAGGGAGGCGATTTACCCGCTGCCGGCGCGCAGCTGTTGATTATTCGCAGAATGATCGGTATCAATCTTGTCCTGGGTCTGGTGACCACTGTGATAGGTGCAGCCAAGCCTTTTTAACGTTTCTGTTGGGAGAATGTCGGTATAATCTGCTGATGTGAACTTGAAATCAGATTCGAATGGCTCAATATGGCAACATATTCTGTGTAAATTTAGAGGTGAGTGATGGACGTCTTAGAGCGAATTAAAGAACAGGTTGAGAATAACCCAATCGTACTCTATATGAAGGGGACACCCCAGTTTCCCCAGTGTGGATTCTCTTCCCGTACTGCTGCAGCCTTGCAGGATTGCGGTGTCGAATTCGCTTATGTCAACGTATTGGGTGATCCGGAGATTTTTGAGAATCTGCCCCGTTACGCTGACTGGCCAACATTTCCACAACTCTATATCAAGGGTGAGTTGATCGGTGGTTGCGATATCACTCTGGAACTTCATCAGACTGGTGAGTTGCAGAAGATGACGGCTGAAGCAGCGGCTAAATAACCCGGTAAACGCTTTAAAAAAGCCGGCGGCATGGATTAAGTGCCGCCGGCTTTTTATCATCCATGTAACGCGAGTTATCCTGAAACTGTCAGGCCAGAAAAACCGCCATTACTTCTCTGCCACTGATTCACAATTGTACAAAACAGTTCGGCAGTCCTCTCCGTGTCATAAATGGCAGAGTGCGCTTCATTGTTATCCCAGTCCAGGCCTGCGGCCAGAGCTGCCTTGGCCAGCACAGTCTGACCATAGGCCAGTCCTGCAAGTGATACCGTATCGAATGTACTGAAAGGGTGAAATGGATTTCGTTTGATGCCTGTTCGTGCAACAGCGGCATTCAGAAATCCCAGATCAAAAAAGGCATTGTGTCCGACCAGTATTGCCCGATTACACTCGCTCTCCTTTACTGCTTTGCGTATCGGTGCAAACAGGTTTGTGAGCGCCTCCTTCTCTGATAGTGCATTGCGAAAAGGGTGATCCGGGTCAATGCCATTAAACTCAAGTGCCTTTGGTTCCAGGTTGGCACCTGGAAAGGGAGCAACGTGGCAGGCATGACAGGGTGTTGGATGTAAAAATCCGGCATCGTCCATGGTGAGTATAACTGCCGCAATTTCAAGCAGGGCATCCGTTCCCGCGTTAAAGCCGGCAGTTTCTACATCGACAACTACGGGGAGGAATCCACGGAAGCGCTGCGCGATGGCAGGGTTGTAAGGGTAATCAGTCATAGCCGCACAGGATAAAGGAATCGACAGCTGTTTTCGATCAGAACATCGTTTGTGGCAGAAATCCCCAGAGAGAATGTTGCGATGTGTTAGTCTTTTTGAAAACAAGGATTGAGTTAAAAGTTTGGAGACTATGATGAAAACAGTTCGCCGCTTGTTCTGCGGTATTTTTGTTCTGACAGCTTTTTCGCTGGTTTGGCAGCACCGTGCCATGGCAGAGGATGCACCGTTTACCTACGGACTTCTGTTTAAGATTGAGCAGACGGGTACGCCGGCCAGTTATCTGTTTGGCACTATTCACTCAGAAGATGAGCGTGTGCTTGCGTTTCCGCGCGAGGTGAATGAGGCGTTTGAGGCAGCGGGCACGCTTTATGTTGAAGTGGATATGGATCCGGTCAATCTATTGGCCTCCATGACCGCCATGTTCATTGATGATGGCAGGGAGTTATCCCAGATACTTGGCTCCTCCCTCTACCAGGAGACGGTCAATGCTGCCTCCACTCTGGGTTTGCCAGAGGTGGCTATCAGACACTACAAGCCCTGGGCGTTGGCCATGATGCTCAGTATGCCTCCAGCCAAGAGTGGCCAGTTCATGGATCTGGTTCTCTACCAGCGGGCCATTCAGATGAATAAAAAGGTAGCAGGACTGGAGACCGTCAGAGAGCAGTTGGACCTGTTTGATAAGTTAGATGAGGCTGATCAGGTCACTTTTTTACGTGAGACGCTAAATAATCTCGATCAACTGCCGACAATCTTCCAAGCCTTGCTGGAAAGTTACCTCAAGCGGGATCTGGGCGCCTTGATGGCGCTTAATGACCAGATGCTTCAAGAGGGGGACGCACAACTGGGCGAGAAGTTTCAGCTCGCTGTTGTTGATGAGCGAAACCTGCGCATGGCCAATCGGCTGGAGGTTCCACTTGCACAGGGTGGCTTGTTCGTGGCGGTTGGGGCGCTGCATCTACCCGGTGAAAAGGGGCTTCTGAGATTGCTCGAACAGCGGGGTTACCGGGTCGTCAGAATATACTGATAATTCGCTTTTTGGGTGTACCGGATAGCCAAGTATGATAAATTCCGCCAGTCAACCGGGGAATAATTGACACATATTGGCTTAAACGCATACGTAGATCGTTAAGGATAAGAACAAATGATGGGTGAACGTTTTAACAGGCAGTTGAGAGTCCTGCTGCTAACCTTGCTTGTGGTTGCATTGACGGGCTGTGCAAGCACAGGGGATTATCAGGATCCCCGTGATCCGGCTGAAGGCTTCAATCGGGCGATGTATTCATTCAACGAAGGTTTGGATGACATGCTGATGAAACCCATCGCAAAAGGCTATAAAGCGATTACCCCGGCACCGGTTGATACTGGCATCAGCAACTTTTTCGGCAACCTCGCCGATGTAGGTTCTGCCATCAATAACCTGCTGCAGTTCAAGCTGGAACGTGCGGTTACTGATGTGGGTCGTGTACTGGTAAATTCCACAATTGGTCTTTTAGGCTTCATTGATGTAGCCAGTAATATGAATATGCAGAAGTATGGTGAGGATTTCGGCCAGACCATGGGCGCATGGGGTATGGATCCGGGGCCTTATATCGTTTTGCCGTTCTTTGGTCCGAGTAGCGGCCGGGATACGGTTGGTCTGGTTGTTGACTGGTATACTGACCCTGTTCGTTACGTTAAACCCAATCATTGGCGTAATAGCCTGATTGGTCTGCGGGCCATTGACACCCGGGCAGATCTGCTAAGCGCCAGCCGGGTACTGGAAGAGGCGGCACTTGATCCCTATGAGTTTCAGCGTGATGCCTATCTGCAGAAACGCCAAAATGATGTGTATGATGGCGCGCCACCGCCGGAACCCGCAGACTAATAGCGCATTTGGTTAATACGAAACCCCTCCCATCGCGGAGGGGTTTTTCGTTGTGTCGCCAAAAGTAGCAAGCAGTCAAATTATCAATAAAATTGATATGCATATAGATAAATAGAATTATACAGTTTAAGTAAATGCTAATATTCTTTAACGCAAGAAAGCAAAGCAGTATCCAGGCTTTCTCATTGGAATCAAGACAAATTAAATATTACGGAGAAATACTATGAACAAATTTGTTAAAGCTGCAGCAATCGCCGCTCTTCTTGCTTCTTCCGCCTCTGCTTCTGCATGGTGGGGTGGTCCTTGGGGTGGTGGTCCTTGGAATGGCCTGGGTGATGGCTTTGGTGACGGTTCTGGCGACTTCAACATGAACTTCAGCGGTCGCAGCAACGTTTATGGAAATGGTAGAGGTTATGGTTATAACAACCCTTACTATGGCTATGGCGCACCTTACGGCTACGCCCCATACGGCGCTTATGGCGCACCATATGGCGCACCTTACGGTTACCCAGTAGCACCAGTAGCCCCACAGGCTGCTCCTGCCCCTGCGAAGTAAGTTAGGGTCAAATCAGATAGTCTCCCACGGAAGGGTTCGGTACAAGGATGTACCCGAATACTCCAAATCGGTCCCTTGAAGTCAAGCCAGTACTCGGGGATTGGGAAAATAAGGTAAGGATATTATTATGAAGAAGATTGCAACTCTAGTCGCAGCTGCGGCTCTTTCAACTGTTTCCATGACTGCCAGTGCTTGGTGGGGCGGTCCCTGGAATGGACTGGGTGATGGTTTTGGTGACGGAGTAGCTGATGGTTCATTCAGCATGAGCTTCAGCAGTCGCAGTCGTTTTTCAGGCTATGGCAATGGTTACGGTTATAACCAGCCTTACTATGGGTATCCCTATGGCGCTGCTTATGCACCAGTCGCCCCGCTGACAGAAGATCAGCAGAAGGCGTTGGAGGAACAGCAACAGGCCTTCGCTGAACAGCAGGTCAAAGCGATGCAGGATGCCGTAGAAGCACAGCGTAAATTTGCCGAACAGTTCGCTGCACAGCCTCAGCCGCTGGTGAACGCAGTAGCTCGCCCATTTGAACTACCTGCTGATATCCAGGCTCGTCGGGATGAAGCAGAGAAACAGATGCAGGCTCGCCGTGATGAGATGCTGAAGCGTGTTGAAGCTCAACGGGCATCGGCTAAAGAGCAGCAGGAAGCCATGCGCAAAGAGATCGAAGCGCGCCGTCAACAGCGCCGCGATATCTGATCCAGCCTTGGCAGTGGGGTGTTCCCCACTGACTGATGTGAAACGCCTCAAGGTTTTGTCCTGAGGCGTTTTTTCTTTTATTCGCCAGTAACTTTTCCATTTTCCAGATGCTTATTAGCTGCATCGCACCACTGTGCTGGCCAGTCCGCCCCTCGTTATCCATCAATCAGTATGGAATAGCAGGGAGTCAGTGTGTGTCTGATACTGCCGTTTTTCCCATTGATCGGTTGGTAACAAACCCTGTTTAGATCGTCTGGTTCACCAATCAGTGCCAGCGTGGCTTTGCTGGCGTCAGGTAGTTACTCTTTTATCAAGTGGGGGCTATTTCCCGGTAAATGGAGGATTTTTGGAAATTTATAATTTCATTTTATTGGTGAATAGGCTACTCTTTGCATGTTTTACAAGAAAAAATTTAAATTAGTACAATTATCCAATTAATTATTTGTATTTTTAAAGGGTTTTTCTTTTTTTAGGTCATTTTTTAAAAAAAGACCTGTTGATGATAACGCGGATAGCCTGAGCGCCAATCTGTTGGACTGATCTTCCAGCACGAGTTAAGGAAGCAGAGGAACGATGGCCTATCCTGAATAGTGGAATTTGCAAAGGGTGAAGCAGACGAGATGAAAAATGATTCCAGCTCCAATAGCGCACAGGGCGCAGTAGATATTCAGGCCGAAGTGGTGGTACTCGGTGCGGGACCCGGTGGCTATACCGCCGCATTTCGTGCAGCTGATCTGGGAAAAAAGGTTGTGTTGATTGAAAAACATGCCAGTCTTGGAGGAGTGTGTCTAAATGTCGGCTGTATTCCATCCAAGGCCCTGCTTCACTCCGCAGCCGTTATTAATGAGGCGGCAGAAATTGAACATATGGGTATCAGCTTCGGCAAGCCGAAGATTGACCTGGACAAGCTTCGCGCGGGTAAGGATAAGGTCGTTGGAAAATTGACCCAAGGTCTTGCGGCACTTGCCAAGCAGCGCAAGGTGGATGTGGTCAACGGTTGGGGGCAGTTTGAGAGTCCCAATCAGATTACGGTAGATACCGCTGATGGTAAGGTTACTATCGGTTTTGATAATGCCATTATTGCCTGCGGATCCCGCCCGGTAGCAATACCCGGCTTTCCCAATGAGGATGCTCGCCTGATCAACTCCACTGGTGCCCTGGCCCTTGAAGACATTCCAAAAAAGATGCTGGTTGTCGGTGGTGGCATCATTGGCTTGGAGATGGGCACGGTCTATGCCACCCTCGGTAGTCAGATTGATGTGGTTGAACTACAGTCAAGTCTGATCCCCGGTTGTGACCCCGACCTGGTGCGTCCACTACAGAAACGGCTTAAAGATCAGTTTAGTGCCATCATGCTGGACACCAAGGTAACCGAGATTAAGGCTCAGAAAGGTGGTCTGAAGGTCTCCTTTGAGGGCAAGAATGCACCTGAAAAATCGATCGTTTATGACAAGGTGCTGGTAGCCGTCGGTCGTGTTCCGAATGGTAAATTGATCGGTGCTGACCTTGCCGGCGTGAATGTAGATGAGCGCGGCTTCATTCAGGTTGATCAGCATATGCGCACCAATGTGCCGAACATCTTTGCCATCGGTGATGTCGTTGGTAATCCCATGTTGGCACACAAGGCGACCCATGAAGCCAAGGTCGCGGCAGAGGTGATTGCAGGCCAGCATGCGCTGTTTGATCCACTGACTATTCCTTCCGTTGCCTATACTAATCCCGAGGTGGCCTGGATGGGTCTGACCGAGACAGAAGCAAAAGAGAAAGGTATTGCCTATGAGAAGGCCGCATTTCCTTGGGCGGCTTCCGGGCGTGCACTGGGTATCGGTCGTGAAGAGGGGTTGACCAAACTGCTGTTTGATCCAGAGACAAAGCGGATTCTGGGTGCTGGTATTGTCGGTGTGAATGCCGGTGAACTAATTGGTGAGACCGTGCTAGCACTGGAGATGGGTGCTGATGCTGAAGATATCGGCCTTACCATCCATCCGCATCCGACGTTGAATGAGACTATCTGCTTTGCTGCGGAGATGGCGGAAGGATCCATTACCGATCTGATGCCACCGAAAAAGCGTTAAGGCGGTTTGCTCAATCGGCGCAGGACTGCGGGGGGAGCTTTCCCTGCAGTCCTGCGCCGTTACTCTTTATGGCCGGAAAAAATGATGCGACTCAATTATCGGGAATATGGCAGCTATACCGATCAGCATCCGACGTTGATCTTACTGCATGGACTGCTCGGCTCCTCCTCCAACTGGCTGACCATCGCCAAGGGCCTGGCTGATCGTTTCCATGTATTAGTACCTGATCTGCGAAATCATGGCCGCTCCCCGCATGATGATGATGTTAGCTACGCTGCTCTGGCCCGGGACATTGAACAGCTGATTGATGAACAGGGCCTGGATTCGGCGCTGCTGATTGGTCACAGTATGGGCGGTAAGGCGGCCATGTGGCTGGCCCTTGAGCAACCGGAACGTGTGACTGGCCTTGTTGTGGTTGATATTGCCCCGGTCGCCTATCCAAATCGTTTCGACCTGATCTATACCGCCCTGCATGCGGTTGATCAGGCGCAAGTGGGGAGTCGTACGGAAGCAGATTCTATTCTTGCGCAGTATATTGATGAGATCGGCTTGCGCCAGTTTCTGCTGCAGAATCTTCACAGCGTTGAGGGTTCCTGGGTCTGGCGGATGAACTTGACGGCATTGACCCAGGGTATGTCAGAGATTGTCGGCTTTTCACTGGAGAATCCAGTGAGCTACCGTGGACAGACGCTCTTTATATATGGCGGTAAATCGGACTATGTAGGACCCAATGCCAAGCCCATTATCAAACGCCTGTTTCCCCAAGCCCGCCTGGAAGTGATTCCGGCTGCAGGACATTGGGTATATGCCGAGCAGCCCAAGGCTTTTGTTCAACTGCTGATGAAATTTCTGAGCCACTTTTAATCATCAGTAGCAACGCTTCATTCCCCCGGATACGGCAAATATTCCTCTGGCAAACGCCGGCGTAATTGAGATTTCCTGTTTAATAATTCACAACACGACGTGTTAATGTGAGGTATTCTTCAGAAACAGGTATAACCCGAGAATAAAAAATATACGTTGGATAACCAGGAATGGGTAAAAAACAATGACGGCAAATACGGATACCCTGATCGGTAGAATTACCGAAGTACGTGAAAATATCATGATCGCCGAACTCACGTTGATGGACGGCGATGATTTTCCCATGGTTACAGCGGGTGGCCATGAGATGGCTGTCGGGCAGCTGGGCACCTATATTATGGTCAAGCAACGTGGGATAGAGGTTGTGACCATGGTCATCGGTGCTGGCCAGGAGTATGCCGTCAACGCGGGTGGTGTACGGGGTGGCATGACACTGGTTCCGTTGGGAGAGCTGGATGAGAATCGCAGCTTCCATCGCGGCGTCATTCACTATCCGACGCCGGGTGCAGAGGTGCATGTTGTACAGCTGGATGAGATCGATGTCCTGTTCAAGAAATTCCAGTCTACCGGTTTTGAACTGGGTTTTTTGCCCTCGATTCCCTCACTCGGTGTCTGCCTCAATCCAACGGCGATGTTTGGGCGACATGCGGCGATACTGGGTCAATCCGGTGCCGGTAAGTCCTGGTCTGTGGCGAGCATTCTGCAGCGTACTGTCAAGGTGATGCCGAAGGCGCATGTTATTCTGCTGGATCTGCATGGCGAGTATGTATGGAAAGAGGAAGATCGGGAACACTCGGCATTTCCTGAAGGAACCTACCGCTATCTCGATGCACGTAATCTGGAGATACCCTACTGGTTGCTGACCTACGGTGAGCTGGTTGACCTGCTGATTGATCGGGATGATAGCAAATCATCGACCCAGATGGCATTCCTGCGGGAAGTGCTGTTGATGTTGCGCCGTAAGGCGAACAAGGATATGGAAGATGCCCATATCTCCATTGATTCGCCAGTCTACTTTTCCCTGGCAGAGCTGTTTCAGCAGTTCAAGCGGGCCAATGAACAAGTTACAGACTTCGGTAAGGTAAAAGGCCCTCTGTACGGACAATTTGATGAATTTCTGATCAAGTTACAGAGTCGCTTCAACGATGTCCGGTACGATTTTCTGTTTAAGCCGAAACGCCGCAAATCATCCGAAACTCTGGGTGATCTGTTGCGAGAGTTTGTCGGACTCGTCGAGCCGAGAAGGCAGATTACGGTGATTGATTTCAGCTCTGTGCCATTTGATGTCCGTCCCACTGTCTCTGCCCAGATAGGCCGGTTGGCCTTCGAGTTCAATTACTGGAATCCGCGATCCCGAGAATTTCCTATCCTACTGGTCTGCGAAGAGGCGCATAACTATATCCCCCGTGAGGCGGGTACCCAGTTTGAGGGGACGCGTCGATCGATGGAACGGATTGCCAAAGAGGGGCGTAAATACGGTGTAGGTTTGGTTGTGATCAGTCAGCGCCCCCACGAGTTATCTGAAACCGTACTCGCACAGTGCAGCAGTTTTATCTGCCTGCGAATCACCAACCCAGAAGATCAACAGTACATTCGGGACCTGGTCCCCGACGCCGAATCCAATCTGGTCAATATCCTGGCATCCCTTGGTCGGGGTGAAGCGATGGCCCTGGGTGAAGCGGTGCCACTGCCCACGCGCTTTCAGTTCCATCGTCCCAATCCGGAACCAAACAGTAACGATATAGACTTCTTTAACATGTGGCGGGACGGCCCAGATACGATTGATGTTGAGGCCATCGTCAGGCGCTGGCGGCGTCAGGGCCGGTGATTCAGCATGGAGAAACGCCTCACGGTATCTGGGTATCACTATGTAATGGCAAAACCCACCCTGAAGGGTGGTAAAAAAGCCGGATAACTGCGCTATAATACAGCGTTTATCTTGGCTGAATTGCCGTATTGTCGGCAGCATTTTACGGAGTTTTTCCCATGTCAGCGTCTGGCGTTAAGAAGGTCGTACTCGCATATTCAGGTGGGCTGGATACGTCCATCATCCTCAAATGGCTTAAGGAAGAGTACGATTGTGAGGTGGTTACATTCACCGCTGATATCGGTCAGGGTGAAGAACTGGAGCCTGCCCGCGCCAAGGCGGAGGCCGCAGGTGTCAAAGAGATCTACATCGATGATCTCACTGAGGAGTTTGCGCGCGATTTTGTCTTCCCTATGTTCCGTGCCAACGCGATTTACGAGGGTGAATATCTACTGGGTACCTCCATTGCCCGTCCACTGATTGCCAAGAGATTGATCGAAATTGCCAATGAGACCGGTGCTGATGCCATCTCCCATGGGGCGACCGGTAAAGGTAACGATCAGGTCCGCTTTGAACTGGGTGCGTATGCCCTGAAACCAGATGTCCAGGTTATTGCACCCTGGCGTGAATGGGATCTGCTCTCCCGCGAGAAGCTGATGAAATACGCAGAAGATCACGGCATCCAGATCGACTATGTCAAGCAGGGTAAGAAGTCCCCCTACTCAATGGATGCCAATCTGTTACACATCTCGTATGAAGGCGACATTCTGGAAGATCCCTGGGCAGAACCTGAAGAGGATATGTGGCGCTGGACCGTCTCACCTGAGCAGGCCCCGGATGTACCAACTTACGTCGAACTGACCTACGAAAAGGGTGATATTGTCGCGATCGACGGCAAGCCGATGAGTGCTGCTGATGTGATGGTTTACCTCAACAAGATTGGTGGTGAGAACGGTATCGGCCGGGATGATATCGTTGAAAATCGTTATGTAGGTATGAAATCCCGCGGCTGCTATGAAACGCCAGCAGGTACCATCATGCTCAAGGCGCATCGTGCTATCGAGTCCCTGACACTGGATCGTGAGGCGGCCCATCTTAAGGATGAATTGATGCCCAAGTATGCCAGTATCGTCTATAACGGCTACTGGTGGAGCCCGGAACGTGAGGCACTGCAGGCACTTATTGATCATACACAACAAGTCGTAAACGGTGTGGTGCGCATGAAGCTCTACAAGGGTAACGTGATTGTCGCAGGTCGAAAGTCAGACACCAATAGCCTGTTTGACGCCACCATTGCCACCTTTGAAGATGATGAAGGGGCCTATGATCAGAAAGATGCCAGTGGTTTTATCAAGCTAAACGCCCTGCGTCTGCGTGTGGCTTCAAGACTTAAAAAGAACGGATAGGAGTTACTTGATTCATGGCACCCTCAGCAGATAATCGGGTTCATCCACGTTTTTCGCTTCGATCGCATGTCAAACTGACTGATGCACAAGGGAATGTCCGAGAGGTTTACACCCGTGACCTTTCACATGGAGGACTCTATCTGCTGGTCATGGATGCCCCGTTGCCGGCGGTGAATGACGAGGTAGAAGTTCAGGCCCTGGATATTGAAGACCCACTTCCACAGCGTGCGGTGGTCGTAAGAGTCGAGTCCGGTACAGGTGTTGCCATCAAGTTTCTCTGAGTAACTGTTAATGTCCAGCTCTTCAGTAAAGCGTGCTCCAACCGTTGCTGTTCGCGTCGGCGGCATAGTCGTGGGTGGTTCGGCCCCAGTGGTTGTGCAATCGATGACCAATACTGATACAGCAGACATTGCAGCTACTGTCACACAGGTGGCACAACTGCACAGGGCCGGATCAGAGCTGGTAAGAATAACCGTAAACACAGAGCAGGCTGCTCAGGCAGTAGCAAAAATTCGTGAAGGCCTGGATAAGCAGGGCATTTCTGTTCCGCTGGTGGGGGATTTTCACTTCAATGGCCACAAACTGCTGCAGAAGTTTCCTGATTGTGCGGAGGCCCTGGCTAAATACCGTATCAATCCGGGTAATGTGGGACGTGGTGCCAATCGTGATGAAAAGTTCGCATCCATGATTGAGTTGGCCTGTCGTTATGACAAGGCGGTTCGTATTGGTGTCAACTGGGGCAGTATGGATCAGGAGCTGGTGGTGCGAATGATGGATGAAAATGCCAGCTCCTTGCAGCCACTGGATAATGATCAGATAACCCGGGAAATTATGGTTATCTCCGCACTGGAGAATGCCCGCCGGGCGGAAGAGTTGGGCCTGGGTCGTGATCGTATTATTCTCTCCTGCAAGATGAGTGGTGTTCAGGATCTGATAGGCGTCTACCGTGAACTCTCCAGCCGTTGTGATTATGCCCTGCATCTGGGATTGACCGAGGCAGGCATGGGCTCCAAGGGGATTGTCTCCTCGACGGCGGCACTGGCCGTCCTGTTGCAGGAGGGGATTGGCGATACCATCCGTATCTCCCTGACACCCGAACCGGGTGGCGCCCGTACCCAGGAGGTACAGGTGGCTCAGGAGATCCTGCAGACCATGGGAATGCGCTCCTTTACCCCGATGGTCATAGCCTGCCCCGGTTGTGGGCGTACCAGCAGCGTCTTCTTTCAACAACTTGCCCAGGAGATCCAGCAGTATCTGCGGGATCAGATGCCGCACTGGAGTGGTAAGTACCCTGGCGTTGAGGAGATGAGTGTGGCGGTGATGGGCTGCGTGGTGAATGGTCCAGGGGAGAGTAAACATGCCAATATCGGCATCAGTCTCCCTGGCAGTGGCGAGAGTCCGGTAGCTCCTGTCTACGAGGATGGTGAAAAGACCGTCACCCTAAAGGGCGAACATATTGCCCAGGAGTTCCAGGCACTGGTCGAACGCTATGTAGATCGCCATTATGGCGGGAAATGAAGCGTTTTTTTCATCGGCAGGACAAATCGATACAACCCATTCCCCTAATCTATTGAATATTCAACCGTCTCTTTAAGCGCCTGAATTCAGGGTGTTGAATAAGCAGGCGCTGCCCTGCCTGGATGAGTTTTTCTGCGCCGTTCTCTGGAAGATTAAAGTCAGTGGGTATGGTTGAGAGTGCCATGCCATTGAGCTGCTCAGTGGCATCTTCCAGATTGATATCAATAAAGAAGAGCTCCAGTTGGCAGCTGCTGGTGTCCTGGCAATCAGGTGAGTCATCATTCTGCTGTAACCAGGTACTCATCTGACTGTGCAGATAATCCTTGGTTTCAAAATTATAGTTACGCAAAGGTGTGGTGCTCGCAGCATTGAGAATCACTGATTGAGGGGGGTGATCCGGTGCTTTTTCCCACTCTGTGGGCAGGCTGGCGGCCGCATCTATTTTGATCAACACAATACGTTGGATGCCACCCAACGCCTGACTTTTCAGAGTATTTACCAAGCCATCATGAATAATGACCTGGTCCATTATGGCCCTTAAGCCCAGGTTATCGGATAATCCGCCATCAAGTAGATGAATATAGGGATGCTCGGCCTGGTGGAGGTAGAGATCCCATGATCTGGCCAGTCGGTGACGACGGGGATTGACAGTTTTTTCTGCTAAACCTTGCTGGATCCATGTGGGCGTCGGATAGTTACAGCTTCCAGCGCGGTTGTTTAAGATGATCGGTGTGAATATTAATGGGACTGCACTGGATGCGGCGACGGCACGCGCCACAGGGAACTGCTCGGTATCCGAGCAGATCAGTGAAAACAGCTCTGGAGTAAAGCCAAAACGGCTTCCTTTGAACAGATCAGTGGCATTTATGATTACTATAGGGCCCTGCTCATCAAACAGCTCGCTGATCGGATGATCATCAAACAGCTTCTCTCTCAGGTACTCGTCCAATATATCGCCGGAACCAAATGTTGTAGAGGAGAGTCGAGAGAGATTTTCCAGTGACAGCATACGTTCCCGCAACTCATCGCGAACATCCTGTTCGAGAAAATCCTCTCGAAAACCACTGAACAACTTGTCGCCATGCAGGCCGTAATACGCGGCGATAATGCTGCCGCCGGAGACCGCAGAGATCATATTGACCTTATCCAGCAGGGAAGGTGAGCCGGCCTGATCAGAGGCCGGGCTATTTCGCAGGGCCTCCAGTACGCCATAGGCGAATGCAGATGCACGGCTGCCGCCGCCGGAGATTGTCAGCAATAACAGCGTGGACTCAGACGCCTTTGGTAATACTGCTGGTTTGGCTGTAACCAAAGGGGGGTTATCTGGAAAGCGTGCCGTACTGGCGCAGCCGCTTAACAGAAGTATAAAAGGGATCAACCAGGAGTAGCGCAGGCTTTGGAGCATCATTTTATGGGTGTCGGGTAGCTTGGTGACGGCTAGTTTACCGCATACTGTTTACAAGCCCTAAGCTGATTCAGATTGCCTCTGTTTGTTGCAGAGTGATTGCGCCCAACTCTCCATAGCCGTATTGGCTACTGGCATAGGTGCCTCCATGAAGGTAATGAAGAAACTGTCCGGAAGCTCAACAACACCAATGGAACGCGGCCGAACGGCCATTACTTCCGGAGCGGGGAGGGCGAACCCAAAACAGAACAGGATATTCCGTGCCGCCAGTATATCCTCGTGAATCTGTCCGTTGGGCAGTCGACTGGTGTGGGCGTAGTGATCAAAGGTGGCAATATATTCCGCTGAAGGATCGTCCTCAATATGGGACATGAAGTGGTTGATGATTTCGTCCACATTGCTGAGGTCTGTTTCTGATTTTCCAATCTCCAGCGAGAACAGAGAAAACTCTTCCCGCACAAGGGACTGCTGCATGGGTAACTCCTGAGGGACTTTCCGTAACCCCGATTGCCGTTATCTTGATCTTATTTAAGATTACGGTTCCATAGGCGGCGCTGCATTGAAATATATCAATTCAAAGGGGGCGTTACTCAATTATCGGCAATAAATTCAAGATTGCGGATATCCAGCAGGTATTTGTTAGGCTCGGTCTCAACCAGCAGGCTCTGGCGTTTGAATTCAGCAATGGTACGACTGGTGGTTTCAGTGGTGATACCGAGCATGGCCCCCATATCTTCCCTTGGGAAAAGCTCGCATTCGCTTGTCTCCTGGTTACGCACCAGTCGTAATAACAGGCGGGCTACCCGCTGTTTGGCTGAACCAGTAGAGAGTTCCGTCAACCAGGCATCTGCCTCTTCCAGTGCCCGCTGCCAGCGTTTGAGCAGTTCATGGTGGAGTTTTGGGTTGGTTTGCGAGAGCGCCTGTACAACGCTGACCGGCAGGCTGCAAGCCTGAGTTGGTTGCAGTACCACCGCATCATGTTGGTAGGGTTGCCCTAGAAGGGCTTCCAGTCCGGTTACATCAGTTGATCGAATCAGTCGCACAATCCGCTGTGTTCCGTCGGGAAGGTATTGTATCAGCTTCAATACGCCGCTACGGATGGTGTAAAGACGATCTGCCTTGTCTCCTGCGCGATAAAGGGTTGAGCCGGCAGGGAGGGTGTAGAGGTCGATGGGTTGGTGGATTTTGTCAAAGTCACCCTCATCCAGACCGGAAAAAAGGACTGAATTACGCAGCGTACAGCTGATGCAGTCGGCAACGCCTTCCCAGGCCTCTTTATCACTTAGGGATTTCATTAGTTCTCTTTTCAGTATCCGTAACCCCTCCCACAAAACGGGAGGGGTATTGCTATCTATTAACCAACTTTTGGCAGATGGGCCAGAGACTCTTTGATCGCCTCTTCAGGGTAATCATAGTCTTCCAGCTCGCCAGCAAAGTAGCGGTCATAGGAGGTCATGTCAAAATGGCCATGACCGGACAGATTGAACAGGAGGGTCTTTGCTTCACCGGTTTCTGCACAGCGTCTTGCCTCACGGATAGTGGCGGCAATGGCATGGGTTGATTCAGGTGCCGGCACAATACCTTCACTCTTGGCAAACAGGATGCCGGCCTCAAATGTTTCGGTTTGTGGTACGGCGATAGCACTCAGGAGTCCTTCATTATAGAGTTGGCTGATTAGGGCTGAATCGCCATGATAGCGCAGACCACCGGCATGAATGCCGGGAGGCATAAAGTCGTGACCCAATGTGTACATCTTCATCAGGGGCGTTAGACCAATAGCGTCACCAAAGTCATAGGCATAGGTGCCCTTTGTGAGTGTGGGACACGAGGTGGGTTCAACTGCCACCAGATCGATTTTTTTACCGGCGGCCTTGTCGGCAAAGAAGGGGAAGGCGATGCCCCCAAAGTTTGATCCGCCACCGCAGGGGGCGAAAATCATATCGGGATATTCACCCACCATGGCCAGCTGTTTTTTGGCCTCTTCACCTATGATGGTCTGGTGTAATAATACATGATTGAGCACGGAGCCGAGGGCGTAGTTCGTGTCAGGACGGCTAGCGGCAATCTCGACCGCCTCGGAGATTGCGATACCGAGTGAGCCCTCGCTATTGGGGTCCTTGGCCAGGATTGATCGGCCGGATTCGGTCAGATTGGTCGGGCTGGCGTGTACCTGAGCACCCCATGTTCGCATCATGGTACGACGGTAAGGCTTCTGACCATAACTGATGTTAACCATGAATACCTCTACATCCAAACCAAACATCTGCCCGGCAAGGGCAATGGAGCAGCCCCATTGTCCTGCGCCGGTCTCGGTTGTCAGTTTCTTGATGCCGGCCTGTTTGTTGTAATAGGCTTGGGCTACAGCGGTATTCGGCTTGTGCGATCCAGCCGGGCTGACAGATTCATTCTTATAGAAGATCTTCGCCGGAGTATTCAGCATCTTCTCCAGACGATGGGCCCGATAGAGCGGGGAAGGGCGCCATAGACGCAGCACCTCACGGACCTCATCCGGGATCTTGATCCAACGCTCGCCACTCATCTCCTGCTTGATCAGCTCCTCAGGAAAGATTGCCGCAAGTGCATCCGGACCCACTGGATTACCGTCCGGGCCCAGCGGTGGGGTGGGCGGATTTGGCATGTCGGCAATGACGTTGTACCAGTGAGTAGGCATTTCGGATTCTTTTAGTAGAATCTTGGTCTTCATCTGAAGGCTTCTCCCGTCTGTTTTATGGAATCATACTGAAATTGTCAGGCTGGCCAGTTTAGCCACTCCTGCAATCTTCACATATTAGGTGTGCCTTATGCTACCTGTTTAGCGGCGGCTTGACCCATATTGGTGCGCAGGAAGGTTTCCTTTGTAATTAAATGGCGGTAATAAACCGATTATGGATTATGAGTGCTTTCAATTAAATAACAGGATTATCCTCCCCCCTAACCTGGGGTACAATCGGCGCCCTTGGATTAATTGGGTAATGGGTGAGCTATGGCGCTGATCAATCTGCGCAAAATACAGCTGGGTTTTGGTGGTCCTTTGCTACTGGATGGACTGGATCTGGCGATAGAGCGAGGTGAGCGCATCTGTCTGCTCGGCCGAAACGGCGCTGGCAAGTCCACCCTGATGAAACTGCTTGCCGGGGAACTGCATGCGGATGACGGGGAGTTCTCGATACAGCAGGGGGCAGTGATCACGCGGTTGACCCAGGAAGTGCCGGATGGGATTAGTGGGACAGTCTTCGATGTCGTGGCTACCGGCCTGGGTGAGTTGGGTGAGCTGGTGCGACGCTTCCATCATATTGTCCACCAACTGGAGACAGATGGCAGCGAGAAGTTGCTGGAGCAGTTATCCCGGGTTCAGCATGATCTGGAGGCCGCAGATGGCTGGCAGTCAGAACAGCGGGTAGAAACCGTTATTTCAAAACTGTCACTGGATTCGGATATCGCCTTTTCGGCGCTCTCAGGAGGGCTTAAGCGTCGCGTGTTACTAGCCCGTGCATTGGTTCAGGCACCGGATCTGCTGCTACTGGATGAACCGACCAACCACCTGGACATCGCCTCAATCGACTGGCTGGAAGAGTTTTTGCTCAACTATGAAGGGACACTGCTGTTTGTCACCCATGATCGTATGTTCCTGCGCAAGCTGGCCACACGTATTATCGAACTGGACCGGGGGCGATTGACCGACTGGCCGGGTGATTATGAAAATTTCATGCGGCGTAAGGCGGAAATGCTCAATGCGGAAGAGAAAGCGAACGCCCGATTCGACAAAAAACTGGCCCAGGAGGAGGTGTGGATTCGCCAGGGCATCAAGGCACGTCGAACCCGTAACGAGGGACGGGTGAGGGCACTGCAGGCAATGCGGGCTGAGCGGGTACAGCGACGCGAGCGATCCGGCAATGTCAACATGGCCCTGCAACAGGCTGAACGCTCCGGCAAGCTGGTGGTTGAAGTCGAAGGCATCAGCTATGCCTGGGATGGCGTGCCGATTGTAAAGAATTTTTCTACCACCATCATGCGCGGTGACCGGATTGGCATTATAGGCCCCAATGGTGCGGGAAAGACCACACTGCTGAATCTGCTGCTCGGTAAACTACAACCAACCACTGGCACGGTTAAGCACGGTACCAAGCTGGAGGTGGCCTATTTCGACCAGCTGCGGGCACAGTTGGATGACGAAAAGTCAGTCATCGACAATGTGGCTGATGGCAGTGATAAAGTCGAAGTCAATGGCACCAGCAAGCATGTAATCAGCTATCTGCAGGATTTCCTGTTTGCCCCCGATCGGGTGAGACAACCGGTTAAAGCACTTTCAGGAGGAGAGCGAAACCGGCTACTGCTGGCCCGTCTGTTCACTAAAAGCGCGAATGTGCTGGTGATGGATGAGCCAACCAATGATCTGGATGTTGAAACCCTGGAGCTGCTTGAAGAGCTGCTACTGGACTATAAGGGCACCCTGTTACTTGTCAGTCATGACCGTGTATTCCTGAATAATGTTGTTACCAGTACCCTGGTATTTGAAGGCGAGGGAGAGGTCAATGAATATGTCGGTGGATACGATGACTGGCTTCATCAGCGTAAGACACCCGCTGTTGAATCCAACCGCAAAAAAACCTTGGTCAAGGCTGAAAAAACACCACCCCCAGCTATAGTTGAAGAGAATAAGCCGAAAAAACTCAGCTATAAGGATCAGCGTGAACTGGACGCTTTGCCCAAACTCATCGAACAACTGGAAGCTGAAATCGAGCAGTTGCAGCTAACAATCGCTGACCCGGCCTTTTACAAAGGCAGCAAGGATGAGATGTTGGCGGTGCAGAATAAGATGCAGGAAGCAGAGGCTGCTCTCACCAAGGCCTATGCGCGCTGGGAGATATTGGAGCCCTGAACCATCCAGGGCTCGTCTGGTTGTAACTCTTGGCGCCGGTAAGGCGGCGTGTTGAGATGAGGATTTATCACTTAATCCCTTGTTTTTTAAGTGGTAGGTGAGACCCTTGCCTGTTATTTGCTCGCTCCATAACCCTATAAACAGTCTGTTGTTGAAGTGGTAATGATTGGAATATTAGAATAAAATTAAATAGCAATCATTCTTTTCAACTGCTCGGGATGTCGCCAATGCAAGATCCAACCACCCAATCTGATAATGATCTGGGGCGCGTCGAGGTCAAGACGACCACCTGCTACATGTGTGCCTGCCGTTGCGGTATCCGGGTAACCTTGCGGGATGGTGAGATACGCCATATAGAAGGCAACCCCAAGCATCCGCACAATCAGGGTGTGATTTGCGCGAAGGGTTCCTCGGGTATCATGAAACAGTATTCACCTGCCCGAATTACCAAGCCTCTGTTGCGTAAGCAGGGTGGAGAGCGGGGCACTTCCAGTTTTGAAGAGATCTCCTGGGAGCAAGCGTTCGATATCATTACCGAACGGTTGTCCCGGATTCGGGCTGAAGACCCGAAGAAATTTGCCCTGTTTACCGGGCGGGATCAGATGCAGGCCTTGACCGGTCTGTTCGCCAAGCAGTTTGGTACGCCAAACTATGCCGCCCATGGTGGTTTCTGCTCAGTGAATATGGCGGCCGGTATGATCTATACCATCGGTGGCTCTTTCTGGGAGTTCGGTGGACCGGATCTGGAGCGGGCCAAACTGTTTGTGATGATAGGTACGGCGGAGGACCATGACTCCAACCCGCTGAAGATCCATATCTCCAAGTTCAAACGCCGGGGTGGCCGCTTTATCTCCATTAACCCGATTCGTTCAGGTTATTCAGCTATTGCGGATGAGTGGGTACCGATTAAACCGGGAACGGACGGTGCGCTGATTCTGGCAATCAACCACGAACTGATCAAGCAGGGTTTGTTTGATCGGGAGTTTTTGACTCAATATTCCAATGCGGCTGAACTGGTGGTGGATGATCCCCGCCGGGATGATCATGGCCTGTTCAAGCGCTTTGAGATGCATGTGGAAGAGGGGTGTTTCGATCCCGAGAACAAGTTGTGGTGGGATCGGGATCTGGATAAAGAGATCTCTACCCACACCCCGGGTACTGAGCCTCGCCTGTTAGGCGAGTTCCGTCTGGAAGATGGCACGCACGTCAAACCCGCCTTTCAACTGTTGAAAGATCGTCTGGAGGAGTACACACCGGAGTGGGCCGAAGGGATTACCGGCATCCCCGCTGAAACTATCCGCCGCTTGGCCCATGAGATGGGTGTGACGGCCCGGGATCAGAAGATTGAACTACCGATCCAGTGGACCGATAGCTGGGAGAATGAGCACGAATCAATCACCGGAAACCCGGTGGCATTTCATGCCATGCGTGGCATTGCAGCCCACTCCAACGGTTTTCAGTCCATTCGTGCCCTGAGTATATTGATGACCCTGCTCGGAACCATCGATCGTCCCGGTGGCTTCCGTCATAAAGCGCCCTTCCCGCGTCCCATTCCGCCCTGCCCCAAGCCTCCCAATAGCCCGGATGGGGTGAAGCCCAATACACCGCTAGATGGTATGCCACTCGGCTGGCCTTCCAAGCCGGAAGACCTGTTTGTCGATGAAGAAGGAGAAGCAGTGCGCCTGGACAAGGCATTCTCCTGGGAGTACCCGCTGTCAGTGCATGGTCTGATGCATAACGCCATCACCAACGCCTGGCGCGGTGATCCCTATCCGATCGACACCATGCTGCTGTTCATGGCCAACATGGCCTGGAACTCCTCTATGAACACGGAGCAGATCCGCCACATGCTGACAGACAAGGATAGTGAAGGTGAATACAAGATTCCTTTCCTGATTGTCTGCGATGCCTTTCAGTCCGAGACGGTCGCCTTTGCTGATCTGGTGTTACCCGATACCACTTATCTTGAACGTTATGATGCGCTGTCGATGCTGGATCGGCCGATCTCGGAGTTTGAAGGACCGGTGGATTCAGTGCGTATCCCAGTGGTGCCGCCGACCGGTCAGTGCAAACCGTTCCAGGAGGTGTTGGTGGAGTTGGGCAGTCGCCTGAAACTGCCGGCATTTGTCACGGCAGCCGGTGATCGAAAGTATCGCGACTATCCTGATTTTATTACCAATTATGAGACCTCGCCTGGCTCCGGGATTGGCTTTCTGGCTGGTTGGCGCGGCAAGGGAGGGGAGAAGTTCCTCAAAGGTGAACCCAATCCGCGGCAGTGGGAGATGTATCAGAAAAATGACTGCTACTACCACTACAAATTGCCCAAGTCTTACCAGTACATGCGTAACTGGAACAAAGGGTATCTGCACTGGGCGCGAAATCACGGCATGATTCGCTATGCGGAGCCGATCACCATTCATCTCTATTCCGAGGTGTTGCAGAAATTCCGCCTGGCAGCACAGGGCAAAGGCAAAGGGCGTAAGCCACCAGAGCGGCTGCGCAAGCGTGTTGAGATGCACTTTGATCCACTGCCATTTTACAGCGAACCGCTGTTATCACGGTTGGTGGATACCCATGAGTACCCGCTCAATGCCCTGACTCAGCGTCCGATGGCGATGTATCACTCCTGGGATTCACAAAACGTCTGGCTGCGGCAGATCCATACGCACAACTACCTGTTTGTGAATCCAATCGTAGCGCATGCTAAAGGGATTGATGATGGTGACTGGATCTGGGTGGAGTCTCCCACTGGCAAGGTGCGCTGCATGTGCCGATATTCCGAGGCCGTGGAGCCGGGCACTGTCTGGACCTGGAACGCAATTGGCAAGGCAGCGGGGGCCTGGGGGCTTTCTCCCAAGGCGAATGAATCACAAAAAGGTTTCCTGCTGAACCACTTGATTCCGGAAGAGTTGCCTCCCTGTGAATCAGGCGACCATCTCTCGAATTCTGATCCGGTTACTGGGCAGGCGGCCTGGTTTGATGTACGGGTGAAGATTTATAAGGCGGCACCTGAAGAGCCGGCTCAAACTCTACCCCAGTTCATTGCACAGAAACCGTTGCCAGGCCAGAAGAGCTACCGTGGACGCTGGCGCTCATTCTTTGCCGGTAAGCTCGGTAAATCAAAGGGGAGCAAGATATGACTCAGCTAGCCCTGGTTATCGACCTGAATGTCTGCGTTGGCTGTCACGCCTGCGTCACCAGTTGCAAAGAGTGGAACAGCTCTGGCTGGGCCGGTCCACTGCCTGATGAGCGGCCCTATGACGCTGACCCGAGCGGGGTCTTTTTCAATCGCGTGCAGACCTTTGAAGTGGGCTGTTTTCCTCATACCGAAACCGTGCACTTTCCCAAGTCCTGTCTGCATTGTGAAGATCCACCTTGCGTACCGGTCTGTCCCACGGGCGCAAGTTATAAGCGTGAGGACAATGGCATTGTCCTGGTGGATTACGATAAGTGCATTGGTTGCAAATATTGCTCCTGGGCCTGTCCCTATGGTGCCCGGGAGATCGATGCGAAAAACAAGGTGATGAAGAAGTGCACGCTGTGTATTGATCGCATTACAGATGAGTCGTTACCTGAATCGGAACGCAAGCCTGCCTGTGTGCTGGCCTGCCCAACCTCGGCACGCATCTTTGGTGATATCCATGATCCTGAATCATCGGCATCTGTAGCTATACGAGAGCAGGGTGGTTATCAGCTTCAGCCAGAGTGGGGTACCCAACCAGCCAATCACTATCTGCCGCGTCGAAGAAGCCAGATGCAGATCCATGAGGATGAGTTGATCCGGGCCGATAATCCACTGCGCAAGGAAGAGGTTGATATGCCGATCGAGCAGGGTGATACCCTGGATGATGTGGCCTGGTAAGCAAAGTGCGTTTCAAGTGACATATTGAACAGGACAAAGCGATGCATCCGGCATTTTCTGTAATTTTTTTAACTACCCTGATTGGCATTGGCCAAGGGCTCTTTCTGGCACTCTATACCGGGCAGGTGTACGCGCTTGCCAACCTGATACCGGTACAGGAGAGTTTGGGTTTTTATGCCATTGGCAGCCTGATAGCACTGGTATTTTTGCTACTGGGGTTAATCTCTTCGGTGTTTCATCTTGGCAGGCCGGAACGTGCATGGCGCGCCGCTACGATGTGGCGGATTTCCTGGCTTTCCCGTGAAGTGATTGTATTGCCACTGTTTATGTTTCTGGTGTTTCTTTACGGCATTACGCACTACTTTGGTTGGACTCAACCACTGTTTATGGTGGCTGATACCCTGGCCGTTGATCTGAGCCTTATTATTGGTTTGCTGGCGAGCATCAGCGCGTTTGCTCTGTTTATCTGTACCGCAATGATCTATGCCAGTCTCAAGTTTTTACAGGAGTGGCATACACCATTGACGGTACTCAATTATAGCTTGTTAGGACTTGCCTCCGGTTTTATGTTCGCTGCAGCCTTTTCCGCCTATGCGAGTCTTGACCTGGTGTCGCTATTTGGTACCTGGGCTGTCATCTTTACTGTTCTTGGTGCTATATCCCGTGGTGCTTCACTGGTGCGTAATCGTAACTTACGCGACAAGTATGGTTTGCGCACTGCAATTGGTGTTCGTCACCCGACCCTTAAACAACTGAGTCAGGGTTTTATGGGTGGTGCATTCAATACCAAAGAGTTTTTTCATGGCCGTACGCCGGGTGCGCTGCGACTAATAAAACTTTTTTTTCTATTGGCCGTCTTTCCGGTGCCAATAGCAGTTTTAGCCACGGCCTATGTTATGGAGTCTTCATTGCTGCCGATTGCCGCCTTTGCTATCCAGTATCTCGGCCTCATAGCCGAACGCTGGTATTTTTTTGCCGAAGCCAAGCATCCACAGAATGTCTACTACCAATCAATGGCATGAGTCTTTAACGGTAATTCGTAATAGCTATTTGAGACTGGATCGGCACTGTCATTCCAGCTCAACGTATCAGAAGGAGAAAGATATGAAGATGTTAAAAACGCTATTTACTCTATTGATCCTGGTGGTTGCATCTCCCTGGGCTAAGGCTGATGTGGCCGTTTTGATTCACGGCTATCTGGGAAGCGCCTCTTCCTGGGAGAGCAGTGGTGTAAATGCTGTGCTGGTCGATAATGGCTGGAAACGTGCAGGCATCCTGCGTGCGTATCCCTATGGTGTGGAGCTGATCCCGGTTGTTGGGGATAAGGGCGAGAACACTGTCTATCAGGTTGAATTGCCTTCTTTGTCACCCATGATGGTTCAGGCTGATCTGTTACAGGCCATGTTGCGCCAGGTAACAAAATTACACCCTGAAGAGTCTGTGACCCTCGTGGCGCACTCAGCTGGTGGCATAGTCGCCCGCATCGCACTTGTCAGAGGTGGTCTGAGTCATGCAAAAGGATTGATTACCATTGCATCGCCCCATATGGGCACAGGCCGAGCGATAGAGGCATTGGAGACAACGGATGTTCCCTATCCTTTCTGTCTGGTTCAGAATTTCTTTACCGGGGGTAAGACCCGCGTGCTACGTGAATCGCGCGGCGCGTTAATTGATCTGGTGCCCGCTCAACCAGGCAGCCTGCTGTTCTGGTTGAATGGCCAGCCGCATCCGGATATTGCCTACTACTCAATTGTCCGACCTGGTCCCGTGGGGATGGGTGATGAACTGGTGCCCGTTTTTAGTCAGGATATGAACAGTGTTCAAGCTATACACGGCAAAGCAAAGGTAGTGGTGGTAAACAGCAGTCACATCCTCAATGTACAGGATGGTGTGGCTGTCGCCCGGATACTCAATCAGATTTAATCATCGTGCCGGCATTCGCACTGGAAGCTCAGTCTGCGTGCGAATGCCAATTTCAAATGCTCTTTTATCCTGCTTTTTAAACTGGCTTTTTCATTCTATCTTTCACATTTAATCTTGTTACCAGAGGATAGTTAAACTATCTTCATAGTAATGAGGCGGTCATCTGTGAGAGTGGTAATGGGCAATGTCGCTGATTTTTCCAAGTACAAGGCAAGGCGGGATTATGTGCAGAATCTGCTCGATAAAGGCTGGATGCCTGATCGGGTTGATAAAGCGCTGAGTGATTCTATCTCAATCTATATCTACGATGATTACACCCAGCTGTTACTTTTCTCCAATGTTCAGCAAGCTAATCTGGAAAAGATAATTCAGCGCGTGACGAATGCGGAGGAGGAGAATTTACTCTCAGTTGCTGAAAATCTGAGTGCGCTGATATCCGATTTTGGGGTATTGCCGCCCTTTCAGGGTGATCGGCGACTCTCAGCAATTGCGCAAACGGCTGTCTGGTTTGCGGGTTTTTCCTTGTCCTTGATTAACGCCGAATCGATGAAGCGCGAGTCACTGGTTATATTCAGACTGGTGGATATTGAAAACTGTGCGAGTACCTTTCATCTTGCCCATCTGGCATGGCCTGAGGTTATGGAACGGGCAAGCGCCGAGTCATATCTTGCTGGCATGGCCAGGTCACTGCGCAGAGAGCTATTCGGGCATCGCTAGACCCTGTTGACCACAGGTTTGGTTTTATTGTTGCTTTGTCTGCAGCCACAGCTTGTCGGTATCTGAAATATAAGCGTAGGGTTGCTCCCCGGTTACTGTTTTCTTAATCCAGGAGAGCAGGTTTTTATCTAGTAGCAAGTATCTGTTGAGTAGCTTGAAGTCCATGGTGAGATAGTCGCCGCTACTATTTATGATAACGTGTCCTGTCTTGCCGTCATGCAGTGTTGCTACACTGACGGCCTCCCACTCTATCTGATAACCAGCGTGTTGAGCGCGTTTAATCTGGCTGACAAATAACCGCAAGTCATTGGCGACAGTTTCACAAAATTTCTGTTTCTGTTCACGCTCATCTAAAGTGTGGAACATGAAGACCAGACCGTCGGGTGTCTCGTATCGGGTGTCACGCTTGTGGTTTATCTGCCATCTGCCACGGGCGATCTTTTGCGGGATGATTGATTCTTTGCTGGGTATATCATTGTATCGACTGCAGTCATGCAGGCGACAATAACGGTTCGTAATGTTCTGTTCGATCTGGCTGGCTTTTACAATTTCAGGGCCGCTCAATACAACCGGATTGTTATTTATGTAGAGCGTAATTGGAATCGATTCCTGGACAATGATATCAATCTGATCATCAAATTCCATGTTGTTTTGTAGTTCACTCAATTGGTCAATAAATGCCCCGAGTCCTCTTCTCCAACGGGCCAATTTGAGTTGTGCATGCTGTTCGGCAGGTTGCTCATTACTACTCTCCTGATAGCTTTTTTGGTAGGCCAGTATCAGTTCATTCAGTGCGATGGATACGAAGTCATAACGTTCCAGGGTGTCACCACTTGAAATTTTTAGTGCCAGTTTGTTGAACGCGCTCTGGGGTTTTATTTGTCCGTTAACTGCCGTGCCAGCCAGCCCCTGCTGCAGGCTGAAAGTGACTAACAAGAGTGCGGCATAAAAGGTCAGGTGACTTTTTGTTGCTATGGATAACATTAGATGCTGCTTTGCCTTGAATAGGATCAGTATAGAGTAGTACCAGTAGCAATCTGTGATCGGCATAAAACTGCCTGGATGTGATCTCCTTAAGGTAGCTTTATTGGAGATGAAAGGAGTGCGAGTCTGCGTGATCTGGCTTGTCTTATCTCAATCAATGCCACGCCACCGATGGTCAATGCACCACCTAGAGCCTTGTAGAGCGTAAATGCTTCATCCAGAATCAAGATGCCTGCAGTAACCCCAATCATAGGTGCAAGCAGTGAAAAGGGAACCACCTGGTTGATGCTCAGGCGGGCCAGCAGCCTGTACCAGATGTAATAGGCAAGGATCGAAGAGCCGATAACGATATAGGCGAGAGCCGCCCATGTAGTCCAACTGGCAGACTGTATGGCAGTCAGCTGGTTGCTTTCGAGAAAATAGGAGGCAGCCGAAAGTGGTGCTATGGCCAACAGACTCATCCAGCCGATAATAGTCATAGAGTGGATGCTGCTGTACTGCTTAATCAGTATGTTGGCCCAGGCCCAGCAGAAGGCGGAAATAAGCAGTGCACCCAGCGCCAAAGGGGTAGCCCCTTGCGGCTCTCCTGCCAACAGTGCGGCACCGGTAAAGGCCAGGAGCATTCCGACAACACGACCCCAGCCCAGTGAATCAGAAAACAGCAGCGTCGCCAGGATAACGCTGAAGGGAATGCCCAGTTGAATCATCAAAGCCGTGGTGGCGGCATCTGCACCCCTTAATCCAATAAACAGCATGCCGAAATGACCACAACCCAGGATCAGGGCAAGCCAGGCAATCTTTGGAAGTTGCTGCTTGGTTGGGCGAAAGAAAGGGGCGATCAGTAACGCGACAAAGGTAAAGCGGATAGCAGTTAATGCAAGCGGCGGTATCTCTGCAACGGCTGTCTTAATCACTACAAAGTTAAATCCCCAGATTATGACAACTATAATGGCCTGAATCAGATCTGAAGGTTTCATGGATGACAGGCTCGATGTTCGACAGTGGAGGATTAATACAGCTTGGAATATCCGTAAAAGCCTGACATAGGCAGGATTACCTGTCTATAGTGAGTAAACCACTATTAATAAATGGTAAACGATCAGTTTGAGGGCAGGCCATAGGATGCAACTGCTTAGGAAGGTGAGTGTTAGCTGCAACTCTCGGCAGTGCGCCGGAAGGTCTCTTGCAGTATGAATGCATCGGTGCTGGCGCGATGCCGGGTGAGGTTTAACTCGGCAATGACCTGCTCTTTCGTCGGATGCCAGAGTGCCGCCTGCTGCTCTGTCATCAGACTTCTCAAGCTGTCCAGGGAAAAGAGTTGGGGTATTTCTGTTAACTCAAACAGTTTGCCAATCCAGGAGATATCATGACTCCAGGCATCGGTATAGATTTTTGTGCCGCGAAGCAGTTGATTGAGCTTGTCTGCCACTTCAACCGGCGGTTTGCCCTTCTCCAGCAGGAGTTCTCTGGAGATGCCGTGAACCTCCTCAGCCGCTTCATCCCAGTAGGTCCAGTGATCGGCGGGGCGGATGATATTGCAGAAACTTTTCTGGTCAGACAGGATGATGCCTACCTCGATGGGATAGCTATTACGCCCAAATCCTGAAGCTTCAATGTCGATGATTGCTGGTAGCATATTGTTGTTTTTTCCTGCATCTATTGAAGTCATCGGCGGCGCGCAAGAATAATGAAGTTTTCCTAAACGCTCACCCTGCAGATTGGCACTGCGCGCAGCTATAACACGCCTGGCCCGATACAGTGGTTTTTATAATGGTCTGACTGCAGCGATAGCAGGGCAGACCGTCTCTTCTAAAGACCAGAAACCTGGCTTGTTCAAATGTGGAGCCGCTTGACATTAACGCTTTAGAGCGTAATACATCATTAGTAATCCCGGCTGTTTTGTATGATTGGCGGGCAAGTATCAGCAGCGATTGCGCTAGCTTGGTCAGTTGTTCATCTGTGCAGTCGATTGGTCGTAATGACGGATGCAGTGAGGCATCAAATAGTGCTTCGCAACGCAAGTAGTTACCAAGGCCTGCCAGACAGGTTTGATCAGTCAGAAGATACCCCAGTCGTCGTTTTTTAAAGGCGGGGTTCTGAAGCTGTTGTAAAACTCGTTCAACATCGGTTGATGCGTGCAGGACGTCAGGCCCCAGTTTGCTTAGGAAAGGGTGTTGCTGGATCTGTGCATCGGTTAGCAGCTCAATGGTGGACGCGCTATAGAGCAGGGCGGCGCTATCCTTCGTTATCAGTGCTACGCGCAGTTTACGCTTGGTCCCTGGTCGCAGATCTGCATCACCAACATACCATCGCCCATAGAGCTGATTGTGGGTGTAGAGGGTAAGCCCGTTATCGAATCGGGTCAGCATGGCCTTCCCGTGCGTATCTATGGCGCTAACCCGATGGCCTTTCAGTTCTGCTGCAAAGGGGATTAAATGGTCCAGTCCAAATTCGACCCGAACCAATCTTTTGCCTTTCAGGGCCTGTTCAATCTGATCGGCAGCACGGCGAATTTCAGGACCCTCTGGCATGACGCTACTGCCGACTCGTTACACGAGGTGGCTGTGGATCTCCTCAATATCATCAAGTAACTGCCGAATATCATCCAGTGAGGTGAGGGGGTTCATAAAAACCAGCCGCAACCAGCGGATGTTACGATAGAGTGTAGATGAGATGTAGTAGTCGCCGTGCTCCAGCAGTTGTCGGCGAATCTCAAGCTGCTGGCTGTCATCATCACCCAGGCGAAAACAGACGATATTGGTTTCGGGTGTTATGGCGACTTCAAAACCCGCCCTATCCTGGATCAGTTTTGCCGCAGATCTGGCTTGCTCAACCAAACCTTCCACATGGGCGGCCAGGCCGGACTCGCCCATTGCGGCGACGGTCATAAACAGTCGTAACCCGAGTCCTGCCTTGGTGCACTCGACCGTACGGGAGATAAAGTCAAAACCGGGCTGATCCTTGGCATGCAACAGATAACTCGCCTCCTGCTCAAAGGCGTGATCCAGATGGCGATGATCCCTGACAAGAACGGCAGCGCAGACCGTGGGTGTGCACATCATTTTATGGGCATCCCAGACAACCGAGTCAGCTAGTTCAATCCCCTTCAGCAGATGACGCAGCTGAGCTGAAACCAATGCGCCACCCCCATGTGCTGCATCCACATGCAACCAGATATTGTGCTGCCGGCAGATGGCGGCGATCTCAGGCAATGGATCATACAGCCCAGCTGCGGTGCCACAGGCGTTGGCAACAATCGCCATCACCCGCTTTCCTCTAGACGCCAGTTCATTAATCTGGCTCTCCATTTCTGCAGGCAACACCCGGCCATCTTGATCGGCTGGTAGGCTAAGACAGTTATCTTCGCCGAGGCCCAAAATGGCCGCTGCCCGTTTCATGGAGTAGTGCGATTGCTCCGGTACCAATATCACCAGATTGCCCGGATTGCCTGATTTCCAAAAGCCGGGTACCCGGGCACTGCGTGCCGCCAGCAGGGCAGTCAGATTGGCCAGGGAACCGCCGTGGGTCAGCACCCCGCCACCGTGAGAAGAATCTGGATCGAGTTGCCTGTCGCTGCTGACAGTCGTCCAGCCGATCTTGCTTAACATCCAGTTGATCATGAAGTATTCAATGCTGGATGCGGCCGGACCCATCTCGTAGATGGCCATGGCGTTGTTTGTTGAGCCGTCAATCCAGGAGCCGAGCGCACCGGTGAGGTTTGGAACCGCTACCTGATGTGCAAGGAACCCCGGGTGGTGCAAGCGTGTGGTGGCATCCAGGTAGTCGGTGACAAACGCTCTGAGTTTTTCACCGCTGAGGTCACCCTCGGTGATATGCTGCTCCAAGCCCAGTCGCTCTATCAGCACCTCAAGCTTTTCCTGATGGATTACCGGGGCTTGCTTAGTACCCGATGATTCGATGTATTCGGACAGTGCTTCTGCCACTATGGCGGCATTTTTCTGTAGCGATTTATTGGGGCTGTTCATGTAATCGGCTGCTGCAGTGGTTACAATTGAAAACGTCAGGGTAGTGCGAGGATACTGCAATCTTCAGATCTATCAAAGTCAGGTCACACTGACTGGAGAGCTCTGTTCCCTTGTTTAATGCGTGGATTTGTTCCTTTGGTGCTTGCATCGGCTCTGCGTTATAGTCTGCTGTTCTGTCTCTTCTGGTAATCATTCCATGAACACGCCTGAACTACTCTCCCCTGCGGGGACCCTGAAAAATATGCGCTACGCCTTTGCCTATGGCGCAGATGCCGTTTATGCCGGCATGCCGCGCTACAGTCTACGGGTACGCAATAATGATTTTATGGAGGAGAATCTGGCTACCGGAATCGGCGAGGCCCATGCACTGAACAAGCAGTTTTTCCTCGCCTGTAATCTGATGCCGCACGGGGCCAAACTGAAGACCTTTATGGATGACATCGCGCCTATTGTTGCACTGGGTCCGGACGCCCTGATCATGTCCGATCCAGGTCTGATTATGCTGGTTCGCGAACGCTGGCCAGAGATGCAGGTGCACCTCTCTGTCCAGGAGAACACGGTGAATGCCGCGGCGGTTAAATTCTGGCAGCAGGTCGGGCTGACCCGGGTGATACTCTCCCGCGAGCTCTCTTTGGATGAAATCGAGGAGATTCGCCAGGCCTGTCCGGATATGGAGCTTGAGGTGTTTGTACATGGCGCACTCTGTATTGCCTATTCCGGGCGCTGCCTGCTGTCCGGTTATTTTAATCACCGCGATGCCAACCAGGGCAGCTGCACCAACTCCTGTCGCTGGGAATATAAGGTCGGACAGGCTGGTGAGGGTGAAGAGGTCACCGGCGTGGCCCAGTCGGGACAGGTCAGGCATCCGTCCGCTGATGGGGTTTATCTGCTAGAAGAGAAAGAGCGTCCGGGCGAATTCATGCCGATATTCGAGGATGAGCACGGTACCTACATCATGAATTCAAAAGATCTGCGGGCAGTCGAGCATATCCATCGGCTGGTTCAGATCGGTGTGGATTGCCTGAAGATCGAAGGGCGTACAAAATCACACTACTATACTGCCCGCACTACCCAGATCTACCGCCAGGCCATTGATGATGCCGTCGCCGGCAAACCCTTCCGACCAGAGTTAATGGCTGAACTGGAGAACCTTTCCAGCCGGGGGTATACCGATGGTTTCTATCAGCGTCATGAGAGCCAGGAGCTGCAATCTTACCGGGATAACTCCTCCCGCAGCTCACGTCAGCAATTTGTAGCCGAAGTGATCGGTTTTGACCCGGCGAGTGGTAAATCGCTGCTGGATGTTAAGAATAAGTTTGGCGTTGGGGATCAGTTGGAGCTACTGACCCCGACAGGAAATCAGCTGTTTGTCCTTGATACCATGGAAGATCAGCATGGGAATTCAATGCAGGTGGCACCCGGTGGTGGTTATGTTGTTCAGGCTCGCTTGCCCCAGGGAGGTGAAACGATGGGGTTGATTACCAGGCTACTTGAAGATCACGCCATTCAGATTGATTAATTCCTCTCTTTTTCTCTTCTCATTGGGGCTGATACGTTGCAGATAGGGCGTATCAGCGCCCCGAGGTATATCGATAAATAATATTTGTCATCACGACAAAAATTTTTAACTTTACCTTGCCCCAGCTCTGAAGGTAATTAGTGTGCCTCTTTTATCTGCTTGAGCTAAACACGAATGAACAAGGTGGATGATGTAATAGAGGATGACGATCTGGATGCCGATGATGAGGCTGATCTGGAGTATGTTACCTCCAAGGTGAAAAAAAGCAGTCCCGAGGCGAGACGCCGTGTTGAGCAGCTGATGGAGCTGCGTATGTTGCGTCAACAGTTAGGTGATCCGGATTTTATGGGATTCGATTGAGTCACTAGCTAATTTCAACCTGAATATACCTTTTGGTAATCAATTTCTAACTAATTGTTGTTGGAGACCCGACGGTGAGTAGACGTTCCGATAGGGATGAGTATGATGACCTCGACGAGTGGACCAGCGTCGTTCATCATAAAAATCGCAAACAGAATGACGGGGCCAGAACCAAACGCCCGCAGTCCAGAGAGAATGAGGGCGGTGCGCGTAAACCGGGAAGTCCGCGTAGACAAGGCAACAGACATCCAGGCGAGTTTTGAATAAGCATCTGATTGCCAGTGCAGAGCCCCCGCACTGGCAATCATCGTTTTAATCAGTCTGCTATTGGTTGAATCTCTGTGGCCATGCCTATTGTGGTATCTGCGCTTGCTCTGCTGAAGCGAGACAACTGGTTGCCAGCTTGATCGGTCTTCTGAGATCACTTTCAGGTCGTATGACCAGATAGACTGAACGCTGAAACACTGGCGCATCTTCAATCTTGAACAGTTGTCCCTGTTCAAGGGCTTTCTCTACCATCTGCTGAGCCAGATAGGCTGTACCACCTTGATCCACAATCAAATCGTAGGCCATGCTGCTGGATCCCGTGCGCATCTTAGGTACCGGGGCATCGGGGAAATATTCGGCATGCTGAATGGAGAAACTGTTACCCCAGTCAACCATGATGTAGTTGGTTTTGATGGCCTCGCTTGCGGACTGATCTTTACTGGATGAGACCATGACAAGTGGAATTTCAGCCACTTTGCTGATAATCAGGTCGGACATCTGGGGTGGTTCAAACATCAATACCAGATCCAGCAGACCTGCGGTGAGCCGCTGAATCAGTGTTTCACGGGTCAGAATCTCAACCTGGATCATCATTTCAGGTGCCTGGTTTTTGAGTTGCTGACTCAGCTTCTTTACCAGAATCGACCAGAGATCGTTTTCGCATCCAATGGCGATGGAGTCAGAGAGCGATGACTCCATGGCGATATCCTGGCGTGCTCTGGCCCAGCCTCTGACAATCGTTTCAGCATGCCGCTGTAAGCGATTACCCGCGATGGTGAGCTGAATATCACCCCGTTTTCGGATAAACAGCTCAACCCCGAGGGTCGATTCCAGTTGTTTGATGCGGGCGCTGACAGCCGACTGGGTCACACAGAGGGTTTCGGCCGCCTTGCCGAAATGTCTCACCTTGGCCACTTCAAGGAATGTTCTGAGCAGGGAGATATCCATGTTTGTGTTTGATAAGACGTTCATTTTTCCTGAGCATGACATCTCACAACGATGAATGCAATTCACCAGGTTCGATGGTCTATTTCTGCATTTAATCGACCTCAAAAGTCACAGTTTTATAACACCGAAATAATCCAGTGTCAGGGCTGGTCTCTGGAGGTATGAGATTTGTTTACAGGAGAGATAAAATGCGTTGGTTAATGAGTGGAGTGATGGTGGCCGGGTTGGCCGCGGTGCTGTTGGTGAATGCAGCTACGGATAGGGAACCGCAGGCCGTGTATGAGTCTGAGGCTGCAGGGGTTGCGTCTGAGCACCCGAATCAGCCGTATTCCAAACCTGCAGATGCGGTATTGCGTAAACAGCTGTCAGCGCTTCAGTATGATGTCACCCAGAACGGGGCGACCGAGAAGCCTTTTAGTAATCCCTACTGGGATGAAAAACGGCCGGGTATCTATGTCGACGTAGTCACTGGTGAGCCTTTGTTTTCTTCAAAGGATAAGTTTGATTCCGGCACGGGTTGGCCCAGTTTCACCCGCCCACTGAACAAAACAGCCATCGTTCAGCACACCGATTACAAGCTGATATTTCCGCGTACCGAAGTGAAAAGCCGTTATGCCGATTCGCACCTGGGACATCTATTTGATGATGGACCTGCGCCGACAGGATTGCGCTACTGTGTTAATTCAGCTGCTCTGCGTTTTATTCCGAAAGAGGCGCTTTCTGATCTTGGCTATGGGGCCTATCTCTCGAAGCTGTGAATTGCCAAAAAGGTTTACAGCATCAGATCTTCTTCAGTAAGCCGGTTACTGGTAAGGCGCCAGGAGCGCAGGGTGGTGATGCCGGTCGGAGTAATAGAGACCAGGAGGTAGGAGTAGCCTGACCAGGCTGGCAGATTCTCATCCGGGGTCCGGGTTACACATTTATCCGGTAGCGCCCGCCAGATACCGACCACCTCCAGACCGTGCCGTTGAGCGTTGCGGGTTGCGTTGTGCAGGTCGAGTGGGTTGAGATTAAAGCCCCCTTCAGCCTGATCGAGATTGGGGTAAGGTGCCTCTTCGATGCGGTGTACAGATACGTGGCCATGGACCTGTTTGCCCAGCAATACACCACAGGTCTCATTGGGATAGCCGATGCTGGTAAGGAGTTCCAGCCGATCGCGCAGAGGCTTTGAGAGAAAGAGCTGTGACATGAATAGATCATAGCTCATTTTTTTTGACGCATGCAGAGTTCTTTTTCGAACTAACTGATTATATTAGATTTTGCATGGATATTATTGGAGGTAAACAGGCTCTATTGTGGTGCTCAAATCCTGTTTTCCGTCACTGAGATAGAGCGTGCCCTCGGTCTGGGTCAGAGACCAGCTCATATTTTTGGCGATATTGCCCACCAATAGTTTGAGAAAATCAGCTTCAATGATGAATAGCCGCAGGTTGGTAAGATGGACAAGCTTCTCTCTATGCATCTGTTGCCAGCGGTCCAGGTGTTTTCCATAAAGATAAAAGGTGACCTGCCTGGCACGCCTGGAGGCCTCCTGAATACGCTCCGGTGTTGGTAGTCCTACTTCAATCCAGTGTTCGATGCGCTGGCCCATGTCTCTGTGCCAGATATCGGGTGAGGCGCCTTCGCAGATACCCTTGGTAAACTCCAGCTCCTCTTCAAAGCAGAGGCAGTAGGCAATGATGCGGGCCAACAAACGTTCAGTCGTTTCAGAAGGGTGGCAGGCGAGTGTCAACTGCCGTTCGGTGTATATGCCACGGTCAATATCCGACAAGTTGATCTGGGCGCGGTAAATGGTGCTCTTTTCAGCCATCGGGTTAACCAGTGACGCCTTTAAACAGTGCACCAATGGCTGCGGAGAGTTTCTCTGATCGGTTTGGATCGCGTACCGTATTCAGCACCGGCTCACGCATGCCTGGAATAAACAGCAGGTCTGCCATGCAGAGATTAAAGGCCTCCTGGCCGGCACTGTTTTCCGCCAGCCGTTCCAGAAACAGCAGGCGAATCGAGCCGTCCAACAGCTGTTCCCAGGCGCGCCCGGTAACGGCCGTGAGGATTTCAATATGATTCCCTAGAGGGGCTGAGAGCAGGCTGTGGATCAATTCCTGTTGAAGATTTTTCGAGCGAGATTGGGCGCTGCCCCGAAGCGTGGCAGCAAGCAGGTTTAGCTCCGGTCTGGTCTGCTGAAGCTCAAGTTGTACTCTATTGTGCAATGCCTGAGTGATAGAGGCTGAGATCGTCTCATTTTCCAGGCAGTGGCAGAGGGCGATCAGTGGTTGAGCTGGCATGGCCGCAATGGCCGCGACAATAAGCGCCTCGATCTTTGGCTCATCTTGCCGGGCAGCGATATCAGCGATGCCCTGGTAGCCGACAAAAGACCACTGATCCCAGCCAAGCTCACCGGCAAAATAGCTCAGAGCATGATCAAAAAATTTTGAGGGGGGGGACTTCATAAGCTTTGAAATGCGGGCATGAAATACCGCCATTCGATCTTCATTCGGCTTGAAGCTATAGGGGTTATCCTGCAATGCCGCTTCAAGTTGCTCACCGCCCTGCTCTGCCTGCATCTTCTCGCCAATGCGTTCAATCAGTCGATGCATGAAATCATCCCGGGCGGCGAGAAGCAGTTTGCCCTGTTCATCCAGTGGCATACGCAGGAACCAGATGAGTGGCTCCTGTTGATTGCTCTTATCCTGAAACAGCAAGGCAAACCAGGCTTGTTGTTGCAGGGGGTAGGGATAGGGGGTGTCGTTTTTTTCAAATTTCAAGAAATGCTCGCGCGAAATCTTGTTTACCCGCCTGCCCATATCAAAGAAACGGAGCCGGGCTCCGGTGGTCTCCAGGAATTCGGTAATGGTGTTGATCTGTTCCACGTTAACTCTCTTACGGTTTGGCGCTTATTTAATCCAGTCGATGATGTGGTGCTCAAGATTATTGGTCTGGCGCTCACTGATAACCCGGCCACCAACTGAATGGCCGCCATAAACCATGCGGCTACGGTCGCCACAGATCAGTGGATGCCAATCAGGTAGGGGTTTGCCTTCAGCCAATAATCGGTAGGTGCAACTCTCAGGGAGCCAGTAGGGATCGGCGAGTACATCCAGGGTGACCGTTACGCAGTCGGGCACATTGATTGAACGATTGGGATAGTCACTGCAGCTGCAGTCCGACTGATCCAGATAACGACAGCAGACGTTGGTGAAATGGATCTCCTGGGTCTCTTCATCTTCAAATCGGTGCAGGCAGCATTTGGCGCACCCGTCACAAAGCGATTCCCACTCCTCGGGAGATAGTTGTGAGAGCGTTTTGCTGATCCAGAAAGGTGATTCTGATGATGACATGGCGGGTATTCTATCAGCCTGACAGATGCAGTGCCTTCTCCATGTTGTGTGACATTGTTAAATCATCACTTCCAGTCGTTTGTTCGGTCTGTGTCTAAGATGTGTATGCTAACCCTTTGTCACAAAGGGAAATTGTATGCACAGTCCATTGACTGCCCGAGAGGAATCCTGGTTGGGCTTTTGAGGATACTGTTTAAGGTAGGTGGATATCACATAACATGCTGATTAATAAAAATAAAAATATACTGTATAAAAATCATCCAATCTAATATTTCTGTTTTGTGACTGGGCAATCGAGACCTGTTTCCGCATCTTTTCCACAATGTTATCCACAGGTATTGTGGATAACACGAATGACTGCTCTAGGCAGTGGCTGTTTTACTGTGCGGGGGGCTCTTTTTCGGGTTTTTGTTGCTGTTTAGCTGCCTCTGCTTCGAGCAGTTTATCCAGTAATTGGTTTTTTTCCCGCTGCTCCTGAATGAGTCGTTTCAGTTCCTCCAGGCGTACCTGTTCAGAAACAGTTTCCTGCTGAATGCTATTGATCTCCTGCTTCAGCGCACCTTGTTGTGACTGCATCTTTTCCAGCTCACTGGCGATGGTCTGGAATCCCATCAGTGGGAGGGTGATCAGCAGCAGTGTTTTAATCTTCATGAGGGTTGTCCGGGATAAGATGGTTATGGCTGGCGCTATCACAGCCTGATTCAGATCGAATTGTGCCACTGCAGGGAAGAATGTTCATTACCTGTTTAAGGGGCGGTGGGAAAAATGTCACAGAATAGGAAATCGCCAGCTTTTCATGGGATAATACGCCGTTACCAGCTGGCTTTTTAAGGAGTCCCGGATGCTTGCTCCGAGACGTTCAATATCACGCGAGTACAGTGAGTCCCGACAGGGTGGTCATGGTCAGGATATCGCACCCTCTTATGAAGAGGGAGTGGCTGCCTATGCGCGCCGGGCCTATGACGAGGCCTTCCAATGCTGGTCCCTACTCGCTGAGCAGGGTGATGTGAATGCGCAATATGGCCTGGGCGTATTGTTTGATCGGGGTGAGGGGGTTGCGCGCGATCTGAATCAGGCACTCAATTGGTATCAGCAGGCGGCCAATCAGGGTGTGGCGGATGCCCAGTATAACCTGGCGTTACTCTACAGTGAGGGGATTGGTGTTAAGGCTAGCCTGAGCCAGGCTGTCCGCTGGTTTCGCAAGGCCGCCGAGCAGGGTGATGCACAGGCTCAATACCGTTTGGGTCGCTGCTACGACCAGGGGATTGGTCTGGCTAGAAACCAGGAACAAGGGGCAAACTGGTATCAGCGCGCTGCCGAGCAGGGACATGCCCCTGCGCGTAACTGCCTGGGTGATATGTATCGAACCGGTGAAGGGGTCGAGCAGGATTTTAACAAGGCCATTTACTGGTTGACCCTGGCGGCGCATCAGGGTCACGGCTATGCCCAGGTAAACCTGGGCTATATGTATGATCAGGGGCAGGGGATTACTGCCAACCCGGCAGAGGCCATAAACTGGTATCGTGAGGCAGCGCTGCATGGAGACCCCATGGCCCAGTATAACCTGGCAGAGATGTTCAGGGTGGGCCGGGGTGGTCCAGTGGATGAAAAGCAGGCTATACGCTGGTATAGAAAGGCGGCTGCACAAGGTCATCCCGGTGCCGTCAAACGGCTCAAGCAGATCGTTGCTTGACGGCACAGCTGTTCAGGTTGTGACCGGTTTTAGAATATCCTGTTCAGGCCATTCAATGCAGCCACACGATAGGCCTCGGCCATGGTCGGATAGTTGAATGTGGTCTCTGTGAAATAGAGCAGGGTATTCGCGCCCCCTTTCTGGGACATGATGGCCTGGCCGATGTGGATAATCTCTGCGGCTGTCTCACCAAAACAGTGTATCCCCAGTATTTCAAATGTCTCCCGATGGAACAGGATCTTCAGCATGCCGACGGTATGGCCGGTGATCTGTGCCCGGGCGATGCTCTTGAACATGGCGTGCCCCACTTCATAGGGCACCTGTTGCTCAGTCAGCTCACGTTCACTTTTTCCCAGTGAACTGATCTCGGGGTTGGTGTAGATCCCGGTGGGGAACTGTTCGATCAGGCTCCAGTCGCATTTTCCTGCACTGATCTGGGCACCGACAAAGCGGCCCTGATCATAGCTGGCGCTGGCCAGTCCAGGAGGGCCGGCCACATCACCTGCCGCAAAGATATGGGGGAGATCAGTCTGGTACTTTTCGTTTACTTCGATCTGTCCGCGATGATTGACGCGGATGCCGATCTCTTCAAGTCTCATTCCGCTGGTGTTACCAGAACGCCCATTGGCCCAGAGTAGGATATCCGTCTTAAATTTCTTTCCCGATTTGCAGTGCAGTACGACACCATCATCCAGGGGTTCGACCTTGATGTACTCCTCGTTATTGCGTATCACCACGCCCTGGTTTCGCAAGTGGTAGCTGAGGGCGTCGGTAATCTCATCATCCAGGAAAGAGAGCAGTCGATCCCGGGTGTCTACCAGATTCACTTTGACGTCAAGATTACAGAAGATAGAGGCGTATTCACAGCCGATCACCCCGGCTCCGTAGACTGTGAGCGATTTCGGCGTGTGCTTCAGAGACAGAATGGTGTCGCTGTCATGTACTCGCGGATGGGCAAAATCGATATCTTCCGGATGATAGGGTGAAGAGCCCGTGGCGATCACAAAATGATCTGCAGTGATCACTTCGGTTGAGTTATCCACATGCAGGATATTGAGTGTGTGGGCATCAATGAATGAGGCTACGCCATAGAGGATATCGACACTGTTTCTGGCGTAGTAACGGTAGCGGGTACTTACCTGCTCCTGAATGACTGAATCGGCAGCGCGCAACATCTTGGGATAGTCAGGATTGACCTGCTCAATTGAGTGTTGGAACAGTGGATTGCGCTTGTAATCCACCATCATCGAGATATTGTGCCGTAGTGCTTTACTGGGGATGGTCCCCCAGTGGGTGCAGCCACCACCGACCTTGTCATGTTTCTCAACGAGGGCGATTTTTTGCCCGGACTTGGTCAATTTCATGGCCGCGCCCTCGCCTCCAGGGCCGCTACCGATAACAATGGTGTCGTAGTGCTTTGTTGTCATAAATTCAGTTCTTCAGAGGGATGATGATTGGATTTCTAGGGATAGCCGGACTTTATTTATTTGGTTATGGGCGACCTGGATCTAAAATTCCCATCTAATTTTTTAATGTAATCATTAGTATACCCTGTGAAGGGTGATCGGGCTAGAATGATAATCGGTTATTTTTATAAATTAGGATAATTGTACTAAATATCCGCTTGTTTTTTTGTGGGTACACTGTTTTTTGGGCCTTATTTTTTTATAGGTGGAGAATTTTCTGTAGTTATTAAAGTCGAACCAGGAGAGGAAGGTATTAGTGAATCCTGATAAACTCGGCGACACGAAATGTGTCATATGACGCAATTTAATGCGACGACCCCATGAATAGTGCCCCTATGAATAGTAATAGCGCCAATCAGTCGTGCACTCTTAAGCTCCCCATCGATGGAATGACCTGTGCTGCCTGCTCGACCCGTCTGGAACGGGTGCTGGGGAAGCAGTCTGGCGTCAGTCGTGCGGCGGTTAATTTGGCATCAAACAGTGCCAGTATCGATTTTGATGCGACAAAATTGTCGGCTAATGATATTACGGCGGCTATATCCAAAGCCGGTTTTTCTGTGCCCTCCGAGACGCTTGATTTAGTAATAGGGGGGATGACCTGTGCGGCCTGTTCCAGTCGGCTGGAGAAAGTGTTGTCCCGCTTGCCAGGGGTAGAACACGCGGTGGTCAATCTGGCGACAGAGAAGGCCTCCATCACGGCACCAAGCGGCGTGGTGTCCCTGCAGGATGCCATAGCTGCCGTGGAGAGGGCCGGTTTTACTGCCCACTCAGCCACTACAGCCGTTGAGCAGCAGGCGAAACTGGAACAGATAAAACTGCAACAAAACAGACGAGAGCTGATGCAGTTGATACTGGCGGTGTTATTCACTCGGCCAGTGGCCCTGCCTATGCTGCTGATGCCTATGGGGATTCATGCCGAATTGCCCGCTGGCTGGCAATTGGCGCTGGCCACTCCTGTACAGTTCTGGCTTGGCTGGCGATTTTATGAAGGGGCATTCAAATCCCTGCGCGGGGGCGCGGGAAATATGGATGTGCTGGTGGCCATGGGCACCAGTGCGGCCTGGGGTCTCAGTGCCTGGGTCACCCTTACCGGCGGTGCTGGCGGGCATCTCTACTTTGAAGCAGCAGCGATGGTTATTACCCTGGTGTTGCTCGGCAAGTGGCTTGAGGGCAGGGCGAAACGCAGTGCTGCCTCAGCGATACGTGCCCTGATGGATCTGCAACCTGAGGTGGCGCGAGTAGAGCGTGGTGGCAGTATTGTTGAGGTGCCAGCCGAGGCCGTTACTCAGGGTGAGATCGTAATAGTTCGTCCCGGTGAGCGTGTGGCAGTTGATGGTGTGATCCTGGAAGGGGTTAGCCAGTTGGATGAATCGCTTATCACCGGAGAGTCATTGCCAGTTGAGCGAGGGGTCGGTGATCGGGTCACCGGGGCCTCAGTCAATGGAGATGGTTTACTCAGAATTCAGGCAACCACGGTAGGCACTGAGTCGACTCTGTCCCGGATTATTCGGCTGGTAGAGTCGGCCCAGGCTAGCAAGGCACCGGTACAGAAACTGGTGGATCAGATTTCGGCGGTTTTTGTACCGGTAGTTGCTCTGATAGCAGGCACTACTTTCCTCGGTTGGTGGTTAATTGGTTCGAATCTTGAGGTGGCATTCGTTGCGGCTGTTTCTGTGCTGGTAATCGCCTGTCCCTGCGCCTTGGGGCTGGCCACGCCAACGGCTCTGATGGTGGGTACTGGTGTGGCTGCCCGTAACGGCGTGTTGATCAAGGATGCGGAAGCGCTGGAGCGAGCCCATCACACGAGCGCCGTGGTGCTGGACAAGACAGGCACGCTCACGCTCGGAAAACCGACAGTAGAATCAGTTGTTGCACGGAATGGCGATCTTGCCGGGTTATTGCAGTTAACCGCCTCGGCGCAGCAGGGCAGTGAGCACCCCTTGGCGCATGCCATCCTGCGCAGGGCAGAAACAGATAAGCTTGAGCTGTTACCCGTCGCGGATTTTAAAACATGGCCCGGGCGCGGTCTGTCAGCACGGATTGGGGAGCACCAGATACTGATTGGTAATCGCCGCTTAATGGATGAAGGATCGATTGATCTGTCTGCTTTGCGGTCCGAAGGCGAGGCGCTGGAGTCGGCCGGGCGCACCTTGATGTGGGTAGCGGAGAAGGCCCCTTCAGTTGGTCTTCTGGGTTACATCGCAGTCAGTGATCCGATCAAGCCAGAGGCGATGGAGGCGGTTGCTGAGCTGAAAAGTAAAGGCATCCTGACGGTGATGTTGACGGGCGATAACCGACACGCTTCACAGTCGGTTGCAGATGCCGTCGGGATTGATCAGGTGGTCTCCGAGGTGTTACCGGAAGAGAAATCGGCAGAAGTAGAGCGGCTGAAGGCTCAGAATTATGTTGTGGCGATGGTGGGTGATGGCATCAATGATGCGCCCGCCTTGGCGGCGGCTGATGTCGGGATGGCGATGGGAACCGGCACGGACGTGGCCATGCACACTGCCGGCATTACCCTGATGCGTGGTGATCCGCGGCTGATTGTGGATGCGCTCTCAATATCCCACGCCACCTACAATAAAATCCGCCAGAATCTATTTTGGGCGCTTATTTATAACTTAGTTGCGATACCCCTGGCGGCGTCGGGCATGTTAAATCCTGTGGTTGCCGGTGCGGCCATGGCCATGTCATCGGTCAGTGTGGTATCTAACTCCCTGTTACTCCGGCGCTGGCGCAGAATTGACTAGGCTGAAGCTTTATTTTCAATTAATCCTCGTTTGTGGAGCATATGATGTCAAAGACTTATAAAGTTGAAGGAATGAGTTGTGGTGGCTGTGCCAGTTCTGTGGAGCAGGCGATTAAGGCGGTTGCGCAACAAGCCAGCGTTGAGGTCAAGCTGGAGGGTGGCCTGGTTACGGTCAGTGGGGTAGAGGATGAGAATCTGGTGAAACAGGCGGTGGAGGATGCTGGTTTTACGTTTACCGGCTTAGCCTGATTTCAGTAGGTTTTTGTCTTCCGCAGTGGGCATGATTCACCCACTGCGGCGTATCTTTATCAGAGTCTGTTCGGCAGGTTTTTGCGAATAGTTTTGATATCCTGAGTGGTGAGATTTTTAGAGATCTCGGTGGCTACCAATTTCTGCAAGGGCTGCGGCTGCTGTTTTCTCAAGAGGCCAAGGAAGCTGGGCGCAGCTATGACATGCAGTTTATTGAAATGACCATTGGCACGCCCGGATTCAAGTGCAGCGCACACTTCAGATGCAAACCTCACCGCTTCATCATGTTTTGCTTCATCCAGATGCCCAATATCATGACTGCGGGCACCGGTGCTGCGGTCCCTGCCTGATTTGTCACTGACCAGGTCGCCGGGATGGAGACGGGCTTCAGGGTGATCAAGTGTCTGGATTTCAACAAGTGGGCTGAAGGCATTTTCAGCAGAGAAGATTCGTGCACGGCTTGTATCAGCAACAACTACCCAGGCTGCATTCATAGGTGTTCCCCTCGTAGGTCGGTGTTAACCGGGGTAATCTCCCCCGGAATATTAGAGTATAGAAGAATCCCGTTGAGAGGATAGTCGGGAGTTCGTCTATGTTCTTTTTCCCCCTTTTTTTGCGGATCTGGCAAATAAAACTTGAATTGCTTATAGGAACTATAGAACTAGGCTGACTGGCCGCTACTACTTCTTAATAAGGCGAGCGTAAATTTCGCCTGATCTCATTTAACAAAAAAGCGGATATTTACGAAATATCATGGATACCGGGAGTTTCTTAGGCCTGCTCAACAATGCCATCCTGCTTTTGGCATTGAGTGTGATCTATGAGGGGGTTGGCCTGAATGAACTGGCTAACCGGCGGCTGCGTGAGGTGTTATCGGGTGTCTTGGTAGGTGTGATAGGCATCGCCGTGATGTTGACACCCTGGGAGCTCTCTCCCGGGATCTTTTTTGATACCCGTTGGGTGCTTACCAGTATTTGTGGCCTGTTCTTTGGTTGGCTGCCCACCCTTATCGCGGGTGTCATTTTGGTGCTGTTTCGCCTCCTGCAAGGAGGGGATGGTGCGGTTTTCGGAAGTCTTGTTATTATCGCTACCTCCTTGGTAGGGCTTGGCTGGCGCTATCTTATTCAGCATAGGAACTGGCCGATTGGGTGGATTCAGCTCTACCTGTTTGGCATTACAATTCAATTTGTGACGTTGGCTTGCATGATGTTCATGCCTGACAATATTCGCTGGACCATCATTCAGACCGTCGGTCCTCCCATGCTTCTGGTCTTCCCGGTAGTGACACTGCTACTTGGTTTGGCTCTTCGCAGGCAGGATTTATTGCGCTTGGCGCATGATGAAATCCGTTTCAAGAATACCGTTCTGTCGACCCAGCAGGAGGCATCAGAGGATGGTATTTTAGCAGTAGATAATGAAGGGAAGATTCTCTCCTGTAATGGACGGATGAAACGGTTGTGGGATGTGCCGGAATCAGTTTTGCAGACTGGTTTGGAAACCGAGCTCATCGGCCATCAGCTGGAGCAAGTGCTGACGTCCCGAGAGTTTGCCTCCTGGCTCAACCGTATGCAGCGCTATCCCTATGAGCAGGCTTGTGAATGTGTTTCGCTGAAGAGTGGTCAGGTCATTGAGTGTTATACCTCGCCTCTATTGTCTGATTCAGGTGATCACTATGGTCGACTCTGGTCTTACCGGGATATAACCCGAAGAGAGCAGATGGAGGCTGATCTTATACGAGAGCGAAATCAGGCGGAAAGTATTCTTGAAGGGACCAATGCAGGTACTTGGCACTGGAATATTGAACAGGGTTCCATGGAGGTGGATGAACGGTTTGCCGCCGTTGCTGGCTTTGAACAGCAGGAGTTGATGCCTCTCGCTGTGGAAGTATGGCGTAAGCGTCTGCATCCTGAGGATGACCCGGATGTTGATCTGCAGCTCATTGACCATATAAAAGGCAAAAAGAGTTATTACGATCATGAATTCCGTTTACTGCATAAACTGGGCCACTGGGTCTGGGTGAATGCACGTGGGAAGGTGAGCAATTCCGATGCTAGTGGGAAGGCAACTTCTATGAGCGGCATACTGATTGATATCAGTGCGCGTAAGGCCATGGAGGATGATCTACGCAAGAGTGAAGAGCTGTTTCGCAACAGCTTCAAAGTGACACCGATTCCAGCTTCACTTACTAGAGTAAAGGATGGGCAGTACTTCGAGGTCAATCAAGCCTATGTGGACACCTTTGGCTGGTCAGAAGCGCATCTGCTCTCTGCAAAGACAACAATAAAAGGTGTTTGGCTGAAACAGAGTGATCGTGAGGATTGGTTGAGCGCTCTTCATGAGCATGGCTCTGTTGCTGACTATCCGGTTCGTTTAACCAATAGTAAGGGTGAGCATCTGGATATTCAGATGTCAGCCTGTCTGATAGATTATGCGGGTGAACCGTGTGTTCTTACGATGTTGTATGACGTAACGGGTTGGAAGCAGGCCGAAGCAGAAATTCGAGAGCGTGAGTATCGTTATCGAACCCTGTTTGATAGTGCTGAGGTCTCGATCTGGAATGAAGATTTCACAGGGGTGCTCAATACGCTTCAGCTCCTGCGTGATAATGGCGTGACAGATCTGCGTGCTCACCTGAAAGAAAACAGTGAGGCCATTCGTGATATTGCCGCCTTGATAAAGGTGGTGCATGTCAATCAAGCGACTTTAGAATTATTTGGTATAACGAGTGAGCTGGAATTCTTCAACTCAGTAGGTGACCTGTTTGGTGATGAAGCAGAGGAGGTTTTTGTAAATGAGCTGTGTGCTATCTGGGAGGGACATAGCTATTTCCGTAGTGAAGCCAAGCTGAAGCGTTTGGATGGTAAGGAGATCACTGGCCTGATATCCATGCCGATCTCATCCTCTGAAGATGATATGCGTAATGTACCGGTCAGTATCCTGGATATTACCGATCGGGTAATAGCAGAGCAGGCTCTGGCGGCGAGCCAATCGCTCTATCGGACCATTCTTGATTCCATGGATGAGGTGGGTGAAGGGCTGATGATTGTGGGTGCAGATAGCCGCATTGAATACATGAATCATACGATGGTCAATTGGTTTGGCGATCAGATGGGTGAGCGGGGTGAAGCATCAATTGCTTCCCTTGATAGAGAGAGCGGATATAGCGCAGTACCTGCTCATGCAGGGACGCGGCGTATTATGCAGTATCATCCGGGCGATGCAGATGGCAGGCATTTTGAGGTGGTTAGCGCGCCAATACAAAATCGCAATGGCTCCGTTTCAAGGCTGGAGATTATTCGCGACATTACCAACAGGAAACAGCAGGAAGTTCAGATACGCAAATTATCCCAGGCCGTTGAGCAGAGCCCAGTCTCGGTAGTGATTACTGATACGGAAGGAAATATAGAGTATGTGAATAGTGCATTTGAACGCATCAGCGGTTATAAGTCTCAAGAAGTGATCGGTCAGCATACCCGATTGCTGCAATCCGGTAGCACACCTCAAGCTCAATATGAAGATTTATGGCAGACGGTTCTTGCAGGCAAGACTTGGCAAGGCGAGCTTCAGAATAAAAAGAAGAGTGGTGAGCTGTTCTGGGAGCGCGCTTTCATTGCGCCAGTGCTTGATAATACCGGGGTAATCAGTAACTTTCTTGCAGTAAAAGAGGATATAACGTTACAGAAAGAGCAGGAAGAGCGAATCCTCAGGCAAGCTCATTTTGACAGCCTTACAGAATTGCCCAACCGTTTTCTCTCACTTGATCGACTCTCTCAATTGATTAAGGATGCTGCCCGCTCCGCACACCATGTGGCCGTGCTTTTTCTTGATCTGGATGATTTCAAAAAAGTAAACGATACCATGGGGCATGAAACGGGTGATCAGCTACTCAAGTTGGCCGCATCCCGTCTGCGAGCTATCCTTCGTGATCATGATACGGTCGGCCGTCTGGGGGGGGATGAGTTTATTATATTGCTGGGTGGGTTGAGTGAGGTGAATGATTCACGTCAGGCGGCAGAGCAGGTACTGGAGCAGTTTCGCAGGCCCTTTTCTTTGCAGGGCCGTGAGCTGGTACTGACGGTCAGTCTGGGTATTGCGCTCTATCCTGAAGATGGATCGAATCCGGCTGAGTTATTGAGAAACGCGGATACGGCGATGTATCACTCGAAGGCGGAGGGTCGGAATACTTATCACTACTTCACCGATTCGATGAATCAGGGTGTGGCGCGGCGGCTAATCATCGAAGAGCAGCTTCGGGGTGCCCTGGTGCGAGGCGAGCTTAGCGTCTTGTATCAGCCTTTGATCGAGATAGCCAGTCGCAGGATGATTGGTGCCGAGGCGCTGTTACGGTGGTGCAATCCCTTGCTTGGAAATGTGTCTCCGGCGGAGTTTATCCCGATTGCAGAACAGACTGGGATGATCTTGCCAATTGGTGAATATGTCATTGAAGAAGCATTAGCTCAGCTGGCACTCTGGCAACAGACTGATCTTTCATTGAAGGTTGCAGTCAATATCTCACCGCGGCAATTCCGTGATCCGCAACTCGTATCATTCATCGAGCAGACATTAGAGCGCTCTGGCATCACAGCCTCCTCTCTTGAGCTGGAGATTACCGAAGGGGTACTGATGAGTGGGCTGCGGCATATCGATAGGGCGCTCGCTACACTAAATGAGCTGGGTGTGGAGATTGCGATGGATGATTTTGGTACCGGTTATTCATCGCTCAGTTATCTGAGGAGTTATCCTTTCGATATCCTCAAAATCGACCAGAGTTTCATTCGTGATATTACTGTTGATGATGCCGACCGCGCTCTTGTCAGTGCGGCAATTGCTATGGCGCATGGCTTGGGTCTAAAGGTAGTCGCTGAAGGGGTTGAGACAGAAGCGCAGTTGGCTTATCTGGTCTCTCAGCGTTGTGACTTTGCCCAGGGCTATCTGTTCAGCAGGCCGGTCGAAAGTGAGTCCATCAGACAATTGTTATTGCTGGAAGAGGCTTACTAGGGCCTGTTGGCGGTTTTATCCCGGTGTTCCTGTTGATATCCGTACTGAGTGTCCCTATTTAACTGCTATGAAAGGGTCTGAATGACCTGAAGGGAGGCGTTGATGAAACCAACAGCGAATCAGCTCAGTGGTGCATTGAAGAGAGCACAGGAGATGCGAGCGCAGGGCGAAGATCCCGATTATCTTGCGCAAAGTGTGATCTATTTACAGCGGCGTGATGCGATGTTGGAACGGATCCTGTTGCACTTGGAGCGCTATCTTCAGTTTGGCCATCCTGAAGAGGAGCATTCGAAATTGATTCGCCTGGTCGATGATGCCAGGGAAATGGAGCGGATAGAAAAAGGGGCAGGTAAGGGTGATTTTGGGCTCTGATCATCCGCGGGCTTAATTGTCTGGTTGACAACTGTGTTAGAATCCATCAAGTTCTTGCGCCTCATGTAATGAGAGGGGTTGGTTTTTAGGAGTATTTCATGCCGATATACGAATACCGTTGTGATGCCTGCGGCCATGAGCTGGAGGCGATACAGAAAATGAGTGATGCCGCACTCACTGAATGCCCTGAATGTGCCAAACCGGCACTAAAAAAGATGATCTCTGCAGCTGGCTTTCGTCTGAAAGGACAGGGCTGGTATGAGACTGATTTCAAGAGTGGCAAACAGAAAAACCTGCATAACGCTGAAAAGAAGGATGTCACCCCGGCGCCTGCCTGTGCCAGTGGTGGCTGCGGCGGGTGTGATGCCTGATTCTCGTTAAATGAGATTCTTCCGCCGCTACCTGGTTGCCGGCCTCCTGGTTTGGGTGCCTCTGGGTATAACGTTGCTTGTTGTAAGGATGCTGGTTCGCTGGCTGGATGGCACCCTCCAGTTAGTGCCGGAGGCCTATCGGCCGGAAAATCTGCTGGGCTTTAATATCCCCGGTATCGGGGTTGTGCTGTCCCTGCTGATTGTATTTGTCACCGGTGTTCTGGTGGCGAATCTGTTTGGCCGCTCGCTGGTCTCCGTCTGGGAGCAGTTGTTGGCGCGGATTCCGCTGGTGCGTTCGATCTACTCCGGCGCCAAACAGCTGGCTGAAACCATGTTCAGCGAGGCAGGGCAGTCTTTCCGCAAGGTGCTTTTGATCGAATTTCCCCGTAAAGGGCTCTGGACACTGGCCTTTCAGACCGGAACAGATGTCGGTGAAGCGCAACTCAAGACCGGGCAGAATGTCATCAACGTCTATGTTCCCACGACGCCTAATCCAACCGGGGGCTATTTTGTGATGGTGCCCCGTGAGGATGTGGTAGAGCTGGATATGAGTGTCGATGATGGCTTGAAAATGCTCATGTCCATGGGTGCTGTGGTGCCCAACTCGCAACATTCGGTCCCACTTGAGCCTGATTTAACGAACGCTTCGAGGCCAGGACAGAAAAGCTGATCGCAATTAAATGTCGGCAAAGCTTGCGCCAGTAACTCCCAAACCTTAAAATTTCCTGTTTTTCCCAGCGGCCGAATTTCTCGTCCGTATTCAGTCAGTAACGGTAATATCGAGTATGCGCACCCATTATTGCGGTCATCTAAACGCCTCACACATTGACCAAGAGGTTGAAATCTGTGGCTGGGTTCATCGGCGACGCGATCATGGAGGCGTTATTTTTATCGATCTGCGGGATCGTGAAGGCGTGGTTCAGGTTGTCTATGACCCCGACCTTCCTGAAGTCTTTGCAACGGCTGAGCACGTCCGCAGCGAGTACGTTCTGAAGCTGAAAGGCCGGGTGCGCGCCCGTCCCGAAGGAACGGTAAATCCTGATATGCCCACCGGAGAGATTGAGATCCTCGGTCTGGGTCTGGAGGTGCTGAACCGTGCAGATACACCGCCTTTCCAGCTGGATGAGCATGAGCGTGTCTCTGAAGAGGTCCGCTTGCGCTACCGCTATATGGATCTGCGCCGTCCCGAGATGCAGAAACGCATTAAAATGCGTGCCGCAGTTACCCGGGGTCTGCGTCGTTACCTGGATGATGAAGGTTTTCTGGATATCGAAACACCCATGCTGACCAAGGCGACACCTGAAGGTGCACGTGATTACCTGGTCCCGTCACGTACCCATCCAGGTCAGTTTTTTGCCCTGCCGCAATCACCCCAGCTGTTTAAGCAGCTGCTGATGATGTCTGGCATGGATCGCTATTACCAGATTGTCCGGTGTTTCCGTGACGAGGATCTGCGGGCTGACCGGCAGCCTGAGTTCACCCAGCTGGATATCGAGACCTCTTTCATGAGTGAAGAGGAGATCATGAACTCCATGGAGGAGATGATCCGGGGTGTGGTCAAAGAGGTGCTGGATCTGGATCTGCCCAATCCCTTCCCACATATGACCTACCAGGAGGCGATACGTCGCTTTGGTTCTGATCGCCCGGATCTGCGCTGCCCGCTGGAGCTGGTGGATGTGGCGGATCTGATGTCAGGTGTCGATTTCAAGGTCTTCTCTGGTCCTGCCAAGGACCCCAAAGGTCGGGTTGCGGCGCTGTGCCTGCCCAAGGGTTGTGAACTGACTCGTAAAGAGATTGACGAGTACACCAAGTATGTCGGTATTTACGGTGCGCGAGGCCTGGCCTATATCAAGGTTAACGAGTGGTCGAGCCAGGGCCGCGAAGGTCTGCAGTCTCCGATACTCAAGTTCCTGCCTGATGAGGCCGTCAACGGCATCATGCAGCGCACAGGGGCGCAGGACGGTGACCTGATTTTCTTTGGTGCTGACAGGGCGACAGTGGTCAACGAGGCGCTGGGCGCCTTGCGGGTCAAGCTCGGTGAGGATCGTGGCCTGATGGCGCCAGGCTGGCATCCGGTCTGGGTTGTTGACTTCCCCATGTTTGAGTGGGATGAGGGTGGCGAGCGCTGGAATGCACTGCATCATCCGTTTACCGCGCCGAAGCAGGATCAGGTGGCGCTGCTGGAGAGTGACCCAGGTGCTTGTCTGTCCCGCGCCTATGACATGGTACTGAACGGTACCGAAGTGGGTGGCGGTTCTATCCGTATCCATAACAGTGAAGTGCAGGAGAAGGTGTTCCGTCTCCTGGGTATTGGTGAAGAGGAGGCTGAAGAGAAGTTTGGCTTCCTGCTTACGGCGCTGAAGTATGGCTGCCCGCCTCACGGAGGTTTGGCCTTTGGCCTCGACCGGCTGGTCATGCTGCTGGCGGGTGCCACATCTATTCGCGATGTTATGGCCTTCCCCAAGACCCAGACGGCGGCCTGTATGCTGACTTCAGCCCCTTCAGAAGTGAGTCCTGCCCAGCTACGCGAACTCTCTATTCGTGTGCGTAAGCCACAAAAAGAAGAGAGCGAATAAACATTCGTAACCGGGAGTGCTCCGATCATCGGATCGAGGCACTCCCGGAGTCGTTATCTGCCGCGAACCCGGAGTTACTGGCTAGTGATTCCGAGCCTCTATGTCTTGGTTCAGGACGGGTTTATGATTGAACGATATAAACGCCCGGAGTCGGTTCTGGTTGTGATTTATACCGACCAGGGCGAGGTTCTGATGCTGAATCGAACCCGGCCAAAGGGGTTCTGGCAGTCTGTTACGGGTAGCCTGAAGTGGGGCGAAACCCCCCGTGATGCAGCAGCACGTGAGCTGTATGAAGAGACCGGCCTGCGCCACAGTGGAAAACTGCAGGATGCCAGACAGTCACGACGCTTCACCATATTACCTGCCTGGCGCAGACGTTTTGCGCCATCCTCGCACTATAACAAGGAACACCTGTTCTATTTTCGCTTGCCCACGAGGCGATTGATACAGCTCAACTCTGCTGAGCACAGTGAGATGCGCTGGCTTGGCCTGGCGCAGGCTGCCAACAGGGCAACCTCCTGGACCAATCGTGATGCCATCCTTAGACTTCTGGGTGGCCAGGCAGGCGCTTGACCTGCCCGGCACGGCTGTTTGTTATAGCGTGTCTGAAGCGTAATCTGCCAGTCGTGATCGCTCCCCCCTCAGCAGAGTGATATGGCCACTGTGGCCCCAGTCCTTGAATCGATCAACCACGTAGGTAAGACCGGATGTTGTCTCGGTCAGGTAGGGCGTGTCGATCTGTGCCACGTTTCCGAGGCAGACAATCTTGGTGCCCGGGCCGGCCCGGGTGATCAGTGTCTTCATCTGTTTGGAAGTGAGGTTTTGTGCTTCATCCAGAATAATGTACTTCTTCAGAAAGGTGCGGCCACGCATGAAGTTGAGTGAATGAATGCGAATACGGGATCGCAGCAGATCATCTGTTGCTGCCCGTCCCCACTCACCCCCTTCGGTCTGGGTTAATACCTCCAGATTATCCATCAGGGCACCCATCCAGGGTGTCATCTTCTCTTCCTCGGTGCCGGGAAGGAAGCCGATATCCTCACCTACCGGTACTGTAACCCGGGTCATGATGATTTCCCGGTAGATGTTCATGTCCAGGGTTTGTGTAAGACCGGCAGCCAAGGCCAGCAGGGTCTTGCCTGTGCCGGCCGTACCCAGCAGGGAGACAAAGTCGACTTCCGGATCCATTAACATATTGATCGCGAAATTCTGCTCCCGATTGCGGGCGCGAATACCCCAGACCGCATGGTTGGCGCTGCGATAATCGGTGGACATCTCGATGATCGCATCATCGCCATCACGCCGTCGAACAATCGCTTCAAATTTACTGTCATCATCCAGAAACAGGCATTGATTAGGATACCAATTGTGGGTGTCGGCACCTTTTATCCGGTAGTAGGTGCGCCCCTCTTCCTGCCAGGAGTCCAGATCTTTGCTGTGACTCTCCCAGAAATCGGCAGGTAGTTCTGCCTCGCCGCTATATAAGAGATCGACATCATCCAGTACCTGATCGTTGTAGTAATCTTCGGCAGGAATGCCTACAACGGCTGCCTTAATCCGCAGATTGATATCTTTGGAGATCAGCACGACATCCGTATCAGGGTGGTCATTCTGTAACGTCAGTGCAGTGCTTAATATGTTGTTGTCAGGTGTGTTGCCGGGCAGTGATGGGGGTAGGCCATTGGCCAGTGCAGTGGTCTGAAAATAGAGTCGTCCCGCTGTTAGCGGTGTACTGCTCTTTCCGTTTGCCGGGGTTGGAAGTGGTAGCCCGGCGTCGATCTCCTGTTTGGATGCGCCCGACATCAGTTCATCGAGAAAGCGGGAAACCTGGCGGACATTGCGTGCCACTTCAGAGAGGCCTTTTTTACCCTTGTCCAGCTCTTCCAGAACCACCATCGGTAGGAAAATATCATGCTCCTGAAAACGGAATATGGAGGTGGGATCGTGCATCAGAACATTAGTGTCCAGCACGAACAGGCGTCTCTTCTCCTGGTCATTCATTGTTATTTCTACCTGCTGCAAGAGTCTGTTGCTGATCAACGCTGGGATGGTTCGATGATCGCGTCGAGATTGATCGCATCACAAAATTCCATGAATTCGTCGCGTAGTGAAGCTATATGGATATCGGCTGGGATGCCTACAGTCATGTGTACCGAGAACATCATGGTGCCCGTGTGCGGGGCGGCATAGCTGGTAGTCGCCATGTTCTCTATATTGATGTTCCGCTTTGAGAAGAAGCTGGCTAACTGATGCACAATGCCTGGATGGTCGAGGGATACAACTTCGACAATGTAGGGGAGGAAGGGGTTGCTGCAGTCACGCTTTTCTGTGCGTTTGGCAATAATTGTCAGATTGAGCTGCTCTTCTATCCTGGCAATGGACTCTTCCATCTTGGTCAGGGTATTCCAGTTGCCTTCAACCATCAGCAGGATAGCGAATTCGCCACCCAGTACGGTCATGCGGCTGTCAGAGATATTGCAGCCAAAATCCAATATAGCTTTTGATAGGGCATCAACAATGCCGGGGCGGTCTTTTCCAAGGGCGGAAATTACCAAATAGTTCTGCGTGGACATAGATTCTTGTTACTCCTGTTGCTTTACCCCTGAGTGTAGCTGCCAGAGGGATAGCTTGTCTTCTCTTGCTTGCGATTTTAACTGCTCATGGTCGGCTTCAGTGAAATGTTTTGTTTAGGGTAGGAGCGGCAGGATGATGGTCAAAATCAAATAACTATGGATAACAATGGGTTGAGTTATATTTTGGAGTTGGGGATCGCTACTGCATAGGCTCCGCCTTGTCAGCGTCCAATCAGGCGTTTTAGAATGGGTGATTAAGCCGGTTATTTGGAGTTTTATCACATGTTTCAAGGCAGTATGGTAGCGCTGGTCACCCCTATGCGGGAAGATGGCAGCGTTGATGAAAATAGCTTGCGTGAACTGGTGGATTGGCACGTCGAGCAGGGTACCGATGCCATTGTTGCTGTGGGCACGACAGGTGAGTCTGCAACTTTGGATGAGCAGGAACACTGCGAGGTTATAAGACAGGTCGTCACCTTTACGGACAAACGGGTGCCGGTCATCGCTGGAACCGGGGCCAACTCCACGACCGAAGCTATTCAACTCACCCGTTGTGCCAAAGAGGCGGGTGCGGATGGCTGTCTGTTGGTAACCCCGTATTACAACAAGCCAACCCAGGAAGGGCTGTACCAGCATTTCAAGGCAGTCGCTGAGGCGGTGGATATTCCACAACTCCTGTATAACGTACCGGGCAGGACGGCTTGCGACATGTTGCCAGAGACCGTAGGCAGGCTTTCTGCCATTAATAATATTGTCGGTATTAAAGAAGCGACTGGGCAGCTTGACCGGGTAACACAGCTACGCGCGCTGTGTGGCGATGATTTTGCTCTGATTACTGGCGATGATGCCACTTCGCGTGAATTTATTTTGCTGGGTGGTGTCGGAACAATCTCGGTCACCGCAAACATTGCGCCTGCAGCCATGCATGCAATGATCAAGGCCGCGCGCAATGGTGATGCCGATGAGGCCGCTCGAATTGACTCGGCATTGGCTGGTCTGCACAGGGACCTGTTTCTGGAGTCAAATCCGATTCCGGTCAAATGGGCGCTTGCTGAGATGGGGCGTATATCCAAGGGTATTCGTCTGCCACTGACATGGTTCGCCGAGACTTACCAGGCCCAACTGCGCCACTCCATGGTTGCTGCAGGTCTTCTCTGAAACGCCGGATAAAAGGCGACAACAGGTTTATTGAAAATAATGGCTTTGAAATACCGTAACAAACTGGTTTTACTCCTGATTAGCGGCCTGGTTGCCGGTTGTGGCGCACTGCCGAGTGTGGATGATGTGCTGCCTGATCGTAAGGTTGAGTATAAAAAGGCCAAGGATGCCGGTACCAATCTGGAGATACCGCCAGATCTGACCAAGAGCACCATTAATGATCAGCTGGTGATTCCCGGCTCTTCCGGTACTGAGTCGACGACATTATCTGGACAGCTGGAGAGGGAGCGTATTCAGGGTCGAGTTGCCACACGCACTGGTGTCTTGCCCAAGATTGAGAAGATTGAGGTCATGCGTGATGGAAATCAGCGCTGGCTGCGGATCGAGGGCACACCGGATGATGTCTGGTACAAGACGGTCGCCTTCTGGCAAGAGAATGGTATTTTGCTGGCCCAGCAGGATCCTACCGTGGGTGTGATGGTGACAGACTGGCTGGAGAACCGGGCAGACATAAAGAGCGATTTTATTACCGATAAGATTCGCTCTGCCTTTGAAGGGGCCTATTCGGCGGCTACCCGCGATCAATACCGTCTGCGTATTGAGCCAGCCGCAACCGAAGGCGTTACAGAGCTCTATCTGACCCATCGCGGCATGGAAGAGAAGTACATACTCGATGGAGGTGGTGATCCGGAACGTACGGTGTGGAATCCCCGGCCTACAGATCACGGCCTTGAGGCTGAGATGCTAAGGCGACTCATGAATTATATGGGGGTCACTGATCAGCAGTCCCGTAGCTCGCTGGCCCGCAACGGGGCAGTCCAGGCCCGTTCCAGGCTGGTTCGTAACAACAATGAAGTGCTGTTGTTGATGGATGAGGAGCTGAACAGGGCCTGGCGTCTGACGGGTGTGGCGCTGGATCGGGTTGGCTTTGCTGTTGAGGATCGGGATCGGAGCGAGCGTATCTACTATGTTCGGTACAACGATCCGCTAAAAGAGGCCGAGGAACCTGGTCTGCTGTCGAAACTGGCATTCTGGCGTGATAACGATAAGAACATCGATAAAGAGAGCCAGTATCAGGTAACCCTGGATACAGAAGGGCGCGGCACCCGTGTGGTGGTCCGGAATAAAGAGGGTGTCAGGGATAACTCAGAAACGGCCTTGCGTATTCTGACTCTGCTGCATGAGCAGATACAGTAAACTGCTGACAGGGTAAAGGGCGATACGGTGCGATTTGCCTCATTGGGTAGTGGCAGCAGTGGAAATGCCACGCTCATTGAAGGCATCGACACCCGGTTGCTGCTGGATTGTGGTTTTCCTGCCAGAGAGGTCGAACGTCGGCTGGCGCTGATTGGGATAACGCCAGAGAGCCTGGATGGCATACTGGTAACCCATGAGCATCAGGATCACATCAGGGGGGTTGGCCCCTTAGCGCGCCGTTATAATATCCCGGTCTGGATCACCCATGGAACCTATGGCCAGAATCGCTGCGGGAAGCTGCCTGAATTGAGGTTGATTCATAGCCATCATGCCCCCTTTGATATAGGCACTATCACGGTACATCCCTATCCTGTGCCCCATGATGCAAGGGAGCCGGTTCAGTATGTCTTTGCCGAGGCATCCAGTCGCTTGGGCGTACTGACTGATGCCGGTATGATTACGCCGCACATTCAGGAAGTGTTGCTAGGCATTGATGCGTTATTGCTGGAATTTAATCATGATGAGGTAATGCTGGCACGGGGTCCCTATCCTCCTGCGTTACAGCGTCGTGTCGGCGGACGATTGGGCCATCTGAACAACGGTCAGGCGGCTACACTTTTGGAAGCCTTGGATCATGCGCGATTGCGCCATCTGGTCGTGGCTCATATCAGTGAGAAAAACAACCATCCGGAAAAGGTGCGGGAATCTATTTTGAGCCGATTGCCAGAATTGGCGTCACGTCTTACCCTGACCAATCAGTCGGATGTGAGTCCCTGGTTTGAGGTCTGATTCATGACATTTAAAGCCCGTTTTTTTCCACAGGAATCAAGATTTTTACCCGGCCAGCGTTGGCTGAATGTGCTGTTCAGAACAACCCACCTGGTTGGGCTGGGTGGTCTTGGAGCGGGATTTCTCTATCCGGCAGTGGATCAGAGTTGGCAGCTTTATCTCTATCTGACCCTGATCTCAGGTGTGGGACTCTCTCTCATATCGGTTTACTCCAATGGGATCTGGTTGCTTCAATTAAGGGGGCAGGCGGTGTTTGTAAAGTTGTTCCTGCTGGTACTGATGACCCCCTTCCCGGAGTTGAAGGCCGAACTCTTTATTCTGATTATTGTTATCTCGGGCTGGATAGCCCACGCACCTGCCCGGGTCCGCTACTACTCCCTTTATCACCGGCGGCGCATCGAATCACTCGACTGACTTTTACCTCGCTGGCCTAATTCAGGTACAGATCTTTGCTGTGGGGCGGAAATTTTTATCGGCTTGGAGTATCATTACCGATTTGGTTTTCCGCCATCAATAAGGTACCCCATGCTCACTCTTCGCGGTGCTCCAGCCCTCTCCGATTTTCGTCTAAACAAACTTCAGCATCGTCTCTGCGGGGCCGTAGGTCGCCCCCTTGGTGTGTATGCTGAATATGTCCATTTTGCTGAGCTTAATCAGTCGCTTAGCTCTGATGAGCAAGACGTTCTTGATCGACTGTTGCGCTATGGGCCCCATCTGGCTGAGCATGAGCCTGAGGGGCAGCTGGTATTAGTCACGCCGCGTCCAGGCACCATCTCACCCTGGTCAACCAAGGCAACGGATATTGCACATAACTGCGGCCTTGGAAAGGTTGCCCGACTGGAGCGGGGGATTGCCTATTATCTGCATCCAGAGAGTGCTGTTGCGCTGAGTGAGCTTGAACTCGAGACGGCACAAACAGTTCTGCATGATCGGATGACAGAGAAGTTTTTTTCTGAGCTGGATGAGGCCAATTGCCTGTTTGCCAAGGCGCAGCCGAAACCTTTTTCGACCGTTGATGTGATCGGTGGTGGAAAACCGGCCTTGGGAATTGCCAATACCGAACTGGGTCTGGCGCTGTCGGATGACGAGATAGAGTATCTGGTAGAGAGTTTTCAGGGACTGGGGCGAAATCCCACCGATGTTGAGCTGATGATGTTTGCCCAGGCCAACTCCGAGCATTGCCGACACAAGATATTTAATGCCGACTGGATCATTGATGGTGAGCGTCAGCCGCACTCGCTATTCAAGATGATCCGCAACACCACCGAGCAGTCACCGGATAATGTCCTCTCTGCCTATAAAGACAATGCCGCAGTGATGACTGGCCACCCGGGCCAGCGTTGGTTGACGGAGGCGAATTCTCACCGCTATCACTACAGTGCTGAACCGATCCACATTCTGATGAAGGTGGAGACCCATAATCACCCGACCGCAATTTCACCGGATCCCGGCGCAGCTACCGGTTCGGGGGGTGAGATCCGCGATGAAGGGGCAACCGGAAAAGGCTCAAAGCCGAAGGCGGGGTTGACCGGCTTTTCAGTCTCTAATCTCCGTATTCCGGGCGCGGAGCAGCCCTGGGAGCAGAATTTTGGCAAGCCGGATCGGATTGTCTCTGCACTGGATATCATGCTGGAAGGTCCGATTGGTGGAGCGTCCTTTAATAATGAATTTGGCCGACCCAATCTGTGTGGCTACTTCCGCACTTTTGAAGAGCGTGTGGCCGGTCCTGAAGGAGAAGAGCTGCGCGGTTATCACAAGCCCATCATGTTGGCAGGTGGCCTGGGTAATATCCGCGAAGAGCATATCGAGAAACACGATTTTCCAGCGGGTTCGCCGTTGGTGGTTTTGGGTGGCCCGGCCATGCTGATCGGGCTGGGTGGTGGTGCTGCCTCCTCCATGGCCAGCGGTACCTCAGCCGAAGATCTGGATTTCGCCTCAGTGCAGCGTTCCAATCCGGAAATGGAGCGTCGCTGTCAGGAGGTCATCGACCGCTGCTGGGGACGGGGCCTGGATAACCCGGTCCTGTTTATTCACGATGTGGGTGCCGGGGGCATCTCCAATGCCTTGCCCGAACTGGTCCATGACGCGGGTCGTGGTGGTCGCTTTGAGCTGCGCACGGTCCCCAATGATGAACCAGGCATGTCACCGATGGAGATCTGGTGTAACGAGGCCCAAGAGCGCTATGTGATGGCGATTGATATCAATCGACTGGAAGAGTTCAAGCAGATCTGTGAGCGGGAACGCTGTCCCTATGCCATCGTGGGGGAGGCGACAGATGAAGAGCATCTGCTACTGGGGGATGCTCATTTTGAGAACAACCCAATCGACATCTCAATGCCGCTGCTGTTTGGCAAGCCACCGCGCATGCTACGGGATGTAAAGCACAGAACCTTTCACAAGCCTGCGCTCGATCTCTCGGGCGTAACGCTGGAAGAGGCGGCGAAACGTGTACTACGGCTGCCGGCTGTTGCTAATAAAACCTTTTTGATCAGCATTGGTGATCGGTCGATTACCGGACAGGTCGCCAGGGATCAGATGGTCGGCCCCTGGCAGGTGCCGGTTGCCGATCTGGCAGTGACCCTCTCTGACTATGTCGGTTATACCGGCGAGGCGATGGCCATCGGCGAGCGGACACCGCTGGCCTTGATTGATGCACCCGCTTCCGGGCGCATGGCTATTGGCGAGGCGATCACCAATCTGGCTGCCACGGCGATCGACAGGATCAGCGATATCAAGCTCTCAGCTAACTGGATGGCCGCTGCCGGTCATGTCGGTGAAGATGCCAATCTCTATGACACGGTTAAGACGGTAGGGATGGAGCTCTGTCCTGCGCTGGGTATCTCCATACCGGTCGGCAAGGACTCGATGTCCATGAAGAGCGTCTGGCGTCAGGAGAATGAGGAGCGCGCCATGACTGCGCCCTTGTCGCTGATCATCAGCGGTTTTGCACCGGTGTCGGATGTGCGTCGGACACTTATCCCCCAGTTGCGGCTGGATCAGGGTGATACCGATCTCATCCTGATTGATCTGGGTAAAGGGGCTAACCGTCTGGGTGCGTCTGCCCTGGCCCAGGTATTTAGGCAGGTTGGTCGTCAGGGCGCCGATCTGAATGATCCCCATGCACTAAGGCAGTTCTTTAAAGTGATCCAGGAGCTGAATATGGATGGGCTCCTGCTCGCCTATCATGATCGCTCGGACGGTGGTCTGTTTACTACCCTGTGTGAGATGGCATTTGCCGGTCACACAGGCCTGACGGTACAGCTGGATAGCCTGGCTGAGGATGATCTTGCCGTACTCTTTAATGAAGAGCTGGGCGCGGTAATTCAGGTGCGACACAGTGACACGGATGCCGTGTTAAAGCAGTTCCATGATGCCGGACTGGGTCATCATAGCCATCTGATCGGCACCCTGAATGACCAGGATCGCATCTCCATTCAGCGGGGCAAGCAGATGCTGCTGGATATGACGCGTATCGAACTGCAACAGGCCTGGTCTGAAACCACCTTTGCCATGCAGCAGCTGCGCGATAACCCGGATTGTGCGCAGGAAGAGTTTGATCGCATTGCTGATGTTACCGATCCAGGTATACAGGTCAGCCTTACATTTGACCCGAATGAAAACGTGGCATCTCCGATGATTAACAGCGGTCGTCGACCAGAGATTGCTGTATTGCGTGAGCAGGGGGTCAATGGCCAACTGGAGATGGCCAATGCGTTCCATCGGGCCGGCTTCGATAGTATTGATGTGCATATGTCCGATATCCTCTCTGGACGTGTCACGCTGGATCGTTTCAAGGGACTGGTTGCCTGCGGTGGCTTTTCATACGGTGATGTGTTGGGTGCAGGGGAAGGCTGGGCAAAATCGATACTCTTCAATCCCCGGGCTCGGGATCAGTTTCAGGCCTATTTTGAGCGCCCGGAAACCTTCTCTCTCGGTATCTGTAACGGCTGTCAGATGCTCTCAAATCTGCATGACCTGATACCGGGAACGGAAAATTGGCCGCACTTCGTGCGCAATCGTTCTGAACAGTTCGAGGCGCGCTTTGTCAGTGTGAAAATTCAGAAGACAGCCTCAATCCTGCTGACCGGAATGCAGGGCTCGGTGTTACCCATTGCCGTTGCGCATGGTGAAGGCAGGGCAGAGTTCCGTGATGAGAGTCATCTCTCATCGGTGAATAAACAGGTTGTGATGCAGTATGTGGAGAACAGTGGCGAAATTGCTGCACGTTATCCGGCGAATCCGAATGGTTCGCCACAGGGAATCTCCGGGCTTACCAGTCAGGACGGGCGCGTTACCATCATGATGCCCCACCCCGAGCGCGTGGTGCGCAGTGTGACCAACTCCTGGCATCCCGACAGCTGGGGTGAGGATGGTCCCTGGATGAGACTGTTCCAGAATGCCCGTATCTGGCTGGGGTGATCATCAGGGAGAGGAGTTCTGGATTGATTCACAGGCTCCGCTATCAATTGGCGTGATAGCGGAGCCTGATCGGATGCCTCGGCTATTTGTTCAAAAGGTAAACTCTGAATGTCGGCGATACTGAGCAGCGCCTTTCGCGCCTCTATACCGGTCATGTTTGGCTATGTGCCATTGGGGATGGCCTTCGGTATCCTGTTCCAGAATCTTGGCTACGCGTGGTTTTATGCGCCCTTAATGGGTGTCACTGTTTATGCAGGGGCCGCTCAGTTTATGGCGGTCGGCCTACTGGCCGCTCAAGCCTCTCTGTTTGAGGTGGCGATCTCGACCTTAATCCTCAATTCAAGACATATGTTCTTCGGCGTCTCGCTGCTGGGTCGGTATCGCGCCACGGGGCTGAAAAAACTCTATCTCATCTTTGGTCTGACCGATGAAACCTATTCACTGATAACCAGTACCCAGTCGCCTGACAGTCAACATGAGCAAGACTATTATGTCGCACTGACAGCGCTCAATCAGTGTTACTGGGTGACCGGCTGTGCTTTGGGGGCCCTGTTTGGTGCCAATGTGGAGTTTGATACCGCAGGTATGGATTTTGCCCTGACAGCGCTGTTTATGGTGCTGATGCTGGAGCAGTGGAAGAAGTTGCGTGAGCCCTATCCATTTCTGGTTGCGCTGGCTTGTGGAGTGGCTGCACTGCTGCTGTTCCGGGAACAGATGTTGCTGGTTTCCATCGGTCTCTCTATTGCCTTGTTACTGGCAAGAGGCAAACACTCCCGGGTAACCTTATGAGTGATACTGGCTATCTGTTGATGGTTTTTCTGGTGATGACCGTGGCGACCTTTATCACTCGCCTGATCCCGTTTGTGGCTTTTCGTAATAAAAGTGAACACCCGCTGTTGCAGTATCTGGGACGTTATATGCCACCCGCCATAATGACCATTCTGGTGCTTTATAGTCTCAAGTCTGTTGATTTGACTCAGGCGCCTTATGGCGTAAATGAACTGCTGGCACTGCTACTGACCACGTTGCTACACCTATGGCGTGGTAATGCCTTGTTGAGTATCTTCGCAGGAACACTGTTTTATATGGCAGCTGTGCAGCTTGGCTTGTTTACAGGGCTTTATTAAATCAGGAGCTGCTCTGTTGTTTTAGACTGGCATGCAGGTCTTCCTGCGCATCTGTTTAAAAAATGCTGGGCGATATTGTCGCGTTTTATCTCATAACTTTCCTCACTGTAAACACCCTAACCGACAATACGCTATATGCGGTTCAGTCGCTCGCACACTTGATCCAGCGTCTGGGTGAATCGTCTTCTTTGCATTGGATTAGTCCAGAGCGCCCCTTACTGCGTAGTTCCAGGTGCGACTGCAGAAAATAGCACTGTAACAAAAGATCCTGTTTTCCGGTCTCGAGCGCCAGCTTCAGTCACTCTCAACCCGTATAGCCAATACGTCACATTTTGCCAGATGAAGCACGCCATTGGCGGTGGAACCCAGCAACAGTTGTAGCCCATGTCTGCCATGGCTTCCAATGATAATCAGATCAGCCTTCTGCTCTTCTGCAACGCGTACGATCTCCCGCTTCGGTGTTCCAATCTCAACTAAGTGAGTCGTATTCTGCAGTTGCCTTTCATCAATCATAGCCTGTAGCTTGGACTCAGCCTGTTTGGCCAATCGTTGATCCAGATCCAGATCTTCAGGCAGTGGAATCTCACCGGTATACATCGCGCCTGTGTACTCGACAACATGCACCAGCGTCATCCGGGCACCGTTTATCTTCTGCTGTTCAATCGCCTTGGCAAGGACTGCCTCGAACTCCTTGGAAAAGTCGACAGCTACCAGAATGTGTTGATAGTTAGCCATTTTGTAACCTCCTGTGCTCTGCTACCTTCATTATGGTGTCAGTGGGTTTTTTTTTCCATATATAAACGTGCCGCAAATGATATGGGTTAACAAGTTGATTTTTATAGATAAATTATGCAGTAGCATGTTGCCGGCGCAGCATTGTCGGGGATTCCTGCATATCGGTTGCCAACTTGCCTGAACCTGGAATATTCCGTAGTCTGCAGCGACCACCGTTTAAGGATTGTGCCATGTGGCGTTGGACACTGTTGTTCTTTCTGTTGCTACCGCAGATTTTCAGCTACTCACAGGCTGAGGATCAGGTCATTCGGATTGGTGTGCTGAGTCACCGGGGCAATGAAGCCACTTATGCTGCATGGGCCCCGACGGCCACCTACCTGAGTCGTGTTGTACCCAAGTTCAAGTTTCAGATTGTGCCACTCGATTTCGATGAGGTTGACCCGGCTGTAAAATTCGGCCAGGTTGATTTTATCCTGGTCAATCCGGGAATCTATGTCAACCTTGAGGTGCGATACCGTATCTCCCGTATCGCCACGCTGAATAACCTGGCGGGGGATGTGGCGAACAATGTATTCGGGGGTGTCATTTTTACCCGGCAGGATCGTCATGATATCAATACGTTGACCGACCTGAAGAGAAAAAGCCTGATGGCGGTAGATGTCACATCATTGGGTGGATTCCAGATGGCCTGGCGTGAATTGAAGGCTATCGGTCTGGATCCTTACAAAGATATGGCATCGCTCAGTTTTGGGGGTATTCATGATGATGTGGTGCGTGCTGTCAGGGATGGCCAGGTTGATGTGGGTATGGTTCGTACGGATATTCTTGAGCGCATGGCCGCCGCCAAGCTGATCAATATCCATGATTTCAAAATCATCAATCCAAAGGTGAATCCCGGATTTTTACTTAGCCGAAGCACGCGGCTCTATCCTGAATGGCCGTTCAGTAAGGTGCTGCATACTTCTAATGAGCTGGCCCAAAAAGTAGCGGTTGCTCTGTTGAACATGCCGAGGGTTCACCCAGCCGCGAAAGCGGGTAACTATGCCGGTTGGACCATTCCGCTGGATTATCAATCCGTACATGATCTGTTTATAGATCTGCATCTTCCTCCCTATGAGTATTCCGGCCGCTTTACCCTGCAGGATGCGATAAAGAAATACTGGTATTGGTTGCTGATAACGTCTGTTTTTGTCGCTTTTATGCTATTTATGACGGCTTGGGTATCGCGTCTCAATCGGGAGTTGAAGAAGGCCAAACTACATCTTGAGCGGCAGTATGAGCTAATCCTCAATTCTGTGGCTGATGGTATTCTTGGGGTGGATATGGAGGGCAACACCACCTTTGCTAATCGGGCAATGACGCATATAACAGGTTGGGAGGTTGATGATCTTCTTGGTAAAAATCAGCATCAACTTCTGCACCATACCCGTGCGGATGGCACCTCTCATCCTGCAGATCAATGCCCGGTTTATGCTACCTGCAAGGATCAAATCCCCCGTTTTGTAAATGATGATGTATTCTGGAAGAAAGATGGCAGCAGTTTTCCAGTTGAATATTCCAGCACGCCCATTAAGGATAGCCAATTTAAGACTGTCGGCAGTGTTGTGGTATTCCGTGATATTAGTGATCGTAAACGGATTGATGAAGAAGCGCGGCAACACCAGGATGATCTGGCCCATGTGGCGCGCTTAAGTACGATGGGTGAAATGGCGTCCGGGATCGCCCACGAAATCAATCAGCCGTTGACTGCTATAGCGACCAATGCGCATGCCTGTATTCGCATGCTGGAGAGTAACAACGGACAGACTGAGCGGGTGATTGATGTGCTTGAACGCATTGGCGCGCAAGCGGCACGGGCGGGCGAGATCATTCGGCATCTGCGGCAGTTTGTTAAAAAAGAGCAGCCTGAGTTAAGCCTTATTGATATCAATGAAGTGATTAATGAAGTGATCACGCTACTCCGTACTGAAATTCGGAAGGCGGGTGTCAGAATTGACCTGGAGTTGGATAAGCATATTGGTGCGGTTCTCGCACAGCATGTTCAGATCGATCAGGTGATCTTGAATCTGGCTAGAAATGCGATAGAAGCTATGCTGGATATGCCGGAAGGATCACGCGTGCTGACGATTTCGACCCAGAATCAGCAGGATGGCTATGTAAAAGTGACCGTGAGTGATACTGGGCCGGGATTGGATGCGTCGATAGTCGATCAACTGTTTAATCCTTTCGTCACAACAAAATCAAATGGTATGGGCCTGGGGCTGTCTATCAGTCAGGGGATCATTGAAGCGCATAAGGGCCGTATTTTTGTCGAACCGGATAGCCTTAAAGGAGCCACCTTTGTGTTCCAACTCCCAACGTCACAAACAAGAGAGACCACGTCATGAGCGAGAGTACAATTTTTATTGTTGATGATGATCAGGAAGTGCGGGAAGCGCTTCAGTTATTAATGGAATCCGTGGGTCTCAAGGTAGAGTTGTTTGATTCGGCGGGGAGCTATATGAAACAGTTTGATCCGAACCGCCCTGGTTGTATCGTACTGGATGTACGTATGCCGGGGATGAGCGGACTGGATCTACAGATGCAATTGGAAAAGGAAGCACTTTGCCCACCTATTATCATCATTACAGGACATGGTGATGTACCGATGGCTGTACGTGCGGTGCAGGCGGGAGCGATCGATTTTATCGAGAAGCCCTTTAATGATCAGGCCTTGCTGGACAGTGTGCACCGCGCCCTTGAGCATGATGCGCGACAACGGGGAGAGGCTTCTCATATTGCCGATATTGAAGCGAAGTTGTCGCGTCTTACACCTCGTGAGCGAGAGGTTCTCGAACTTGTCATACAGGGGTTACGCAATAAACTGATTGCCTCAGAACTTTCCGTGAGTCAATCCACTGTCGAAGCGCATCGGGCAAAGGTCATGGATAAGATGGAAGCAAAAACATTATCAGACCTGATGCGTATGATGTTGACGCTTGAATCTCAATAGCTGTGCTACTGCTGCCCCTTTTTTGGGGGATATTGCAAGCGAGCATACCTTACAAAACACCTTGCTTTTTTAACCTCCACTGTTCCGGTACGCTGTGATACCTGTAACTCAACAACCAACAAAAGTCTGTAGAAAATACGAACTAAAGAATGGAAAGCGGATTTACATGGGTAGCCTCCCAGGTGCGGTTAAGGAAAACCCCAATATCAGCGGCTGTATGTTCCAATTTTCAACAAGCAATTCACTTTCCATAATCAAGCACGTCTGAAAATCTGCCCCGGGAAGATCTGGCCGTAGCGACCCTGCTGACAGCAATCCTCCTGAGTAAAGCAATAAACTCGGCAGACTGACGACATCACTGACCGGTTGTCCGATAACAGGGCGTGCACGGAAGCACACAGGCTAACGTCCTACCATTGGGCAAACGGTCACCTTTCAGCATCCGCCTAAGGAGGAGATGATGAGAAAAATGGTCAGACTGGTTTCAACACTGGTCGTCATCACATCAGCAGCATGGTTAACCGCATGCTCAAATAAACCCGTAACAAAACAAGAACCGACTGCGATGGCAGCACCGGCTGATCCAAAAATCGTTGCCGCAGGCAAGGCCATTGCAACCGGCCGCAGTCAAGGTAATTGCCTTGCATGCCATATGATCGAAGATGGTGCTTCACCCGGTAACATCGGTCCACCCTTGCTCGCAATGAAAGCACGTTATCCGGATAAGGCTAAATTGCGGGCCCAGATCTGGGATGCAACGGCTGCTAATCCTGAATCCGCTATGGTGCCGTTTGGTCGACTCAAAGTTTTGACAGATGATGAGATCGATAAGGTCGTTGAGTATATCTGGACACTGTAAGGGTGTTGTGGATAACGCAATGCGACTCACTGTTATGGGAAGAGAGATTATGAAAAAGATACTGATCAGTTTAGCTGTGTTGGCGCTTACAGCCACCGGCGTTCAGGCGGGGCCGGAAGAGGACCGCATGGCATTTGTAAAATATTATAAAGCCAAGTTCCCCTCTGTACCGGATAAAGAGTATGCAAACGGGGTCTATGCGATTGATCCTGTCGGGCGGGAGAACTGGGAGGCGATCGAAGAGTTCCCCCCCTATGAGCCCTTTATCGATGCCGGTAAGGAGATGTGGGAAAAGCCTTTCGCCAATGGAAAAGGTTACAAAGACTGTTTCCCTGATGGGCCAGCTATTCAGCACCATTATCCTAACTGGGACAAAAAACAGAAGATGGTGATGACGTTGCCTTTGGCGCTTAATCAGTGTCGTGAAGCGAATGGTGAGAAGCCGCTCAAATACAAGAAGGGGCCGATTAATAACATCCTCTCTTATATTGCATTCCAGTCACGTGGTCAGGTGGTGAATGTCAAGGTGCCGATGGATGATCCGGGTGCAGTAGCGGCTTATGAAGAGGGTAAAAAGTTTTATTTTACCCGCCGTGGCCAATTGAATTTCTCCTGTGCTTCCTGCCATCTGCAGAATACTGGTTTGAAGGTCAGGACAGAAATTCTTAGTCCTAGCGTAGGCCATGTCACTAACTGGCCTGTTTATCGCTCCAAGTGGGGTACGGTTGGCACGCTGCATCGTCGTTTCTCGGGTTGCAACAATAATATTCGTGCCAAGGCGCTGAAGGCTCAGGGCCGGCAGTATCGTAACCTGGAGTATTTCCTCAGCTACTTGAGTAATGGCCAAGAATTTAATGGCCCGGGTGCTCGCAAATAATTGCTCAGCGATTGTATGGCAATTCGAGCATTAACAGAATCTGGGAGAAACAAATGAATAAACGAAACATGATCGGTCTACTTATTCTCAGCTTGCTAATGGCTGTGCAGGTTGCCGTGGCGGCAGATAGTAAGGGCGATATGGCAAAGATGGATAATCCTATGGCTGTAAAGGCGGCGGATGCCATTACCAAGGCAGAGGCTGCTCGCAAGAAAGCCGCCTCAGTGGATGGTGAGTGGCGAGATACGGGTAAGTTCATTAAAAAGGCCGAGGAGGCAGCGAAAGCAGGGGATTATGAAAAAGCCCTCAAGCTGGCAAAAAAGGCTGAAGATGAAGGGAAGCTTGGCTACGAACAGCAAGTATCACAGCGAGAGCTGAAGATGCCTTCTTATCTGAAGTACTGAAACGGACCCACTGAAGGAGAGATATAATGAAATATGGCAAGGCACTTATTACGCTGGCCCTGATTGGGGGTATATCCTTGACAGGCCTTTCAGTAGCGGGACCCAAGGCAAAAATAACCCCGTCGATGGAATCGCTGGAAGTAATGCACAATGGTACAGCGGTGACCATTCGCCGCATTGATGACAAGGATGCAACAATCCCTGAGGCTTATGCGAAGACCTCAAGACACTGCCCACCCTTCTGCATCCAACCTATGCAGATCATCCCCGGTGTCGATACCGTCGGAGAGCTGGAAGTGTTGGGTTATCTGAAACGGATCAGCACGGGGGATCGCTCGGTGGTGGTGGTCGACTCCCGAACACCCGATTGGACAGTGCGAGGAACAATTCCCGGCTCAATCAATATTCCCTGGGATAAGATCAATATCGATGTGGCAGGCAATTTTGAGATTGAGACCGAGGCCGCTACATTGAGTGACATTCTGATCAACAACTTCGGTGTGCAACTGGTGGATGGCAAGTGGGATTTTCGCAATGCCAAAACCCTGGTGCTGTTTTGTAATGGCATCTGGTGTCCACAATCATCCGTCAATATCAAGACGCTAACCAAGATGGGTTATCCCGCTTACAAGCTGAAGTGGTATCGCGGGGGAATGCAAGACTGGGTCAGCGTCGGTCTGACCACTGTCAAGCCTTGAGTCGTAGAATTGGATAGGAAACAGTTATGAATAAATTACGCAGATTGATTATCAAGGGTTCCATGGCTGCCGGTACGCTGGGCGTAGCAATGAGTGCCGGCCTGTTGATGCCAACGACAGTGCTTGCTGCCTGGCCTGCCAAGGCATTTGGTGCCAAGGATATGGCAGAAGGTTTGGCAACCCTGTTAGGTTCGGGTGATATGGCTGAAAGTGGCGATATCAAAATCAAAGCCCCGGATATTGCAGAAAATGGTGCAGTGGTGCCAGTTACCGTAACGGCTGAGATGGCGGGTGTCGAATCAATTACGATTGCTGCACCCAATAATCCGGCCCCTCTGGTTGCCAGTTTTGATCTGGCCAATGGTGCCCATGGTTATGCCTCAACCCGAATCAAGATGGGTAAGAGTGGTGATGTTATTGCCGTCGTCAAGGCTAACGGTAAGCTCTATACAGCTAAAAAAGGTGTCAAGGTGACTATTGGTGGGTGTGGTGGCTAACCGCGTTTACACACTTAATCGATTAAGTAACTGACACAGAATGAGGTATTGATCATGGCAGCAAAAAGCATAAAGATTCGGGCAAAATTCAAGGACGGTGTAACCACTGTCAAGGCGTTGTTGACCCACACTATGGAGTCCGGTTTTCGTAAAGATTCCAAGACGGGTGGCATGGTGCCCGCCCATTTTATCCAGGAAGTGGTTTGTGAAGTGGGAGGCAAGGTTTTGTTGAATGCACACTGGAGTGGTGGTGTTTCAAAAAACCCTTATATCTCTTTTAAGTTCGATGGTGGAGAAGGTGAGAAAATAAAACTGACCTGGACTGATAATAAGGGCAAGTCAGATTCAGCAGAGGAAGCGATAAGCTGATTCTCTGTTAAGGGAGGTACGCTGCATAACGATCTGTAGCGCAACTGACCCACTGTGAAATAAGCTTTTCACAGTGGGTCACAATAAGAGATACCAGGCCAAATCAGACCTATGATCAGAGCCTGGCAACAGGTTAATTCACTATGACTTTGTCAAGACGAGAGTTTCTTCACCTGATGGGTATGGCGGGTGCGGCTGGCCTATTGCCTGGCTCGCTGCGTGCAGCCAATCAGCGCCCATCCGATCTCTATGAGATCCCCCGTTACGGTAACGTCTGTCTCATGCATATGACAGATTGCCATGCTCAATTGAACCCAGTCTATTTTCGTGAACCGAATGTAAACCTGGGTGTTGGTAACGCCTTGGGTAAGGCGCCTCATCTGGTCGGTAATGCCTTCTTGAAACATTTTGGTATGTCTCCAAATAGCCAGGAAGCGCATGCACTCAGTTATCTCAATTTTGATGCAGCCGCCAAGACTTATGGTCGGGTAGGGGGCTTTGCCCATCTTGCCAGCTTCGTGAAGCGGCTGCGCTCAGAGCGGGGAGATGGTAATTCGCTCTTATTAGATGGTGGCGATACCTGGCAGGGATCTGGTACGGCTTACTGGACCCGTGGCAAGGATATGGTGGAAGCCTGCAATCTTTTAGGCGTGGATATCATGACCGGCCACTGGGAGTTCACTTACCAGGATCGTGAGGTCATCGAAAATATCGGTGAGTTCAAGGGTGAGTTCATTGCACAAAATGTGAAAGTCACTGAAGAGGCGCTGTTTGATTACAAGTTCAGTGATTTTGACGGGTTTGACGAAGATGCAGGTACTGCCTTCAAACCTTATACCATTCGGACAGTGAATGGTGTGCGGGTTGCTGTAATAGGTCAGGCCTTCCCCTATACACCAATCGCGAATCCTCAGCGTTTTATCCCTGACTGGACCTTCGGTATTCAGGATGAACGGATGCAGGCTATGGTGGATCGAGTACGCACCAATGAAAAACCTGATCTGGTGGTGGTACTGTCACACAACGGCATGGATGTAGACCTCAAGATGGCAACGCAGGTAACTGGCATTGATGTGATCTTTGGCGGCCATACCCATGATGGCATGCCTGCACCAACCATTGTTGAAAATAGCGCTGGCAAAACGCTGGTGACCAATGCCGGTTCCAATGGCAAGTTCCTCGGCGTAATGGATCTGGATGTTCGCAACGGCAAGCTCCAGGGTTATCAGTATCGCCTGGTGCCGATTTTCTCTAATCTGTTACCAGCTGACCCTGCCATGCAGACCTATATTGATCAGGTACGTGCTCCCTACATAGGACAACTTGAAGAGCCGCTGGCGCTGGCTGAAGAGACACTCTATCGGCGTGGAAATTTCAACGGCACCTTTGATCAGGTGATCTGTGATGCATTGAATAAAGTAAATGATGCGCAGATTTCACTCTCACCAGGATTCCGTTGGGGAACTACGGTGATCCCGGGACAGGCGATTACTATGGAAAATGTAATGGATCAGACCTGCATCACCTATCCTGAAACTTATAGAAGAGAGATGAGCGGGGCAGATATCAAGGCGATCTTAGAGGATGTCGGGGACAACCTGTTTAATCCTGATCCCTATTTTCAGCAAGGTGGAGACATGGTGCGAGTTGGCGGTCTGGATTATGTGTGTGATCCCAATCAATCGTTTGGAAAACGCATTAGTGATATGACGCTGGATAATGGCACCAGGATAGAAGCCAATAAAAAGTACATGGTCGCTGGCTGGGCTACGGTGGGTTCTCAATCACCGGGTCGTCCAATATGGGATGTGGTTGCCGACTATCTGCGTGATCAGAAGCAGGTCAAAATCAACAAGCTTAATACGCCGAAGTTGGTTGGCATGACAGGTAATCCTGGTCTGGAAGATTATCCTTCTGCCTAGCGAGGCATTCATTGGTTAAATATCAGAAGCCGGATGCAGAAATGACTCCGGCTTCTCTCATTGAATTACGCCAAACCCGCCCGCCATCAGGATAGCCAACAGGGGAAGACAAAGTATCCCTGCCAGCTCCAATCGAACAATGGTTTTCAATCCTCTGGGCAGATTGATTATGTTGGTATCGTCACCTGTTCTATTACGAAAAAAGAAGAGTGTCGGATAGGCTGAGATCAAGCCAATGATAATAAACAGGCTGTACTTTAAGTGGAAAATCCAGTTGCTAAGATAGTAGTCCAGTGGTTTTGCCAGCCAGATGGCCATTGTCAGACCGCTGAGTAAAACAACAAGTGCAGAGAATCCAAACACGATATCTACCCGCATCAGTTGTTTGATCTTGGCCCGTGAAAGTATCGGCTTCAGCAGCAAATATTCCAGCAGGCCGCTGGAAAACAGCAATAGAATACTGAGGAAGTGGATGTACTTGGTAATTATAAAAGCCACAGTTATCCCACCTTACTGTACTGTTGTAGATGGTGTCCGAGTCAAAAATTGACTCCATCCCTTGCCCAGTTCAAGATCGACGTATGATCTAAACATTGATCTCACATTACATGGACCAGCGCAAACTATGATCCATCCCCTGGTACGAAAGCTAGCCTTTTCACTGTCACTGCTGTTCATGATGGCGCTGATTCAGTGGGGCGCGCTTGATCGGTTGGGTCATGACTATACCGAAGCGGGATTCAAACGTGCCCTGGTGGTCTTTGCCCTCAGTCGTGGATTGAATGGGGTGATCTCGGTGGCGCAGGGGACTGAGGTCGCTATAGAGCCGGCCGGTATTGGCCTGAATTTCAAGCCAGGCGAAATTCTGGACCCGATCAATGATCTGGTAGAGCGTTTCTCATGGGTCATGCTCGCCAGCAGCTCATCGTTTGGTATGCAGCGTGTGTTGCTGGATGTCATGTCCGCACCACTACTGACCTACATAACCTTTGGCGCAGTAGTAGCCCTGCTGTGGGTGCTCTGGTGGCCTGATCGGTCACTGATTGGCACGAGGAAGTTATTCTGTAAAGTAGCGCTGGTTCTGTTGGTGCTGCGTTTTTCCATCGCCTTAATGGCCGTGACCGGGGAACATTTCTATCTGGCCTTTCTTGAGCCACGGTTCAGTGAGTCTCAAGTTGAACTCGAAAAAGCTGCCACCCATATAGGCGAAGTGAATACCGAGTTTCAGGCCCCGCTGACTAAAGAGGGGGGTGAGTCAGTTTTTGATAAGGCAAAACGTGCTTATGAGGCGGCGACCCGTTCAATGGATATTGAATCGAGAATGGCAGCATTCAATCAGGCGGCAGCCAATATCAGCGAGCACGCCATCCAGATGATTGTGGTTTTTCTGATGCAGACGGTACTGTTTCCGCTCGCATCAGTCTGGCTGATACTGCAACTGTTGAAGCGGGTGATGCGGGCCAGGCTAAGCTGGATTGGACGTACCCCGCAGAAAACTGAGGGTACGTCCGAATAGAGACTCAGGCGTCGTGCAGTTCCCGCGCCTGCAGGGTGTTTTCCAGTAGTGTCGCCACCGTCATGGGGCCTACGCCTCCAGGAACCGGTGTGATCCAGGCGGCCTGTTCTGCCGCTGCGACATAATCCACATCACCGCAAAGTGAGCCATCATCCAGACGATTGATGCCCACGTCGATCACCAGTGCACCGGGTTTGATCCATTCGCCCTTGACGAAATTAGGGATACCGACCGCCGCCACCACGATATCCGCGTTGGCGATCTTCTCTTGCAGATTCTTGGTGCGGCTGTGACAGACGGTGATGGTGCAGCGGGCAGCCAGGAGCTCCAGCGCCATCGGACGCCCGACGATATTGGATTGACCGATAATCACCGCATCCAGGCCCTCCAGGCGCTGACCAGTGCGTTGCAGCATGGTCATCACCCCCTTAGGTGTACAGGGGCGCATAATCGGCATACGCAGCGCGAGACGGCCTACATTGTAGGGGTGGAAGCCATCCACGTCCTTGGTGGGCAGGATTCGTTCAGTAACAGTCTCTTCGTCGATCTGTTTTGGTAGTGGCAGCTGCACCAATATCCCGTCCACATCTTCCCGGGCATTCAGTTCATCGATATGAGCCAGCAGCTCGGCTTCGGTGGTTTCAGCGGGCAGTCGGCGCAGTTCCGACAAAAAGCCAACCTCTTCACAGGAACGCTGCTTGTTTCTGACATACACCTGGGAAGCCGGATCCTCGCCGACCAGTATCACTACCAGACCCGGTGGACGCTCGCCAGCCTCAGTCATCCGGCTCACCTGGGCCTTGATGTCACTGCGAAGATCAGCGGCGATGGCCTTGCCATCAAGGATATTTGCACTCATTTCGTGAGATTCCACTACAGTTTGAAAGGAAGGGGCGCATAATAGCGCGATTGACCACTTTTTTCACCGAGTGAAGCGCCCTATCAGCGAATTTTTTCGTTGACTCATCGCGGATGGCTGCGTATTATTCCGGCCTCTTTCGCGATACGGCGAGGGTCCGGTCATCGGGGTATAGCGCAGTCTGGTAGCGCGCCTGCTTTGGGAGCAGGATGTCGGGAGTTCGAATCTCTCTACCCCGACCATTTTTTTTCGATCATGCGCCCGTAGCTCATTTGGATAGAGCATCGGCCTTCTAAGCCGAGGGTAGCAGGTTCGAATCCTGCCGGGCGTGCCAAGTTCTTTACAGTTTATGGTGGGCGTAGCTCAGTTGGTAGAGTCCCGGATTGTGATTCCGGTTGTCGTGGGTTCGAGCCCCATCGTCCACCCCATAAATTGGGCCATTAGCTCAGTTGGTAGAGCAGTGGACTCTTAATCCATTTGTCGTAGGTTCGACCCCTACATGGCCCACCAATAAGATCAAGCACTTACGGTTTCCGTAAGTGCTTTTTTTATGCCCATGTGAAAAGGGGTTTCAAAAGGTCGTGTTCGGATTTTCAGACTTAGAGTATTGGTCTGCAGCGCAGTACATGTTAGTGTCTTAATAATAATTAAAGTCGCACTCTTTTTAGGAGTAGACTTCACCCCTATTTAACTTGCCCATGAATTAAGAAGGATTTGGTGTGATTGACACAGGATGTCAGTGCCAGGTTGACCTGGCGCGCTCACAACAGGTATCCCGCAGAGTATTTACAACTCCGTCATCAGTTCAGCGGCAGCGAGGCGGAGGATTGATGAAAAATAGTTGCGTCCGCTTTTTTGCAAACAGACCCTGCCACTGGTCACCCGACGCGCTGATGCCATGAAAAAGCTGGTGGAAAAAAACCTGGCCCCGGAAATGGAATACCTGCAGCTGGAACAAGAGCGAATCGAACAGCAGCAAACCCTGATAACTCATCAAACACAACGGCAACAGTATCTCTCCGCTATCGAAACCACAGTTCAACAGCTCAACACACTCAAAGCCGAAGCGACCCACCAGTCCCTGGCCAAGATCGATGAGTACCAACGACAGATTCAATCGCTCATCCAAGACCTTGCCAAAGCCCGTGAGATGAATGCCAAACAGATACTCTATGCCCCGGTAGATGGCACAGTACAACAGTTGGCCGTTCACACCATTGGCGGTGTGGTCACCGAAGCCCAGGTACTGATGAAACTGGTACCAAAAGATGATTATCTGGAAGTGGAAGCCGTACTGGAAAACAAAGACATCGGTTTTGTCTTTCAAGGCCAACCGGCCGAAGTGAAAGTCAACACCTTCAACTTTACCAAATACGGCATCATTGATGCCGAAGTGGCTGACCTGACCGCGGATGCCATCGCCGATGAAGTGAAAGGGTTGGTCTACAAGTTACGGTTGAAGATGCAGCAGAGTCAGATGTTGATTGATGGACGCACCGTAGACCTGTTACCCGGCATGACCGTGGTAGCGGAAGTTAAAACCGGCAAACGGCGGCTGATTGAGTATGTGCTGTCGCCGTTGTTGAGGAAGGTAGATGAGAGTGTGAGAGAGCGGTAGTTATAGTGATCGCCTTCTATGATGCACTCACCATGAAAAGTCGTGTTGAATATCGAGTACTTAAAAAGGAGCTTAACTGTGATCGTTGGTTTGATTGTACTAGTGGGGTTGATTCTCTATCTGATCTTAACCCTTGTCCTGGTGATAGCCAATGTCAGGAGTGCGCGTAAAGAGGGCAAGTCCGGATGGGTACGCGGCTCTGTCGTGCTTGTGTTTATGTACCTGCTACTGTTCTGGGACTGGATTCCGACGCGGATAGCGATTCAGCATTACTGCACCAGTCAGGGTGGGTTTATTGTCAACAAGACACTCGACCAGTGGAAAGCGGAAAATCCTGGTGTGGCAGAAACTCTGGTGCCTTACAAAAACGTAACCTCTGAGAAATCTGGTGAAAAAACGCGTTACCAACTCAACGCGCGGTTTGCCTGGGATATCCGGACAACACATGATTTCCTGGGAATCGAGAAACGTGATGAGCGCATAGTGGATACGGCAACCGGAGAGGTACTGGCGGAGTATGTCGATTTCAATTCTGGGCAGAATCAACTCAACCCGGAGCGACCTAGAGATTTTAAGTTGTGGCTGTGGTTGGGGTCATGTCCACGCGGGTACGGTGAAACTAAGTGGGTGACCGACGGGGATTCATTTAGAACATTAAAGAACAAAGCTAAAAATATCAATGGAGTGATGTGAAAATGACTAATCGTATTTATGAACAAGCGCAATTGTCAGAAGCGGCTTATGCGGATTTTTGGGATGAAAAAAGGGGACGCAATGAAAAAAGGGGACGCAACTATTTTCTGAACTGACAGGAGTAATACATGCCAAGGAAGGCAAGAGTATTGGTACCCAACTGCCCACATCATATCGTGCAGCGAGGACACAACAAAAAGGCCGTGTTTGTAACGGATGATGATTACAACTACTACCTGAGTAATCTCAAGGAGTGGAAAGAAGAGCTGGGCATCAAGCTCTATGGCTGGTGTTTAATGACGAATCACATCCATCTCATAGTCGATCCAGGTGATGAGCCGAGATCGCTTTCACTCTTGATGAAACGTGTAAACGGACGACAGACGGCCTACGTGAATAAGGTTGAAGGGCGAAGTGGCTCGCTGTGGGAGGGACGATACAAAGCGAGCCCCATACAGATGGACAACTATCTGCTGAGTTGCTGTCGCTATGTCGAGTTGAACCCCGTCAGGGCGGGGATGGTAGAAAAGGCAGAAGAGTATCCGTGGTCCAGTTATCAAGAGAGAATGCAGGGAAGTGGTCGCCGACTGTTGGATAATGCCCCTGCATACATGGGCTTGGCGGAAAGCACGCGATACAGGAGAGTGCGTTATGAAGCGTTTGTCAGGCAAGGCGTGCCGGTGAAGGAAAGCTTGTTTATTGGGGAGTCGGTGATGAGAAATCAGTTAACGGGTAATCAGCGCTTTGTAGATGAAGTAGAACAGCGTATAGGTATTCGAGTGGAACAGCGTGGCAGAGGGAGGCCGAGAAAAGATGAAAAATAGTTGCGTCCCCATTTTTTGGATGAAGTGAAGGGATTGGTTTACAAGTTGCGGCTGAAGATGCAACAGAGTCAGATGTTAATTGATGGGCGTACCGTGGATCTGATACCGGGCATGACCGTAGTGGCGGAAGTTAAAACAGGTAAGCGAAGATTGATTGAGTATGTGTTGTCGCCGTTGTTGAGGAAGGTGGATGAGAGTGTGAAGGAGCGGTAAATAAATGGATAGAATCAAATAACAAACCTCATCAATTCAAACCAAATAGAACTTCAGGAGCAAAGATGAGCGGGATTTTTCTGATAATTATTGTAGCGGCATGGTTTTTCGCGGTTAAATCTTTAACCGGCGCTATCACCTCTACAATGAAGAGCGGCATCATAAAGAAAACCACATATATTTTCCTATTCACGTTTTTATTTCTCTTACCTGTTGCAGACGACATAATTGGTGGATTTCAGTTTAGAGCTTTGTGTACGCCGGAAAACAAGCTCATTTATGATGCAGAAAAGCTAAGAGGAAAAACAGTTAAAACTAAAGATTCGACCACCCATACTTTAGATAAAATAATTCCCATACGAGTACTAACTAGGGAGTGGTATGATGCAGATACTGGCGAAATCCTCATTACACATAAAATGTATAAAGCTAAAGGCGGCTGGTTGAGCCAACTAATTGGCTTTCCAGGAGGAAGCCCTCCTTACACATTTGATGGTAGCTGTAGTTCAAAAGAATACTACGAGTTATTCGGTAAGCTAAACATTACAAGGATTGAAAAATAACCGGAAAAAAGGGGACGCAACTATTTTCTGTGGGCTTGGCGGAAAGCACGCGATACAGGAGAGTGTGTTATGAAGCGTTTGTCAGGCAAGGCGTGCCGGCGAAGGAAAGCCAATTTCTTGTTGAGTCGGTGATGAGGAATCAGTTAACGGGTAATCAGCGCTTTGTAGATGAAATAGAACAGCGTATAGGTATTCGAGTGGAACAGCATGGCAGAGGGTGGCCGAGAAAAGATGAAAAATAGTTGCGTCCCCATTTTTGGTTTATCGGCTTGGTATTGGGGTTGAAGCTTCTCGCGAAGTGGCGATTCACTGGTATCTCAAAGGCGCTAAAGCTGGGGATAAGAAGTGCCAGGAGCAGTTGAAGAAAATGGGTGTCGATTGGTAAAGGGCATCGTTACCCGTTAATAAGACGGCGCAGGCTATTTTCTCCAATAGCCTGAACAGCAGCAGGCAATATTGTCTCTGATGCTTTTATGGTATAGTTGATCGTAGTAATACATGTTAAACCAACCAATTCAGGCATTCCTCATGCCGAAACGTAGAATATCCCGTAGTCCGACAGGACGGACTGCTCCCTCGATATTCAGTAATTTGTAGCATTCTCAGAACAACTTTGATCAGACTCGGGTGGTTTGAATTGCCCTGTTTGGCCGCTAACTTCCGCAATCACAGGAATAAACATCATGACTAAAGGACAAAAAAGTAATAAAGAGGGTAAGAAAAAAGCACTCCTGACACCAAAAGAGAAGAAGTCTGCAAAGAAGGAAAAAAAGGCAACGGGTGGTTTGTTCGGTCGTGAATAACTCTGTTACTCAAATAGGCGGTGCATGTAAATCGCTAAATTGTGGACAGCTAAAATGTAACCAATTCGCTTTTTATAGTTTCACGGACCAGCAATAACTACTTATTTGAACTAGGTGGAAGACTCTAAAGCCTCCATATCATCTGCCGTTAACTTTATTAACAGGGTTTGCGGCAAGATAAATATATGGTTCGATCTATCTCAAAGGTTCAGGCGTCGCCTCCGGTAAAATCTGATCGTCCGATAGGGAAGTTTGCGACGATTTTACTTATGATTGCATTATGTGCACCGCTGGGTGGGTATGCTCATTGGCTAAATGCTCATTATGATTATGCTGCTACCCTGGCCGAGTTGACCTTTTTTGAGCTTTTTCTTGCGGCGATTTTACTGTTATTACCTTTTGTCATGCTTAGGTTACTGCGGGTGAATTGGCAATCCGAACGCTAAACGGCGATTTATCGTATCAGCAGTGCTATTCCACTGCAGATCAACAGGAGGCCAATGCCCCGGCGGAAGGTCTCCTGGCTGACAGTGGTGTGTACCTTGCCGCCCAGGTAGATACCAATCATCATCACAGGCAAGGCCATTGCCAGCAGCGTAAAGAACTGCAGTGTCAATATGCCAGAAAAGAAATAGGCCGCTAACCTATTAGCTCCATCAAGTAGAAAGAGAGTGGCAAACGTGGCACGAAACGGCGTTTTGTCCAGCCGGCGCATCTGCAGATAAACCACATAAAAGGGGCCGCCGGTTCCGAAGGCCGTACCTATCAACCCCCCCAGAGTGCCGGCCGGAATGGCCCACCACCTGCTGTGTACAGATGTCGGGTTCTTTCCCATCAGGCTATACAGCGCATACGTAATAATGAATAGCGCAACAGCCTTTAGTAGCAGCTGAGCATCGATTGTTTGCAGGAGGAGCATAGCCGCCGCCATGCCCAGCAGTGCGAAGGGCAGCAGAGGCCATATTTCACGCCATTGGATGGCTTGTTTATCTTTAATGCCTTGACTGGCAGAGGCGCAATAGTCAAGTGCCACGACAAGTGGGACTGCTACAAGTAGAGGGAAAAACAGCAGCAATAGTGGTATCGCGATAAGACCCGATCCGAACCCCGCTATACCTCGAACAAAGTAGGCTACTGAAAGAACGCCGAAGGCATAGAGGTACTGGGCCAACCCGAGTGCTTCCATCTCCTTCCTCTGGTTTTATTATTTTTATGAAAACCCTTCATGGATATTCATTCTCGTAGATAGGATTTTACATATACCACGGCTATTCTACAAACGCTGTATCTTTACTCCACACGGGTAAGGTTATAGCGGTAATTAACCTCAAGCGTGCTGGCCCCTTTTGGCTTCTTTTTATTTGGGACCATTCCGGTATCTTTAGCCGGATCATAGAAACCATTTCGCAAAGGCAGTAGGTGTCCTGAAGTGCGCTGTAAGAAATCGGAGTCACTGATTTCAAGTCTTGTGCTTGCCTTCTCCAATTGCCGTTGGCAAGTGGCATAGGCCTCTCCTGGAGCGCACTTCACAATGGGGTTTAGTTGCGAGTCGATTATCACAACCGGCTCAATTTCAGGCCAGAACAGGATCAGTGTGTCATCCAGTACTTCTCCATCAAGCGGCTTACCTTTAAGTTGCTTAACCTTGTCGCAATATTGACAAAAGATATTGTTCACCTTGTAAAGCAATGGTACCTGAAAATATTCATAATCGATCATCGATTTAACTACAGTACCTGATGTATAAACCCACTGTTTCTTTTTCTTGGTCAATACAACACGTGCTGACAGGCCGTATTCAAAGTTGGCACCAAGATCATAATTAAGCGTATTCAGCTGTTTGTTACCTTTTTCCAAAACAAATACCGAAGAGTGATAGGTGAGTTTTCGGTTCCCGTCCAGAGTAATATCCCATGTCTGGGTTTCCGGCTTCAGATCAAGTTTGTAGACCACCTTACCAGAGCAGGGGATGGAGTGAGTGGTTTCGCTAAAATTAACGGTGACAATCGTATCGGGTTCCAGTGTGATTTTTACCGGTTTTTTAGGTGATGGCATAGCCTTTGAGCTGTTGTTAAGCGCACGACCTTGATAATGCCACTGGCCAAAATTGATGTTTAACACTTCATCCTTGATAAAACCCTTGTAAACACCTGGTCCCGAAAGCTGATAGCCATTCATGCCAGGAACAGGCGAGGCGCTACCTTTCATGCTGTATTGAGTGCTGTAGCTAACGGGGCCATCCTGCGCGGGAGTGGCGATTGGGATGGTTTGGGTACTCAGCATCCGGTCAGGTCCACTTTGGTGCTGACAGGTAATATCACTTGTGATGATTAGTTTGGCGCTCGATGGTTTGGCCCAAGATGATGCCAGAGGGGTAAGGAGTAAGCATAAAACGAGAAAAAAGTGCCTTACCCATTTATCAGTATGGATCAGCTTAAAATTGGTAGCAGTCAACGGATGACGATGGCGTATTGGGTTAGTTGCAAAGGCGTCCATGGATTGAGTTACTCCCAATGTTGATATCTATTTGTAAAAGTTTATTCTCATCAAAATAGAATTGCCATTGTGATTGCTTGATCATTTTAATAACTTAGGAGCAGGGGGATGAGCAAAGAAGACGTGACGCACTTACGCGCCTTAGAGCGCATGTATCTGGCTGCACCCATCAATCAACTCTACCTCCCGACTATTGCTGTGTCAGAGGGTGAGGCCGAAATATCAATTGAATTACAATCGGCCTATCATCACGCGGCGGGTGCGGTACATGGATCGGTCTATTTTAAGATGCTTGATGATGCGGCCTTCTTTGCAGCCAATTCACTGGAGCCCGAATACTTTGTCCTGACTGCTTCGTTCACAACTTATCTTATCCGACCTGTTACGAAAGGCGTGATGCGCTCAGTTGGCAGGGTGGTGAATCAAACAAAAAACCAGTTTATCGCTGAATCCGTTGCCTATGATTCTCGGGGCAAAGAGATCGCCAGAGGTAACGGTATCTTTGTTAAGGGTAAACTACCCTTACGTGAGGCGATGGGTTATAGCGACGATTAGAATTCAACGCCCTGTTGTGCCTTGATGCCCTGAGTGTAGGCATGTTTGATCATCTTCATCTCAGTTACGGTATCCGCAATATCAATCACCTCTTGGGCGGCGTTTCGTCCGGTCAGTATCAGGTGCAGCCAGTGCGGTTTTTCATCCTTGATAAATGAAGCGATCTCTTCTCCGCTGATCCAGCCATAACCACAGCAGTAGTTGATCTCGTCAAGTACCACAAGGTCATATTCGCCGCTGCGAATCTTCTGTTTGCTGAACTCCCAGATTTCGCGGCTGGTCTTGAGATCCTGTTCAGGATTTTTGGTGTCCCAGGTGAAGCCATCCCCCATGCTGTGCCATTCGATATTATCGAATTTTTCAGCGGCGCGGCTCTCGCCGGTTTTCCATTTGCCCTTAATGTATTGAATCACCAATACATTGAAGCCAGAGCCTGCGGCACGAAACGCCACGCCGAATGCGCTGGATGATTTGCCCTTCCCGTCGCCGGTATGTACCAGCGTAATGCCTTGTCGTTTTTCTCTTGCCTTCATTGCTCGTTGTCTGTTGTGCCGCGGAGGTGCAAGTATGCCATGGAGTTAAATAAATAGGTCAAATGACGCATTGCCTGTGCGCCATTGAGTGATTTCACCTAGTAGAAAATCTTATAAATATCATATTGATAGTTATCAATGCTTGCCGCTTCTTCTACTGGCTAGATTAGCATTAAATAGCTGTTGGCAACGAAGTTACCCATCTCATCATGCGCAAGTCCGATCATTTTTTCATACTCCTGCTGACCCTGACGACTCTGTTTGTCGCATCGCTGGTGGATACCACGCGATGGGGCCCGGAGGCGAAAGCGCGACTGGATCGTACCCGTGAGCTGGTGGCGCAGCTTGGGCTGTCTGATCCAGCACTCTTTACTGAGGCGCGTTATACCCGACACCTGTCCCAGGCCGATCTCCACTCGGCTTTCCAGGATCATCCCATGGCGATGGAACACTTCCCCAGCGGATCGCTGCTGTTGCCGCCACAGCTTGGGACAAAATAGATGAACTTCATTCGCCGTCAACGCTATCTGGTGGATTACATTATCTCATCAATGCTCCGTCGCAAGGGCAAGAACCTGGGTTTGATGCTGGTCTATAGCCTGATTGTCTTTATGCTGGCCTCAGTGATGCTGTTCACCCATGCGCTGAAGCAGGAGGTGGGCCTGCTTTTGCACTCCTCGCCGGAAATTATTCTGCAGCGAATGGTGGCTGGTCGACATGACTTTATTCCAGCGTCCTATCTGGAAAAGATGGGCCGTATACGAGGTGTAACCTCACGCAAAGGTCGCCTTTGGGGCTACTTGTATGATCCATCGGTGAAGGCGAACTACACCCTGATGGTCTCTGATGAGCAGGCACTGGCCGCAACAGAGGTGATCATTGGCAGTGCGATAGCCCGAGCCCGGGGTGTTGTGCCGGGCGATTACATCAGCTTTCGATCATTTGATGGAGAGACTTACAGCTTTCAGATCAAGTCGTTACTCGATCATGAGACTGAGCTCGTCAGTGCAGACTTGGTGTTGCTGAATAGTAAGGCCTATCACGCCCTGTTCGGTATGCCTGAAGGTGTCTATACCGATATTGTTCTTTCGGTCAGTAATCTCCGCGAAGTCCCCAAGATCGCAGAGAAGCTGTCACAGCGTCTGCCGGATACCCGACCCATCCTCAAGCAGGAGATACTGCGAACCTATGATGCCATCTTCTCCTGGCGTCAGGGTATCCTGTTTGTGCTTTTGGCTGGTGCGATCATGGCGTTTGTTATCTTCGCCTGGGATAAGGCGTCAGGACTGAGTGCAGAAGAGAAGCGCGAGATCGGTATCCTTAAATCGATCGGCTGGGAGACTAGCGATGTGTTGCACATGAAATTTTGGGAGGGGGCGCTCCTCTCCTTGCTGTCGTTTTTTATTGGCTATCTGCTCGCCTATCTGCATGTCTTCTACGCTTCCGCCAGTCTGTTTGAGCCGGTACTCAAGGGGTGGGCTGTCTTGTATCCGCAATTCCAGCTATCCCCTTCAGTCGATGGCCTGCAGGTTGCTACGCTGTTCTTTTTCACCGTATTCCCCTATGTGGTGGCGACCATTATCCCCATATGGCAGGTGGCGGTTACCGATCCTGATGCGGTGATGAGGTAACCTGTTATGAATCGAATTACGTTAAACAATGTCACCAAGGTGTTTAATCAGGGTCGCCCTAATGAGTACGCCGCGGTTCGTGGTGTTTCGCTGACCATAGAACCGAACAGGGTAACTTGCCTGAAAGGGCCGAGTGGTTCTGGAAAGAGCACCTTGCTCTCCATGATTGGCTGTCTATCGCGCCCCACTTCAGGACGAATCCTGCTTGGTGAGCAGATGATTTCCGGATTGCCAGAGCGCTTTCTTACCGATATCAGGCGGCATACCTTTGGGTTTATCTTTCAGCAGTTCAATCTGATCAGTGGATTGAGCGTCCTCGAGAATGTCATCCTGCCGGCTTATCCCCTGGCGCCCGATCATCGCACCCTGATGAAGAGTGCCCATGAGTTGCTGGAACGATTTGAACTGGGGCATAAGGCCGAGAGTCCGGTGCAGTGGCTCTCTGGTGGAGAGGCGCAGCGGGCAGCGATTTGTCGTGCACTCATTAATGATCCACAAATTCTGATCGCGGATGAACCGACTGCCAATCTTGATACCAAGCTGTCACACGCGTTCATGGGACAGATTGCCCAGTTACGGAAACTGGGTAAAACCATACTGATCACCAGTCATGATCCGGTGGTGTTTGATTCGCCGGTTGTGGATAGCGTTGTTGAGCTACAGGATGGTGCGGTTTTGCAGGAGGCCGTGGATGCTGCTTAACCCGGCGATCATGGCGCTGATTCTGGTCTCTGTTGTGGTCGTGCTGATGTTGGCTATGGCCACCGGGTTTGCCTTGCAGGTACTGCGTCACTGGGATATCCGCAGTGGCAGTGAGCTGCAGCTGCGCCTTGAACGACGGACCTATCTGATCTCGACGCTGATGAGCTGGGCATTCGCAGCAGAAGTGGTATCGCTGTTGCTATTTATCTATAACGCGGAGTCGATGTCGGGACAGTTTGTCGGGGCCATGTGTGCAACGGGCGTACTAAATGTTAATCCTTGGGGATGGCCAACGCTGTTTATGAAGATCGCTCTCTTTTTTGGCGGAGCCATCTGGCTGATACTGAATGCACTGGATAACCAGGGTTATGACTATCCGTTGACACGTCTTAAATACCTTTTGTTGTTACTCATTATGCCGCTGGTAATGGCGGAGGCTTATCTGCAGCTTCGCCACTTTCTTGAGCTTTCCCCTGATGTGATTACCTCCTGTTGTGGATCACTCTTCTCCTCTGATGCCAAAGGCGTGGCCGCTGAGGTAACGTCGGTATCGCCGGCTGTTTCCATGTGGGGTCTCTATCTCTCTGGCACGGCGGTTATTGCAGCCGGTCTGTTTTACTCACGGGTAAAACGCGGTAGCGCGGTATTCAGCCTGCTGGCATTGATTGCCTTTGGCTTTGCGCTGGTGGCGATCATCTCGGTTCTGTCACCCTACATATACGAACATCCACAGCACCATTGTCCTTTCTGTATTCTCAAATCGGGTCATGGTTTTGCTGGCTATCTGCTGTATATACCCCTGTTTTTTGCAACGGCATCTGCGCTTGGTGTCGGCGTTGTCGGTCCATGGCATCACATTGCAAGTCTCACATCGGCGGTAAACACCAAGGGACGGCAGCTGGTTCATGTTTCTGTTGGACTGTTCATCCTGTTCTATCTGTTGGCGACCGTTTATGTGATGAGTTCGAATCTGGTGATGCAGGGGGTCTGGTGGTGAATGTGCGTGTTCCCGCAACTCCGGTTCGGCTGACTCTGTTACTACTGCTGCTTTTGTTGCATGGATGTGGGTCGGAACCAAAACCGCTGTTAAAGGGGGAGTTAGTGCCGGCGTTTCAATTAGAGCGCCTTGATGGCGGAGTTGTGGTGTACCCGTCAGATCCGTATCAGGGGCGTGTGGTAATTATCGATTTCTGGGCCGACTGGTGCGCGCTTTGTCGCGATGAATTGATCAATCATCAACGGCTGGTTGATGCATTTCGTGATCAGGGGTTGAGCGTGCTTGCCATCAATATTGAACAAGACCAGAAAACGGCTAGGGCATTTATTGAGCGTCTACCTCAGACTCTCTCATATGATGTGTTATTGGACATTCAGGGTGAGACGGCCCGTCGTTATGGTGTGCTCGGTTTGCCGGTGACCTATGTAATCGATCGAGAGGGTTACTTGTCCACAAAGATTTTAGGCGGCAGTGAACCGGGTCAACTACAGAAGGTGGTGAGTGCGTTGCTCCAATGATTTTGAGACAGACCTGAAGTGCGGAACAGATCTGCCATTATGAAACCGCAGAATTGATATAGCAGAGGGAGATATAGCATGTGTAAAGAGAAGATGATTGATCGTCGTGGAATGTTGAAGTTATTAACTGTTGCAGGTCTTGGTGGGATTGCCAGTAGTGTATCGGCCGGCCCGGGGATTGGTGTGATGGTGCCAGGAAAAGGCTGGGTGAAGTCGTCAGGTGAAAAATGCGAAGGTGATGGCACACCCTTACAGTTTATTCCCAAGACAGCGGCCGATAGTGCGCCTTTGGAAAATGAGTTGGAGAAATATCCCAACTGTCCTTATTGTGGTATGAATCGGACCATGTGGCATCACAGTCGTCATCTGGTTCAGTATGATGATGGTCTTGTGGATGGAACCTGCTCTATTCACTGCCTCTCAATCAGTCTTTCGCTCAATCTTGATCGTGGACCGAAAGCAATCTATGCGGCCGATTTTGGTTCAGAGGCCAAGATCAAACCGCTGGTTGACGTAGAGAAAGCGACCTATCTTATCGGCTCAAAACTCAGTGGAACAATGACGGCTAAAAGCAAGATCGCCTTTGTTTCTGCGGAGAGTGCAAAAAAAGTTCAGGCTGAAAACGGTGGTGAGTTAGGCTCATTTGATGATGGTTTGCGAGCGGCTTATCTGAGTATGGCGGAGGATACGACAATGATCCGCAAGCGTCGTGCCGAGAAGGTCAAGAAGATGCAGATGAAAATGAAAATGAAGATGGATATGCAGAAAAAAGACGGCTGATGGTTGTCAGTGGTGGCGGATTGCCTTGCGGCAATTCGTCACCAGTCGATCTGTTTAAGTGCGGAGTGAAAAACGTGTTATTGATACAGATAAAACGCGGTCTGGCTGTATTGCTGTTGATGCTTCTCTTCTCGAGTCATGTTGTCGCGGCTCCAGTGGATCTGCCCATGCCGCAACAGAATGACACCTGCCCAGTATGCGGTATGTTTGTGGCTAAATATCCCTCCTGGGTTGCCACGGTACAGTATCAGGATGGTCACCTGCATCATTTTGATGGTGCCAAGGATCTGTTTAAGTATCTGCGCAACATGCCAAGGTGGGCCCCCGGACATCGTGCCGAAGACATCAAGACGATTGGCGTGACGGAATACTACACGTTATCAAGAATTGAAATGCAGTCAGCCTATTTTGTAATCGGTTCAGATGTACTGGGTCCGATGGGGCATGAGTTGATCCCTTTGGAGAGTGAGGCGGATGCTCAGGAGTTTCTGCAAGACCACAAGGGTGTGCGAATTCTGCGCCATAATGAAGTGACGTTAGAGCTGTTGGAGAATCTGGATAAAGGGCAATTTGTATCGCAATAAAAAGCCCCGAAAATCCGGGGCTCTGTGTTGAGTCTACCTGTTCAATCAGGGTAAGGCAGCATATAGACCGGTGACGTCGTTCATCTGTTCCAGAATCTTATCCAGCATCCGGGCGACCAGCCCGGGTACATACTCATCGTTGCCCATGCGATTACTCAGTTTATACATGTCCCAATTCTGGTTGACTTGGGTGAGTATCGCTTGAATTGGTTGGGTATTTTCAGTGGCGTTATTCAGTTCCTGTAAAGCCTTTTCAAACTCTTCGGTAGCCGTTTTGTAATCCTGTTTATAGGATTCCTCTTCAAACTTCCAACTCATCATCATGTAGAGATTACCCATGCGCTGGGTGAGCATACGTTGACGGCCTGCAATATTGACTAGGTGCCCCTGGTTCGTGCCGGATTGATCAGCCAGCATCAGTACCACCTGGTGGGCTGCGACCAGTAGTTTTTCTGCGCTCTCTCGAAGAGCCTGAGCCTGTTCTCGCTCTACGGGGCCGGTGGCAATCGTCTTGACGGGAATCCACAGTTTTTCCACCAGCTCGAGACCGCGTTGTGTTTCGGGGTCTTTGGTAAATGCTTTTAACTGGCTCAATTGCAGTTCAAACAGGGCGACGGACTCTTTGAGGTGTTTGCTGGCGACTCGGTAACGGACATCCTGGCCCATCTGTAGATAAGATTTGACAATGCGTTGGGTCAGCATGCGTTGACGACCCGCCTTATTGATCGCTTCTGAGATGTTGAAATCGGCTTCAGCCTGCGCGGCCGGTAGATGACCTGCCAGCAAAAATAGTCCGCAAAGCACAGCCGCAATGTATTTGTTGATCATGGTGAAAACTCCCGCAACACGTGATCTTCCGAATTAAAGGTATAGTCGCGACAATCGAACTCAGCAAGGAACGAAAGTCAGAAAAGTCTGATTTCATCTGAATTTTGCATGGTAGTTCACTGTTTCGCCAGGCTGTTAGCTTCCATGCAGGGTGACGCTTCCTATGGCAAAGTCACCGCCCTGGTTTCGAATGGAGAGCTGTTTGAATGGGTAGCGGAACGAGGAGTCGCGCACGCGAACCAGGGGCTGCTCATCCAACAAGATTTCAATCTGACCATTGGGGTCACGACGCCATTCGATGGCGTGTGTTTGACCGTCGCTGATGTTATCAAATTCAACCCTTTCAATCACCCGGGTTTTTCCATTTATGCGACTCAGTAGTTCCATACTGGATTTGTCGCCCAACATCAGGATAAGCCGATAACCGGTATCGCCACGGCTACCCTGGTAGAGGCTGAACTCGATCTGACCGGCCTCCTGGGGTGGGTTGTGAGCAGAAAATTCCAGCTGCAGGGCGTAGACAGTAGGGATCTGCAGGGCTAACTGTATCTCTGCCGGTTGATTTCGTTTGTCTGCTGCTTGTTCCTCTGGCTGTTGTCTCTCCTTGCCGCGCAGGGCCTCCTGGAGCAGGGCACCGAAGAGTGCCTTGCCGAGATCTTTTTTCTGTTCTTTCTGCTGGGGGGCGACAGGCTCATCCTGTTCCAGCTCACTCCGGGAACGCAGGCCGAGTCGCCCATCCACCCAGAATTGCCCGGATATCACGTTCCAGGTCGGATTTTGATCATAGTTGCCGTCGGAGAAGTCTTCGTTTAGCAGCTCATTGCGCCAGGGCCAGTCGTGACGGCTGATTAGATCCTCCAGTTCATTCAGTAGCCAGCGGTCGGCTGCACGCTCCTTGCGCGCTTTGTCTGTGATCTCCCTGAGCTGATCGACCAGGGTCTGGAGTTGCTCGTTATCCGGTGCCGCAGCGTAGGTTGGACTCGTTGCGAACAGCAGGGTGAGGCAGGTGAATGCGATAAAGTGGCGCATCAGTGATTATCTCCATTTTTTGTGATTTTGCTTATTCTGAGTATAGAGCAGGGATTTTTTCAAGCGAATGGCGACGATAGTGCCGCTTGGTGTTAAAATGCCCCATTTTTTCCTGGCGGAGAAGGCTGACATGTTCAGTAAAGATATGCAGATCGGTGGATACGATGATGAGCTCTGGGCAGCAATCCAGTCGGAAGAGATCCGACAGGAAGAGCATATTGAGCTGATTGCATCTGAGAATTACACCAGTCCTCGGGTGATGCAGGCCCAGGGCAGTGTGCTGACCAACAAGTATGCAGAAGGTTATCCCGGCAAGCGCTACTACGGCGGTTGCGAGTTTGTGGATGTGGCCGAGCAACTGGCTATTGATCGCGCCAAGGCGCTATTTGGTGCCGACTATGCCAATGTGCAACCACACTCAGGTTCTCAGGCGAATGCCGCTGTCTATATGGCGTTGTGCCAACCCGGTGATACCGTACTGGGAATGAGCCTGGCACACGGTGGTCACCTGACTCATGGCGCCAAGCCAAATTTTTCTGGCAAGAACTACAACGCCATCCAGTATGGTCTGGACCCTGCCACTGGCGAGATCGATTACGAGGATGTAGAGCGTCTGGCTCGTGAACATAAACCCAAGATGATCGTAGCCGGTTTTTCTGCCTACTCCCGTGTGATTGACTGGCAGCGTTTCCGCGCTATTTCAGATGAAGTGGGTGCTTACCTGTTTGTGGATATGGCCCACGTGGCTGGGTTGATTGCGGCGGGTCTCTCTCTCA
>VMRY01000142.1 GCA_007713595.1 Sedimenticola thiotaurini
AAGATTACTGCGTAATATGGCGGCGCCGGGGTTTTGGCTATAAGCGACACAGAAAACCCTTTTAAGTGTTTATCATCTTTTTAAAATTGTGCCGGGCAATAAAGGACAGCCGGCACAACTTGTCTTATTTCTGAATGCGCGCCGGCAGCGCCTCTTTCAGCTTCGCTGCCATGCTATTCAAGAGTGTCTCCGTTGCTGGCCAATCGATACAGGCATCCGTCACCGAAACCCCATACTTCAGCTGGCTGAGATCGGCAGGTATGGACTGGCTGCCAAACTCCAGATTGCTCTCCAACATCAGGCCTGTGATCGACTTATTCCCTTCCAAGACTTGGTTGATCACATTTTCTGCCACCAGAGGCTGCAGCTCGGGCTTCTTGCTTGAGTTGCCATGACTGCAATCAATCATAATGTTTTCTGGCAACTTCGCCTTGCGCAACGCCTCTTCGCAGAGCGCTACATTTACCGAATCATAGTTGGGACCGCTATTACCGCCGCGCAGAATGACATGCCCGCAGACATTACCCTTGGTCTGGATAACCGTCACCTGGCCTTTCTGGTTGATACCCAGGAAACTGTGCGGATTGGCCACCGATTCCAGGGCATTGATTGCCACGGCCAGACCACCATCCGTTCCGTTCTTGAAGCCAACCGGCATAGAGAGGCCAGAGGCCATTTCACGATGGGTCTGGGACTCCGTTGTCCGGGCGCCAATTGCCGCCCAGGAGAAAAGATCACCCAGATACTGTGGACTCACTGGATCAAGCGCTTCAGTCGCTACCGGCAGGCCCAATTCCGCCAGCCAGACCAGCAGTTCGCGGGCCTTGTGCAGACCCTCTTCGATATGGAAGCTGTCATCCATGCGGGGATCATTGATCAGCCCCTTCCAGCCTACCGTGGTTCTGGGTTTCTCAAAATAGATGCGCATGACGATATAGAGGGTATCGCCCAACTCATCATGTAGCTTCTTCAGCCGCAGGGCATACTCTTTTGCCGCTTCAACATCATGAATGGAGCAGGGCCCGGTGACGATCAGCAGTCGATGATCTTCACGGCTGAAAATCCGCTTGATGGTCTGGCGCGCTTCAATGACATGCCGCTCCCCTTCAGGGGATAGAGGAAGATGACGCTTCAGGTCAACGGGAGAGATCAGTACTCGCTCGGCGGCAAGATTGGTATTTGTCAGGCTATCTTTGAACATTTTACGGCTCAATTATGCAAAAAAGGTTCTGAAGAATAGGAGATTCGAGGGGCTTTTACCACCTCTTGGCCGAAGAATGTGCTGCATTTGCAGCAAAAAAAGCCCACGGGTGAAATATAGTAGCCCAAATCGCCTGTAAATACAGACAGACTGGCAATATAGGTCAGAAAGGATGCCGGCTCATCGCCCGCTACAGATACCTGTCGCCTGGATCAGACCCCAGCCAAATTGCGTGTCTTTCCCCGGGACACCAAGATCAATCGTGTGCTGCTTCAGGGCTTCCACACCCCCGCTAACAGACGCCTCTCCTGCATACTGGGAATAGGCCAAAAGAGCCGTTACGAAGGGCGCGGCGAAGGATGTGCCAGACCGATAGACGGGTGATCCATCCAAGCGTGGCAGACGCAGGTCCACACCGGGTGCAGCGAAATCAATATAATCACCCTGATTAGCCTGAGAATAGAGCCGCCGTGCCTGATCAATCGCGGTAACCGCCACCACACCCTGCTGTGCCGCCGGATAGACAGGCGGTGCCTTTGGACCCTGATTTCCCGCTGCTGCCACCACCAAAGTTCCGGTCGCCATGACACGCTCCAGGACCTTCTCTAAAAGCAGATTGCGTGGACCACCCAAACTCAGATTAATGACATGAACCTGCTGCTGTACCAACCAGTCGAGCGCATGGATTACCCACTCTGCTGTGGTCTCTGTTCGCCCTGCTGTCGTAGCCCGAAACACTTCAGCGACGTAGAGCGTTGCCTCTGGCAACAAGCCCAGGTATTCACCCCTATTTGAGCCCACCAGCTGAATGGCAATGGCGGTTCCATGCTCTGCAGGGGCGGCAGAGATACCTGCTGAGAGGAAGCTGTGGCGGATGACAGACTGACCAACCAAAGCAGCGTGATCAGGGGCAACAGCCGCATCAATCATCCCCAGACGAAGCCCTGAGCCACAACCCGTTTCGCTGCGCCAGGCAATTTGCTCATAGGCCGGTTCTTCCGTTCCTGCAGCAGACCCCAGGAGCTGATAACGATGATTCGCTTCACCCCATAGCGTAGGAAGAGAGTCACGAAGCTGCTGCAGTCGCTGAGCCACCCGGTCATCCTTTGGCAACCTGAACGCAGTGATGACCAGACCCAGTCCCACGAGACGCTGGCGTCGTATCGGCCTGAGTCCACTCGTGGCCAACTGCTGCGCTATTTGCAGCGCCTCTTGCATATCCGCACTGAGGATAAGAAGTTCACCTGGCTCTATACCACGCTCCTGGATATCGGCTGTCATTGCAGGGGCCTGGGGAGGGGACGGCAAGCCAGCGCCGATGAGTGTGCCGCCTGAGGGTCGAAAGGGCTGATTTCCACCGGGCTGCATCGTACCTGGGGGAACAGTGCCCTCCGTCTGCGGTGGTACAGAAGGTGCGTCATTGCCAGACGAAGCAAAACCGGAGCTACCCTGACGCGGCTGAATCTGCATTCTCCCCTGAAAAACGGCGCTCCTGGAGACGCCAGTCACTGCGTCACTACAGATCATCACAGACTGGCTGATATTGCTCAGCCAGCGGGAGTGATCCGGCTTTTCAAGACCGACATAGTAGCGCTTACCTGCCTGCAGGCCGGATAACGGCAAGACGATGGTGATCTGGGTCGTGCTCCAACTCTTAGTTACCACGTCCAGATGCTGACTGTTACCACCCAGCGCCACACCGGCCGTTCCGTGAGGAGGAAAGTGGTTTCCTATAATCTGCACACTATCGCCTGGTTTTGCACAGATCGATTGGCTCACGCCAGTGATGATTGGGGTCTCGACCACAAGCGTCTCAGAACGGACCTGAAACAGTGGCTGTGACTGAATCTGATTGCTTGGGATAGCTCCCATCTCAGCCGCGTTGCAAGGCTGTAGCCCAACCAACAAGGCGAGCAGAATCCCCGGAGGGGAGTGGCGATTACTCTGCTGCCACATGCTCAATCACATCGGCCGCGGCTTGTAACTGATCACTAACAGCCCGCTGGTTGGCCGCTGAATTATTTGCCAGGCTCAGTCGGTAGATGCCGGCTGCGCTGGGACCATCCACCAATCGGGCATCCACCTGGTTCAGCAAGGTTCGGATCTGTAACTCAGTCGCCTGTGGTTGAAACTTGATCTGCAAATCGGCGGATGGCGTGACTCTCCCCGACAGCGGCTGTAACCCACTCTCCTGGTCGGGTAACCAGAGTGAACCGAGCAGGGCGGCCTGGATTACAATAACGGCCACTGCGGCCGCCATGGCGGGGCGCAGCCAGGCCATGGGCTTGTTTGCCGTTTGTTGTTTTTGCGCAATCCGATGAACGTCACGCTGCAACCGTTTCCAACCAAACTCTCCCGGTGTCGAACCCGGTTGATGCGCTTTTTCATGGGCCTGCATCAACTGCTGCAGTTTCAGCTCAGCGGCCGCCTCTTCACCACCCTGAGCCAGGTAGGCCTCCACCATTGCCGACTCTTCCGGTGTCAAGGTTCCATTGATATACCAGGGAATCAATTCAGCAGGATCTTGTCTGTCAGCCGTTGGATGCATCGAATAAACCTGTTAGCAAAAGTTAAATGCTCTTACAGTCAGTCGGACATAACTTCAAAATGGTTTAAAATAACTAACCATGATCGGTAGAAAAATGGCGCTGAAGACAGGCCTGAATCTGTTTTCTGGCATGGAACATTCGGGTCTTCACTGTGCCCTCCGGGCATTCCAGTATCGCGGCAATATCCGGATAAGAGAGCGACTCGACGAAGGCCAGATGGATGACCTGTCGATGACCGTCCTTCAGACGATCCATACAGAAAACCAGCTGTTCTAGCTCCTGTGCAGCAGACAGGGCCCTGACCACGCTGACCTCATCTTCGTTAGCCATTTGTGGATCAAGCTCTTCGAAATCGGCGCGACCACGCTGGCGTAGCCGATCAATCACTTTGTGGTGTGCAATCCCCAATATCCAGGTAGAGACCTTGGAACGCCCCTGAAACCGGCCAGCCGAACGCCAAACCTGTAACAGGACATCGTTGAGTACATCCGCTGCATCAAAGCTGTTTCCCAACCGCTTCAACGCAAAACGGTAGATACGCGGCTCATAGCTTTCATAGAGCGCCTGCAGTGCCTGTTCATCCCCATCAGCAATCCGCTTCAGCAGTGCCTGTTCCGAGTGCTGTTCAGAATCCACCAATGGTCTGCTCACACAGACAATCAGTAAGTGGCCGAAGGCATGGTACGGCCCATCATGGCAAGCGAACGGTTCTGACCGGGCTCTGGGATACCACCCGGCCTTCCCGACCAATTGCCAATACACGCCACCAGTAGCTCTGGGCTGAATTGAGATGACCTTGCGTGATTGCAGATAACCCAAGCTGAGTCTGCGAGGCAGGCACTAACGCCCCGGCAACCGGCTGACCTGTCAAGGTATTCGGATGCTTACCTGATTCAAACTCACCTGCAGCGGCCACCCCTTCCGGGAAACTAGCCGCAGTCGGCTGACTGAATACCTCAAGCTGATAGGCTTGGGCATCGGCCACCGGCTGCCAGGAGAAACGCGTGTCAGCATGCAGGTAGGCACCATGCAACGGCGTGGTCAGTACCAGCGTGATGGGTGGTAGCGGCTCAATCGCTGCAGCCTCTTGGGCCACATAATATTCGATGGCGTAATCACTGAATCCGGTGACTGGCTCCTCGATCCGAAAGCGAACCATATAGCGCCCCGGCTGCCCGGTCTCCAGTGGCGGGCTTTGGAGTGATGCCTGACCACTGGCACCGAAAAACTGCCGGATATTACTCAGCCTGCGATAGACCGGCTCACCGTAGGTGGTAGCGGGTGTTGCCAGCTCCCAGACGCCTTTGATCATACCTGAGCCACTGTAGCTGAGTTGGGTGACAGCGTGCAGCGGCTCATTCCGCAGCAGGCGTCTCACAGCAGAGCCATCATCAAACTCCGTCTCCTGGCGGTTGATACTGAATCCAGCAGCCCCACCTCCCGTAATGGTCAGGGTGACGAATGCATCTTCGGTATCTGACGGACTTTCAGTGTCGTAAAAGGTCCGGACATAGACAAAACTGCTCAAACCCAGTTTTTGTGCCTTGTAGACGACCGATGCAGGAACTGAAACCACTTCAGATATCGTCGTAAAGAAAATTCCTGCAGCGGCATTACCGACATTTTTTGTTGCCTGCCTGGGGACACTGCCCAACATGACATCACCGCCATAGGAACTCCAGAACGTACCTTGCGTTGAGATTACCCGGTCACCTGCCGCAAGGGTGGAGGTCTCCACCCGCCAGTTTGCAACCACAGGTGAGGTTCTACCCAGTGCCACCCGACTGGGTGAGACTGTAGCCGTGGCCCCCGTTACTTCGGCTTGGGCGGAGGTAAACATGAGTGCCAAGGTGAGCACCCCAAACAGCATTAACCCGAGTGTTTTTTGCATAGTGGATAGCCTGCCTAACTCCATCAATAAGATCCCGACCAACCGATCAGGGTTCTCAGAAACAGCTGATAGCCCTCGTTATCATTCCCGCTCACGATCGAGTCGTTGTAGTCCCTGTAATCACCGCTCAGAGTGAATGAGACACCCGGCCGAGACGGGTTTTGCCGGACGGCAATCCAGGTCAGATTGGCCGAGAACTGATCGGTCGTGTTATCCGATGTGTCGTTGGTAACCCAGGAACGGTTCATGCTGTAGTCAAAGCGGCCGGTCAGGCGATCAGGGATAAAGCGCGCATCCAGGCTGACACCCCATAGCAGCGCCTTATCGGTGTAACCCAGATCGAGATAGCGGGTCTCATCCCAGGAAAAATGGGGCGACAAGGTGTAATTGGGTGTGAGGTTGAACATAAAGTCGAGTCCGGTTGCGCGGCTTCTGGACTCATTCGTGGTGGCTGTACCTGCCTGAACAGAATCATCATAAAGACGCGTCCAGGTATGGTTAATGCTCCAACTCCACTCTTCATGACTGAAGTTGGCAGTAGCGCCCAGAATTCGGGTCTGGGTATCTACAAAAGTATTGGGATCGAGCGAGGCGCGGGAAACTGTTTCAGCGGTTTGCAGATTGCCATACAGTGAATAGCTGGGATGGCCGAGCCAACCGGTTACCCACTCACCTGCCGCGTTATATTCCGGGGTTGGGGTATAGGATGTGCTAACACCCGCAAGCCGGGTACGCAGACGCGGCAGTGTTACCAGATTCGCCACATTATCGGTCTCCTGGGCCAACTGAGCCTGCAGACCCAGACCACCCCAGCTCAGATCGGTAAACAGCCGGCCCATCACCCGATCAGCTGTTGAACCGGGCGCGGCGGCACTCTTGAAATAGGTACCGATCTGCTTGTACTCTGCCCCCATATTCCAGTCCAGATAGTTATCACCCAGCTGATGTTGTAACCAGGGCTTGTAGGTGAGCAGTAGGCTGTAACCAGTATCGTCTTCAGCTTTATTGCCACCACTCCCATCAAAATCGTAGGCCGTTCGGGCATACTCACCACGCAGCCTGAGGCGCCGCTCCAACCAGAGACCATCTGCCTTGATGCTCCAGGCATCACCCCCGGCAGATTCTGGACTGCCTGCAACACCCAGCCCTGTATCAGGAGCCTCGCCTGAGAGATAGATCGCCGAGATTTCCATGCTGGCATCTGACCGGTTCACGGGATAGGCGGTGACGACACCGCCATTGACATAATCATCACTGTCACCAACCCCCAGACCATCCTGAAAACCTGACAGCTGGCTACCGCGCATGTTGAATCCGGTTACGCTGGTGGCATACTCCTGGGATGAGTAGGTGGCCGAGACGCCCCGGCGATTAAACCCTGACATCACCAGGCTGTCCGGGGCAATCGGATGATGACCCACTTTGGCACTGAGTGATTTACGCTGCCAATCGAGCAGGAACTCCCCCACTTCAACCTCTCGCCCGGTTGTGTTGGAGTTATAGAATAGCGGCAGGTTGAGGCCAGCCTGCCAATCGCCATCCGCCAAGCGACCCTGAATGGCCGCACTTCCCGAACCCTGTGTACGGCGATCCGGCAGGGCCGTCATGTTTTTCTCGCCAATCCGTTTTGCGACCTCAAGGGAAGTTGCCATGTTTAGCGAGGCCTCTCTGAAAGCGGCTGATTTCCTGACTTCCAGCAACCAGAAACCTCGCTCCAGCAGGGAACCATCTGCGCCGTTTTCCACCAGACGCAGACGATGCTGGCCATAACTGAGTGGCTGGACCGGCACAAACAGGGCAAAGTCTCCCTCCCGCCCCACCAATGCTGTGACATCAATATCATCCAGTTCAAGGCTCAGGCGCTGCAGTACCTCAAGAGGTACTTCCGGGGGAATGTAGAGACGGACCTCCTCACTTGGCAGGCGATAGCCACGATCCGTGGTGGAGACCAGCTCGGGCGACCAGTCGGCCTGAACCGATACGAAGAAGAGTATGGATAATATAAAAAACGGCAGGCGAAGTGGCATGCTGCCCGCCCTGCATCGCGCCTTCATAGCTTGTGATCTCCCCGACTCAAGCACCCAGCACATCCCTTTGATGGAATCCCTGACGATAATCTATCTTGTTATTTTGCTAACAGACCGACCGGGGAATCAAACGTCCAACCGAACCCGCCCAGCATGTTTACCCGCAAATGTTATCACGCTTGGGGCGCTACACTATCACCTCTGGTTCACAGAATATGC
>VMRY01000034.1 GCA_007713595.1 Sedimenticola thiotaurini
GTTGAATATAGCGATAATCTGTTCCCAGCCTGGTTTGTTCCAATTGTTAATAAATCGCCGAAGTTAAAAGAAGAATTCGTAGAGCTGGCAAATAGAATTCTTGGTAAAAGCACGCTTAAAAGAAAAAAAATATACGCGGTATTTTTGAATAATAATCGAATCCATCGATTGTGTGAAAGTAAAGCATTCCCTCTGAAGGAACTGGACGACGATTTACATGATGTCGCCGAATCCGCAAAGAAAGTCTTTTTACGATTATATGACACCACGCTTCAAGGAACGATGGTAGAAAAAGAGTTGGGTGAAAACATACATGAGCACTATAAGAAATTTAGGGGCATGAATGAATCACAAGCATGCCCTTTTTGTGGGTTAGAGAATTATCCAGACCGCATTAAAAATTCACGAGCACAGTATGACCACTATCTAAAGAAAACAAAATATTACTTTAGCTCAGTGAACTTTGAGAATTTGATACCAATGTGCAACGTGTGTAATCAAGCACCAAATAAACATGTGAAAGATATTTTGTTCTCGGACCCAGAATGTACAGTGCGGAGGCAAGTCTTTTACCCATATTCAAATAGTTCTGGTGCTAGAGTGGCTATTACCAATGTTGTGCCCGGTGAGGTTGGTGAGGGGGGGCAATGGAATGTGTCAGTTGAACCAGCAGAAGCAGATGAGACTGAGAAGGTAGAAACTTGGAAGAATGTTTTCAATATCGAAGATAGATATGCTGCAAGAGTAGCAGAGGATGCAGAAAATTGGATTGTTGATTTTATTTACCAAGCAGGACTACCGGATCAAGAAGAGGGAGTAGATTCATGGCGCGATGCACTAAGAGCTTGGGCAGTTAGTCTTTCAAATATAAATGAGCATAAAGTTGTGCGTGATGGCATTCTAAAACAGGCATATTTTGAATATTTACATAGAGACGCATCAGATCCAGAAGTGATCAGTATTAAAACAATGACTCAATCAGATATGTTTGCTGCGAGAACAATAGCCGTAGGACAGTAACTTTTATGAAATTATTAGTAGTATAAATAAATTAGGTGTCAATTGAATGAGCGCAGCAGAAATAGTAAACAAAGTCTGGAACTACGCCCACGTCTTACGTGACGATGGCGTGGGGTATGGGGATTATGTTGAGCAGATCACTTATCTCATCTTCCTCAAAATGGCCGATGAGCGTGATAAGGCTGGTGTTCCCTCACCTCAATCCTCCCCCAAAGGGAGAGGAGGCAATGGTGTGCCCAGGGAATACGCCTGGGCAAACTTAGTTAAACAAGACGGGGATGATTTAGAACTGCAATACCGTCATACCCTGGAAAGCCTGGGTAAAGAAGGCGGTATGTTAGGCACCATCTTCCGCAAGGCGCAAAACAAAATCCAGGACCCCGCCAAGCTGGAACGTTTGATCAAGATGATCGACAAGGAGCAGTGGTCTACCTTGCCGGCGGATGTGAAAGGCGACATCTACGAAGGTTTGTTGGAACGCAATGCGCAGGATGTGAAAGGTGGAGCCGGGCAATACTTTACTCCGCGCCCGTTAATCCAGGCGATGGTGGAGGTGATGCAACCCAAACCCACCGACACCGTGGCCGATCCCGCCTGTGGTACCGGCGGCTTTTTATTGGCTGCCCACGATTACATGGCGGCGCAGGCCACCTCCAAAAAAGAACAACGTCATCTCAAGGAACACGCCTTACGCGGTAACGATATTGTCGATAGCGTAGTGCGCTTATGTGCCATGAACTTATACCTGCACGGTATCGGCGGCGACTCTTCTAAACAGGCTGAAGGCTCCTGCCCGATTAGCGCCAATGATGCCCTGGCCAAAGAAGTGGGGGATGACCGTGTCGATATGGTCCTGGCCAACCCGCCCTTTGGTAAAAAGAGCTCCATTACCGTTATCAACGAAAAGAGCGGTAAAAAAGAACAGGAAAAGCTGGTCTATGAGCGCGAAGACTTTTGGGCCACCACCTCCAATAAACAGCTCAACTTCGTGCAACACATTGCCAACATGCTCAAGATCGACGGAAAAGCCGCCGTAGTCGTGCCGGATAACGTCCTCTTCGAAGGCGGTGCCGGCGAAACCGTACGCAAAAACCTGCTCGAACGCTGCGACCTCCACACCCTGCTGCGCCTGCCCACCGGCATCTTCTACGCCCAGGGCGTCAAAGCCAACGTCATCTTCTTCGACGCCAAACCCGCCTCGAAAACCGCCTGGACCAAAAAACTCTGGATCTATGATTTTCGCACCAATGTGCATATGACATTGAAAACAAAACGGTTGGTAAAGAGTGACTTTGATGAGTTTATAAAGCTCTACAAGGCCGAGAATAGAAGTAAACGCAGACCTACCTGGAAAGCCGGCCCTCACCCCAGCCCTCTCCCCAAGGGAGCGGGGGAAACAGGTAGGTGGCGTGCTTTTACTTACGACGAACTTATCGCACGTGACAAAACCAATCTTGATATCTTCTGGCTCAAGGATGAATCGCTGGAGGATACGGAGAATTTGCCACCTCCTGATGTACTTGCTCAGGAAATCGTAGAGCAGCTGGAAGCGGCGCTGGTCGAGTTTCGAACGGTAGAGGAAATCCTAACAGATAAGGAACCACTGAATGTCTAGTGCATGGATGATAAGAGCCGGACGGGGTGCAGAACGTATTGACGAGTTTCTGGAAAACAGTGTCGTTGCTATTGGTTGGTCTTTACTGCCAGACCTTTCTGGTACCCGTCAGCGAAAACAGATCTTGATCTAGTCAAAGAGAATTGGCCGGATTGGAAAGCGGGTAAGCAAGCTTTGTCGGCAGGGCAGTTGTACCGGTTTGCACATGAGATTAGGAGCGGTGACAGAATTCTTACCTACGACCCACAACGACGCATTTATCACGTCGGAAGTGTCGATGGACCCTATCGGTATCAAAAGGAAAAGGTTGAAGGGTATCATCACACTCTTCCTGTTAAATGGACCGGTGAGGTAGACCGAGACCGCCTTTCAACCTCTGCAAAGAACAGTCTCGGTGCTATATCAACCCTGTTTCGGATTCCGGTGGAGGTAGCAGAATGGATGGGTGTCCACCATCTGTTTTCCGCTCTCGGGCACCGGGTCAACCGACACAGTAAGTCGTTCGGCGATCACCGAAACCGGGAATAAACCCAAGGTCGCCATAAGAAACAGTCCAGATACTGGCCAGAGATGGAAATTGTGATGCTCTCTAAATCACTTAACCCAACGCGGGACCGCACCCGCCCACCGTTCAGTCGCCTGCCCATACCTGGATTCAACAGTATGACAGGCATGAGACAGCGCACTCATCCGGAAGGGCTACAGGTTTGATCGGTCTGATCCTATGTGGGGGAATCCCGGGGATACAGTAATTGGTCCGAGGGTCATCGGTTAACACCGGGAGCTATTTCATGTGTCCAACAATTCCCCCGGCGTCCCCCGTCCCAAACAATTATCCGGGAAAAGGCGCTTGCATTTAATTAGACGATCGGTCTATTATTCGCACCATGGAGCTAGACACCCCCAAACCCCGGCGACGCGGTCGCCCCCCGAAACAGGCCGACGGCCAGCGCAATACCCGCGCGGCGTTGGTGCGGGCGGGTGTCGAACTGCTCACGGAAAAGGGGTTTGCCGCGACGGGCATCGACGAATTCCTGCGCCGGGTGGGCGTTCCCAAGGGTTCGTTCTACCACTACTTTTCCAGCAAAGAGGCTTTTGGTACGGAGCTCATCGAGAACTATGCCAACTATTTTGCCCGTAAGCTCGACCGCTGGCTGCTGGACGAATCAACACCACCGCTTCAACGCATCGCCAATTTCGTGGCCGATGCGCGCGCCGGGATGGAACGCCACGGGTACCGCCGGGGTTGCGTGATCGGCAATCTCGGGCAGGAGATGGGCGCCCTGCCCGATGCCTACCGCGAGCACTTGGCTGATGTGTTCACCGACTGGGAGACGCGACTGGCGCGCTGCCTGGAACTGGCGCGCCAGGAAGGCAGTATCGCTCCCGACAGCGACAGCAGGACGCTGGCGCGGTTTTTCTGGATCGGCTGGGAGGGAGCAGTGCTGCGCGCCAAGCTCGAACTCAGCCCAACCCCACTGGATCTGTTCGCACAGGGCTTTTTTTTAGGCCTGGGCCGATAGGGTTTTTTTTTCGCAATTAAATAGACGATCGGTCTATATAGGAGACTTCAGACATGTTCAAAGGCATCTTGATAGAGAAAGACGAAGACGGTTACCGGGCGGCCCTGAAGGAGATCGACGAGTCGGTACTCCATGAAGGGGACGTGACCATCCGCGTTGCCTACTCCACGCTCAACTACAAGGACGGACTTGCGATCACTGGTAAGAGCCCGGTAGTCCGCAGTTTCCCCATGATTCCGGGCATCGACCTGGTGGGCAAAGTCGAGCAGAGCGACAGCGCCGACTACCGACCGGGAGACACCGTGGTACTGACCGGCTGGGGCGTGGGCGAAGTACACCCGGGTGGATTGGCCGAAAGGGCGCGCCTGAAAAGCGATTGGCTTGTTCCTCTGCCCAAGGCATTTTCACCCAAGCAGGCCATGGCCATCGGTACCGCCGGGTTCACGGCCATGCTCTGCGTGATGGCGCTTGAGCGTCACGGGGTGAAGTCCGATCAGGGCGACGTGCTCGTCACCGGCGCCGGCGGCGGCGTCGGTAGCGTGGCCATTTCCATCCTCAGCAACCTGGGCTACCGGGTGGTGGGGGTGAGCGGTCGGCCCGAAGAGGTGGACTACATCAAAAGCCTGGGCGCCGCCGAAGTCCTGGACCGGGGCGAATTTGACAAGCCAGGCAAACCGCTCGCCAAAGAGCGCTGGGCCGGTGCCATCGACGTGGTGGGCAGTCACACCCTGGCTAACGTCTGCGCCTCTATGCGCTACCGGGGCGTGGTCGCGGCCTGCGGCCTGGTCGGCGGCATGGATTTTCCCGCAACCGTGGCACCGTTCATTCTGCGCGGCGTCACGCTGGCGGGCGTCGACAGCGTGATGTGCCCCAAGACTGAGCGACTGGAGGCCTGGGAGCGTCTGGCGCGCGATCTCGACGTCTCGAAACTGGAACAGATCCACCAGGAGATTGGCCTGAGTGAAGCGATCGAGGTCGCCGGCAAACTGCTTGCTGGCGAGGTGCGTGGTCGCATGCTGGTCGACATTTCGCGGTAGTCGGGCCGCGTCGGCCCCGGCACCAACCGATCGTCAAAGATAGCCAAAAGCTTTACCCGATTTCTCAGGGGTCGGATTGGTGCTGGTGCGCATTCTCCAATTCGACATTTATCAAAACTCAAAATCTATCCTTTATTGGGAGCTCAAATGCGATGAAAACCTATCTGATGAAAACCTATCTGATGCTCGGCTGCTTGCTGTTACCCCTGAGTGCTGTCGGTGCCGACATACCGGACTTTCTCGATCCAGATGACATTACCGATGCAGAGTTTAAATGCCTAACGGAGTCAGCCAGCTATACCGACGCCGATCAGAAGTACGTGGACATCCTGTGGCAGGAGACGCTTCGCTACCTGGATGCCTATGCCAAGGCCCTCACCAACGATGCACAAAGCGGATGCGTCAACTCCGATCTTGCCATCTACGAAACGGCCCCTGAGGCCAAACGCATGTGCATCATGGACCGGCGCGACATGAAGATCATGGTCAAAAACATCTACCAGGTCATCAACAACCCGGACAAGGCGAAGAACTGCTTCAGCGCCCGCGAGGACGTGGACTGGATCTATAGCCCGGGCGGCGAACTGGAAAAACAGTCCCCGGTGGCCCGCTGGTTGAAGCGCGACACATTCGATCAGTTTTTCGATAAAAAAGTGAGCAACGCTGAGGTCAAGGATTACGGTCGTAAGTTCACCCAGAATTTCCACAAAATGGTCACGGGCCCGGACATCAAAATGCCCCCGAGCTTTCCCTACGACGTCAGCGCCAACTCGTTGCCCAACCTGTGGGCCGCAGTCGGTTGGTACCCCATGTACGCCGAGGAGAGCGAACGTAACAAGCGCAACTTTCTGAACATTCGCGGCGGATATGCCTACGCCGAAGTGTTCGGCCACTGGGGCCTGTTGCGCATCGATGAGATCAACGGCGAAAAGGTGGGCGCTGAAGTGGGTATGGTGACCCAGTCAGTCGATACCTTCTACCCGTATCACAATCACGCCATATCGGAGATCTACTACACCATGCGCCAACCCGCGTGCGCCAACCAGTTTCACAACTTTGCGATCCGTGAAGACAATGACCTGATCAAGACGGTGCGCGAGGACGACAAGCAGCGAGTGGTCTCCTTTGATTCCGGCATGGCCAACGAGCACAAGATGTGGAGTGCCACCGCACCGGGGAATGATGCCCTGGTCTACTTTCACCAAAACACGATCCACGCGTTTGATATCGACGGTGACTGCGAGGCGAAACCCGAAGAGAAGGCCATGGTGACCGTCTGGGCGCGCAGTAACGCCCACGACAAACGGAACGACTACGGCACTACTCTGCTGTGCGAGTCGCAGGCCAACCCGAACACCCCGGCTAATCGTGGTGAAGTGATTGAGTGTGACCTGACCAAAACGAAGTGGTAGCGGTGAAAGCTGCCTGAGTCTGTCTCGCAGGTAGACTCTGACCGCTACCCCCCCCCGGTGGAGGATTTGCCTTCCACCGGGGGAATTCAGTCTGGGAAAGCTGGGAACAGGATACTTAACTCGCTGGCTTTCCCGCCGATTCTGCGTCGAATATAAAGCGCCACCTTTTTCACCAAATCAAACAATAACTACTTGTAACTACTTCACAAAAAAGTACACAGAACCATATCGGGACACCTAAGATTTACTTGCCCAAGATTCACTTGAAGCCGCAAAGAAAATTACTGATCAGAAAGTATTTACAGCTTTGCTGCGTATGATCCGCTCCAGCGGATAGTTGGTCCGACTCCAGTGGGTCTGTGGATAGCTTTACTAACTCAATCTCTCGTCGACATGTTGTTCCCCCCACTTGGCGGCATTTGGCCAATTGTGGCCCGGAGTGGGCTGGCTGCCCTGTATATGTCAACAAAATACCCATTTGCTTTACATGTCGGGTCTGATATATATAAAAAATAGAAAAATCTATACATATCGACCCTGAAATGTTCAAATGAGGCTGTTTTATTAACAGGATTCTGCTGTGACAAATGCGATCCCATTGCCCCGCTTCCCCCTGCCGAACGAGACGGCGTTGGAGACCCATGCCGTGCTGAAGATGGCGACCCAGGCGCATCGCTATTTGGCGGAGTTAAAGGGGGTGTCGGCCACTATTCCAAATGAGAATATCCTGATCAGCACCTTGACCCTGCAGGAGGCGAAAGACAGTTCCGCGGTTGAGAACATCATTACCACTCAGGACGAACTCTATAGGGCTGAGCTGCACAGTGACGGCCCGCCGAATCTCGCCTCCAAGGAGGTGCAGGATTACGCCTCAGCGCTACGCCAAGGATTCAGTCTGGTTCGCCCTCACGGCTTGATCCGGCTGCAAGATATCCTGGATATCCAGTGTACTCTGGAGAAAAACCGGGCAGGTTTGCGGAAAGTACCGGGTACCGGGCTTCTCAATGCGGCTACGGGAGAGATGGTCTATACGCCACCTCAAGATGCCCAGGAAGTCGAGCAGCTGATGCACAACCTGGTCGACTATATTAATGATGCCCAGCCCTCGAACCTCGATCCGCTGATCAAGATGGCGTTGATTCACCATCAGTTTGAGTCGATCCACCCCTTTTACGATGGCAATGGCCGTACCGGGCGAATCATCAACATTCTCTACCTGGTTGCGCAAGGATTACTGGATCTGCCGGTGCTCTACCTGAGTCGCTATTTCATCCGCGACAAGGGCGCGTACTACGCACAACTCCAGGCAGTGCGTGACAGTGGCCACTGGGAGCCCTGGATCCTCTACATGCTGGAGGGTGTGGTCCAGACTGCGCAGGAGACTATTCGCTTGATCGGAGAGATCAAGCGCCTGATGCAGGCTTGCAAACACGGAATTCGTGAACAGCTGCCGAAGATTTACAGCCAGGAGCTGCTGAACAACCTCTTTAGTCACCCCTACACTAAGATTGAATTCATGATGAACGACTTGCAGGTCTCTCGCATAACCGCGACCAAGTATCTTGACCAGCTGGTGGAGCATGGCTATCTGCATAAGCGCCGCATCGGGCGCAGCAACTACTACATCAATCATCCGTTGTTCGAGCTGTTTGCGCCGAACGAGCGGCATTAATCGAAAGAAGTTCGCCGGGACTAATGGAAAAGTAGAGCAACGCCAATGATTAACAAAAAACCCCTCCTCGGCATCCTGATCGCCCTCCTGCTTCTGATCCCCCTGGTCCTGATCGGCATCCTGATGTCGCTGGACTTCAACCAGTACAAGCCGGAGGTGGTGGCCCAGGTGGAGGCACTGACCGGGCGTAAGCTGACCATCGATGGGGATCTGGAGCTGTCGATCTCGCTCACTCCCCGTATCGAGGTCAATGGGGTTTCGCTGGCCAACGCGCCCTGGGGCTCGACTGAGACCATGATCTCGATTGGCCAGTTGGCGGCACAGGTAGAGCTGTTGCCCCTGCTGACCGGTGACGTGAAGGTGACCCGGCTGATTGCGCGAAAGGCCGAGATTGTGTTGGAGCGCAATGCCAAGGGTGATGCCAACTGGCAGTTCGCGAAAAGTGAGCCGACGGATACCTCGTCATCGGGCGGTGTCCTGTCGCAGGTGAACAATCTCCTGATCGAGGAGGCTCACATCCGCTTCCTCCCTGCTAACGGGGAGCCTGCCGAGTGGGTAATCGATCGGCTGCGGGCGTCCGCGGACAGCCTGGACGGCCCTCTAACCCTGGCCTTCGAGGGTGCCTACAACGGCAGCCGTCTCAATGTGGATGGACAACTGGACAACATCGCGGCGCTCACCGCTGGGGGGGCAATCCGGTTCGATCTGGGGCTGGGTTATGGGGGGCAGCAGGGCCGCTTGCAGGGAGAGGGGGCGGTCGCTGACGGACTCTCCGCTATCACCCTGGAGAAGGTTCAGGTTACCCGCAACCAAGCACAGTTGAACGGTTCCCTGGTGCTCGACCTGGCCGCGCAACCACCCCGTCTGGAGGCGACCCTGACCTCCGATCGGATCGATCTGCGCAGTGAGAAGAAAGCGACGGACAAGGCGGCGGCCGGTGGCAAGCTCTTCTCTGCCTCTCCGCTACCGCTGGATGTTTTGAAAGGTCTGAATGCGGATATCCGGTTCAGCAGTAAGCAGGTGCTGGGTAACCGTTACACGCTGAACGATCTTGATGCCACCCTGCGGCTCAAGGGCGGAGTTCTCACCGTCCAGCCGCTGACTTTTAGCGCCGGGGGCAGCCGGATGGATGGGCATATCGAGTTGCGCAGCGACCGGCGTCCCGCCGCGCTGAGTCTGCGGCTGAAGGGCAAGGATGTGTTGCTGGGGACGCTGTTCCGCGGCTCCGGCGAGGAGGCCCCTATGCAGCAGGGACCGGCCTCAATCGATATTGACGTCAAGGCCCGGGGTGATTCGGTGGCGGCCCTGATGGGCGGTCTGAACGGTCGGCTGTTGATCAGTGTCGGCGAGGGCAAAATCAACAACCGCCACTTGGATCTGATGGGCGGCGATCTGCTGAGCGAGCTGTTTTCCGCGCTCAATCCGACGGCCAAAAGTGAAACCTATACTTCGATGGAGTGCGTGGTGGTCAATCTCCACTTTAACAATGGCGTGGCAGAGTACGACAAGCGGGTCGCCATGCTGACCCAGCAGATGAGTATCGTCAGTGCCGGCACCATCGACCTGAAAAACGAGCAGTTGGACGTGGGGTTTAAGCCGATGCCCCGGGGCGATACGGTTGATCTGGGGATAACTGCTGGAGATCTGGTCAATGCGGCCCGGCTGACGGGGCCGCTGAGTAAGCCGGAGCTGGGGCTGGATGCCAAGGGGACCGCCAAGGCCGGTCTGAAACTTTACGGTGCGATCGCCACCGGCGGCACCTCGCTGCTGCTGGAGGGGCTCTGGGACAAGGCCACGGCCGATTCAGATCCCTGTCAGACCGCGCTGGGCGGGGGTGATGCCGGCAGTAACCAATCGTCGAAAAAGCAGTCAGGCGAAGAGGGCGGATTTATGGACAAGCTCAAGGGCGTGTTCGGCAACTGATTGGTTCCCTGGTTTTGCCTCCAGCGTGATCGAAACGGGCTGTGCCCAAGGGTTACGGCAGGCCGCCACCCCGCAGATCCGGCAGCTCATGATTCACCCGGGTGTCGTAGATGATCGATGTCTCGATACGGGTGACGCCGGGGCGGTTGGTGAACTGGTCCAGGGCGAGATTTTTAAGATGCCGGGTATCGTGCACCGCTACGTGGATCACCAGGTCGTAGCGGCCGGTGATCAGTTGTGCCGAGCGCACCTCGGGGATCTGCAGCATGTCATCCATGAAGCGGTCGACGGTGCCCCGTTCGTGTTTCGCCAGCTCGATCATGAACAGCGCCTCCAGCCCGATCCCCAGGCTTGCCGGGTTCACCTGTGCGTGGGTGCCGGTCAACACTCCGTTTTCCCACAGCCGTTTCAACCGTTCGTGCACACTGGAGGGGGCCAACTCCACCTCGGCGGCGATCTGCTTGTTGGAGAGCCGAGCATTGTTCTGCAAAAGCCGGATTATTTCGATGTCGATTCGGTCGAGTGTCATTTTGATTCCTGTTTACCGAAAAGCCTTTCATGGAAGTACCCAAGTAACGAGTAATATACTGGTTCTGTTAAAAAATGACGAATTATATTAGTCGATCATCCGTGTTGTCGGATCTATTGCTGGGCGGGAGCGGGTTTCTGCCGAAGCGGTTTCCATACCGGCCCGGTCGGCGATAGACAGAATCAGGACAGAGTCAGACCCATGAGCAGATCAACAGATGACAAGGCGGGCTTTTCCACCCGGGCGATTCACCACGGTTACGATGCCTACGCAGGCCACGGTGCCCTGAATCCGCCGGTCTATATGAGCTCCACCTACACCTTCCCCGCGGTGGATGACGGTAGCGCCCGCTTTGCCGGTGAACAGGTCGGATATGTCTACTCTCGGATCGGCAATCCAACCACGGCACTGCTGGAACAGCGCATCGCCGACCTGGAGGGCGGTGAGGCGGCCCTGGTCACCGGTTCGGGCATGGGTGCGACCGCCTCGCTGCTCTGGACCCTGCTCAAGCCGGGTGACGAGGTGATCGCGGACAAGACCCTGTACGGTTGCACCTTCGCCTATTTCAACCACGGCCTGGCCCGCTTTGGGGTGAAGATCACCCACCTCGACCTGACCGAACCGGAAAACCTGGCCAACGCAATCAGCGACAAGACCCGGCTGGTCTTCTTCGAGTCGCCGGCCAATCCCAACATGCGGCTGGTGGATATCGCCGCCGTGGCGGCCATTGCTAAACCCTATGATGCCAAAGTCGTTGTGGACAACACCTATTGCACTCCTTACCTGCAGCGTCCACTGGAGCTGGGTGCGGACTACGTGGTGCACTCCGCGACCAAATATCTGGGTGGACACGGTGATCTGATTGCCGGCGCCATCGTCGGTCCGAAGGAGTCGCTGGATGAGGTGCGCTTTTACGGTCTCAAGGACATGACCGGCGCGGTGCTCTCGTCCCAGGACGCCTTCCTCATTCTGCGCGGCCTGAAGACCCTCGCCCTGCGCATGGACCGGCACTGCGATAACGCCCGGGGGATCGCCGAGTATCTGGCGGCACATCCGAAGGTGGAGATCTGTCACTTCCCGGGGCTGGAGAGCTTCCCGCAGCGCGAACTGGCGCAACGGCAGATGAGTGCGCCGGGCGGCATGGTGGCCTTCGAGCTGAAAGGTGGTCTGCAGGCCGGTTGCCGATTCATGAACGCACTGCAACTGGTCACCCGTGCGGTCAGCCTGGGTGACGCGGAGAGTCTGGCCCAGCATCCGGCCAGCATGACCCACTCTGTCTACACCCCCGAGGAGCGGGCTGCGCATCTGATCAGCGAGGGGCTGGTGCGGTTGTCGGCGGGACTGGAGGATCTGGACGATCTGCTGGAGGATGTGGAGCTGGCGCTGTCAAAGGTCTGATCCCAAGGCGTTAACCTACGGTCTGGATCACCCGTTGTATGCTATTGCTGGTAACGCCTGGTGATTTCTGGAGCTGTTTTACCGTTTAAACTTCACTCACAGCTACGACATAGTTTTTACCATAGTACTTGGCGCACTTGGGGCAGGTGGTATAGAAGAAATAACTTTTCTTAACCTGTTTTCCGCTCTCTTCAATAAAAGACCGCATCTCTTTATCCCATTTGGCTACATTCTTATACGGCCCCTCGAATACTTTTGTCATGTAGTCGCCAGATAAGTGCACCATCTCTTGCCCGGGAACCTCTTTGGTTACCGCAAACAGGTGCTCGGCACACCAGGCGGAGGGGTCATGTGACAGGACTATGAAATCAGTGTCGCCGGTGGCATCGGCCTTTTCAATGGCGCCCAATGTTTTTGAAAAAACAGAACCCATGTTGATGGGCATGTGGAAGAGGCTGATCGTGTCTGCTTTGACGAATAGCTTCTCTTTAAAGTGCAGCTCTTGGTTATCCCAACCCTCCGGGTGAAATCGTGGACAACAGTTTGTCGGGTTGTCACTCATGTCATATTTCGGTAGTGCATTGATCTCCATGATTGCTCTCCTTGAGGTTGATCTTGTTTCCCTTAGTCAGAATATAGCATTTATGACGGGTGCGTATTAGCGCTCCACATCATAAATCAGATCCATGCTCTGACCTTTTCCTGATTGCACTTCCAGGCGCAGGCGTTCACTCAATCGGTAGCGGGTGATCAGTGCGCCCTGGTTGTCGAACAGGCCAACGGCGTAACTGACATAGAGATCGGGTGACAGGTATTTACCCAATAGCAGGGCGGTATCTTCCAGGCTACTCCCTTCCTGGATTCGCACTTCATCTACACCCAGCCCTGTGGCGATGCGATCCAGGATCTCCTGGCTCTTCTCCAGCCCCTTTGTGGCTACAGCCTGGCGCAGCAGTGCGGCTTTGCCCGGGCCTTCTGCTGAAAGTCCCTGCCCGGTAATCAGGTAAGAGAGCGCTTCCTCTTCCGGCAGTGTCGGTGTACTTGATACCTGTACCTGGGGCGTGCGTAAATTACCGGTCAGTTTCACGATGGCTGTGACTGACCGATCCAGGGAGAGACGGGTTGCCTTGATATCAAGACTTGGGTTTTCCGGTGGACCGTTAAACAGCAGGCGTCCCTGATCGATGGTCAGATCCTGGCCGTAGGCCTTATAGCGTCCTTCCTTGAGCGTGAGTTCGCCTTGTGCCTGGTTGCGTCCCTGTTTACTTCGCAGATCAACCTTGCCTTCCAGTCGGGTGTCGAGTCCAAAGCCATTGAATTGTACTTGGTCACCAACTTCAACGGAGATCTCGGCATCAATTGCCAGTGGTGATGGTTTGGCTGTCTGTTCGGTTCTGCCTACGATGATCTCATCATCCGATAGACTTACCGCACTTTGCGGTAGCTCTCTCAGTTCGATAGAGGCCTTGGGTAGAAGTAATTTACCCTTTAGCGTCAGCAGATTTTTTTTCAGCGCGATCTCCAGCTCAGGTGTGGCATAGGCTACCGCCTCGGGCAGGCGAACCACCTGGAAATTTTCGCCTTGCAATTTTAGTGAGAGGGGCCAGTCCTGTTCTGCATTCAACAGAAGATCGCCATTCAGTCTGAGTGGCCCATCGCCCGATTTCATTTCACCCTCCAGCAATAGCCGTTCGGTACCCTGATTTCTGGCGGAGAGTTGTATCGCTTTCAGCTCCAGGCCCAGTTGTGGAAGATTGGCTGAACCTTCAGTAAGCTGCATGAACCCCTGAATCTCTGGTTGGCGAAGATGCCCGCCAAGGGAGGCCTCTGCAACAAGCTTCCCGCGAATTTCACTGAGACCCGGCACCAATAGCCCAAGTGGCTTTAGATCCGGTATTTGTGCGTCCAACTTACCGGAAAGCGCTATGGGTTTGTTAGTGGAGAGTGGGCCTGTATTGGCTATGAGGGCAACATCACCTTCTCCGGCCTTGAGACGTAATTCGACCCGGTTCTCTTTCGGTGTCATCTCTAATGACAGCAGCCCATCCTGCAGTGCCAGTCGCACCGGTTGTTCTTCTGCAGCCTCAAGCAGCAACGCGCCCTGATTGAGTGTCAGAATCACATCGCCTTTCAATCCTGTAAGTGGCCCTTCCAGCTGGAAGCGACCATCAATAGCCCCTTCCACGCTCACCTCTGGTGGGAGCCAATGCAGGATGCGTGTCAGGGGTAGGGCGGAGAGGTTGCCGGCGAAGTGACTGTTGGCTGGTGTCCAGTCGCCTTTTGCACAGAGGCGTGCATCGTCCTGGGATAGGCAGATCTCTGTCAATTTTATCTCTTCTGCACCGACCAGTAACTTTGCAGGGGCGGTTGCTGTCCAGCGACCGAGCTGTGGTTGGGTAATGGCGAACTCACTCAAATCACCTTGCCAGTGATTGGTCTGCCAGCCGCCGGTTAATGTGGTATTCAGCTTAAGCTCTTGTGAATCGAGCGCTAGTTCTGCCCTATGATCATCGGGTCTGCCGTTGATGTTGAGTGACAATGAACGACCACTCCACTCTCCGCTATGCAGTCCTTTACCAGCCAGCTGCACCGACGCCTTATCTTTTTTCCAGATCAGTTGCCCTTCAATCTGTTCAATCCCCTGTTCACCGTAATGCAGCCCGCTGGCCTTCAGGGATGAGTTCACTTCGGGCGTAGTTGGTGTGCCTGTCAAATCCCCTTTTGCTGCTATAGCACCTTTCAGGGCAGGCCAGAATGCACTCAGGTCCGGGGCATTGAGTTGATAGCTGAGATTCAGCGTATCACCCACCGTACCATTTGCGCTTAGTTGATTCGGGCCGCTGTTCAGCTTCAGATCCTGCAATTGGAGACCGGCCTGGTCATAGTGTCCCTGGCCACTGGCCTGGAGGGGTTGTTGCTGTAGTGTTCCCGCCAGACTTTTTAAGTCAGCATCCAGCCACAATCCCTGCTCGTTTTCTCCGCCTTTGATATCAGCTGTCAGTGCCAGTTTGCCTAGCCACTCCGGCCACTGCTGGGCGGGATCGAGGGAGTCGCCATTAACTGACAAATTCCAGCTGAGCGTGGGTTCCCAGGCGACTTGGCCCGTTACGCGGGAGTTGCCCCCCAGAAGGTCGGCCTCAAGCGTTATTGCATTCAGACCGGTCGGACTCAGAGTGCCCTGTAGCCTGGCCTCCATGTTGGGGGCATGCTTTTGTGGGAACTGCAGGGTGCTCATGGTATCGAGCAGTAGCTGCTGCACTGGACCCTGAAGCGTAAACTGACCGCTGGGACTCTGTGTCAGCGGCTCTGTCAGCAGTGGCCAGCGGGCTGCACTCCAGTCACCTTTAAGATCCAGCTCAGGACCGCTATCAAGTAACTTGATTGCGCCAGTGACAATAAGTGACATGGCGGGGCCTGTTCCATCGCGTTGTTCAAGAATCGTCAAGCTGAGATCCTCAAGACCGTTGGCTGACAGCTGCGATTTTATCTTTAGTATTACCGGCGGTGTGTTGGTAGCTGGAAAGTAGAGTACGGCTTCACTCTGGAGTTGGGGATTGCTGAGAGGTCCGTTCAACTGATACTGGCCGGTTGAGCTTTTCAGTTTGGCCGCTTGCAGTGGCCATTGTAGCTGTTGCCAATCGCCTTCCAGTTTGATTGAAGGCGCGGGGCCTGTGAGCGTAATCTCTCCGCGCGTGCTGAGCTTGAATGGGGTCTGTGTAGTGTGGTCAATTGTCAGGCTATTGATATCCCCTTTGATCTCGCCTTTGCCACTGGCTTGCCCCAGTTCCGGCACTTCACCCTGCCACTGGAGATTGAATTGAAACGGGTAGTCTTTGGCCAGTTCCAGCTGACCTTCGCCAGAGGCGGAATAATCCGCATAGTTGAGCTGTACTTCTGAGAACGTGATCTGTTTTTCAGCAGTCTTGGCCTGCAACGCAATCCGGGCAATCTTCTGTACGTCAGTTCCAGTAGTGATCTGGATGCCGGTGAACTCCATGCTGTCCAACCGCACTGCCACTGGCAGTGAGAGTGGGGCACTGGCTATCTCTGTCTCTTGTGTCGGACCTAAAGAGGTGTAGTGAATGCCGCTGGCTTTTAACTCTTCGATATGGAGCAGGCCGCTGAAAAGTGCCACTGGCCGCCAGTGTAATTGCAGCGACTCAACCGTCAATTGCAGTTGTGCATCACTGTAGGCGATTCCAGTGAGTGAGAGACCCTCCAGCAGGCTCCCTTGATAGGATTTTATCTGAAGTTTGTCGCCCAGGGTCCAACTTAGCAGGCGCTGGTTGCCATCCTCGGTAGTGAGTAACCAGGCACTGCTGCTCACTAATAGCAGAAGTACCAATATGATGATGGTGAGAACGGGTCGTCTCACAGATCTGCACCCATTGAGAAGTGGATGCGAAAGCTGTCCTCGCTTGTATCTTCTGGTATGGCAAGATCCAGTCGGATAGGACCGACTGGGGAGCGCCAGCGCAGACCGACGCCGGCGGATCGTTTCAACTCCTCATTCCAGCCGTCAACTGCATTACCGGCATCGACAAACAGAGCGGCTGACCAATCGTCCTTGATAGGATACTCATACTCCACACTGCCACTCAGCAGGTAACGTCCGCCCACCACAGTTCCGTCTGTATTTTTCGGCCCGAGTGCCTGATAGCCGTAACCACGCACGCTCTGATCACCACCGGCAAAGAAACGGTAAGAGGCAGGGAGCTTTTCGAAATCTTCCGTAAGCGTGAGTCCGGTATCGCCGCGAATTAACAAGCGGCCTGCACCCAATGGATAAATCCATTTAGCTGCGGCCTGGAGCTGGAAAAAACGTACATCAGAAAGCAGCGCCTCTTCAGCGCCTTTAAGTTCCAGGCTTAGCCGATAGCCTTTGCGTGGCAGCATCCTGTTATCTGCCTTGGTCTTTGCCCAACTGATGCCTGGCACCAGCAGTGTGGCCTGGGTGGTTTCAGTGCCAATTTGTGACTCTTCCGAGATCCAGTCCAGGTAACGTGTCTCACTCCAACCGTTTCGGTTACCTACGGCGCGTACACCTATCGTGGCGGTGTCACTGATAGTCGAATCCGTATCCAGATGTCTATAGCCCGTGCGAAAGCTGATTTGATCGATATGGGGCTGCTGGACTGGGATGAGATATTCCAAACCAATAGAGCTATCCACCTGGGATAAGACAAGCTTGGATTCCAGTCGGTGACCCAAGCGATTAAGACGCCGTCTTTCATAACCGAGGCTGAGGCGGGGACCGGTATCTGTGGCAGCACCTATACCTATTCTGTAAGCCAGTCGCTTGATGGGTTCCAGGACTACCTGCACGTCAATCGTTCCGTTCTGTGCTCCCTTGAAATCGGGTTTAACAGAGACGCTCTGGAAATAACCGCTGTCCGCCAGCCCACGATGGGTATTTGCCAGGGCGGTGGAATCATACGGGTCGCCAGCACGAATCTTGATATAGCGTTCCAGCAGTTCAGGGTCATAGGTTTGCTGATCCACTACCATGTTGCCAATACGATAGCGCTTGCCGGAGTCGTAATGGAGCGTGATCGACGCCTGGTTTTTCTGTGGATCTACCTTGAGTTCAGTTCGAACAAAGCGTCCATCAAAATAGCCCCGCTCGGCGGCCACGCGTTCAATCTCTCCCTTGAGGGCTTCATACTGCCCATGATGTACCTGGCTGCCCTTTTTTACCGGTGAGGCTTTAAGCAGCTTGCCGAATGAGGCGTCGCCTTGGGCCTCACCCTGAATGACGATATCAACATTGACTAAATGAGCAGGTTCACCTGGTTGAATATCAAAACTGGCCTGCCAGCAGGCCGGGTTAAACAGAATCTTCTTCTCAAGTTGTATCCGATAATAGCCCAAAGCCCTGGCGGCCTGATCCAACTCGCTATCGGCGCGGCGAAACAACCGGTTCACCCGCCAGGCCGGTGCATCACAACTCTCGGCAGTCAGTGAGAGGCCTGCACGCAGGTTGGATTCTAATTCTCCCGATACGCCCTTGAATTCAATTGATGGCTCATCAGCACTCAGAGGTACTGCGCACAGAAACAGGTTGATCAGAGCCAGCAGTCGAAAACCGCCATGTCTGGTGTGTTGCAGGGAGGTGATAAGGGATGTCATCTAGGTAAGTATACTCTTTGGCGTAGACTGCTTGCCAAGCATGCTAGCCCGACAAACGCCCTCCTTAATCTGGGGTTATCCCATTAATAAGATCAAATCGCCGACTGTAAAGTTCCAATCAGAACAACGGCACCGTCATACCACCCTGCGGGCGCCCTGCGCTACTGATAAACTTGGGTGGAGGATAACTTGTGCGCGCTTGTATGGTTTCCTGTGTCCATATCGAGGAAGATAGGGATAAAAGGAGGGTGTAGATTGAATATATTGATGTTTCGGCGTTTTAATATTTTTCAATATGCCTTGACACAAATGCCGCATAAAAAAGACGGATTATTAATCCAGGAAAAGGGTGTCAGCTCAGAAGGGTCATTGCATCAATTCTGAATCATTCATTGTTCTTCTGTAATTTAAGGAATTAGTATTTTTACTATGGAAAACTGGACAGAATATACACGCTTCGTCACATCCCTGGTGGTGATTATGGATCCCTTTATGGCGATCCCTATCTTTCTCAGTATGACCAAAGGTTACTCGAATCAGAATAGATCGAGGGTTGTGCGGATTGCGATTATCACCGTCGCTGCGACACTGATCGTTACGGCCTTTGCCGGAGAGGGGCTGCTGGCCTTTATGGGAACCAGCCTGGGTTCCTTTCGGGTAGGTGGTGGTATTGTACTTTTCCTGATGGCATTGGCGATGTTACAGGCACGAATAGATCCAGTAAGGTCAACGCCACATGAAGAGGAGGTGGCGGCCAGTCTCACTTCGGTGGGTGTAGTGCCACTGGCTATTCCGCTGTTGGCTGGGCCAGGTGCCATGAGTACTGTTGTGATTGGTATGCAGCGTTCTACAGCGAACTATCATGAGGCCATGATTGTGGCGAGTATCCTATTGGTTTCTGCGATACTCTGGTTGGTGCTAAGTCTGGCTGTACCGATTGGGAAGCATTTGGGGGATATCGGCTTGAACATCCTCAACCGCATATTCGGACTTATACTGGCCGCCATTGCGGTTGAGGTGATTGCCAATGGGATCAAACAGCTATTTCCCATTCTGGTTGCGTGAGACCGTTAAACCTATTTCATCACGCCAACACATTTGTAGACAATAAAACGTTGTTGCCCATCCTGAACGGGCGAGTCTGCCACCACTGTATCGCCACCCATTCTGGCTGCGCTGGTTCGTGCGAGTGTCTCCAGTTCCTTCTGAACCTTTTCAGCATTTCTGTTGATGCCGGCTATTTTATCCAGTAGTGATACGTTTGTAGTGCCAAGCTCTTTACAGGTAGATACTTCGTCAGCATCCAGTACCCGTACTTTTTCCCCTTCGGGGGTGGGTTTAACCCAGGCGCATCCAGCTGTGCCCAGGATACTGACAGCCACTATGAGAGCAAGTATGTTTTTCATTTGGTGACCTTTGTTGTCCGCATTGTTATTCGTGGGATTATCTTCCCCATGCAACTCGAAATCGTCCAACTTTACTAATTAATAGGCTACGCGAGTATTTCCTCCATACTGTAATAGGCGTATCCGATCACCTGGCCTGAAAAACTGCTCATTTTCAACCTCCTGCACAACCGAGATGATATCCCCAGTTGCCTCCAGACGAATGGTCAGTTCCTGCCCTTGCTTGGTGGTTAGCTTCTTCTCGGCCGCCTGACCGGCCAGGCCGCCAGCAACTGCGCCCACCACAGCGGCAATAGTGCGTCCTTTCCCTCCGCCGACCGTACTTCCAGCGATACCACCAACAACCGCACCTGATCCCGTGCCGACGATGCCATCCGTTCGGCCCTCAATAACCACCGGTGTAACGGATTCGATCGTGCCGTATTTAACGGTTTGCACCTTGCGTGCATCAGTGCGGGAGTACGTCGTACCTGATAATCCGCTGGTAGTACAAGCGGTTATCGTTGTGAGTATGATCAGTATGATAAAAAAGCGGTATTGCATGGTCATTTCAATCTCCCCACGGTGTAGCCCGCAGCCAATAGATAGGTTTCGGCATTACATCTAAGTGAACATTAGGCTTCACTGTTACTAATTTATTCTATTAGAGCCATTATCTTGCAATAGTTCCATTCGAAGCCTGATGTGCATCAAGAAAAACTACTCCCTTAGTTTGTGCATATGTGGCGTTGGCCAGTTGCCAAACTGATGATATTTACCGGCCTAAATGAAGCGCAGAACTAAACAGATTTATTGGATGCCGGATTCTTTGGATTTCGTTTGATAAGTTCCCAGCGTTCAAGTGCCTGCTTGCGTGTCTTTTGCAAATCAAGCATGGGTGGTGGGTAATCTATTCCATTGTCTGCTGCATGGCGGCCATTGATCAAGATCCGGTTATCAGCTGTTGCGAGTTCCGGAAGCCAGGTTCTAATGTAGCGTCCTGCAGGATCGAATCTTTCTGCCTGTCGTGCTGGATTAAACACGCGAAAATAGGGTGCGGCATCTACGCCACATCCTGCGGTCCACTGCCACCCCAGGGTGTTGTTTGCCAGATCCGCATCCACCAGGGTATCCCAGAACCAGCGGGCCCCTTCCAGCCAGTGAATACCCAGGTTTTTGGTCAGTAGCGAGGCGACAATCATACGTACCCGATTGTGCATCCAGCCGGTCTGCCAGAGTTGTCTCATTCCTGCATCCACGATCGGTATGCCCGTCTCACCCCGCTGCCATCGTTCAAGTAGCTCCCTATTGTCGCGGCCGTTATGCCATATGTTACTGGCAAAGCGACTGTCCAGTGATTCTGTTGCCGAGTGGGGAAAATGGAACAGGGTGTAGTGGGCGAATTCACGCCAACCCAACTGGGCGCTGAGGCGATCCAGGTGTTGCCCTATCCCCGGAGCTTGGTCAGCCTGATGTTGTAGTGACCAGAATAGCTGTCTTGGGGTGATCTCTCCAAAATGCAGGTGGGGTGAGAGGCTTGTTGTGCTCTCTTCTGCCGGGAAATCACGCTGGGAATCGTAATAGGGCAGGTTGTTGTAGAGAAAATGCGCCCACTGTTCATGGCCTCCTGCTTCACCAGGTTTCCAGATTGCCGCAAGTTTCTCATGCCAGTTGTTTTGTGGGAGAAGATTGAGTGATTCCAGTGTTGCGGGTGGAACTGTTTTTGGTGGTGTGGGTATCTGGGTCGCTGCAGGTAATGGTGAGCCAATCCCATCTAACATGCCACGGGCGGTTCGCCAGAAGGCGGTAAACACCTTGTAGGGTGAACCTTGCCTATTCAGTACATTAACAGGTTCGATTAGCAGATTACTATTGAATGACTGGCAATCGATGCCGAGATCATGCAATTCTCGCTTGATCTGAGAGTCCCGTTCGATTGCCACGGGATCGTAAAGTCGATTCCAATAGAGATGAGTGGCACCAGTTGTTGCAGCGATCTCGATCAGTTTTTCCTTGGTAGGGCCGTGAGTGATAATCAAGCGGGAGCCCGTTTGGCTGATGGAATCACACAATGCACTCAGGCTATTGTGTAACCACCAGTTACTTGCACTGCCAGGTTTCCAGGGGGCCTCTTCCTCGGGTGCATGGATATAGACGGGTAATATGCAATCACAGGATTGCAGTGCAGCGGTTAATGCTGGGTTATCGGCGAGTCGCAGATCACGACGGAACCAGACGATAGCAATGCGACTTGGATGTGTCACTTATTGTGGCCTTACTTGCTGCCTGTCTCAGTGTTAACAGTTTACCCTATAACTGTAGCACGATCGCTGGACGACATAGATTGGCCACGATGGGAAAACGGGGTAAGGATGCAGAGTAGGCTCCTGTGTTCGGTCTACAGACGCTTCCGGGCATCGACAACTTTTGAAATAACCCAATCATTCGTGCGGGCAGAAAATTCAGCGAAGTGATCACTCGCCAGGTGGACCTAAAAGAGAACTCATCGATGTAAACTTCATAAAGAAAGATGTGATTAAGGTCGGCCGTGTCCTGGCAGACATCAAACTGATGGCAGTCAGATTCAAGCAAGAGTGAATTATCTGTCTGTATCATCAAGGCCGACATAAAGGCGTCGAGGTTTTCCGGTTTTAGTTCAAAAATGACGGCATAGGATGCATGTTGTCTCTGCCCGCGCAGTCATGGCAGCTCCATATCCTTGTCGAGCGGAAAGATCGGTCGCGGTACATTCCGATAGGGTAACCGGTCGTAGCGGGGGGTACAGAGGGCACCGCTATCGCAGACAATCACTTGTCCGGCAATCGGCTCGAACGCAGCGCGAAAGTGCTGCATCGATTTTAATGCCACCACCTGCTTGCGTTGCGGGTCGATACCAAAGGCCCGAAACTGTTGCAGATCGAGAATTTGTCGGGAACTGCTGACCACCAGTATCTCAATCCCCTTTACCAGCAGAACTGCACTCGAACCGAAACTTCCATGGAGCCCATGAATCATGGGTCCATCGCCAATGAAGCAGCCATCGCTGAGGGAAATCAGTTGACCATCCAGGATCAATGGCCCACCCCCGAAGCCTGGGTCGGTGGTGCCGCCCAAGGTGATCTGGATAGATTGACCGACTGCAAAGGTTTGCAGTTTTTGTACGGCCTTGGCGTCGACCATGGGAGCAAAGCAGGCGTTGCTGACCCCCGCGTCAAGCAGCGCTCGCAACAGCTCGGTCGAATCGCCGTAACCACCGGCGCCTGGGTTGTCGGCATAGTCGGCGATCACCAGCGACCCGGTGCTCGATGTATAGCGGGCCGCGATCGCTGCTGCCTCAGTACTACTGAGATAATCGTTGAGAACTTCGAAGCGTCGCTTCCAGATATCGTCTGCGATGCTTTCTGCAAACGCACGGTGGGCGGCAAAATCGCCCTGACCCGTCACCAGCACTGTCGGCCCCACCGTTTTTACGTCGGCGCTGGCGAAACCGGCATTGATGCTGACGGCGAAAACATCTGCTCTATTCTCATAAGCACGCGCAGCGGTCAGGCGCTCAATCATGGGTCCGATATCCGTGCGCCCACCATTGATCTCTTCAAGCATGGGTCGTCCAACACGCAGCGTGCATGGTTTAATCTCACCCGTCATCGTGCGTTGTAAAATATCAGCGGCATGACGGCCGGTATCACGCATATCAATATGCGGATAGGTTTTGAACGAAACGATGATATTGGCCAGTTCACACATCTGCGGGCTGACGTTGGCATGGGGATCGAGGGTGATTGCAATGGGCAGCTCCTCGCCCACCAGATCGCGAATTCGCCGCAGAAGTTCGCCTTCTCCATCTTCACAGAAGTCGAGCCCCATCGCGCCATGCAACCCGAGTAGCAGGCCGTCAAAAGGATCTGTTTTGATAGCGGTCATTATCGGCTCGCAGAGCCAGTCAAAAGCCCGGCGCCTTATTTTGCCGCTTGGTCCCGCTGCCGCACTAAGGACATGAGTGATCAACCAGCCATGGGCACGACCGGCATCAATGAATCCGGCAAGCTCGGTGTTTTCATTGCCGCGCTCGGTGATGGCGGCATCACCCATCAGGGCATAACGGGCCATGAATGCCTTTTTGCCTGTTTTATGCCGGCTAAAAAAGTTTGTTTCGTGGGAGATCTCTGCCGTCAATACCCTAAAACTCATAGCACGACCCGGCGGGTTTTATGCCAGTTGTTGGCTGCGGCTGGCACCCGGATGGGGACGCTGGATCGTCGCAGTAGCTTGCTGACAAAGGGTGATGTCATACTGCGCACCATTGCGCTGTAATTAAGTTGAAAACGAATTTCTGCACCGACCGGCAGACGGTGTTGGCTGCAATCAACGATAAGATGATCGCTGCTGGCACCGATGATATCAATACCGGTTGGGGCTAAAAGACCAGCGGGATCTACATCCTGCTGACCGATGGCAAGAATCGCCTGGGTGATATTACCCCGATCTGCCGCCGGCACCTTTTCACCGAATGCGGTTTGAGCGATCTCACCCCAGGGCTTCGATGGTTTTGTTTTTGATTCGATCACTTCGGCAATCAGGGTAATGGCGTCGGTATGCAGGCCCTCAATCGGTTGCCGATGCAACGGTTCGCAGCCGAGTAGAATGGACTCACCCAAACGCAAATTGTTGATACGCCCGGTGTCGGCTCCGCTTAATGCCCAGTTCAGATTGGCCGAGTTGCCGCCGGAAATGATATCGAGGGTGATGTTGAATTCTCGCTCGATTGTGGCTGCCAAAGTGGAAAGCTCAGCCATGTTGTTGGCGTCGGGTGATACGCCACAGTGGCAGGCCAGGTTGGCGCCGATCCCCTTCAGGTCGATGTTTGGCATATCAAGCATGCGGCCTATGGTAGGCGCAAGATCGGCTGGCATAATTCCCTCGCGGAGATCACCCAGTTCTACCATAAGTACAACGCCGTGGCGTCTCCCGGCGGCCTTGGCGGCGGACGAGAGTTCACGGATGACGGCAAGTTCACTGTTCAGGCTCAAATCGGTGTAGCGGACAACGCGATGGACGTCGCTGATCATCGGCGAACGAATCAGCATCATCGGTGCTTTAATACCTGAGCGCCTCATCCCTTCGATATTTTCCATACGGGAGTCGCCGACACTCTTTATTCCCGCGTCCAGTACCACCCGGGCGATCTCAGGTGAGCCAAGGCTCGCCTTCATTACGGCAGTAACCGCGATGCCGCGATCGGCTAGCCGTTGGGCGAGCGTACGGGCATTGTGCTGGATCTTATCAAGATCGATTTCGAGTCGTGGAGCACTCACAGTGCGCAAGCAGTCAGCTTTTTATCAAGTTCTGGAAAAGCTGTCAGGACCATATCGACGAGACGTGCGGGCGACCGCGTCAGTGCGTCGGTGGCAGGTATGCCGAGTTCATGCTCATAAGCTACAACGGCAGCGCTGACTTCGGCATAGGTCATGTGCTCATGGTTGAGTGTCAGTCCAATAACCCGGGTGTCGGAAAAAGTCTGGATCAGGTTGATCTCGTCAGCCGGTTGTGGCATCGCCATCTGATCAAAATCACAGCGATAAGTGCGACCCGGCGCATGCTGCAGGATGACACCGTCAGGACAGCTGCCCCGGAGGATAAATGAGGTGGTTGAAAATGCCGGATGGCTGAGTGCGCCCTGGCCTTCGATAAGAATTACGTCGGGTTTTTCAGCCTGAAATGCTTCGAAGATGATCGCCTCCAGTTCTCCGGCGCAAAACTGTGACGGAACCGCATCGAGTGCGATACCGTAGCGCGCGCCCTGGATTAAACCGGTTTGGCCAGTGCCGATCAGCACCACGTTTAAGCCGCGCTGCCGGAGGGCGCCGGCGAGAATGGTCGCAGTGGTGCGCTTACCAATGGCGCAGTCGGTACCCAGTACGGCAATGCGCGGGCAGGTCACCTCGGCAATGCGGCCGCTGAACATCCGCAAGTCTTTTTTTGCCCGGGGTCGACGGACATCAAGGATCGTCACATTATGGGCGTTACTTGCCGCCATAAATTCGGCATCGTCATTCAGAAACTCGTGCAGGCCGTTAACAATATTCATGCCGAGTCGCATGGCATCAAGCAGCAGGAGACGCTCTGCCGCTGACAGCATGCCACTAGAGGGCGCCATCCCGAAGATGAAAAAGTCGGGCATACTGTCACTCTTTGACAGGGCGTCGGCAAGATCGCGACAGATGGGGATTAAATTTGGTTTTCCATCAAGCACCATGCCGGCATCCAACCCAGTCTTCTGGCTGTCGATGACCGACAGGATTTCATATTTTTCTGAGTGCCGAACAAGGCCGTTGGCCGTCTTACCGTCGATGGCACCAAAATTTGCCTCGCAATAGACAATTGCGGTGGTGAGACGTTTGGGCTTACTTCTTGATCGTACCGGTAAGGATATAACGCGTGCATCGCTGTCGCTATGAAGGTCTCTGGATATGGGAACTTGTATCGTGGTGGTGGGCTGGAGGGTGGAAACTGGAACGGTGGACGAAAGGCTATTGGGTGGTTGTGTATCAAAGAGCGGGGGAAGTGCTTCGACGATTGGCGGTCCCTGTGGCGCGTAGTAGCGGGCGTGCGGAGGGATCGGTGGAATAGTAGACATGGAGTAACCTCAGGTCGATATCGGCTCAGGGGGCAGCTGGATCGTGCCGGCCTGATTCAGCCGGATGTCAACAAGAGGTCCCCACTAAGCGGTGGGGTGAACGCACATACTAACACATCCAGGCGCTGAATAATGGATAAAGCCTGCCGAATCCAGAATGGGTTCGTGATTGCCGGTTATCGAAGTAGCTAAAAAATATAGAAAATATTGAATGCTTTTGTAAATTAATATGGTTTACTCCCCAGATACTATAATTCAAACAAGGCAGTTATCCCCCCTGATCACGCGTTAATTTGGAGTAAAAGAGATGTCTACGAATCCACAAGTACCGAACAATTTAAATATTGTGCCCTTTGTCAGTGTGGATCATATGATGAAAATCGTAGGCAAAATTGGTATGGAACAGATCCTAAAGGGTATTGCCGATTATATAGAGGTCGATTTTAAACGTTGGCAACTGTTTGATAAAACGTCCCGGGTTGCCTCGCATTCTGAAAAGGGTGTTATCGAACTGATGCCCACCAGTGATGGCGAGCTGTATGGGTTTAAGTATGTCAATGGACACCCGAAAAATATGAAGGAGGGATTACAGACAGTCACTGCTTTTGGTGTGTTATCCAGTGTTGATACCGGCTATCCCATTTTGTTTTCTGAAATGACCATCCTCACCGCTTTGCGAACTGCCGCCACTTCAGTGATGGCAGCCAAGTATTTGGCGAGAAAAAATTCTTCGTGCATGGCGATAATCGGAAATGGTGCACAGTCCGAGTTTCAGGCGCTGGCGTTTCAATCGATGCTTGGAATCAATAAATTGCGACTGTATGACATTGATCCCATTGCCACCAGGAAATGCAGTGACAATCTTAAGGGACAGGGATTTGAAATTACTTTGTGTAAATCGGCAAAGGAAGCGGCTCAGGGTGCGGATATCATAACCACGGAGACTGCTGATAAATTGTGCGCCACTATCCTTACCGATGATATGGTTACCGAGGGCGTTCATATCAATGCAGTTGGTGGAGATTGTCCGGGTAAAACTGAGCTGGCCAGGGAGATCTTGCTACGTTCGGCTATCTTCGTGGAATACGCGCCGCAAACGCGCATTGAGGGTGAGATACAGCAGCTAGAAGAAAACTACCCGGTGAATGAGTTGTGGCAAGTGATCCGCGGTGAGCATGTCGGTCGGGAGAATAACCAGCAAATCACCCTGTTTGATAGCGTGGGGTTTGCGATTGAGGATTTCTCCGCACTGCGCTATATCCGTGATCAATTGGACAAACCCGGGATGAGCGATATGTATGAAAAACTGGATATGATCGCTGACCCCGATGATCCAAGGGATCTGTACGGTATGGTGCTACGCTCAGGCGGTATGTCAAAAGTAGCTTAGTAACCGCTAGGGCACAAAGGCGTGCCCACGCAACAATGTATAGAAAGAGAGCTATAAGATGGGTATGTTTTGATGCCCATGCCGCCACAACCTTGTTCGGTTTATGAGATTATTGAAGCCGCTGGATTTAACAGGGTAGGGTGGGCATGGTTTACATGCCCACGCTGTCATCAAATCCGCGTGGGCACAAAGACATGCCCATCACCCTACGGGGTTTGGTGCATGTTACTAGTGATAATCTTTTCGCTTGATCTCATACTGGATCATTTTGTTGTTTAAGGTTCGGCGCGGGAGGGCAAGGTCCTCCATCACTTCACTGATGTTGCCTTTGTGCTTTTGCAGGGACTGGATGATGAGTTGTGCTTCGAACTGCTGTACCCGCTCATTGAGTCCGCTGCTTGAGGACGCATTGATTGTTGCATCATTTCCACCTAACAACGAACGGATACTGCGGGTAGTGCCGACACCCAAAACATACCTCTCGGCGATATTTTTCAACTGTCGCACATTACCTTGCCAGGTATATTCGATCAGGCTGGCGAGGTCATCGTCTGTAGGCGGCATATAAGGCCGCTCAAATTGATAGGCTGCCTTCTGGGCGAAGTGATCAAATAGCAGAGGTATGTCCTGTTGCCGCTCGTTTAGCCTGGGGATAAACAGTTCGGCAACGTTGAATCGATAGTAGAGATCTTCTCTGAAATCACCTGCAGCTGAGGCGTTTTCCAGATTTACCTTGGTGGCGGCTATTACCCATATATTAAGATCAATGACCTTGTTGGAACCAAGCCGTTCCAGTTTTCGCTCCTGCAGTACCCGCAACAATTTGATCTGGAACTTGAGCGGCATACTCTCAATTTCATCCAGAAACAGGGTGCCACCCATGGCGTATTCGATCTTGCCAATGCGTTTTTCAGTGGCACCGGTGAATGCCCCTTTTTCATGGCCGAACAGTTCACTTTCAAAAAGTGTTTCTGGAATGGCACCACAGTTGACCGCAACAAAGGGACCTTCAGCACGGGGGCTCCATTCGTGCAGACACTGGGCGACCAACTCTTTACCCGTACCGGTAGCACCGTTGATTACCGTGTCTACGGGAGTAGCAGCGAGTTGTACAATCTGCTGGCGTAATTGCCGGATAGGCGGAGAGCGTCCGAGTAGTCGGTGTTCCAAACTGGCGCCCCGATCAACCATGCGTCTGAGCTTTCGGTTTTCCTGAATGAGTTGACGCTTTTCCCAGGCGCGCTGTATGCGGTCTGTCAGCAGTTCAGGCTCAACAGGTTTCTCAATAAAATCATAGGCACCATCCCGCATCGCCTTGACCGCCATCTGAATGTCACCGTGTGCGGTAATCAGGATGACCGGCAGATGGGGGTCGATCTCAGCGCATCGCTTGGCGAATTCAAGGCCGTCCATTCCCGGCATTTTAATATCGGATATGACCACGCCGTTGATCTGGGTGGAGATGAGTTGCAGCGCTTCTTTGGCGTTGGCAAATGTTTTGACTGACATGCCCGACAGCGTCAGCCATTGACTGGTCGCCTTGCGAACGGCGGCATCATCATCCACCAATACAATCATAGGTTGTTCTGCATCATCAGGTAGTGTGGTTGTTTGTTTATTCATGGGTGTTTCCCAGTGTAGGGGCAGAATCCAGTGAGAGCCTGAACAGGGTGCCTTCCAGTTGATTGTCGACCACAGCCAGATCTCCGCCGAATGCCTTGGCAATGCCATAGGAGACGGAGAGGCCAAGTCCCAGTCCCTCACCGAGTGGTTTGGTGGTGAAGAAGGGATCGAATACCTTGGGCAGATGATCGGGTTTGATGCCGGGTCCGTTATCGGCGATATAGAGATGTGTCTTGTCCTGATCAACTTCTGACCAGATTGTTATCTGGTGCGGTTTTTGATTCTCAGACTGCTCCATGGCATCAAGCGCGTTGCGTATCAGGTTCACCAGAATCTGTTCCAGTTTAATCTCGTCTGCAACGACATAGAGAGCTGTCTCTGATGGCTTGATATCAAGTGTCAGCTGGAAGTTATCCAGTCGTGGCCGCAGGATGAGCAGGGCGTTTTGAATCACGCCGTTGATCTCAACCGCAGTGGTGATGTCACGTGATTTACTGGCAAAGCTTTTCAGGTGAGTAACAATGCTAGAGACGCGGCGGATCATCTGGCTGATATCATCCAGGTTATCCTGGGCAGCTGGTTTGTCATTGCGTTCAAGCAGTAACCGCGCGCTGGCTGCAAATGTCTGCATGGCGGAGAGCGGTTGGCTGATCTCATGCACAACACCGGCGGACATTTGCCCCAGTGCTGCGAGCTTTTCGGCCTGTATCAGCTCTTCATGGGTGTGGCGCAACTGTTCTTCAGTCTGTATACGACTCTCTATCTCTTCAATCAATCGATTATTGGTTTCATTTAAATCACGGGTCCGTTTTTCCACGCGCTCTTCCAGCAATCGACGGCTCTGTGAGCGACTGACGATGATCATGCTGATCAGTACCAGCAGTACAGTGATCAGCATGCCGATCAGCAGGGCCGAACGTTTTTTATAGACAAGGTCTGTAAGATCGGAAAGGTAATAGAGCGTCCAGTTCAGGTCGCTGAGTGGACGTTGATGCATGAGGAATGTTTTGTTTGTGTTTTTATCGTTACTGGTAAGTTTTATAATACGATGGCCTTGCGGAGAAGTGCGCTGCTCCTGCATGGACAGTGGCATGATGTTGTTACGTCCGTACTTTTTTTCTGCGGTCAGTCGATCCAGTGTTGTGGCATCAATCGCAGATAAACTGCTGTATTTCCAGCGTGGGTTGCTGGAGAGAAAAATAACCCCATCATTATCGGCCACCAACACCCACTCGCCACCCCGTTTCCAATCCTGTTCGAGTTGTGTCATGTCGATCTTTACAACAGCGACACCGATGATCTCGCTATTGTGCTCAACAGGCCGGGAGAGAAACAGCCCGGGTTGTCCGGTGCTGGCCCCAACGGCAAAGAACTGTCCTCGGTTTCCATTAATGGCATCTTTAAAGTAGGGGCGGAAGTGATAGTTGTTGCCGATAAAACTCTCGGGTTCACTCCAGTTACTGGATGCAATCACTTGCCCCGATTGATTCATCAGATAGAGAACGGCTGCGTCGGATTCAGTTTGCCATGCCTTCAGTTTCTGATTCACTGACTCGCTATCCGCGCGACCGGTCAACAGCATACTCACCTGCAGGTCACGGGATACGATGTAGGGCAGATAGTCGAAACGTTGTTTCACCGCCTCGACCGTCGATGCATAGAGTTCAAGCCGGGCATTGCCTTGCTGGTTCAACGATTCAAAGTGCTGTTGCTCTGTCCATTGGGTCAGGCCAACAGAGAAGAGTACGCCTACCATCAGGGCAGCAGTGAGCAGAAGCAGGTATCGCATTAAAGGACGAGTAGCTGGTTTGGCTTCTTCCTCTGTTGCAGTGGTCTGGCTCATTACGACGTCTCTGTTCATGTTCGGTGTGCCTCTGTAGAGACAAGTCGGTAGATAGGAATGCACAAACCGCACCACCCCTCAGGCCGCATTGTTAGGGTGCTTTCGGCAATATCTTGCTTATCGTGCTGCGTATCATAGGCCAAATATGGCTTATCGTGTGGGGTGATTTTTTGTAACGCCAGTACGTTCTATCGTGACAATTTATGAATTTATATACAAAAACAATAGGATAGTGTCACTTTGGCGTGTGATGGCCCGGATCTTGTAATACCACCCGGGAGTTCTGCCGGTGCGTGCATCGGTATCCATAAACAGATCGGAGGAGATTCAAGATGAAGATAAAGAAATTGGCACTGATCAGTGCCTTGGCAGCAAGTTTTGTAGCGGGTGAAGTGGCTGCGGCTACTGAGTGGAATGTATCAACCTGGGGTAAGCGCCGGGCCTTTACCGAAAACCTGGAGAAGCTGGCGGAGCTGGTTGCGCAGAAGACCAACGGTGATTTTACATTGAATATCTCCTATGGGGGGCTCTCAAAGGCCAAAGAGAATCTCGATGGCATCTCTATCGGCGCGTTTGAGATGGCACAGACCTGCGCCTTCTATCACAGTAAAAAGAATCCAACCATCACCGTTGCAGAATTGCCGTTCTCTCGTGATGTGACGCTCACCCGAATGACTGAGATCTACATGGAGTTGTTCAAACACCCGCTGGTGGTTAAGGATCTGGCGCGCTGGAATGCCACGCTGCTGATGCCCACGCCGATGCCGCAGTACAACATTGTCAGCAAGAGTGAGCCACTGAAGGCGCTGTCTGAATTTACCGGACTGCGAGTCAGGGGGCCGGGCGGTATCATGGGAGTACTGGGTAAGTTGGGTGCGGTAAGCACAGGTGTGCCCTTTACTGAGGTACGCCAATCGATGGATTCGGGCGTGATTGATGCGGCCTCGTTTGCACCGCATGCCCATCTGGCTACCAACTCTTACAAAGTCGGTAAATGGGCCACGACCAACTTGAATCTGGGCACGGCTAACTGTCCTGTAATTGTCAATACCGATGCCTTGAATGCGTTGAGCCCTGCGTATAGGGAAGCCCTGCTCGGTTCAGTCGATGAGGCGTTGGCCTATTACGTTAATAACTATGATAACAACACCACGGGAAAGTATGAGGCTGCTATCAAGGAAGCCGGCCTGACACAAATAACCTTTACCCCGGAGCAGACGGCTGAACTGGACACCCTTTCAGAGTCCGTCAGACAGGAGTGGGTTAAAGCCAACAGCGGTGATTTTGATGCCCAGGTACTGCTCGACTATACAGCGGGATTATTTAAAAAATAGCGGTGGGACAATACGTCCGTGTCAACCAGGTTGGCACGGACGTTTATCAATAATCAAAGCGATATGCAGCTCCGTTTAACTGAACCCCTGTGAGTGAACTATGTCTTCATCTGCTACTGTACTGGACGATCATTCCAGGCTGAGTTTGGCTGACCGTACCTTCTTCCGACTCGAGAGTGTACTAACACTGCTTGGTGGCGTTGTCATTCTACTGTTGGTCTTCCTGGCATCTGCAAATGTGCTGGGCCGTTGGCTGTTCAATATGCCGATCAATGGTTATGTCGATTGGGTAGAGCAGGCCATGGCTTTTTTTGCCTTTCTCGGTATCGCCTACACTCAGCGCATGGGTGGGCACATACGCATGGATATGGTGGTAAGTCATCTCAAGGGCCGTCTGCTCTGGCTCAGTGAACTGATCTCTATTTTGCTCATGTTGGGTGTAACGCTGGTATTGATTTACGGTTCTTATTTACACTTTTATCGTGCCTATCAAATTGGTGACTCTTCGCTGGATATTGATCTTCCGACTTGGCCGGCAAAGTTGGTTGTACCGGTAGCATTAACCATTCTTGCACTACGCCTGCTATTACAGATCTGGGGTTATATCCGGGCCATAAAAGATGGAGGCGACTCACCCATTGCAGTTCCACTTATTGAAGATGCCGCTACCGTGGCTGCCAAAGAAGCAGAAGCCGTAATGGGCTCTTTGACAGAAACGGAGTCAAAGTGATGAGTCTCTTTGAAACAATGGGCAATATGGATAATATCAGTATCGGCATCTGGGTAACGGGTGTAATGCTGTTGTTGGTTGTTATTGGTGTGCGTGTGGCCTTTGCGGCGGCTATTGCCGGCTTCGTTGGGTTGGTGTGGATTTTTTCTGCCAAGATGGGGTTTGAAAAAGGTTTTCTGGTAGCGGTTAAAATGGCGGGTACCATTCCGCATTCCAAGGTCTCGACGTTGGCCTTATCACTAATACCGACGTTTATTCTGATTGGCTTCCTCGCCTATCATGCCGGTTTAACCCGCGCCCTGTTTGAAGCGGCAAAACGCTGGGTGGGGTGGTTGCCCGGTGGCATGGGTGTGGCAACTGTTTTTTCCACCGCTGGCTTTGCGGCAGTATCCGGTGCCTCGGTTGCAACATCAGCGGTGTTTGCCCGGATTGCTATTCCAGAAATGTTGAAGCTGGGCTATGACAAACGTTTTGCCGCCGGCGTTGTTGCCGCAGGTGGCACTCTTGCTTCGCTGATCCCGCCATCGGCTATCCTTGTAATTTATGCCATCATTGTTGAACAGGACGTAGGTGCTCTGCTCATGGCCGGGTTTATCCCGGGTGCTGTTTCCGCACTAATCTATGGCGGGCTGGTGATACTGCTGGCCAAGACACGTAAGAATTTTGGCCCACCCATTACCGGCTTTAGCTGGAAGGAGCGATTTGAGTCGCTGCCTGGTGCATTCCCCATCTTTTTTGTCGTCGCCATAATTGTGATCTGTATTTATGGTGGTGTCGGAACGCCTACAGAAGCCGGCTCGCTTGGCGCCTTGATGATTCTGGTTATTGCGCTCTACAAGGGTATGCGCATGCATGCACTGAAAGAGTCACTGCTGGAGACAGCGAAGCTAACCGTGATGATCTTTACCATCATCTGGGGTGTGTTGCTGTATGTGCGTTTTCTCGGCTTTGCTGATCTGCCCAGTGCCTTTTCTGATTGGATTACCAGCCTTGACCAGAGCCCAATGGTCACCTTTCTGCTTATTCTCTGTGCCTATGCCGTACTGGGTATGTTTATGGATGCGATCGGTATGCTGCTTCTGACCCTGCCGGTGGTTTATCCCGCCGTCATGGCGCTGAATGGTGGTGATGCGGTGACGGCCGCCGATTCGGCCTTTGGTGTCTCAAGTGTCGGTTGCTCTATCTGGTTCGGCATTATTGTTGTTAAGATGGCGGAACTCTGTCTGATTACACCGCCCATCGGCCTGAACTGCTTTGTGGTTGCGGGTGTCAGACCAGAGTGTTCAGTACAGGATGTGTTTCGTGGTTGTACTCCCTTTTTTGTGGCCGATGTGATTACTATCGCGGTGCTCATTATGCTGCCCGGCATCGTGCTGTGGTTGCCGGGGCAGATGGGATTTACCTGAACGAAAAGTAAATTATCAGCTTGTTAGTCTGTAGATAGCCCCAGTAAATGTTGGTGGCTATCTACAGCAGATTTTTACGTGTTGTACCGATAGTACTGCTTTACAATTTGTCTACAGGTCATCCTACGTTAAGGCTCGTCTCTACAGAAACGCCGTCGCGTAATGTCTGCCAAACAACACAACTGTATTCCGATGCCGCAGCGAGTTTTTCTATAAGCCGGGGATCTGTGCCTTCTGCCGCCTGGATATTCACATGACATTGCATTTTCTGAAAACCGACCTGTACAGTTCGATCCACAAGGAGTGTGCCACGCACATCCACGTTGGCTACTACCTCCACTTCAAGCGATGTAAGCGATATCCCCATTCGATTGGCGATAATTCGAAACGTTGAATCGAGACAGGCGGCCAGGGCCGCACAAAGAAGATCACCAGGATTAGGCGCATCGTGGTAACCGCCTATGGCACGGTGAATTCCGAAAGGTACCGACACATCGTAGTCTGCTTTGCCCGGCTGGACCATTCCATGAAAGGGGTCGTTCGTGCTACCACCGGAAGTTTTTGCCCGGTCGCTGATAGACGCGTCCTGCGGCTTCTCCTGGTAGTGCTTACGTAATGGGTCCTGTCGATCACGCACAGTCATGTTGCTTTGATTAATCATTGATTTACACCTCCACGTTCTTTCAGTAAGGGCCTGCTCCAGGCGCATGGGTATTTGCTATAACCGCAATACGTCGTCACCCATAAAGATTTCAGCTACTCTGGTTTACTTGACTACTACGATCTCCAGATACTCGGACGGAACCACCATCGTGCCGTCACCCGTCTTGTTGAATTTATGAATCAGGCTCAGTACGTCTTCGCTCAACTTCGCGCCAGTAGATTCATCAAGTGCTTCGAAAGTCTTTAGTAACGGGCCATAATAGGTAGCGAACAAATCGAGCCAATGCTGGGGTGATTGATAGCGAAAGGTAAAGTTTCTCGCTTTGCTCTGTAACGTTGTAGTATGCGGGCCGAAGTTTTTATCCAGAAAAGCTTTTGTCCCCCAGGCGGCTGGAGAATTTACCCCGGCTGGCGGTGCGATGTACTGACCGATGGTCTTGAACAGTTGACCGATGAAACCCTCTGGTGTCCAGTTTGCCATGCCAATCTTTCCACCTTGTTTACACACGCGGATCAACTCAGATGCTGCTTGCGCTTGATTGGGTGTAAACATCACGCCAAAGGTTGAAACGACATTGTCGAAGCTGTTGTTCGTGAAGGGCAGCGCCTCTGCATCCGCATGTTGGTATTCGATCGCCAGGCCATCCACTTCGGCACGACGTTGGGAGTGCGTCAGAAGTGCCGGGACATAGTCAGTGGAAACCACTTTACAAAAACGGCGCGCGGCGGCGAGGCTCATATTGCCATTACCACCAGCAACATCCAGGACACTTTGGCCTGCATGTATATCCATCGCCTCACACAACTGTTCCCCTGAAATCTGCAGGGTTACGCCCACGCGGGCATAATCACCAGAACCCCAGGCGATCTGCTGTTTGGTCTTGATTGCATCGTAATTGGGTAGATTCGGTTGAATATTTTTCGCTGTGTTAGTCATGTTGCTCTCCTCGGTATTTTACTGGTATGCAGGTCTCGAACCGTTTGGTTTGAGCCTGCCAGAGAAATACTAGTGATGATGAGTGCAATCCGCTTGTGGCTAACGTGGAGGTTTTATGGGGATCTTGTGCAGACGCGCGAATACTTAGTTCAGCGCCCGCAGTTGTTGCCCCAGTCTGGAGGTAATCAAGGCATCCATCTCGGTGTCAGAAAGGTCGGGCTTGATCCTGTAGGCTTCAGCCAGTGCCTGCTGTGCGGCTTCGGGCTTCCTGCCGCATAGCAACACGGCGGCGAGTACTATGCGTGATAAGTAGGTTCGATCATCCCGTTGACAGGCGAGTTCTGCCCGATCCAGAGCGGCATCCAGGTTATGGGTGAGCATCAATGCCAACGCCAGCAGCGCTTCCCAGACGGCCAGCCGGTTATCCAGTGGGCTCATTTCAATCCCGCGAGTCAAGTGGGTAACGGCGAGTTCCGGATTGTTGTCAATCAGATAGGCAGAGCCAAGTGCGGCCCATGCTTGGGCATTGTTTGGATTGAGTTCAACGGCATTCTTGAGTATCGGAAGGGCGCGATTAACCAGACCAAGATCAGCCATCGCACAGCCGGCAAAACCCAGTACAGTGGAGTCCATATTATCCAGTTGCAGCGCATGCTCGGCAGCCTGAATGGCTTCGTCCTTCGTCTGCTCTCGTTCACTCAGCAGTCCAACGCGATGACCCAGTGCCAGAATCAAAGAGAGGTAAGCGGGTGCCAGTGCGAATTCAACATCCAGTTCTGCACTCCGGCGCAACAGGTTGGCGGCCTCCGAGAATGTCTCCAGATGCCAGCCTTTCATTGCCAGAATACCACTGGCTTCCAGGTACAATTCCCGTGCGCTGGGCTCTTCTTCGTTGGTCCTGACGCGGTTATAAATAGCACGGTTTAACTGCGGCTCAAGTTTAGCAATGATAGCAATAATGCCACTGTCCATATTGCCCTTGATATCATTCAGCAACTGTTCGAACTGTCCGGCCCACAAGCGAAAACCTGATTGAGCGTCGACCAGTTGAATGTTTATTCTTATTTGATCTTCCAGTACTTGCACATTACCTTCAAGCACAAAGTCAACGCCGGTCTCCTCGTAGATTTTTCGGGCAGTCGGGGTTATGTCCCGGTTTGCATAGCTGGAAGCTTGTGAGCTTATACGCAACAGAGGAATACGAGTGAGGATTGTCTCCAGGTTGGCAACCAGGCCTTCAGTGAAGCCATCGATTGCCGGGTTATCACTGATGCTTTTGAACGGCAGCACAATCAACGATGGTTCAAAATGTTTTGCTCGCAGGGTTACTGAATTTTGTTGTTGTGCTTGGGTCCGTGCTAGATCGATCTCACCAATGAAGCGAAACCCCCGTCGCTGCACAGTCTCAATATAAATCTGTCGATTACCGCTGTCTCCCAATGCCTTCCGGGCAGACTTTATACAACTTGACACTGTGGCATCGGACACAATACGTCCGTTCCATACCGCCGCAATAAGATCGTCGCGGCTGAAAATCGTATTCGGGTGTTGTGCGAAATGGATCAGTAGATCAAAGACCAGTGGTTCAACGGCAATCCGTTCACCTCGCCTGCGCAGTTCATAGCGGTCCGTGTCTAGCTCTATGTTGGCAAAACGGAGTAGCACGCTATAGCTCCCTCGCAGATAAGTTTCCCTGGTAGGCTTATGGGCTCAAGATTCAGAGAGATACTTCATCAGCAGATATGGATTGTCATAAGCATATAGGGTTCCGTTATGGGATGGAAGTAACGATTAAGCAGGAGAGCCTGACAAAATTCCACTGAAAGTTCACTTTATGTAGTAATGCGCTAATACCCATTTAACTATTGCAACTGCTAGTCTCCAGGCTCAACTATCTAAAGGAGGCAGAGAAATGCAGAATAAAAAGATACTGATGATCACCGGTGATTTTACAGAGGACTATGAAACCATGGTCCCATTCCAGGCACTGCAGGCTGTTGGGCATACCGTCCATGCCGTCTGCCCGGATAAAAAATCTGGAGAAACTGTCGCAACATCCATTCATGATTTTGAAGGCGATCAGACCTATACAGAGAAGCGTGGACACAACTTCACACTTAATGCCAGTTTTGATGAGATTAATACAGATGACTACGATGCACTGGTCATACCCGGTGGGCGTGCGCCTGAGTATCTACGGCTGAACGAGAAAGTGAATGCCATGGTCCGGCACTTTTTCGTTGAGAACAAACCGGTTGCAGCCATCTGTCATGGTGCTCAACTGCTGGTAACGGCGGGTGTTCTTGAAGGGAAACGCTGTTCCGCCTATCCTGCCTGCATGCCAGAGGTGAAGATGGCAGGTGGAGAGTATGCCGAGATAGCGATTGATGCAGCCGTTACTGATGGGAATCTTGTTACAGCACCGGCTTGGCCTGCACACCCTGCATGGCTGGCACAATTTATGGACCTGCTGGATAAACGCTAGACAACTTCTATCCATGTGCTGATATTCAGCTATGCTTGATGGGTTATAGGACGCTTATCAGGCATAGTCAGCATTAAACCGGAGATGAGCATGTGCAAGCTTTTTATTAATGCCGATGCGAATAATTGGCTCAGTAGCACCAAGTCATTACGTATTGACGGAATGGTGACCAGCGTACGTTTGGAAAACTATTTCTGGGCCACTCTGGAAGAGATTGCGCAACGTGACTCGATGAATGTGCCACAGATGATCACCCGGCTCTATCATGAATCAATCGATGCGGGACATGATCTGGGTAATTTTACTTCATTTCTGAGGGTTTGCTGCATGCGCTATCTGGCCCTGCAACTGAGTGGTGAAATACCTGATCAACCTGAAGTCTCCATTGCATCACTAGATGCAGATCAGATTTTATTGCGGGAGTCTAAAGAGTTGCATTAGCTGTACTATGTGAGGCTTAAAAAAATGATCGGCGGGGATATCAAAGCGCAACTGATTGTGCCGAATACAGAGTGTCGCTATTACCCATCGAACTCACCGTCTGAACATTCAGGCGGTGAGTTTTTCAGCAGTTACTTTACGTTAATCGTGATAATCTCGGAGACAACTGGCGGATCATGAGGTATATGACCCTTGTCACCAAGTATCAATTGTAATGTATGTGTCCCGGGCTCCAGAGTAAGCTCTGTCTGAGTCTGACCTCCACCAAAGTGTTTCGTCTCTTTACCAAGTGGCTGATCCAGTGGTGGCATCATCTTGCTGTCAATTAAGAGATGATGATGGCCGGTATTCTCTTTGTCAGTTCCCGCAGGCGCAACGCCCATTCCTTTAAGACCGAAGATAACATTGAATGTTGTAGGAACTGTAGCGCCATTTTTTGGTTCGATAATATAGGCAGATGCTCCATCAGGTGATTTGGATTTTGTCATCTCTCCGGCGATAGCTGTACTGGAAATGAGTACAGCTACACAGAGTGCAGCTTGCTTGATCAATTGCATACATCCTCCTTGTTGTAATGCTGATAGCTATGTGGAGAAGTTACCAGAATTATCTGCTGACTCTCATTAATTAATGAGAGAGAGCGATAGTAGCGAGTATGTATTGAAGAGAAAACAGAAAGAAAGTGTGTTTATCCTGGATAGCTCAGATCTGGTGTAGATCTGATGCGATAGCCCCGCCGATTATACGTCACTCCGCTTGAAGTGAGTGCCATTCAGACCATAAGTTCATTTTATAAAGGAGATTATTACTCATGTATACGGCTAGCAAGCGTAATGCGGATATGTTTATTTGCAAACTCCAGCATGAGTAATTCGCACGGGTGCTATCATACGTTAGAGGGTATGCGGTTTAAGTAGGTGCCGATTACAGCTTTAGCTACTACGTAGGCACATCACTGTTGGAGTTCAATTAATATACCAGGTGAAAATTTGAGTAACTCATTACCCGAGGAATTTATTCTTGGCGAATACAGGGTATTACCGTCGTGCAATGAATTATATCGTCAGGGAGTTCCGATTCAGCTAGAACCAAAGGTTATGGCGCTGCTGTTACTTTTGGTGGAGAATGCTGGAGAGACGGTATCGCGTGATGAGATATTTAAGGTGCTCTGGCCGGGTGTTATTGTAACAGACGATACACTTACCCAAGCTGTTATAAAGTTGCGTAAGGCACTGGGAGACTCTGCAAAGGATTCGCGTTTTATTCAGACCGTAACCAAACGCGGATACCGATTGTGTGTGCCGGTAACCGTTCCTTCAGACCCGATTTCAAAATCTTCCAAAATATTCAAGCCACTGCTCCTGATCAGTCTACTGATGGTGATATTGGCTGGGGGGGTAATCAGCTATTGGAATGCCAATCCAGATGTTGCTGAGATACCTGCCGTAATCACAGTAGTCGAGTCATCAACAGATGGCTTGCCAACCTTGACGGTAGAGCCCTTTGTCTTGTTAGGTGAGGATACCTCCCAACTCTATCTGGCCCAGGGGCTCACTCAGGACCTGATCACTGATCTATCAAGACTCTCTGCATTGTGGGTGATTGGTTCACGTTCTGTAATGGGTCAGAAAGCAGATAAGACTAAGCTTACCCAAGTGCGCTATCGGGTTGTGGGTGAGGTCCAGCGTTCTGGAGATCAGTTGCGTGTCTATGTTGATCTTATTGAAGTAGAGAGTGGACGCCAGCTCTGGGCAGAACGCTACCAGCGACCCTTTAATGACCTGTTTAAACTGCAAACAGAGATCAGTCAACAGATTGCAACTACACTCTCGCTTAAGGTGAGCGAGGCAGAGCAGTTACGTCTGGCGCATCGCTATACAACGAATGTTCAGGCCTATGAACTGTTTTTAAAAGCGCAATCACTTTTATTGGTCAGGGAAGAGGCGGCGAATAATCAAGCCCGCCAAATTTACCGACAGGCCATTGCGCTGGACCCCTCTTTTGCCCGCGCCTATGCAGGGTTGGCTCTCAGTGCGGCGGCTGATTACCGAAACCAGTGGGCAGCAAATGGCGAGATTGCCCTGCAGCGTGCAAAAACCATGGCCCGTACAGCTCTGCAGATAAATCCGGATATCCCCGAGGTCTATTGGGTACTTGCGTATGTCAATGCGCAACAGCGGCAACATGACAAAGCGCTCAGACTATTGAGTAAAGCGATATCCCTCGATCACTCCTTCGCTGATGCCTATGCTTTGATGGGTGGTATTCATACCTACACAGGACACCCGGATGAAACGCCCAAGTTGCTGCGAACAGCGATTCGACTCAACCCGGATGCCGGGTATCTCTATTATCTGTTGCTTGGGCGCGCCTACTTCTATACAGGTGATTGGGAGCAGTCGCTGATTAATCTTAATGAAGCATTGGATCGAAATCCTACCAATCTTGAGGCCAGGATCTACCTTGCTGCAGTCATGGAATCGATGGGTAATCATCAAGATGCCATATGGGAGGCAGATGAGATACGTAGTCTGCAAGATGATTTTAATATAGATATCTGGCTCAACACCTACCCAATGACCAGTGCGGATCTGACCCAGAAACTACGCCACTTCCTTGTGCCGCTTGGTTTGAGTAATAGCTGATAAACGGCTGCCATCAGGTGGCTAACTGACTCGAGAGGTCAAATGATCAGCAGGATTCTGTTTGATTATTATGCGTGTGACCCACTGCTTGATCCTGAAGTAGTCGATGCTGCTGTTTCCGGTGTTTGGTATCTTGTTGAAAATTAAAATAAAGTAATTTGTTCGTAACTTCTTCGTGCGCTTTTCGGGATACTGTTTGTGTTTACGTTTATACCTTAAGTCACATTATGCAGATCACTCTGTGACATAAGGAGAACACGCTATGAGCACAACGACACAGCAAGCCGTATTTGATTCCGTTAAATACAAACAGACCACTCGGCAGCAATGGGATATGGCTGCAGAAGCGTGGTACAACTGGGGCCCATTACTTTCAAAATGGCTGGGTCCGGCTACTGAACTGATGTTGGACAGGGCACGCATAGTCAGTGGCTCCAGGGTATTGGATGTGGCTGCCGGAGCGGGCGAACAGACGATGGCCATAGCGAGACGTATCGGGCCTGAAGGGCAGGTGCTAGCCACTGACATTTCCAGCTCTATTCTTACCTATGTCGAAAATTCCGCCAAGCTGGCCGGCCACAGCAACGTACAAGTGCGTGAGCTGGATGGTGAGTGTCTGGATCAGCTGGCAGCAGCCTCTTTTGATGCCGTCGTCTCACGTGTTGGTCTCATCTACTTTCCAGATCAACAGAAAGCATTGCGTGGCATGATCCATGCGTTAAAGCCTGGTGGTTTGGTTGGTGCAATGGTTTACTCCACCGCAGAAAAGAATCCCTTCTTCTCCATCCCGGTTTCTATAATACGCCGCCGTGCAGCCCTGCCACCGCCATTTCCTGGTCAGCCTGGTCCCTTCAGTTTAGGGGCCGAAGGTGTGTTAGAGCGTGTCTTCACCGAGGCCGGGTTAGTGAACATTGAAACCATCCGTATTGATGCACCTGTAAGACTTGAATCGGCGGCAGAGTGTTTGCGTTTTGAGAAAGAGTCTTTTGGCGCACTCCATCAGATGTTAGCGGGACTCTCAAAACAGGAGCAGGAAGAAGCCTGGGACGAGATAGAGCAGGCATTGAAGGCCTATGAAAATGAGGATGGATTTTCCGGGCCGTGCGAGATGGTCGTTGTGGTAGGTACCAAGTTATGAAGAGTGCCACCAACAAACTGGCCATTGTGCAGGTACCACCAGTATTTCTGGACCGGCAGCAGACGCTCGAACGCGCAGTAAACTCTATTGATCAGGCAGCCTCTCAGGGCGCCAAACTGGTGGTCTTCCCAGAGGCGTTCATCCCCGGTTATCCAGCCTGGATCTGGCGCCTCAGGCCTGGCAGCGATTGGGGGTTATGTGAGAGTCTGCATGCACGTCTATTGGACCAGGCGGTGGATATTGAGCATGGTGATCTTGCGCCTTTATCTGCTGCGGCAAGACAACATGGGATCACCATACTCTGTGGTATCAATGAACGTGACAGCACACTGAGTCGTACCACACTCTTTAACAGCTATGTGGTGATAGGAACGGACGGTGAATTGCAGAACGTACATCGCAAACTGATGCCGACTAATCCAGAACGCATGGTATGGGGCTTTGGTGATGGTGCTGGATTGAATGCGGTAGATACACCTTGTGGGCGTGTGGGTTCATTGATCTGCTGGGAAAACTATATGCCGCTGGCACGTTATGCCCTCTATGCCCAAGGTGTAGAGATCTACTTTGCCCCGACCTATGACAGCGGTGATGACTGGGTTGAGTCACTGCGCCACATCGCTCGTGAGTCCGGCTGCTGGGTTGTGGGAGGTGGCACTCTACTGCGGGGTAGTGACATGCAGTTTGAGTTAGATGGTGCGAGTGAACTCTATCCTGATCACGAAGAGTGGGTCAATCCCGGCGACTCCGTGGTAATAGCGCCTGGTGGTAAGTTGGTGGCCGGACCCATGCATCAGGAACAGGGCATTCTCTATGCAGAGATTGATCTGATGCAGATTGGCACTGCACGTCGGACAATGGATGTGACGGGTCATTATGCCCGCACCGATATTCTTCAGCTGCATGTAAATCGAAAACCACAAAGTCCAGTGAATTTTTCATGAAACGCCAGTCAAACACACTGGCAATCGACCGAAGGCATTTTGTTGCCTGGTTGCTGGCGTGTTTGACTACAGGCGTCTCCCCCGGAAAGGGGATGGCATACAGTACGACTGATGAAAACAATACAATCAAGGTGGCCGCGTTACAGATGACGCCCAGACTGGGCGATTTTTCAGCCAATATGGAACAGGCAGAACAGCTGATTCGACAAGCGCAGCGTCAGGGTGCGCAATGGATTGTTTTACCTGAAATGTTTACCTCAGCCGTTGCTTTTCACCCAGACATGCTTGGGGTGATACGACCCATAGAGGGTGCGCCCGCTCAGATGATGCTACGCCTTGCGCAGCAGAGTGGCAGCACAATAGGCGGCTCTTTTCTTGCCAGTGTTGATGGAGAAGTTCGAAACAGTTTTTTATTGGTGTCTCCGAATGGTGATATTCAGCGCCATGACAAAGACCAACCCACTTATTGGGAAAACTGTTATTACCAGGGTGGGGCAGATGAAGGTGTACTGACTAATCCTCTCGGTCAAATTGGCGTGGCACTCTGTTGGGAGTTAATCCGCTCACGCACTATGCGACGGCTTAAAGATCGTGTTCGACTGGTGTTGAGTGGATCATGCTGGTGGACGCTCAGTGATGATGTGGATATTGCAAACCCTTTGCGATTAATCAATCTAAGTATGCTTCAGGATGCTCCGGTTCACTGTGCCCGCATGCTTGGTGTGCCAGTTGTGCATGCTGCGCATGCGGGTTCATTTAAAGGCTTTTTTAGCCCGGATTTACCCGATATCCCCTATGACTCCTCATACATGGGGGAGTCAATGATCGTGGATGCGACAGGGGCTGTTTTGGCGAGACGAAGCGCCGAAGAGGGTGCGGGCACTCTTGTTGCTGAGATCACGCTGCCACTAGAGCCGAAGCCCTCTCTGGTTATACCACAACGGTTTTGGATGCCCGATACGATGCCAGTGCCCTGGAAAACTGCCTGGGTGAGGTGGCTCAAGTCTGGTTCGCACTATTATAAACGAGTGACCCGTGACTATCTGGCAACCGGTAAAACCAATGACTACACGCCTGAATATATGGAGTAAGTACTCATTGAACTCCCCTCATTCAATCTTTCCAGGTCAAGAAATACTTAAAACGTGCAAAAAACTCCTCGGGAAGATCTCAGCTTATTTTTGTTTCAAGATTGTTCTGGTGTTGGGAGTGGTGGCTTTTCTGAATAGTGCTGGAATATGGCTGGCACACAACATCAATACGCAATTTTTATCAAACAATCGAACGATGTTTTTCCTTTCGCTGCTGTGTCTGTTTTTTGTCTATATAGTTTTATTGGCATTACCCTTTATACCTGGTATTGAGATTGGTCTTGCGCTGATGTTCTTGATGGGAGCAAAAGGGGCGCTTCTGGTCTATATCAGTACCATTGTGGCGCTATCAATCAGCTATTTCATAGGGGGTGCCATACCTTCTGGTTTGATTTGCAAGGGATTGGAGTGGCTCCACATGAATAAGGCATGTGCCATGATTCGTCAACATGAAACCCTGAATGCGAATGCGCTACTCCAGGTGCTTAATAATAAAGCCCCCACTCGGTTTATACCTTTTCTACTAAGACACCGTTACATCGCCATTGCAACGGCGTTGAATTTACCGGGAAATTCATTGATGGGTGGGGGTGGGGGCATCGCAATGATGGTAGGTATAAGTCGCCTGATCTCATACCCTAAGTTTCTATTGCTGCAGGTAGTAGCAATAGCACCGGTTCCGCTGTGGTTTATTGTATTTTGATTGTCCGAATAGCGGCGATCAGTCAATTCACTGAACAGAGCGGAGCTTCAGCATGGTCTAGGAATCGCTGAGGGGCCCGTTTTAGATGGCCCCGCAGTGATGCGCTGAAATTATTTAATTTCTGTGTCGGCTAATTTACATTCACCAACACCTTTCTTTCCAATCTCTTCTGATACTTCATGAAGCTGGGAACGGGCAGTCCACATGCCCATTTTAACTTCTTGCCAGATAAAATGATTCTTCCCCTCAACAGCGTTTATTTTGATCTTGGCTGTATTTTCAGTCAGAGAAGTAACTTCATGCTCCCCGGGCTCTACTGACCACAGAAAATATGTTTGAGCACCAGTTTTTCCTGCGACCATCCCATCCAGGCTAACCGGCATGGCAATTGCGGCGCCAAATGATTCATTTCGGTAGAGGTAGATGTTAGCCTTGTTAGATTCGGTAATATATTGTTTTGCTTGAGTATCTTTTTCTATTGATGCCATGGGTACAGATGCACACCCAGTGAGCAAGAGATAAAGCGAAGCAATTATGGGTAACAAAAGTTTTTTCATTTCACTGTCTCGTGTTGAATTTATATTGTTTATTAGTACTTCTGCAGTACACAGGTTATTAAGCCGCCCTGGTTGATGCCTGACGAGTTAAGCCGGTGTTGTTTTTAGTTTCCCGTCAAGACGGGTAATCTATTAATTACTAATACTATCAGGCAGTATTACAGTATTAAATGTTTTGTCAATTGCAGGTAATACTTACGGCACTCATCTTCACGTCCGCGAATGACTCTTTTCCCAATCAGGTCGCCCTGTGTTTCAGTTACTACTGTCTGTTGACCCTCCTGATGATGCTCATCGTAAAAGTAGATGACGACCCAGTCCCTGGTCATGTTCAGCTGATGGGCAAGCGCTGAATTGGAATAGAGCGCAGTAAAATGCCAGCCTTTCTGATCGGTATGGAGAATGGGTAGCCATGCCTCATGTCCTGGATTAAAACGCTTAGGTGCAATCAGTGGTAAACTCCCAGTAATTGCACTCTCCAGATAGAGGCGGTCGATATCAAGTAATAGGGCAACATCAGGGCTCTCTTTTTGTGGCAGATGATGGATTCTTCTTGTGCGACCAAGAATGGAAGAGAGGGCATTGCGAATGGCGGCCAGTCTTCGTTTTCCGATACCCTTAATCTGTTCAAGTTTGCCGTTGTAAGCAGCAATCTCAAGCGCCTCCAGTGAGTCAATGTGCAGGCCCTGATAAATCTTGCTCGCGAGGTCTGCGCCAATGCCGGGTATCGTCTGGAATAGATGAGCCGGATCCAGATTTCCACGCAGACGTTCAAATTGTGTCCAGTGTCCTGTCGTGATTATCTCCGCAATAGCTGTGGCAATACCCTGGCCAATGCTTGGCAGTGCGATCAATCCCTTGCTGCCATCCTTCTTCAGGATGTCTTCTATGTCCTTTTTGAGTCCACTCACTGTTTCTGCGGCGCGGCGATAGGCGCGTATGCGGAAAGGATTGGCACCTTGCTGTTGTAGCAAATCAGCCATCTCATCCAGTTTTTTGGCAATCTTTTTATTGAGTTGAAAGTCCATGCTCTTGCCTCTCAACACTTAATGAACTGAATATGTGATTAATGTTAATTCCATTCATGTTTCACTTTTTATACTGACGCCCGCATAGTGCAGACGCAGTGCGATCCACTCAGCGAGTTTGACCTGAATGAGAAAGTTAAAAGTGCCTTCCGGGAAGATTCCTTCTTCATTGGTAATGCCAGCAGGCAGGCCTGAAAGTATTTCCATGGCCTGCTCAGCGTGTTCAACGGCATAGACATTGAAGAGCCCAGCGGCGTTTGCTTCGACTATCTCCTGTTTTAGCATCAGGTCTTTGATATTCGAAGAAGGGATAATCACACCCTGTTCACCGGTTAATCCACGTGCTTTACAAATATCAAAGAAGCCCTCTATTTTCTGACAAACACCACCAATCGCCTGCACTTCACCGTGCTGGTTGATTGAGCCTGTAATGGCCAGCGACTGCTTGATTGGAATATCGCCGATGGCGGAGAGTAGTGCGCAAAGTTCGGCTGCGGATGCGCTGTCACCTTCAATTTCTCCGTAGGTCTGCTCAAAGACCAGACTGGCCGTCATGCTCAGAGGTTGATTCCTTGCATAGCGTTGACCCAGATAGGAGGTCAATATCAGCACACCCTTTGAGTGAATGGGGCCACCTTGTTTTGTTTCCCGTTCTATGTCGATAAATTCACCGCCACCCATACGGGCAGTTGCACTGATCCGGGTGGGTGCACCGAAACTGTGATCACCCAGTTGTAGAAAAGAGAGTCCGTTGACTTGCGCCAGCTGAACGCCCTTAGTCTCTATCTTGATCGTCTCTTTTAAAATGGCTTCATGCAGGTGCTGCTCATATTGATTGCCACGGAAGGCCTGGGCATGAATAGCTGCATCTACATCCTTTTGAGCAATTGTATTTGCACCTCGTTTTTCTGCCCGATAATTGGCCTCCTGCAGCAAATCAAGAATAGTGCTGAGGTGGAGAGAGATCTTATCGCCATCATTGGCTATTCGGATGTTGTGCTCAATGATTCGTGCGACGCCGTTACGGGTGATATCACGAACACCCTCGCGTTTTTGTAGTGTTGCGATCAGGCGCGCATAGAGCAGCTCATTATTATCCTCCCGCGCGAGTCGCTCTGAAAAGTCAGCTGTTACCTTGAATAGCAGGCCAAACTCTGGATCATACTCCTTGAGTAGATAGAATAGTGATCGACTACCGATCAGTACGACCTTGAGGTTCATGGGGATCGTTTCAGGTTCCAGTGAAATTGTACTGATGAGGCTAAGCTGGCGCTCCAGAGATTCAATGCGAATCTCCCGTGATTTAATGGCGCGCTTTAACCCATCCCAGGCAAACGGATTGGCGAGTACCTTTTCTGCGTCGATAATAAGATAACCACCATTAGCGCGATGTAGCGCACCCAGCTTGATCAGCGTAAAGTCGGTATGGAGTGTTCCCATTCTTGCCAGGTGTTCAATGCGCCCAACCAGATTCTGGTAAGTAGGATTATCTTCAAAAATAACCGGTGCACCTATTGTATCTGCATTGTCGATAAGAACATTTATCCGATAACGCACAAATTCAGGGTCATCTGCTGTGATATTGCGTTCTTCAGATTCACCGGCAAGTCGAAACTGGTCAACATTTTCGATGATGTCCTGTTTTACATGGCCGAGGTAGGCACTGATTTTTTGGTCTGCTGCGTAAGCATCTTCCAGTTCCTTCATGAATTCGGTAACCGTGAGTTCCATGGTCTCACGGTTTAATTTACTGAATTGCTGTTGCAGTTCGCGTTGCCACTCAGGTATGTGGCTCATCGTCTCTTTCAGCTGTTTCTTTATCTCGTCCAGACCTTCATTAAGCTTTTTCTGCTCGGTATCTGGCAAAGCATCAAATTGCTCAGTTGAGAGCATTTTTCCCTCTTTAACAGGGGCCAGGGTAAAACCAGTAGGTCCCTGCATCAGTGTGATACCCAACTCTTTTGCTTTCGCTTCAAGACGTTTCACCATCTCGCGTTGACGTTCATTGAAGTTGCTTTGAATCTCTTTAGCCTGGCGTTGATACTCATCGCCTCTAAATGCCGCCGGTATAGCCTTGATGAGATCATCAATCAACTGCTCCATATCATGACGCAGTTTACGTCCGGTTCCTGCCCGAATACCAAGTGCAGTCGGTGTGTTCGGATGCTCAAAGTTGGCGACATAACACCAGTCAAGTGGAGTGGGTGTATCCATGGACTGCTTTATCAGGGCTTCATGAACAAGGGTATGCCGGCCGAGGCCGTTAGAGCCCATAACATATAGGTTAAATCCCGCATGGGGCATGCCGATGCCAAAGTCAATTGCTTCCAGGGCACGTTCCTGACCGATTGTTTCAGAGAGGTGTTCCAGTTCAGCCGTTGTCTCAAAAGTAAGGAGATCCATGTTGCAGGCGTGATAGAGCTGGTTGGGTTTTAACAACATCTACTGTTCTCCTTTTGATGAGCGAGACTACGCGATCAGTTATTTAGTGTGAAAACAATTGGCTATTACCCCTGGCCTCAGATAGGGGGCTAGCGCATAGTTTAGATAAATGAACCTCCGTTACCCTCCTGTAAGCATAGCCACACCTGCCGTGCTGTACCATGACGAAGCACAATTAACCTGTAGTTTATGGAAAGGGTGTATGGGGGCTAGGGTGGGAGGTAACAACTGTGGCAGGAGAGTATGCAATGATGTTGGCGATCAAATATTCCCCTATAGATTACCGGTTGAGACAGGCTATTAGCTGGCGGCAGATTAATGCTTAGAGACACCCATAAGTCCTACTGGGAATAAGCTGAATTCGCATGCCATCCTGCGCTATTTGGATATTGTCAGGTAGCGTATTTGGGTTGTGCAAGAGCCAATGTTCAAAGCGGTGGCTGATATGTGTCAGCCATGTTTTGGTGGGTGCCAATTGTTGAATGATTTCAAGGGCGCTGTTCAGGTCATTATGATTATACATAATCTTGCTGGATGGTGGCTCAGCACAGTCAAGTATCAGATAATCGATGCGCTTGTTTTTGAGAAAATCTTTAGTAACTACCGGTAGTCCCGCTGTATCGCAGATATAGGCGAGTCGGTTGCCGCCATATTCCAGTAGATAGCCTAACGTAGGTTTCGAGTGATTCAGTGGGAGTGCGGTGAGCGCGAAATCATCCCAGACAATGGTATCCAGTTCGCGAAAGGGTTTTTGAAATTCAAAAATACCGGGGTGTTTGTACAAGTCATCACAACCGATAGGGTCGTCAGGGCGATAGACTGGAATCTTCCGGCCATGTTCCGACCAGCGTAGATGGAATAACCCCTGTACATGATCCATGTGAAAGTGAGTTAAAATAATGCGTGAAATCTGCTCTACACTAAAACAGTCTGCCAAGTCATTTCTACCGGCGTCAATCAGCGTTACGCCCTTAGGGGAAGTAATTGACAGACCTGCAGGTTTACGCTTGAAAGTAGTGATATTTTTAGCCCGGACACAGGCCGTACAGCCACAACCCCAAACCGGTATCTGTGCGGCATCACCTGTACCGGTAAATGCTATATCAAGCATTGGTCGCTTCCTTGGCAAGTTGCTCAATCAGCAGTTCAAACTGCAGTACTGCCCTGTCCAGAGTTCCATTATTGTCGAGGATATGTAATGGCTCACTGATCTGCGCCGGGTAGTCGTTCGCCCGTTGAATTCGTAATGCTATTGTTGCTTCATCCTCCCGGCCGCGAGCAAGAAGGCGGGATCTGAGTGTCGATTCATTGGTCATTACCATTACGGGAATCAACTTATCTTTATACCGTGACTTTGCATTATCCAGGTAGGATCTGGAGCCATTCACTAGCACCAAGTTCTTGGCTTGTATCCAGGCATCCACTTCACAGCCGATCGCATATTTATTCTGATTGGCTTCCCAGTGCATGGAAAACAGGTTGAGTGACTTGCGGAGTTCAAACTCGGTGTCTGATAGTTCAACATGGTTTTCACCACCCGATTGCCAGTGACGGGTTATATAACGATGCGCAATGATCAGGCGAGACTGAGGATGCAGCTGCTGCCTTAATCGGGAGAGTATGGAGTCCTTTCCACTGCCGGATGGACCCATGAGATAGATCAGTTTGCCCATGAGTCTAGTACACCCGTTTGCCGGCTTTCCACACATGCTCAATATGAATGTGATCATTGGCACGACTACTCCAGATCAGATCGGCCTGCGCCCCTGGTTCAATCCGCCCACGGTCTTTTAGTTTAACCGCATCGGCTGGATTGCGGGTCACCAGAGCGACGGCCGCTGACAGGTCATAATCGTTTGACTCCAGTTCTGCAATTTTAAAAGCGGCATCAAGTAGGCTGGCTGGATAATAGTCACTCGACAGGATATCCAGAACACCCTCTGAGGCTAACTCATAGGCCGCGATGTTACCCGAGTGTGAACCGCCCCGTACCACATTGGGGGCACCCATCATGACAAACATGCCTTTTTTATGTGCGGCAACGGCGGCTTCGGCGGTGGTGGGAAATTCTGCCACCACCATGTTGAGAGCATGTGATTCATCCACGTGTGCCTGGGTAGCATCATCATGGCTGGCCAAGGGGATACGGCGTTGATTACAGAGTTCGCATATCGCCTTGCGATAAGGATCGCTGTATTGACGACTGGCTTCAGTCTGGCGTTCGATAAAGGAGGCTAGTTCGCTGTCCGATAGCTTGTACTTCCCTTGATAGTACTGCCGATATTTTTCCAGACTGGCAAATTGTCGCTGCCCTGGCGAATGATCCATCACCGAGACCAGCTGGGCGGTATTACCTTCCATCAGGGACAGGAACATCTCCAGTGTGTCGGCATGACTCACTTCACAGCGTAGGTGCAGCAAGTGTTCTGCCCGGCTTAACCTGCGTGCCTTGGATTCAGTCAGTGCGGCTACCATGCGTGTCAGGTTGTTGAGTCGTTCACTGCCTTCTATGACATCGCCGATGGAGACAGCGTCAAACACGGTAGTGATTCCAGCACTGATCATCTGGGCATCATGAACCTTGAATGCCTGTATGCCTGGCCAGGCAACACCGGGGCGGGGCGTAAAATGTTTTTCCATATTGTCTGTATGCAGTTCAATCATGCCCGGCGTTACGTAGCCACCCAGACAGTCAATTACGCCGGGTAGGTTCACCCAACCTTGATCAATGGATTGAATAACGCCTTGGTCAATGGTCAGTGTTCCATTGATTACCTCGTCCGGCAGTACAATTTGTGCATTGGTTAAAATCACAATGTTTTCCCTTGCGTTAATAATTCGCGGCGGTGGCAAAGGTCGTCTGGTCCAGATCAAATAGCTGGCTGGCGACTGTTTCGCGCACCTCGATGTCATGAAAGATACCGACTACCGCAGTTCCCTGTGCCAGGGTTGACTGGATCAGTTCCACTACTACATGCGCGTTGCGTCGATCCAAAGAGGCGGTTGGTTCATCCAGTAACAGGATTGGATACTGGGCGATAAACCCCCGGGCGATATTTATTCTTTGTTGTTCGCCGCCGGAGAATGTGTTTGGGGCCAACGACCAGAGCCGTTCAGGAATATGCAGTTGGCGTAGCAGTGCACAGGCACGTGCTTCCGCTTCGTCATCAACAATGCCGCGCTCACGTAGCGGCTGTTTTACTACCTCAAGGGCCGATACCCGTGGAATCACCCGTAGAAACTGACTGACGTATCCTAGTGTCTCCTTACGTATCTCCAGTTGCTGGCGACTACTAGCCGTTGCAAGGTCAACCATTTCCTTGCGATGCAAAACGCGGATGCTTCCGCTGCTGGGTAAATAGTTGGCATACAGCGTACGTAGCAGGGTACTTTTCCCTGTTCCGCTTTCACCATGCAGTACCATGCATTCCCCTGCGTTTACCTGCAGATTGATATTATTAAGCACTTGTAACTTGGCTCCACCCTGATTGTGCAGGGTGAAGCTTTTTGATAATGCCTTTACTTCGATAACCGTTTTCATTCATCACTCCTGTTGCGTCATGGAGTCAGTACAGAAGAGACCAGCAGCTGGGTATAGGGGTGTTGTGGATCATCCAGCACCTGATCAGTGAGGCCACACTCCACGATATGTCCGTGTCGCATCACGACCAACCGTTCAGCTAACAGACGGGCAACGGCCAGGTCGTGGGTGACAATAACTACGGCCAGATCAAGATGGGTGACCAGGTTACGTAGCAGATCCAGCAGACGGGCCTGAACTGAAACATCCAGTCCGCCCGTTGGTTCATCCATAAATACGAGTCGTGGATGAGTGACCAGGTTGCGCGCAATCTGTAGTCTTTGTTGCATGCCGCCAGAGTAGGTGGTGGGTTTGTCATCGATGCGATGGATATCCAATTCCACATCCTGCATCCACTGCAGACCGCGTGCCCTGATATCTCCGTAGTGTCGTTCGCCCACGGCCATCAGGCGTTCGCCTATATTGGCCCCGGCGGAAACACCCATGCGCAGGCCGTCTCTGGCATGCTGGTGGACCATGCCCCACTCAGTACGCAACAATCGTCGACGCTCAAATTCAGAAAGCGTATAGAGATTCAGCCACTGATCACTCCTGTTACGGTAGCGTATCTCGCCTGCAGTGGGTGCCAGACGGCCGGAAAGAGAGTTAAGCAGCGTCGATTTGCCAGAACCCGACTCACCCACGATACCCAGCACTTCGCCCGGATAGAGTTCGAAGTCAACTGCTTCACAGCCCTTTCCAGGAGCGTAGAGTTTAGTGAGATTTGTGACCTGCAACAGTGGTTCCTGAGACATCATGTCAGCGCCTCCTGTTGAATACGTTGACTGCAGTAATCGGTATCGGAGCAGATATAACTCCGGGTGCCCTGATCATCCGTGATTACTTCGTCAAGGAAGCTGTGATCGGAGCCACAGATGGCACAGGTCTCTTCCCAGTGTTGTATCTCGAACGGGTGATCGAGAAAGTCGAGGCTGAGGACTTCTGTATAGGGGGGGACGGCGTAGATGCGCTTCTCTCGTCCGGCCCCAAACAGTTGCAGCGCAGGCATGCGATCCATCTTCGGGTTATCAAATTTAGGAATAGGTGATGGGTCCATGATGTAGCGACCGTTAACCCGTACCGGATAGGCATAGGTCGTGGCGATTGAACCAAAACGTGCAATGTCTTCGTAGAGCTTGACGTGCATGACACCGTAATCTTCCAAGGCGTGCATTTTGCGCGTCTCCACTTCACTCGGTTCAATAAATCGCAGGGGTTCAGGAATAGGAACCTGATAGATCAGTATCTGATCGGCCTGCAGCGGTACTTCGGGAATCCGATGACGGGTCTGGATCAGGGTTGCATCACAGGTTTTCTCTGTGGTTTTTACACCAGTTAGATCTTTAAAGAAGGTGCGGATGCTGACAGCGTTGGTCGTATCATCCGCCCCTTGATCAATGACCTTCAGTACATCGTCTTGTCCAATCACTGCCGCTGTTAGCTGTATGCCGCCAGTACCCCAACCGTAAGGCATAGGCATCTCTCTTCCACCGAATGGAACCTGATATCCGGGTATGGCAATCGCTTTTAATAGTGCACGGCGAATCATTCGTTTAGTCTGTTCATCAAGATAGGCAAAGTTATAGCCATCCCGAATAGCTGTTGCCTTCATGCTGGTTGCTCCTGTGCTTCTGCAACGACGGTTTGCTTGTTTTGTAATTTTCTCAACAGTTCAAGTTCAGACTGAAAGTCGACGTAGTGGGGGAGTTTGAGATGGGAAACAAATCCAGACGCCTCGACATTGTCGCAGTGGGACAGTACAAACTCTTCCTGCTGTGCTGGCGAGGTGCGCTCTTCATCATAACTATCCGCCTGTAGTGCACGATCAACAAGCGCCATTGCCATGCATTTGCGCTCGCTTTGTCCAAAGGCAAGACCATAGCCCCGGGTAAATTTGATTTCACCGTCTGGAAGTCGGCTAAAACCGTTAATCATTTCGCACTCAGTAACCTGGATGATGCCGATCTCAATGCTGAATCCCAATTCATCCGGGGTGAGGCAGAGTTCGACTTCACCGATGCGGATCTCACCGGCAAATGGGTGATTACGCCCGTAACCCCGCTGGGTTGAATAACCCAGAGCCAATAGAAAGCCTTCATCACCCCGTACCAATGATTGGAGTCGTGCACTGCGATCACAGGGGTAGCTGGGTGCATCCTGAGTAATATCTGCTGGCGCCGTACCATCATCGACCTCTTCAACGAGCAGTGCTTCACGCTCCAGCATGGGCAGCACCCGGCTCATCAGGTGCGGGTCTGAGTCTGCAGGGTCATCTGAGGTTTGTTCGGGTGCGGATTGTCCGGTGTTGATGGACCCTTCGGCCAGCAGTTTGAAATCAAGCAGGCGATGGGTGTAGTCGAAGGTCGCGCCTAGCACTTGGCCGCCAGGAAGATCTTTGAAGGTAGCCGAGATGCGTCGTTCTACCTGCATCTTGCCTGTATCAATGGGGTCAGTCGTATAGAGACGACTCAGTGTAGTGCGATAGGCGCGCAGGAGAAAAATCGCCTCCACCAGATCGCCAGCGGATTGTTTGATCGCCAGTGCTGCAAGCTCATGATCATAGATTGATCCTTCGGTCATTACACGATCCACAGCCAGGGGTAACTGCTCATGGATCTGTTGTACCGAAAGTTCAGCAACAGCGGTATCTCCCCTCCGACGCTTTTCCTGTAGTTTATGCGCCTGACTGATAGCCTGTTCGCCACCTTTTACAGCAACATACATATCAGCACACCTCCAGTTGTGTTGTCCTTGGAATAGCAACCAACGATTGCTCCGCGGTAAAGATAAAATCGATACCTAACGGAAAAGGATCGGGACGCTCAGTCAGATAGTGAATAATCGCTTGGCTGAGACCTGCAATAACGATTTGGTGCTCTGTTTCGATTCCTGGTCCGGAGAGTTTCAGCGTTGTGCTGTTCTGGTCAGTTGATGGAGACTCAGAAATCGTATGAACCTGCAGAATAAGGGTGCAGTTGCGCTCTGGATATTCGGCCGTACCCTTTTTAAAGCAATCCAGTGTGGCAATCTCACCGGCATAGGCAAGGGCGAACTGCGCGTCCATTGAGTGCCTGGCCAGCGGCATACCGGTATGAAAGTGCAGGTTGTGTTGAATCTCCGGGTTACTGAACTCCTTTGATAACCACAGAGTTGTCTGCTGATCCAATAAAGTCTGACAGACTGCAAATGTGCTGGGATAGAGGTGAAGTAATGCTTCTGGTGAATATGCAGAAACAATCACACCCGGTTCACCCATCGCCTTGAGTACTTTTCTGAAGGTCTGCTGGGCGTCTCTAACAGGGTCTGCAAAACCAGCCACAATAACAGTATTTTGCATGTTCAGTCCTCGCCTCTTACCAGGGTAAAGAATTTGACTTTTGTAGCGTCGGTCTCTGAGCGCTTGTATTTCTGTTGTGCATACCATTGTTGCTGTAATGGTTCTATGACCTGTGCATCGATAGCATTAGCTAATGGACTCTGTTGCATCAATGCATCCAGTTTGGCGGCGCATTGTGCATGGGCTTTATCTCTGCCACGAATGAAGGCGTAGCCGTAGTGGCCGGCCGTCGACTGTACTACGCAGCGTGTAATGGTCGTGTCACCAAGATTGAATGTGTTGCCAGTACCACCCATACGGCCACGTATTTGCGCAAGACCAATCTCTGGTGCGCGAATGGTTTTAAAGTCGTCAGACTCAATAAAAGAAGAGGCAAGTTCTGTCAGTTTCTCACTTGGAGCTTTGGCCATCACTGACATCCAGTGCTGCCGTTGCGATCGTGTTGTGTTCATATTCAGGGTTCCACGCTGTATTCAAAAATGTCACTGCGACTGATACTGATGGCATACTCCATCAAATGGCTGGTCTGCTTAAGGTAGTAACGGCTATGTATCTCCATCACCGGGATGCCACGACCCATGGCCAGTTGTCGACACTCATCGAAAGTCGGCATGCGTGCACGCAAGCGGGTGTTTCCTCGTGTGGCCTCATAGCCGTAATGCTTATGCAGAAATTGATGCAATGATCCGCTTGCAAACCGCTGCATCTGCTCAATATCGACATTGAACAGGTGGTGGCGGATTAAAGTAGAGGGTTTGTTATCAATGCAGCGACAGGTCTTTATCACTACCACTGGAGTGTCCATGGCAAGATCAAGTTTTTCTGCCAGGAGTGGATTTAATGTCTCTGCTTTACACCCAAGTACGACCGTATCTAAAGGCAAGCCTTTTTTGGATAGGTTGTAGGTAAAGCATGAGGGGTTATCCAAGGCGTAATCGATAGGTGTACTGACGACTTGATTACCCAGGCCCTGGAAGCGTCTGATCAGGCCATCTTGCACCAACTCATCAACTGCACGGCGAACGGTGTGTCGATTAACATTAAAACGTTTCGCCAACTGATGTTCCGATGGTAAAAGATCACCAGCGGCATACTGGGTGTGAATTTCATCCCGCAGTTGTGTTGCGATATTCAGGTAAACAGCCATAGTTGTTGTCTATACAAATTTGCAGAATAAAGAATCAGATAAATGCCTTACGTAGGCGTTGAGAAGTCAGGTCGATCAAGGTAACGCTGAGGATAATTACAATCATCACGGCACAGGTCTGTTGAAATTGAAAGCCACGTACACTTTCCCAAAGAATGACACCGATACCACCTGCACCGACCATCCCTACAACTGTGGCGGAACGTACATTGGACTCGAAGCGGTAGAGTGAAAAAGAGATCCAGAGCGGTAGCACTTGGGGAATGACTCCGTAAAGAATCTCTTCAAACAAAGTGGCACCGGTTGCTCTTACCCCTTCGACAGGGAGTGGATCGATGGCTTCTACGGCTTCTGAAAAAAGTTTGGCCAGTACCCCTGTGGTATGGATAAACAGTGCCATGACGCCGGCAAATGGACCTAAACCAACCGCTACGACAAATAGCATAGCGAAAACCATCTCATTAATTGCACGAGTGGCATCCATCAAACGTCGGGTGGGTTGATAGACCCAGGCAGGTGCAAGGTTTTCGGAGCTCATCAGGCCCAAAGGGATAGAACAGACAATCGCCAGCATGGTTCCCCAAAGGGCAATATGCAGTGTGATGATCATCTCATCGAGGTAATAGCTGATGTCCGTAAAATCAGGCGGAAAAAAATCACCTGCAAATTCCACCATGTTGCTGGCGTCGGAAAACAGAACCAGAGGTTTCATTTCCGCAGCTTGCCAACCCCAGCCCAGCATCATGAATAGCACTCCCCAGCTCAGGGCGCCAATCCAGTTAAAAGGCTGTCTTGGTATCTTGTTGATATCTGTTGATGTCATGTGGGAGTCCGTTATTAAAACCAGGGCGGCGTATTGCCGCCCTGTGATCACTCTGCTTAATTGCTGGATGCAACGGATAATGAATCCATGCGACGGTTAAGCTCGGACAGTTGATCGTCGATTGCCCGGATCTGTTTTGTCTTATCTGCCTCATTCAAGCTGGAGTTGTTCATCAACTTGATGCGGTTTTTGTACAGCACCAGTTGGCGGATAGGCAGCAATTGATCATCGTTGGAAGATTTAAAGGGCGCCCAACCCAGGTCAGCAAGGATCTGCTTTTCTTTAGAATCTTTATTTTTCCCGTAGGTCATAAAGAAGTCGTAGACCTTGCTTTTGGTGCTTTCTGGCAGGTTTTTACGCCAAACAATAGGATCAGAGGGGATCAGGGGTGATTTCCAGATAATCTTTACCTTGTCCAGTTTTTCGGGGTGGGTGACTTTTACGCGAGCCAGGTTTTCGGTGTTGTTGGTGGCTACATCAACCTGACCGTTGGCAACGGCAAGGAAGTTTGATTCATGACTTGTGTTGGTCATGCGCTTGAAGGCTTTTTTAGGATCGACTCCATTTTTAGCAAATACATAGTAACTTGGCACCAGGAATCCGGACGTTGAATTAGGGTCGCCATTACCAAATGCCAGTTCACCACTCTGTTTAAGCATATCTTCCACGGAGTTGATCTTGTTGTTACTCTTGTTTGCCAGCAATACACTCCAGTAGCCAGGGTTACCGTCTACATCAACGGTTTGTGCAAAGATTTCTCCACCTGCACGATCAACCGCTTCCATTGCAGATTTGTTTCCGTACCAAGCAATGTCTACTTTATCGAAACGCATGCCTTGAATAATGCCGGCATAGTCAGGGGCAAAAAATGGCTTCACTTCCATCCCCAGTCTTGCTGACATGTCTTTCAGGAATGGAACCCAAATAGTTTTCAGGTTTTGCGAAGACTCGGTCGAGATAATGCCAAAGTTGATGGTTTTGGTTTCATCAGCCTGTGCAATATGAATTCCAGAGAGGGATGTGGCCAGTACCAGTCCCGCTGTTATTTTCCTGAACACTGTTTTTACTTTCATTGATTGACTCCGCTAGGGTTATAGTTAAAGTTATGCAACTGCTAACCGCCGATTCGTCACCGATCCGCCGGTATAAATGTCATCCCGTTTCAGGTGGGATGGTCGTGTGCCATAGAGTTGGTTGATCTGTTCCGTTTTTAGTGCATCAACCCGCTGATCAAAAAAGATTTCACCTTGTCGAAGCGCAATGGCGCGCTGACAATATTGCTGTGCGTAATCCACTTGATGCAGTGTCACAACTACCGTTATTCCGTCGCTCTCGTTGATGCGTTTTAACGTCTCCATGACTTGTCTGGATGATTCGGGGTCGAGTGATGCAATTGGTTCATCGGCCAGAATCACTTCAGCCTTTTGCATGATTGCCCTTGCAATGGCTACACGCTGCTGTTGTCCACCTGAGAGATCGGATGCACGTTTAAGGGCGAATTCCCGCAGTCCAACGCGTTCAAGTGACTCCAGTGCTGCCAGCTTCTCCTCTTCGGTAAACCAGCCAATTAATGCGCGATAGGAAGGGGTGCGGCTCAGGCCACCAATCAGGACATTGGTTAATACTGAGAGACGATTGATCAGATTGAATTGTTGGAAGATGTGGCCGATCTGTGCACGGGTCTGGCGTATATCTTTATCCAGTCGTCCCCGCTTCTGTATCGGCTTACCCAGCACCTGTACTATTCCAGGTGATTGTTTATCTGCCAGGGTTAATCCTGACAGATGACGCATCAGGGTGGATTTCCCAGACCCGGAAGGACCAATCAGAGCCACCATATCGCCTCGCTCTATATGCAGGTCGATATTTTTAAGTGCGGACTCACTGTTTTTGTCTTTTGAAAAAGTTTTTGTTAACGCAGAAATAGCAATGGCCGACATAGCGTGCTCCTCATGTTTATGCAGAGGCATGCTAACGACGGATTGTGACAAGTTAGTTATCTATACATGTCGATGTTGTTAAAGTTTTATTATCGGATTTGACAGAATTGTCACATAACAGATTAAAGTGATTGAGCAGGCTTGAATAAAAGTCCATTCAATGCAAAAAAAATAATCTGGGGTTGATGGGGGGTGCAACGCATTAACACTAGCTAAGCTCTTGCGTGGTGGGTGAGAGGCATAACTGCTAGGGAAAGAAAGAGTTCATCATACCCATGGGGCGGGCGATCTGCCGTACATTCTGTCGTATCAGCGAGACATTACCGGTCATATGGCCGGTTCGTTGTTCTATATTGAAAAGGCTGAATGTCATTAGTCCCATGTCCTGATTGATTACGTCGACATTCACGGCCATATCTGACATGGCATTACCAATTCTGGGTAACGATTGCGACATCTCCGCCGTGTGGATACTGATGTTGTCCATATATTGAATACTGTTATCAATTGACTGAACATGTTCTGCAATAGTCGACATGTTGCCGGTCACTTCACTTAGGTTGTGATGCATGGAGTCCATGTTCTGGACGATGCCATCCAGGTCTTTATAAAGTACACGGACGTAGTAGACATTAAAGACGGCCAGTATGACTAACAGAAGTGAGATGATAATGATCACCAGGTTGGTGATCCAGAAGTGGCGGGCCCGTTCATCAAGGTGCAGTTGAGTCTCCCGTCCTATGCGGGCAACTGTCTCGATCAGTACGCGTCTTGGATCATCAGCCACGTTTATGCTCCAGCATCAGGGAAAGGGAACCATTTTGTTAAAGGAGCGAGCCGGTTGCCCCATTCGATGCATCTCCAGACCCATGCCACTGACTTCGTTGTCCATGTGATTCATGATGGTGGAGATATTGTCTACATTACCGCGTACAGTATTCATATGCCCACTGATCTGATTAACCGAAGTGCGCATGGTTTCCAAATCCGTGGCGATGTCATTCATCTCCTTCGTCATAACATCCGTGTGCTGGTCGAGTCCTTGCAGCAGCGCGACACGGTGCTCCATGGAGGCAACAGCCGCATCGATTTGGGACATGCGTTCAGATACAGTGCTGAAGTCCCGGTTCATCTTGGTGACAACATCAGAGATGCGGTTGATCTGGGAAGAGAGGGTGAGAAGCAGTATGAGTATTGAGGCGGCGATCAGCCCAAGAATAACCAAGCCCGTGCCGATTCCGTAATTGAGTCGGTTAGCCAGTTTGTTCTTGATATTGATCTGGCTGAGCATGATGCCTTCAAAGGAACTAACGGCCCGCATGAACTGCTGTTGCAGAACGGTATCGTCAGTGCTGGAAGGGGCATTGTTATTCTCTTCGGCCATATACTTCTTGTCCGTCTGATATAGCTCAGAGAATACCCAAATCACAAGGGGTTTACCAGAGAATCCTTATGTAGATTGGTGGACTGGAATCAGATAAGTTAAATGACGCAGTGCATCATGAAGGAGAAGCTGTTTCTGCCTCATGCAGGGCAATGGCATTCATGAACTCGTCACCATAGCGTTCCAGTTTGGCCTGACCGACACCACTGATGGCAAGAAATTCATCCACCTCGGTTGGTTTGTCCCGTGCCATCAGCAGCAGTGAGTTATCTCCAAACACTACGTAAGGTGGCACGTTAGCCTCATCTGCCAGTGACTTGCGTAGGGTGCGCAGGCGCTCAAACAGGGCCTCATCGTAGGGTCCAATCTCGGCTGCGCCCTTGGGGGCCTTAGCTTTGCGCTGCGCCTTTTCCTTGATGCGGGGCAGGGCGAGTTGCAGGGGCTTTTCGCCACGCAGGACCGGTCGCGATTCGGGCGTCAGGCGTAGCACGGAGTAGTGCTCGATATCCTGTAGCAGGTAGCCGTGATGGATCAGTTGACGAATCAGGCTGGACCACTCGATCTCTGTTTTATCGTTGCCAATGCCATAGGTACTGAGTTGGTTGTGACCCAGCCGACGTATACGCTCATTATCGGCGCCACGAAGGACATCGATAACGTGTTTAATACCAAACGCCTGTCCTACCCGATAGACACAGGAGAGTGCCTTGCGGGCATCTTCGGTGGCATCGAATGTCTCTGGCGGGTCAAGACAGAGGTCGCAGTTGCCGCAGCCGCCATCAATCTGTTCACCAAAGTAGTTCAGCAACACCTGGCGGCGACAGGTCACACTCTCGGCCAGTGCAATCATGGTATTGAGTTTATGGATTTCGATGCGTACCCGATCCGGGTTGTCACCGCTCTCAACCAGTTGGCGCACCAGCACGATATCCTGGGTACCAAACAGCAAGAGTGCTTCCGCAGGCAGGCCGTCGCGGCCGGCACGCCCGGTCTCCTGATAATAGCTCTCGATATTTTTTGGTAGATCATAGTGCACCACAAAGCGCACATTGGGTTTGTCTATGCCCATGCCAAAGGCCACAGTGGCCACCACAATATCGATCTCATCTCGCAGGAACTGCTCCTGAACCCAGTTGCGCTGTTCCGAAGAGAGTCCAGCATGATAGGCCGCCGCACGAATGCCTTTCTCGTAGAGTTGCGCGGTGAGTCGTTCTACCCGTTTTCTACTCAACGCATAAATAATACCAGCATCATTCTTGTGGCTATCCAGAAACTGGCGCAATTGATTAAACGGATTGTGCTTTTCCAGCACCGCATAACGGATATTTGGCCGATCAAATCCGGTGATGTGACAGGCGGCCTTCTCCAATCCCAGTACCCGCCGGATATCCTTGCGGGTCTGCGGATCTGCGGTGGCCGTCAGGGCGATACGGGGGATAGTTGGGAACAGTTCTGCCAGTCGTCCGAGTTGGGCGTACTCGGGCCTGAAGTCATGACCCCACTGTGAGACACAGTGCGCCTCATCAATGGCGATCAGTGCGATCTCTATCTGTTGCAGACGCTCAATAAAATCTGGCCGCATGAGTCGTTCGGGGGCCACATAGAGCAGATCCAGTTCACCGTTATGTAGCTGGGACAATATTCGTCGGGCACTCTCGGCATCCAGCGATGAGTTATAAAAGGCGGCTGATACGCCGTTGGCCTTGAGGGCGTCCACCTGATCCTTCATCAGGGAGATGAGAGGTGATATCACGATGCCCAAACCTTGACGTAGCAGGGTGGGGAGTTGGTAACAGAGCGATTTACCTCCTCCTGTCGGCATCAGCACAAATGCTGAGTCACCCGCGATGACCTGTTCAATGATTTCACGCTGATGCGGGCGGAATTCGCCATACCCGAAAACCTTGCTGAGTGTCTGGCTGAGTTGGTCAGTTGTCTGGGGGGCGACATTCATGGGCGCATTCTAAAGGGTACTGGCAGAGGATGATAGCCGGTCTGCGGAAAGCGCTCCTGAGCCTTGTTCTGACTAGATGGCAGAGAGTCAGTTGAGGCGTATTGCTGTATGAGTACTGTGTTTCCCGTGTACCCACTAAACTTAGCCAGAAAACAACACACGTAAGCATTTATATTCAATCAGTTACCTTTGCTGTTATGGCGCAATTCATTTGATCGGGGCTCGCGCGCCCCTGTGGCGTGTCACTTTTGTTTCGGCAAAAGTGACCAAAACCATCGCTCCGTCATACCACCCTGCGGGTGCCCTGCGCTACTCATAAACCAGGGTCGTCGCAAAACTCGCTTGCGCTCAAACAGTTGCGACTCTGATCCCTGGTTTATTCCGTTGCTCGGTGGTATGAAAGTCGCAGCTTGTGCTGTACCTGAACATTCGAGTATCTCATCTTGCGTCTGTGATGCTATGGCTGAATTGTGTGGATAATAAGGTAGCGTTTTGTTTAGGCCTTACCCTCATCCTCATCACCCCGAAGATTGATCTTTGGATCAACAGATCGCAGATGTAAGTCCCGCTGTGGGAAGGGTATCTCGATGCCAGCTGCCGCCAACGCCTTGTTTAGTGCCATGTGCAGATCATGAATCAACGGCATCCTTTTCAGATGGTCACTGACAAAGACGCGGATATCGAAGTTGAGGGAGCTGTCCCCAAAGCCGGTGAAGAACACCGTGGGACGGGGTTCCACCAGAACATCAGAGTGGCTCTTGACCACCTCCATCATGACCTTGTGTGCTTTTTCTGTATCGGAACCATAGGCCACGCCTACCTTGATCACCACACGGGTAACGGGATCAGTGAGAGTCCAGTTGACCAGTGGATCGGTAATGAAATTTTTGTTGGGCACTACCAGTTCCTTGTTATCCCAGTCGGTAATGGTGGTGGCACGAATACGAATACGGGAGACGGTTCCGCTGATATCGCCAATGGTGACGGTATCACCGATGCGTATCGGGCGCTCAAACAGGATCAGGATGCCGGAGAAGAAGTTGGCAAATATCTCTTTCAGTCCAAAGCCCAGACCGACACCCATAGCAGCCACCAGCCACTGCACATCATCCCACTTCAGGCCAATCAGACTTAGTACCAGCAATGTACCACCAGCATAGATGGTATATCGACTGATGGTTGAGACGGCATAGCGATTACCTATTGCCAGGTTCATGGGTTGCAGCAGGGCGATCTCCAGGAAGCCAGGTAGATTGCTGCCGGCAATAAGGGTGATAGCCAATACGGCCAATGCAAGCAGGCCGTCACCAATGGATATGGCGGATACTACGCCTGTACTACTCTTAAATTGCCAGAGGGCAATCTCGTTCAGCCAGGTCAGGGCGGGAGTGAGTTGATCCCAGATCAGATAGAGCAGTGTAGCGAACAGCAGTCCCGTCCCAACCCGCAGCATGCGCCGTGTCTGTTCATTAATGGTTGTGAGGTTTACCTCTTCAAACTCGGAGAGTTCCGGCATACCTTCTCCGGCAGCGTCGGCGACCTCTTTGGAAACTCTGGCATCTATTGCTGCCTGGCGTTTTGCCTTTGCCCTGGCCAGGGCCAAGCGTCGTTCTGCAACCAGTAGCCAGCGAACCAGCAGGTTATAGACCAGATAGGCCAATATGCCGGCAAACAGTGATACAAACAGCATCCGCTCCAGATTGAGGGCACTGTAGTAGTAACCCTCTATGGCGAGCAGTGCCAGACCCAGGCAGAGCAGAAGCGCAATGGGGTACCAGATACCTTTGGGTCGACGGCTGCTGTTTGGATTGAGCGTAGTTAAAAATCCTGTCCAGGGATTAAGTGCCCGATGAAAGAAGAGCCCAGTAACGAACAGGCCGAGTATGAATGCCAATCGACCGATAGCATGGGTATAGGCCTCGTTTTCAACCCATTCGAAAACCCCGACGGTAAAGGCCAGAGGCACCAACGCCACCACCAGCCAGTGCAGATCTCTTCTAAAGGCCTTACCAGTTTCAGGGTTCCAGCGGAAGTGCACCTCGGCGAGACCATTTTTAATAAATAGATAACGCAGTATCTGTATCACCAGGAAAAAGACGGCCAGTCGACGCAGACCGATGGAGAGTGCGGTGATAAAAGGCTGTTCTGAACCCTTGGTCAGCCACCAGCCGCATGCTGACATCAGCAAGGGCCAGGGCAGGGCGAGCATAATGGTTATACTGAAGGCCTTGATGGTGTGTCGAAAACTGTCATTACTGACATTGCCGACCATAGGGGCAATCTGTTCCAGTGTGCGGGACATTTTTGGCCGCCCATAGAGTAACAGTGCAAGAATTGCGAATAGGGCGATGATCCGGTAAGGGTAGCGTTCAAATCCAGTCCAGATGGCTTCGAAGCTCAATGCCCAGTTTTGCGGGGAGAAAAACCACCCAAGTGCACGAATCGCGTCGGTAAAAGTATGGCTATTGATTCTAGTGGTAGAGGGAATCCATAGCAGATGCCTATCGAGCAGCGCACCGTACTGTTCTACCCCATCATAAAGCTGCAGTAACTCAGCACTCAGATCGGCCAGTGCCTTCTCCTGTCGGTTATAGGCCGCTTTGACTTTGTCCAGTAACAGTAATCTATTCTCTAACAGTGGTTGCAGCTCATCTTGAAGCGTCTTCCATTCGGTATCTGACATCTGATCAGGTCGGTAACTGTTTAATAATCCATGGCTGAGTTCGCTTTGAAGCTGCAGGCGTTGGTCTTCGATCTGAAATGACTCCAGCCGGGAAGTAGTAATGCGTGAGCGTAACTGCTGAACACGACTATTTATTTGAGCCAACTTTGGTAGTGAGGTACGCTGTTTTTGCAACAACCGGCCTGGTTGTTCATCCAGGCTGCCAATCAGGATCTGTTGTTGTAGTCGTTCCTGATTTTGACGGATAGCCTCTTTCTGACGGGCGCTTTTTTCAGACTCAAGAATCGCCGTCTCGGTCTGGGTTGTCAGCTGCGTTAATCTGAGACTTATTTCGGCGTTTTTATCGGCATTTTGCAAGACCAGGGGGTGTTTCCCAACCGCTTTTTGCTGTGCCTGCTGAGCATCCAATTGTGTCAGCTCTGCATCCTGGGTCTGTAGAGCGGTGATACGTTCCTGCATCTGTTGAATCAGTGTGTCCTGCTGCTGTAGTGTGGCCTGGGCGATTGCAATCTGCAGGGTCAACTGATCCATACGGTGGGCGTGACTGAGTCGTTCCATCTCCAGTCGGTTAACACGCTCTTTTAGTTGAACGCGCTTGGCAAGTAGTAGATCTCTTTGCTGGGCAGGCATTCCAGTCGCTGTGTCTGCAACCAGACGGTTTTCGACCTCAATCAGCTCCTTCTTGGCATCGGCCAGCTCTACACCCGATTGCTCCGGGCGTATGCGCTCGGTAATTCGTCTGTTCTCCAGCTCTTGTAGCTGTGCCTGATTCAGTTGGCGTTCTGACTGGGTCTGGTTTTGTCGGCGGACTAATTCATCAACTGTCAGCGTGGCAGGAATATGATTGTTAGCACCTTCTTTACTAATCTTGGCCAGGGCCTGGCTCAGCTGATTGAGTTGTGATTCGGCATTGTCAACTGTCTGTTTGAAGAGGTGCGCCCGTTCCCGCTCTTTTTCAGCGCTCTGTAACTGGACAAGCACTTGACGATAGGCATCAAGCTCTGCTGTGTCACTACCTTTTTGGTCGGCCACACTTTCCAGCTGACTGATTTTTTTATTAACGGCCTCTATGCTGGGAGCAGCACTGCTGGTATTTACGGTAGTGGATCGCATTTCAGCTGCCGAAGCAGTTGCAGTCCATACCGATATAAGCAGGAGTACAAGTATGATAGGGCGGCTCAGAAGCGCATGTAGGTACTGCTTATACACTGTTTTTCCCCGGATCCGCCGACTTGTCCTACCAGATAGAACAGAGGCAGATCCAAAATTATGATTCATAGTCAAATAGTGAGAGGGCGAGCTGTTTTTTTCAAGCCATGACGTATTTTTAAAGCAGGCTTCCTCCTCCATGGACATTAAGGTGACTGTAATGTTCACATCATTGGGATGCCAAAGCATCTGCGATGAGAACTCAAGCCTCTATATAGGGTGAACCTTTAGCTGTTTAAAGCAAGAACCGGGTGGTAATCACACAGGATTTACTTAAAACTAGCGCATCAAGCATAGCAACTGCTTTCAGGTGTTGGAATGAGTGCTGCCAGTCTAAGTCGTTTACTTCTACTCTCTGCCATCTGGGGCGGTTCATTTCTGTTTATGCGTATCGGGGCTCCTGTACTGGGGCCAGTGATGCTTATTATCTTTCGCGTTGGGCTCGCTGCACTGTTCCTGTTGGGTGTGGCTCTGATCCTGAAAAAGCGTATGTCACTGAAGGTTCATTGGAAACACTACCTGGTGTTAGGCCTGATCAATTCGGCACTGCCCTTTTTGTTGTTTGCCTATGCGGCGCAGACACTCTCAGCGTCACTGCTCTCTATTTTGAATGCGACTGCGCCGATTTGGGGGGCGATCATTGGCGCGCTCTGGACCAGAACCCTGTTATCGGGGAAGGCGGTTATGGGACTGCTCAGTGGCGTGGTTGGGGTGATGTTACTGGTGGGCTTTGATAGTCTGGTTCTGCTGCCGGGCGCAGGCATCGCTATCGTAGCGGCGCTGGGTGCCTCGTTCTGTTACGGCATCACCAGTGTGTATGCCCGGTCCATTCCATCGATAGGCCCCTTTGCCAACGCTCATGGCAGCATGTGGGCGGCAACAGTGATCATCCTGCCGTTGGTGCCGTTCTTTCCCGTCAATCAAGCGCCCACCAGTGGTGCTGTGTTGTCTGTCGTTGCACTGGGTGTGCTCTGTAGCGGCATCGCCTATCTGCTCTATTTTCGTCTGATTGCCGATATTGGTTCGACCTCTGCACTCACTGTCACCTTTCTGGTTCCACTGTTTGGTGTGCTGTTCGGTACGCTTTTTCTGGATGAAATTATCGGCTGGTATACCTGGATCGGAGCGCTGTTGGTTATTGTCGGTACGGCTCTGGTCACCAGTTTTTCTCCTCGGTTGCTGTTTCGGAAAAAGATGCCATAGGTGTTTTAGAGTAGTGGTCCGATAGGAAGGAAAAAAGCTAAACAATTGACCTGTAGAGTTTCTGGTTATCAAGCGTCTCTTGAAGTCTTACTTAAGGTTGCGAGTGATGCGCTTGAAATTGCATTCACCAGTCTCCGTTAAACGGGGGAGGTCATATTGAAGCCCCTAGTTTAGCGGGGACTTCTAAAAAGCACCCACCCCTCAATCCCCCTCAACCACCTCTCCATGACTATGGTGATGTTTTGGTGCGTCGGTACTATGTTCATGCCCGGCATCTAGGCCCGCTGCATGTATATGCATATGTGAATGGGTATGCACATGGGGATGGCTGTGCATCACGCCTTCTACCAGGGTGCCATCCTGGATCATCACGGCACGGGTAGAGAGTCGTTCGACCAGTTTTCTGTCATGGGAGACAAAGACCATTGCTTGAGTGAGTGACTCCAGATGTTCCAGTAATCGTTTTTCTGCCTTCTCATCCAATCCATTGGTTGGTTCATCCATTAGCAGCACTTCAGGCTGCATGGCCAACACGGTGGCCAGCGATATCATGCGCTTTTCCCCACCTGAGAGTTTATGTGTGACACGTTGGAGATAGTTGGACATGCCCAGTGATGCCAGCGTCTCTTCAGCAATTGTCTTGGCTTCCGCTTCGCTTTTGCGCAGATTAAGCGGGCCAAACATGACATCTTCTAAAACGGTAGGACAGAACAGTTGATCATCCGCATCCTGGAACAGCAGGCCTGCCTTGGCGCGTACTTCGCGGAAATCGCTTTCACACTGGCGTGTCTGACCAAAGGCTGAGATGGTTCCTGTTGTAGGTTTGTGCAGACCCACCATGAGCTGCAAGAGGGTTGATTTTCCTGCGCCATTCTCACCCAGTAGCGCAACCCGCTCACCCGCATGGAGTGTGAAATTTACATCAGAGAGCACCGAATGGGCGGGATAGTCGAATCCGATCTGATCCAGCGTAATGAGTGGCCCATTCATAGCGTCTGATCCAGTAACAGGGCGAACAGGCAGAGGAGACTCAGCGTCAGCAACACAAGCGTGTCGCGCATTTGCCAGCAGTTGGTTGTTATGAGATAGAGCTTGCCATTAAAACCACGACACTTCATCGCCGCCAGAATACGTTGCGAGCGCTCCAGGCTGCGCACCAGCAGCATCCCGATCAGCCAGCCAAAGCTGCGCCAGGTGTGGCGGTTACTACTGGCGATAAAGGCACGGGCGCGCATCGCCATGCGCAGGCGTTGATACTCATCGAACAGTACGCTTATATAGCGCACGGTAAACAGAAAAAGATGAATCAGTTTCTCAGGCAGTTTCAGTTGCGCCAACGCATGCCCAAGTACGACCGGTTCGAGTGTGCCGATCATGGTCATCAGCATAATGACAATGGCATTGGCCTTGAGCACAATCTGTATAGCGCGCTGAATTCCCTCTATGCTGGCACTGAGTGCACCCAGAGTGAACAAGCTTTCACCCGGTATTGAAAAAGGTAGCATGATTAGCAGTACCAGCATGAATCCTTCCATGGCCAGCAGGCGTTTCAATAACACGCTTCGGCTAATCCCTGTTACCCAGGCGACTAACAATGCGGCAAAGAGGATCAGAATCAGCAGGGATATCTGTTGCAGAGCGACTGTAGTCAGGGCAAACAGCAGGGCGGTCATCAAGCGCATGCGTGGATCGAACTGTTCAAGCCAGTCTGATCGTGCATTCTCCTCTGCCACGGTTAGCTGCATTACTTTTTACCCGGAGTCTGTTTGCTGCGCCACCAGAGCGCGATACCGGCGAGTCCAAATATGAAACCGACACCACCCAGTATGTCACTCAGACGAGCGCGGTCATCACTGCGTTGCAGTGATTCACGCAGGGGGCCAATCTGTTTGGCCACAGCCTGTTCCACTAGCAGTGCAAGTTGCTGATCTGTTTTTGTTGATGTCGCTGGTGATGAGGCCGGGTAGGATTGATTTGAGGAGTCTGTGGTGTCAGATGTTGAGTTGAATGTATCCGCTTTAATCAACCATTCGGCCTGATGACCCTCACCTGTATTAGCTTGAATCTTGTAATCATCAGGTCGCGATGCAGTGAATAAAAATTCACCTTTGGCATCACTCTTCAGGTTGCTTTGTTCCTTGTCAGTCAAACTTGTAAGAGTGATCGCCGCCCCTTCGACGCCTGCTCCACCGGCAAAATAGGTGGAACCATGTATGGTATTACCTTCAACATAGGCAAACAGTTTAAGCAGGTGAGCGTCTGCCGATGTATGTATCAGCAACAGAGCTAAACAGAGCATACGCTTGTGATACATAAACAGTTACTCCTGCACCCGGATCAGCTCCGGTGCCACTTTAATAATGAAGGCCAGGGTAAAGCCGGTGACCGCGGCCTCGGCCAGCATCAAAGGGGCATAGGTTGCCAGCACAATCTTGGCGGCTGGCAGATAAGCAGATCCACTTAAACCCAGTGACAGGCTGACCAGTGTGCCCGTCAATAAAACGCCCACGGCACCGCAGAGTGCACCCAGATAAAAGAGCTGCCTGCCGCTTGAGCGATGCAGTATCGGCGCAAACAGGGCGCTACAGATCAGTGCCGGCAGTGCAATATTCAAGGTATTCACGCCCAGGACCAGCAGACCGCCATAACCAAAAAACACCGCCTGCATAATCAGGGCGATCAGGATGGCAGGCACGGCAGACCAGCCCAGTATGATACCCATCAGTCCATTGAGAATCAGATGAACACTGGAAGGACCCACTGGAACGCTCAGCAGCGAGGCGATAAAAAAAGTAGCGGCAAGAACCGCAGCCTGCGGTATGCGCTCAAAATTGAGTCGGCGTGTTGCGACCACCAGCAGGGCGGTGGAGAGTACAGCGCCTGTTATTAGTACGGGTGCAGAGAGTACGCCATCGGGTATGTGTGCGATGAGCCTATCTCCTCTCCGGTGTCATGTCGCGGGCGTAGATCCAGATCAGCGCGCCCTGTTCAAGTGGTACCGATTCACCCTGTGGGTTTGTTACCGTCTCAGCCCCTTCAAGCAGGGCTGCAAAGCCCCACCAACCGGATCGGGGCAGGGCATAGCTGAAGGTGCCGTTGGCATCGGCTTTGATGATCTGGGTAACGTAGGGATCGGCGGGCGGGCTGATGGAGCCGTCATTCAACCACTCCACTTCAATTTCTGCGAAGGGAACGGGTTGACCTGCTTGCTTCACCACGCCCTGGAACAGATTGCCGGTCCAGAGTCCATAGGGACGCGTTAATGGATCGATTTCAACGGGGAAGCCGATGAGTTGATCCCAACCTGCCTCGCCGGCAAAGGCACCCACAACCACTTTGGTGTAGTGCTTGATCATCACCCCTTCGCTGGGTTCCCAGTACGGGGAAGGCTCTATATAGAAGAGATAATCACCCGGCCGGGTGAAACGGTAATTGGCTTGGTAGGCGGGCTGTCCTTGGCGTTCAAGTGGCTTCAGCTGGGCTTTGAGATCTTCCCGGCCGTTGGGCCCGATGACGCCAAATTGCAGCGGCTTGCCCATCGTCATCACCGGTCCTTGCTGCATCGGGTGGGTAAAAGCGAGATCCAGTGTCACTCGGTGCTCACTCGCTTGTGAGACGATATCCAGTGACGGGATTAACGTCTGAAAGTGAGCTGGGGAAAGGCCTGGCAACATGATGAGCAGCAGGGCCATCCAGAGGATAAGCTTGGTTTGCATCAATAGACTCCGATAAGAGAGCGGGGTCGATACTGCGGGCTCCCCGGTAGTTATGAAATATTACAAAAAAATAATTTGTAATACAATCGGAGCGAAAGGGTAGGAAATTTTGCTCAGCATCAGGTCTGCGGATGAGTGTGGCTGTGCTTGTGGGCTGACCCGCCATGATGGTGTTGCTCTTGCTCCACCTCGACAGGAATCAGGTTCAGTTTTCCGTGGCGTACACCGGGCTGGGTGATTACCGCGTTGGCAAACTCTTTCACCTCGCGGATCGGCCCATTGACCACTACCGTCTCCAGGCAGTTCACATGATCCAGATGGACGTGCAGGGTGGAGATTGAGACATCGTGGTGGTGGTGATGGGCGTGGGTCAGCCTTCTGGCCAGCTCGCGCTCTTCGTGGTTAAAGACATAGGTGAGGGTGCCAATGCAGTGCCCGGCATCGGACTTCGCCATGCGGTCGGCCTCCAGGGTGTCTCTGATCATATCCCGTATTGCCTCTGAGCGATTTTTGTAATTGCGCTGCTTGAGGTACTCCTCAAACTGACTGACCAGCTCTTCATCCAGGGATATGGTGATGCGTTCCATTGTGCTTCCTCTTGATCACGGGCATGCTATTGGTGAATGATCGCAGGTGTTCCAGGGCGGGGCAAACATTCCTTGGCAGCCTGATTTTACGATGACCCAATTTACAGCAGGAGCGTGAGATATGGGGCAACGCTATAACGAGATTCCGCAAAAGGTGATGACCTTCATCCAGAACCAGAAGGTCTTTTTTGTCGGCACGGCTGCGGCGGATGGCCGGGTCAATATCTCTCCAAAAGGGATGGATTCACTGCGCGTCATCGACAGCCAGCGGGTGCTCTGGCTCAATGTCACCGGCAGTGGCAATGAAACGGCGGCCCATGTGGCGGAACTGCCCCGCATGACCCTGATGTTTTGTGCCTTCGAGGGAAATCCGATGATCCTGCGGCTGTATGGGACCGCCCGGGTGATTCATACCTATGATGAAGAGTGGGAGAGACTCTATCCCTTGTTTAATCCGACGCCTGGTGTGCGGCAGATCTTCGATCTCTCAGTTGATCTGGTACAGACCTCCTGTGGCATGGGGGTGCCCTTTTATGATTATGCTGGTGAGCGGGATCAGCTTATGGCCTGGACAGTGAAAAAGGGCGATGAGGGTATCCGAGACTACTGGCAAGAGAAGAATCAGCAGAGCCTGGATGGCAAGCCGACTTTTATATTCAAGCCGGATAATCGCTAATCACTGGAGTTGTTTTACGCATCCTGCTGATCAGGCAGGGTGCGCAGTTTCATCTCATTTGAAGAGCCCAGTTCTTTAACGCGAGGGTAGTTGCAGTCTCGGCGCAGGTCGCATTGGTTGTGGTGTGGCTGTCTCGTCAGTAGCCTCGTTCTTCGGTAATCCCAACCGACCGGCAGGACGACAGCTTCCCGTTACCTCTATCTGCAGTGGCCTCATGCTTGGCATGCTGGTGCTGTTGGCCAATAGTGTCAGTCGATTTTGTCCGGGCTTTAACAGCAGTCTGTCGACTAATTCAATGCCACCTGGGATCAGCTGTTCAGCGCTTCTATGGGCTGTTGCACCGGTGGGTATAGCCTGCCAAAGTCGGCGACTGACATGCTCTGTTGTCAGCCCTGATCCGCTCCACTGCTGTCGCAATTCGAAGCTACAGAGGCCATTGCTGATTGCTGTTGCCTGTTGATCAGGCAAGATGATTCGATCACCCCAATTCCACTGTCGGCCTCCGAGCCAGATGGTCACGGTGGGCTGGGCAATAGTGCCACCCCGCAGGGTAGGTGTGGGCGTGTTGGTCCGGGGTAAGGAGGGCATCGTATTTTTCGTATCTGTTGGCAGTGATCCATGGAGTGCCTTCTGATTTGCCAAGCCCGAATTGACTTCCTGTCCGGGTATGAAGGTCTTGGTAATTGGAACTTGCTTTAGATTACCCATCCCGGGTCCAGCTCTCTGTGGTACAAAACCGCCTTTCTGTCGGCTGTCCTTCGGCAGCTCCCCTTGCATGATCTTCTGCTGGGGAAGGGACCCGCCTCCGTCGGGACCTGGCAGCTGAGGTGCGGTTATCGGTATTTGCTGCATGTTACCCAGAGATTGAACCGACTGTTGCGGTACAAAACCGCCACGGTTCTGCATTCCATTCTGTTGCTGAGGGAGCTTCTGGCCATTGGCAATACCGGCGGCCAGCGGGTTTGCTGCTACAGTGTCGGGCAGTTTTTCGACGTCACCTTGATTAATCACAGGGTTGATAATGGGGTTAATCAAATCGAGTTTTTTCTCAAAGGGATTTTTCTTTTCTACCGGGAAATTTTTGTCAAATTGATGTTCATACATCAGCAAGGGCGTATCGACGCCGTCGATCAGCTTGGGAATGCTTCCGAGTAGATGATACTCAAAGCCCTTGCTTGTGCTGGGTGGACCAAAGCCGAAATCCTGATTGGGCAGGGATTGAACGGCGGCAACCACACTACTGCTTGCTGCCAGAATGACCAGCGGATCATACTGAGAGGGTCCTATAACGGGCATTCCTGACAGGCTGTTGAGCTGATTGACTTTGGTTTTTACAGCCTTCTCTAGTGCAGCATAGTTGCTGTCCATTTTCAGGTCACAGCTGAGTAAGTCCTGCGGGAGATTTGGATAAAGGGTTTTGTATGTCTCCTTGCAATGGTGTTGCAGCGTTGGACGTGAGCAGACCAGATGAGTCTTTGTCGCCAGTTTTAGTTTGCCACTGACTGTGCACGGGTATTTTGATCCCTTGGCTATCAGGGCATCTCGAACGGCCTTGGCCACTTCGCTGCCCATGGTGCCACTTGGCAGGCAGCTACTGTTCTGCCCAACACTCTGCATTAAAGCACTGCAGTTGTTGTAGCTTGTTATGGTACTGCATTTGAGCTTTTCATTGACTACAGAACAGCCATGGGTTTTCAGGTAGTCATAAAAATGCTGGGCAAATTGTGACTTGTTCCCTTTCCAGAATATTGCGTCACACCACTGCTTGTGCGTGAGCGCCTTGATCTTTGTGGCCTCCGACGAGTGAGTTTGTATCCAGCGGTCAACATGGGCAAAGGTCGGATCATAGGAAAAACTATCCGCACACTGTTTAATGACATCGCTGGCCACAGCAGATGCGCTGCTCTTATTTAAACCAGACACAACATTGGCGCTGGCAGTAACCTGATTTGCATTGTTGTATTGACTTCGCTTGCTACCCAGCTGCGCCAGCACATCCTGGACAATATGTTTGGTCCATTGTGCATCGACTGCATCTGTAAAAATATGAGAAGCAATATCAACGGCAGATTTTGGCAGGCCATTTGTATAGACCCAGTTTGGGATGCCTGCAATGCTCCACACCGGTGGCGCGTGCAGTGCGTTCTGCTCCAATTGCTGTTTCAGCGCATAGAAGCCGGCCGGATTGATCGCCTCCATGGCGGTTAAGCCCTGACCGACTTTTGGTTGAAATACCCAGGCATAGGCGATCTGTTCTGGTGGTGAGCTCTCTCCACAACCACCCAGTCCAAGGGAGCAACCGACAGCCTTTGCCGCCTCCCAGGCACCTTCACCCACCGATTGGAAAAACTTGGCCACGGCCTTGGCGGCATCCAGTAGCTCCTCCGCCACCTTGACCAGATCCTCGATCAGGCCGCAGACATCGACGGCGCCACCGGTCATTACCTGCGCAACAACGCACATAGCCGCCTTGCCAAGGTACTTTACGACACCCCAGTAATCACCTTCCCGGTAACTGATATAGAGCTCCAGCAGATCAAACACCCAGGAGGGGATTCCGGCCTGGCCTGAAAGGCTACTGCCGATAGGGGTGTTCTCATAATCATTGATGCAGTTGGCAACGGCTACATCATTACCGGCATTATCCAGGCAGACGATCAATCCTTTTGATGCGCGAATATCGCCGCTCTTGATCGGCAGCCAGTTGGGCGGCACGCCTGCATCCTCGACCTTTTCCAATAGATTGGCCAGGCCATCAATGGCATCGGCCAGGGAGGGTGGTGACCAGAAGAGTACCAGTAGCAGTGGCAGGGCCAGTATCAGGCCAGTGCGTCTGAGAAGAGAGGGCTGTTTCATGACGGCCTACCTCCTTAGCGCAGGTAGAGAGGTTTTCTCAGATGCCAGTCGCTGCTTGATGTCGGCCACTGTAATGATGGTGCCATCAGGGGCCTGCAAGCGCGTACCATCGGGTTTTTGCAGGATTGCCTTCCAATCGGCCTGTGGCCCAACCGGAATCGGCGGTGTGTTACTGGCTCTACTACGAGTTAATGAGCCACCTATCCGCTGTTCCAGCATGGGCCTTATAAACTTCAGTTGGGCAACGGTAACCCTTTTTCCTGATGGAAGTTGCAGCGTCTCATTATCTGGAAGGGTGAGCGCTTCTTCTAAATCCGCCCGGTTATTTAGGGGGCTGCCTTTGTCAGCAGGCAGGGTGCGCAATGCCGAGGGTAAACGGGAACCACTGTTTCGCGATGACTTCATACGTTGTGAAAGGGCGGTCAACCGGCGAAGATCGGCTACACGAACCTCTCCTCCTGCGGGCAAACGCACGCGAGTCGCGTCCGGAAGGGCGACAAGCGATCCTTGTGGGAGTGTTGGCTTGAACAGGATTGATTGCCCAGTTATCTGTGCAGAGGCAGTCGGTTGAGTTAGCTCGGCAGCGTAAAATGAATAGCTCGTAAAAAAGAGGCAGGGCAACAACAGTATAAAATAATAGCGAATTATTTTTGGGAAAAGACCACGCATGGCGACCTCCTGTCACTCAGTACTGAGCTATTGGTAACGCCCCGACACAGGGGATATAACACTAAGTCGCAAACCTGGTCGTGATGGTTCAATCGAGGCAAGTTTCTTATCTTAGTGTTTGAATTGTAGACGTGGATAAGAGGAGTTTCCTAAACTGTTTTACACGCCTCAGTTCGCCGGTCTCCGGCTGTGCTGCTGGTTTAATGCGGAAAACTGATCGGTTGCATTATCCCTATGTGATTTCAAGCCAACCCCTTCCATAGGCCAATGAGGCTGATAAGCAGCAGGGCAGAGCCCAGCACGCGGAAGAAGAGGGGTGACTCTGCGGTGAGCATCTTTTTGTGAAAACGTAATCCAATCAAGTGACCGACAGTGGCACAGGGCAACAGCCAGAGCTGGTGGATCAGCTGCAGATCGATGCCTACAGCAATGAAGGCTGTCATCTTGATAGTAACCAGGATGAACCAGAGCAGGAACAGGGTATCCCTCAGTTGATGTTTATCTACATGGTTGGCAAATACCGCAATGATCAGCGGAGCGCCAATCAATGAAGAGCCACTGATATAGCCGCCCAGCATCAGGAACAGGGCATCAATGGTTTTACTGTTGCTGCGGAAAGGCCGGTTCAGGATGTAGCCAATGGCATAGATAGAGACAATGGCAAAGATAATGCTACTCATCAGTACAGCAGGGAGCGTGATCAATCCGAACACTCCCAACAGTTTTGGGATAATCATGATCATGAGTGCATAGCGCAGATATCCCCAATCAATGCCGTTACTGAAGGCCGCAGCTGTTCCGCCTTTTAGCCGGTTATTTCTTGCGCTTAACAGCACGGTGGATGAGGAGAAGACCAGGAGGTGGATAGCAATAATAGGCAGGAAAACGAGCGGATTATTATTGATCAATAATAAAAAGGGTAGGGATAGTGCCGCACCGCCAAAACCGAGCCCGGAGCGTACAAAGCCACTCCAGACAAAGATCAGCGCAATAAGCAGATAGTGATACCAGATGAGATCTGCCATGCGTCATGCTGTCCTGAATTTTAAAATAGGTATAAGAAACAGATCCAGCAGTTGGTCTCCGTTCTTTTTCAAATCCAACTTGTTCAATCCTGGCTCCAGGTAAATATGAATTAACCCAAGCAGATAACTCATGAATGCCTGGCTCAGAAGGCTGGCAGGGAGTGGTGAGTTAAGAGCCTTACGTCGTTTGAGTGTTAAGAAGGCCTGTTCCATGGTGCTGTGTAATTCTAAATGTTTTTTATTCAGGAATCGCCGTAGATCTGTCTGTTCGTCAGTGAATTCTACACTGTGCATGACAATTCGTATGGTCTGCCCCAGCTCTGGCCGGGTGACGACCTGTTGCACCAGTTCTTTAATCGTCTGCTGGAAATGCCTGGCCGGTTCAATCCGGTCGAGATGTCTCAGTTCGATAGTGAATGATTCGCGCGATGTGCTGGCATTTCGTTCCCACAGGGCGCGAATTACCGTATCCTTATTGTCAAAATGCCAGTAGACGGTCCCCCGCGTCATGCCGGCTGTGTTTGCAATGTCATTCAAGGTCGGGTTTGCCACACTACTGACGTTGCTCATAATTCCTGTGCTGTTTGCTCTGTTTTATCAGGTAAAAGGCTTCTAAATCACTGGTTGGCTACCTTTTGAATAGACGTTTACTGATCTCGGTCAATCTTTCGCAGGTAATTTCAGATTATCGAGCCAGATGGTTAAAGTCTCTCCCCGGGGTGACCGATAAGCACCCTAATTACAGTCCGTAGTTACAGCTCGTGATGCTTTTTCGCCTGCCCGTATGATCGAATGGCGGAAATTAAGATAAAAATAGTTTGATTATCAGCCTATTGTCATCACGGGCGAGTTGTCAGCTACCAAAAATATGGGGAAGTCCAATATCATGAAATCGCTCTTTTTACGTATGCGCAGTATCCATTGGGTCGGGATTATTATCCTGGTGGCTAATGCCCTTATCCTGACTGAAAACAAATGGTCGATGATCATTCAACTGGTAGTGGCTGCTGTGGTACTGGTTCATGATCTGGATGAAAAGCGTTGGGGTGTGGATGCCCTGAAGCAGATGTCCCACTATATGGAAAACTTCGCTCGACGGGATCTCTCCCAGGAGTGTCATGTCAATGCCCGGTTCAATACGGAATTGAGTCAGGTGTTATCGGTTATCGATAGTTTTCGTAACAGTATCCGTACTGCCCTGGTCGAGACGAAACAGTTTGCCAGTTCCAATAAAAATGCTGTGCATGATATCAACCGAATGACGGGTGAGATCAATCAGCGTATTAACAGCATTGCGACACTCATCCAGCAGGTGGATAGTGAACTGGCAGAACTGGATCAGATAACAGATAGTCTGGTAGTTGATGCCGAAGCAAGTCAGTCACTGATTCGCCAGGTCAGTAATAATCTGAATAGCTCCCAGCAAGGTATTAGCGAATTTGGCGATAAACTGCGGCGTTACTCGAGTAGCAACAGTGAACTGGTCAATGAGATTGCACAGTTGTCGACAAATACTGATCAGGTCAAGGGTGTATTAACTGTCGTCAGTAGTATTGCCGAACAGACCAATCTGCTGGCACTCAATGCCGCCATTGAGGCGGCGCGTGCTGGTGAACAAGGACGCGGATTTGCCGTAGTCGCTGATGAGGTAAGGGGATTAGCCGTTCGTACCCAGCAGAGTCTGGAAGAGATACACAAGATTATTGCCGATATCACGTCATCAGTTACCAACTCAACAAATAAAATGGCCAGTCAGACGTCCCTGCTTGAGGATGTGATGAGCAGCATGGAGGGTACGATTGAACTGATCCATGCAGCCACCACAGATGCGGCTTCGGCCTCCAGTCAAATGGAGCACACAGTTAAAGTATCTTCACTTTCACAACAGAAAAATGCTCATATTGTTGATTGTGTTTCTCAGGTCAACCAATATTCACAAGCCAATCTGAACGATATTGCTGAAATTTCAGGGCGAGTCCAACAGCAGGAGTCAATGGAAGAATCCATGCAGTTGAAGCTGGCTGAATTTAAACTGTAAGCTGACTGTGCTTGGCTCTAGCGGGCTGTACTTAGATGAACAGGTGTTCTTGGCGTTTATCAATACGGCCCGCTTTTATAGAGCGGTTTTTTAATCAGTAGTCATGACCACTCTGCAGCGTGTTCAAGTTCTTGCATACAGACCCATCTCATCCTGTGACAGGAAATCAATCTCTGGTCCTTTCGGTACAATGCCACTCGGATTCAGGAATGGATGACTCACATAATAGTGTGTCTTGATGTGATCCATGTTGACACTGTCTGCAATGCCCGGATGCTGATAGAGTGCGCGCAGATAAGCCCATAGATGGGGATAGTCGATGATGCGCTGCCGGTTACATTTGAAATGGCTGTAATAGACCGAATCAAATCGGACCAGGGTGGGGAATAATCGCCAATCAGCCTCGCTGATCCTGTCGCCTGCCAGATAGCGCTGCTCACTGATGCGGCGTTCTAACTCATCCAGTGCTTTAAACAGATTATCATAGGCCTGCTCGTAGGCTTGTTGACTGTTGGCAAAGCCGGTTTTGTAGACGCCATTATTGATGTGGTCGTAAACAAAGGCGTTAATCTCATCAATCTCGGCTCGCAGCGCCTCAGGATAATAATCAACGCTGCTATCGCCCCACTCATCGAAGGCGCTATTAAGCATACGGATAATCTCTGAGGATTCATTATTGACAATCATATCCCGTTTTTTGTCGTACAGTACGGGAACGGTCACTATGCCATCATAGTTGGGTGACACCCGATTATAGAGTTGCTCCAGCCTCTGGTAGCCATGGAGATGATCAACTGTAGAGCCAGGATAGGTGCCAAATACCCAACTCTCCTCGGGCATCACCGGATGGACAACTGATACCGTGATCAGCTTTTCCAGACCTTTAAGTTTACGATAGATCATTGTGCGGTGTGCCCACGGGCAGGCATGAGATATATAGAGATGATAGCGTCCAGGCTCCGCCTTGAACCCTTCCTGTCCACTTGGGCCGGCATCGCCAGTTGGGGTTACCCAGTTTCTGAACCGGGATTCCCAGCGAACGAATTCTCCCTTCTCATTGTTTTTCATATATCACGTCCATCAATCAATTGAGGTCTAATTCAAGATCCCAGCCATTACCGGGGAAGATCAAACAGCACTATTTCTGCTTGTTTTATTCCATGTAGTTCTACTGTGGGTTCGTCGCTCAGGGTAATGGCATCACCGGCCTTAACTGCTTCGCCACTCACGGTTGCTTCACCCCGGGCGATATGCACATAGGCTATTCGGTCATCTGACAGTTTATAGCTGACGGATTCTCCATCATTCAGCAGTGTGCCATAAAGTAGTCCATTCAGATTTGCGCTGATCGAGTTATCACGGCCGTCCGGAGAAACCAGCAGTTGCAATTTCCCTTGCCGCTCTTTGAGTGGAAAGTGCTGCTGCGCATAGCCGGGTTTAACGCCTTTCTGATTCGGCAATAGCCAGATCTGTAATAGATGCACGGTTGTGTTATCAGAAGGGTTGTATTCGCTGTGCGACACCCCTGTTCCTGCACTCATGCGTTGCACATCCCCCGGCCGGATTATGGAGCCATTACCCATGCTGTCCTTGTGTTCCAGCTCCCCCTCCAGCACATAGGTGACAATCTCCATATCCCGGTGGCTGTGGGTAGCAAAACCAGAGGAGGGTGCAATACGGTCCTCATTAATAACCCGTAGGATAGAGACCCCCATATGGGCTGGGTCATAGTAGTCGGCGAAGGAGAAGCTGTGGTAGCTCTCCAGCCAGTCATGGCGGCCTGTGCCGCGATCTTCTGCCCGTCTGATCTGTCTCATGTGGACCTCCTCAGGTTGATAGAGAGAGTTTAGTTATCTACTATGAGGTAATAAATACATAAATTAGCAATTAACTGTTACTAATAATGAAACAATATGATCTCATTTCTCTGCGCAGCTTTGTTGCTGTGGTCAATGCGGGCAGTTTTAACAAGGCGGCAGAACTGCTGCAGACCAGCACGGCGGCGATCAGCCGGCGCGTGGCTGCACTTGAGACAGAGCTGGGTATTCGACTACTGAACAGAACCACCCGTCGTATCGACCTGACAGAATCAGGACGCCAGTACCATCGTGATGTCACGGCCATTCTTGAGGCGTTGGAAGAGGCGGAAGAGCGGATCAACTGTGAGCGTCACTCAATAAGCGGCACCCTCCGTATAGCGGCTCCTCTCAGTTTTGGCACCCTCTGCCTCGGGCCGTTGTTGCCGCCTTTTTTAATGCAGTACCCTGAGCTGCGACTGCAGGTTCAGTTAGAGGATCGCTTTACCGATCTGATTGCGGATCAGGTGGATCTCGCTATTCGTATTGGCTCGCTGACTGATTCAAGCTATGTAGCGACCCATATTGCTGAACTGCCACGGGTTGTCTGTGCTTCACCCGCCTATCTGGAGCGGATGGGCACACCCCGTGTGCCAGCAGAGCTGAAATCTCACAATTGTCTGCACTACAATAACCTCAGTATGCGGGAAGAGTGGAGCTTTCAGGATGAGCGCGGGACCATGGCTGTCGAAGTAGGCGGGACCTTTTGTGCCAACAATGGTGAGCTGCTGCGTGATGCCGCTTTGCAGGGTATTGGCATCATTTCCTTGCCGCAGTTTATTGTCCAGGAGGCACTGGATAACGGAAAATTGATGCCGTTGTTATCCACCTATACGAATGCAACATTGGGGCTGCATGTGTTGCGACCGACCCGCAGTTATATGCCCGCCCGGATACAACGATTTATAGAGTATCTGAAGTCAGCCTATGTAAAATAAACCCAGATAAGTTTAGCTAGCTACGTGTGAATAAACTCAAAAACCAGTTCAACAGAGGGCATGATGGGACTGCTAACATTTCTTAAGTCGCTGGTCAGTTCGATTGAGAGTGACTCATCACCACCACTCCCAACGGAGGAGTATAAAGGTTTCCAGATAACCCCTGATCCATTGCTGGAGAATGGGCAGTACCGCGTGCGTGGGGATATCAGGCAGGGCGAACAGAGTCATACATTCATTCGGGCTGACCAACTGCCTACCCGTGAACTCTGTGCCAAGGAGACACAACGCAAGGCGCGGGTGTTAATTGACCAACAGGGCAACGCGCTGTTTAAGTGATAGCCTGTTGACTGTGCTGTGTCGGCTCTAGACAGTCAGAAGTGTAATTGACGGCGTGTTCAGTTTTGGATTTGATGCAAAGCCCCGCACCAATACAACATAGTCTCCCTCTGCAGCCACATCGGATTCCCGTGCAATGCGTCGTGCCTACTTGTTTGGATGGGTGTTGCCTGCATCCTTTGCCAGAATCGGCAAAGTCCCCCATTGCGGGTTAAAGCGGCGATAGGTTCCCGGGTTACAGGAGATGGCCAGCAGGGGGACAGTGGGCCTGGCAGAGCGTATTGTTATGGCTGACATGCCACTGTTGGAGAGACTAATAATCATTTTTGCACGCATCTGTTTCGCCAGTGTGGCGGTGCTATGTGCTACGGCATGACCAAATGGAATAGGCTGGTCAATCTGAAGCAGATGTCGTTCCAGATCAGTGTTATCTGTCCGTTCTTGAACAGACCGGTACGAATCTTTGGCCCGCAGAGATCGGCAAAATAGCGATTGGATTATTCAGCTCGTTTGCAATGGTGCGGACGGTGGCATATGTCGTTTCGTGGTATTCGTGTTCTACATGCGACATATTCAGGCGGAAAACATTTGCCCCGGCCTCAATAAGCTGTCAGATAATAGAAGGATCTGAGTTGGATGGCCCCAGAGTGGCAATAATCTTGGTTCTCCTGCTGTGCAATAGATCCCACTCTGTTTTGATGCTTACCGCTATTTTCTCCTCTATTTCAAGATAATAGCGACAGCGTCACCAATAACGGAATAGCACCGGTAAACAGGGGGACTGGTGATGTCATGCTGAGTTTGTTAAAGCTGTGTATAATTGACGACGAATAGAGAATAGTTACTCCATCACTCCCATCCATACAGTTTCTGTTGGTAAGCCATGTTGAAAAAGGATGCTGTATCCATCAGAAGAATAGGAAGAGGGCGGCTCCTTCTCTCCCCCGAGTGGTTACTCCTCTCTCTGTTATTGATCGGCGCTATATTATTTGCCCTCAACACCCAGACCCTCTGGCGAATGGATCAGTTGCTCTATGATGTTCAACTAAAGCTCTGGTCACGTCCGCCACCCGAGGACATTGTTATCGTAGCCATTGATAGTGGCAGTCTTGCCGAGTTGGGTCGTTGGCCGTGGCAGCGTGGTGTACATGCAGAATTGATAGACCGGCTAACTGATAGCGGTGCCAAGGGTATCTTCATGGATATCCTGTTTTCTGAACCTGATACCCAGGACAGTGATGGAGATGAGCGATTGGCCGCAGCTATTCTCCGCAGTGACCGGGTCTTTCTACCAGTGATTATTGAGCAGCTGAAACAGGATGGGCAGCTCCAGGAGACCCTGCCACTGCCTTCTCTTACTACCGCCGCAAAGGGTGTTGGGCATGTGGATATTGATCTGGATCCAGATGGTATTGCCCGCCGGGTTTTCCTCAGGGAGGGGGTTGGCTCAGCCAATTGGCCAAGTATCAGTGTGGTAATGCTGCAAACCATCTATCCTGAATTGCTCACCTCATTACCGGGTGGCCGGAATCCTGCTGCGCTGTCCGTTGGGTCTCCGGCCATTGTGCGGGATAATCATGTACTTTTGCCGTTCGCAGGACCGCCGGGTCATTTCAACCGCATCTCCTATGCCAGTGTCCTGCGGGGTGAATATCCTGCGGAATATTTCAGGAACAAGATTGTCCTGGTAGGTGCTACGGCCCCTGGACTGGGTGATCTGATCCCGACGCCTGTTTCCGGCTATAACCGGCCCATGTCCGGGGTTGAGATCAATGCCAACCTGATTGATGCGCTGAGACGGGGCATCACAATAGAAACGGTTGGTTTGAATTGGCAGATCAGGATCAGCGGCACAATCCTGCTGCTGTCACTCCTCTCATTTCCGTTTGTTAAGCCAAGAATGGTTTTTCTGCTGGTCGGTGCGCTATTTTTCAGTACGCTTGGCTTGAGCAGTCTGCTGCTGCATGGCTTTTATCTGTGGTTCCCACCTACGGCGATCCTGACGGGATTGCTGTTGGGCTTCCCGCTCTGGAGTTGGCGAAGGCTGGTACGTACGGCACGCTATTTTGAACAGGAGTTGACTCGCCTGCGTGAAGAGCCGCGGAGTATTCAGTTTTATGCGGAACCGACTCACATCACCAGGGGGTTAAGATTTCTGCAGGAGGTCTTACAGTTTGAAGACTGGATATTGTGTGATCCGACCGGCCAAGTTATGAGCAGCAGTGACACGGCCTTCGTTGCTAAGCCGCCCGCGTCACTTAACCTGCTTGGTCAGACCAGAAAGATGGATCTGCTGTGGCTGATTATTCCACGCGGCGATACACACTGGCAGTTGGGTTTGAAGATTAATGAGGAGCTGTATCACGATAGCAGCGCTATGGAGCTGTTGACAGAGTATATAACGCAGTTTGGAGTCAACTATAAGCGTGAAAGAAGAGGCAATGTTGAGCTGGTTGAGCGGCAGGTGCGCCGTGTCCAGTCAGCCATTGCTGATCTGCGTTCTACGCGCCGCCTCCTGTCAGATATTCTGCGACAGATGGTGGACGGGGTTTTGGTGATCAATCTGGGTGGACAGGTTGTGATGTCCAACCGACAGGCCGCACATTTTCTCGGACTCGACTCTGATAAAGAGCAGTTGCATATCAATATCAGATACTTAAAAGATCATCTGACAATAAAAGACTCCAGTTCTATTAGCGATGTATTCAAACAGGTTCTGGTGGATGGAAAAGTTGTCTCGATTGAGGGGGAAATCGCACAGCGTGGAGAATTGCTGATCCAGATATCGCCCTTGTCGGAGGCAGGTGGACGATTCAATGGTGCTATTATTATTCTGTCAGATATCTCACGATTGAAAGAGAGCGAACGAAAACGCAACCAGACACTAAATTTCCTCTCCCATGACTTGCGCTCGCCACTGACTTCAATGATATCGATGTTGGAGATCGCGCAATCGGATGCAGGGATAATAACGCAGGCAGAGATGGCGGAACGAATCAGCCGTTACGCCCACAAGGCATTGAGGCTGGCAGATGATTTTCTCGGTTTGGCCAAGGCCGAAAATGCCATCTACGAAAATTTCAGTGAAGCAGATATAACCGCTGTTGCACATAATGCTGTAGACGCGGTATTTGCGGAGGCCAGGACAAAAGCCATTACCTTAAAGCGGGTTATTCAGGATGAACCTGTCTGGATTAAGATGGATGCAACCTTGCTGGAACGGGCGTTGATTAACCTGCTGGAAAATGCCATACGATACAGTCCGCATGATTCTATAATTACCCTCCGACTTGACTCGACAGAGGATAAGGTCAGTTGTTGTGTAGAAGATCAGGGGCGAGGTATTGCCAAAGAAGATCAGGAGAAGATCTTTGCCCCCTACCAGCAGATTCGCAAGGGTGTGAATAGCGGCGAGAAAGGGACAGGGCTGGGATTGGCATTTGTAAAAGTGGTCGCTGAGAAACATCGGGGAAAAATAACTGTCCAAAGCGATGTCGATGAGGGTACCAATTTTTGTTTGGCACTCCCCCTTGATTCTGAAGAGTAACCTGATTAGCCGAGCTGGAAGGTACAGCTATGATACAGAAGATCAAACAGTTTTTTGACAAACACCTGGCCCCAGGCTCAAGTGGTGTGAGCCGGGATCCACAACAGGCGATTCAATTAGCCGTCGCCGTGCTGCTGTTTGAGGTAGCCGAGTCAGATTATAAGCAACGCCCTGAAGAGAAGGCGACGCTGTTGAAGACCGTTCAGGAGTCATTCAATTTGACGGATGTAGAGAGTGCAGAGTTGTTGGCTCTGGCCGAGTCTGAACATGCCGAGTCGACGGACTATTTTCAGTTCACCAGTCTGATCAATCAGCACTACTCGGCGGAGCAGAAAAATCACCTCATAGAAAAACTCTGGAGAATTGCATTTTCTGATCAGCAGCTCCATCATTATGAAGAGCATGTAATCCGTCGACTGGCGGAACTGCTGTATGTGCCGCATTCTGTTTTTATTTCAACCAAGTATAAGATCCAGAATAATCTGGGATGACACAGCGTCTGACCAGTTATGTGTAGCGATAATTGATATCGAATAAATCTATCATCAATGTATTCACGGAGTATTGCCAATGAACAAAAGGACAATTAAGTTCTCACTCGTTTCCTGTCTGATAGGGAGTCTCTGTTACGGCTCGGCTCTGATTGCCTCTGAATCGACCCAGGGAGCGATAGATTTTCGGGAGTCTGTGATGACTACCTTTAAATGGTATCTGCAGCCCATGGGCGCTATGACCAAGGGTGACATGCCATTCGATGCAACCCTGTTCAAGAGTCGTGCTGAAGGCCTTGCCAATGCCACGCGCCTGGATGTAACGGAGGGATTTCCACTGGGATCAGCGGAAGATACAGAGGCACAGCCAAAGATTTGGGATGATTGGGATGATTTTAAGTTGAAATACGAGGCGCTCCAGAAAGAAGCGACGGAGCTGCAGCGTGTAGCGTCAAGTGGAGATGAAGCCGCTATGAAGGCCCAATTTGGAAAAACGGCCAAGACCTGTGGCGGTTGCCATAAAGAGTATCGAAAGAAAAAGTAAATCACGGGACAAGCAACGGGACAACTAGGGCAGCAGAACCATGCTGCCCTAGTTGATTGTAGAAATGATTTGATCAGCGAAACTGAGTCGAAGCACATCTTTGGGTGACGCAACAATGATCGATAACTGCTCTCTCTTTAAGCCCTATCAACTCGGTAACCTGGCGTTGTCGAACAGGGTGGTTATGGCACCACTCACGCGTAGTCGTGCGGCGGCAGGGCATACAGCGACAGACTTAATGGCAGAGTACTATGCCCAGCGTGCATCGGCCGGATTGATTATTGCGGAAGCCTCCCAAATATCACCCCAGGGCCAAGGCTATCAGGATACCCCGGGCATCTATAGCGAAGCGCAGATTGCGGGCTGGCGTTTGGTTACCGATGCGGTACACAAACAGGGTGGTGACATCTTTCTCCAGCTCTGGCATGTGGGGCGTGTATCCCATCATGCGCTACAACAGGACGGAGGCCAGCCGGTTGCCCCTTCGGCTATCCAGGCCGATGCCATGACCTTCGTGGATGGTGAATTTGTACCTGCCAGTGCGCCCCGGGCGCTGGGTCTGCATGAGATCCCCGGAATTGTAGATGATTACAGGCAGGCGACAGTGAATGCACTGGCCGCCGGCTTTGATGGTGTGGAGATTCATGCCGCGAATGGCTATCTGATTGATCAGTTCCTGCGGGATGGCTCAAACCATCGAACGGATATGTATGGTGGTTCAATTGAGAACCGGTCACGTTTCCTGTTACAGGTGATGGAAGCGGTGATAGGTGTGGCCGGCGCCGATCGAGTTGGTATCCGCCTGTCGCCCGTCAGTCCGGCCAACGGGGTCAGTGATACCGATAACTGGTCATTGTTTAGCTATCTGGTCGATCAACTCGAACAGCTCCACCCGATTTATCTGCATGTGATCGAAGGGGCTACCATGTCTTCGCGCGATTATGATCCTGCATTTGACTTTAAAAGATTGCGGGAGCGCTACAGCGGCACCTATATTGCCAATAATGGTTATACTCGGGAGCTGGCATTGCAACTAACCGAGTCTGATCCGAAGGCGCTGGTGGCCTTTGGTCGAAAGTTTATTTCCAATCCCGACCTGGTTCAGCGACTTGCCGAAGATGCCCCCTTACAGAGTCTGGATAAACAGACACTCTATGGCGGTGGGGCGAAGGGCTACACCGACTATCCAACACTAGCTGATCTTTTACATCCAGACGATTAATTCATACCGCTGATGTAATTCGCCAATGCCTCGATTTCAAATTCGGTCAGCTTGGAGGCAATGGAGTGCATAACTGCGTTGTCATTGGTTCGCACCCGCTTGTTGAAATCCTGTAACTGGCTGACCAGATAACGTTTGTGTTGCCCGGCCAGGCGGGGCAGGTTTTTGGTCCCCTTGCCTTCATCGCCGTGGCAATTCTTACAGGCGGCCACACCTGAGTAGGAATTACCCTTGTTGTAGAGATAGTAGCCCACGGCCTCAAACTCTTTATCCCTGACCCTGTGTGCCTGTGGGGGTTTGGCAGAAAAATATTCTCCCAGTGCCGCCATCTCTTCAGTAGTAAGGTCGGCGGCCATCTCATTCATGGTGCCTTTACGGCGTCCTGCCTTGAAGTCCGCCAGTTGCTTGGCGATGTACTCGGCATGTTGCCCTGCCAGTCTCGGGTAGATAGCGCTGGAACTCTCACCCTCTGCGCCGTGGCAGAGATAGCACTTCTCATTGACAATCTGCTTGGCTCGATCAGCTGCCTGATCGGCTCCAGCCGGTGTGATACTCAGTGCGAGTATGACGAAGCCTAAGATTCTATTCATAACATCTCCCTGGATACTGCTCTCCCTCTACTGTAATAGAGTTCATGGCGCCTTTGCAAAGGCAATGAGTGGCAGCGTGTCAGGGACTCTGAATGAGCAGCGCTATGCGGGCAAGTATCTCTGCAGCCAACTCATCATCACTCGCGATCTGTTTCTGCTCTTTCAATATCTCGGTAAGAATCTCAGGCGTGGTGAGCGGATTGGCGAGTACGACGCGGAAGACGGTGATGGTGTCGCCATTGTAGCGGGCTGGAGCCAAACGGGTTCGAGAAACAAATGAGATGCCCGAGGCGCGCTGGCTCTTCTGGATCTGTTTTGTCAGCTGGTTCAGTTCGGCATTAATGGCAGATTGTTTCTCTGTATTGGCTGTTTTTAGTAGCTTCTGTATCCGTGCTGGCACATAGCGATAGGTCAGCAGGTTGAGCTCTGGTCGCGTGATCAGTTCAAAATCGCCCGCCGCCTCAATCAGATCAGCAAAGTTACTGGCCGTAGCGATGCCTTTGTCGATCAGCAGTTCATAGCCCTTACGACCAATAATATTCAGTGCGGAGTGGACCAGCATGGCGGTGCCAGGGCGTGATCCTTCCAGAGTATGGCTGCCAAGATCCTTTGATCCCTTACGCAGAATATACTCGGCGTGATGTTCAATGCTGGCCAGTGAGGCGGGATTTTTAAACAGCACCATGCCGGCGCCCATGGGTACATAGAGCTGTTTATGGGCGTCAATCGTGACCGAATCAGCCCGCTCTATCCCTTTCAACAGATGCTTGTATTTGGATGAGAAGAGAGTTGGTCCTCCCCAGGCGGCATCCACATGGAAATGACAACCTTCAGCGGCAGCGATATCGGCTAACTTGTCCAGCGGGTCAACATTACCGGTCTCTGTGGTGCCGGCGATGCCGACCAGACTGAGAATCTTGATGCCCTGCTGCTTCAGTTCGACAAGTGTGTCCTGCAACTGATCAGTATCGATCTTGTTATCCGTATCTGTCGGAATAGCGATAATGGAGTCTCGACCAATACCCAGAATATCGGCGGCCTTGCCGAAAGAGTAGTGTCCGCGCTGGGAGATGAGTACAGCGACACCCTCGCAATTGTAATGACTGAGCGCCTTATAGAATCCCTCCCGGGCAATACCGCGAAAGCCTTCGCAGGCTGGGAACAGGCTGTTTCTGGCGACCCAGAGTGCGGTAATGTTGGCCAGCGTACCACCAGAGCAGAACGCACCAAGGGCACTTTCAGCGTTGTGCATCCAGGTTTGGTAAAAACCTTCATCCCGGTCATAGATCAGGGCGTGCAGCATGCCCAATACCTGGCGTTCCATCGGCGTAAAGGCCTTGGAAGTCTCAATCTTGACCAGATTCTGGTTGAGCGCCGTCATGATGCGGGAGAGCGGCAGCATGAAGCTGGGCAGGGCGGTGGTCATATGCCCGACAAAACCCGGGGAGGCGGTATGTACCGACTGCGCCACCAGGGTGTCCATCAGGAACTCCGTGTAGTCAGAGACAAAGCTCGGCTGCTCAGGGATCGTGGCTGATGAGAACTCCTCCTCGATCAGTGCCAGATCTTTCTCTGTGGCGACGATACGGTTGCGTAGGAAACCAACCAGATTCTGGGAGATCTCCTGATCGATTTTTCCCAGTGTGGTATCAGGAGACTCCTGAACGGTAAAAATACGATAGAGATTGCTGAGATTAGCAACAGCAGGCTTCTGATCGTTATCAGGAACTGGAGTCATCATCACTGCGTTAAAACACCCGGGTTAAGGCCAGTAGCTAAATGTAGTGGTTGATTCGGGCGCTGTCGAGTTTTTTTGCTGCTCTGCGTCAAATTGTATCAGCTAAGGGGGTGCTACGGACTTTTTGGTAAGTCCATACATGAGACTCGTTCCGAGAGATTAGTATCTTCTGAAATTATGGTGCAGCTTTTAATACTAGTTAGTCAGTTGATTCGAGTGCCAATCGAGTCTTTAAAGGGGAGTTGCCCCGGCAAAAGTGAGTTCTGGCAAGCACAACTCACAGCATCTTCAAACGATTTTTATCTGCTTTTGTCAGTTTACTGACTACCAACGCATAAGATTTGGCGAAAAGCTCAGTCAGTATTGTATCTGGTAGATCACCACCGAGTGAAATGGTGATCCAGTGTTTCTTGTTCATGTAGTAGCCTGGAATGACTGATTCAAATTGGCTTACCAGCACTTCCGCTTCGGCAGGGATGCACTTGAGTGTCACCTTGGGTGTCGTTTCATTTTGTGATACGAGGGCGAACATCTTACCCATGACCTTAAACACCAATGCATCGGGTCCAAACGGATAGGTTCCTTCAGCCGCTTTGAATTGTCCCAGAAATATTTCAACTGACCGTTTATCCATGGCTGATTTAATCGCTACTGTTTAATGTGACTTCACCTGACTTACTGAGCTGCTCAACTCCTTCTCATCAATGTTAGGCAGGATCTGCTTTTCTTTCCACTGATTGGTGCAACTCATGGCCCTATCTGAAGCAATCCTACAAGATGGATTGTGCCGAACAGCAGGCAGATCAGTGAGCTCCATAGCCAGAACACGGGTGTTCGTCCCAGCGGTCGGGAGATGAGAAACAGACCGCCAACACCGCGCAACAAGTATACAGCCGTGGTTAATGAGATGACCCACAATAGCAGAGGCAGTTCGGCAATCACCCCGGCTCCAGAAAGGGCATAGAGAGACCAGATTGATAACGCAACAACGATTAGTGAGGTGATCAGGGTAGGCCAGATACTGCCTCTCTCTGCCAGTAGAGCCATCTTTTCACCGGCACCAAAAAAGCGGTACCAAGGTGCGCCATAGCGGATGCAGCCGAGATGCAGAATTGCCACAATCGCGGTCAAGATGCCACCGATCAGCAAATAGGGGTTGATCGCACTATCAAAGTTAAATGCCATATCGCTTTTGTACTCCCTGTATCGGTATGGATAGGCCGATCACCCGGATCATCTATGCAGAATTTGTTGAGTGAAGTGAAACTTGCTAGGCCGTTATATACTATTAACCGGTGGCCCTTTCAATTCAACTACATTACCTTCAGGATCGGTAAGATAGATAGAAGGCCCTGCACCCTCCGCCCCATAGCGTGATTCCATATCACCCACCTCAATATCAAACTCCTCCAGGTGAGCGCGAATCCCGGCTTCATCAAAGGGATCAATACGCAGACAGAAGTGATCAAGATTGCGTGCATCCTTATCCGGCGCTGCACCACCGGCTCTACCTAACTGCCCATCTACAGTTACCAGATCTATAAGTGAACGTCCTGCGCGCAGCTGAATCAGGCCAATGTCATCCTTGCGGCGTTCCACAGTACAGCCCAGTGCACTGCAGTAGAAGTGGAGCATGGCATCGAGATCAACAATACGAAGTACAAGATGATCGATTTCTCGAATATGTATCATGACCTGCTTCCTTCAAAATCACTGTCGCAGTTTATAATATTTTTCATATGGCTTGTGGTGAGTGTCACGGAGATCAACACTCGTTAAGATAGAAAAACTGATAGAACTTATTCGTTTACTCCAATCTACGGCGCTCTGCATCAAATGAGAATAGTATATAAAAAAATAGCAGAGCATACATGATGCAGATAAAGATAAAATTAATCTGAGCAGATACATCACCAACGAGCGCAAACAGCAGGAATAGGATAAGAGAATTCATAGATATCATGACTTTCCATCGTTCCCAATTATTAACTGCGTCATTGCTTATGAGTCCAACCGCCGGTATGAAAACTAACAAGCTATATACGGCATTCAAATTTTCTGGACGATGACCCACAAGTCCAAGATTATAAAAGGCCAGGAAAATAATCAGTACATCGATAATATCAAGCACAAAAGATCCAAAACTATAATCCGAAATGAATTTGTCCAAGTGAAGATTGGTGAATGGTA
>VMRY01000154.1 GCA_007713595.1 Sedimenticola thiotaurini
GGCCGGAGAAACGATGCCGGTACGCTCCATCTCCTCAACAAGCCGAGCTGCACGGTTATAACCAATCTTTAACCGCCGCTGCACACCGGATATGGACGCGCGTCTTGATTCCGTCACGATCTGTACCGCTTCATCATAGAGTGGATCACTGTCCTCAGTATCACCACTCTCACCAGAGAGACCCGGAATCATCTCTGTTGGTTCCCGGAGAATCTCTTCAATGTAATTGGGCTGACCGGTTTTCTTCAGATGATCAACCACCCGATGCACTTCGTTGTCATCAACAAACGCACCATGCATACGCTGGGGAATATTGCCTCCGGGTTGCAGATAAAGCATATCACCATGACCCAGCAGGTGTTCCGCCCCCATCTGATCCAGAATGGTTCTTGAATCTATACGGGATGAAACCTGGAATGCTATTCGCGTTGGAATATTGGCCTTGATCAGACCCGTGATAACATCCACCGACGGCCGCTGCGTCGCTAACAGCAGATGGATACCGGATGCCCTCGCCTTCTGCGCAAGTCGGGCGATAAGCTCTTCAACCTTCTTACCCACCACCATCATCATGTCGGCCAACTCATCGATAATAACCACGATGTAAGGCAATCGATCCAGATTGGGCACTTCCTGGGCTTCAAACAGGGGATTAGGCTGGAATAGTGGATCCTTGATCGGTTCACCGCGTTTTTCCGCATCACTGACCTTTTTGTTATAGCCCGCAATATTTCGCACACCCAATGCAGCCATCAGTCGGTAGCGCCGTTCCATCTCGCCGACACACCAGCGCAGGGCGTTGGCGGCCTCTTTCATATCGGTAACAACCGGCGTAAGCAGGTGGGGAATCCCCTCGTAAACCGAGAGCTCCAGCATCTTTGGATCGACCATAATCAGTCTGACCTCATCCGGTGAGGCCTTATAGAGCAAACTTAAGATCATGGCGTTAATAGCCACTGATTTACCAGAACCGGTTGTACCCGCGATCAGAGCATGGGGCATCTTGCCCAGATCAGCCACTGCGGGATTGCCTGCGATATCCTTTCCAAGAGCCAGTGTGAGTCTGGATTTTGCCGAATCATAGGCCTCCGACTTTAACACCTCACTCAGGTAGACCATTTCACGGTGTTCATTGGGAATTTCCAGACCAATCACCGTCTTACCTGGGATCACTTCAACCACTCGCACACTGATCGTTGAGAGTGCGCGGGCAAGATCTTTAGAGAGATTAGTGATCTTACTGGCCTTGGTCCCCGGTGCCAGCTGCAACTCGAAGAGTGTAATTACAGGCCCGGGATGGACAGCCACCACCTCGACCTCAATACCGAAATCTTTCAGCTTGAGCTCAACCAGTTGAGACATGGCAGCAAGTGCCTCCTTGGAGTAGCCGAGACCACTCTTCCGCGCCACATCAAGTAGCCCCAGAGGTGGCAGACTCCCTTCCGCAGGGGTATCGAACAGCTGAACTTGTTTCTCCTTTTCGACACGCTCACTGGTTTTGACTTCCCGAATAATCGGTTCGATCTTAGGTGGCGTGCGCGTCTCCATACGCTTTTTCTCAACCTTGAAGGTCTCGCTACGTTTTTTCTTAACCTCTTTCGCTTTCCTGGCTTCGCTCAAGCGAGCAGGAATGGAACCCAGGTAACGAATCAGTTTGAGCACCAAACCACCCAGCCCATCCATCACCCTGAACCAGGAGATACCGGTAAACAGGGTAAAACCGGAGAGCATCAAAGCCAGCAGGAGTAGCGTGCCACCAGCAAAACTGAACACGCTCACCAGCAACGCCTGGAAAAAAGTGCCCAGAATGCCACCCGAGCCACTGGGTAAAAACAGTGGGATATGGGAGAGGTGCAGTGCAGCCAGGCTGCTGCCAGCGATCAGGGTCAGAAGAAATCCGACCCAGCGAAGCGCCACCATGGGCACATTCAGACTGTTGTCCGGGTTACGCTCCTTCAGTATCAGCCAGCCACTCCAGCCAACCATCAGGGGAAACAGATAACCCAGGAGACCGAACAGATTCAGCAGGACATCGGCTAACCAGGCGCCAACCAGACCGCCCGAGTTCTCAGCAAATTCCCGGGGGCCCGCGTAAGACCAGCCAGGGTCATTGGGGACATAGGTAACCAGAGAGAGTAACAGGTAGGCCGA
>VMRY01000128.1 GCA_007713595.1 Sedimenticola thiotaurini
AAACTCCTTGAGTATGGTTGTGCATACTCTGGAACAACTCACTGAAGATCCATCCTTCCGCTATGACAAACCGGAACGCGTTACGGCACTGCAAAACGAAGCCAAAAGGCTTAATAATAATCTCATTGAATTATTGACCCTTTATAATATTGAAAATGAAAGAATCTCGGCAACTATTGATGATGTTGATGTAACCAACTTTCTTGAAGAGGTGGTGGCTGAAAACCATGCATCGGCAGAAGCCAATCATATTAGGTTGGAATATGAATGTGATCCCGACCTCTATGGATATTTTGATGAAGGATTGGTTCGCGGAGTGCTGAATAACCTTGTTGGTAATGGCCTTCGCTATACCCGGGATCAGTTACTTTTGTCGGCCAGACAGGAAGATAATTATCTGGTGTTTCGGGTCGAGGATAATGGTCCTGGTTACCCAAAACAGATGCTCGCCGCCCAATCCTCAGAAGATCTTCATCGTGATATAGCTGAAGGGAGAACCCAGCTTGGTCTCTATTTTGCCACTCTGATTGCTGAGATGCACAAGAATAAAGGGCAGGCGGGTTTTATTCGTCTGGAAAACGGCTACACACTATCCGGCGGGTGTTTCTCTGTCTGGTTACCGTAATATTTCCTCCCTAAACCATAGGTGTTAGTAGGAACTGATCTCAGTTAAATTACCAATAGTGAAAACTATCCATAACCACTTAATTATTCGCCAATTTATAAAGTTTTACGACAATGAAATGCTTTTATATAGTCGAAACAATATATGTTGAATCAACAAATTATTTTGCAGGTGAGTGTGATTAATATGATTAATAAAAAACGAGTAAGTTTTGCAGTACTGTTTCTATTATCTACCCTGCTAGCCATTCAGCCACCAGTTGCCCAGGCTCAGCAGCAGAAAAAAGCAGAGACTGAGTTGGTAGTTCAGAATAATGATTCAGCAACAAACCTCACGCAAAGCACGCAGGCGCAGATTGACGAACTTAAACGGCTCGAAGAAGAGTTGAACCTGATTCGGCAGGACTTGGATAAGGCAACGGGTGATGATCAACTTGCGTTGACCAATCGTTCTTTGCAAGTCAAGGCAAACTACCGCAAGACAATGCAGCAGCTGCTAAAAACTTTAATTGATCAGAAAGAAGATGGAGTTGATGCAACTGAAATAGTTGAAAAAATCGAACAGCCTGTTAAACGTTTGGCTCAGGGTATCCGCAAAGATATAGAGTCTGTACAGAAGGAAATTGAGCAATTACGTGCACAGCAAGAGAAGGCAGCGCCAGAGCAAACGCTAAAAATACAAGAAGCGCTTAGCTCGGCTCTCGATCAAAACAGTGACCTGATAATGGCGCTTTTTGAACACAGTGAGAAGATGATGGCGCTGGGGTTGGATGCTGGTGACGATCTACGTTATCTGGACACACTGCTGCAAGAGCGTGCGAAAAGTATTGCAGGCAGAATCGAAGTTTTTTTAGATAAAATTAAAAAAGCTGAAAAAAGAGCGGTTAAAGCAACAGATGATGAGAAAAAGAGCATCGCGGTTGATCTCCAGCTTTTAAGTGAGAAAAAGCAGAGCAATGCTAAAAGTCTCGCCTTGATTATTGATGTAATGAATAAGCGTAATCTGGATGCTACGCCTTACAGTCAATTACTCATAGTGGCAACTGGGGAAATAAGCGGTGACATATTTGATCGCAAGGTTGTTGCTGGTTTAACTCAACAATGGGTCGAATCGCTGCAGGAGTGGGCTAAAGAGAACGGGCCGACCATACTTCTGAAAGCCATTGTTATAATCTTTATTTTGCTGCTGTTCAAGCTGATCTCAAATCTCTTCAGTCGAGTGGTCAGGCGTGCGCTAAGTGCCTCCAAGCTGCATATTTCACAGCTTCTGCAGGATTTCTTTATAAATCTTTCCGGTAAGGCTGTCATGGTTGTCGGCTTGCTGGTTGCTCTTTCACAGATAGGTGTGGAAATAGGGCCGCTCTTGGCTGGTTTGGGCGTAATAGGCTTTATTCTCGGTTTTGCATTGCAGGAGACATTATCAAACTTCGCTTCGGGTCTTATGATTTTGATCTACCGACCCTATGATATCGGAAATACGATTGAGGCGGGTGGTGTTATGGGTAAGGTGCAAGAGATGAATATGGTGGCAACAACAATTATGACACCGGATAATCAAAAATTGGTTGTACCGAATAATAAAATCTGGGGTGGAGTAATTCGCAATGTCACTGCCCAGTCAAAGCGCCGGGTCGATATGGTTTTTGGTATCGGTTATGGTGATGATATGGCGAAAGCCGAAACAATATTGACCAGTATTATAGAAGCCGATTCACGAGTGCTAAAGGATCCGGCTCCCGTTATAAAAGTGCATACACTGGGTGAATCCTCCGTCGACTTTATTGTCCGTCCATGGGTGAGTACGGTGGATTACTGGGATGTTTACTGGGATATAACCCGGAAGGTGAAAGAGCAATTTGATGCCAATGAAGTATCAATACCCTTTCCGCAGCGTGATATACATATTATCGGTAATGCCCAATAGCATATAAATCTAGCCGTCTTTTTTATAGGCTGAATTACATTATGTGGCGTATGCAAAGTGCATTGAAAGGTAAGATAATGCCAGATCTATTCACAAAACTATTTTTGCTATTTGTTCTTGGCTCAGCGTCTGATGTGGCTCTTGCTGCCAAGATGTACAAATGGGTGGATGAGAATGGAGAGGTTCATTTCAGCCAGACCCCTCCGATTCAGGATGAGTCGTCTGTTCCACAAGACCAGATAGAGATCCAGACAACTTCAGGTTCTGTGCTGGTGCCCACGATTGTTGATGGGCAACCCTTTTGTGGAGAGTTGAAACTGCCCATGCCGAGGGATAATCGTCAGCTGAGCAGCAAAACCCTCAATGAGAAAATTAAATACTGGAGCCAGACGCTGGAGCGCTCTAAGCAAGCACTTGATCGCTATCTTGCACCCAAGCGAAAGTATTACTCTTCGTCGTACAAAAAATCGACAACCTTTAATGAAGATCTTGCTCGTTATCAGAAACCTGTTAACGAGTATCAGTGTGCTATTGATTGGGCGAATGGAAAAAAGGAAGATGCCCGAAAATCTGATGCCGCGTATCTGCAGGAGAAGACTAAGGCACAGAAGGATCTTGAGGTCGCGACAGCGCAGATGCATCGCATTTGTGGTGAAGAGCCGGAAAAATACAATGAGTATGGTAAAAAAAGAGAACGCTATCTGGCATGGCAGAAATGCACCCGAAAATACGGTGCAGTAGTGCGTGAAATGCGGAGTAAGCTCAATTCAGTAGAGCGTAGTAGATATTAGGGGGATGTAATAAAACTTATAGGCTTAATCATTCTGTTAGTCTATGCTTGAGTTGCGATAAATAATTCATGAACTAAACAGGGGATGAGTGTATGAACAAACCAGTGCGGGCAGCGGATACTCCATTTGCAGTTGAGGTCGAGCAGGGAAAAGCCTACTACTGGTGTGCTTGTGGGAAGAGCGCAACGCAACCCTTCTGTGATGGATCACATAAAGATACCCTGTTTAAGCCGGTTAAATTTGAGGCTACTGAAACAAAGAAGGTCTATTTCTGCGGTTGCAAGGCGACAGCCTCTGCCCCCATGTGCGATGGAAGCCATAAAAAAACTGTCTGAGTCTAGTGTGCTGCGAATTTCTTTGAACCTGCACCTGAGGAATCCAGTCAATCAATCATCTCCACAAGTTGTTAAGGCGCGCTCTCTGTTTGCGTCTAATCAATTCTGTTAGACGTTTCCCTGGTTTATAATCAGCCGGTTACTTGGAGGTGTAAGCTGATGAATGGTTTTGTAAACTTGAAGATATTTGCAACGGCACTGGCTGTAACCGTGCTGGTGGGACCTGTTGTTCAGTGGCTGATGCCGACATGGGCAGCGCTGGTAGACGATGTGGGTGCGGGTGGGGCTTGGTTTGCCTCCATTATGTATCATATTGTGTATGGGATTATAATTGGTGCTGGTGCGGCGCTTTCGGTTTCGTTACTGGTGCGACGGGGGATTGAGGTAACGGTGAAGGCTGCGGCCATCTCAGCCTGTATAGCCATAATTCTGTTCGATATTGGCTTTGTACTAATCGGCAGTAAAGCTGTTGAGTTCAGCTATCTGGCTATCCTGTTGGCAATTTTCAGTTTTATTTTGCAAACAGTCATCTCCTTAACACCAATCGGAAAAGCCCACTCATCACCAGTTACTTGACGTCGTTGTCGATAGAGGGATGGTTTTCTGGTGGAGTAGAACGTTCTACTCCACCTGATTATGCTGCACTCAACACGCGAGTGTGCCGTGCTCTCTGTCGGCAAAGAAGCCTTGTGGATCTTCCAGCATCTGGATTGAGTCCTGGATGGCTTTAAGGTGGTGAAATTCTTCATGGGCCAGCTGAGTATAGAAGTTTTTCTCGAATAGGTCGGTCACTTCATCAGCCCGCTTGGCGTAAAAACTCTCGCCGTTTTTCTCGAATGTTGCCGCTTGTTGGAGCGCTTCTATATCGTCGGCATTCACTGTGTTCTGCTGCTTCAGTTCTGCCATCGCTTCAGAAAAGATTGTTTTGTAAGTTGCTTCGTCAGTATCTGAGACGGGCTGGCTCTCTGGCCAGTTACCTGATTGTTCAAGGCTATGATAGATCTCGCGGATACGCCGCATATGCCCTTCCTCTGACTTACGAAGATACTCAAACATATTCCGACCTATCTGACTGGTCGCCTTCTCCCGGGAAGCCTCGTAAAAGGCCATGCCCTCTTTCTCTAACTGCATGGCTTTTTTTAACGCATTCAGACGTACATCCAACATGTAATTGCCTCCAATAGTGGCAAAATATAAATGGAGCGAGATAGAAATAAGATTCAAAATCCATCTTGCGTATGCAATATATGTATCATATTTAGCACGGTTTAAGCGTATCAAGCAAAGAAAAGTTGTATACGAATGGCTGTTGTTGGCGTTTTTGCAGGAGATAGCCCTCCCGGTGGGAGGGCTTCGGTGGTAGGTTATTTCTGTCCGAGTGCCAGGATCGTCTGCATGAAATCAGCGGCAAAGTTTTCGCCGTCAAGCTTGGAGAATTCCAGAAGATATTTACCGTTAATAATCAGTGAGGGCACACCGGTCAGTTCCGCTTGATCAAAGAACCGCTTTGAACGCTCTATCTGAACCGAGACTTCTTCACTGTTCATGGTGGTTTCAAGGCTCTCCTTGGTGATCCCTGCGTCACTCATCAGGGACACAATCTCATCCAGTGTGGGGTAGCGTTTTTCTTCACGTTTATCTGCGTAGAGTTTGAAGACCTGATCAAAATGAGACTCTTTCACCCCCAATGCTTCCATCGCATAGTAGAGGCGTGCCTCTATTTCCCAGCGTTTGTTAGGTGCCGCCGGCATCATGATGAACTGAAATCCTGGGTTTGCCTGTTTGAATGCCTTAGCGAGAGGTTCAAGGCTGTAGCAATGGGGGCAGCCGAACCAGAAGAACTCGACTACATAGGGTTTTTTATCCGTCAGCTCTTCCGAAGGTAGTGGTGCCTTGAGCGGGGTGAATTTACCTGCGGTTGGATCACTGGCTGGCTGTGCAGTTTGACTCAGTTGATCTGAGGGTGTGGGCGTCTGGGCAGTGTTATCGCAGCCTGCCAGGATCATGCTCACTGCCAGTACAGCAATAAAGAGGATTTTTTTCATTACAATTCCGTTGGTTAGTTAATTCTGTAACGCAGATGTAGATTCTGTATACGCAGCGAAGCATAGCGCCAGCCCCTAATCAGATCAACCGGTTAAACCTGTCATGGGATCTGTGTACTACTTCTCTTGTTGCCTTCACGTGATCGACTTGAATATGTAATACTCGGCAGTGCTGTTTTTGCGATGATGGGAGTTGCATCAGAGCATGGTGTTAACAGGTCCTACTAATCTGGCTGAGGAACTTGCCCTTTGAGTTATCGTATTGATCACAGCTTAAAAACTTTGGTTCCACCGAAAATCTTGCTACTGGATTGGCATGCAACACTGGTTGATTCTCTGGAAGCGATGTATAGGGCCATTGATGACCTGCTGCCTCAGTTTGACGAGCTGGGATTACTGGGCAGATTGGCTCCAGAGGAGTTAAGCAAGACACCGGATGATATGAAGCTGGTTCGCTTTGTTCGCATCTTTCGCCGGCTTCACCCAAAGATTCGTGCTGAACGGCGGGTCTCCCGCACAGATATATTTGATGCCCTGTTTGGGCCGGACCTTGAAGCGATATCCATTGCACATAAGGCCTTTAACAACTGCTACAGGGATCATTATGGCGCTGTGTCACCCTTCGAGGAGGGGACGCGTGAACGTCTGCTACTGTTGCGCAAGCTTGGGATCAAGCTGGGGGTTCCAACCAATCGTAGTCGAGAATTTCTTGGTAAAGAGATGAGAAGCCTGGAAGGCGGTAGCTGGATTGATCTGTTTGATACCACGGTGTGTGGTGATGAAGTGACGCATCACAAACCGGCGCCCGATGTGCTACTCAAATCAATAGCCAATCTAAACGCGACACCAGGCCCGGATATCTGGTATTTGGGTGATAGTCGCACCGATACAATTGCGGCGAAAGAGGCTGGCATCACCAGCATTTTCTACAATGGTGCCATGTGGGATTGGGACTGGCTTGAGAAGATATTCCCATGTAGTGCGCAGCATCCGCATAAACCCGATGCGGTGGTCGATGACCTGGACTCTTTGTTAGATCTGATTCAAAAGGTCGATGGTACTGAACACACGGAGATCTGGGCTCAGAGACCCGAACGGACGCCCCCCAGGCGTAAACCTGCCGCGCGCATAGAGCCGGACTGGCATCCTGCAGTTGTTGATTTAACGGCACCCATTTTTCTACTGTTTGATTGGCATGCTACCTTAGTAGATACATTGGATGCCATGTATTACGCGGTTGATGATATGTTACCTGAACTGGATGAACTGGGGCTTACTGAGCACCTGGTGGATCCGGCACAGAGTAAAACACCAGAGGATGCCAAGCTTGTTGAACACGTGCGTGATTACCACCAGTTGCATCCAAAGATTAAGGCTGATCGAAAAATATCCCGAACAGATATCTTTGAAGTGCTTTTTGGTACGGATGAAGAGGCCAAGCAGATAGCGCATACAGCATTCAATCGGCATTATCGAAATCACTATGGCGCGGTCTATCCCTTTGAGCCCGGTGTTAAGGACATGCTGATTGGATTGCGGGCACTTGATTTGAAACTGGGTGTGTTGACCAATCGGGATCGCGAGTTCTTTCAACATGAACTGGCGGCGGTTGAAGATACCGGCTGGTCTGAGCTGTTTGATACCACTGTTTGTGGTGATGACACAGCGCTGCGAAAACCCCATGCGGATCCAATTCTCAAGGCACTGGAAAATCTTCACCTGCTGCCAGGACCTGAGATCTGGTACATTGGAGACAGTACCACAGATACCATTGCAGCCAAGCGAGCCGGGGTGACGAGTGTCTTCTTTAATGGAGCGCAGTGGGATCAACAGTGGTTGGATAAGATTTTTCCTGGCACGCCACAACACCCACATAAACCGGATGTGGTGGTAAATGATTTCGGCGAGTTCTGGGCGCTGACCTTGGCCTGTCGTGCAGCCCGGCCACGAAAAGGGTGGAGTATCTAATCATCACAGGTAGTGGCAATCAGTGTCTTTGAATATCAATCAATTTTCATGTCCAGGCTGTCAACAAAAGATTGAACCCTGGGTTGCACGTCGCCCGCAATTTACCTGTCCAGCGTGTGGCCAGGTTTATCTTTCCAATTATCGCTCTTCTTTAAAGCGCAGTGTCTTGCTGGGTCTGTTTGTATGGATCGGTGGTGCGGGGTTAGGTGCTCTGTTCATAGAGCCGTGGCAGATGGTATTCGCCTTCGCCCTGGAGTTTGGTGGGTTACTGGCATTTCTTGCGGCCTATCTTTTCCACCGCTTTTCCATACGCATTGTTAGTAAATCTGACCCTAACACTGTTCAGCATTCACGCTAATTACAATTCTTGTAAACACTGACTGGATAATGCTCTGATCGGAGAGTAAGTGACGTCTGCATTAAAAGAATCGGCGCGACAGACGCTAGGCGTATCACATCAAATTTAACGGGACTCTAATAACTTTGATTCAAGTTCCAACGGTACTGAAATTAGTCCCTACCTTTAGTCCAAACGACTCATCAAGTCTGAACTCACGAATAAGCGTATCCACTTCCTGCTGACCATAGTTTCGCTGTACTTCACCCAGTATCATACGCACCGCATTGCGGTTATAGCCGCTGCTGAACTGAAGCTGCACCTGTATCAACTCTTTTGCTCTGTCGATATTCATTACTTCCCTGCATGGAATAATTGTTGGTATTTGGATGTTCGTTAGCATACAGCGAGAGGTGATGGATTATCCAGCGTCTTTCCGTTGTTACAGAGAAAGAAGCTTTTACCACACAGTATGTATGATTTTTATTTCACTAAAGAACGCTAGACTTCAACGATGCAGCAGATCCCTTCGTCAAACCGGAGCAGATCAGTGGATTAAAATCCGAGATGGATGCGGCGGGCGTGCAGTATAAATTTATAAGTTACCCAGGGGCTAAGCACGGCGTTACCAATCCAGATGCCATGGAGAAAGGTAAGCAGTTTAATTTGCCCCTGGTATATGATTTCCAGGCGGATCATCTCTCCTGGTTTGCAGCCATCAAGGCATTTGAAGAAATCTACTGCCGCTAATGTTTTTGTAGTTGCTATTTAAGTCAGACCAAGTTGCGCCAGATCAACTAATAGCCAGCACCGCTTTAATTGCAGTGAAAACCGGTATAGAGTCTAAAAGGCTCTGTAATATTTTTTACATACAGGATGTCGTGCACTGTAGTAACAACATATAGGAAAGAGATGATGGGAAAAAAGAAAAGTGATAAGAAGAGCGATAAGAAGGCTGATGAGCTGAAGAAAAAGCTAAAAGCCAAGACAAAAAAACGCAAGGCAAAGAAAAAAGCCAAGAAAAAGGCTGAAAAGAAGGCCAAGGCCAAGAAGAAGAAAAAATCGAAAAAGAAAAAATCCAAGAAATCTAAAAAGAAATGAAACAATGCCCCCTGACTCGTTAA
>VMRY01000024.1 GCA_007713595.1 Sedimenticola thiotaurini
AGTTACTGCTACTCTTTAGTGACCAGCAGGGTCAGGATATCAAGGACACAAAAGGTAAAGAGAAGCTTAGAAAAGATGCCCTAAAAGCACTGCAGGGCGTAATGAAACAGATAGTTGACGATGAGTCTATAGAAGATCTCTACTTTACCAGCTATTTTGTCGAATAATCGACTCGATAATTATCTCTAGCAGATATTTACAATTGTTCCTACAGGAACCCGATCAAAAAGATCAATCAGTTCCTTATTACGCATACGTATACAACCGTGTGAAGCTGTCCGCCCCATCGGTTCACTGTCGGGTGTGCCATGAATGTAGATAAAACGTCGCAGACTGTCGACATTGCCTCCCCGATTCTTCTTAGGCTCGATACCGGTAAGCCAGAGGATTCGGGTAAGAATCCAGTCACGTTTCGGATTGGCTTCAGCCAGGGATGGGGTATAAATCTCACCTGTATATCGCCGACCTACTAATACCGCGTTCTCGGGGAGTCCATCGCCTATCTTAAGTCTGATACGATGCAGTCCACGTGGCGTACAACCACTCCCCTCTTTTTCCCCCGGCCCATTCGAGGCCGTTGAGACAGCATAACTTGCGATGACCGCATCCTCAGATACCAAGCGCAGCCGTTGCTGCGCCAGATTAATCTGAATGGTTATATCTGTCTTATTTACCACGTGGAAAAGGGTTTCTTTACCAGACAGGAGTTATAATAACGCGGATCATCCGAGACCTCTTCACCGACCCATTCGGGAAGCTCAAAGGTTTCATCTTCACTAGTAAGTTCAATCTCCGCCATTACCAGACCACTGTTCTCTCCTGCAAACAGGTCCAGATCCCAGATATTCGCGCCACAACGGACCTTATAGCGGGTCTTGTCAATAAAGGGCTGTTCAGCGATTTCTTGCAGTATTTTCTCTGCATCTGACACTGGAATTTCATACTCATATTCTGCCCGCGTAATGCCTTTGGTGGCACTCTTGATATTCAGATGAGCCGTACCATTGGCCACCCTGATCCGGACTGTGGCATTCGCCTGGTTGGCAATATAGCCTTGTTTAAGCACCGACTCTGAAACTACATAATCTCGCCATTTATCATTAACAACCAGAAATTTACGCTCTATTTCTACAGCCATTTCTATTTTCTCTTTTCAAACAGTGCAATCGACTCAACATGAGCAGTATGCGGGAACATATCCATTACGCCAGCAGAGATCAATTCATAGCCATACCGATGCACCAACTCACCCGCATCCCGCGCCAATGTGCCCGGGTAGCATGAGACATAGACTATCCGCCTGGCACCCAGTTTTGGGAGATGCTCAAGGATCTCTATCGACCCTGATCGGGGTGGGTCTAACAGAACCTTATCAAACTGCTCCAGTAACCACGGCTCTTTTTCCAGGGACTCATAGAGATTGGCCGTAAAAAAGCGGCTATTGGTAATAGCGTTACGCTGCGCATTTTCCCGCGCTCTGGCCACCAAGCCCGAATCACCTTCCACACCGACCACCTCGGCTGCCTTTCGCGCCATCGGCAGAGTGAAATTGCCGAGGCCGCAGTACAGATCAAGGACGCGGTCTTCGGCCTCTATATCAAGTAATGTCAGTGCATGATCAATCATCAAGCGATTAAGTTCGCTATTCACCTGGGTAAAATCATTCGGCAGGAAATGCATGCAAAGATCATAGGCTGGTAACGCATAAATCAGATCAACTGGATTACCATTCAGTGGCGTGACTGAATCGGGTCCAGCCAATTGGGTATAGATGGCAATGTCATGTTTTTCCCCAAATGCCAGCAGTTTCTGCTCATCATTTTCATCTGGCGCTGAGAGCAGACGAAAAATCAGAACACACTCTGTATCACCCATTGCCATCTCAATCTGGGGAACGCGTTCTTTGATAGTGAGTGATTCGATCAACTGACTGAGCGGTTCTATCAGTTCGCCTACCTTGGGGTGAAGGACCTTGCAGAGCGATAGATCGGCCACATAAGGGGCTCCACGTTCGCGGAAACCGACAAGAACTTTCCCTTTTTTGAAGACATACTTGGCCCCGAGCCTGGCTTTTCTGCGATAACCGAAAGAGCTATTGCAGGTCAACGCGGGCAAGATATTCTTTGGCGTGACTTTTCCTATACGCTGAAAGGCGTCTAACAAGGCCTGTTGCTTGGCCTCTATTTGCGCCTCTGTAGCTAAATGCTGTAGTGAACAGCCACCACAAAGACCAAAGTGATCACATTCCGGTTCAACCCTGACGGAGGAACGCTCGTAAACTTCTACCACTTCACCTTCATCAAATTTCTTCTGTGTGCGTGTATAGCGAAAACTGACCGATTCGCCAGGCAGCGCACCATGAATAAATACCGCTTTACCCTCAATATGTGCAACGCCCCGACCATCATGACTCAATGCATCAATTGTCGTTTTCACCAGCTCTTGTGGCAGCTTACGTTTTCTTGAACGTCCCATGAAACCTGTTAAACCCTCACTGTTTTCTTCTGTCTGGAAAAATCAACGGCAGCCTTCCGCTGCCGTTGTCTACGCTTACTTTTGATCAGAGCTTTCTATTTCTGGACCCAGGAACCCTTGGCATTCTGATACCACCAGCCTTCAGCCGCTTTCTCAACCCAGGTACGTGCGAATGTTGCGCGTATCTCAGGTTCCCATTCGGGATGGCCGTTTGCCTCGGCGATAGCACGATAGAGTTCACTACGATCCCGATTTTCATCACTGATCAGGCCTTGTACTTTATTCCGATCTTTCAACGAAATGGCGGCCGCATCATGAATACCGATCATGGCATCCCGGGTAAAGCCTACCGCACCGCTATTATAGTGCGGGGTCAATGCACTGTTACGACTTTTCATACTGGCCTGCAGTTTGCGCACGGCCGGTGAACTTGCATTGAAGTCAGGCTGCGCTGCCTGGGCTGATGGTATGAAAAACTCCAGTGTCTGACTGGCCATGTATTGGTAGAGGGGTTGCTGTAAGGCGGCCCCTTTCTTCTCAGTTTTTTTATCAGCGTCTGGCTGAGGTTTGCCCAGTATGTCGTCAACAATCCGCTCTGCCGCCTCTTCGGCCTGTGCGGCCGGGAAGTAGATATTGATGGTTACACAGGCTGCCAACAGCAACAGTAGTGTAAACAGGCCGCTAATTTTCATAAGTTTCATAAGGTTAACTCCTAGTACCTTGTTTTTCGATTATTCTATTACAGGCGCACCACCTGAAGAGATCTGTTTCAATTTACTCAACAGTATGTGCCAATCCGTTTTTTGGTTAAAACCCATGATATCGATTCTGGGAATTCCGCCACCTTTAACCAGATAATACCCTCTTTCAGCCGGTTCTATACCACCCATATGGCAGATACCCCGCTCCAGCCGGCAGCTAATGCCCAACCGGGCATAACCAAACTCCTCAAAAAAACGTAGAAAGCTGCGTGAAATTGCGCCGGATACACCCGCTCCACCGAGGTTTGAGATATTGTCTACTGCCTTTTGATTGATACGGTGACGACTTTCATCATCCGCTGGCGTTTCAAAGCGAGCATCAAACGCTACCGGCTGCCAATCCTCTAACCTTAAACCATCAATTCGACCACCCAGTTTGCCGGTAATCTTACCAAACGAGAAGGTACGCGTCAGAGTTTCAAGATCGACATTTTTCATTTCAAGATTAGCAGTAAGGGCCGGTAAAGCACCAAACAGATCTTCCAGTTTTAACTGTTTTATCAAGATGTCACCATCAAAAATCTTGACTAAAGCGAGTCCCTCTACCGCAATCACCCCATCTTCATATGCGATACCGGGGATCATCCCAGACAGCTGCCCCGAAAGCGGCGGCCAACCAAGGGCCGTGCTGATAGATTCCATGGTAATAGGTGTCAGGTAACCCTGAAATCTGACCTTTGGACCTTTTAAACCCTGTGTCAGTTCAAACTGTTCTGCTTGCAGTCTACCATCCAGTATGGGAATAGCTGTGGATTTCGCGAGGGTCAGCCGCTGGCCGGCCATATTCATATGAATCGCGGCGGGTCCCAGCGTAATTCCACCAAACAGATGGCCACCCCGCCAGCTGATTTCGCTGTCAGGCGCTTTTTCATCTGACCAGTTAAAATGCCCATTTACGTCATACAGGGCAAACTGCCCTGTGCCCTTTCCTGACTGCTTCAATCCCTGTTCAATATGGATATGATCGAGCACCATTGCCACTTCTGTTTTCTCTCCTTGACGCATCAAGTCAATGGCCACTTTCCCGGCCAGCTCAATATCCTCCAAAAGTGGATTGGCCAACACAGGCAGCAGGTAGGTTCTAAACAGAGCGGCGATCTCTACAGGTGGAACAGTAATCGCAATTGATTGGATCAGCGGGGTGCTGCCAAGTGTCAATACAACGTCGCCTGTAAATGCAGACAGGTCATCGTGTTTGAAATCGACAGCTGAGAGAGTAAGGAGAGTGCCTTTTGGCTGATAAGTCAGGTCTGTTGTCAAGGTGACGGAATGATTAACTAAAGGAAGGTAAAACTGTGGTGTAAGAAGCTCACCCTTAGTCAGTTTTACCTGCTGTGCCCCGGACCATTTCCCGGATTTCTGCCGTAAGCTACCCACCCACTCGCCGGCCAAACCTTCACCAAGGTATTCGGCCGCCTGATCGGAGAAGCTGAGATTGTTGTAATCGAGACGCCATTCAGCAGCAGACACATACGCTTGTGACCCATGTGCCTTGGCCTTGAAATTGACCGTTGCCTTAACCGAGTAAGCTTTTAACGGGCCGGCTGATACTGGTAAAAAAGAGCCTAATTTGTCTAGCTGAATCCCCCTGCCACCTGTTTCGATCTGCCAATTCTGCTTATGGCCTTTTATCTGAACATCCAGCTTACCGCTGGATAAACTTATATTATTTGCTTTTATTATATAGTCTTGTGAATCTATATTAATGTTAAATATTAAGTTTATTTTTCTCTGTTTGACACCCATATAAACCAGATCTGCACTACCTTGCTGGCACTCGATCCGGCGGTCTTTTATCAGACCCTTCTTGCAATCGAAGATGAAAGATTTTATCGGTCCTGTCAGGGCCGGGTGAGCTATTTCTGAAGCAGAGAACTTGAAATGATCCTGGTCTGAGGAAAAGTTGAGTTCCAGTACAACATCCCTGGCATACCACTCATCGTTACCAATATCACCCAGCATCACGGATAGAACTTCTGCTGCCGACAGAGAGCAACTGATCGCTAACAGCAGGCCAAGAACAGCTGCCCGCAGGAGCATAATGGAATTATTCAGCTGGGAAGACACCCGTTGATAGATACCTGTCACCACGGTCACAGATAATGGCGACAATAGTTGCGTGTGTCACTGTCCGTGAAAGATTGAGCGCCGCTGCTACAGCACCACCTGAAGATATGCCGGCAAAAATGCCCTCTTGGGCGGCCAAGTCTCGCGTTGTCTGCTCAGCCTCTTCCTGGGTAACATCCAGAGTCAGATCCACCCTTTGTTGATCAAATATCTTCGGTATATAGGCTTCAGGCCAGCGTCTGATCCCGGGTATGCTTGCCCCCTCAGCAGGCTGAACCCCAACAATCTGAACAGTGGGATTTTGCTGTTTCAGATATTCAGATACGCCCATGATCGTACCTGTGGTGCCCATGGCGCTAACAAAATGGGTAATCTCCCCACCGGTATCCTGCCAGATCTCAGGTCCGGTCGACTCAATATGCGCCAGTGGATTGTCACTATTGGAGAACTGATCCAGCACCCTGCCCTCGCCCTGCATGGCCATTGCTTCAGCAAGATCTCTGGCTCCTTCCATACCCTGTTGTTCAGAAACCAGTATCAGCTTGGCGCCATAGGCACGCATAGAGGCCCTACGCTCAATACTGAGGTTGTCCGGCATGATAAGAATCATGCGGTAGCCTTTGATTGCAGCGGCCATGGCTAACGCGATACCGGTATTGCCACTGGTCGCCTCAATCAGGGTGTCACCGGGCTTGATGAGACCCCGCTGTTCAGCATGATCAATCATACTCAGTGCTGGGCGGTCTTTAACCGAACCGGCAGGATTATTACCTTCCAGCTTGACCAGAATGGTATTCGTGGTCTCACCTGGAAGCCGTTGCAGTCTAACCAGAGGCGTATGGCCAATAAATTGCTCAATAGTAGGGTATATCATGAGGCGTGGTTACAGTAAGATCCTATGAAAAGCACACATTCTATAGTATAGAACAGGTATAGTTTGATTCTGAGGTCTATGACATTCAGCTCAATTAGTCTAACAATAACGCAGCGAGAACTAAACAGAAGCATCATGATGTATAAACGAGCAATCCCAATTCACTCCAAATGGTTTTGGGGTGTTGGATTGGGCACTATAAGTGCCTTCTCCGTTCACGCCACGGATGCATTGGCGCCTCTTGATGAGGCGATGTTTTTCAGCGAAATTCCTGTTGTTCTATCGGCAACCCGACTGAAGCAGCCACTGACTGATTCACCTGCATCAGTCACAGTGATTGATCGGGCCATGATCGATGCATCAGGTGCGATCGAACTGGTCGATCTTTTAAGACTGGTACCGGGTTTTCAGGTGGGTTTCTTTACCGGTGCCAAATTTACCGTCTCCTCACATGGCAACGCCGATCGATATGCCCGGGACATGCAGGTGCTCATTGATGGTCGATCCATCTATGACCCGGCGTTTGGTGGAGTAACCTGGGCTGACCAGGCACTGGATATGGATGATATCCAGCGCATTGAAGTAATTCGCGGGCCCAACGCAAGCACCCATGGCTCAAATTCATTCTCTGGAGTAATCAATATCATCACCCAGCACCCATCTGAACAAAACGGCATTCGAGTTAAAACGGTTGCAGGTGATGGCGGTAGGCGACAGATTTATAACCGGTTTGCAGGAAATGAAGGAAACCTGGCTTACAGAATTGCGCTTAAATACGATGAGAATGACGGTTTTTATTCCCGCCACGACAGCTCCGATACTCGCTGGTTAGGTGTCAGGGGGGACTATCAGATCAATAGCCAGGATGCACTTCTGTTTGAAGCAGGCACGAATAGCGGTACGCGGGAGGATGGTTTCCTCGGCGATCCCGAGCAACCACTAAGAGCTGTTGAAGAGAACAACTCATTCCAGCAACTGCGCTGGACACGCAGTCTTTCACCTGGGAGTGACTTTTACCTTCAGCTCTATCATAACTATCAGAGTGTTGATGATAGCTTTTCTGATGCGATCACCTTTTTTCCGCTTGATGTCTCTCTCGGCTATGGATTTAAATCACAACGTTACGACCTGGAATTCCAGCACACCATCGATTTAAACTCCACACAGCGAATGGTCTGGGGGTTGGGAGCGAGACGTGACTATGGAAAGGGAATTTGGACGTTTAAACGTAATGACTGGATAACCCGTGATCAATACCGGGCTTTTGGTAATCTTGAGTGGCGATTATCTGAGAGTCTGTTACTTAATGTGGGTGGCATGTATGAAAAATTTGAAGAGAAAGAGGGCTTTTTCTCTCCCAAACTGGCACTCAATATAAAGCTGGATGAGATGAATACACTCCGAATGAGTGGTACAAGGGCCTATAGAATGCCAACCCTATGGGAAGACTTTTCAGATCAATCTGTTGTATTAACCAGCTCCATGGCATCGCTCCTACAAACTTACAAATCCACGACCAACCTGCGTCCTGAATACATCGAATCCTTTGAATTGGGTTATCTCGGCAACTTCCAGGACAGAGGGTTGACCCTCGACATGAAGGTATTTCATGAAGAGATCAAGGACATGATAGCGGAAGTTAAAGATCTCAATGCCCCTCAGCAGCCCTATACCTATATGAATAGTGGCAGTCTCAATATAAACGGGTTTGAGATCGGCCTTCGATGGGATCCTTCACCAAAGAGTATGCTGAGTATTGGTTATAGTCTTACACATGCTTATGGCAGGCAGATAAAAAAATACCCGCCCACCCAGATTGATCACTACAGAATACTTGACTGGCGGGTACCCCCGGTAACGGCAAGTATTCTAGCCAGCCACCAATTTGACTCCGGTATAAAGCTCAGTTCGGCTTACTACTATATGGATGAGATAAGCTGGGCTGGTGATGGTGATGATGTACCTATTAATCGGCGCTGGGATATAAAAATCGCTAAGCCCTTTGAACTTGAAAAAGCCGATGGTGAAATTGCCCTCATCCTGCAAAACATCGGACCAGATAACGATTTCCAGGATTTTCATGAAGAGAATATATGGGAAAAACGTATTTTCCTCGAAGCACAATTAAACTGGCATTGAGTTAGACAGATATACTTTTGGATCGATCAGTAGACAAGGAGGTTTCATGCCACTTATTGGATTATGCCCAAGGACGAGTATCAGGAAATGTCCTTCCTAAGGGTAACTAGCTACTACTTCAATATGCTCCCGGTTTTAAAGCCAGGAGTTAGAAGTTTTTTTGTCTTTCCGCTTATTATTTTTGCATTACTTACCCCGCTTGTCTGCCATGCCGCACCAAGCGGTGTCCTTATTTTAAGCAGCGGAAAATCGCCTGTATATGAGAAAATAGCCGAGGCACTAAAAGCTCGTTTGAAAAGCCCTGAACGCCGCGTCCATTTGTTAACCTATAGTAATAAACATGAAACCAGCCTGGTAATACCATCAAATACCCAACTGGTTATTACCCTCGGCTTAAAAGCTGGTGAGGTAATCCAGACAATGAATTCAGGCCTACCTGTTCTGCATGCACTTATTCCTAAGTCCTCCTCCTCACGACTTCTAAAGAACACAGAGAATCGAACAGCTATTTATCTGGATCAACCACCCAACAGGCAGCTCCTTCTTGCACAGCTGATAAATAAAGATCCACATATTGGTATATTACTGGGTAATAGTACGATGGGTTCCAAGCAAGAGTTCATATCATTAGCCAATAAATTGGGCATGGAAATCTCTTATAGAGCAGTGACCAGTGAAGAGATGGTCGGGCCCCAGCTAAAAGAGTTGCTTGTGGAGAGCAATATCTTGCTGGCATTACCTGATCCCAGTGTTTTCAATCGTCGTACTGTTTTCAATATCTTACTATCCAGTTACCACAACAAAACACCTGTTATTGGTTTCTCCTCTGCCTATGTGAAAGCAGGTGCGCTTATTTCCATCTTTTCGACACCTGATGATATTGCCCGCCATATTGCCGAAACAACTTCTGAATATCTAGAAAAAAACGAGAAAAAACTACCAAAGCCGGAATATCCAAAATATTTCAGTGTAGAAATAAATAGCAGCGTTGCGAGATCACTTGGAATCACACTTCCATCTGAGAGTGAAATTATTAAATTTATAACTAATCGAACAAGCCAATGATAAGACGCTACCGCAAATCCCGCATAAAGATCCGCGCACTCCTATTAGGGATAGTGCCTGCTGCTGTAATGGCTCTCACATTGACCCTCTATCTGATTTCAGCCCAGCTTGATAATTTGGATCTGGCATTTAAGGAGCGTGGTAATGCTATCGCGCAGGAGGTGGCTGCCGCCAGTGTATATGGGATATTCAGTGGCGATGTTGAATCACTTTCTATAAATCTAAGAGCTATTGCCGAGAGAAAAGACATCATTTCAATTCTCGTTAATGACACGGCGGGAAAGTTATTAACCAGTGTCGGTACACCAAAAGCTGGGCAGCGAACCAAGAACCTGCAATCATCATTTTTCACATCCTCGGTTTTGAGTGGTTTTCAAGCCGTCAATATTTCAGATTATCCAGATCAACTAGACGGAAAAAAAGAGATAACTGCACCGATTATTATTGGTTCCGTGGTCGTGGAACTCGACCGCTCTCGCTTGATAAAACAACAACAAAACTCCATTCGGACCAGTCTAATTATTAGTATTGCTGGGCTTATCCTGACGGGGTTGATTGCACTATTCTTGAGCCACAAAATAACGCTTCCCTTATCAAAGCTTACACAAGCCGTTATTCGTATGAAACATGGTGATTTTTCTGTAACAGTACCTGAATCTTCCAAGGGCGAATTGCGTAGTCTTGAAGAAGGTTTTAATGCGATGGCAAAAGAGTTGAAGCACTCTCAAGAGATTCTTCAACACCAGGTAGACAGGGCAACAGCTGATCTTACTCAAACTATGGAGGCGTTGGAGATACAGAATGTTGAGCTGGATCTCGCTCGCAAGCGGGCCTTGAAAGCAAGCC
>VMRY01000022.1 GCA_007713595.1 Sedimenticola thiotaurini
ATAATTTCAATACGCTGGGAGAAGTATCAGATAAGGTAAAGGCGCAGCTGGCGCTTTTTCCGGCCGTTTTTGATATCAGTGATACGTTATCGGACGGTAAACAGGAACTGCAGATTGAACTGAAAGATGAGGCTCATGCCCTTGGTCTGACCCGCTCTGATGTTGTCAATCAGATCCGTAACGCCTTCTATGGTTTTCAGGTGCAGCGAATACAGCGGGGTCGGGATGATATTAGGGTGATGGTTCGTTTTCCTGAATCAGAGCGTAAATCGGTGGCCAACCTGCAGGATCTGCGTATTACCGGTGACAATGGCTTGAGTGTGCCACTCGGTCAGATAGTCACGCTTAAACCGGGAAAAAGTCCCACTTCAATTATCCGTATAAACCGTTATCGAACCGTTAAGGTGTCAGCAGACATTAACAAGACCACGGCCAACATGACGGTTATGCAACAGGAACTCAAGCGCTATCTGGATGAACTGCTGCTGCAATATCCCGGGGTGAGCTACAGCTTCGAAGGGGAGATGAAGGAGCAGGAGGAGTCGTTTAGTTCGATGGGCATAGGATTGGTGATCATGCTGTTTGTGATCTATGGGTTACTGGCTATTCCGTTCAAGTCCTATCTACAGCCGCTGGTGGTGATGTCAATTATTCCGTTTGGTGCCATCGGCGCACTGGTCGGACACTGGATAATGGGCATGGATCTGACCATGCTTAGTATGCTGGGTATGATGGCGCTGGTTGGTGTGGTTGTGAATGACAGCCTTGTGCTGGTGGATTTCATTAATAATCACAAGAAGAATATGGGCCTACGTGAGGCCATACTGAATGCAGGGGTGGCACGTTTCCGGCCGGTTATGCTGACCTCCTTAACGACATTTATGGGTTTGGCACCACTGCTGTTTGAACAATCTACCCAGGCGCAGTTTATGATTCCCATGGCCGTATCTTTAGGCTTTGGTATTCTGTTCGCCACTTTTATTACACTGCTACTGGTGCCAGTTAATTACCTGCTTATGGAAAACGGTATCGCTACCTGGAAGCGGTTGATGGATAGATGAGGATACTGCATACCGCAGACTGGCATATAGGACGGCAACTCCACAATCTTTCTCTGCTTGAAGATCAGCGTCATGCCCTGCAACAGATTATTGAACTGATTCAGCAACGACAAGTGGATGTGGTGCTGGTGGCCGGTGATATCTATGACCGTTCCGTACCGCCTGCCGCTGCCGTTGCGCTGCTGGATGAAGTGCTGAAACGGATCTGTCTTGATCTGGGTGTAACCGTGATTATGATCGCAGGCAATCATGATGGTCCTGAACGGCTTGGTTTTGCTGCCAGACAGTTGGCCAGGTCCGGTCTGCATATCATCGGGCAACTGCAGACTGAGCTTGAGCCGATCATTCTCAACCGATCCGGTTCTGAAGTCGCCTTCTATCCCATCCCCTATGCTGATCCGGTTACTGTCAGACACCTCTTTGATAATGAAGTCAACAGTCATAATGAGGCAATGGCATTTTTGACTGAACGCATCAGGAGGCAAAATGGTGACCACCGACCCTGCGTGGTGATGAGTCACTGCTTTCTGGCAGGCGGTGATATTTCAGAGTCGGAACGCCCGCTCTCTATTGGGGGTGCCGAATGGGTCTCACCTGAACACTTCATGCCGTTTGACTATGCGGCGCTTGGTCACCTGCATGGTCGGCAGTTCAGAGGGGCAGAGCATGTTCGCTACTCGGGTTCCCTACTCAAGTACTCTTTTTCAGAATCGCTGCATCACAAATCAGTGACCCTGGTGGATATCGAGGCGTCTGGCGCATGTCATATTGAACAGATTGATCTAAAGCCGTTGCATGATATGCGTATCCTTGAAGGGGCGCTTGATGAGCTATTGCAGCAGGGCAAGTCTGATCCGAATCGGGACGATTACCTGCTGGTGCGACTTACCGATCGACATGCCATTCTCGATATCATGGGTAGGCTGCGGGCAGTCTATCCTAACGTCTTGCATCTGGAGCGCCCGGGTCTGATGGTCAGCGGAGAGCAACGTGCGCTGCATCGCGATCAACTGAAAAGGGGTGAGATGGCGATGTTCCAGGACTTCTATCAACAGGTACGGGGTGAGCCGCTGACACGGGAACAGTCAGAAATTATTGCGCAATCACTGGAACGGATTCACCGCGAGGAGCAGGAGTGATATGCGTCCCTGTTCCCTGACCATGGTCGCATTCGGTCCCTTTCAGGGCAGCGAGACGATTAACTTCGAACAACTGGGCGAGAATCCGCTGTTTCTGATCAATGGCCCGACAGGCTCGGGTAAAACGACCCTGCTGGATGCCATCTGTTTTGCGCTTTATGGCCGAACGACCGGCGATGAACGTGAGGGGAGTCAGATGCGCTGTGATCATGCCCCGGATGATCTGCTCACGGAAGTTGAATTCAGTTTTGAACTAGCTGCTTGTCGTTATCGTATTCGACGGGTACCAGAACAACAGCGCCCAAAAGCCAGGGGTGAGGGTACTACCACGCAAGCGGCCGAAGCGCAGCTATGGCGAGTTGATTCAAGCGATAGTGATCAGCTGATTGTGGCTGGTAAGGTGACAGAGGCGACCCGGGAGATAGAGCAGTTAACCGGCCTCAGTGTGGAGCAGTTTCGACAAGTGATGGTCCTGCCACAGGGGAAATTCCGGGACCTGTTACTGGCAGAGTCCAAAGCGCGGGAAGCGATCTTCAGTCAGCTGTTTCAGACCCGCATCTATCGACAACTCGAAGAGCAGCTTAAATTCCGTTCAGCCGGAATACGCCGGGAGGTGGAAAAGAGTCGACAAATACAACAGGGCATACTGGAAGGTATTGGCCTTGAGCATAAGCAGGATCTACTGGATGGGCTGCAGCAGATGCAACCAGAGGTTGAGCAGGCGAAACAGCAGAAACTGGATGCTGAAAATACGCATGCAGATGCGTTACATAAGGTACAGCAGGCACAGACAGTCAGTGAAGGGTTCCATCAGTTGGGGGTGTTGAAGGAGCAACAGGCCGCACTGGAAAGAGAGCGTGCTGATATCCAACTGAAACAACGGCGTCTTCAAGTGGCCGAACAGGCGGATCAGCTCAGCCCGTTATTTGAGGCAAGGGAGCGTAATCGGCGTGACTATTTACTCGTAGAGACGAAGTCGTTGCAAGCCAGTCAACTGCTGAGCGATGCAAAAAAGCGCTTGGATCAATCGCTTATTGAGGTGCACAAGGCTGAGCAACTGACGGTATCACTCGATGTCGCCAAGCAGCAGTTGTCGACCCTGAAGGGGTATCAAGCGAGAGCCTTAATACTCCAGCAGGCACAGGCGACTCTTCAGCAGGCTCTGGCGGCTGAGCAGACTCTGAATACCACGCAACAGAACTACGCTGTTCAACTTCAAGAACAGCTTGAAGCGTGTGAAAAGAGTCAGTGCGAGCAGTCGAGACTTCAGCAGAGCATTGCGCACTTAAGTGATACACCACTGCATCATCAACAGGTTGCAAATATGCTCAAAGAGCGTCGCCTGCTTGATGAGATGATCATGCAGCGGGGCGAAAAAAGGCGGCAACTGGATAAGGCCGGGCAAGAGGGTAGGCAGCTTGCGAGTGAGCATGCCGCGTTGCTGGAGCAGAGTAAGAAATTAGAATTAACCTGGCATAGGGGTCAGGCAGCACTGCTGGCCAGCGAACTTGAAAGCGATCAACCTTGCCCGGTTTGTGGCAGTACCATACATCCCACTCCAGCTGTCTCTGCAGGCGAAATCCCAGGTGAGGAGATGCTGGAGAAAGCGCGGAGGGCAGTTCAAGATGCTCAGGACAATCTGATAAAAGCACGTGAAGCCTATGCCCATATCAAGAGTAGTCTGGAGAGTCTGGATGTCCAGATCAGCAAGCAGCATGTTGCTCTGGAGGATGCTAAAGAGCAAACAGCGGAGCAGCTTCAGGAACGCCATGATGAACTGCAGCAACAGGTTGAGCAGCTGAAACTGAATCAACTTGCCCACCAAGAGTTGAAGACGGCTGAACAACCCTTGCAGCAGCGGATCACCGAGCTGCGTAATAACCTGGATCAGGTTAACAAACAGCTGACAGGACAGCATGCGGCGGTGGCGGCAGCACGCAGCCAACTGCAGGGTGCTGAGCAGGAGTTGCCAGCCCTCTATCGTGAGACGGGCGCACTGCAGTCTGCTCTGGAACAGGTGCAGGCAACTATTGAGCGGCTGACGAACGAGATAACAGCGGCGCGTAAACTCTATCAGGATGCCAACGGCGCATGGGAGGCGGCCAAGGCTACTGCGCAGTCTGCAGATGAGCAGAAAGCAGCGGGATTGATGACCATGCAATCCGCTGAAGCGCAATGGCTAGTGGCGTTGGAAGAGAGTGATTTTAAGGATGAAGCGGACTTTCATCAGGCATTGATTGATACGCCTGAAAAGCGGTTGATTAAACAGCAGGTCAGCGAATTTGAAGCCACAGTGCAGCAGGTAGCTGGAGCGCTGCAACAGCAGCAATCACTGCTAGATGGGCATACGCCCCCTGATCTGGTTGCGTTACAACAGGTACTTGAGCAGTATGCAAAATTGCGGACTGATGCAGAGACCGCCTGGCAGTCTGTCGATAAGCGCTTGGGCCAGTTACAGGCGGCTGCGGACAAGCTGCAAGGTATCGAGCAGCAGTGTGAGGTTCTGGAAAAAGACTACGCGCTGATCGGTACCTTGAGTGATGTGGCGAACGGGCAGACCGGGGAGAAGATCAGCCTGCAGCGATTTGTACTCAGTGTGCTGTTGGATGATGTACTGGTAGAGGCGAGCCATCGCCTGCATCAGATGACGAAGGGGCGCTACCAACTGTTGCGCAAAGAGGAGAGGGCCAAGGGAAACCGGGCGTCTGGTCTCGATCTGCAGGTTGAAGATGCTTACAGCGGAAAGAGTCGTCCAGTGGCCACTCTATCAGGCGGTGAGAGCTTCCTGGCGGCCCTCTCGTTGGCGTTAGGGCTTTCTGATGTAGTACAGGCCTATTCGGGTGGTATCCGGCTGGATACGCTGTTTATCGACGAGGGATTTGGTTCGCTGGATCAGGAGTCTCTGGATCTTGCGATTAGAACGCTGATTGATCTGCAGGCTTCCGGTCGAATGATCGGGGTGATCTCTCATGTAACTGAATTAAAAGAGCAGATGCCACTGCGCCTGGATATAACCTCTGGTAGAGGGGGCAGCCATGTTACGCTGGTCCGGCCCTAGTATGGCCGATAGACTTCTTGACTGAGTTGGTGTGGTCTAGACTTACGGATGAATTGAAAAGGAGAGCGAACATGAAAAAACAGATAGGATTGTTTTTACTGGGTGTGCTGAGCCTGGTGGGATTGGTCTCGGCAGCAAGTGGTATCACTGTCATCAGCAACAATAATACTAATGGTGCCTGGGTCGGTTATCAAGACGGTTCCGTGCGACTCTGCAACGGCGGAGGTGGAACGGCAGTGCCGTTCTGGACAGTTTGCACCACCGCGATTGAAGCCCGGGGTTCTGCGGTGACCGATATCAGCATCAATGGCCAGCGTGCCTGGGTTGGCTATGCGGATGGACAGATGCACTATTGCAAAGAGAGTGGCAGTGATCAAAGACCGGTCGCCGAGTGCATCGAAGTGAAACCATGAATACAGGCGAGTAATCGCCCCATTACAAAGCTACTGTCGGAACCTGGTACTGATCGCGTAGATCATCGATTATGGAAATGAACAGAAACACTTGGATACAACAGTGCTACCCCTGAAGCAGTCATTGCAAGATTGGCAGACAGAGGCGTTTGAGTCGTCCCTGAAGGCTGAGCTGCTGGCGCTTGATCCGGCTCTCCTGCCACTGCAAAAGGGCGTCAGCTGTGGGGGTTATGTGGATGGGACGAATATGCAGATGACGCTCCTTTCTACTGCGGCTACTGCTGATCGGATCACTGCCAAGGTAGGTGTTTTTTTCAATGAGATCATTGCCGGTTGCAGCTGTGGTGATGACCCAATGAGTGAGCCTGCCTATTGTGAATTGTGTGTTCTTATTGATAAGCAGACTGGCATGGCGAGCTTTTCATTATGTTGATTGCCAGCGTGTAATTGTTTCAAATCATTCCAGGCTAGGTGAATACTCTCCGCAACAAGCCAGACTGTTGAGTCGTGCCCGTTTCAGCAGAGCCTGTTGCGCCGCATCGTGATTTTCCTGCTTGCCCATCCATGCCTGAAGAACTGGCTGCTGTAACGCACGTCCATAGGACAAGCTTAACTTCCACGGTGAATTGCCACGCAGTAGATTAATGGCATTGAGGTTCTCGGTTGCCTCTTCCGGGCCTTGTCCGCCCGAGAGAAAATTGATGCTTGGAACCGCTGCTGGTACATGGCGTTTTAATACTTCAAGGGTTGCTGCGGCAATTTGCTCAGGTGAGGCTCGCTGGGAATCTTTTCCAGGGAGAATCATGTTGGGTTTTAGAATCATGTTTTCGAGTTGCACGCCATGCAGATGCAGTTTGTCGAAGACGGCCTGCAGCACACTCTCTGTCACTTCAGCGCAGCGACTGATCGTGTGATCGCCGTCCATCAGTACCTCGGGTTCCACAATAGGGACAATACCCAACTCCTGGCAAACCGCAGCATAGCGCGCCAACATTTCTGCGTTGGCATGTAGGCCAAGCTGAGATGGGTTCGATGGAGAGATTGGGTAGACTTCGCGCCATTTGGCAAACCGGGCGCCGAGTTCTTTGTACTCAGCCAATCGTTTGCCAAGACCATCCAGTCCATAAGTTATCAGATCACCTGCCGCACCAGGCAAGGGTCCAGTACCCTTGTCCACTTTGATTCCGGGGACAATATTTTGTTGCCATGCGATTTCAGCCAACGCCTTATTGTTATTGTTCTTTTGATTAAGGGTCTCCTCAAACAAGATCGCACCGCTGATATACAATCCCAGATCTTCCGTTTCCAATAACAGGGTTCGATATACCCGTCGCATCTCTTCGGTGGATTCAACTCCAATAGAATCGAAGCGTTTCTTAATAGTAGGCGCACTCTCATCCATGGCAAGGATACCGCGATGATCATCTACCATGTCTTTAATGGTCTGTGTTAATTCATCTTGAGTCGTCATGATTATCTCCCACGAGTATTTGGTTGCCCGATTCAAATTAGCACAGGCCTACGGGTAGACTGGATGAAAGCTACAAGAGCAGTTTTGTCTGTGCGTTACTCCTCTAGGCGACGAAGTTCAGCTACTTCATCCAGAAGCTGCATAACCAGCGCCAGACCTGAAAAGTTTAGTTCAAAATCTCGAATGAGTCGTTGTGCCTTTCGTAATCGAGCTAAATCATTTGCCTGAAAGCGCCAATTGACCGCGCGTTGCCCCTGTGGCTCCAGAACATCATATTCCACTAGTTTAAGCACGAAATCAGGCTCAGCAGCTGTGCTGTGACACAGTTGGTGAAGTGACAGGCAATATTGATGAAGTAATTCACCGGAGAGAGCAGAGGGCTGTTCATGGTCTGTCATGGTTACACTCCCAACTGTTTGCGTGGATTAAAATCTGCCACCCGTTTCAGGTTCTCATAGGCCTCGCGGACTTCTGCTGTATTGGCTGCTGGTAAGACAATTTGCAGTCTGACAAACAAATCGCCTGGTAGTTTTGCAGGGATACCTCTGCCCTTGAGGCGCATCAGCCTGCCATGTGTGGAGTTTGCCGGAACCGTCACCTTGATTTTTCCGCTGGGAATTGGAACCGTAATTTGGCCACCTAATGCGGCTTCCCAGGGGGTGACGGGGATATCTACATAAACATCCTTACCCTTGATGGTGTAAATAGAGTGAGATTCAAAACTGATCTCAAGGTAGAGGTCGGCAGGCTGCCCGGATCTCAGCTCTGCATCGCCCTGTCCTTTCAGTCGAATATGTTGTCCTGCATAGACGCCTTTGGGAATATTGACATTCAGGTGGCGTTCGTGGAAAGCCACTTTCCCGGAGGGATCCAGATGTGGGTGGCGTAGGGTGAGTGTACGTGTCGCCCCGTTATAGGCATCTTCAAGATTTATTACTATCTTTGCATGGGTGTCCTGGCCGTGGGGGTGGAATCTGGTCGCGGCATCTTCTGCTCTTGCATTCGCCTGCGCACCAAAAAGTGATTCAAAAAAATCGCTGAATGCAGCCGCATCCGTATCCGAGAATCCGCCGCTGTACTCAAAGCCATCATTCCAGTCGGGAGGGGGGCGAAACTGTTCGCCGGATTTCCACTGGTTGCCTAGCTGATCATAGGCCGCCCGTTTTTCAGGGTCTTTCAGGACGGCGTAGGCCTCTCCAACCTCTTTAAAACGCTCTTCGGCATCTGTTTCTTTACTGACATCAGGGTGATACTTTCTGGCTAATCGTTGATAGGCTTTTTTTATATCGCTCTGACTGGCATCGCGTTTGACGCCGAGAGAATTGTAGTAGTCCTTATATTGCATATTCACGTGTCCATTTCATCAGGGTAAACGAGACGATAAATAAACTCTATAGCAAGGAGAGGGGCTTTTGTCGGTTTTTGATATTCCTTTTAAAAGATACAGCTGATATTGATTATTGGATAGCCTGGTATTAATCCTTCTCGCGATAGGTTTTCTGCATTCCCATAAGGAAGTTGCGTAAAATCTGGTCTTTGCATTCCCGGTAATGTTTGTGATCCGGCTTGCGGAAAAGCGCGCTTAATTCATGCTTGCTGAGGTTGAAACCGACTGACTGTAAAATGGTTATTACATCTTCTGCTTTAAGGTTTAAGGCAATCTTCAGTTTCATGAAAACGATATTGTTCGTCAATCGTTTCTCAGGAACCGGTTTTGGGCCCTCTTTTTCTCCCCGTTTTTCAACAATTAAACCGTTTAGAAATGTGGCAAGCAAGGTGTCACTTAGGGGGGCATACTCAGGGTCATCCTCCTTTTGTAACCAGTTTCTGATCTGTGAGAGCCCCGCCTTATGGCCGGCCAAGGCAAACAGCGCACTCATCTGTGAGTCACCAAGGTCAAAAATATAACGGATGCGGCGTAATATATCGTTGTTTTGCATGAATTTATCCTGAATCAACCTGTCTCTACCTTGTAAAGACACTCTGTGCGATTCTGTATGGTATTTTAGCGTTTTTTAGCTGCAGCCTCACATTTATTTGTTAATCTGCTCCCGTCTTTGATATTTACGATGTGGAAAAAAGTATATTAATAATCAAAACAGCAGAACTGTATTAATCTGTCGAATATGCAATCGAGCGAAAATGAAAAAATCCAGTTAGAGCACCAGGCGGCCAAGCTTTTCATGCGCTGGTATGAGCATGATACCGGTAAACAGATACGGCACATCTGGCATAATAGACCGATCAAGCCGGATGTATCTTGTCAGTTTGAGGGAGATCGCCTGGATCTGGAGGTGGCCCATATTTATGGCAGTGCACAAGAGGCGATGCAGTTATTGGGTAGAGAGCTGAGTGAAATCACCCTGCAAGCACTTCGTGATCTCGAAAAGGTAGCGGATCCCCATTCGCGCCTGCTCAGGGCGCTTAATCGTATCCTTGAAAATAAATCGCACAAACGCTACAAGACCAAACGGGTCTGGCTAGTCCTTCGCAATACCCATCCCGCATGGAGTGCTGATGAGATAAAGGCGCTCCAGCATCATATTGATGTACCGTCCGACCACCCTTTTGAACAGATATGGATCGTCGGTGATTTCGAGGGGAAGAGTGGAATTGTCCAGTTGTATCCATAGCGGGTAGGACAGCGTTAAAGTACGGTCATCAAGCCGATACGGCTTGCTTCCGGGTAGGCTTTAGGCACTGTTTTTTATCTGCTCTAGTACCCAATCCCTGAATAGCTTTATCTTGTAGTCATTTTCGCGACTCTCTGGATAGACCAGAAAGTAACCGTTGCTCCCGGTAATACTGATATCGAAGGGAATGACGATGCGGCCTGTTACGAGTTCCTGCTCAATCAAGTGGCGACTTACTATGCCATACCCCAATCCTGCCTCGACAGCATCCAGCATCAGCGGTGAGTTCTGAAAACCAGCCCCCATCTTTAATATTTTCTGCGGAATGCCTACGGCCTCAAACCACTCCTGCCAATCCGTAGCCTTGGGTTTTACATGCAGCAGGGGCAGTTTAAGCAGCCCCTCCGGTGAATCGGGATGGCCGACCTGTGCCATCAGTTTTGGACTGCAGACGGGAATCAATTCTTCAGGAATGAGGAGGTGGCTATTCAGCCCTTTCCAATAACCTTTTCCAAATCGAACAGCGAGATCTACATCAGAGTGGCTAAAGTCCACCAGTCTCATTGAGGTGGTGATCTCAATGTCGATATCCGGATACTTTTCGTAAAAGTCATACAGTCGAGGTATCAGCCAACCACCGGCAATAGCGGGTGCGAGATTGATGCGAATAGTGGTGTCCTGTCGACTCATCACGCGACGGGTTGCTTCACTGATCTGCTCCAGTCCCAAGCGAACGCCTGGAAGATAGGTTTCGGCCTCAGGGGTCAGACTGACCTGGCGTGTTTGGCGGTGGAACAGCTTGATGCCCAGGTACGCTTCTAGCAGCTTGATTTGATGACTCACAGCAGAGGCAGTGACATGCAACTCCTTGGCCGCCAAGTTGAAACTGAGATGTCTTGCGGCGGCTTCGAAGACGCGTAGGGCGTTCAGTGGCAGCATGATTAGTCTGCTATATAGATTAGAAAAAATAAACTATTAGTGAAAAATGGTCGTTTGTCTAGACGGATTATGCCGAATATAGTCGTTATCACTCATAGAGTCATCAGGAATTTTCTAAAACAGATGAGTAATATTTAACTATTAAGGAGTTTGTCATGAGCCGGAAATATGCAGAAAACTGCTCACAAATGCAGCAGAATGAAAAAAATTCAGTGCGCAGGCGCTTCGATGACAGTATTGATTTCCGCTATTATCAGCGCAGGGCGCATTGTCTGCGTTCCGAGGCGGCGTGGGATATCATTCGCTATATGAGTCATCTGCTTCCATTTAATCGGGATGATGACGAACCGCTGCATCTGAAAAAAACAAACTGCACTATGATGTAGCTAAAAATAACAGGAGGCGCGCATGAGCTGGAAAACAGATTATCGGTCATTCTATTACCAGGGTGCGCCTGAACCGGCTGATCTTTGCCTCAAGCCATCAGAGACGGTGCTTTTGACAATTGATATCCAGAATATCTATATGCAGCGGTCGGCTGATCCAAAAGAGCAACTGCGCTGGGCGCCTTTCCATGTGCGGATGAATGGCATAGTCATTCCCACAGTTAAACGGTTGCAGAGCAAGTTTCGTGAGAAGGGCATGGATGTGTTGCATGCACGGATTGCCTGTCTGCTGGAAGATGGCCGTGATCGCTCACTCAGCCAGAAAAAACCGGGATGGAATTATCTGTTGTTGCCTAAAGATGCGGTGAGCTCACAGATTGTCCCGGAATTGATGCCACTGCCAAATGAAATGGAATTTACCAAGACCACCGACAGCGCACTGACAGGCACAAATCTGCGACTGATTTTGCAGAACCTGGGTATTAAAAATGTGGTCATGACGGGGATTTTCACCGATCAGTGTGTCTCATCCACAGTGCGAAGTCTGGCTGATGAGAGTTTCAATGTGATTGTGGTTGAAGACGGCTGTGCGGCCGGTACGGATGAGCTGCATCAGAGGGAATTGGAGATCATTAACATGATCTATTGTCATGTGGTTTCGAGTGACGAGCTATTCGAGATGATGTTCGATTGAGCGAACACCTTACCAGCGGTTGTTCCTGTTCCGATAACGCTTGTGCTTTTGCAGACGCTGGTTCAGGGCGTTGATCATCTCATCTTCTGTCAAATAGCCATCTTTATTGGTGTCGATCTCCTCAAAGCGGAGTGGCGGCGCATAACGACGGCCGGTTTGTTCATCCCTTTTACGGCGCTTCTCTACCTTGCCAAGAAACTGTTGATACTCCTCCCAGCTTAATGCGCCATCTTGATTCAGATCATGGATAGAAAATGCGCTCGAGCCCGATTGATCGTTAGGGGGATGGCCTGGCCGTTGAGCCGAATCAGCGGCGAATCCGTTGCGGTATTCGAACAGCATGATCAGTAACAGGACTGATATCAGCCGCAAAACCCGTTGACTGTAATAGCTGTTCATTGCGCAGCCCTCATTTCTTTGACTCCAGATATTTTTCCAGAATATTCAGCTGGTCTTCAGAAAAATCCAGACGTTTGTGGGAGCGGATGGTTCCTGAGCGGAGCAGAGCAGGAATCTCTTTTGGCGGAGTAGTAAACTGAGTCGGATCAGCTGAATGGCAGTAGATACAGTTCTCTTCGAAGAGCTGCTGGCCAGCTTCCATGGCCGCATCAACGGTCTCGTCACGAACCGGTCCCAAAGGTAGCAGTGCATCCAGACTTAAATAGAATCCCCCTTTATCCCAGAAGCCCGGTTCTGAACAACCCAGGCAGGGGTGCCCTGATTCAATTGGAAAGCTGGTCCCTTCATTCCATTTGTATACTGAACAGGCATTGTGGGTTACAGGGCCTTTGCAGCCCAGTTTATACAGACACCAGCCTTGACGAGCACCCTCATCATCAAAATGTTCAGCATATTTCTCCTCTTCGTAGTAATGGTAGCGAGAGCAGCGTTCGTGAACTGTATTGCCGTAAAAAGAGAGTGGACGGAGCAGGCTATCCAGAGCAGGAAATTTCTCAAAAACCAAGTAGTGGGCCAGTACGCTACTAATGGCAATCGGTATCGGAGGACAGCCAGGCAGATTAATAAGCGGTCGCGTCTCTATCTCGCCACTTTCCATTAGGCTGGCAACCCCGGTAGCACCTGTTGGATTAGGACTGGCGGCAGGCAATCCACCAAATGATGCACAGCTACCGATTGCAAAAACTGCTGCAGCCCCCGCAATTGACTCTTTCAGCATTTGCAGGTTTGTTTGACCAGCAATGGTAGAGTAAACCCCTGCATCAGCAGTGGAGATGGAGCCATCAACGATCAGTAGATATTTTCCATACTGTGTTTTCATCGCTTCTAAGCGTGCTGCCTCTGCTGCCTCCCCGGCAGCCGCTTGTAAGGTGTGGTGATAATCCAGTGAAATAAAATCAAATATGAGTGACTCTATTGTTGGTGAGTGTGACCGGGTCAGGGATTCAGTGCAGCCTGTGCACTCCTGGAAGGAGAGCCAGATTACAGTAGGTCGGCTTGTTTGAGCCAATTTCTTGGATAGGACCGGTATCGCACTTGCGGGTAGTGCGAGCAGGGATGCTATTGCTGTACAGAATTTCAGCACCGCCCTCCGGCTAATGCCGCTTTGAACAGGTTTGAGCTCCGGGTTGTCAGGCTTGAACATTGCGTCGCTTTCCATACAACTTAGTAGGTTAGTTCCTTGTGTTGCGAGCGATAAATATCCGAGGAAAAACCTAAAATTTACGCCACTGCCACGCAATTATATTACGTGAAAATCATTGCAAGAGCCTGCCTATTTCAATGTCCAATGTTATCTTTAGCTGATCTGAATCAATAAGCCTTCTCCATAAAGTCTCGTGTTCAATTGTATTCAGCAGGATATTTTTTGTGATCAATGCGGGTACTGTAACTCTTATGGTTTTTCTGTTTGTGTGGTAGGGGTTAGCTGCGTAGTGAGTGCAGATCAGTCAGATCTAATTCATCAGCAACCGAGTAGCAAGCTGCGGTCTTTCGATATGGAATCCCTGTACATAATCAATGCCGATCTCTTTAAGTAGAACAATAACCTCTTCATCTTCCACCCACTCTGCAATGGTCTTCAGGTTCAGTGCCTGAGCGACATCATGGATAGTTCTCACCATGGCTCGGTCTACGGCGTCCTTGGCCATATCGCGGACAAACTGCCCATCTATTTTTAGCAGGGAGACAGGCAGCTGTTTAAGATACCCAAAAGAGCTCAGGCCTGAACCAAAATCATCCAAAGCAAATCGACATCCCACTTCCAGCATTTGGCGAATAAATGCTTCAGCGATGGAGTAATTGGCTATTGCGGAGGTCTCTGTTATCTCAAAGCAGATAAGCTCTGGATCAATGCTGTAATGGTCTAACTGATGCCTGATATATGCAGCGAGCTTTGGATCGCCGATAGACTGCCCTGAAAGATTAATAGAGTAGAGCCGTGAATGAACTGGCTCAGTTTCTGCGTGGACTTTTGATATGAGCGAGAATGCATTCTTAATGACCCAGCGGTCTATGTTACGCATCAGGTCGTAGCGTTCTGCGGCTGGAATGAATATTCCAGGAGAGACCAAGTTGCCATTGTCCTGTGGCCAGCGGAGAAGAAACTCAAAAATCTCATGAGGTTCAGAGTTATCTTTGAGTGACATAATACGCTGTGTTACAAGTTGGAACTGATTGCTGTGTAGTGCTTCCTGTATACGTGGAAGCCAGCGCATCTGAGATTGTCTTTGCGTGATTTCCCTGTCATTTGGCTGATAGGCGTGGACTGTATCCCTGCCCATATCTTTTGCTGTATAGCAGGCCAGGTCGGCCGCGCTCATGAGATCTGAGAGGGTATCGATATCTGCCGTGATTTGTACAACGCCAATACTGGCGTGTACATCAAAGATCTTCTCATCCCACTTGAAACGATGATCACCAATCACCTGTTTGAGACGTTCAGCGACTTCAAGCGCTCGGTCAAACCCACAATGATGAATCAGAACGCCAAATTCATCGCCACCCAGGCGTGCGACTACATCCATTTCGCGCATCTGAGCTTGCAAGATGCCCGCCAGTTGTTTTAGCAGATTGTCACCAGCCAAGTGACCACAGGTATCATTGACCAGTTTAAATTGGTCAAGATCAATATAGCAAAGTGCATGTTGAGAGTTTTGAATTCTGCTGCTCTCTAACATCTCCTTTAGGCGATTTTCAAATTCGTTTCGATTTAGTAAACCGGTCAAGGCATCATGACTTGCCTGGTATGCAAGCGCAGAAGTGAGTTCACGTTCAAGACTCACATCTCGTAATACCAGTACGTTACCAATGGTGTTGCCTACCCGATCTGTAAGATGTGATACGGTACAGTCTATGCTGATCTCACGACCGGAAGGGTGTTTCAGTATGATGTGGCTGGGTGCATGGCGAATTTTTTTGATATTAATATAGTAGGTTATTAAGTTCTCAATTAACTCGCCACTTTCCTTTGCCACAAATTGGGCTATCTCAGATATATGACGCTCTTTTATCTCTGCCAGTGAGTAGCCAAAAATTCTTTCTGCTATAGGGTTGGCATAGGTAATTCGGTTTGCAATATCGGTTGTGATAACCGCGTCACCAATGCTTTGCAGTGTGACATCAGCCTTATCTCTTTCTTGAAACAGTTGTTCTTGAGCCGCCTTTCGGTCTTCAGTGGCCAAGCGACGATTAATCCAGGCAGTAGCAATAGCATAGAGCAAGAGAGCCGTTACCAGCATTGAAACGAGGCTGGAATGAAGATTAAACTCCTCTGTGTCCGGTACTTTTTGTATAGTTAAACGTAATCTGCGTGTACCCAGGTTAAATGATTGTGTTTGCTGAAAGTTACCCAGTACCAGGGATGATTTGGGGCTGTATTCGTCAGTTGTCTGCAGCACTTCCCTCTGCTTACCATCTGTTTCAAGTATGGTTAATGAGTATGTCAGATCTGGCGTTGATCCGAATTCGAAATTAAGCAGTGCAGAGTAGTCCAGGGTCAAAACAAATACACCGCTTAACTGTTCACGTCGTTCACGGAGTGTGGGTGGTGTGATATTGCCAAAATACGCAGGACGCAGCATGATATGCGTCCCTGGTAGTTGTGATTTTGTCGGTGAAAGGGCTAATTCAGGACCATTCGTGGTTACAGCCTCATTTATCAACTGGCGAAAATTTGTTTCACTCCACCAATCCATCCCCAATAGACGAGCCGTCTTCGGCTCCAGTGGCTCTATGAAGGTGGTGATCAGGCATTTCTTTTCAAAACAGTTTGTAAAATTATCAGTTGTATGTCCGCCAAATGGTTTAATTTTAAATTGTGGCATACCGTTATTACGCATCTCAATCAAATACGCCTCAATCTCATCCGGCTCTAAAAGTGATAAGTAAGCAATCGATGTTATAAAGGGGAACCGCTCAAGCAGTTTTTCACTGATGGGTGTCAATAGGGCTGAATTGAGCTCATCGGTGGCTTGGCTAAGTCCAATTAAGGCGGTGAGGGCTGCATCGGCGGATGCCAGTCGCTGAGAGACGCCTTGAATGATTGATTTGCTTTGATAGTTAAATCGCTCGTTGGACTCCTCCCAGTTAATGAAGAGTGTCACGAACCCCACAAAAAACACAATAAGGATACTGCCAAGTAAGAGAGTTACTGTGGTTGCTATGGGGAGGGAGGCTCTATTATGCTCTTTCATGGTTCAGGGACGACCTTCTTAGCCTTGCGAGTCAGTTTTCGTGGGAGCCTTACGTCTGAATTTTTATAGAGGGATTGGTTGAGCCAGAGATCCCACTTTCTATTCGATACAATCGGTATGTCACTGGGGGGCGTGCCGTTTAAGATGGCAATCGCTGCCTTGGCCGCCCACTCACCATGCTCTTCAGGGATTTTAGTAAAACCTAGCATGGTAAACGGCATCATCCAGTCATGATTGGTTACGCTGAGCACATGGCCATTTTCTTGAGCGAACTTGGCGAGTTGTTTTGCATCCCAATCGTTGATCCCTGAATGGCTGCCCAGGACGATAAATCTGTATTTCTGTGCGTCAAGGTAGGCAGACTTCCAGTCTTCCATACTGGATACCAGTTTTTCTTCAAGCGTGATGCCAAGATCAGCCGCAGCCGTCTGCATGTGGGTGTAATTCTTTTTTTCCGTCAGGGTGTTGGCGCCAATATAGATTGCACCAGCACTACCCGGCGGGCTTAGGTTTACGGCTTGTTCCAGCATCGGTTTTATTGGGGCTACTTCAATAATACCGGTTACATTGCTATAGGGAAAACCGTATTCAGTGATGGTCCAATTGACGCCGCAGAAGACGAAAGGAGTCTTTGCCTCTTTATAGTGGGCCTGGATAAGATGCTTGGCGGCATTGTCGTCGGAGGTAATAATGATATTGGGTTGCCACTCATCAATCAGCTGTATCGCTTTATTGACAATATACTTCATGTAGGCAGCATCTTTGTTGCGTTTGGTATCCATGTCGAATTGGCGTAACTCACAACGACCGGCCAGCGTGTTGCGAATGCCACGCTCGACGCCATCTGACCAGGCGTACCCCTGATGATAGGAGGAGATGTAGAGGCAGCGGTCTGCGGAGAGAACTGCAAGAGGAATGAGCAGGATTAGTAGCCAAAGTGCACTTATCCATGCGCCTGCACTTGAATAATTATTCAGCCTCATTCGTTCCCTCTTAGTACCGATATATAAATTATGATCTATCCTATATCTAGCGGCTTTTCTCTTCTGCACTTTAATGCTTATTGCTGATATGACTTAATAAATCAGCCGGTTAACAATCCAAAGCAATTGATGTGGCATTTACCTCCTAAGTGTTCTGGCCTACTCTAGTGTAGAGTTTATTCAGTTTGCCTTGCAGTCACGCATTATCTGAAAGCAGATTATGAGGGAGAGAGTAATGCTTGCGACGCTTTTCTGGTTTTTGTTTTTTCCTGTTGTAGCTATTGCATTGGCCTATCGACGTGAGAGCCTCAAGCGATCCACCCTGATAATGGGTGTGTTGTTGTTGGCCTATTCATTCTGGGGTTGTGCGGGTGGGATCTGGCTGCTGGCACTCTGGGCACTTTATCTGGGTATGGTGCTGTTGAACTTCCATGACTTCAGACGTAACAACATTTCCCGGCGGCTGCTGGCGATTTATCGGCAGATGCTACCGCCCATGTCAAAGACGGAACGAGAGGCTCTGGAGGCGGGAACAGTCTGGTGGGAGGGAGAACTCTTCTCCGGTTCGCCTGACTGGGAAAAGCTTCATCAAATGCCGGCGCCCTGTCTGACGTGGGAAGAGCAAGCCTTTATTGATGGGCCTACCGAGACGCTCTGTCGCATGCTGGATGACTGGCAGATCACCCACGAGTTGGCCGATATGCCACCTGAGGTGTGGGCCTATATCAAGCAGGAAAAATTCTTCGCTATGATCATACCCAAGCGGTATGGCGGGCTTGAATTCTCCGCACTGGCGCAGTCCAAGGTGCTCACCAAGCTGGCCAGCCGCAGTCTGGTGGCGGCCTCAACCGTGGGTGTTCCCAATTCATTGGGCCCTGGGGAGCTGTTGCTTCACTATGGTACAGATGCTCAGAAGGATTATTACTTGCCGAGACTGGCGGCTGGCGATGAGATCCCCTGCTTTGCCTTGACCTCCCCGCGTGTAGGTTCGGATGCTACGGCCATTACTGATACCGGTGTGGTTTGTCGGGGTGAGTATGAAGGTCAAGAGGTGATTGGCATCCGGCTCAATTGGGACAAGCGCTATATCACCTTGGCGCCCATTGCTACTGTATTGGGTCTCGCTTTTAAACTCTATGACCCGGAACATTTGATGGGTGATGCGGACGCGTACGGCATTACGGCTGCCTTGATCCCAACCCATCTTCCTGGAATTACAATTGGCCGGCGTCATTTTCCCTTGAACCTCCCTTTCCAGAATGGCCCCACCCAGGGGAAGGATGTGTTTGTACCTCTGGACGCTATCATCGGCGGGCCAGCCATGGCAGGACAGGGTTGGAAGATGCTTGTTGAACAGCTATCGGTCGGACGCGGGATTACCTTGCCCTCCAACGCCGTTGGGACTGGCAAAGCCGCTGTTTATGCATCCGGGGCCTATGCGCGTATTCGCCGGCAATTTGGCCTGCCTGTTGGCAAGTTTCATGGGGTAGGTGAGGTATTGGCACGCATGGCGGGGCGTACTTTCATTATGAGTGCCGCCGCGGATGTGACGATCGGTGCCATTGATGCCGGAGAAAAACCGTCGGTGCCTTCGGCCATATTGAAATACCACAATACTGAAATGGCTCGCGCTATCGCCAACGATGCAATGGATGTACAGGGCGGTAAGGGCATCATGCTAGGGCCAAAGAATTATCTGGGAAGAAACTATCAAGGCATACCGATAGCCATTACGGTGGAAGGTGCGAATATCCTCACGCGAGGTTTGATTATCTTTGGGCAGGGTGCAATCCGTTGTCACCCTTATGTGCTGAGAGAGATGGAGGCGGCGGGTGCAGAAGGTGAGACAGGGCTCACGCTTTTTGATGAGGCACTGTTCGGGCATATCGGGTACGCCGTGAGTAATGCCTCACGATCACTGATTATGGCACTGACCCAGGCGCGCTATGCGGTAGCGCCAACACGGGATGAGACACGCCGTTATTACCAGCACATATCTCGTTACAGCGCCTCTTTTGCTCTGGCGGCTGATGTGGCGATGTTGACGTTAGGTGGCACATTAAAACGCAAGGAACTGTTATCCGCACGACTGGGTGATGTATTGAGTTCGATCTATCTTGCTTCCATGGTGTTGAAGCATCATACCAATCAGGGTAGCCCCGAGGCTGATCTGCCACTCGTTGAGTGGGCTTGTCGTTCACTGCTGTACGATGCTCAGGAGCAGTTGCATGGCTTGTTGCGCAATTTCCCTAATCGCTGGGTGGCTGCGCTGCTACGGCTGTTTATATTCCCACGGGGCCGCACCTACTCTTCCCCTTCGGACGAACTCGGTCTGCAGATTGTTGAATTGATCATGAAACCCAGTGAAACACGGGATCGACTCTGCCAAGGCATCTATAAAACGGTGGAACCCAACAATCCACTGGGCCTGTTACAGGAGGCAATGGAACTGACTGAGTCGGTGAAGCCTCTGGAGCGTAAGGTCTTTGATGCCCGTAAGGCCGGGTTATTTGAAAGTGAAGATGCTCCCTCTCAGATCAATGAAGCGGAACAGAAGGGCATCTTAAACAGTGACGAGGCGCAGCAGCTTCGCCGTTTTGATGAAAAGGTCATGGCGCTCATTGCAGTGGATGATTTTGCATCCGACGAGTTGTCGGCATCGGCGCCTCAGGTTCCTTCTCCCATGAAAAAGGCCCCAGCAAAAAAACGTGTGGCGAAGAAAAAGATCGCCAAAAAGAAGGTGGCAAAAAAGGTGGTCCCTAAAAAAGAGCCTTAATCATAAACCACTGTACGGGTGCATCAATGCGCTTATGGACTGTTCAGTTATCGTTTCAAGTTGTTTAGGGATGCTTCCTAAGTCTCGGTAGTACGGCCATGTATCTGCATACTGAACTACCTTGGATTTCTTTCGTCCTATTACTATCTTCGTTTGAAAATGGACACTGGGGTCGATGATTTTACTAAAACAATTTTCGGCGTTTATCTTGATAGGCGTGGTACTTACCGGCTGTACTTCCGGTAAGGATTGGCGCGCTGCCAGTCGTGAGCCTGCAGGTATTGCTCCTGATCCTTCGATTACCAGTGAGGCCGTCCTTCAGGTCTATGGTGCCGATGCCTGGGGTTGGCGGGGCCGTCGTGGTGCGCCGGTAATGCAGATTAAACAGGATGTTCCTGACCGCTATTGGTTTGGAGAGCGGCCAAAGGTTATCAAGGAATACCGGGGAGAGGGGGTTGATGCCCTGATTAATGCCGTAGAAAAAGCGGCCAATAGCTACCCTTGGAAAAATAGATACACCGTCTTCCCAGGTCCCAACAGCAATACCTTTACCGCATGGATCGCCAAGCGGGTGCCGGAACTGGAGTTGGAACTGCCTTTATCTGCGATCGGTAAAAGCTATGTAGATTAGAAGAGGTTGAACAGGTCTCTACTTAACCCGGAACCTCACTTGTTATGCATTATTTTTCTGACCACAAATCATTCCAATAAAGGGCTCTGACCCCTTTAATCAACAGCATGAAATGTGCCTGAAAATTTAACCATTTGTAATATATAGAAAAACAATTTAAATATTTGATTTAC
>VMRY01000049.1 GCA_007713595.1 Sedimenticola thiotaurini
AATAACATCAGCTTATTCAGCATTATAAATATTGTGGAATAATAAATTGTAAGATTTACTGACACCCTCCATAAGCAATCCATGTATAACTGCTGAGTGTCAGCAGTGGTCTTGATTTATATCGAAACGCAATCTTCGATTGTAGGTCCAAGGAGCTGTTAGGTTGTCAGATTAAAGTTTGGATTACTGCAACTAACATGATCGTTTTTTTACAGCTTATACTCTCCCCCACACTTCAATTACCTTTTAATAATCTAGCTAAAACGCCTAAGCCATATGAGGCTTAGGCGTTTTAGATATTTGAAAAGATTTAAGCAATCAGATTAAAGACCCAGCCAACCAACACAAAGGCGGTTGCTAATACGGCGGCGAACAGCGCCAAGGCCTGCCACTTAATCACTTTTCGCAAGATTAACATTTCAGGTAGTGAAAGTGCTGCCACGCTCATCATCAAGGCCAGCGTGGTACCAACAGCAACGCCTTTGGTCAGCATTGCCTCGGCTACCGGTATAATCCCTGTTGCATTGGAATAAAGTGGTACACCGACAACTACAGCGGTCGGTACGTCATACCAGTTTCCTGAGGCTAAATGTTCTGCCACCCAGGCTTCCGGTATGAAGCCATGAAAGAGCGCACCTATGCCGATACCGATAAATACCCATTTCCATATTCGTCCAACGATCTCTTTGACTTCTGCAACAGCATACTGATGCCTGCCTTTGAGCGATTTATCCTGTTCAGGCAGTGCAACTTCACCCATCTGGATCTTCCAGACATAGTCTTCAACCCAGCGTTCGGGTTTAAACCGCTGCATGATAAGACCACCAAACCAGGCGACGACAAGTCCCGCCACAATGTAGAGCAGCGCCAGTTTCCAACCGAGCACACCAATTAAAATAACGGCTGCGACTTCATTGATCATGGGTGATGCAATCAAAAATGAGAAGGTCACACCCAGCGGGATACCCGCCTCAACAAAACCGATAAAAAGCGGGACAGATGAACAGGAACAGAATGGTGTCATGGCACCAAGAGAAACGGCCATGCCCCGCGCCTGCCAATCAGGGCGATTGCGAATATACTCCCGAACCCGCTCTGGTGAAATCATCGCTCGCAGTAGTCCCATCACATAGATGATGATCACCAGCATGAAAAAGATTTTTGTTACATCCATGACAAAGAAATGCAACGACGCACCGACCGGAGTTTCTGGTGAGAGCTTCAGCCCGTTATAAACAATCAGGTTTGCGAGTGATTCAAACATCGGCTGATACCTTGTTTTGTAGAGACTGAATAGCTGGAAGACCTATGGAGATCAGACTGGCGGCGATTACAAAGGCCGCTGACCACCAGAGACAACCGATTAGTCCTTGTGTCTGATAGATCAACCCGGAGAGTACCGTACCCATTAAACGGCCACCGGCATTGGCCATGTAATAGAAGCCGACATTCATGGCGACCTTATCATGATCGGAATAGGCCAGAATAAGATAGGAGTGTACGGCCGAGTTTATGGCAAACACGATTCCAAAGAGAATAAGGCCGATGATTAGTACCAGTTCACTGGACCATGCCTGTTGCAATGCCAGTGCAATACCTGCCGGAAACAGTGCCAATAAAAAAACCCAGAAACGCGCTGTATCACCACCCGGCCCCTGTCCGTGATGAGTGCGACGCAGCAGCATTGGTGCACTGGCCTGAACAATGCCGTATCCGATAATCCATAACGCCAAAAACGCCCCCACCTTTGTGGGTGACCATCCAAGCATTTCAACCAGAAAAACCGGCAAGCCAACAACAAACCAGACATCACGGGAACCAAATAGAAAAAAACGTGCCGCTGATAACCCGTTAATGGCCGCGACTTTTGAAAAGACCTGAGTGAACTTTGGTTTGGATTTTAGTTTGCCTACAGCAGTCGGCAGCAAGGTTACGGTTATCAGCAAAACAACAAACAGCAGCGTGGCCAAAACACCTAAAGCCATCCTGAACCCCAACCAATCCAACAGTGCCGCCCCGACAAAAAAACCAGCGCCCTTTAATGCATTTTTTGAACCGGTGAGTAGAGCAACCCATCTGAATAGTCGTGAGCCTTCGGCACTACCCGCAATGATCTTGACTGATGATTTGGCCGACATCTTGTTCAGATCTTTTGCGATACCTGACAACGCCTGGGCAGCCATAACATAGACAACACTAAGCCATGCATCCGGCACGGTGAGCATCACCAAAGCTACTACTTGCAAACCCATCCCGATGTTCATGGTGAGATTAAGCCCGATGCGCGCACCAAGCCAGCCACCCACCAGATTGGTTACAACACCGAAGAACTCATAGAACAGAAACAGCATCGCCACTTCAAAGGGCGAATAACCCAGCAGATGAAAATAGAGCACCACCAACATACGGATGGCACCATCCGTTATGGTAAAGGCCCAATAACCGCCTGTGACGATCAGGTAGTTGTATAAATTGCGCTCCATGCTAGAGACTCATTGCAACCTTTCGCGCGAGATCCATCAAGCGGTTCACATAACCCCATTCACTGTCATACCAGGCATAGAGCTTTACCTGTGTCTGATCGATGACCATGGTAGAGAGGGCATCGACAATTGATGAGCGGGGATCATTGACGTAATCAACCGACACCAGGGGCCGCTCTTCATATCCCAGAAGTCCTTTCAACTCCCCTTCCGCTGCAGATTTGAAATAACCATTAACCTCTTCAACCGTTACCGGTCTGGCCGCTTCAAAAACAAAGTCAGTCAGTGAGCTGTTGAGCACAGGCACACGCACCGCATGTCCGTTGAGTTTTCCCTTGAGTTCAGGAAATATTTGGGTAATTGCCTTGGCAGAACCGGTCGATGTAGGTATCAGTGATGTACCACATGCACGGGCTCGGCGAAGATCCTTATGTCCCTTATCAATGATGGTCTGGGTGTTGGTAATGTCATGAATCGTAGTCATGCAGCCATGCAGGATGCCAATCTTTTCATGCATCACCTTGACGACGGGAGCGAGACAGTTGGTGGTGCAGGACGCCGCTGTCAGTAGATGATGCTCAGCGGGATTGTATTGATCATCATTGATGCCATAGACAATATTCAGTGCACCTTCGGTTGGTGCCGCAACGATGACCTTCTTAACACCCTGTTTGAAATAGGTGTCAAGTGACTCCGGCTGCTTATGATGCTTACCGGTGGCCTCTATCACAATGTCGCAGCCGGACCAGTCCGTATCGCCAATCGCGCTATTGGATGTGTGATCGATTCGCTTCTCGTTAATATGTATCTGCTGGTTTTCAGTAGTAGTATCCTGCTGCCATGTACCATGTGCTGAATCAAACTTGAGTAGATGAGCTGAACCGACAGCATCTGTAGCGATCTCATTAATCAGGATAAACTCAATCTCAGGCATCTCCCAACCGACACGCAACGCCAGTCGACCCATTCGACCAAAACCATTGATCCCTACTTTTACCGACATCTCCCACCCCTTCCCTTAATATTAGGTACTCAATATTCAGTTCTTCTCAATTTTCCTGGATCGTTTTGATAACGGAGAGACTGTTATTCATTGAACCATTGTCGAACCTGATCTGCACCAGGAATGCCCCCTGTGTGAACCACTTTTTCGTCGATAACGACACCTGGCGTCGACATGACGCCATACCCCATAATCGCAGCAATATCAGTCACCTTTTCCAGGGCGATAGATACACCGGCCTCTTCGGCAATCTGGGAAACCAGTTTTGCAGTTGTTTCACAATTCTTGCAGCCTGATCCAAGGATTTTGATGGTTTTCATTTCACTATGCCCTTCTCTGTTATTGGGTAGTTGATCATTTTAAAAATAGTTTGTTATGACGCTTTTAAATTATCAGGCGCTACAGACAACACCAGGACGATTGGGCATTTTCGCAAGTGCCGCGGCATCACTGATATAGGGATCAAAGCCCTGCACACCTGTAACGGTTGTACTAAGAATGGAAGTAACCCATTGCGACAAGTCTGGATTGATACGGTAATAGATCCATAACCCTTCCTTTCGATCACTGACCAGCCCTGCCTTTCGCAAGGTGCCCAGATGGTGGGATATCTTTGGTTGGGGAAGTGTCAGCGCATGAGTTACTTCACAGACACATAGCTC
>VMRY01000013.1 GCA_007713595.1 Sedimenticola thiotaurini
AATACCCTTAGGAAAAGGGATAATTTATTAATAAAAACAGGCCATTATGTTTTTTAAACATAACGCTTACAAGCGGGAAATCTTATGGAATGCCAAAGAATTTTTTATCTGAACCCCGCCACTAAAAGCTCATGTCCAGTTCGACGACAAACAGAACACTTAAGGCTGAGTGTAGTGGGTTTTATGCGCTATTTCAGGACTTTTATCAATAGAGAGGATTTCGCCGCCAAACCTTGCAAGATCGATAAAACACAGATATTCCAACTATTTGCGGGAACGTATCGCTTTAACAATGCGCGATGAAACCTCTTCAATTGAATGGGTTGTGGTATCCAGCACCCAGACATTGTGCTTCTTGAACAGTTGCAGCGCCTGCCGCACTTCAGACGAGCATCGCGCCAGTGACGCATAGTCACTGCCCGGGCGGCGCTCCTCACGGATACGATTCAAACGCGGTGGGTCAATGGTAAGGGCAACCAGCTTCTCTTTATTTCTCAAGAGATGGTCCGGGATTCTGTTGACCTCAAAGTCGTCAGGAGTCAGTGGATAGTTAGCCGCTTTGATGCCGAAATGCATCGCCAGATAGAGACAGGTCGGTGTCTTGCCGGAGCGTGATACACCAATCAGGATGACATCGGCCTGATCATACTTATCCAGCCGGGCGCCATCATCGTTAACCATGGCAAAGTTAATGATGTCCATCCGATCCTCATAACTTTCACCATTCGCCATGCCGTGACTGAGACCCGTCTTACCCGATGGATTAACACCCAGCTCTCTGCTCAAGGGGGCAATGAAGGTATCGAACAGCTCAATGTAGAGACAATTCGATCGCTTCAATATGACACGTATCTCATACTCAACCATGGTGGCAAACACAATCGGGCGAGCGCCATCATTCTTGGCCACCAGGTTGAACTGGCTGGTCAGTTTCTTTGCCTTTTCAACGCTGTTGATAAACGGCATATAGACTGTCGTGAATTCAATCGTCTGTTCAAATTGCGAAATCAGACTGTGCCCGAGGGTTTCTGCGGTAATACCTGTGCTTTCAGATACGTAATAGATGGTGCGCTTCTGTGTCATCTGCAATCCTCAGGATCAACTGATCTTATCGGCGGTCGGCTCGATGCCTGCGATCATGGCAATCGTGGTATCCAGCATGCGATTGGCAAAGCCCCACTCATTATCAAACCAGGTGACTACCTTGGCAAAATGGTGGTTGCACACCTGTGTCTGATTGCTGTCTACAATGGAAGAGCGACTGTCATGGTTAAAATCACAGGAGACCAGTAACTCTTCGATATAGCCAAACAGTCGGCCGCCCTGCTTCTGGCTTAATCCCTTCAACACCTGATTGAGCTCTTCCCTGTTGGATGGCGACTCAAGCTCCACAGAGAGATCCATCATGGATACATTGATGGTCGGCACACGGATGGCCTGGGCATGTACCCGATTATTCAATTCAGGAAGTATTCTGACCACACCCTTTGCCAACCCTGTCTCAACCGGAATAATCGACTGAAGTGCTGAGCGGGTTTTACGCAGATCCGTGTCATACGCATCAATTACCGGCTGATCATGCATGGCCGAGTGGATCGTAGTAATCAGCGCACACTCAATACCAAACGATTGATGGATCACGTCCAGCACAGGAATAATGGCATTGGTGGTGCAGGAAGCGTTGGAGACTATCGTATGCTCAGGCTGCAGCAGTTGATCATTCACACCAAAAACCACAGTTGCATCCACATCCTGTTCGGCCGGATGGGAGAACAACACCTTACGTGCACCCGCCTTGAGATGGCGTTCGGCGTCCTGGCGGGTATTAAATACACCACTGCACTCCAGCACCAGATCCACACCCAGCTGACGCCACGGCAGCAAGTCGGGCGAGGGTTCTCGCAACAGCGCAATCTTATCGCCATTGATGACCAGATGACTCGCATCACGGGCTACGCTTCCCGAAAAACGTCCATGAGTGGTATCGTATTTTGTCAGATGGGTCACCGCATCGAGATCCGCCAGCTCATTAATGGCCACGATTTCGATAAAACTACGGTAGTAATCGGATTCATACAGGGCACGTAAAATACAACGTCCGATGCGTCCATAACCGTTGATGGCAACTTTTAGTTTCATTAAAACGGGTACTCGATGATAGTGGGAACTGACTATTCAGTGCGGAAAGATGCAATTACCGTGTAAGCGTTGATTTTCCCACACTTCTCACGCATTTCCCACCCATTGACGGGGAGTCTGTTAATTATGAGCTATACGTTTAAAGACCATTTCTCAACCAACTCATCAGGCTACTCACGTTTCAGACCAGTCTATCCATCCGTACTCTATCAATACCTGGCCACACTCACACAGAATAATGACCTGGCCTGGGATTGTGCCACCGGCAGTGGACAGGCCGCCAGACAACTGGCACAACATTTCAAACAGGTGATTGCAACCGATGCCAGCGAAAGCCAGATCAAGGCCGCGATGCCCTGTAACAGTATTGTCTACCGGGTATGCCCAGCTGAACAGACAGATCTGCCAGACCAATCCATCGATCTTGTGACCGTAGCCCAAGCCCTGCACTGGTTTGATCTGGAGCCTTTCTATGCCGAGGTAAAACGCGTGTTGGTGAAGCGAGGCATTATTGCCGTCTGGACCTACAATCTGTTTAGACTCAGCCCTGAAATTGATGCACTTGTAAACCAGCTTTACCGAGTTACCCTTGCCAACTACTGGCCAGCCGAGCGCCAGCTGGTCGAGAACGGTTATGCCGACCTGCCCTTTCCATTTAAACAGGTGCAGGAGATACCCGAGTTCGCAATGACCGCACACTGGTCATTGCCACACATGCTGGGCTATCTGCGGACCTGGTCGGCGGTCACGCGCTGCATTGATGTAACGGGTAATGATCCCGTCACGCAGATAGCTGCTCAGTTAGAACAGGCATGGGGTGACCCAACGCAAGAACGCGCTGTTGCATGGCCGCTGAGCATGCGGATTGGTATCAATCCATAAAACTCAGCCGCCCCACAACAGCGCGTCAACAACCGCCTAAGCGGAGGCTTGCTTTATAACTTACCCGCCTAACAGTGAAGCACGCTCCCGTCTTTGCGACGGACGCCGGCGCTTATTGGCGGAAGGTGGTGCAGCCGTTGTGGAAGCGGAAGTTTTTGGGTGTGTTCTTTTCTCTTGCACAACTCTCGTATTGCCACTTTGTGCTACACGTGTATTGCCGTTGGACTTTTCAGCCGATCCTTCAGCGCGTACACGATCACTACGACCAGCCCGATTTACCCGCGGCTTTTGACTGTCGCTTCTGGGTCGTTGAGCCGGTTGTTGTCTGCCACGCCCACGACTGTTGCGATCACCGCCCCGTCCATTCTGAATCGGTTCTGCTTTAATCCGTGGATCAGGCTCATAGCCTGGCAATACTTCCTTGGTGATTTCACGCTTCAACAGACGTTCAATATCACGCAGCAATCCATTTTCATCGACACAGACAAGAGATACGGCTTCGCCCTCATTGCCTGCTCGGCCGGTACGACCGATACGATGTACATAATCTTCAGCCACATTAGGTAATTCAAAATTAACCACATGGGGCAGTTGATCGATATCCAGTCCGCGTGCAGCAATATCGGTTGCTACCAGCACACGCACCTCACCCTGCTTGAAACCGGCCAATGCCCGGGTGCGTGCCCCCTGGCTCTTGTTACCATGAATAGCTGAAGCGGTGAGGCCATCTTTTTCCAGCTGCTGCGCCAGTCGGTTGGCACCGTGTTTTGTTCGCGTAAATACCAACACCTGTTTCCAGTTCTTTGAACCAATCAGATGGGATAGCAGTTCACGCTTACGCTCACGGTCCACTGAGTAGACCATTTGTTGAACCGTCTCAGCGGCGGTGTTACGCCGTGCCACCTCAATCAGAACCGGGTTATCCAACAGCTTGTCAGCCAGGGTCTTGATCTCGGATGAATAGGTTGCGGAGAACAGCAGATTCTGTCGATTCTGCGGCAACAGGGCGAGTATCTTGCGGATATCATGAATGAAGCCCATATCGAGCATACGATCCGCTTCATCCAGCACCAGGATCTCTACTTTTGAGAGATCCAGCGTCTTCTGTTGCACATGGTCAAGCAGGCGACCGGGTGTTGCCACCAGGATATCCACACCATGGCGCAGTTTTTCAATCTGCGGGTTAATCTTGACACCACCAAAAATCACGGTTGATTTCAGCGGCAGATGTCTACCATAGGTCTCTACACTCTCGGCAACCTGAGCAGCCAGCTCACGGGTTGGTGTCAACACCAGCGCCCGAACGGCACGATGGCCTTTCCCTTGCGCGTGCTGATTAAGCAGTTGCAGTAGTGGCAGGGTGAAACCTGCCGTCTTGCCGGTACCCGTCTGTGCGCCGGCGAGAATATCTTTACCTTGCAAAACAACGGGAATGGCTTGTGCCTGTACAGGCGTAGGCTCCGTGTAGCCCTCTTCTGCGACAGCACGGAGTAGTTCGGCCGAAAGGCCGAGGGAATCAAACGACATACGAATTATTGCTCCTGGATGCCTACCCTCGTGGGGCCCAGCCTAGGCAAAACTTATAGATTGATGATAAATCGAGGTGTTCCTGAAGGTGTTACCGCGATGGAATCAGCGCAGACCGGTGTGCGCGAATTGCTGCATTGTAGTCCTTTCCTGGATAAACACAAGAAATCTATAAAGAATCTCTCATTCAATTAACCACAAGAAGCCGGCATTGACACCTGAATAGTGACTAGTTCGGGTATAAGATCAAACTCCAATTAACTATTAGAACGTGGTGGTAGCCTTATGGTCTTGTTACAGACACTCGGTGGTCTGATTATTTTCTTTCCCAAGTAGCATATTATGGCAAGGGTTTGCGCTTTCAGAGCGGAAAAGCGACCCATAAACAGTCGATTCGGTTTATCAAAACACCCAAATCAGACTTGCTCCCCCGTTCACTAAGCGTAAATCCCATCTCATCCACAAGATACTCCTGCAGACAATCCGTTGCCAAGTACTTGATCTACACGCTCAGACAGCGACTTCAAAATACGAAGCCAGACTATTTCCCTAAGGCGATATCAGTGCGTTGCCATGTCACCCCATATCGCTTTCAACCGTTGATCACGACCGCAATTCCATCGGTAATACTTATAGCGAATCGGATTATTTTTGTAATAATCCTGATGATAGCTTTCATCACCCTTTATGGGATAAAAAGTACTGGCGGGTAAGATGGGCGTAACCACTTTTTGATCCGGGAACTGCGCTGCTACGGCTTGTTTAGATTGCTCAGCTATCTCCCGCTCTTTCTCATTGGCCACAAAAATAGCACTCAGATAACTGTGCCCTTTATCGCAAAACTGTCCGCGTTCATCAAACGGATCAATGTTCACCCAATAATAGGCCAGCAGTCCCTGGTAGCTTACCTTTTCCGGATCATAAGTGATTTCTACAGCTTCATAATGACCGGTGTGATCACCATTATAAGTGGGATTTTTCAACGTCCCGCCAGTAAAGCCAGAGACCACATCAATAACACCCGGATGTTTTTCAAAATCAGATTCCATGCACCAGAAGCATCCACCCGCCAGTATGGCCTTATCTGCCATAACACTTGATGTGCCAAACAGCAGACTGCTTATTAGAAAGTATGACCATTTTTTCTTCACCTTAATTCTCCTAAATGTATTAGCGCATGTGTGAAAAATCGATAGCAATTGAATCATAATCTAAAAAATAGATTTAATTAGAGAATGACCGTCTGATTCAACACCCTTTTACTTTCCCCCTTTAAGACCTTGCTGACAACGGAAATACTTCAAGCGTTATCAAATTGTTATAAATAGTTCTACATAACCAGGCCAATCGACCATTAAAAGATAAGTGTTGGATTACCGCCACACTTTAGAAACGAAATTACAGACACTCATTCGCAGAAACACTGTTTTTCATCTATCTTTATATCAGATGCAGAAATAACTGTCGGTTGAAGGTCTAACGTAACCGTGACGACAAGGTCGGCGGCGTATTAAAAATCAGGGGGAGTCGACACGCTGCGGGTAACCAGGGGATTATTTAATCCATCAAGGTCTATACCCGCTGCATAATACTTCAGCAGAAGTTACCTATTCTGCTGAAGAGATTGCTGGGGAGTTAACGTAGTGCATCGTTCTACTGGTAACTGATGCGACTAAAGTTGATAACCATGACCGTGAAGGATGACACTGATCCTGAACGGATAGAGAGGCAGTCATGAAAACACTCATACTATTAGCTTACCTCACCACTCCCCCGCTCTCATTTGTCTCAATAGACTGCACACAGTACGGCAGACCAGGAACACCTTATCTGATCATGTCACATCTGGGAACTGGCGTGGTGGTACCTGTTAGAAAGCTACACCGTTATCCGCAAGCACTAATGCTTCTTGAAGAGATTGGCGCAGTAAGTCATGAACGCTGGATTGATCCAAAGTGTGAGTGGATCAGGTCGTAACTGCCACGATTAGCAGTAACGCATTTTTACAGGGGTGTCGATGAACAGCTTGTTCGCACTGGCATGTCCAGGTTGCCAGTAAGACTCTGATATTTATTATTGCTCGCCTTTTGCTGTTCTATTACTCTAACAGTGGTCGACGATAATACTCCAGACTGGAACAGTACTTAAAATTGTGAAATATCAGTATAGTGAGTTACTGCGCTAATAGTCGTGTGGAGTAAGGAACCAGTTCAGTGACAATGACACAGGGAATAATCATCAAACTACCAAAAGGTTTTTTTAAGTTTCGTACAACCTATCTGCTGACACCGTTTTTTTGCGGGCTTGTTTTTTTGGTGCAGGCCGAAGCCGCTACCCCACCCGAGGAACTCAAAAGAGGCGGTTTCTTTAGCATCCAGTTTGAGAACGATCTCTGGGGCAGCGGTGATGACCAGTTTTATAGCCATGGGACCGAATTATCCTATCTCTCTTTGAAAGAGCCTCCGGGCTGGTTGACCCGAGTGGGACAGGGCCTCCCTTTCTTCCATATTGGCGATGTCAATGCAGTCCAGTACTCAGTGGGTCAGAAAATATTTACTCCGCAGGATACAAAGCGGCGTTCATTGATAACCGATGATCGTCCCTATGCCGGCTGGCTATACGGTAGCGCCAATCTGCTATCCCGATATGTTGATGAACCTAATCTGCAGGTAGGTAATATTCTTGGTCTTACTGTGGGTGTTGTAGGACCCAGCTCTCATGCGGGTGATATCCAGAAAGGGTTTCATGACCTGATAGGCGTTGATAAACCCAATGGATGGGATAACCAGCTAAATGACGAACTTGGGATCTTGTTGACCTACACCCGTCGCTGGCAGTATTTCCAAAAAGTTGGCTGGGGGCTGGAGTTTGAAACCGCGCCACACCTGGTTGGTGCTCTGGGTAATGTTTATACCTATGCAGGTGGTGGAATGATGCTGCGCCTTGGAAAAGGCCTACGCAAAGATATAGCACCACCAAACATACGCCCCGGTTTTCCTGGGGTCCCTTACTTTCGTACATCCCAAGAAACAAATTGGTACTTTTTTGCCGGCGTTGAGGGACGTGCTATGGCCCGTAACATTTTTCTTGACGGCAACACTTTCAGCGATAGTCACAGCGTGGATAAAAAACCGTTGGTTGCTGATGTGCAATTTGGTTTTGCTTTCCATTTTGAAAACGTTCGACTCGCCATTAGTAATATCTGGCGCAGTAAAGAGTTCAAGGGTCAGGATGAAAATGTGCAGTTTGGCGCAATAAACCTCTCATTTTTTGTACCTTATTAAAAGACTCTGATGTCTGTTTAGTAAAACTTGATCGGAGCACAGCAGGTGCTACAAGTTGAATCTCAATAGTGTATATCTCTGCTATGCTTAATAGGCATAGGCAACTGGAAATCGGGCTATTGCTAGGATTAATAATGTGAGTCCCCGCGTTGCAACCGGTATCTGATAACTCTTCAATAAATACAACTAGAATTTCTAGATTAACTGCTTAATGGCAAATCAATAGTGAATCAATCCGTCTGTTTCAAAAAGTCACCCATCACTCATAAGGAAAATGGTGAGCCTCGCTTAGTTGGCTTTGAATTGGAGTTTACAGGTCTGACCCTTGATCAGACATTGGAGGTGCTCCAAGAGGTACTGGGTGGTGAAGTAGAGCAAACTACTGCCGCTGAACGACAGCTTCATGTCGATTCAGTGGGGACCTTTAATATTGAACTGGACTGGGATTATCTAAAACGCACGGCCGCCAAGCAAGAACAAGAGCAGCAGGAGAGCGAGTGGATCGATCGATTGAGCCAGGCGGCCACACTGCTGGTGCCGATGGAGGTCGTCTGTCCGCCGATACCAATCACTGACTTGGATATACTGGACCCGATGGTTACTGCACTACGCAAGGCGGGTACGGTGGGAACTGAAGATTCGCCCATAGCGGCCTACGGTGTACATGTTAACACCGAGATCCCGTCAATGACTGCACCGATGCTGTTTGACTACCTGCGGGCCTTTTCACTACTGCAGTGGTGGCTGGTAAAAGATCTGGAAGTCGATATAACGCGGAAGATCAGCCCCTACATCGATCTTTACCCACAAGCCTACCTGGAGCAGCTGTTCTCCCGATCAGAGATAACCCTGGATCAGCTGTTTGTCGATTATCTGCAACACAATGCGACCCGCAACCGAGCGATGGATCTGCTGCCGTTACTGGCTGATATCGATAATGCCCGCGTCCATCGCAGTGTGGACGATCCGAAGATCAAATCTCGACCTGCCTTTCATTACCGCCTGCCAAACTGTCATATTGAGAAAGAATCGTGGTCACTGGCTGTTCCCTGGAATAACTGGCAGGTAGTGGAGCAGTTGGCCAATAAGCCGAATGCCTTGGATGATCTAAGTAAGGCATTTATGGATTCGGATCGTGCAATTATCGGTGTTAACCGGACGAGCTGGGTGGAGTTTATCGATCAATGGCTGAAAGACCACGCATTGGTGTAACAGGCAATGCTCGTCGCTGGTCGCCCAGTTGGTGGTGTACACAGCTTGTACTCCGTATCGCGGGAGGCCATCCTGAACGAATCAGTGTACGGCATCGTTTCAGTGGTGAGCGGTTGGCGGCACTTATTATCGGTGGTGGCGATGATATCAACCCTGAGCACTATCAGGGTGAAACTCATGCCAAGATCAAGATCGATCCGGAACGGGACCAGATAGAGATTGAATGGATCAGATATGCCCTGGAAAATAAAATTCCACTGCTGGGAATCTGTCGGGGTGCGCAGCTGATCAATGTGGTTATGGGTGGTACGCTTCATCAGGATATCCGTCAGTTACGTAAGCTGACTTATAACCGGCCGGGGCTGCTGCCAACCAAACAGGTACGTCTGGCCAATGACTCACGGTTGGCGCAGATCTGTGGCAAGACTCGCCTGAGAGTCAATAGCCTGCACTATCAAGCCATTAAAGATCACGGTACCGACCTCAAGGCAGTTGGCTGGGATCTTGATCAGATTATCCAGGCGGTGGAGTCCACGACGGAGCATCATATCATTGGGGTACAGTGGCATCCCGAATACCTTTTCTACCTGCCTTCCCAGTATGCACTCTTTCGCTGGTTAGTGCAGGGTCAGAGATGATGACCTCCTATCTGTTGCTGTTTGGTTCAGCCTTTTTAGCGGCAACGATTCTTCCTTTCTACTCTGAGGTGATCCTTTATGCATTATTGCGCGAAGGCGGGGATCCGGTTGTATTGGTCGTGATCGCCACACTCGGAAATACCCTGGGTGCCGTAGTGAACTGGATACTGGGTCGATATCTGCTGCACTTCCGTAGCCGACGCTGGTTCTATTTTAGTGAGAAGCAGATCGAAAAAGCACAGCGCTGGTTTCAGCGCTACGGTTTCTGGACGCTGTTATTGGCATGGATGCCGGTTGGCGGTGATGCATTAACATTGATTGCCGGTATTATGAAGATCAGACTATCGGTTTTCTTACTGCTGGTCGGTACCGGCAAAGCGTTGCGCTATATCTCGGTTACCTATCTAACGGTCTGGTCGTTGATATAGCCGTTGCTACAGAGGCGTGACGGCCGCTCCGCCTAGCTGACCTTGACCGCTTCCCATACGGATTTCTTCACCTGCAGCCAATCGCCAGGTGATATTTTTATCCGGATCACGCTTTAGCGTGTTCAATAGATGGGTGTCTTGTTTTCCTTTTTTCTTTTGTTTTCCTTTTATGTGGATGTCCTCTTTATTCTTTATTCCTTCTAATGTTGACTCAGAGATGAGCTATTTGTCCATGAATATTCTGATCATCCGCAGAATTTAATCATAATCGCTAAAGATCGCTAATATTTTGCCGATATTTCGTTACCTAACTGTAATCAGGCAACCATACATGAAGCCAAGTATTCTGCGCACTTTACTGATTTCCTATATTGGGTTTGGACTCGCAATGGGACTACTCTTTCCTATTTATGCGAAGTTTTTTGTGGAATGGAAGCCTGGCATGCAACTCTGGTTCAATATCAGCTGCATCATTGCCGGCCTGACCATTGGTATTGCCAACTACTGGGTCTGCAAACGAGTTCTGCTACGTCGGCTGAAACGTATATCTGAGGTAGCACAAGCCATCAGTCAGAATGACATCAGCCATCAATGCAGCATGGTCAGTCACGACCTGATCGGCGAGATTATTAACAGCTTCAACCAGATGTCTTCCAATCTACGCAGTATGATCGGCCGGATAGGCAATTCCACGAATGCACTGGACGAAAACATCCATCAACTGGCACAGATCGCCGAGCACGCTCGTGAAAGATCTGCCCAACAGAAGGCAGAGACCCAGCTATCAGTGCAGGCCATTGAGGAGATCAGCGACAGTATTCACCACGTATCCGACATGGCTATTGAAGCTACCAATTCCACCCATCAGGCCGATCAGTACGCCAAAGAAGGAACCCTGATAGCAACAGAAGCTATCGGCTCAATCTCTGCGCTAATCACCGGCATGAATAAGGCGGGTGAAGTGATCAGCCAACTGGATGAAAAGAGCGCTAGTATCGGCATAGTGATGGATGTGATCCGCAATATTGCCGACCAGACTAACCTACTAGCCCTTAATGCTGCAATTGAGGCTGCCCGTGCAGGTGAGCAGGGGCGCGGGTTCGCCGTAGTGGCCGATGAGGTCCGCACATTGGCAACCCGCACTCAGAAATCTACAGAAGAGATCGAAAAAATCATCAGCCAGTTGCAGACCGGCTCCCGATCGGCAGTAGAAGTAATGAGTAATGCCCGCAACCGTGCCATACAGACTGAAGAGCATTTTGAGCGGGCCGCCGAACTATTAGCTGAAATAGCCGGCACCATCGCATCAGTCAATCAGATAAGCAATGACCTTTCCACTGCGGCCACTTCACAGAACACACTTATCGGAACAGTTAAAGATCACTTCAGTCGCATTGATGAATCCTCACTCAACACATCGGAGGGTGCGGTTCTTGTTGCCGAATCCAGTAACAATCTGAGCAATCAGGCCCATGAGTTAAAGCAGATGCTAGAGCAGTTCAAGCACTGAGTACGAAGCTGATGCAGGGGAGCACAATCGTGGACACCCACCTATTGACTCCTTGATCGATTGCGGATTGATCCGAAAGCATGGCTCACAATCGTGGACATCCACCTATTGACTCCTGAACCACACAATCGTGCACAATCGTGGACACCCACCTATTGACTCCTTGATCGATTGCGGATTGATCCGAAAGCATGGCTCATTATGATCTCTTCATTTGAGGGACGTTTCGATTATATCTATGCGCGTGTAAAGAGCTTGGACAACGCTGGGCGAATGGCATCAGGTCTTGTCGACAGTTATTGATAACCTAATCAAGAGATTAAACCAATTACGCACTTTTGGATGCTCTATCCGATGTGACACTCTGTTTTTTGTTCGCTGTTATTTCAACAATTTTCATCTTCACATATCTGTAAAAATAAAATCACATGCTCTTCAGGCGTTTTCCAGAATGTTCCAGGCAGCGTTTATTCTGTCGATTGGGTCGAAAGAAAAAATGACATCATCGCTTGGTTAGCAATGAATGATCACGTGGGTAAAAAAGACGAGCCCAACCTGCATGGCTGAAACTTATGTAAAGGAAACAACTTGGAAGTGCGGATTTTCAACGCAGACTTCTAGTTTTGAGATATGGCCCAATTCCACTAAACTTTCGACACCATCCACTCTCACCTTAATACACTCTTCACGCGCGTCATTACGTTGAGTATCAAGCGGTGTACACTTAATAATAGTGCCGGATTTCATCGTTATATTTATGGGATAACGATACATGCACACTATTTCAATGTAGTCATATTGGTTGCAACTAATCATGGCACTCACCTTTCGATATCTTATCGCTCACCGTAGATCTGAACATTATTAATTGCAACACTTGGACAAACAGTAGTCCAAACCTGGACACCCACCCATTGACTCATTCCCTCCCTATGCCATAATAGAGAACATAGAGAAAACTACGAACTCAAGGAATGAGTATGCCAAAACCCCGAAAAGCCCTCGTCAGTCTCGACGCCACCCCCTACTATCACTGTGTCTCTCGCTGTGTTCGCCGCGCTTTTCTCTGTGGCATTGACCCACTGACGGGACGCTCCTATGAACATCGGCGAGGTTGGATTGAAGAACGGCTATTAGCCCTTTCTCGCTCTTTTGCTATCGCTATTTCTGCCTACGCGGTCATGCATAACCATACTCATGTAGTGCTTTATGTGGACACGGAACGAGCCACTAACTGGTCACAACGACAAGTCGTTGAGCAATGGCATGGGTTATTTAATGGCACACAACTGAGTCAGCGTTTTCTAAAAGATGATCCCTTGTGCACAGCCGAGTGGGCTCAGTTGCAAGTCGTCATTGAAACATGGCGTGAGCGCCTGCAATCGGTCAGCTGGTTTATGCGCTGCCTGAATGAGACCATTGCCCGACAGGCGAATGCCGAAGACGGCTGTACCGGTCGTTTTTGGGAGGGTCGATTTAAATGTCAGGCCCTGCTTGATGAGTCTGCGCTGGCGGCCTGCATGGCCTATGTTGATCTAAACCCTGTCAGAGCGGGTATGGCAGGCACACCTGAATCATCAGACTACACCTCTATCCAGCGACGCATTCGATTTGCGCAAGATCTCGATTGTTCAGACAAAACCAATTCAGCTAACAACAAGGCCACACAACCAAAAGAACTTCAGCCCTTTGTGGGCTATCCCCGCAAACCAATGCCGAACGGCTTACCTTTTCGTCTTAATGATTATCTTGAACTGGTAGACTGGACAGGAAGGTCCATTCGGGATGATAAACGGGGGGCTATTCCTTACGACTTGCCCCCACTGCTTGATCAATTGCAGATTGACCCAAAAGCATGGCTCATTATGACCTCTTCATTTGAGGGGCGTTTCAAATCACTGGTGGGACGTGTCGATCATATCTCTGCCGCTTGCGAAGAACTTGGACAACGCTGGGTGCATGGCATCAGGTCTTGTCGACAGTTATTGATAACCTAATCAAGCGATATACCAATTACGCTCTTTCGGATGTTCTATCCGATGTAACACTGTGTTTTCTTTTTTAGTTCGCTGGTATTTCAACACTTTTCATCTTCATATATCTGTAAAAATAA
>VMRY01000010.1 GCA_007713595.1 Sedimenticola thiotaurini
AACCTACCAGGAAAAAAGCGAGGAAATAGATACTCAAGGCAAACAGATCTCGAAGCATGCCCCAGTGGATCTGGGTATTCAGGACTACGGGTCGGGTGCGGTTCTCCGCATAAGCCCTATGCCACACCTCAGTCTGCACCTTGCGGCTAAAACCTGAGTCCTTGACCATTGGGAACTTTGCCTGCAACTCCAGATTTTCAAACGGCTGCTTGCGGGTAGTTAAAAATGCATCACTGGAAGGGTGTGAAAAATCCCAACGGGCATAGAGAAGCCGATTTTTCCACACCTCAGGCAACCATTGCACCAGGACTGCACCCGCCACTGCCAGCACACTGGAGATCGCGGCGACATAGACTATCTGAGGACTCATCCTATCCCACGCGGCAAGACTGAACAGAAAAGGATCCAGACCATAGGGCAGCTGCAGCATGAACAGATAAAGCATCATGCCGTTCAGGGAAGCAAAGACAATAATCAACGCAATATGAAAGAGAGATAGGAATTTCATTTAAGGGGAGTCCGGCCGATTTGCAAGAATGGATCAACTAACCGGTCTATTCAACGTGATTTGCCGGTAAATGGCAACTACTTGGATTAAACGCTATATATTAGAACCCACTGCTATTTTGATTCTCATTCACAACCTGTTTTTTTTCGGTACTATGTATGGAGTCCTGTTAGAAAAGGCAAAAACCACAATTATCATAAGGACCCCAACCCAAAAATGGTTTTGCTTAATTACGTTGAAATATCACGCATGTACAACTGCCTCTGAGTAACTTCACTGTTCAATAGAGACAGATCCTGACAGGTCCGTGATGCCAATGGAGTAGCGGCATCTCACTATCCAAAAGAAATAGGAGTAGATCTTATGGGGCGAGTAGCATTAGTAACAGGCGGAACAAGAGGCATCGGCGAAGCAATCTGTGTCATGTTGAAGGATAACGGCTTTGAGGTTGTTGCCAATTACGGCGGTAATGACCAGGCTGCTACAGAATTTACAGAACGTACAGGCATCAAGGCAGTAAAATTTGATGTCAGCAACTTTGCTGATGTTGAAGCTGGAATCAAATCGATCGAGGCATCGGTTGGCCCTATTGAGGTTCTGGTCAACAATGCCGGCATCACTCGTGACGGCACCATGCATCGGATGGACTTTGACCGCTGGAATCAGGTTATCCAGACCAACCTTTCATCCTGCTTCAACACTTGCCGTTGCGTCATTGATGGCATGCGCGAGCGGGGATTCGGACGCATTGTCAATATTGGTTCGGTCAACGGTCAGGCTGGCCAATACGGACAGGTTAACTACGCTGCCGCCAAGTCCGGCATTCACGGCTTTACCAAGGCACTGGCACAAGAAGGGGCTGCGAAGGGCATCACAGTGAATGCAGTAGCACCGGGCTATGTTGAAACAGACATGGTTCGAGCCGTCCCCAAAGAGGTACTGGAAAAGATTGTCCGCACCATCCCCGTGGGCAGACTGGGACAGCCAGAGGATATTGCACGCTCCGTTCTGTTCCTGGTATCAGATGACGCGGGCTTTATTACAGGCTCTACACTGTCGATAAATGGCGGGCAGCATATGTACTGAGATCAGGGCCGCGATGAGGACTTTGCCCTCATCGTGGCCCGACCGACGTACAGCTTGATTATTAGGTGTGATGAATAATCTCGTGTACTTCCTGTTCCAGCTTTAAAGAGGGGGTAATAGTGATTTTTCGATCACCGACTGTGGCACTGTAGCGAGGTGCATCCAGCGCATGCTGGTAAGCACCCCGCAACTCCTCCAGCAGCCGGTCACTCTTCTCTGCCGATAACTGTCGCTCCTGGATCAGACTCTGAAAACTACTCACTTTTCCATCATGTATCCAGGCCAGACCAAACCGCTTGGGTGGTTTACCGATAAAAACAAAGGCCTCATGATCAGAAGGAACCACCTCAAGTGGATCCTTTACATCACCGGCCAGCCCTTCCAATTCATGACTGATCTCATCAAGGTAGTGTCTGGCCTGACTGTCTGCTGCCAGGGGCGGATAATCTTTCATCCCACCAAACCATTTATCTAACATACCCATAGTGTCTCTCCCATGAGGGATCGGTACCTGAACCCGCTCCCCCTGATCAAATAGTCAGCATGCACAGGTGTTAAAAGCATAGACCATCTGATTAGGGTCTGTTAACTGGCCCTAAAAAAACGGGTTGGATCAAAAAATCACCTACAGATGATGATTTCACAGCACTAAAAATAATATTAGTACGATCATCCTACAGTTTTTAGATATTTTTCCCTAACGCACCGCACAAAATGCTTCAAATCTGCTATTATCCGCGCACACCGCAGGTGTTTATTCATCGATAAACCCTTTTTATCATTTGACTAACAGTGAGCCAGGGGCAGGATTGAGATATGAGCTTGAACGCAAGTGAGCAGTACCTGAACGAGTGGAAAAATCGCCAGAATCTGGCTGAAAAGATGATTCCACTGGTCGGTCAGTTATACCGGGACAGGGGACTCGTGATCCTGATGTATGGTCGACGGCTGATGAATGCCACCACTATCGATATACTCAAGGCCCACCGCTATGCACGACAGATGGTTGGATTTGAACTCGATATCGCCACCTCTTTTGATATGCTTGAGGCGATTGCCGGCATGGATCTCTCCCCTGCCCGGCTTGACCTGGGCAAGCTCTGCAGCACCTTCATGGATCCCGCCAACACGCTTGACATGAAGACATTCCTCACCCAACAGTTGGCTTCCATCGATACCGGCAAGAAAAGCCCTCTGGAAGAGCCTCAAGATGTCGTGTTGTACGGTTTTGGCCGCATCGGCCGACTGCTCGCACGTCTGCTGATTGAGCGTACCGGGGCAGGCAACAAGATGCGCCTGCGTGCTTTTGTCGTGCGCGGCGGTCGTGAAGGTGATCTTAAAAAACGCGCCAGCCTGCTACGCAGAGACTCTGTGCATGGCCCCTTCAACGGCTCCATCATTATTGATGAAAAGAATAATGCAATCATTGCCAATGGCAACTACATCCAGGTGATCTATGCCGATTCACCGGACTCCATCGATTACACCCAGTATGGCATTCACAATGCACTGGTTGTTGATAATACGGGCATCTGGAAAGATGAGGCCGGACTGGGGCTGCATCTGAAATCCAAAGGCACCTCCAAGGTACTGCTGACAGCACCGGCCAAGGGGGACATCAAGAACATCGTTTACGGCGTGAATCATGACGAGATCAGTGCCGATGACAAGATCCTCTGCGCCGCCTCCTGTACCACCAACGCCATTGTACCCGTGCTGAAAGTGTTGAATGACACCCTCGGCATCAACAATGGCCATCTTGAGACCATACACGCCTACACCAACGATCAGAACCTGATCGATAATTACCATAAGGCGGAGCGCCGTGGCCGTAGCGCACCACTCAACATGGTGATCACCTCAACCGGTGCCGCCAAAGCGGTAGCAAAGGCACTGCCGGAACTGGCGGGCAAGCTGACCGGCAACGCGATTCGGGTACCGACACCCAATGTTTCTATGGCCTTGATGAATCTTAACCTGGGTCGCAAAACCAGCGTTGAAGAGTTGAACGGACTGTTGCGCGAGGCATCTTTGAACTCGCAGCTGCGTGAGCAGATCGGCTTCACCACATCAACCGAACTGGTCTCCAGCGATCTGGTCGGATCAACCGAAGCGGGTATTGTCGACTCGGCTGCCACCATCGTTGAAGATAACCGTGCGGTACTCTATGTCTGGTATGACAACGAGGCCGGTTATAGCAACCAGGTGATTCGTGTGATGCAGGACATGACCGGATTGAAACTGCCTAACCTGCCTGCCTAGTCGCATAGAAAAAAGGGCGGCATCTGCGGATGCCGCCCCTGTACAAACCGCTCAATGCTTGTGCCGACACTTCGGCTCAGGAACCGGATCGACGCCCCCCTCATGAAAGGGATGACAGCGTAGCACGCGCCTCAGACCCAGCCAAAGCCCCCGCGCCACACCATGCAGCTCAACCGCTTCGCGGGCATAAGCCGAACAGCTTGGATAATAGCGGCAATTGTTACCCAACAGCGGGCTGATGAGATAGCCATAGCCCTTGAGTAACAATAACACCAGACGCTTCATGATGGATCTCGCTCAGTACAACGCAGGCAGCGCCCGGTGACCTCTATAACCTGGGAGTCCGCCGCGAAACCACAGGCCTTGAGTGCACTGTCCAGGGTCCGGTCTACACTTCGACTCTCCAGCTCACGCACCTCACCACAGTCACGACAGATCAGAAACTGGCTGGCATGGGGGTGTTCGGGATGGATGCAGCTGACATAGGCGTTGAGTGATTCCAGGCGGTGTACCAACCCCTGCTCCAGAAGAAACTCCAGCGCCCGATAGACGGTTGGCGGCTTGGCCGCCGGCAGCTCGCTTTTCAGCAGATCGAGAATATCATAAGCCCCCATCGGTTTATGGTGATCACAGAGAATCTCCAAAACCTGGCGGCGCTGAGGCGTCAAACGGACACCACGCCCCTGGCAAAGCTGATCTGCCACCCGTAGCGCATTCTGACAATTTTTCTGACAGGTTGATGGCTTCATTTCATCGCCTGCAACAGCTGTTGCCGCAACACTTTGCGTTTCTGCAACGTAGTGGCAAACAGCGAGATCAGATAGGTCATGCCGGCCACCAGAATAATGGTCGCACCTGCAGGAAGATCTGGCCCATAGGAGATCGCCAGACCCAGTAGAGTAAACGCCATACCAAGGAGAGTCGCCAATAACATCATCTTACCCAGACTGTGGACATAATGGGCGGCAATAGCGGCCGGCAGGGTCAGCAGGGCTATCACCAGGATCAATCCCACCACCTGGATGAGCAGCACAACGGTCACCGCGACCATACAGAGCAGCAGCAGGTAGAAAAAGGTTACCGGAACCCCCCGCAGCCGGGCAAACTCTTCATCGAAGGAGACTGCCAGAAACTGCTGATAGCAGAAGTAGACCGTCAGCAGGATAAGCAGATCAATCCCCGCCATCATCCAGATATCTTCAAGGTTGACCATGAGGATATTGCCAAACAGATAACTCATTAAGTTAACCCCGTAGCCGGGCGTCTTGGAAATAAAGAGAATGCCGATGGCCATACCGACCGCCCACAGGGTACCAATCAGGGTATCTTCCTGCTCACGCCAGGTGAGACGGACCCAGCCGATCAACAGGGCAGATGCCACCGCTGCAACCAATGCCCCGCCCAGTGGACTCAATCCAAAGAAAAAGGCGATGCCCATACCACCCAGTACGCTGTGGGATATGCCACCGGCCAGAAAACCGATGCGTTTGACCACCACATAACTGCCCACAATACCGCAGCCAATACTGGCCAGGAGACCACCAGCCAGGGCGTATTGAAGAAAGGCGTGATGCCAGAGTGCGCTGAAGAATTCCATGATTAACTTCCCTCATCACTCAGTGGTGATGATGCTCCACCATTTTGACGTCGGCCTGATACAGCGAGCGAATCGTATCACCATCAATCGATGCCGTGGGATGGCAGACTAACGTCCGATTAAGACAGGCAACCCGACCCACATAGCCCGAAATAAAGCCCACATCATGGGAGACGACAATAATGGTCATGCGGCGGCTGAGCTTTTTCAGCAGATCGAATATCTCTGTCTCAATCCGCATGTCGATATTCGCCGTGGGCTCATCCAGCATCAGGATACGTGGCTCACAGGCCAGGGCCCTGGCCATCAATACACGCTGCAGCTGCCCGCCTGAAAGTGTGCAGAGCTGCCGGGAAGCGAGATTAATAATCTCTGTCTCAAGCATCGCACGCTGTGCAACCTCCCGGTCACGGCGGCGATAACCACCAAACAGCCCAGATACCCCCAACCGCCCCATCAATACTGTCTGCTCGACTGTAATCGGAAATTCCCGGCTAAACAGAGGATATTGCGGGACATAACCTACCTGAGTGCAGCTTTTTTCCGGCTTTTCACCCAGCACACGTACCCGTCCTGCCAGGGGCTTGAGTAAACCCAGCATAATCTTCAACAGCGTACTCTTGCCACCGGCATTCGGACCAACCAATCCAAGAAATTCATTTTCCCTCACTTCCAGGCTGACCTTATCCAGAACCTTTGGACCGCTATAGGAGAAGGTCACATCCTCCAGAGAGACCACTACACTCATGGCTTGGCCCCGCTAATCGCATCAGCCACCTTGTGCAAATTTTCAAGATAAGACTCGGCCAGCGGATCAAGGGGCGCGAGTCGCCCCTCTATCGCCCGGGCCAGAGAGTTGGCCTGTCCGGAGGAAAACTGCTGCTGGACGAAGATCACCTTAATCCCTTCCTGCCGGGCCTGCTCAATCAGCCGCATCAAGGTACGCGCACCGGGCTCTTTACCTTCACTCTCAATCGGCATCTGCTGTAGGTTGAAGGCATCAGCAAAGTAGCCCCAGGAGGGATGGAACACCATGAATTTACGACTCTTCAGGGTGCTTAACTGCTGTTGAATTGACCGCTCCAGTTGTTTCAACTCATCTGTGAAACGGTTGTGATTTTCTTGATAAGCCGCCGCATGTTGAGGGTCCAACGCGATCAGTTGGTCTCGCAGGTGGTCTATCATGATCCTCACATTGGCAGGATCCAGCCAAATATGTGGATCGGTCTGGCCACTGGCGTGGTGGTGATCATAGTCGTGATGATGCCCGCCTGCCGGCTCCATTTCTCGCAAGGTGATACCGTGCCTGGCATCGAGAAACACTAACCCGGGATAGGCACTTCGCAGGCCGTCTATCCAGGCCTCCTCAAACGGTACACCGATACGATAAAACAGTGCGGAGTCTGATAAGGCAGCCATCTGCCGGGGTAGCGGTTCAAAAGTCTCCGGGCTCTGGCCAGGCCCCACCAATACGGAAACCTGTACATACTCTCCACCAACCCGCTCAACAAAGTATTTTTGCGGCAGAATAGAAACCGTAACGGCGAGTGGCGCCGACTCAGCGTAGGTACTGAAGCAGGCCACAAGAAACCCAAACCAGAGATGATGAAAATAGCGTTTCATGTCCATTGAATAGAAAGTAGTTAGCACAGCGAATTGTTATGTTATCACATAACATAACAAAAATGCGGCTATCTCGACATTTCCCATCAGTTACCCTAGTTTATGCAGCCTGATTTATCACTTACAGTGCCATTAGCCATGAACCCCGGATACCTGACGCTTTTTACCGCCTCACACAACACCTCTGCCGCCATCGATGAAATGGTAAATCGCCTGGAGAGCATTCAGCTAATAGAAGCCCCCCTTTCATGCACCCCCCAGCAATTCCATACCGGCAAGCGTTTTCTACAGTTGCTTACCTTTATGGGTTGCTCACCTGCTGTGCCACTGGAACAGAATGGCGAGCCAGAGAGCTGCACTATAAAGCTATTGGGGCCCTATTCAGCCCCACAGTTAATCAGAGGAAGTAACACGCGCCCACCTCGCTGCCCTAACTGTCGCCAAACACCTCAAGATTGGGAGGCACAATTAAACACTGCGATGAACCAGACGAAAAACTGCCCAAACTGTGGAGAACTGATCACGGTCGATTCACTGAATTGGCGTCAACAAGGGGGGGTGGGGAACACTTTCCTAACCATTTCCCAGGTATTTCCCGGTGAGGCTGTACCGGTTGCCAGTCTGATGCACTGCCTGGAGGAGGACGGGAGTAGCTGGGATTACTGCTATATTCAGGGCCCGATACAGCTTGACGAACTATCTATCAGGTAAATCCACAACCGGCCGTTAGCTACAGCGCCAAGACACGGTTTTTACCTGATTTCTTGGCCTGATAAAGCGCCTGATCTGCCCGTGCAAAGACATCTGCCGACGTATCGCCTTCTGTAAAGCAGCTCAAGCCACAGGAAATGGTCACTTCAACGCGATTCCCCAGAGAGTGGATACCGCTCTCCTGCACCTCTTTTCGAATCGCATCGGCCAGATCAATTGAGTCACTCTTGGCAGAACCAATCAACAGCATTACGAACTCTTCACCACCAAAACGACCCACGAAATCCGTTTCACGCAACCCTGACTGCAGGTTCTGGCCGATGATACGCAGTGCCTTGTCGCCAGCATCATGGCCAAACCGGTCATTGATAATCTTGAAATCATCGATATCCCAAACCAACAGGCAGAGGGATTCGCCAAAGCGCTTCCAACGGGCAAATTCACTTTCAAGACGCTCCTCATAAGCCAGGCGGTTCGGTAATCCGGTCACCGTATCTGTTGCCGCCTGCCGATGCGCCTCAACCATCTTGCTGCGCAGCTCACGACTCTCATTTTGAACTTCATTGAGACGGTGGCGCAGATGCTCTTCTATTTGTGCGGCCTCCTGATGACGTCTACCCTCATTTTCTATAAAGGTCCCAACGTGGGATTCAATGGCATCCAGTCGTTTGCCGATATCCTGGCGCAACTGATCCAGGGTGCAGGCAGCATCCATGTTATCGCGCATACCCCCTACCTGGTGTTTCATTACCTGATCCAGCACCTTGCCATCAACCCGGGACTGTTCACGGATCTCTGCCCCGTTATGCAGGTGCTTGTCAATATCCAGCAATCTTTGGGTCAGCTCTTCCAGGAATCCCCGGGTATCACATATCTCTGATTGCACACGCCCCAACGACGTAGAGAGCAGTGTCACCAGGGAAGTCATCACCTCGGCCCATACATCCGCATCCTTGCGTACAGCCAGTTCCAGCTCCAGTCTGTTGACATCCTGAACAAACTGCTTAGGCCAATCCAGGCTCTTCAGCAGTGCCAATAAGCGCTGGTTAGGGGTCTCCTCATCTGCATCATCTGGTGCCACTGCTGCAGATGAGGAGAACAGCCGACTCAGTAACCCCCCGGATGACGCGCCCCCCTCGGGACGGCTCAGCAGGCGTAAAAAACTGTCAATCTGGTCATCCGAGGTGCGCTCACCTTCAGCAATCAGCAACTCACCCATCTTACGCAGTTTAGCCGCATTCCGACCGGTTAAACCCGAGCGTGCAATAAGGCGATGGAGTAGGTCTGTTTCAGCATGATCTGCAGATTGCGGATCATCATTTGCGCGTAGAAGCGCCTCTGATATTGCAGACAGGCGCTCCTTCATATCCGCTTGAACGCCCTTTCTTACTGCATTTCTAAGCGATATAAGATGGGGATCTAATGCGGGGTCAAGCCCAGCTGTGGCCAGTGTGAGACGGATAATAATCCGGCACAGCAGCTTTTCACTCTCCACGGCTGTCTCGGATTCCTCTGATTGCTGCCGTACCAGATCGAGATAGCGTGTCTTCCAGTCAGGAGCTATGGATGTGTCAGTATCGTTCATCTGTAATTACGCAGCCAATCTCATGCCTGAGGGTATAATGACATCGATTCCGATGGGGAGGTGATCGGATAGCGGGTACTCAACAACCTTGGCATTCTCCACCTGCAGGGAGCTGGAAACCAGAATATGATCAAGTTTACGAATTGGTCGCCAGCTTGGGAAGGTATTCATCTCACAGGCCGGCTGCCAGAGTGAGCCACCGCTGGTTAATAATCGCATCTCTTGCGAATCACACCCAAAGTTGAGATCTCCCATCACCACCACATGCGACAGGTCCGTTACCAGTTCACGGATAAAAGCAACCTGGCGTAAACGGGCGCGGCGGCCTAGCGCCAGATGCATGATACAGACAGTAATCCCGTCATCCCCTCCAAAACTACTGACAATCACACCTCGCCCTGGTAACCCGGGCAGTTTGTATTCAGCTATCTGGGAGGGTCTTATACGGCTCAGCAGGCCATTACTGTTCTGCGCAATCTTGCCCAGACTGCGGTTGACCTGTTTATACCAGAAGGGGAAAGCGGCCTGATGGGCCAGATACTCGGTCTGATCGACAAAACCACTGCGCAGACTGCCAGAGTCGACCTCTTGCAGTCCAACAATATCGTAGCCGTGAACAATTGCAGCAATCCGATCAAGGTTACTCAAGCGCTCCCGATGAGGAAGCACCTGCTTCCAGCTCTGTGTCACATACTGACGATATCGTCGTGTATCAATACCAGTCTGTATATTGTAGCTGAGCAATTTTAAACGCTGTGGCCTACCATCGCTATCCATTAGGAGTCCCCTGCTGCTACCTATAGTTTACTGCTTTACAGCCTGTTTTTCAGTGACAACCTTATCAATGAGGAAATTTATTGCCTGCATCTGAGCATCACCTTCCAGCCCGCTGGTTCTGAACTTTCCATCGACAATGAAGGTAGGCACCCCTCTTACATCAAATCGACTGGCCAACACCTCTGCACGTCGTGATTGGGTCTGTACCGCAAACGATTTCATTGCCTTACGGTAGGCCTCTATATCAACGCCCTTATCAGCCAGAAATGACTCCATTTCCTCAGGAGTAGCCAAACGATTACCCTGTTCATGAATCACATTGAAGATACTGGCATCAAGCTCCTCTTCCACACCCATCAGCATCAGTGCATAGTAGGTTTTGGCATGCAGTACCACATCTGCCCGCTTAAACATGGCGGGAATCCTTACAAAATCGACATTTTCAGGCTTACTCTTCAGCCACGTACTCAGGTGTGGTTCCATCTTGTAACAGTGGGGGCAGGCATACCAGAAAAACTCTATCACTTGCACCCGATCACCCTCACCACCCGGTTGCTCAGGAATGATGGAGAAGTAATCAACATCCTCTTCAAAGGTGCTCTTTGCCTGCAAACTGCCCACAAAAAAGAGTGTCACCAGTAGCGGCAGTAACCGGAAAAACGATAGTTTCTTCATTTTATCTCCTCAATTGAATGTTAAGCGGCCATTTGCTGGAAAAGTTAAGTCGCGAAGCAGGACAATCACAGCGACTCCAGACTCTTTCCGACCTATTTACGCTACGTGGGTTCAACCAGAGTCATACCTGGCGCATAACGAAGTGATGAAAACAGAACACATCGCCATACCGAAGAGACGAAAGCTTAAACAACAAAAACCCCGCAAGCCATTGATCTGACTGCGGGGATCTGTTGTCGCATTAGCGCAGGTAAAACCCTGAACTAGTGAAATGCTCTAAACCGATGGCGTGTAATCAGCAATGATCAACGTAGTCCTTGCAGATACTGTGCTACGGCAGCGATCTCTTTATCGGTCATGCGGAAAACCACATTCTGCATCATCTTTGCATTATCATTGGTCCGGTCACCTGAACGGAAATCCTTCAGGGTTTTTTCGATATAGGCCGCATGCTGACCTGAGATGCGCGGGAACTTGGCAGAGGGATTACCACTGCCAGTAGGACCATGGCAGGCCATACAGGCCGCTACGTTAGTGGATGCGTTACCGGCACGGTAAATTTTGCCACCCAGCTCAACCGAATCGGCCGTCGCCGTCCCGGGGGCTTGAGTCTGGCTACTGAAGTAGGCCGCCAGATCATCCATATCCTGATCGCTCAACGGCATTGCCATGGGTGACATCAAGTCATTCTTACGAGCGCCGGCCTTGAACTCCTGCAGCTGCTTTTTGATGTAGTTGGGGTGTTGGCCCGCCAGTTTCGGCCACACCGCATTAGCGCTATTACCATCCGCCCCGTGGCATGCAAGACAGGTGGCAGACTTGGTCTTGCCAGCGGCCGCATCACCTGCTGCCTGAGCATTAACGACAACCATTGCCAAAACGATAGAAACTGAGACAAGCCATTTATTCATGGTAAAACCTGCTGTGTCGACTGATAAAGTTCAGCCTTTTGTGAATCCTCCAGGTCGGCAATATTCGATTACCCCCCGGAAATCAAACACCCCGGGGAGACGATTAGAAATCGCCCGGGGACCGAAAAAAGCCGTGCATGTATACCAGATGGCGGCTCACTTGGTCAAATTCAGCCGCTTTATGCCCCCTTGTAATGATTCAGCATTGCGCTCATTTTCACCCACTAAATGAACGCTTGAGAATTATCATGTTCAGATAAAATATCTGCTGATGAAATGCGCCACACTACAGGAATGCAGTATCATCCGCTGAGTTAACCAACACGGGACAGACAGAGCCACATGGCCAACAGGCAACCCTTGATCAAGGCGATCATCGCCAGACTAAAAACGTCGCTGACCGGACTCCCAGCAGAGAGCAAGGGGCTATTCAGTGTGACCCTGGCTGTGCCGGAACTGCAACTGCACCTCCTTCCACCCTTGAAAAACAACTGGTTCTACTGGGGCGAACCGAGTCGAAGAGAGTATCTCCTGGGACTGGGTGAGGCGCTCAGGCTCTCATCACGTGGTAGCCATCGCTTAAAGCAGCTCTCGGATCAGTTCGAAAATATCCGCTCAAAATGGATCCAAATGGACCCTGACCTGACCGGATTACATGCCACTGCCTTCACCGGATTTGCCTTCAACCCGGATGACCCGATGATTCAGGCCTGGACTGGACTGCCGAATGCGGCCATCTTCTTCCCGGAACTGCTGCTGCATCAAACCAGTGAAGCGTGCGCCGTAACCTTCACTTTCACTCACACCGATTCATCCAGAGCGACACTGCGCAGTCAACATCTGCTACAGGAGCTACTCGATGGTTTAGGTGCGAACTCAGGCCCCAAAACCCGCAAAACCACCCTATCAAGAACTGGTGCCACCCCATCCAATGACGAATGGATCAACCAGGTAAGCAGTGCAACCAGCGCTATTCGCATGGGGAGACTGGACAAGGTTGTCCCCTTTAGACGCATCAGTGTGAAATCAACTCACCCCTTTAACCCGGCTCGCCTGATGGCCTCTCTGGATGACCTGCACCCCAGCAGCATCCTCTTCTCTGTGCGACTGGATGGCAGCACCTTTGCAGCAGCAACCCCGGAACACCTCATTACCCGTCAGGGCAACAAGATCAGCTGTGACGCCATAGGCGGCACCATCAAGCGCGCACTCAACCCAGATGAAGACATGAAGCTGGGCCGATCTCTGCTGGAGGACCCAAAATCACGCCATGAGCATGCCTTGGTTGTAAAAGGCATCCTCGACAGCCTGAAAAGCCACTGTCACAACCTCACGGCGGCCACCAGCCCCTCACTGAAACGTCTGCGTAATCTGCAGCACCTGTGGACCGGCATCAACGGGAAACTGAGTGGTGACACCACACTGCTGCGGGTAGCCAATGACCTGCACCCAACCGCTGCGGTGAGTGGCTTTCCCAGCGCCAGCGCAGAACGCTGGCTGCATGACCACAAAAACAATACACGCGGCTGGTACACCGGGGCGGCGGGCTGGCTGGATAATCGTGGCGATGGGGAATTGGCCGTTCTACTGCGTTGCGCCCTGCTGAACGGCGAGCGGGCAGAACTGTTCGCCGGTGCTGGCGTCACCAGTGAATCCTGTCCCATAGCGGAGCTTCAGGAGACAGAGCTTAAATTCGGCACTATGCTCGAGGCCTTGGAGCATGCCTGAAAACTCCCCCGGGGAATGCAATCTCCTCTGGGCATTTGCACTGATTGACGGCCTCGCCTCCAGCGGCGTCACCCAGGCCGTGGTATCACCGGGCTCCCGTTCCACCCCGCTGGTACTGGCCTGCGACAGCCACCCCGCCATAGAAGTCACACCCATGGTGGATGAACGTTGTGCGGCTTTCTTTGCCTTGGGCTTGGCCAAGCAGAATCATCGTCCGGTGATTTTGATTGCCACCTCCGGCAGCGCGCCAGCCCACTGGTTTCCCGCCGTTATCGAGGCCTGTCACAGTAATATCCCACTGCTCCTGCTGACAGCGGATCGCCCACCTGAACTGCATGGCTGGGGGGCCAATCAGACGACTGATCAACAAAACCTGTTCGGCAGCCATCTGCGGGCCTTTCATGACCCAGGACCGGCCCAGGATAACACCCCAGCCAGAGCCCAGCTGCTGCAGCTGGGCAGCGATGCGGCAATGCATGCCGTGTCCCCCTGGCCGGGCCCTATACAGATCAATATGCCGTTCAGGGAACCGCTACTACCACCCGTCCCGGCAAAAATGCCTTCCCCCATAGAACGACAACGGCGCAAGACCCAGAATGGGATAGCTGACCCGGACTCAGTGGAGGCCATTGTAAGAGAGATTGCCGGTCGACCTGGTCTGATTCTCTGTGGCGCCAGCGACCTTGGAAAACCTTTTGCACAAGCTGTCACTCACCTGGCAGAGCGACTGAACTGCCCAATCATCGCCGATCCATTGAGTAATTTGCGTTTTGGCAAGCATGACAAGTCCACTGTCATCAGCCATTACGATGCCTTTATTGAAACAGCTGCCAAACGACTTAAGCCCAGCTGGATTTTACGCTTTGGCGCATTGCCGGTTTCAAAGCCCCTGCTTCAATATCTGGATAAGACGGCTGCCCCCCAACTGATCTGCGACCCCTATCAGCAGTGGCCAAAGATGCCGCCTAACGGCCAGCTGTCGATCTCGGCAGAGCCAACCAGTCTGTGTGAGGCTATCGAGACCCGGCAGCCCGAACCTGCACCCGCTGAGTGGCTAAATAGCATTAGGCAGATGGAGCAAGCCGCTGCCGACCTGATGCAGCCGTCGACCGATGGAGATCGCCCATTCGAGGGAAGCCTTATCAAATCACTGTTCGATTGCTTACCAAATGAGAGCCTGCTATTCAGTGGCAACTCCATGCCCATCCGCCAGCTGGATAGCTGGAGCGCCAAAGGTGACAAGGCGATCCATATAGCAGCTAACCGGGGGGTGAGCGGTATCGACGGAAACATCTCCACCTTTATCGGCATGTCAGGCGGTGGCTATCGCGCCTCTGTTGCGCTGCTGGGTGACCTGGCCTTTTATCACGATATGAACGGCCTGCTCGCCGCACGTGGAAAGGATCTGGTGATTGTCCTGATCAATAACAATGGTGGGGGCATCTTCGGCTACCTCCCCCAGGCCACTCTCAGCAGCTATGAGCGCTACTGGAATACCGCCACTGAGCTCGACTTCAAACAGACCGCCGCACTTTATGGACTGAACTATCAGCGCATCACCCGGCAATCGGCCTTCCAACCGGCACTGAAACAAGCATTCAATGCCAAGGGCCCACAACTTATTGAAGTGATGGTAGAACGGGATTACAGCATCAAGCGGCACCGCCACTACAGGGGCATTGTGGCTCGCCAGATAACGAGACAGAACGGTTAATTCCCATCCAGAAATGATATCCAAAACGATTGCTCCGCTTTTTTTAGTCACAGGCCGACCGAATTGTTTAAAATGCAACTTTCTGACAAACGACAAAACCATTGAGGTGAATATGGGCAGCAGTATCGAATGGCAAGTGCCTGATGGGAGTGACTACAGCGACATCCTCTACCACACGGCCGAGGGAATCGCCAAGATCACCATCAACCGGCCTCAGGTACGCAACGCCTTCAGGCCCGAGACGGTCATGCAGATGATCCAGGCGTTTCGCAAGGCCCATCTCGATCCGAATATAGGCGCCATAATTCTCACCGGTGCCGGCGACAAGGCATTCTGCTCTGGTGGTGACCAGACCATCCGCGGTGATGGCGGCTATCGGGACAGCAGTGGCGTGGAGCATCTGAATGTGCTGGAGCTACAGCGGCAGATTCGCACCCTGCCCAAACCTGTGGTGGCGATGGTCGCTGGCTATGCCATCGGTGGCGGCCATGTGCTGCACCTGATCTGCGACCTCTCCATAGCTGCCGACAATGCCCGCTTTGGCCAGACTGGCCCAAGGGTGGGCAGTTTTGATGGCGGCCTGGGTGCTGGACTCCTCGCCCGCACCGTTGGCATGAAAAAGGCAAAAGAGATCTGGTTCCTCTGTCGCCAATACGATGCACAACAGGCGCTCGATATGGGACTGGTCAACACCGTGGTACCACTCACAGAACTGGAAGCAGAGACCGTCCAGTGGTGCCGGGAGATGCTGCAACTCTCCCCCACCGCACTGCGCATGCTGAAGGCCTCCTTTAATGCCGAGACTGATGGTCTCGCCGGCATTCAGGAACTGGCAGGCAACGCCACCGGACTGTTCTATCTGACCGCTGAAGCACAGGAGGGCCGGGATGCCTTCGTTGAAAAACGCCCTGCAGATTTCAACAAATTCCCGCGCAGACCCTGAGCCTCAACAACACCATGCAGATCAAACACTGGTTACTAGCGGTCAGACCAAAGACACTTGGCATCTCTGTGGTGCCGGTACTGGTTGGAACGGCCCTCGCCTGGGCTGAGCTGAACAGTGTTATCTGGTTACCTGCTCTGGCCGCATTGATCGCGGCCATACTGATCCAGATCGGCACCAACCTCTACAACGACGCCGCAGATTTTGAACGGGGTGCCGACACACCAGACCGGCTTGGCCCCAAGCGCGCCACTGCCCAGGGCTGGTTCAGTGCCGCCCAGGTAAAACGTGCCGCCCTGATCAGCTTCGGTAGTGCCTTTCTGATTGGCATCTATCTCGCTTGGGTCGGTGGCTGGCCGATCATCCTCATCGGCCTGCTCTCACTACTGGCAGGCTACGCCTATACCGGCGGCCCCAGACCCATCGCCTACAGCGCCAGCGGTGAGGTCTTTGTCTTCATCTTCTTTGGCCTGATGGCCGTCAGTGGCAGCTACTACCTGCAGACCAACAGCCTGACCGCCGAGACCCTTATCTGTGCCGGGGCAATTGGTCTGCTGGCCGCTGCCGTACTGCTGGTGAATAACTATCGTGACCTGGAGACCGATGAACGGGCCGCCAAACTCACATTGACTCATTACCTTGGGCGGGAGCGCGCCCGACAACTCTACATCCTGCTGATGTTGCTGCCGTTTGCCCTGCCAGTGGCGTTCAATCATCGCTACGACGGCAGCTGGCTGGTAGTGCTCTGCCTCCCCTTTGCACTCTGGTTGCTGCACCGCTTTTCCACTGAGCCCCCAGGACGGGGATTCAATGACATCCTGGCCAACACCGCCAAGCTGCAGCTGGTTTACGGGGCACTGCTGAGCCTTGGGCTGATCCTCTGATGCCGATTACCGGGGCCCGATTCGACGCCTATCGACTCCCCTTTGTAACGCCCTGGAGAAGTAAGGCCGGCACCTGGCAGTTCCGGGAAGGCTGGCTGATTCAGCTGACTGATGACCAGGGGAATAGCGGCTATGGTGATGCCGCCCCCCTGCCCGAGATCGGCACGGAGACACTGCGGGAATCGGCACAGCGACTCAATGCACTCTTGCCAACACTGATCGGCTGGAAGACTGAACAGGCTTTTAATTTGCTGACTGATGCAGTGGCCACCCCAGCCAGCCGATTCGGCCTGGAAACAGCCCTGCTCGACCTGCAATCAAAACAGCGTGCTATACCACTCTACCGTCTGCTTACTGACCAAGAGCCGAAGGCGGTTCAAATTAACGCCTCAATCGGCAGTCTGGAGCATAAAATTATCGAGCGTGCGTCATCCGCCATAACAGCCGGCTACAGCACACTGAAGCTCAAGCTGGGGCTCTATCCGATTGCCCAAGAGCTCTCACAATTACAACACCTCTGCGCGCAGCTACCTGAACATTGCACACTGCGACTGGATGCCAACCGTGCCTGGAAAACCGATGAGGCAACCCAGCTGATCAGTGGACTGGATGTCCTCCCCATTGAGTCGCTCGAGGAACCCCTAAAAAACTCTGATCCGGAGATGCTCAGAGAACTACAAAAGCTGGTACCCTTTGATCTGGCGCTAGACGAATCGTTGAGCACGTTTTTACTGCAGCACTCGTTAAATGAACTCCCGGTGAGTCGCATCATCATCAAGCCCACCCTTCTGGGCGGTCTCCTGCCGAGCCTTGAGCTGATCCAAAAGGCTCACCGGACCGGCATACGCTGTGTCATCACCAGCAGTCTGGAGAGCAGTGCCGGCATTTGGCCGCTATTGCATCTGGCAGCTGCTGCAGACGCGCATACAGAATCGGTAGTCCACGGATTGGCCACTGCCAACCTGTTCAAATCTGATCTCGGTCGCGCCCCGGCTATATCCAACGGCCAGGTCCAGCTTGATGATCGCCCCGGCAGCGGGTTTATACTATCTCGCTGATCGCCAACCACGAGCCCATTATGCAGACACCACTCGACCAACAACCCAGGGCAGCGCTGGGCTTCTTTCCCACACCACTTACTGAGCTGGCTCGTCTCTCTCGCTATATGGGTGGACCACGTATTCTCATGAAGCGGGATGATCAGACCGGCCTCGCCCTCGGTGGCAACAAGACACGCAAACTGGAGTACCTGGTCGGTGCTGCCCTGGCAGAAGGGTGCGACAGCCTGATCACCGGGGGCGCCGCCCAATCGAATCACTGTCGACAGACCGCGGCAGCGGCCGCCGCCTCTGGTCTGGCCTGTCATCTGGTGCTGGGGGGTGCGGCGCCCGAAATGCCTGACGGCAACCTGCTACTGGATCAACTGCTCGGTGCGCAGATCCACTGGAGCGGTGATCTGCGAAAAGGCGAACGCATACCGGAGATTGCAGAGCAGCTTCGAGCAGCAGGACGAAAACCCTATATCGTTCCCTATGGCGGTTCCAATGCGGTTGGTGCACTGGGCTATGCCAATGCAGCCACAGAGCTGAAGCAGCAGCTGGATGAGCAAAACATACAGATCGACCGCATGCTGTTCGCCTCCAGCTCCGGTGGCACCCAGGCTGGCTTGATAGTAGGCGCTCACCAATCTGCACTGAATTGCGAGGTTGTCGGCATTGCCATCGACAAGGATGAAGCCAGTGACGGCCCCTACCCAGAGCACCTCTGCCAGCTCGCCAATGAGACGGCAGCGCTGCTCGGCATTGACCAACGCTTCGATCCGTCCGCCGTGTTCCTTCAGGACCAGTTTACCGGGGAGGGTTACGGTGTGGTGGGTGATTTGGAGCGCCGGGCAGTCAAACTGCTCGCTACCCAGGAGGGGGTCCTGCTCGATCCGGTCTATACAGGGCGGGCAATGGGCGGCCTGCTGCAACTGATTGACCAGGGCATCTTTGCGAAAGATGAGACCCTGCTGTTCTGGCATACGGGCGGTGCCCCGGCACTGTTTCCCTACGCCTCCTCACTCATCACCACAGGTCACTAAAAGCCACATGCCTATTGTCACTATCACCCTTCAGGCCGGCCGCCCTGCCATCGAACTCAGATCCATCATGGATGCAATCCACAACGCCACGGTTAGTGCATTCAGTGTCCCGGAGAGCAGCCGTAATCAACGACTGATCGAGATCGCACCTGATCTCTATTTCAAGCCGGATGGGCGTTCTAAAGCTTTTATGACCATCGAGATCGCCTCCTTTCCAGGCCGTTCAGATGCCGCCAAGGCGGCCCTCTATCAGCAGATCACTGAGAACCTGCGGCGCTCCAACGCCATAGATTCAAAAGATGTGATGATCCTGCTGCATGAGCCGGCCTATGAAAACTGGGGCATCAATGGCCAACCCGCCACCCGCTTCAAGCCAGCCTGATTGCTATGAGCGATCTGTTGGAGATTCGACTACCCGCCATGCCCGAGTGCTGGGAGACCTGCGGTGCCTGCGGCGATGAAGAGGTGCTGGTCACTGAGATCCTGGTAGCCCCCGGTGACAGAGTGCAGTTCGATGATCCCATCATCGCCCTGGAGACGGACAAAACCACCCTCGATATTCCTACGCCCTACTCCGGAGAGGTAGTTGATCTGCATATCAGTCCAGGCGATGCGATTGAAGTGGGTACCCTAATCCTCACACTGCGCCGCAACTAGACGAGCTATCCCCAGCAGCCGATTCCAGCATCTGTTTCAAGGCCGAGCGGGAGAGCTTCCCCATCTGATTCAGCGGTAACTGGTCAATCTGAATATACTCTCGCGGCCGCAGGTGGCCCGGGAGGTTGTCGGCTGCCCAGCCCCTCAGCTGCTCAACACTGAACTCACCTGAGTAGAGCGCCACTAAAATTACACCCCAGACCGGATCTGCCCGCCCTGTAACGCCTACTGAACTGATGCCAGGACAACGCATAAGCTGCTCTTCCACCTCAACCGGATGAATATTCTTACCTCCACTGACCAGCAGATCATCTGCCCGACCCGTCACGGTTAAACGCCCCTGCCCATCCAGGCTGCCAAGATCGCCCGTCTCAAACCAGCCTTGATCCAACCCCCTGTCCAACTCACCCTCTGGATTGGCATAGCCGGCCATCACAGCCGCACCCCGCACCCGAATCCGACCATCTGCAGTGATGATCACCTCATAACCATCCAGGGGAAGTCCTACAAGCCCCGGGGCAAGTCCGGCATCAGGCCCGGCATCCGTCGCAAACTGGGAAGCCGTTTCACTCATGCCATAACTGACGCAGAGCGGCCAGCCCGCCGCATGCGCCCTCTCTGCCAGAGAACCGGACAGAGGACCACCACCAATCAGTACCACCCGCAGTGCCGCTGGCGGGTGCTCATCTCCCGCCTGTTGCAACAGCCGGTCCAGCATCGCCGGTACCAACGAAATGTGCGTCACAGCGCCCTTGGCGATCTGCTCCCAAACCTTTGCCGCATCAAAACCCTCTTGCAGTAAAACCTTTGCACCAACCGCCAGACAGCGCAGCAGGATAGACAGTCCACCAATATGAAACAGCGGCAGACAGGCCAGCCAGCTATCTCCTCTACCCAGCCCCAAGCGAGCCTCTGATGCCGCTGCACTGGCCGCAAGATTGGCCCCACTCAGCATCACACCTTTGGGATCACCCGTTGTACCGCTGGTGGCGATAATCAGCTGTATGGCAGCAGCATCTAAAGGGGTAAGCTGAAAGTGAACACTCACCTTGCTGGATTGATTAAACAGTTCAACAGGTGAAATCATTTGTAACCCAGGAGCAGACATCAACTGATCCGAAATCAGACAGTGACAGCCAACCTGAGACAAGAGCTTGCGACACCGCTGCAACTCCATGCGTGGATCAAGGGGTAAAAACGTTACGCCCAACTGGAGAGCGGCGTACAGAAGATGGGCCAACTGCCAGGTGGAATCAAGCTGCACCGCCATTATCTGACCTCGACGGAGACCCTGGGACGAGAGGCGATGCGCCAATCGGGCGCTCACATCGAACAGATGGGCATAGGTTATGAACCGATCCCCTTCCAATGCCGGGATATTTGGGTGCAATTGCTGTCCACGGGAAAGCCACTGCCCCGGTGTTTCGTTCTGATTCAAGAGTGATCCACCTGCTATCTCAAAATTCTTGCCTAAATACAGAACATTAGTGCCCTAATATTGATCAAAGTTAAAGCAACGGGGTCGTGTTTTCTGCTCCAATACGGCAAAATTTGCACCTTCCAACCTACCAATCTGTTTCGAGAAGTGATTTCACATGTTACACCCAAGAAGCCTATTACTATTCATCACGGTTTGTTTCCTGTGTCTGGCCACATCATTACAGGCCAAAGAGTATGACTATGATCCTGACAATGGCGAGGAGATCAATGAAATCTGTTCCGGTTGCCATGGTGAATTTGGCCAGGGAGGAAAGGATGGAGAATATCCACGCATAGCCGCTCAACCGATCGAATTCATTATGAACCAGCTACGCCTGTTCCGGGATCGGAAGAGGAAAAACTTCGCCATGGTAGAGTACATCGATGAGCGCCAGATGCCGGAAAACGATATGTATGATATCGCTCGTTATCTGTCCGAGATCAAGCTGAAGACCCGGATGTCTATTGTCGATGAAAATGCCCCCGATTTTGATGCCTATGCGCGCCTGCTGGAATCAAAAATGACCATGCAGATCCCCAAGGCACCAGGCAACATCGAACGGGGTAAAAAAATCTACAACAAGGAGTGCGACTCCTGTCATGGCAAAGAGGGCTTGGGTGATCACAAAAAGGCCGTCCCCATGCTCTCCGGGCAGTACACCAATTACCTCTGGAAGCAGGTTAAACAGCTCCGCACACTCGAGAGAATCCACGACGAGGATTCACCCAAGGAAGAACTGCTGAATGAGTTCAGCGATGAAGATCTGACAGATATCTTCGCCTACCTCTCTATCGTGGATGACTAAAATATCCGTTGATTAAGTTGCAGATAACGGAACCTGACCTTGCGCCAGGTTCCGCAGCTTCAATCTAGCGCGCCCTATTTCGATTTCCAGGTACAAACTCATCCGGTGTCAACTGCCCATCACCGTTTGCATCGAACGATTCAAATGAAGGGGCAGAAGCGGCGTTAGGCATCGGCAACCCTTGTGATGCTTTTGCCTCCTGCCGTTTTGCGCGAACCTGATTAAACTCTTCTGGCTTCACAAAACCATCCCCATTCAGATCAAAATCGCTAAAACTGGCCATAACTGCGGCTTGTCGGCCAGCACCCATAGCCCGCTGCGGTCTCTGCTGCTGCATATGGGAAAGCTGTCCCTTCACTACCTCCAGCTCAGTTAAATAACCATCGCCATCACTATCAAACTGCTCAAACGATGGTGCATTACCCAGGTTCTTCATCAGACGACCCTGTTTAGCTCTCTCCGCAATGCGCCCATTTCTTGCGGCATAGAACTCATCCGCACTGACCCGGTTATCACCATCAGTATCATAAGCAGAAAATGGCATTGGCCCCGGATTCATCTGCGCACTCTGAGCCACTGCAGAACCGGCGCTGAACAGTGTTGTAATCGCCAAAACCAGCATCAAATTGTGTCGATTGGTTTTCATGATCAGTCTCCTTTAATTAACCTTCTTTCCTTGACTAAAAGCCTAACAACAGCAGCTGAAATCAAGCTGAAAAAACACCCCAGCACTGAAAAAAACTGTTATTTTTCGGCTAAATGTTCTACAAAAGGGCCTCTAAACCGATAACATCACAATCAAGCAACTCAACCAGACAGACCAGCCAGGCACTTTTAACGATCATGCGCATCTACATGCAGACACTGCACTCCGCCGAGCAGCCCCTTCGTTATTACCATCTCCATCTACAGCCTGATCTGCTGAGTGGTTGGAATCTGGTGCGTGAGTCAGGCATTCAGGGTACCCGTGGACAGGTCACCAAGGAGCATTTTGAAGAGCGTGATGAAGCGGAGCGTATACTCATCAAACGCCGGGATATGCAGTTGAAACGTGGCTATCGCGTGGTCTTTCGGGAAGGCGCACCCAGAGAAACAGGTAACTAGACTGTTCAGGACAGGGAAGTATGTGGAGTCAGGATAAATATATTGCAGCCTGGAATTTCTCAACAAAATCCCACAACGGCCAGCTGCTTCCGGGCACTGATCTACCTTACATCAATCACATAGCCAATGTCGCGATGGAGGTAATGAGCGCCATAGCGTTGCAACCCACCATTGCAAGACCAAATCTTTCAATCCAGTGCGCCCTGCTCCACGACACCCTGGAAGATACCGCAGTCACCTATGATGAGCTACTTGCGCAGTTTGGCAAGGAGGTTTCAGAGGGGGTGCTGGCACTGACAAAAAACAGCCAATTGCCAACCAAGACAGAACAGATGGCCGATAGCTTGGCGCGAATCCGCGAGCTGTCCCATGAGATCTGGATCGTCAAACTAGCGGATCGGATCACTAATCTGCAGACACCACCCGGTCACTGGGGCAAGAAAAAGATCCGGGCCTATCGGGAAGAGGCGATCACCATCCTGGATACTCTAGGCTCCAGTCATGATCTGCTGGCAGAACGACTGAAGCAGAAGATCGATCACTACCAGATTCACTGTTAGCGCTACCTGTCAGAGTGGCAGATACACCGTCACTCTCAGGCCGCCATATTGGGGGGAGCGAGTGAAGATGATATCACCTCCATAGTGCTTAACCATGTCTGTAGTGATAGCCAGACCCAGACCGTGTCCATCGACCGTCTCATCCAAGCGCACCCCTCGATCTGCTAACTGAGCAAGTCCCTCTTCAGACACGCCCGGACCATCATCTTCCACCACAATCGTGACGCCATTCTGTTGTTCAATTTGGCACTGCACCTCTCCTCGGGACCATTTACAAGCGTTATCCAACAGATTACCCAACAGCTCCAACATATCTTCACGATCCATTGGAAGTACGGATTTCTTAGGTAACTGACAGCGAATTTCCAGTGATTTGTCCTGGTAGACCTGCTTCAGCACATTGACTAGCGCCGGTATCTCCTCGGCAGTATTAAAACGACCGCCAGAGATAACAGTTCCTGCCAAGCGGGCACGATGCATCTCCCGCTCCATCAATTGAGTTACCCGATCAATCTGCAACTGCATGGATGACCTGAGTTCAGGATGACTCTGCAACGCATCACTCTCCACCTGTTGTTGCAGCAGACTCAATGGTCCTTTCAATGCATGAGAGAGGTTACCCAGACCCTTCCTGGAATGTTCCAGCCGTTGCTGAAACAACCCCAGGAGGTGATTGAAACTTGCAACCAGTGGACTGATCTCCAGCGGCACATCCGCACTGAGCGTCTGCACTTCCCCCTGCTCAAGGCGAAGCATCTCGTGCCTGACAACATCCAGACGCTGCAAAGCCGTACGAACAATCCATTGCTGGATGGTGAACAGCAGCAGTGTGACGACTAACATAATTACCAAAAACAGCCACTCAAACTTTTCCAACTGCTGGTTTAATGGCGTCATATCCTCCGCTACAGCCAGTGTAAAAACTTTTCCCTGCTTGTTATAGCCCGCTACCCATACCAACAACTCCTGACCAGCCGGTCCTGGCATCCGCCACTGCCCCTGACTGCCAGGAGAGAACTGCGGTATTTCAAGTTGCTGATCCCATAGCGACCGCGAACCCGCACGGGTGCCATCTGAAAAGTTGATCTGATAATAGTGACCAGAGAGTGGTTGCTCATAGATGGCTCCGATACGGCGCCAGCGCACCACAGGACGATCGGCATTACCATCAAGACGCATAGCCGCGAGCACCGCCTCGGCATCATGTGCTAAACGGGATGCAACAAAATGATTGGTGAGAGAGTGAATAGATTGAACACCTCCCCACCAGAGCAGGCCAAACAGCGTGATCAGTCCTGCTGCCAACCCAAACTGCAACTGGCGCTTCAGGGAAGTCACTCAGCCTCCTCTTTAAAGAGATAACCCTGCCCTCTACGGGTCTCAATACGGGTTTTGCCAATGCGTTCGCGCAATCGCCGTATGTAGACTTCGATCAGGTTACTGTCACGGTCAAAATCCTGATCATAGACATGCTCAGTAAGGCGGGATTTGGATAAGATCTGTCCCGGATGCAACATAAAGTAACGCAACAAGCGAAATTCTGTTCCGGTCAGATCAATCGCTTTACCCTCTGGCAGTATCACTTGCTGATGCATCTCATCCAGTCGCAATCCCCCCTGTACCATCTCATTGGCAGGCTGGCCGACACTGCGACGAACCAACGCAATAAGACGTGCCACCAGCTCCTCAACATGAAACGGTTTACCCAGATAATCATCCGCACCCGCCTTGAAACCGTCCACCCGCTCATGCCAAGCATCACGTGCTGTCAGCACCAATACAGGTACACTATTTTTTCTTGCACGCCAGTTTGCCAATACCTCAAGACCGGGGCGTTGGGGTAAACCAAGATCAAGCACGACCACATCATAGGGTTCTTCATCACCCATAAATTCTGCATCAACACCATTGCTGGCGACATCCACGGCAAAACCCTCCCGCTTCAGTGCCGGCTTTAAGCGAGCAACCAGTTCCGCATCATCTTCAACTAACAACAAACGCATCTAATTGTCCTGTGCACGCTTGAGCAATTCACCTGTCGCTGCATCCAGTTTCAATTCCCACACCTTTCCTTCTGAGTCGAGCAGCTCAACTTCATAAATCACGCTATCGCCTTCCTGTTCCAGCTTAACCTCCAGCAGACGACCAGGATACTCATCACGGATATTCTCCAATATCTGCTCCAGCGCCATGATCTTTCCTGCCTCAAGCAGCTCCCTTGCACGATCATGGTCATTATCAGCCATGGCCTGCATGGGCAAAAGCAGCATCATTAATACAATCATGCCTGTTTTCATATCAGCCTCTAAAAATTAGCGTCTCACCTGTTGAGATCATCGTCGTTTCGCTTGGCAGATTACACATAGCCTGCCCTCTGATTATCAGCATATACAGGTGATATGAATTGAAGCTGAAAAGTAGAATACCCCAGTAAATTCCTTTTTTTAAAACCAGCAAATAGATGTAATACTGCCCTATTTTCCCAGCGCAACAAATATTAGAGATTGCGTAGAACCTGTACAGTGCCAGATTGAGCTTGAAGTGACCAAGATAAAAAACGACACCAATCTTTTGTTTTTGTCATCCTGGCTGCGCTAGTAAAACACTAATCCAATAACATAGACTACCAAAAGTGTTATGTGCCCCTCGGTAGCTGTAATGGTCAGCCCAGTTTTTCATCAACCAGCTGTTGATAAACCCAGGCACGCAGCCTCTCAGCGGCCTTTCCCTGTAACCCATCGTTTTGTAGCTGTCGACACTGCTTGAGTAATCGCACCTGCTCGTTTAATGCCAGTGACTGCATGGCATTCACCTGTGCATGATTGATCGTTAGCTTATTCTGATCAGCATGGCTTCGAACCAGCATGGCCCGCGCATGACTCAACGCACGACCCAGTACCACGAATGAGAAGTTAGGATCATTGACCGGACCCAACAGGTGGGTCTCTTTGTTGAAGGTCAACCAAGCAGGTAATTTATCTTTCAACCAATCCATGCCGAACCAACCTGACAGTCCGCCGACAAGACCACCACCGACCGCACCTGTCATTAATGAGGCACCACCCAGCCCGGCATCGGCTATCAGACCAATCGCCGCACCCGCCCCTGCGCTAACGAGTATCAACTGTTTTTTATCCAGCCCCCATAGCGACCATTGCGTTTCATCCATCAGTTCACTTTGGTGAACCTGTAGACGGCTGATATCGGCTTCCAGTTGATGATAGAGAAAAAGTGCTTCCAACTGCTGTTGCCCTTCCCGCTCCATCTTGTTCAACTGCTGATTAAATCCGGCGATCTCGTCTGGCATAACAGCCGCCAGCTTCTCTTTGACCAGGTTTTCCAGACGACTGCTGGATTGTTGAAAAGTGATAAGGCGGTGTAGATTCTCAACAATAATACGTGCAGCCTGTTGCAGCTTGAGTTGGCGGTAGTGCTCCAACTCTTTGATCGCATGATCAAATGCGGCAGTCTTGTGAGTATCCAGTTGACCAAAGGTACGCAGCAACTGCAGGAGCTGATCAAAACTTGCATGCAGTGGATCAAACACCCGCACCAGACTGAAGTATTGATTAAGTGCCTGGCGCCACTGCTCAACATAGTGATCACCACCAATTGGATTTATCAATGCCAGACGAGCACTGCCAGTCCAGCGCAGAATCTCCATCTCTGTTTCATACTCTGGACTGTAGGGTAGCGACCCATCAATAACGTAGATGATGCCAGCGCCCTGCATTATAGGCGTTAGCAGTTCCACCTCATCCAGGAAACCGCTCTGCCCAGTAAACTTATCCAGAAAGGCGTTGACTCGGACAGGTCGCTGATCTGCCGTTACCTCACCATCATTCAGCCATGCAAGGCACTTATTGGCCCGTTGAAATCCGGGTGTATCCACCAGTTCAAAAACTATTTTATTATCCAACTTGAGCGCAAAACGTTGCGACACACGGGTAGTGCCTGATAGAGGCGATATCTTCACCTGATCATTCTGCGTAAGTGCGGCAACAACCGAAGATTTACCTTTATTCGGATGCCCGACGACCGCAAAGACCGGATGATCATTCATCGCGAGACTCCTCTGACAGCGGATTGAGGATCAGATGAAAGCGATCAGAAAGCTGTCCCATAAACGCCTGCCAGGATTCAATCAGAAGCTGCCGACGCTCGTCACTCATCCCCTTGAGAGGCACTGGCCAGAGAAAAAGATGGGAGCGCATTTTACTTAATTCACTACAGTAATCTTCCAGTTCACCGGTGGGCGGCTCCCATCCCTTACACAACAGTAGCGGCGGTTCATCTGGCAATGATCTTAGTTCGGTCAGAGTTGATTCCATTGCACTGATGGAATCGGTATCGCGCCAATAAATTAAAGAAAGATCAGCGCCCAACTGTTGTCGAAGCGAACCAATAATCTCATCAGGCCATGTGCCCCAACTAATAATTTGCGTATACGACTTATCCAACTTTTCGGTAATCGCCCTGTCCGATTTACGTACGCGCTGCTCTACAGGTTGTGCCTCATGATCAATCAGCTCGGTGGAAAGACGCTGCCAAAGCCCGCTGATCAAAGCATCACTTTCACATACCCGACCCTGCATCTGTTCCAACCGATAGCGATAAAACAGTGCAGTAATCAATCGGGGAAACAACACATAGACCAATAATGACATCAACAGAAACCGCCACCACTGCCCAAACAGTTCGGGCTGCTCAGTGACAACGGGGGCTGCACGAAAGTAGTGTGTCTGCTCAACCAGTTCCATTGTGGGCATCGCCGCAGGCCAGAGTTGCTGCCATGGCCAGGAAACAATAGTTGTCATCTGATGAATGACTGCAGCGGATATATCCAGTGTTGAAGACCAGCCAAAGGCCAGGTCTGTGACCAGCAGATAAAGCAGGAAGGCCAAAACCATACCCAGAGCAAACAGCAGTGATAACTGCTGACCCAGAGCAACCACCGTCAGCTTCATCAAGGGCCGCAGTGATGATGCAAAGGTACCCGGCGGCAACCGATGCTCAAACAGAGCACGAAGAGGAAAAGGCACTTGGGCAGAACTGAAAAACAGTGCCAACAGCCACCAACACAGGGGCAGCAGTATAGCGATCAACATAAACCAAAGCAGATTGATCCGCTCAAAGGTAAGAAACTCAACCAGTCCAGCGACGAGCAAAAAACCTAATGCCAGGGCCAGCGCACCAAGACCAAAAACAAAAAGAGTGGCCGTGATGCGATGCGTTTCGTCCCATTGGGTCAACCAAGCCCGCAAGACAGCCCAGGGATTGGAGTCGCCTTGCGACAGAAACCAGCCACGATCCCGTTTATGTAGCGTCTGCCAATCCGTTGTGCGTTCGGCTTCCAATCGTCGGCGCAACAGAATCAACAGGATACTTTTTTCCCATATACTCATTCGGACATTATCTACTTTGTCGATGGCATATACAAAAACAATAATATGAATCGATTAAATCAAATACCCTACCTATTCAAAGACATGGACTCTTAAACCAACACCACGTATTCTCCCTGCCAACCGACATACGATACTGTCGATCCCTGCCCACCCTGCTCTGGAATCGAAAAACTCCAACCAACCATGCCAACCAAAGGAACAAAAATTCACTCTTCCATCGATGAGTGGGGCGAACTCTCCATCTATCAGGATGCCAATCGGCGCATGCTCTGCTTTGGCAATGAGATCGAACAGAGCTGTATTGACATCCACACTCCTGAGCGGCTCTGTCACAACTATACCCAGGTAATGATGCTCGGCTTTCTGCTCGTAGCTAAACCACGTCACTGCACCCTGTTAGGCCTGGGTGCCGGCTCTCTGGCCCATGCAGTATTTGCTCATTTTCCTGATTGTAAGATTGATGCGGTTGAACAGCGGGCAGAAGTGGTGGAACTGGCCAAAAACTGGTTTAGTCTTCCCGTAGACCGAAGACTGCGACTTCATATCGACAACGCTGATGATTATCTGATGAAGAAGCCGACAGCTGCAGATTTGTTACTCACCGACCTCTACTTCAGCGACGGCATGAATGAACTGCAAGCTCAGGAAGATTTTTTGGCGCGCTGTAGAAGTGCCTTGAAACCGGGAGGTATATTGATCTGCAACTACTGGCTTCGCAGTAGCCTGACCGCACACGCCCTTAATCAGAGCCTGCAAACGGTATTTGATAGACAGGTGGTGACACTCAGCATCCCGGACGGTAACTGCATCACCTTTGCCTTTGATGGCGGCATTCCACAGCTCAACACAAAAGAGTTTATCAAGTCAGCAGATGCGCTGGGAGAGAGACTGGCTATACCGTTGCAGAAACACGCCCGGGCACTGATGCATGAAAACCGGCAAGCCTTCCGTTTTGCAAAAAGCATGCGCTGACACGCATCCTCACAGCCGTAGTCAGCCGGTTGACGTATTACACCCTGCCATGCAGACTGCGAACATTATTCAGAAAAGAGAGTACTGTTCATGTTGTGGAATTTGATGATGCACACCCTGATGGGCTGGTTGGGTGCCCATTTTTTTATCCTCACCCCAGAGCGCATTGGTATTGCAATCCTTGCAGTCTGCATGACCCAGGCCGTGGACCAGGTGCGTCTTCGTAAAATAAAATGGGCTGAGATTGAGGCGCTGCCAGAAAAAGAACGCAAGAGTGCATCAGCCGAACTGGAAAAGACAATCAATCGCGATCTGGCACTGACCTTTGTGCAGAGTGTTGCAATCTACAGCGCTGTCGTGATCTTTGCGGCACATGTCGCCAGAGTGAATGGCTGGCTTTAATCCGCTAATAGTGATACCCGCCTCAAGCGCCATCAAAATACCAGTAACCAGCGTTAAGCTGTTCGATAAGAAATTCTAAAAATGCTTCTTGCTCAATCCAAGGCAGCAGAAGCTCGGCAGAAACGGAACTGTGATCACACAGCAACTGAATCACTGCCTTCATCTCACTCGGCAATTGCTTCTCATCACCATCGATATAAAAACGTCCTTGTGACAACCCCGACGCAAGATAGAGACAGCGCAGCCCACCTAACCGATGCAACATTGTTCCCTGCTGTAACAACCCAATCACTTCCTCCCGGCTATAGCCCTCATCATCCTGCGGTGCAATATCCAGTTCATGCTTGGCCTGGCTGAGAAACTCACCCGTGAAACGGCTGAACAGTTCATCATCATTAATCATCTTCAAGAGATGTTGCTTGATCAGATCATAATCTTGCGCACTGATCTCACCCGGCCGCAGCGTCATCAATCGACCAGCATCCGTCATAAGGTCTTTTGCCAGGCAGTGCTCACCCAGATAATCGGCCAGGCCCTCTATCAATTCATAACCTGAATTTGTCCTGAAACCGACCGAGTAACTTAATGCAGCCTCAAGCGCTTTTCCATCGTGCGGGAAGCCGGGAGGAATGTAGAGAATATCACCGGGCAAGAGTACGACATCAATAATGGGCTCAAAATCCTCCACATGCAGCAGTGCTTCATGGGCAGCGAACTCACTGTGTGCACCTCGTTCGCCCACACGCCACTGCCGTTTCCCCGTGCCTTGAATAATAAAGACATCATAGAGATCAATATGCGGACCAACACCACCACCCGGCGCAGAAAAACTCATCATCAGATCATCTTTACGCCAGCTGGGGATAAAGTTGAACGGTTCAGCCAGTGCTGCAACTTGGGGTAACCAGTGGTCCACCGCCTGCACAACCAGCGTCCACTCTCGCTCACCCAGGTGCTCATAACTCTCAAACGGACCAAATTCCGCCTGCCACTCACCGGCCTTCTTATAAACCAGGCGTGACTCCACGGTCTCGTCACAGGCGAGACCGGCCAACTCGTCCGCCGTAATGGGGTCTTGAAAATCCTTAAAGCCCTGACGAATGACTGTTGGTTTTTTTTGCCAGTAGGTAGCTAAAAACTGTTGTGGGGTCAGGCCGGATAGCTCCAGAGAAAACATAGTGCCGCTCGCTGCGAAAAGTGTAGTGAGGCTTGTAGCATGAAGGCGGTTATGGAGCAAACACATACCGGCAGATGAACGAGGACGTCGAAGCCTATACTTTCTCCCCAACGTCCTCGGGCACATCCAGATGCTGGCTATTTCAGAATCGGATAGAACTGAGTAAACATCATATCCTTTTCAGCATTAGCAGTATGACAAGCCGCACAACTGGCTGCCGGTGCAGCGGCAGACGCCTCGCTGTAGGGCGGGGCATGATGACCAAAATTGAAGAAACCCCAATTATTGGTCGCCTTGAACCGTTTACTGTCTTTTACCATGACATCCATACCATTCGGCTTATCGGCAAAGTAACCCCGTCCGGATGGCGCATCATAAGAGCCGTCTTTATATTTCCCATGTTTAAGCAGTACCAACTCTTTGGCGATTACCGTACCGTCCGGAAAGACTCCTGTACGCTCATACACTGCAAACGCATCGGGGTTAACATAGACGTGATGGAACTCGGGAAACCCGGCACTCCCGTTATTCAAACCATTGGGCGTTAGTGGCGCACCCAAAAACACCCACTGCCTGAAGCCCTCCGGGCGCATCAACTCACCCTTGCCATTAAAGACAGCAGCACCCATATTTTGTGTGTCCTCTGCTGATGCGACTGAACTCGTTGCCAAGCCCACGCCCAGCAGCATGACACGGGTCATAATTTTCCAATTCGTTTTCATTATTTACTCCTTATCGCAATCGTGTCGCCCCAGACCGCCCACCCACATCAAGCGGCTTTTAAGAGGGCCACCCGCGGGAAATCAACTTCTGTGGCCGCCAGACGATTGGTGTAGTTGGTGAGTACATTCAGTGCGACATTGGCCACCACCTCCATCATCAATCCCTCATCCAGTCCGGACAATTGGGCTTGTGAGAAGTCTGAATCAGTGACCTCTCCACGATGCTGCGTAATGGCCTTGGCGAAGCTGAGCAGGGCCGCATCAAGGGCATCCTGGGCATTTCCCTGCTGGGCGTGCGCAATCGCCTCAGCATTCAGACCTGCCCCTTTGCCCAGCGCCGCATGGGCACTCAAGCAGTATTCACAACTGTTCTCCTGCGCTACAGCCAGGGCAATCATTTCGCGCTGTTTTGCCGTCAGGCGTCCACCGCCCAACGTCTCTGCGAACTGCAGATAACCGTTCAGTAACGTGGGGGCATGAGCCATGGTGGCAAACATATTGGGTAGCAGACCCAGTTTGGCCTGCGCGGCCTTGAGGGTCGCAGCCGTTGCGGCATCCGTTTGATCGAGTGTGATCGGTGCAATTCGTGACATGGTAATTCCTCTCTTAGGTGATAGTTAAAAGTCTGTAGCCGTCTAGGCACGGTGCTATCTTGACAAAACAAGCTAGACTATAGGTATCATTTAATATCAATAACTATACTTTGAGTATCAATATGAGCGATCGATTGGTTGAACTGCTGAAGTGTTTTGCGTTGCGGGCCAGGGTTTTTCAGACAGGCCCTCTCTGTAACTCCACCCGCTTTGACCAAGAGGCCGGGGTCGGCTACATCCATTTACTGCAGCAGGGCCAACTGACGGTAAAAGCACCCACACACCCCGCTTTGCAATTTGATGAGCCAACCCTGTTCCTCTACATGAACCCCACCACCCACCAGCTGACACCGCGGGATTCATCGGTGGAGATGGTCTGTGCTTCATTCGAATTTGGTGCCGGCTTGAACAACCCCATCGCCCGCGCGCTACCCGATATTGTGGTGATCCGACTATCAGATATCCCAGCGCTTGATCGTGCACTGACATTGCTCTTTATAGAGGCAAGTGAACATCACTGCGGACAACAGGCCATACTTGATCGCATGATGGAAGTGGTCATCGTATTGGTAATGCGTGATCTCATGGACCAACACCGGTTGCAGTTTGGCCTGTTGGCTGGCTTGGCGGATGATCGACTGGCGAAGGCGATCAATGCTATGCATGCGGAACCTGAACGCAATTGGTCACTGGAAACTTTGGCCGAAAAAGCCAACATGTCCCGCGCCCGTTTTGCCAATCGATTCAGGGAGGTCGTCGGCACCACACCCGGGGCTTATCTCAGTGAATGGCGACTCAGTGTGGCGCAATCGTTGTTACGCCAGGGCAAACCCGTGCAATACGTGGCCGATGTCGTAGGATATGGCAGTGCCAGCGCGCTCTCTCGTACCTTCAGATCACAGGTAGGACAATCACCACGGGAGTGGCTGAAGCGCTATCATGAAGCCAATGGGTAGTTCTCTTTTACTATGCTCTCGAAATACGGAATCGCAACGCAATTGAAATACCGACAAAGAGTAACGTCTGCCAAACCGTAAACAGCACTATCGTCCAGACATTATCACTCTTCACACTACTGATACCCGTTACCAGTTCAACCATATGAAAAACAAATCCGCCCAACGCTCCGGCAAATGCGGTGACCAAAACAAACAGCAACACACCTGAACGTATTCGCCACGCATAGAGCAGACCCAGTGCCACACAGCCTGCGCCTACAGCACCACACACAGCAAACAGATAGAGGTCATCAAATCCTGAATCCACACCAACTTTCACCGCCAGTCGCCAACCAATGATACTCGCCGACACAATAACCAGCAGCGCCGACAGCATCTTTGGCGCATTTCGGTTAGCAACATACCGCCCTGCGAAAAAGAGAAACAGGCCCAACACCACACCGGGGTAGGCATTTTCCACCCATTTGATATCCGGCAGCAGCGGACCACCGAAGCCGCAGATAAGACCCGATGCCAGACCGAGCAGGATAAAGGCATGGAGTTGTTTTGCCATAAGTGTAAGTACCTTTACTAAGCCTGTTGGCCTGGTTATCCAACAACAAGCATTCTTTTAATTCATAAGGCATTCTATAAACTGCCGCAAAATTGAGCCAAGACAAGGCGTCGCCTGATACTACCACATACCCTACCGGGGACTATTACCACCCTAGAGAAGGACAACCGCAACATGAGCGAAGAGACAAAGAACGCATCTGCTGAAGCCACCAGCAGCGAAGAGGCCCAAGAGCAGGCCACTTCAATCAACGTGGAAATCAAGACCCAGACTGAAACCGCTGAAGAGAAGAAAGAGGCCGACCGTCCTGGCGTCTGCTGCGGTTCCTGCTCTTAAACAGAAAAAACGGAGGAAGCTTCAGCTTCCTCCGCCCCACTATTCTCCAACCCCCATAAATGCCTCGACAGAGATCACGCCAATAGCACATTTATTTTTGTGGCGAATATCGAAATTACACCGTAAAGTAACCCTGCATCTACCGCCCCTGCCAGTACTCACTGCCGCTTCCCAGAGGTAGATCAAAGATTACACCCCGACCCCGGGTGCCAGACGAATTGATCACCCCACACAGATTTCTTGCAAGTGATACGAACAATCGGTTGGCAACGAAACATAACCGATCCCTAGCGGAGCTGACACACTTGCTAAGAAACATTTCTGATTACAGCACCGACACACCGCTCGATGACGACAGCCTGTTTGAACGCATTGCCTGTGGCATTGAAGCTGAGGGTTATGTGATTCTGCCCACGGCACTGCCCCATCAGGTAGCCGATAACCTGCTGCACTATTTAAGTCTGCTCGAAGAGGAGCGGTTTCACCTGGCACGGATAGGCCGCGGCCTTGATCAGACAAAGAACGCCTTTATCCGGCGGGACAAGATTTACTGGATGGAAAACAGCCATCCCAATGCTGCAGCCTGGTTTGATTGGACCACCCGATTAAAACGCTATCTGAACCGACGCCTGTTCCTTGGTCTGTTTTCATTTGAAAGCCACTTCGCACTTTACACTCCCGGTGACTTTTATAAAAAACACCTGGACGCCTTTCGCGGTGAATCCAACAGAGTGCTGACCCTGGTGACTTATTTGAACAAAGGGTGGGAACCCGACCAGGGTGGCGAACTGGTACTCTACGCGCCAGATGAAGGGGCCGAGATCACCAAGGTTGTACCCACGTTTGGCACACTCGTCATCTTTCTCAGTGAGGAGTTCCCCCATGAAGTGCTTGCCGCTGACAGGGATCGATACAGTGTGGCCGGCTGGTTCAGGATAAACGGATCAATCAACCATCAGATTGATCCGCCGCGGTAATACCATCCATTGCTCCTTGCTAGAATTTTCGGATTGGCCTCCCTACCCTGTACCTCCTGCACAGAGTAAAACGCACATCGATAATAATCATCACATCAATATCGTTGGCCATGTGATGTTGAATGCACGCGAACCTTATCTACGACAACTTTAACTGCCTCACCAGAAACGCGGCAATCGCTTCGATCTCTTCCAAACAGACAGTATGGTCAATTGGGTAGGTAGCGTAGTCAGGCGTGTAACCCATGGCTTCCAATTGCGCCTTGGCTTTTCGCCCTAGCGACTCGGGCACAACGGGATCAACGGTTCCATGGAATAGATGGATGGGGAGGTTGGCATTGGCCGCGTGCGGTGTAATTGAGTCGGCAGTGGCAAAGTAGGTCGACATACCGATGAGTCCACCTAACGGTTTGGGAGAGGTCAGCGCCACTTCGTAGCCCACCGCCCCGCCCTGTGAGAAGCCAGCAATGATGATGCGCTGACTATCGATACCACGAGCGACCTCCCGATGAATAATATCGGCCACAGCCTTTGCTGAGATTAACAGCTGCTCTTGATCGATCTTCCGATCTATATCCATCTCCAGTATGTCGTACCAGGCGGGCATGATGTAACCGCCGTTAACGGTCACGGGGATTTCCGGTGCATGGGGAAATATAAACCGTATGGCCGCACTGTCTGGCAGTCTTAGTTCTGGAACGATAGGAACAAAGTCGTCACCACTGGCGCCCAGTCCGTGCAGCCAGATGACTGCCGCATCAGGATTGGGATTGGTTTCGAGTTCGATACAGTTGAGTTCAGGCATGAGTTTTTCTTGAGGCTTATTAACGCTGAAAGGAGGCGGGTACATATTTGCACCCACCATAACAATATCAACGCAGACTACTGCCCGTCCTGATACTCCATATCCTGATCAATCACGATCTCTTCACGCTCTGGGGGTTCGCTTTTCCAGTCATCAAACGGGAACGGTTTACGTTCGGTATTAAAGACCAGGTACTGGTTGATGTCGTAGAGGTAGGTACTGAGTCCCTGGCCAAATTTCATTAACGGTTCATTGGGTGACTTGTTGACTGCCACCAGTATGAACTGCACCACGGCCACAACAAACACGACGCCTTTGGCGATTCCCATGACTATCAGGAATAGCAGCATGTAGAGGCCGCGATACCAGATGAGATTGTTTTCTGTTCTTGCTTCCACGGTTACTTCTGAGTTCATCTCATGTTCCTTTATGTACGTTAACTACCCACTATATGGGGATGATTATGCCCGATGACAATATGGTATTCGACAATCCAGCTGATGGAATCATAAGATTTGACTCAAACATCTTTGCCACAAAACAAGTTAGACTAGCCACCATTACATGTCGTTTATATTAAGTAGCCAATGACTGAGTTTTTTCAACAGATCCTGGCCTGGGTTTCACTCCACCCTGGTTGGTCCTACAGTGTAATCTTTCTCACCGCCATGGCTGAATCTCTGGCCTTTGTCGGACTGATTGTGCCGGGCGTGGCAATCATGTTCGGTATTGGCGCATTAATCGCCGGGGGGGCCATCGCCTTCTGGCCGACCATGGGTTGGGCAGTTGCCGGGGCAGTGGCGGGCGATGGACTGAGCTTCTGGCTGGGTCGCCATTACCAGCAGCGGCTGACCTCGATCTGGCCCTTCAATCGCCATCCCAAGTCCCTGCAGCGAGGCACCGAGTTCTTTGAAAAATATGGCGGCAAAAGTGTCGCCCTTGGCCGTTTCTTTGGCCCCATACGTGCGGTTATTCCACTCATTGCGGGGATGATGGGCATGTCACCGCTGCGCTTTGTGGTGGCAAATGTGCTCTCGGCGCTGGCCTGGGCACCACTCTATCTGCTGCCGGGTATCGTCTTTGGCGCCTCGCTGGAGCTGGCCTCCGAAGTAGCGATGCGCCTGGTGATCCTGGCCTTGCTGCTGCTGTTTATTGCCTGGGTGGTCTACAACTTGATCCGTTGGCTGTTCCGCTTGTTACAACCCCACACCACACGCTGGGTCCAGTGGCTGCTGGAGCTGGGGCAGACCCACCCAATGATGAAAGATATTGCTGGCGCACTGGCTGACGCCAACCACCCGGAGACACGCGGACTCTCAATCCTGGCTTTCCTTCTGGTACTCACCTCGGCCCTGTTTGTTCTGCTGGTGAGCCTGCTGCCTGACAGCAGCGGCATCCATACCGGGATTGACCTTGCGGTACTTCAGGCACTGCAGAGCCTGCGCACCCCTTGGGCCGATGAGCTGATGGTCTATTTCACCCGACTGGCGGACGCCCCGGTGATCTTCAGCATGGCGGGAGGGGTACTGCTGTTTCTGTTCCTGAGCGGACACCGCCGCACCGCCGGTTACTGGCTGGCAGCCGTGCTGTTCTGTGGCATGGCCTCTTTTCTGATGAAGCTGGGACTGCATATTCCCCGTCCGGATGTGGTTGCCCAGCCGCCTGAGTCCTACTCTTTTCCCAGCGGCCACACCCTGCGATCGATGGTTCTGTTCGGTTTTCTCTCAGTACTTATCGCCCGGCCATTGACGGAGCGCTGGCGCTGGTTGCCTTACAGCCTGGCCGGACTGCTGATTCTGGCGGTCTCCACATCCAGGCTCTATCTCGGTGTGCACTGGCTCTCAGATGTCGCCGGCAGCCTGACGCTGGGGCTGGCCTGGGTGGCACTGCTGGGGCTCGCCTATCATCGCCATACGGCGAAAGAGAGCCACTGGCGCGGGCTGATCCTGGTCTCGCTGCTGGTGATGATCACGGCATTCAGCGTGGAAACCGGACTGCACCAAGAACGTAACATGATCCGCTATGCGCCCGCCCGGACGACCCAACAGATTGCAGCCGAGCAGTGGTGGAGTGGTAGCAGCACACCACTACCAGCCTTTCGCACCGATCTCAGGAACCGAGAAGAGCACCCGTTGAATCTGCAATTTGCCGGCTCTCTGGAGTGGTTGTCTCAGCAGCTCTCGACCGCCGGCTGGACAACAGCCACCCACCTCAATGGCGCTGACTGGATACGACTACTCTCACCTAAACAGTCGCTGCAAGCCTTACCCGTTCTACCGCAAGTACATGATGGGCGGCATGAAGCACTTCTGCTGTCAAAGCCACTCCCCGATGACCGGCGGCTGGTATTACGGCTATGGGCTACCGATTTCCTACTGACAGGAACCACTATACCGCTCTGGATTGGCAACATCAGTGAACAACGCCAGGTCACCGTGCTGGATCTGCTCACCTACGCGCAGACGGCAAAAAACTTTGATCAGACCCTGGATCAGCTGCGAAGTGACCTACGAACGCTACCCGACGGATCTGTCAGGGATGAAGGGACTCTGTTAAAAGTCCGACAGCCGGCTGATCCGCATAACTAATTTCGGTAGGGTGATGCTGTTTGTGCCCACGCGCATGCGTGGCGATATGCACCGCTTGGGCATGCCAGGCATCACCCTACTGTTTCTAGCTGCCCCAGGGACGATTCAGCGGGTTCTCTATATCGAGATGACTCAATACCCGCGCCACCATGAAATCGATAATCTCTTCAATGCTTTGGGGTCGGTTATAAAAGCCGGGGCTGGCCGGCATGATCACCACTCCCAGGCGGGAGAGTTTGAGCATGTTCTCCAGATGGATCGGTGAGAACGGAGTCTCCCGCACCATCAGGATCAGTTTACGCTGCTCTTTCAGCACCACATCGGCGGCCCGTTCGATCAGATTATTGCTGGCCCCACTGGCGATAGCCGACAGAGTGCCGGTGCTGCAGGGGCAGACCACCATTGCATCGGGCGGATTGGAGCCACTGGCTACCGGGGCGGTCCACTGTTCACGACCGAACACGCGGATCTGTCCTGGTTTGGCACCGAAGCGCTCTGTTAGCAGCTTCTCCGCCTCTTCTGCCCGGGATGGAATGGTCAGGCCTGTCTCCATCGGCATCACCACCTGGGCCGCCTTGGAGATCATCACGTAGACAGTGCGATCAGCCTGTACCAGACACTCGAGCAACCGCAGGGCATAAGGGGCACCGGAGGCACCGGTAATGGCAAGGGCGATAGGTCTCTGTTGATCACTCATAGTTAGAGTCTAGCCTGCAGCGCATCAAGCAGTCGCTGGTGGATATTTTCAAACCCCCCGTTGCTCATGATCAATATCTGATCACCAGGTCTGACCTCATAGGTTAGCTCTGAGATGATCTGCTCTGTCTGATTATAGACCTGGGCCTTTTCGGCCATCGGGGCAAACACGGCCGAGGCATCCCACTTGAGTGAGTCTGGCGAAAAGACCAGTACCTGGTCAGCCGACGCAAGGGACCCAGGCAGTTGACTGGCGTGCACACCCATACGCATGGTATTGGAGCGGGGTTCCAGCACGGCAAAGATGCGTGCCTCACCCACCTGTGCCCGCAGACCATTCAGCGTGGTGGCAATAGCCGTTGGGTGATGAGCAAAGTCATCATAAACCTTGACCCCGTTTACCTCGCCCCGCAGCTCCATACGCCGTTTAACATTAAGGAACTCGCTCAAGGCCTCTATCGACACATCGATCGGAACACCCACATGCCGGGCCGCTGCAATAGCTGCCAGGGCGTTACTGATGTTGTGATTACCTGTTAGCGACCAGTTCACCTCGCCCACCGGCTGTTGTTCAAACAGCAGGGTAAAGCGACTGCCATCGGCTGTTATGGGTTTAGCTGACCAGGTGGCATCACCAAGCGCACTAAAGCGTTCCACCGGCGTCCAACAACCCATCTCCAGCACCTGATTCATGGCGGCTTCATCTTCGGGGGCAATGATCAATCCATTGGAAGGCACGATGCGCACCAAGTGGTGGAACTGGCGCTGGATCATCGCCAAATTATCAAAGATATCGGCGTGATCAAACTCCAGGTTGTTCATGATCAGGGTGCGAGTCCGGTAGTGGACAAATTTGGAACGCTTGTCAAAAAAGGCCGTGTCGTACTCATCTGCCTCGACCACAAAGAACGGCGTATCACCCATGCGCGCCGAGCAACCAAAGTTCTGCGGCACACCACCAATCAGAAAACCGGGGGCCATCTTGGCGTACTCCAGTATCCAGGCCAGCAGACTGGCGGTACTGGTCTTGCCGTGGGTACCCGCTACCGCCAGCACCCATTGATCATGCAGTACATTTTCCGCCAGCCATTGCGGCCCGGAGGTGTAGGTCAGACCGGCATCCAGCATGTACTCAACCGCTGGGTTACCCCGGGACATGGCATTTCCCACCACCACACAGTCCGGTGCCGGCTTGAGATGAGCCGCCTCGTACCCTACCATGAGTTCGATACCAGCCGCTTCCAGTTGCGTGCTCATGGGCGGATAAACATTGGCGTCTGAACCACTCACTTCATGGCCCAAGCTACGGGCCAACAGGGCGATACCCCCCATAAAGGTGCCACAGATACCGAGAATATGGATATGCATATCAACCCACTCGCTTGAAAAAGAGATCAACCAGCCAGTTGATGATCATGAAGTAACCAATCGACAGCAGCATGCCGTTACCAAAACGGGTGGCCAGGGTGTGACGCAGAATATGGGCGACAATCACCAGCCCCCAGATCATCAGGCCGATATAGAGCAGCACACCCAGTCCACCAACCGGTGAGGCCTTGGGTTCATCGCCGATCATCAGCTGGATAGGCATCGCCACCAGATTAACCAGTACACCACAACCGAACAGTGCAGTTACGGCCTGGTTAAAGCGCCCCTGATGCTTCTGATAGGAGAGGAGCAGCCAGACAGCCAGCGCCAACAGTGAGAGATCCATTAACTGCGCCAGGAGGGCAGGAATGAGACTACCAAAGTGACCCACAATAACGATAGTGCCGGTCAACAGATTGAGCAGCAGGGTCAGGGTCACCAGGAGTGATGCCGCTGGCAGATCCTGCGGCGCGGCCCGTAACAGGCTGATATCTACAAACAGATTGATTAATTTTTTCACTGCTGCTTTTTTCTCCGCGGATACGATCCGCCAAAACCTGTGCCCATCGAATGCGCTCATCTGAATACATCATACCTTTTGCCCGAAAACAGACAAACAGATGACGATGTTTTGTTATGCTGGTCTCCACATTTTGCTATCAGAAGTTAACTATGCAAGAAAACCACATTCAAACTGAAGCACAGCTGCTTGAGTTCTGTAACCTGATCCGCAACAGCGAGTGGCTGGCGCTGGATACCGAATTTGTCCGGGAGAAGACCTATTACCCACAGTTCTGCCTGTTGCAGATCAGTAATGGCGAGCTGGCAGCCACAGTCGACCCGATCCAGATCAAAGACCTCTCGCCATTATTGGAGATTCTCTACGACACGAAAATCGTCAAGGTGTTTCACGCCGGCCGACAGGATCTGGAGATCTTCTATAACCTCTGGGGCAAGCTCCCCACCCCACTATTTGATACACAGCTTGCCGCCTCACTGCTGGGACTGGGCGATCAGGTGGGCTATGGCAACCTGGTGGAGCTGGTACTCGGTACCACCCTGGAGAAAGGTCACTCCCGCACTGACTGGTCGCGCCGTCCGCTGGATGATGCCCAACTGCGCTATGCCCTGGATGACGTAGTCTATCTGTGTGACCTCTACCTGGAACTCAAGCGTCGCCTCCAGGAACAGCACCGTGAGCACTGGCTGCAGGATGATTTTGACCAGCTGGCCAATCCGCTCACCTATGACCCCGATCCCAAAGATGCCTGGAAACGGATCAAGGGGCGTCAGCAGCTGAAAGGGGTTCAACTGGCGGTATTGCAGTCGCTTACTGCCTGGCGTGAGCAGGTGGCCAAGCAGTCAAACCGGCCAAAACGCTGGATTCTGAAAGATGAGGTACTGGCCGATCTCTCCCGGCACCAACCCAGGGAGATGGCACAACTGGAGAAGATCCGCGGTCTGGAGGCCGGCAGTATCCGTAAGCAGGGGGAGACGCTGCTGAAACTGATTGCCGAGGCCAAGGCCTTGCCAAAAGAGCAGTGGCCAAGAGATAAAAAACGGCCCGCCAAGCTATCGGTTCAGCAGGAGGCGATGACTGACCTGCTGTTTTGTGGTCTGCGGCTGCTGGCTGAGCAGAACCAGATTACACCGGCCGCCGTGGCCAGTCGCAAAGAGTTAGAAGCCCTGGTAAGCGGCGAGCGGGATCTCGAGCTTATGCACGGCTGGCGACGGGTAATTGCAGGCAACATGCTGGTGCAGATACTTGAAGGCAGAGTGTGGCCCGTATTCAGTGACGGAGTACTGCGGTTGCACGAGTCCAGTAGTTAACCGATGAATCACAGGGCGGATCGCAATTGGCTGTTGGCCTTACTGACCGGGCTGGTTTCGGCCTGCTCAGACTCCCCGCCGCCTGCGGTCGATCCGATTGAGCGACAACTGGAGATTCAGACCGAGGTGATGCACCAGACCCGGGAGGTTATTCGTTACATCGATGAAGAGGAGCGGCTGAAGCAGGCGCTACTCAATCCACCCGAACCAGAACAGAATAACGCCTTGCCGCGCTCAGCGGCGCAGACGCCAGAGACCGAATGAGAGCAGCAGGATTGAAACCAGGATAACCGCCCAGTTTCCCAGCCTCACATAGGGCGTAACACCCTGCATGGGGAGCACATCCCCGGTCAACACGTGGGTCTGAAAGGCCGGAGAGAAGCCGATAACCCTGCCCTTTTGATCGATCAGTGCCGAGATGCCGGTATTGGTCGAACGCAGCATATAGCGACCGGTTTCCAGTGCCCGCATGCGGGCGATCTGCAGATGCTGTCGGGGGGCCAGTGAGTCACCAAACCAGGCATCATTACTGGCGTTGATCAGAAAGGCCGCCTCCGGCAACGCCTCCGCCACCTCTTCACCAAAGGCATCCTCATAACAGACCGACACGCCCGCCGGGTAGCCGGCCACCTTGAGTAGCGGACGCTCTGCACTGCCCGGGGTAAAGTCTGACATGGGTATCTGTAACCACTCTATCAGTGGCCGCAACCAACGCTTCAGCGGCATGAACTCACCAAACGGAACCAGATGGCGCTTGGCATAGTGCGCCCGCTCGGCTCCCAGTGTAAGCAAGCTGTTGTAATACGCCCCCGTATCGGTGTCCCACATCGGGATACCGACCAGAAGGTCACTCTGATGGGCTACCGCCTCGGCCGCCAGAGGCTGTAGTACCGAATCTTCCACTTGATGAGCAAAGGCCGGTACGGCGGTTTCCGGCCAGATTATCAACCGACTCTGCCACACATCCCGGGTCAATTGGGTATAGAGTTCCAGGGTGGGGCGCAGCCTATCCCGCCGCCACTTGTCCTCCTGGGCGATATTGGCCTGAATCATACTGACCCGAAAGGCACTGCCTGCGGGCTGAGTCCAGTTAACCCGCTGAAGCAGCAGGCCAGTGCCAATAACCAGCAGTAGACCACCCGCCAGCCAAAGACGCCCCTTCACGCCCGGCAGCAACAGTCGATACAACAGCACCGTACAGAACAGCACGATCCAGCTGACCCCATAGACGCCAATCAAGGGGGCGAATCCATTCAGTGGAGAATCGATCTGAGAGTAACCCAAGACCAGCCAGGGGAAGCCTGATAACACCCAGCCGCGCAGCCATTCACCCAATACCCAGAGCGATGGAAAGATCCACAGCAGCTGTGATGACGGCAGACCCATAACGAGGTATCGGCTTACCGCCCAACCCACCAGACCATAGTAGATCGCCAATACCAGGACAAACAGCAGGGTGATGGCGATCGCGGCCAGGGTACCCATGTTGCCAAACTGATCAATACTGATATGCAGCCAGAAGACACCGAAGCCCAGCAGACCCAGGCCATAGGCGCCACCCGCCCTGAAACCCGCTTTAGGGGGGGCAGACCGCAACAACCAGAGCAGACTCAGTGGGCCAATCAGTGCAAAGGGGTAGAGAGAGAAGGGTGCAAAGGCCAGTACCGACAGGGCTCCAGCCGCAAAGGCGGCTAAAAACCGCCACGGAGAGGAGGAGAGCAACCGGGGGATCGGACTAATTCGCCCCATCCTCTGTCAGTTCCAGCAGGCGAATATTTAACAGATGGATTCGTCGACTGTCCGCTCGCAGCACTTCAAACCGAAAACGGTCAATTTCAGCCACTTCACCACGCTTGGGCAGATGCCCCATGGCATGAGTAACCAGACCCGCAATAGTTTCAAACTCTTCATCCGAGAAGCTACAGCCAAAGTAGTCATTGAACTCATCAATCGGTGTACCCGCCTTGGCGGTATACTCCTGTTCACTGCGTTTGAGGATGGTAGTGCCTTCATCAAAATCGTGCTCATCTTCGATCTCACCGACGATCTGTTCGAGGACGTCTTCGATGGTGACCAGGCCATCCGCTGCTCCGTACTCATCCACCACAATAGCCATATGGCTGCGGCTGGAGCGGAACTCATTAAGCAGTACATTGAGTCGCTTGCTGGCCGGTACAAAAACCGCCGCCCGCAACACGTCACGGATATCAAAACGACGTTTCTGTTCGCCAAAATAGACCAGCAGATCCTTGGCCAGGAGGATGCCTTCCACTTCACCTTTGTCATCACCGATGACCGGGAAACGTGAGTGGGCGGAATCAATAACGACTGGGAGGATGGCTTCCAGCGGAGCATCCCGCTCGATTACCACCATGTGGGCCCGGGGAATCATGATATCCCGAACCCGTAGCTCAGAAACCTGCAATACCCCCTCCATCATGGAGAGTGCCTCTGTATCGAGTAAGGCGCGCTGCTTGGCGTCCCTCAGCAGTTCAATCAGTTGGTCCTTGTTTTCCGGTTCGTTCCCAAAGGCCTGTAACATCTTTTTCAGCCATGATCTTGGAATCGAACCGCTGGTAGTGCCGTCGGTACTCATAGTTCCCTTTCAGTATTTAGTATGGATTGGAAAAGCCCAGATTGGCCAAAATCTCCACTTCAAGATTTTCCATCTCTTCTGCCTGCTGATCATTAATATGATCAAAACCGAGAAGATGCAAGACCCCATGTACCACCAGATGGGCCCAATGGGCCTCCAGCGGCTTACCCTGTTCTGCCGCTTCGGCGGCTACAACCGGGGCACAGATGACCAGATCGCCGATGTGATCACTCTCAACCACTTCCGGCGCCTCAAACGGAAAAGAGAGGACATTCGTCGGCTTATCCATGCCACGATACTCCCGGTTCAGCTGCTGACTCTCTTCAAGATCAACAATACGGATAACCAGCTCGACCTGATCCAGGCGGTTATCCAGCACCGCCTCGGCCCATTTCTGGAATTGCATTGGATTCGGCGAACCATCTGCCGAGTGCACATGCTGAATCTCTATCAGTAGATTCACTTCTCTTCCTTATCTTTATCGAACTTCTCATAGGCGCCCACCACCTTCTGCACCAGTGGATGGCGTACCACGTCCCGCGCATTGAAGAAGGTGAAACTGATGCCATCGACCTCGCTGAGGATCTCGATCGCCTGGCGCAGACCCGAGGTGTGTCCACGCGGCAGATCCACCTGGGTGACGTCACCGGTGATCATGGCGGTTGAGTTAAAGCCGATACGGGTCAGGAACATCTTCATCTGCTCCGGCGTGGTGTTCTGCGCCTCATCCAGAATAATAAATGAGTCATTCAGGGTACGGCCACGCATATAGGCCAGAGGGGCCACCTCGATCACGTTCCGTTCGATCAACTTGGCCACCCGTTCGAAACCAAGCATCTCATACAGCGCATCATAGAGTGGCCGCAGATAGGGATCGATCTTCTGGGAGAGATCACCAGGCAGGAAGCCGAGCCGCTCCCCCGCCTCTACCGCCGGTCTTACCAGCAGGATGCGTCGCACCTGATCACGCTCCAGTGCATCCACGGCACAGGCTACAGCAAGATAGGTCTTACCTGTTCCAGCAGGACCAATGCCAAAATTCAGATCATGAGTAACGGCCTTGTGCAGATACTCCTGCTGATTGGCACCCCGCGGGCGAATCATGCCCCGGCGGGTCTTGATCACCACCTCAGGAACCGAACTGACAGCCTGATCTTCCAGCAGGGCTTCAATGCCCGATTCCTGCAGATAGAGATGTATCGATTCAGGCGTCAGTATCTCGCTCTTAGCCAGGGCATAGAGCGCCTGCAGCAGCTCGCCAGCAGCGGCGATTGCGCTCGCCTCGCCCAACAGCTTGAAGTGATTGCCCCGATAGTTGATCTCGATACCCAGTCGCCGTTCAATCTGACGCAGATGCTCATCAAGCTGTCCGCAGAGATTGGCCAGCAGCTGGTTATCTTCGGGCGTCAGTGAAAGATCAAGTGACTTGGGGAGATCGGACACAGGCTTTGTCTTGGTTATCGCTTTGGTCATGCGGATTCAGCCAGTGCTCCGTCGATCAATTCACCCCTGAGTGAGTTGGGTCGCGCCTCGGTAATGCGTATGTCAACGAAGCGACCAATGAGTGCCCGTGATCCGGCAAAATTGACCACCCGATTGTTTTCGGTCCGACCGGCCATCTCCAGCCCATCTTTTCTGGAATGGCGTTCCACCAGGACCCGCTCCACGCTTCCCACCATGCGGCGGCTGATCTGCTGGGTCATCTCTACAATCCGTTTCTGAAGCCGCTCCAGGCGTGCCTGCTTGACCTCCAGTGGCACATCATCCGGCAGATCGGCTGCGGGGGTGCCGGGGCGGGCACTGTATATGAAACTGAAGGAGTGATCGAAGCCGATCTCTTCTATCAGGCTCATGGTGTGCTCAAAATCCTGCTCGGTCTCGCCGGGAAAGCCAATAATAAAATCGGATGAGAGGCTCAGATTTGGCCGCAACGCCCTGAGGCGGCGGATCTTTGCCTTGTAATCAAACGCAGTGTGTCCACGCTTCATCATTGCCAGCACCCGGTCCGAGCCGCTCTGTACCGGCAGATGCAGGTGATTGACCAACTCCGGCACCTCGCCATAGACGGCAATCAGGCTGTCAGAAAACTCCATTGGATGGGAGGTGGTAAAGCGGATTCGGTCAATTCCCTCAATCGCTGCCACATACTGGATCAATAAGGCCAGATCGGCCACCGAGCCATCATCCATCAGGCCACGGAAGGCATTCACGTTCTGTCCCAGCAGATTGACTTCGCGCACCCCCTGGGAAGCCAGCGAAGCCACCTCGGCGATCACATCATCAAACGGCCGACTGATCTCTTCACCGCGGGTATAGGGCACCACACAGAAGGTGCAGTACTTGGAGCAACCCTCCATGATCGATACAAAGGCACTGGGGCCGTCTGATCTTGGCTCTGGCAGGCGATCAAATTTCTCGATCTCCGGAAAGGAGATATCCACTACAGGCTTGTGGTCTCGTCTGGCGCTATCCAGCATCTCCGGTAGCCGATGCAGGGTCTGCGGACCAAAAACCAGATCCACATAGGGCGCACGCGCTCGAATCGCCTCGCCCTCCTGGCTGGCCACACAACCACCCACACCAATCACCAGCTCAGGGCGTTTCGCCTTCCACTCCCGCCAGCGACCGAGCTGAGAGAATACTTTCTCCTGTGCCTTCTCCCGAATCGAGCAGGTATTAAGCAGCAGCAGGTCTGCCTCTTCAGGCCGATCTGTCAGTGTATAGCCGTGGGATTCCCTGAGCAGATCCGACATCTTGTCGGAGTCGTACTCATTCATCTGGCAGCCAAAAGTCTTTATATAAAGTTTGCCGGACATGCGGTTTGTCAATAATTGCGCCGAAGGCGCGGTAGCTTACCTACTATATTAGCGTTTTTCCAGGTAATTTGGGCCCTTCATTCAAGCTTCAGCAGATGCGGCCGCTACTATTTATGACATTAACGCCTACAATATAGTTTTAAGCCCTCCCCAGCGGGAAAAGGACTCTCAATATCAGCCTTGGCTGACAGGCATGGATTATGTATTACGGCCGGCCCACACCAGACCGTGTTTTGACTCAGCAGATCAAACTGCTGTTTAACAATGCGTTGCCGGCAAACCTGACGGTTATCACCATAACTCTCCTGCTCACCATCACATTCTGGGACAAGCTGGATAGAGTGCAACTGCTCAGCTGGTCAGCTATTCAGGTTACCACCTCACTCGCCCGCATCCTCCTGCTGATTCACTATGAAAAAACACCAAAAAAATGCCACCCGGGAACCTGGGGGCGGCGTTATGTATTCAGCACACTACTGGTAGGAACCGCCTGGGGCTGCTTGACTCTATTGATGCTCACCACCGATGAGCAATTTGTACACTATGTCATCTTCCTGGTGATCTTTGGCACCATCTCCGTATCAGTCCCGGTACTCGCATCCTATCTGCCCGCATTTTTTGCCTATGTCCTGCCCCAATCACTGTTTCTAATCTGCGTACTAATCCTGCAGGGAACTCAGTGGAGTCTGCTGCTCAGTGCCGCTGCACTGATCTATACTGGATTGATTGCAGCAACCAGTCGCAATATGAACCGGCAGATTTGTCACTCCATTAAACTGGAGACCCACAATCAGTCTCTGGTAGAGAGTCTTGGCAGCGAAGTGGTTCAGCGCAAGGCGATACAAGAAGAGTTGGAGCTACACAAACTCCATCTGGAGCATCAGGTTGCCCTGCGAACCGAGGAGCTGACACGCAGCAATGAGAATTTACAGAAAGAGATACAGATACGTACCCAAGCAGAGAAGAATCTGCAGCACCTGGCTCATCATGACACGCTAACCAACTTACCCAATCGGCTACTGCTCGATGCCCGCCTAGACCACGCCATCAAGCGGGCGCATCGGAACAAGAGCAAGTTGGCAGTCCTGTTTCTTGATCTGGACAACTTCAAGCATATTAATGACAGCCTTGGCCATAGTGCAGGCGATCAACTACTCCAAAAAGTAACCGAGCGATTAAGTGATGCAACCCGGGAAGACGATACCATCGCAAGACTGGGTGGCGATGAATTTGTCGTTCTGATGGAAGCTGTGAAAGACACTACAGATATTATCTGTTTGGCACAGAAGATTCTGGATCACATCAATAAACCGTTTGAGGTCAATGGTGAGTCTATATTTACCGGCTGCAGTATCGGGATAAGCCTCTACCCAACGGATGGCGACAGCCCGGCCACCCTCCTGCGCAATGCCGATGCCGCGATGTATCGCACCAAGGATGAAGGGCGAAACAGTTACAATTTCTACACCCAGGAGATGACCGCAACGGCCTATGATCGCATCATTCTCGAGGGCAGCCTGAGACGCGCCATTGAACATGACGAGTTGACTGTCTACTACCAGCCACAAAAACTCCTCTCTGAAGGTCGGATTGTCGGACTTGAAGCTCTGGTACGCTGGATTCACCCGGAGCTAGGCGTGTTGCCTCCCGGACGCTTCCTTCCTGTCGCTGAGGCAACCGGATTGATCGTACCCCTGGGTGAATGGGTATTACGCCACGCCTGCCTACAGATGGTTAAGTGGAAAAAGGCCGGACTGCCGATCGATGTGATTGCTGTCAACCTGGCCGGCAAGCAGATTCGGCGAAGAGACCTGGTCATGATCATCAAGCAGACCCTGCAAGAGACCGGCTGCAAACCTGAATGGCTGGAGCTGGAGGTGACTGAAGGGTTTATCATGTCCGAAACCCAAGACTCCATCAGTGCGTTAAACCAACTCAGAGAGCTGGGTATTCAGCTGGCAATAGATGACTTCGGGACAGGGTACTCCTCTCTCAGTTACCTGAAAAAACTACCTATAGACCGGCTCAAGATAGATCGCTCATTCGTTCAGGATCTAGAGACCGACAGCGACGACGCCGCCATTGTCAGGGCAATCGTCAGCCTCGGTAAAAGCCTGCAGCTACAGATCACCGCCGAGGGTATTGAAACGCCATTCCAGGAGGCATTCCTGGCAGATCTTGGGTGTGAGCTGGGACAGGGATACCTCTACAGTCAACCGGTCCCCTGTGAACAGATTGAGGCATTAATCAGATCACAGCCTCACCTTTGCAAGACCTCAAGCGCCAGCTAGGGCAAGCACCACCAGGCACCCGCTAAATAGTCTATGGTTAAAGGGACGAATAGATAAAGTGGGATAACTTTATGGGCAGGGAGCAGCTGCTTCGGGAATTCCAAAGGGTCCGGGCGTTTACCGAGAAACTGTGCCAACCCTTGGCCGTTGATGACTACCAAATTCAATCCATAGTACAGACCAGTCCACCCAAGTGGCATCTGGCCCATGTCTCCTGGTTCTTTGAAACCTTCATCCTCGAGCACTTTAAGCCGGATCACGCACCCTTCCACGCCAGCTTTGATTACCTGTTCAACAGTTACTATTACACTCATGGCAAGATGCAACCGCGTCCTGAACGCGGACTGCTATCGCGCCCAACTGTTGAACACGTCATGGCTTATCGGGCTTATATAGACGAACAGATCAGGAAGCTCATTAACCAGGTTGACGAAAAAGCGTGGCCATCTCTCTCAAACCGTATGGTGCTTGGCCTCAATCACGAACAGCAGCACCAGGAGTTGCTGCTCATGGATATCAAGCACAACTTCTTCATCAATCCACTGCGGCCAGCCTACCGGGATACACTCGTCATACCTGCTGGCGCAACATCACCTATGCACTGGTTTGAGTGTGAGGGCGGCTTGTATTCAATCGGACATCAGGGTGAAGGGTTTTCCTTCGACAACGAAACCCCGCGACACTCGGTACTACTCTATGATCACAGATTAGCCGACCGCTTAATCACAAATGGCGAGTATCTCGAATTTATAACCGACGGAGGCTACACCAATCCGGCACTCTGGCTTGCCGATGGGTGGGCATTATTGCAGACCCAGCAGTGGCGACATCCCCTTTACTGGGAACAGCAGGATAGTGAGTGGAGACAATTTACACTGAGCGGATTGCAGCCACTGAATCATGCAGAGCCGGTCTGCCATATAAGCTATTTTGAGGCCGATGCGTACGCCCGCTGGGTAGGTAAAAGATTGCCCAAAGAAGAGGAGCTAGAGGTGGCACTCGAAGAGCAGAAAATGATAGGTAACTTCACAAATACCGATCTTTTTCACCCAGTACCGGCTAAAAAAGATGGCCAATGGTTTGGCGATCTCTGGGCATGGACATGTTCTCCTTATATCGCCTATCCAGGATTCAAACCGCTCGCCGGTCGAATGGGAGAATACAATGGGAAATTCATGTCCAGCCAGATGGTTCTGAAAGGCGGCAGCTGCGTAACTCCGAAAGGCCATACTCGCGCCAGTTACAGAAATTTTTTCTACCCTAACGAACGCTGGATGTTTTCAGGCTTGCGATTAGCCGAGGATGTAGCATGAGTAAGACCATTACATTCCACGACCACCATCCCCAAATTCAAAGCCTGAAAAGTGCAGTCATTGCTGGCCTCTCCAAACCAAATAAATCAATTCCGCCAAAATACTTTTATGATGAGCGTGGTTCCAAACTTTTTGCTGAGATCTGTGAACAACCGGAGTATTACCCCCCCAATATTGAGCGAGCCCTGCTCAGTAAGATCACCGAAGAAATCTTCCATCTAACGGGCACCAACCGACTCATCATTGAACCTGGAGCTGGCTCTGCCACCAAAATCAGAATCCTGCTGGACCCCCTCAAACCATCGGCTTATCTACCGATGGACATCTCTTGCGAATATCTGCGCTCTTCAGCAGCAGAAATTGCAGATGATTTTCCCTGGCTGCCGGTACATGCTGTCTGCGTTGATTTCACACACTCAATCCCTCTGCCGGATACTGCACCAAAAGGTCATCGAATGGCCTTTTTCCCCGGCTCCAGCATCGGTAACTTCACGCCACATGAAGCGCGCTCTTTTCTCGAAATGGTGCGACAAACACTCAGCCCTGGTGGGCTGCTGCTGATAGGCGTGGACACTAAAAAACCGGCCGACATACTCAATGCCGCTTATAACGATGCCGCGGGGATTACAGCAGCTTTCAATCTCAACCTCCTTCATCGTATCCGTGATGAAGTCAAGGCGGACTGTAATCCGGAAAACTTCGAGCACTTGGCTTTTTATAACCAAACCCTGGGAAGGATAGAGATGCATCTGATCAGTCGGTGTCGACAAACCCTGCATCTCAGTGACTACCAGTTTCAATTGGAGGAGGGCGAAAGTATACATACAGAAAATTCATACAAATACACTCCTGATGAATTTATCGATCTAGCTACCCAGGCAGGACTTCAACCCGTTCAGCACTGGCTTGACGACCAGAAATTGTTCGCCTTATACCTTCTCCAAGCTTGACCCCAAGTATCACTTGCAGCTTTCGGGTACCCCAAGGTGATACCATGGAAAGTGCGCTTCAAACAGATTGCAATATAGACAGCAGGACAACCCATTGACACACAAGGCAAAAAAACGCTTCGGCCAAAATTTTCTTCATGATACGTCGATAATCAGGCAGATCATCCAGAGCATTCGCCCGAAAGCGGGCGAGCATCTGATAGAGATCGGCCCCGGCCAAGGGGCCATCACTACCGAACTGCTGAAGGCTACTGGCGAGCTGGATGCAATCGAACTGGATAGAGACCTGATCCATCCTTTGGCCGTAGCCTGCGCCAATCTGGGAAAGCTGAATATCATCAATAGCGATGCGATGAAGTTCGACTATGCTCAGCTGGCTGAAGATGGCCGCCCACTCCGGCTGATTGGAAACCTGCCCTACAACATCTCGACACCTATCCTGTTTCATCTGCTCCATTACGCTACCGTTATTCAGGATATGCACTTCATGTTGCAGAAAGAGGTCGTCGATCGTATGGCGGCCGCCCCCGGTAACAAGACCTATGGCCGTCTTTCCGTCATGATGCAGACCTGGTGCGAGATAGAACCCCTGTTTGATATTGGTCCGGGTGCTTTCAACCCGCCGCCAAAAGTAAACTCCGCTATTGTCAGGCTGATACCCTACAAAACACCGCCGCATCAGATTGACGACGCGGACCATTTTTCACGACTGGTGACCACCGCATTTGCACAACGCAGAAAAACACTGCGCAACAGCCTGAGCAAAATGGTGGACGCTGAACAGATCACCGCTGCTGGTATTGATCCGACACTTCGCGCTGAACGATTATCCCTGGCAGATTTTGCCCGCCTCTCGAATCAGACTTGCAATACAGAGCCGACAGCCTGATATAAGGGGTTATTGCAATTACTGCCGTTCAGATAAAAACTGTATTTCAAATACCTCACTTTTGAATCCGGCATACAGATGCCAAGAGTAGAATAATAATGATTGATGACACCATTGATGCCGATGAGATGGATATTCTGTCCAATAATGTGTTGGCCAGGCCAGGGGATGTATTGCCTGGCGTTATTCATCTTCTGCCGGTAACCACCCGCCCCTTCTTTCCTGGACAGGCCGTCCCTTTGCTGATGAATGACAGGCATTGGGAAAAGACCATTAACGCAGCCTTTAAAACCAGCCAGGAGATTATCGGCATCGTCATGACCGATGCCAACACCTCCGAAGAGGCTGTACCGGGGGATTTTCGCCACATCGGAACCGCCTGCAAGATACACCGGGTACAAAAGGTGGAGGGCCGGTTGCAGGTATTGGTGGAGTGCCTGCAGCGCTTTCGCATTGATCAATTTGTCTCAAAAAAGACCCCATTCCGGGCTCAGGTGCACTATTTTACTGAAGAGTCCGTTAGCCCTAACGATGAGATAAAGGCCTACGCCATGGCCATTATCAACACCATCAAGGAGCTGGTGCCACTCAACCCCCTTTATGGTGAGGAGCTGAGAATATTCCTTGATCGCCTTGGCCCTGATGACCCTTCGCATCTGGCTGATTTTGCGGCCAGCCTGACCACTGCTGATCGGTTTCAGCTGCAGGAGATACTGCAGGAGGTAGACCTTCTCCCTCGGATGGAAAAGGTGCTGGTTCTGCTGCACAAAGAGCTGGAACTCGCCAAGGCACAGAACGAAATCCGCAAAACGGTTGAAGATAAGATCAGTGTTCACCAGCATGAATTCTTCCTGCGCGAGCAGTTAAAGGTCATACAGCAGGAGCTGGGGCTGGAAAAGGATGATCGCACCGCAGAGCTGGACAAATTCAGAGAGCGCCTGGATGAGCTCCAGCTGCCGGAGCAGGCGTCCAAACGACTTGATGAGGAGATGCAGAAACTCTCCATACTGGAGACCGGTTCCCCTGAGTACGCCCTGACCCGAAATTACATTGACTGGATCACCCTACTGCCCTGGGGCAAACACAGCCAGGACAAGCTTGATCTGGGCTTGGCGCGAAAAGCGCTGGATAAGGATCACTATGGCCTGGATGATGTCAAAAAACGTATCCTGGAGTTCCTGGCCGTAGGCATGATGAAGGGCGAGGTAAGCGGCTCTATTATCCTGCTGGTAGGCCCTCCGGGGGTTGGCAAGACGTCCATCGGCAAATCCATTGCCAACGCACTTGGCCGATCATTTTACCGTTTTTCAGTGGGCGGCATGCGCGATGAAGCAGAGATTAAAGGCCACCGCAGAACCTACATAGGGGCGATGCCAGGCAAATTCATCCAGGCCATGAAGGAGGTCGAAACAGCGAATCCGGTCATCATGCTGGATGAGATTGACAAGATCGGTGCCTCTTATCACGGCGATCCTGCATCCGCACTGCTGGAGGCCCTCGACCCAGAGCAGAACAGTGACTTTCTGGATCACTATCTGGATCTTCGATTTGACCTGTCAAAGGTGCTGTTCGTCTGTACGGCAAACCAGCTGGATACCATCCCATCCCCTTTGCGTGACCGCATGGAGATCATCCCGCTGTCCGGTTATATCGCTCAGGAGAAGCTCCAGATTGCCCGCAAGTATCTGCTTCCACGTCAGCTCAAACGGGCCGGATTAAAGCGCGGTCAATTGAAACTCAATACCCCTGCATTGAAAGAGATCATCGAGGGTTATGCCCGTGATGCCGGGGTAAGGCGGCTAGAGAAGCAAATCGGCAAGATTGTGCGCAAGGCAGTCGTCAGAATTCTTGATAATGAGGCGACACCCATTGTTGTCGAAGAGCAGGATTTGAAAGCTTATTTAGGGAGCCCCATCTTTCGTGATGAACGTAGTCTGAGTGGACCAGGCGTGGTGACGGGACTGGCCTGGACATCCATGGGCGGGGCGACCCTCAGCATTGAGGCTGCCAAGACCCATAATTATACCCGTGGTTTCAAATTGACTGGCCAGCTGGGTGATGTAATGCGCGAATCAGCCGAGATCGCATACGGCTATATCGTGGCCAACGCAGCCAGACTGGGAGCTGATCCTGCGTTCTTTGAGAATGGCTTTATCCATCTGCATGTACCGGCAGGGGCAACACCGAAAGACGGGCCCAGTGCTGGTATCACGATCGCTTCAGCTCTGCTCTCATTGGCTAAAAACCTGCCTGTACGCACCATCGCGATGACCGGTGAACTGACCCTCACCGGACATGTATTTCCGATTGGTGGCGTAAGGGAAAAAATGATTGCCGCCCGTCGGGCCAATATTCGGGAGCTGATCCTGCCTGAAGAGAACAGAGGGGAGTACGACGAGGTTCCTGAACATATCCGTAAAGGGATAAAAGTGCATTTTGTCTGCAATTTTGATGATGTTGCGCCGCTGCTTTTCACGAAAGGATCGTCCTGATGCAGTTAATCCAGATCAATAAGTATCATTATGAACCTTGACTTATTTAGGAGTCACTCATACTTTCATATCAGAGACCGCTGAGATGGGAGGGTCTCCTATACCCAAATGAAGACTTAGGGAGAAGACATTATGAAATCCATTATAAAAGCAGCTGCCGTAGCAGCCTTACTGGCGGCATCAGCCTCAGCTTCGGCCTGGTGGGGCGGTCCTTGGGGCGGTGGCCCTTGGGGAGGTGGTCCCTGGAACGGCATGGGTGATGGCTGGGGTGATGGCTCCGGCGACTTCAACATGAACTTCAGTGGCCGTGGTAATGGCTATGGCAATGGTTACGGACGTGGTTATGGCTACCCCTATGGTGGTTATGGCGGCTATCCCTATGGCGGCTACGGAGCCCCGTACGGAGGCTATGGTGCTCCTTATGGCGGCGGCTACGCCCCATATGGCTATCCCGCAGCACCGGTAGCACCTGTCGCTCCTGCTAACTAAACAGATCTTTCTGCAATAAAAAAACCCTGCATCGCGTGATGCAGGGTTTTTATTTGATGCTTGATTATTAATCAGACAGAGAAAGATGATCCGCAGCCGCAGGTCGTACTTGCATTGGGATTTCGAATCACAAACTGCGATCCCTGCAGACTCTCGGTATAGTCAACTTCCGCCCCCATCAGATACTGCAGACTCATGGGATCTACCAGCATAGCGACGCCATCCGTGTCGACACGGGTATCACCATCTTTCATATCTTCATCAAAACTGAAGCCATACTGGAATCCGGAACAACCACCACCCTGGATAAAAACCCGTAACATCAGGTTGGGATTGCCCTCATCTTCGATCAAGGCCGCCACTTTGGTTGCCGCCGCAGAGGTAAAGACCAAAGGACTCTCGATTTCAGCTTGCGTACCACTCATAGCCAACTCCAAATACTAATAGAACCACGCTATATCAGCGTATTCTGATCATTATGCTATTCTGATCAATTTAGTCAAGTATTAACGTCCACGGGGTATTGTTTCCGAGGTCTCCTCTGCCGCTTCCCCAGGCTCTGCCGCAGTAGGTTTTAGTGGTTCAACATTGTCCTGGTTGCCGTCATAACCCAACATTTGTGGCTGAGCGTCCTTCGTGTGAATCAATTGCCCATTGACCTCTGCACCCATCGTCATCTCAAGCAGATTGTAGTATACGGTACCAGTAACCTTCGCCTTGGGTGCCAGCTCGACGCGCTCTGAGGCGTAGACATCCCCAACCACTGTGCCATTGAGAATCACGTTGGGAACCTGAATGTCACCCTCGATTCTACCCTGCTCACTCAGGGTCAGTGCCGATTCAGCGCCATCTTCTACCATAACATTTCCGCAAATAAGACCATCCACATGAAGGCCACCGGTGAAATTCACATCGCCATGGATTGTAGTTCCACTGCCAATTACTGTTGCAATCTTCGGAGCCTTGAACTTTTTAAAACGCGCCATCAGCATTCCTCTCATTCAGCAACCAACCAGTCAAAGGTTTTTTTGATCTGTGGCAGCTTGTTATTGGTTGGATTGATCTCGACAATAACCCGCTCGGGGTTAAAGCCTTCTGGCAGTTGAATCAATCCGTCAACATCCTGAAAATGCCTGAAACGCATTTTCAGTTTTTCATCTTTCTCTTTTGTTATCTCTTTCAGGGGAAGCAGGCTCGGCTCGCCATCTTTCTCGCCCTCCAGGGCAAGCTCAATCCAGCCCACCGCCGCACCGGCATTTTTCAGTGACTGACTCACTGTAAATCTGTACCGGTATAGTTGCGCTTCCTCCGACTTATCCAATCTGAATCCCTGAATATACAGACCTTCAGATTTGATACTGGTTTCTACAATACCGCGAAGGAGTGCCAGCTCATTCTCCATCTCCATATAGCTGGACCGACTCTGTTTCAGCTCTTCGCGCACTTCCCGCATGGCTTCCTTATCTATCTGCCCTGCCCGTTCCAGTGCTGCAATCTGCTCACGCAGATGGCCACGTTCCTCCTCCAGCGACGCTATCTCTTGGGCCTGCTCTTTAATCCGTTTTTGGAGTGGTGATATCTGATCGATATCTTTCACCGGGCTCAACTGCGGTAGATAACCCTGCCAACCAACCAACAGCACCGCACCAAGAACAATAGGCACGACCCCCCAAAGATAAACCCAGCGGCTTCGGGATTGGACAATTTTAGGTGTTGTTATTTTCATCCCAGCCCCCTGTAGAACATTAAATCTTCAGATCAATTACCCACAGGTACTTTGACATCTTCTGTCCGGATTTATGGCAAGAGTGCCACGGACCGCAATCCAAGTGACTCTTCCAGTCCCAGCATGATATTCATATTCTGTATCGCCTGACCGGCCGCCCCCTTGACCAGGTTATCAATCACCGAGAGGATGACCACCGTATCGCCCCCTTGAGGTCTGTGTATGGCAATGCGACAGTGATTCACGCCTCTGACACTGCGGGTCTCCGGATGCGACCCCAGTGGCAAAACATCCACGAAGGGCTCATTGGCATACCGCTGTTCATACAGACTCTGCAAATCTACATCACCCGCCACTGTGGCATACAGGGTGGCATGAATACCCCTGATCATAGGTAACAGGTGCGCTACGAAGGTGAGATCCACCTCTTGTCCTGCGGCCACAGAAAGGTTCTGTTTAATCTCTGGCATGTGCCGGTGACCAGGGACACCGTAAGCCTTGAAGCTCTCTCCGACCTCCCCCATCAACATACCGACACTGGCGCCCCGACCGGCCCCACTCACTCCGGACTTACAATCCGCAATCAGCCCTTTGAGGTTAGCGCTCCCTGCCTCCACGATCGGCAGAAATCCCAATGTCGCTGCCGTTGGGTAACAGCCTGGATTGGCTACCAGCCGGGCTTGCTTTATCGCACTTCGATTAACCTCCGGCAGACCATACACCGCTTCCGCGACCATCTCTGGACAGGCATGCTCCATGCCATACCACTGCGACCAGACAGCAAGATCCTTGATCCTGAAATCTGCCGCCAGATCAATCACCTTACAATCACCTTCCAGTAATTCCGGCACCATCCTCATTGCGGTGCCATTCGGTGTCGCAAAAAACACCAAATCACAGTTCTTCAACTGCTTCAGATCGGGATCCGTAAAGGAGATGTCGAAGTGGCCACGCAGGTTGGGATAAATATCTGAAACAGGTCTCCCCGCCTCGGCCCGTGAGGTGATCACAGCCACATCAACCTCTGGATGACCAGCCAGCAGCCGCAGAAGTTCAACGCCGGTATACCCAGTCCCACCTACAATGCCAACTTTTACCATGGCCTCTATTCCACTCCAGATTACGGTTTTACGGAGCACTCACTGAATGTCATCTATTGAGACATTCAATCGAAAAGTACTGCCTTAACAAAGGGTGTTAATCATACGGTGCTGAAAGAAAAATCTAAAGACACAAAGCGGCAGTGTAAAACATTGCAGCAATAAAAAAGCGACCCATAGGTCGCTTAAGCAAATCTGTGACGTATTTATTTTGATTCCTTTTACCCGAAGACTCTAGCAACAGGCGTCACAATTCCATCCATAAGCCCACTATATATGTGTCTTTATAGCAGGTCAAACATTTACAATGTTTTCAGGCTGATAGATGTATTGCTTAATCCTTTGCAGAAATCACACCCCAGATCAACATTGGGAGTTTTCAGCATAAGTGGCATACTCATCATTAAAATGGCGGCCGGGGATTGCACCCGCCTCATCTAACAGGAACTAAAGCCGTACCCAGTTATCCAACTGACCAAGCGCCGTACTAAAAGGATGATTGAATGGAAACAGTACAACTGATCTCACTGACCTTGGGTGTTGCCTGGGCTTCAGGGATTAATCTCTATGCTGCCGTGCTGGTTTTGGGATACCTCGGAATAACCGGTGATATTATCTTGCCTCCAGGTCTGGAATTGCTAACGAATCCGCTGGTTCTTTCGGCTGCCGGTTTTATGTATATGGTTGAATTTTTCGCTGACAAAACGCCCGGTGTAGATACCGGATGGGACGTACTGCACACCTTTATCCGCATCCCGGCAGGGGCTGTTCTCGCTGCAGGTATGGCCCAAGGATTGGAGGTCAGCCAGGCAGCGGAGTTTGCCGCCCTGCTGATTGGCGGTGGACTCGCCGCAACTACCCACTTTACCAAAACAGGTACCCGGGTACTCATAAACACCTCACCGGAACCCTTCTCCAACTGGACCGCCTCCATCACTGAAGACCTGGTGGTCATTGGTGGACTCTGGGCCTCGCTGCACTACCCATGGCTGTTTGTTGCCGGCCTGGTTCTATCGCTCCTGCTGATTATCTGGCTGATGCCGAAACTGTGGCGGGCACTGAAGCGTGTATTCCATGCCATTGGTGAGTTCTTTGGCCGTAGGCGAAGCGATAATACCAGCACCAGCGTTTCACAACCTGAGGCAACACGACAGGACATACTTCGTGCGCTCTATCATGATGCAAGTAACCAGACGAAATAACACACACCGTTGTTAACAATGTATAGATTGAAAGAGGTATACCTGTGATGTGGCTGAAGGCTTGGCATTTGATTTTTATGGTGACGTGGTTTGCCGGTATCTTTTATCTTCCGCGACTCTTCGTCTATCACGCGATGACTGAAGATCAGCCGGGCAAGGATAGATTTAAAGTGATGGAGCGAAAACTCTATTACTTCACCACACCCTGGATGCTACTGACGCTGTTTTTTGGTTTCTGGATGCTCTATGACTATGCCTGGGCCGCATTTGGTAGCATGATCTGGCTGCATATAAAGCTCCTCCTGATCGCCATTCTGGTGGCCTATCATTTCTATTGCGGCCATCTGATGCGAACTTTTGCAGAAGAGCGAAACAGCCGCAGTCATGTCTGGTATCGCTGGTTTAACGAGATACCGGTGGTGATTCTCTTTGCCGTGGTACTTCTGGCTGCTTTGAAGCCCTTTTAGCCATAAATAGGGCTAATCGGCCTTAAGCTTAACGGCATTGTCCGATTTTTGGGCAAAAAAAACCGCGGTCCATGACCGCGGTTTTTTCTGTAACGAAAATCTGTCAGGAACAACCGCCGCCCTGTGCAGCACTGGAGCTACAGCCACCACAACCACTTGCGCTCTCCGCAGGTTTCAGGTTGTTAAATACAAAACTCGCATTACCCTGCCCTTGATCAACAAAGTCGATCTGGACGCCTTCCAGATGACGCATGGTGTCACCATCAACAATGACATCGAAGCCAACAGAGTTCAGGACATAATCATTATCATTCAATTGATCAGTAAAGGTCATGCCAAAGCTTATGCCACTGCAGCCACCTGGGGTTGCATACACACGGATCCCCTTTACCTCTTCTTCAACCTGCCCTACCAATTCAGCCATTTTGCCCTGTGCTGCCTCGGTCAGACTGAGTTCTTCTGCTCTTAGCAGATTAGTGGTTGCTTCGCTCATCGACAATTCTCCATACTAAAACAGTAATTCATTGACATACTATATCAATACCAGAATCCATTAACCATTGATTATTTGGTGAAATCAGCATCTGAACCCACTTCCTCTAGAGCTGGTTTCTATTCGCCAGCTCATACAGATGGCGTTCCGCATCCAGCAGATGCTGACCCCAGTGCTCCTGATAACCGCAGCACCAGTCATCAAATGCCCGCTCAGGTGCGCACTCCTGCTCAATGAGCCGCAGCCCATGCTTCAGTTCGCAATAGATGTCTGTCAGATCATCAGCAAGACTACCCGACATACCCTGTTCGTCCGGTGCCACATCAAATTCCATCCAATAGGCATCCCGATGCCCGAGTAGCCGCCGCAGGGTAGCAAAACGCTCAAAGCGTGCATCCAAGTCTGGATTAAAATAGTCCGCACCTCTGGGAGGTGCTCCCAGAGCAGTTACTGCAGCGTGCAGCCGGGGCAATAGAGAAGAGAGCTGGCGCAACCACTGGATATCACTCTCTTCGGCAGATTCGATGAGCTCACAATAATCTTTTGCAAGTAGGGACAATTCATTCATTCGCGTATCCATATCGTCACCAATTGGACAATAACGCAGTGGAGTAACCACTGCCCGCATTCCATTCCCAGAGGCTGAGCCACCACCATCAGTCCCAAGCTAGAGGTATTCAGTGAATGCTGGTTTAATTGTAGACGATGAATCGTGATTTTTTGAATATAACCCTGAATAGTTACCAGCGAAACAGATGCAAACAATTCCCAAGCCCATCGTGCTGAGCATTTCTGGCCATGACCCCTCCGGTGGCGCAGGTATCCAGGCAGATATTGAGGTCCTCGCTGCACTGGGCTGTCATGCGGCAACGGTCATCAGCTGCCTGACGACTCAAGACAGCTGTAATGTACTGGAGCTGATTCCGCTAAATCCCCAGCAGATGACAGATCAAATAGATCTGCTATTTCTGGATTACACCATTCACGCGATAAAGATTGGCCTGCTGGGTAGCGCTGATACGGCCCTTGCTGTTGGCCGGTTGCTGGCACGACATCCTGAAATACCGGTAGTGCTTGATCCAATTCTGGCGGCTGGAGGCGGTACCGTGTTAGCAAGCCAGCAACTGATCGATTGCCTTGTTAGACAGATTATTCCTCACACCACGCTCATCACCCCAAACTCCCAGGAGGCCAGGAAACTGACCGGCCTGGAGAGCCTGGATGATTGCGCGGACTATCTAATGCAAAAAGGCGTCGATGCTGTTCTGATAACCGGCACTCATGAAGCATCGACGGAGGTCATCAACACCCTCTATCGCCCAGCCCAGTCCCCCATGAAGTGGCCCTGGCCTCGACTCGAGAACTCTTACCATGGATCCGGCTGCACAATCGCCTCTGCCAGTGCGGCCGGTCTGGCAAAAGGGCTGAGCATTGAAGAGGCCGTAATCTCCGCACAGCAGTACACCTGGGAGAGCCTTGCAGCAGGCTGGCAGCCGGGCAAAGGGCAACACATCCCCAATCGCCAATTCCGCCAGCAATAAAGGATAAACTCGATTGTCACAAAAAAAGTTTTTAACCGGTCTTTACGCCATTACCCAGGCCCATCCAGGAGGCTTTTCCGGCACACTGAAACAGGTGGAAGCGGCCTTACTGGGAGGAGTCCGCATTATCCAGTATCGGGACAAGCAGCCTGACGATGCGCGTCGTCACACAGAGGCTGAAGCGCTGCGCACACTCTGCCATGCACATGCAGCACGACTGATCATCAATGATGACGTTGAACTGGCAAAAACAGTTGGCGCAGACGGTGTGCATGTCGGACGCGAAGACAGCGACATCCAAAACGCCCGTGCTGCACTGGGCAAGCACGCTATCATCGGCACCTCTTGCTACAACCAGTTATCACTGGCCATTGCTGCCGAACGGGCAGGTGCCGACTATGTCGCTTTTGGCCGCTTCTTCCCATCGAAAACCAAACCGGACGCCGTACAGGCAGAACCCATACTCCTTACTCAGGCCAGGCAACAATTGCAGATTCCAATAGTTGCCATTGGCGGCATAACCCCGGAAAATGGCGCCACACTTATACAGGCAGGCGCCGATATGCTGGCGGTTATCAACGCCCTATTCGACAGCGAAGATATCCAGGCCAGCTGCCAACGCTTCAACCAGTTATTCGACAGACCGGAGAGACCACCCTCATGACCGCATCTCACGACCGCTTTATTCAGGCACAGCAGCATATTCCTGGTGGGGTTAACTCCCCTGTGAGGGCGTTCAAGGGCGTCGGGGGTGACCCGGTGTTTATCGACCATGCCAACGGCCCCTACATCTATGACCCGGATGGCAAGCAGTACATCGACTACGTTGGATCATGGGGCCCCATGATCCTCGGCCACGCCCACCCGGAAGTGCTCGACGCCGTGGCCCAGGTGATCAAGAAAGGGCTCTCGTTTGGCGCCCCTACAATGATCGAAACCGAAATGGCCAACCGGGTCTGCGAACTGGTGCCCTCAATCGAACTGGTACGCATGGTCAGCTCTGGCACTGAGGCCACCATGAGCGCTATTCGCCTTGCCCGTGGCTACACTGGCCGGGATAAAATCGTCAAATTCGAAGGCTGCTACCACGGCCACTCCGACTCGCTACTGGTCAAGGCTGGCTCTGGCATGCTGACACTCGGTGAACCGAGCTCACCCGGTGTGCCCGCCGCTTTAGCCGAGCACACCATTACGCTTAACTACAACGACATTGCCCAAGTGAAGGCGACTTTCGCTGAAATCGGCCAGCAGATCGCCTGCATCATTGTTGAACCCGTCGCCGGTAACATGAACTGCATTCCCCCTGTTCCGGGCTTTCTGGAGTGCCTGCGCGAGGTTTGCGATCAATCGGGAAGCGTACTGATTTTTGATGAGGTCATGACCGGATTCCGCGTCGCACTGGGCGGCGTACAAGGCCTCTACGGTATTACGCCTGACCTGACCACACTGGGCAAGGTGATCGGCGGCGGCATGCCGGTGGGTGCCTTCGGTGGCAAGCGGGAGATCATGGAGAAGATATCACCACTCGGGCCGATCTATCAGGCGGGGACACTCTCGGGCAATCCGGTTGCGATGACCGCCGGACTCAAGACCCTGGACCTGATTGCAGCACCCGGCTTCTTCGATGAACTGACTCAAAAAACCACCCGGCTGGTGGCCGGTCTACAGGCCGAAGCCAATGCGGCCGGTATTGCCATGACCACCAATCAGGTCGGTGGCATGTTCGGCCTCTTCTTCACGGACGCCAAACATGTGACCAACTTTGCCCAGGCTATGGCCTGCCGACAGGAGCAGTTCAAGGCCTTCTTTCATGCCATGCTGGAGCAGGGAATCTATCTCGCACCATCTGCCTTTGAAGCTGGCTTTGTCTCTGCCGCGCACAGTGAAGAAGATATTCAGGCAACAATTGCCGCTGCCGGCAAAGTCTTTAGAAAGATGGCCTGACCAGAAAAACTTAACATCCATAAAAAAAGCCGGTGGTTCATCACCACCGGCTCCGCATCTTTACAGTATACCAATCAATGCATCTTATGCTGCATATCATGCTTCATGGCAGGTTTCTGCATGGTCATCTGTAACTTTACAACCGGCACTTTCAGGTCGAGTTTACTGCCATCAGAAAACACCAGGGCCATGTCAATCTTTTCACCTGGAACCAATTTCTGCTGCAGCCCAATCACCATCACATGTAATCCACCGGGCTGTAATTGCACCGTCTCACCAGCCGGCAAGTCTATCTTCTCAACCTGGCGCATGCGCATCATGCCATCTTTCATCGTATGGCTGTGCAGTTCAACGGCCTTGGCCACATCGCTCTCTGCGCCGACCAGCACCAGATCCTCTGCTGAGTGGTTACTCAACACCATGAAGCTCGCGCTGTTGGGCTGCCCTGGCGGAACCGCACGCACATAAGCATCTGAAACCATGACTTTTTCGGCGGCGCCACCGGCATATAGCCAACCAGTAAAACCAAGTAACACCATAGATAAGACAATCTTACGCATTTTCCTCACTCCTAACTTTCACTCAGTTATTGTTAATCAAACCGCGCAGGACGGCCAAAATCTGCTTTGGCTGTGTACCATGACGAATGACCGTCTGCAGCTGGCCCTGCTGATTCACCACATAAAGATCCGCCGAATGATCGACTACATAATCAGCAGATGAATCACTCTTCACAAGACGGTAGGCCGCTCCATACAGATTCGCCACACGCTTGAGTTGTTCATGGGTACCGGTGACACCCAATATTTTACGATGAAAGTACTCACCGTAGCTCTTAAGATGTTCCAGTGAATCACGTTCAGGATCGACACTGATAAAAAGGACTTGAATCTTGTCTTGCTCTTCTGGTGTTAGTTCTTCCAGTGCTGCACTCAGAAAACCAAGGCTCGTTGGACAGATATCGGGACACCAGGTATAGCCGAAATAGATAACCACAACCTGTCCACGAAGCGACTTTAGATCAACCTCTCCTTTATAGGAGTTGAGTATAAAATCGCCTCCCTTCGGTGCCTCTGCTATAGCCAAAGTGGAGATCGCATCAGATTTCTGAAGCTGAGTGGCCGGCTGCCAAAACAGCAACACCCAGATCAGTGCCCCAGCAAAAAGGGTAATCAACCCAATGAGTAGCACTTTTTTCATTGGCTTCTCCCGGGCAATGCAGCTCCATCTTTGGCTGTAATGAAACGAAAAGGCGCTGCAATCAAACCATCAGCCGTGGTAATAAGTACCCGCGCCTCCCACTCCATGGCCACTCGAATACAGACCGGCAGCATCCCGGTGCCTGTATAGAGACCGCTTCCTTTAGCTTCCAGTTGAGGGCGGTTAAAACCCATCTCCATACCTAACCCAATAAAATCGACCTCGACCTTGCTGGCCTCAATCCCATCCAGTTTTACTTCCAGTTCAAGCGGTTTAACCAAAGGGATGCCCTCTGTCTTGATGGCAAAGCTGACACGCCCACCTGCCACCTTGGAAAAGCAGGGACCTGCGCGTAAATCGCAGTTTTCATCCAAGGCGGCTACAGCGCCAAGTTCTGGATTCAGTATAGGCAGCGCCTTGTAGGCTGCCACACCGGCCAAGGCAATAAACAGCAGTCCAGCCAGACTCCAGAGCAGAGTTGTCGTTCTCGACACAAAACACCTCACAAATGATCAGAAGGCTATCGTAGAAGGGAAGGTACATCGCAGCAATTGATGACAATCAACCAAAGCCTAACGGCGGCTTAACATTACATATAAGCCAAGCCTACCAAGTCATATCACGCAGATCCATGTGATATGACCGATTTTTCCCCTACTCCGATACAATCAGGGAAGGTCACTGCGTCTGAATATGAAGAAACCCGTCGCCGCACAGGCCGTCCCCACAAAGATGGGGTAAAACAGGGCATAGATAATGTAGCCGGTCTGGCCGAACGTATCCAGAATCACATACGCAGATGGCCCAAGCAGAACAAGCTGGGGATCAAACAGCATCATGGTCGCAGTACGAAAAACCTGCATCGGGTTAACCAGTGAAATCGCCACAGCGGTCTCAGCCGGCAGATGCTCTTGAATAAGAATACCTAACAGTATCAGATCCAGGAATAGCAGCAGGGTCAGCCAGACAACGAATGCTGCACCCTGGGCCACATCTGAGCTGCGCGCCATGGTTGATATGAGCATGCCGATACCCAGGAAGCACCAGGCCAGCGCCATCAGCAGTCCGGTATAATAGACAAACAGATCCCAGGGTACATCGACCCCCTTGATCGTCCCCCAGATCACCGCACCGACCATGGCCAGCAACACCGGAGCAAACACGACCAGGAAGCGGCCAAAGATCTTCCCCCAGAACCAGGCCGCCAAGCTGATTGGCAATGAGAGCAGGTATTCAAATACACCGGCCTCCCGATCGCCCGCCACCGAACGTACGGTGGTAATCAGTACAAACACAGGAAGAATGGCCATGGAGAGCTGTATATAGGTCAGCAGCAAACGTGACAGCCCAGTGAACCCCATGATGCGTGATTCAGCCAGTCCATAGGCAAACAGCACCACCACCAGCCCACCAAAGACCAGTGTATAAACCATAAACCAGCGGGCACGAAGTGACTCAACAATATCCGCGTATGCAGTTAACCAGAGATGTTTCATTATTGGCTCTCACCCGCCGTATGCTTGTGGGCTTGTTCAGATTCAGGTACAGGCGTTTTCTGCCTCTCTTCTAGACGCTTGAGCAGATCAACACCGTGTAGATTAAAGCGTTTTTCAACTTCGATGATATGCGCCTTTGCCTGGGGGAAATCGAGCCCGCCAGCAACAGCGGAAACCTGGGCCCCCAGCCCGTACTCCATTGGCGTTACATCACCTTTCACATAGATTGCCTTACGGGCATCCAGCCATCCTTGTCCCTCGCGATCAGCGACCCAGATCTCGGTTTTTGGATCATCCTTCCAGGACGGATTATCTTCCAGCCAGATCACTGCACAGCCGATGTCATCAAACTGCAGCAGCCTGGAACGCTTCTTATCTGCCGGGAAGACCCGAATCTGCGCAGCATGCCGATGATCACTGAGCACCATTCGACAACGCTCACAGGCACTTCGATCCCAAATAACCTCGCCAGGCCCGCTATTCGGAGGCCCACTGCATCCGGTCAATTGACCTATCAACAGCAATAGCAGGCAGAGAAAAAACAGCCTAGCCATTTAGTGCCGCCTCACGGCTCCGGGCCTCCTCTGACTCATGCATTTCGATGCCAGACAACAGAGCGGCATAGCGCGAAAGTACACCCAGGAAACGCAACCGGTCAGGCCCTGCCACATGGCCGCGCCACTCTTTCCCATCTTCTGAGCCAGTAAATCCCCACTCGCCAATCGCCTTTGCGAATGGCGCCTCAGCACGAACCAGTCGCACACAACAGCCGAGGCGACTAGAGAGTTCAACAAGATCCGCCACCCGGTCATCCAGAACAACCAGACCTTGATCCATCTCGATAACACGATTCACCAGAGAAGCCACCTCATCCAGTCGATGACTGGAGATGATCATCGCGGCCTCATCTTTCTTTTCTGCGAGAAGCCCAAAGAAGATGTGTCGCGCCTCCGGATCCAGATTGGCTGCCGGTTCATCCATCACCAGCAGTTCACTGTCACGACCCAGTGCAATAGCAATCAACAGCTTCTGCTTCTGACCACCCGACAATTTCACAAAAGGTTGGTTTTTAAATCGCTCGGTATCCAGACCCAGGCGGGTGGCCACATCGGCCATTCGCTGCGGGTTGGAATCGCAGACGCTGGCAGCAAACTTTATCAGTTGCCCGACTGGCATTTTCAGAGGGGGCGGAAGCTGTGGAACAAATCCGACCTTTGATAGCACCTCACGGCGATGTTCCCGTGGCACCAGTGAGTCCACCGTCACCTGGCCTTCACAGGTATACTCCCCAAGAAGACATCTGATCAGTGTGGTTTTACCCGCCCCATTGGAGCCTACCAAGGCCACACGATGGCCTCGCTCAATTGTCAGGTTAACGCCTTTTAAAACTTCATGGCGGCGAAATCGTTTTATGACGTTCTGAAACTCGATCATTGGAGAGCCTGAAATCTGAAACCGTGGCCGCAATCGGCATTACCTAAACAACGGGCGGACGTTGGTCTTCACCTTCGTCCGCCTTTGCACTTGTCGTAGTTTATTTTGTTAAGGCCCTTCCGCAATGATGCAGATCAAACTGGCCCTGAGCGCTGTCTAGCTTAACTCATTTCAGAGATGTTTTCCGAGTCCTTTGATATCAAATCTAAGCGAATTCGTTGGGCAAACATCAACACACATGCCGCAGCGTGTACAATCTGCGCTGACATCCACTTCTGTATGTGCCGCTCTACCTTTTATCGTCAGATCCAATACATGGGGCACCAAGCATACCTTGCGGCATTCACCTTCGTGGTGACAATCCTTCAGGACAAATTTAACCCGCAACGGAGAAAACGCCCCCACAACACCATAGGTAATACCAATGGGGCAGACATAACGGCACCAGGCACGCCGTGAATAAAACACCTCAAAAAGCAACACCAGTCCGACCCAGATCATCGCCACGCCGGGCCCATAGATCAGTGCCCGGCTGACAATACCGGTCACCGAGATAGTCTCAAAGACGGTATATCCAGTCACCAGAGCCAACAGGGCAAACAGCAGGTAGAAGATGGAGCGTACCTTCCGATTGAATGAACGATCTTTTACCAGGCCTTTCTTGGCCAGAAACAGATGCAGGGATTCTGCCCACTCTGATAGCAGATGATACGGGCAGACCCAGGAACAGAAGGTGCGACCACCCAGCAGCAGCCAGATGACAACAACCGTGGCCGTACCGATAACCAGATTCAGCACCATATGCTTGAATGCCAGCGTTACCTGCAGAGCCGAATTGAGATCCGCCATATGGAAGCCCATAAAGCGAGAGGCCGTCAGCGCACCTTCCAATAACTGAATATCGAAATAGTAGGAGACCAGAAACAGAACATTAATAAAGATGAGGGTCGCCCAACGGCGGTTGCGCCACTTCTTTGAACCATGCGCGTGTTGCGCCTCCACCTCAGCAATCTCTTCCTTGGTGTAGGGCTTCTGCTTCTTGTCGAAGTGAACCTTCTGGGCCTCTGGCGAGATCTCGGATTTTTCCGGACGCCGCGACTCACTGCCGAAAAGCTGTCGAAATGATTCCATCATATAACTCATGAGTCACCTCGCATGGTATCCGCATCCTGCATTATATCTATGACGATGGCGGGCGGTTCCGGCGGACAGATCATTTCACAGACGCCACAACCGACGCAGCCGTCGAGAATAACCGGTTTCATACGTTTGATTCCATCATCACTGACTATCGGCTCCAGTGCGATCGCATGCTTGGGTGGACATTCATTGCCCTGTCTTTGAGCAACACGGTCCTTGTTTTTTTCACCTTCGGCATTATCAGCCGCGGCACATTGAGTGATTCGAATCTCGATCGGGCACTGCCGAACACAGAGATCACAGATCTCAAGATCATAGGGATAATCCGCTACTGGTATCGGGTTCCAGCGGTCGATTTCGTCATAGCGGAGCAACCCCGTGTAATCCGGCCCACGCGCTTGCCCCTTGAAACCTTTACCCTGGATCGCCAGACACTTTCTCGGTTGGGCTAGTTTTGCAAAGCCCATTCGGGTATCTGCCGGATAGTCGAGGTCATGAGTCAATGCACCCGTTGGACAGGCCAGCACGCACTGCAACCCATCACAGGAGAAATCACAGGCTTGATCTCTCGCCTCGATATGCGGCACACCTACACCTGCACCCTTATCCAACTCGACCAACTTGATCGCATTCACCGGGCAGACCTGAACACACTGTCCGCACTTGATACAGGAGGAGAGGAAATCCCGCTCATCGGAAGGCGTCTTCAATGCACCGGGAGGACGAAGTGCCATGCTCTTTCCCTGAACCACAGGCAACAGCCCTACCAGTGAGAAGCCCATGACACCAACGGCTAAAGCAGACGTTCGAAGGAACTCCCGTCGGTTCTGCTCAACCTGCTTGGGACTGAGGTGTCGTTTGGTCCGTTTTTTAGGTTTGCTCTGGTCACTCATTACTGCACCACCTCCGCAGACATCAGCGGTTTTTCATCACGTAGAATCATATCGGGGTCTGAAAAGGGCGCCAGGCGCTCCAGGAAATCGAGCACTTCCAGCACTGGCGATCCCTTAAAATACTGTGCATAGGGCACGTCCATCCAGATCCTGTCCGCATAACCGTAAAGCTCATAAGGCTTATCGCCTATACCATCACCATCACGGTCAAACCCTTCATAGTCATCCCAGTAATTGCCTTTCCAGTTGTTACGATTAGCCGTCTTACCACCACCCACTGTTACCTGAGTGATGTTACCTTTGAAGCGGTTGTTTTCCAGGATATTGCCTTTCCAGTCGTTTAGAAACTGGATTCCAATACCACTGAATGCGATCAGATTCCCGGTTATACGATTGGTTGCCTCGGGATCATACGGCGACACATCCAGATAGAGGCCCGTCGCGCAATAGAGAATCTGGTTATCAACCACATCCACATCCGAGGTCTCTTTAAATCCGACACCCATCCCGGTCGGGCCAAGCGAATTGGCGATATAGTTGTTCTTGATGACAACGCTATCGCTGTACATCAGGAAGATACCCACCTGATTCCCTTCATAATGATTACCCTCCACCATATTATGCTGGGCATACATGAAGTGCAGCGAGTATCTGCCACCCCGGGCATCATTACGGGCAATCAAGTTATCTTTCGAGTACCACACCACAGTATCCCGGGAATTTCGAATGACATTGTCGGTAATCTTGTTATTAAAGCTATACCAGAGACGGATAGCATCGCCGCGTACACCAATGTCCACTGGTTTCGAAGAAATATGATTTCTGCGAATAATATTATTTTCCGCCTGGCCGAGATCGATCCCAAACAGCGCATTATCAATAACATTATCTTTAATGACATTAAAATTGCCCCGAACCTGAATACCGGAATCGATGTCATTATGGGATTCGCCCGAGTTGGTCAGGCGCAACCCTTTGATTGTTACGCCATCAGCCTCAAGATAAATCACTGAGCCTTTACCGCCACCATCGATGACCACTGCTCCCTGGCCATCAATTACTATGGATTTGTCGATAGTAACCGGACCGGCATAGGTGCCTGGCGGAGGGGTAAGGATGTCATTCTCATTGGCCGCATCAACCAGGGCCTGAAAAGAGGGGTACTCCTGCGCAAAAACCAGACAAGGGAGCTGGAGTAGCAAAAAGAGAATGACGGTATAACGCAGCCTAGACATATATTCCCATTTACATTGATGAGAGCGTCCGCGACCTCATTCAACAGTGTGCTCCGCGCGTTCTACCCTTAATTCAACAATAGCCGCAAAACTCAGGAATTGGGTCTCACGGCTATTGCAGGCTATCTACTGAGCATCCTTGAACTGTTTTTTGCGGATCAGTGCTGCTACAGCCAGGACCGGGGACAGCACCAGCATGATAAAGAAACCGATATAGGGGTAAGAGTGGGTGGCAAACTGGGCTACTTTGCCATCACCAAACACAGTAGGCATGAAGGGCTTCACTGCGAACGCACCCATAGCATTCAGGGTATGCCCATACCACCAGAGCCAGGCCGCATAATCGATCACAAAGAAGACTGGAAGTGCCATTGGAACCAATACCAACAGCCAGTAAAGTATGCCGCCGTTCTTACGTGCCCCGAAGAGCAGCAATAACATGGCGCCGGCCATACCGGCAAACACCACATGCAGGGCAATCTTCAGATTGGCCACCATCGGCACAATCTCTTCCTGATTATTAAAGTAGCGACCTAGGCTCTTACCGTAGTGCCAGGTCATCACCTGAAAAGTGCTGCCGTTCCAAGGCTCAGAAACACGACCGTATTCCAGATCCTTTTCATAGGTGATTTTCAGTTGATTAATCATGTAAGCCTTTTCAGAAAGATCCTCAGCTTTTTCGGCTTCCTTTTTGTCTGAAGGCAGATCAACCACCACACCCGAATCTTCCAAAGACTTCTTGAGTACACCTACGATACCGCCTATGACAATCTCCGGCTCGCTCTCCTCCTGAGAACTGCCCGCTTCCTGATCCATGGAGGTCAGCATGGCCTCCACATAGCCAGCGCTCTGCAGATTGAAGCCATCTTTGCCATAAATTGTGAGATACATCCAGATCAGCAACGCCGCAAACCCGACGCCCATTATGGTCATTCGCAGTTTCGGCCTGACGCAGATAAAGCCCACCAGCATAATGCCCATAAAGACCATCAGGAACTGGCCAAGACCACGCTCAATCGGGCCACCTGCCGCAATCGGGTACATGCCCACGTAGTGATTGATTGTGTCCATCTCATGGACGCAATCCAGTGCTATATCCTCTTGTATCTCAGCTTTATTAACTTTTTCACACCCGTTGAAAACACCGTTCATATGAAAGTGAATTCTAACGCCGTCAGGAAAGGCCTCTTCCGGATAATTGGGAGCGGTCAACGACACCCACCAAACCGGAGAATAGAAAATCACGGCCATCAGCCCAATCGCAATAAAGCCGAGGGCGGCGACAATGAAAGTCTGTTTACTATTGGCTACTGCATTCATGATAAGTGACGTTTCAGGTGTTAAACAAAGGGGAACCCGAAGTCGGTCGCATGACACTTCGTCAGCAAAATATCATACGACCGGAGGGGGCTTTATGAATCAATCGAAATCTGGATTTTTCCAGTTCTTGGAAGGAGCCAGATCCTTAGGATCAACAGGGATACGAGAAACATAGTTAATCACCATCTTCATATCCTTATCAGTGAAGTTTTTGATCTGCTCAACCATATCAGGGTTTGCGTTACGGCGCTTGCCATCACGAATCCACTCAAACTGGCGAACCATATAGGCGTAGTGCTGTCCCTCAATGCGGGGATAGAACTTGACCTTATCTCCCTGACCATGGTCACCGTGACACTTCACACAGTTATCTGCAAAAAGCTTCTTACCCTGCTCGAATTCAGGTGTACCTTCCGCCCACTCACCCTTACCATTCTCCGGGTTCATTGGCAGCTTTTCGATATAAGCGGTCACATCCGCCAGCGCATGCTCATCACCAATGGATTCGGGCAGCGCAAAGGGATACATGGTGGGGTTATCACGATTCAGTGCACGGATATCCGCCAGCTGTTTGATCAATACAGGACGGTGCTGACCAGCTAACTGCGGGAATGTACCATCATCAAAGCCCCAGCCCTCGGGCATATGACAGGCAGAACAGACTTCAAAGATATCCCGTCCATTCTCCAGATCCGGCTCAAGATGCATGGCGGCATCAGTCTCACCACTTACGGTATCCTTACTCCACTCGGATGTATCAGCCGCACTGACACCAAAACTGAGGCTTATCGCCACTGCAGCCGCAAGGCCGGTAAGTACAGGTTTTACACTCATTACATTTCTCCTGATTGTCCTGACTTAAACTGAGACAATCACTGCATTAGTTAGTTGCCCGCTTTTCAGCGGGCGCTTATCTGATCGACTGGATTGCAAATCAACTAAGGGTGATGTCCGATTAAAAACCGCCGGGAGGTTGCCACAATGAACATTCGTTTTCATTGATGCAAATCAACCGAACCCCAATGGATTTTTGCAGTATCCACCGACTAACCAGTTCTAAGCACTGGATAGCAGTCTCCCATATTGACCAATTTCTGGCATTGAGAACTATCAATCAGAGGGCAAATTGCACCCACAAGATCAGTTCTGGGCAGCTAGCCAATCAGCCAAAGTACGCATTTCCTCTTCGTTGACCAGCCCCATCACACCTTTCATGGCAGCAGTCTGTCCGTTAGAACGTGCGCCGGACTTAATATCTTTCATCTGGTTGAACATGTAATCCGCATTTTGTCCCGCCAAAGATGGGTAAAATGGCATCAGCGGTGTCTTGGCGTCCTTACCATGGCAAGACCAACAGGTCTTGGCCTTAAAAAGGGCCGCACCATCTGCCGCAGCCGCTGATGTACCCACCATCATGGAGGCCACCGCAGTCACGGCCGCAGCCAAAGTCACTATTTTGCGCATAACGTATACCTCACTACTATAAAGGTTGTAGAGAATACAAAAGGAGAGGGGCTCCAGCAAGAGCCCCTCCCCTTTTTCAGGTCAATTACCTTCGTTATCAGGCTATTTATTTAGCCTGGACCTTGACGGCTCCATTCTGCTCAAGATGAGTCTTAGCACGCAGACCCATGTCAGCAGTCTTCACCTGATACTGCCACCACTGACCGGCCCAGAGTGTAGCATTCTGGTAGTCGCCCTTGGCAGCATAGTCTTCAGCCTTCTTCTTGGCTTCGCCAGCAAAACCAAGCTGTTCAGTTGCATCTTCAACCAGGGCCACAACAGACGGGAAGTCCTTGAAGTTGTGGCTGGTAATGAAGCCTACCACTGAATCGATAACTGCCTGGGTCTCGACGTTGGTCTTAACCTGCTTGTCATAGTCAGCCTTGGTATACTGTTGACCCTCTTCCACGGCCCCGCCTTTTGATACATAACCTTTTGGTTTAACCAGCAGGTAACCTTGCATCTCTAGATGGAGAGCAGAACAGAACTCGGTGCAGTAGTAAGGATAGACACCGGCTTTATCTGCCTTGAAGGTGTAAGACGCCGTTTTACCAGGTTCGATCGAGAGATTGACGCTCTGGCCATAGATCGCGAAGCCATGAACCTCATCCTCTGCACGCTCAAGGTTGGTGAAGTGCAGTGAAACAGTATCGCCTTCTTCAACTTCGATGATCTCAGGCGTGATATGTGAACGAATCACGGTACCGTAGACATGGGTCACACCATCAACCGTCTCGGTTTTCTCGCGACCTGCACGGGTGCGGTAGGGAGAACGCTCATCGGTACGACTGTTCCAGCCTGATTTGTAGCGTACGGCAGGTTTCAGTTTGTCAGCCTTGATAGCTACTGCATAGTGGGGTTCGCCCAGTGGCAGTGGCATATCGTAGAGCAGCTGCATCTTGTCACCGCTGATATCGATCAGCTGATGGTTCTGCGGATGCAGTGGACCAACAGGATTGAATCGATCAATAGCCAGCTTGTTCAGTGACACGAGATACTTGCCATCTGGAGAAACTGAATCACCCTCCATCGCCATCAAGTGACCGATGTTGTAGTGAATGTGCAGTTGATCCAGTACCTTACCTTCACAGTAGTCCCACTTGGTAACCATGGAATCAACATAGATGGAGGTGTAGACAACACACTTCTTCGAGTCATACTGGGTATGCAGCGGACCAAGGCCCACAGCCACCTGAGTATGTAACGCATCTTTCAGGGCAATGATGGGGATACCATAGGGATCCTTGCCTTCAAACTTCTTGGCCGCCATGGCTTTCTGGATCTTTTCCCAGCTGTAAACCCAGGTATGACTATCCAGTTTACCGGAGACGATCAAGTGCGTACCGTCCGGGCTGACATCCACACCGTGTGGGCTCTTGGGCTCTGGTACCAGATAGAGCAGCTCTTCTTTGATCGCCTGGGCCATCGGGATCATATAAGAACCGTTAACCTTGGAGACCTTACCAGCCGCAACCAGCTCAGCCGCTTTCTTCCAGTTGGTGATATGCAGGAAGTCGGTATCTTTCTGCGAACAACCTGCCTCGAAAGGAGGACGCCCGGTCTCGATACCACCTACATAACGCTCAGAACAGAATGAGTTGGTGAAACCCCAGCCATAAGAGGGGCCTTTACCTGCGTCAGACAAATCCTGGCTGTAGGGGGGCAACTCGAAGGTGAATGACTGATCAGGCTGTATACGGCCTTTCTCTAAATCGAACTTCCAGTAGGTCACACCACCACGGTATTTGTCGTTGAATTCAGACAAGGGAACGAAGTCTGAGCTGAAGGGTGCTGCGTACTGTGCCGCTTCCATTACATACTCACTATTGGGGGTCATGAAAGCACCGCCATGTGAGGATTTAAAGAAGGGATTAACCACGATCTGCTTGGTTTCAAAGTCATGCAGATCAATCACCGCGAGACGCGGGTTAGCCTTATCATTGATAACCAGGTATTTACCGTTGTAATCACCTTCGGTTTCACTGAACGCCGGATGATGAGTGTCACCCCAAGTGATATCTTTACCCTGAATACGACCCTGCTTCAGAACCTCTTTGGATTCATCATCAAAGCCATAACCCTGCCAGGGTTCCGGGGTAAATACGCCGATGTATTTCAGGATACGCATGGACGGGATACCGTACACAATCACCTGACCACTCTGTCCACCGGAAGCGAAAACGAGATACTCGTCACGTCCGCCAGTAGGCGTATAGGTCTTCGCTGCGGCTAGCAGATCTTTCTGCGTCAGGCCGCGAGCCTTCATGACATCTTCGAGTGACGCCTGGGAATATGCACTAGCCGTTGCGCCAAGACCCATTACCAGGCCCAGCATAAGCGACAATGTGCGCTTGTTATTCACTTTCATGAGACACGTCTCCGTTTAAGGACTTTATTCTTGCGCTATCGCGCTATTGTTAGAATTGCACTGGCATGTTGCGCTGTGAGGGTCACGAAATCATTGACTTCGATCAATCAATCACGGCATATGCCAAAAAAATGTGGCAAATACCACAACTCCCTTTAGCTGGACTGACATTAGTCAAATTAATGGCTGTTGTCCACCCATCATGAACAAAAAAACGCCGGGCATAGCCTCGGCGTTTTTTCTGACCCTTACTAAAAAAGCAGTTAGGAAATCACTGAGCAGCTAGCCACTCAGCAATCGCTTGCAGGTCTTCATCAGAAACAGACATTACGATACCTTTCATAGCAGCCGTCTGGCCATTATTGCGGGCACCACTCTTGATATCTTTCATCTGATTCAGAGCATACTGTGCATTCTGACCTGCCAGCTTGGGGTAGGTTGGCATAATAGGCGTCTTGGCATCAGCACCATGACAAGCCGAACAGCCTTTAGAGGTGTACAGCGCAGCGCCATCAGCAGCGACAGCGGTACCAACAAGACCCAATGAAAGCAGGGCAGCGCCTGCGAATGTAGCAATGTTTTTCATCTATGCATCACCTTCTTTTTTAAGTTAAAAACCCGACTCTATTCCAAAGAATACCCCAAAGAGCCGCATGAGAATAGTCTGCCTATAGTAACATTTTATTCTAGATATCAATCCATGGCTTTATTGAGGTTAATGGACAACCATACCCTACTAAGGCAAGAATGCGTAACAGAAGTTCCTAGTTCCAACACTCAGGCAGATCACCTCAATAGAAATAGTCAATCAATCAGCGTATCCTTCCGCCCTCTTGAATAATGCACGCTAGTGACTACTATGCCAGACCCTGATTTTTCTCTCGGCCAATGCTGGATCAGCGACACTGAACTCGAACTGGGACTGGGAATAATCACCGAGACCTCCATGCGAACCGTTACGCTGCGCTTTTTTGCAGCCGACACAATCAGGACGTACGCCACAGAGAACGCCCCTTTGACCCGCGTTCAGTTTCAGGCAGGTGACATAGTTGAAAGCAACCAGGGCTGGAAACTCACTGTTCAATCGGTGCAGCTGACAGGCCAGCTGATCACATACCATGGTCTACTTGAAGATGGCAAAGAAGCCTCTCTGCCCGAGACATCCTTAAACCCCTTCATGCAGTTCAATCGGCCACAAGCCCGTCTATTTGCTGGACAGCTGGATAAAAACAGCAGCTATGAGCTGAGACGTGAAACGCTGCTCCACCGACAGCGACTGGAGCACTCCGAACTGCTTGGATTGGGTGGTGCACGCACGGAGCTACTGCCGCATCAACTCTATATTGCGCATACAGCAGGGAGACGCCTGGCACCGCGGGTTTTACTCGCTGACGAAGTAGGCCTTGGAAAGACCATTGAGGCCTGCCTGATACTCCACACTCAGCTGTTAACCGGTCGCGCTCAACGGGCATTGATCGTAGTACCTGATCCTCTGCTACACCAATGGCTTGTAGAGTTACTTCGGCGATTCAACCTGAGCTTCAGCCTGTTCGATGAAGAGCGATGCCAAGCTATCGACGCCTCTGGCCAGGACGAGAATCCCTTTCTTGCAGAACAACTCATACTGTGCGGGCTTGGGCTGTTCACCGAAAACAGTAGCAGACTAACCCAGGCCATTGCTGGAGAATGGGACATCCTGATCGTGGATGAGGCGCATCATCTGGAGTGGAGCGAAGAGTGCCCCAGCCCAGCCTACATGGCCATCGAACAACTCGCTCGACAGACACCTGGCGTATTACTCCTGACCGCCACCCCAGAGCAGCTTGGCCGGGCAGGCCATTTTGCCCGCCTGCGCCTGCTTGATCCGGATCGTTTCCATAGCCTGAGCCTGTTTGAGCAAGAGCAGACGCACTATCAACCGATAGCTGACGCCGCGGCAAATCTGATTAATGACCAGCCAATCTCTAAACAAGAACATGACCTGCTACTTGAGACACTGGGACGAAACCCGGCCGAACCCCTGCTGGCCCAATTGTCCAGCACCACATGTACATCTGAGCAGCGCCACGCCGCCCGCACCCAACTGACCAATCTGTTACTGGATCGTCACGGAACAGGCCGCGGTATGTTCCGAAACACACGAGACCGGGTTAAAGGCTTCACCCCACGCGCCCTGCACAGTTATCCTCTCACACCACCTACGACCTATCTGGAAATAGATGCGCCGATAACCGGGCAACTGCAACCCGAACGATTCGCACCAGGCACAGCAGGCAGTGAGTGGTGGCGCACTGATCCCCGAGTCAGCTGGTTGATCAGCCTCCTGCAGCAGCATCGGCAGGAGAAGATGCTACTTATCTGCGCCCACGCCACAACCGCCCGCGATCTTGAGCTGGCCCTGCGCGTACGCGAGGGCATCTCCGCCGCACTGTTCCATGAGACGATGAGCATCATTGAGCGGGATCGAGCCGCAGCTTGGTTTGCCGACCAAGAACAGGGTTGTCAGATTCTGATCTGTTCTGAGATTGGCAGTGAGGGACGTAATTTTCAGTTCGCTCATCACCTGATCCTGTTTGACCTGCCTGAAAACCCGGATCTCCTCGAACAGCGCATCGGCCGACTGGATCGAATTGGCCAAAAGGCACAAGTGGAGCTGCATGCCCCCTACTTCAAAGGCACTGCACAGGAGGTCCTGTTGCGCTGGTATCATGAAGGTCTTAATGCCTTTGTTCACACCTGCCAGTCAGGACTACCGGTACTTGAACAGCTCAGACCTGCCTTGCATCAGGCCTTTGAGGATGCAGGCAGTGATCCTGACTCGCTAACACTACTGTTAAAGACAACCAGCGAACTGCATAAAGAGGTTACCCAGGCACTCAGGCAGGGGCGTGACCACCTGCTGGAGCTCAACTCCTGCCGCGAGCAGGAGGCGGCTGAACTGGTGGCACAACTTACACTTGCAGATGAAACCAGCACCTTGGCAGGCTATATGGATCAGCTACTCAATGCGTTCGGCGTTGAGTCCGAGCCACACTCCAGTCACAGTTTGGTTATCCGACCAGGACAGCACATGCTGACCGAACACTTCCCGCATCTACCAGACGATGGCGTCACGGTCACTTTCGACCGCACCACGGCACTGACCCATGAAGAGTGGCAATTCCTCACCTGGGAGCACCCCATGGTACGGGCAGCCATTGAGATGGTTCTGGAGAGCGGACATGGAAATGTGACTGCAACGGGTATACATCACCCCGTGATACCCGCCGGCAGCATGGCGCTTGAGATGCTCTTTGTACTTGAATGCCCGGCACCCAGGCTGTTGCAGGTGGGACGCTTTCTTCCGCCGACCCTGCTACGCCTCCTGGTCGATCAAAACCTTAAGGAGCGTAGTGCCACCATTGATATGAGCGATCACCCGGACGCTCTGACCCCATTACCAAAATCAGTGGTACAGAAGATTGTTACCCCTCTGCGACAGCGCATACAGGCCATGATTTTACTTGGCGAGCAGTTGGCCGAAAAACAGGCGCGTACGATCCTGCGCGGGGCCATTGATGTGATGCATTCCCGTTATGCGGAAGAGCAGTCCCGCATGGCGGCACTGAGTAAGATCAACCCCCATGTCCAACAGCGCGACATCGATCAATTAAATGAGATTGAGGGGGCGCTGCGCCAGCACCTGGATTCATCAAGAGTCAGACTGGACAGTATTCGACTGGCCATTGGTATCTAGCCAACTCAACTGCTGCAGAAGCAGTCTACCCTGGCTATCACAGAGCGGTTCTGGACGAGCAATACCATAGCCCTGGGCATAGTCAACGCCGATTTCACACAACCGCTCGAGCGCTGCCTCTGTCTCGACAAACTCGGCAATGGTCTTCAACCCCATCACCTGACCAATTTGATTAATCGCCTGCACCATGGCGTAGTCGATCGGGTCATCCACCAGATCCCGCACAAAGGCCCCATCAATCTTCAGATAATCCACTGGCAGGTTTTTCAGGTAAGCAAAAGAGGACAAGCCACTGCCAAAATCATCCAGCGAAAAACTGCAGCCCGCTTTTTTCAAGGTGCGGATAAAATGCGTGGCGGAGGAGAGGTTGGCGATAGCGGCTGTCTCGGTAATCTCAAAACTGATCATGCCCGCTGGAATGCGATACTCCGCCATGTTCTGACTGATAAACAACAAGGTATCCTCATCATTCACCGAACCACCCGAGAGATTAATGGCGAAGCGAAAACCACCCAGCACCAGTTTTTCATACTCATGCCTGATCAGATTGAATACCTGCTTGACCACCCAGCGATCGATTCTCGGCATCAATCCAAAACGCTCAGCCGCTGGAATAAACGCGCCAGGAGGAACAAGCTCACCGGACTCATCCAGCATGCGAATCAGCACCTCATAGTGGCCAGACTTATTGGCTTTCTTAACTACCGGCACAATGGCTTGGGCATACAGCAGGAAACGATCCTCTTCCAAGGCACCGTGAATACGGCTGACCCAGCGCATCTCTCCCTGTCTTTGTGCTGCCTCACCGGCATTAGAGCGATACAGATGAACCTGATTTCTACCACCATCCTTGGCCGCGTAACAGGCTGTATCTGCCGCGCTCAGCACTCGTTCTACGCTCTCACTCTCTGCGGTAATGGTCACAACACCGATACTGGTGCCAATTGCAAACGACTTCTCTTCCCAGCCAAAATGAAAATCCATAATGGTCTGACGCATCAGGTTGGCTATCCGCTGTGCTACTGACTCCGGACAGTTATTCAATAGCACCCCGAACTCATCACCACCGAGCCGCGCCAGGGTATCACCGGCCCGAACATGTGCTGAGAGCTTGGAGGCAATCTGCCTTAACAGTTCGTCTCCTGCCACATGACCACAGGTATCATTGACAATCTTGAACTGATCCAGATCCAGATAAAGCATACTGTGAACCTGACCTGATTCCTGGGCATCCTGAAGCAGCTCATCAAGTTTGGCGTCAAAACTCCCCCGATTGAAGAGACCTGTCAGCGTGTCGTGGGAAGCCTGCCAACTCACCTGAGCCGCCAGGCGTCTGGCCTGACTGACATCCCGAAACACTACCACTACGCCATGAATCTGCTGTTTTTCATCACGAATCGGCGCCACTGACTCCTCAACCGCCACTCCAATACCCTGGCGATGTATCAGCACCAACTCTAAATACTGAGACTTGGGCAACCGACCGGTCAAAAGGCATTCAGAGATAGCTGCCATCAGGGAAGCCCCCTCTTCACCCATTACATGGAACACCCGCTCAAGTGGTAACTCCATGGCTTCACTAATGCGCCAGCCGGTCAGCTTCTCGGCCACTACATTCATGTAGTTGATATTGCCTTTGATATCGGTGGTTATAACAGCATCGGCAATTGAAGAGAGGATTGATCGGGTCTGCAAGTCGCCATCCCGATGCGTTGCCCCTTGAGTCTCGACTGTTGGCGATAGCGCACCAAACTCACGCTGATCAAAGACCTGAACAAGAACAGAGTGTACCCGATCAGGCATGGGCTTCACTACGAGCATGGGGGTGGTCGTATCCGCATCAATACTGGACTCGAAGATAACTCCCGCTGCATTTGGCAGCAAAGTCATCTCACCGGTCGTCAATGCTGCATCAATAGCCTTCTCCAGCAACGGGCCTGGTGCTACCGGTAAAATATCTTCAAGACGACAGCCAATAGCAGAGGCCGCCGTTACACCCGTTACCATCGACATCCAACGATTCCAGTGGGCAATAAAACCATCCTGATCGAGTACAAACAGCCCAATACTGCATTGATCCAGTATAGCCGGTGCGATCTGCAACCCATTATCTATTATGTCTACTGCCATCTACTGTTCTACAGAGTGTGAAATAACCGTTTCATCAACGCTAAAAATGCAGACCAACCACACCTACCCGTATGGTCACGGTAAAACAGTTTTTAACGCAGAGTGAATGTATCGGGAGTTTAGCGACTGCAGGCGTAACTTCTTTAACAGCTTAATTTACAAGTGCTATTTTCATTCCACTGAAGCTACGATCTTAATGATCAGGCATTGGGGAGAGAGATACCGGTGAGTTTTTTGTAGAGCGATACGGCATAGGAGTCCGTCATACCGGCCACAAAGTCGGTGAGACGCAGCAACCGTGTGTAGGTATTGGGGGATGGGATTCGGTTTGGACCAATAAACTGCTCAGGAATCAGACGGGAGATCATCTTACTCTTGGCGGAGGCCTCTGTTCCTTGCTCCGCTATATCATCAAGGACCTGAATAAAACGCTCTAATAGATCACCAATCACCTGAAATCCCGCCGCCTGAATCTCGACAACCTCAGTCGCCTGATAGATGCGATCCATGGCAACCTCAATCAGCCGATCCATCTCCGCACGCTTGGGGAACTGATTCAACAGGGGCTCGTCAAACTGCCCTGCCAGAATCATCTCTTCATTATCCAGGAAACAGTCCATTGCCTGACTGATTGCTTCGTTGATCACTTTGGCCCGGAGGAATTCAACCTTACCTTTGCTATCCCGAATACCCTGCATGCGAATCCGCTGTTTGTCCGGTTCTTTCAGGATATTCAGATAGAGATCCATCACCTCGGTAAATGTAAAATAGCCAAGGCGATAACCATCTTCAATATCGATCACCCGATAACTGATATCATCAGCCGCCTCTACCAGAAACGCCAACGGATGCCGGCACCAGACAGCCCGTGAACCATCACGGCGGATCAAGCCCACCTGTTGCGCTACGGTCTCAAATACCTCCCTGTCCTCGGTAAAGAAACCATGCTTCTTGGCACTGACACCAGGATAGCGCCCTCCCCCCAGACATGACTCACGGGGGTATTTTGTAAAGGCGGCCAAGGTGGCACAGGTGAGCTGCAGCCCCCCCGCATTATCAGGATTCTGCAAGCGTGTGACGATCCTGAAGCCCTGGGCATTGCCTTCAAAACGGGTGAAATCCTCCCGCTCGCTGTCCTGCAGTACCTCAACCCGGCGACGGCCATAGGGCGCCTCTTCAGCCCAGCTTCGAAATGCATCCTCGCCGGAATGTCCAAAAGGCGGATTGCCAATATCATGCGCCAGACAAGCGGCTGCACAGATATCACCAAAATCAGACGCCTCATAACCTGCCAGACCGCGACGGGCGATGACCTGCTCACCCACCTGGGTCCCCAGCGAACGTCCAATACTTGACGCTTCCAGACTGTGTGTCAGGCGCGTACGGATATAGTCGACCCGCGACAAAGGAAACACCTGGGTCTTATCTTGCATGCGACGAAACGCCGATGAAAAAACAATCCGATCAAAATCACGCTGAAAATCCGTCCGGGCTGTCGTCCCACCATTGATCTGATCACTCCCCAAGCGTCCCCGCGACAGGAGTTGATTCCACTGCATCGCCATGTCGTACTCCGTGAATAGTGTTGGCCAACCGTTCAGGGGTAAAGCCACAGTAATATCCTACCAGAACCCCTTGTCTCTCCCCACCCTGTCAACGGACTCCAATCGCAGCGTCCCCTGGCCATAAGCACGATGCTACCGGTCAATACATGGTTAGAAATCCGTCAAACCAAGCAACCAAAGAATAACAGAAAGTACTTAAATAGCAGTGTGTTAGCATCTCAGACTTGCCTGATTAACCTAAACTGAGTAGGCTTGTCGCCCTCACTACCACTTCAAACAGAAAATCAGGTACAGCAGATGATCGCCCTAAGCTATGAAAACGCCCGTTTTAACATGGTTGAGCAGCAAGTACGCCCCTGGGAAGTTCTCGATTCCAAAGTACTCAGTCTGGTTGGCAGCCTGCCACGCGAACAGTTCGTTCCAGATAACTACAAAGGCCTCGCCTATGCGGATATTGAAGTGCCACTGGGTGACGGAGAGAAGATGATGTTCCCCCGGGTCGAGGGACGCCTGATTCAGGCCCTGAACATTCAGCCCGACGATACCATTCTTGAAGTCGGCACAGGGAGCGGCTATCTAACCGCCTGCCTGGCAAAAATGGGCGGCACTGTTATCAGTCAGGATATCAACCCGACTTATACAGAGCAGGCAAGAACGCGTTTAGCCGAACTGCAAATCAACAATGTGCAACTACGCACTACCGACAGCCTCAGCGACGATATAGAGAGCGGTCTGTTTGACGCCATTGCCATAACCGGATCACTGCCTGAGATACCTGAAAAATTCAAACAGCGGTTAAACATCGGTGGGCGGCTATTTGTCGTGGTGGGTCAAAGCCCGGTCATGACGGCCTATCTCATTACCCGTACAGGTGAATCCGAATGGCAAACTGAGGGACTTTTTGAGACCGATATCGCGCCGTTGAAAAATGCACCCGTCATCAGAAAATTTGAGTTTTGATTTTCTGGCATTCATAAAAAAGGGCGCCTCAGTTGGCGCCCTTTTTATTTACTTTACTTTTTTGCCGTATCACCAATCAGTATATTATCCCGATTGGCTTCTACCGTTTTTTGTCCTATCCCCTTGACCATTGCCAGGTCATCTGCGGTCTTAAATGCACCATGTGCCGAACGATAGGCCACGATGGCTGCTGCTTTGGTATCACCCACTCCTTTAAGTTCTGCAGCAATCTCCTCTGCTGAGGCAGAATTAACATTGACCTGTGCGGCAAAACAGCCCCATGAGATGAATAGCAGCATTGCCATACTGATCCATTTTGTTAACTTCATAGTTACTCTCCTTGTAAAATTCTCAGTCCTATATTAAAGAATGGACATCCTAGTCATTTAACAACTACCCGAACAGAGAAAAAAACGGACTATTCAGTAGGATTATTCCGATCAGGAATTGCTGATTTACCTACCAAATATAACTTTACGCTTTCTCAAGATACGTCTGAAGGATATCAAAGAGACGGTCCAACGCCCCCCTGTTTGCCTCAACAACACGCAACGCATTTTCACCATAGACTGCCCTTAGATTAGCATCAGATAACCAATCAACAATCCACTTAGTCAATGCATCGACATCTGCCACCTCAACAGCAGCCCCCTCAGCCAAAAGCATTCGACTGACCATGGCAAAATTAAACATGTGCGGGCCAAAAATAACGGGCAATCCCAGGGCCGCAGGTTCAAGCACATTGTGACCACCTGTCGGTACCAGACTGCCGCCAACAAAAGCCACATCAGCCGCAGACAGAAAGAGGATCAATTCGCCCATTGTGTCACCCAGATAGACAGAGGTTTCTGATCGACACAGATCATCGGCTGAGCGACGCGCGTAAGTGAAGCCATCGCGTTGGCAAAGCAGTGCTACTTTATCAAAGCGTTCAGGATGGCGAGGGACAAGCACCAACAGGGCCTGTGGCATCTGCCTCAAGACCTGCCCGTGGGCAGCTAAAATCAGCTCTTCTTCACCTTCACGGGTACTCGCCGCCACCCAGACCGGACGACCGCCCCAAGTACGCCGCAAAGCCTCGGCCTGCTCATTCACAAGCGCAGGAATCCGCACATCGAACTTAATGCTACCGGTTACCCGTACACGATCAGACTTCACCCCCAACCCAAGAAAACGTTCTGCATCAGCTGGCGATTGTGCGGCTACCAGACTGATCCTCCCAAACGTTTCACGTGCGAAAGAACCGAGACGCGCATACCCTTTCGCGGATCGCTCAGAGAGACGCGCGTTAGCCAGAATGGTGGGTATATTTTCTCGTTCACATTCAGCCAAAAGATTGGGCCAGACCTCGGTCTCCATCATGACCAGTATTTTCGGCTTTATCGCTTTAAGAAAACCCCGCACAGCAAAGGGGAGATCAAAGGGGAAATAGGCATGGAGGACCGACTCACCAAACAGTTTCTTTACTCGATCAGAACCTGTTGGTGTGGTGGTAGTGATTACAATAGGCAGATCTGGAAACTGTTCTTGCAGCCGTTTGACAAGCGGTTCGGCCGCCTGGGTCTCGCCTACTGATACAGAGTGTATCCAGAGAGCTTCCTTCTTGGCTAATGCAGGCAACCGCCCCAAGCGTTCCAATATTCGAGAACGATAAGCCGGATTTCTTAGACTTCGCCAGTAGAGGCGCAGCAGAACCAGTGGCAGACTGATCGTCAGAATGAGGGTGTATAATAGTCTCATGGCGTTACATCGACGCTATCCGGGAGCAGTTGAATTGAAACCCGATAATGGTAAGCGATAGGTATGGCAACAACCACCTAGACCATTGAATTAGTTAAACCACAAAACCTAAGTCAGAACGAGCCAAACATGCCTAGGCGTTGCGTTTCTGGTTACCAGTTGATTAGGTTAGGCTGGATCCGCTACATAGTGGGCAGTCAAGTACGCTCATCCACCTGTGCCTGCTGCTCGAGATAAACCCAATCGACTATTTTCTGATCCGGCCTGTAGCCAGTAACCAGCTGTTCTAGCATCGCCTTGATCACATCCACATCATTTACATTCAACGCAATTGACAAAGCATTAAGCTTCTCCTCAAGCACGGTCCATGGCAGAAAATCATCATGAGCCTTCATAATTCGAGGGTGGAAAGTGGCCTGTGGATTATCACCAATCAGAAGCTCTTCGTAGAGCTTCTCTCCTGGCCTGAGGCCGGTAATCTGAATTTCAATATCCCCTTCAGGATTATGCGTATCCTGTACCTTTAAGCCTGACAGTTCCACCATACGCCGCGCAAGCTCCATAATCTTGACCGGCTGCCCCATATCCAATACGAAGACACCACCATCCTTGGCCATCGCCCCGGCCTGAATTACCAGCTGGGCAGCTTCAGGAATGGTCATGAAATAGCGCGTGATCTCCGGGTGGGTCAAAGTGATAGGACCGCCATCTCTAATCTGCAGCCGAAACTTGGGAACCACTGACCCTGAAGAATCGAGTACATTGCCAAAACGAACCATGGAGAATTTCGTGCACGGCGATTCTACGGCTAATGCCTGAAGCACCATCTCGGCGAGTCGTTTACTGGCTCCCATAATATTAGTCGGACGCACTGCCTTATCTGTACTGATCAGCACAAAATCGCTGACGTTCTGCTCAACTGCTGCTTTGGCCGTAAACAAGGTGCCCAGTACATTGTTTCTAACGCCCTCAGCCGGATTATGCTCTACCAGTGGGACATGCTTATAGGCTGCCGCATGATAGATAGTTTGCGGGCTCCAGGTGGATATTATTTCGTGCATTCGTTCGCTATGACTCACCGAAGCCAATAGAGGAACTAACCTAATCCCATCTCCTTTCCCATACATGCTTTCAAGCTGAGCATGGATGCTATAAAGGGCAAACTCACTCACCTCAACCAACAGTAACCGAGCAGGAGCCAACTTCGCGATTTGCCTGCATAGTTCGCTTCCAATAGAACCACCTGCACCTGTAACAAGCACCACTCTTCCAGTAATATTTTTGGCCAACAGAATATGATTTGGGGATACAGGCTCACGTCCAAGCAGATCATCAACATCCAGCTCATGCAAATCAGAGGTGGTAACACGTCCCTGCGCCAAATCACCCAGGCTTGGCAAAGTGCGCACCGCCACATGATAGTTTAACATCTGCTCTAGTATTTCGTTCCGGCGCTTGCGCCTGATTGATGGCAGCGCCAACAGTACATCGGTTACTCCCTTGGTTTCTATCAGCCCAGTTAGATCATCCGGACCGTAAACCGGCAGGCCGTTGAGAACCTGTCCATGCAATCGACTATCATCATCCAGGAAGCCGATTACCCGCATATCAAGACTATTGGCCATTGCGGAAGCAAGTTGCCGCCCCGAGATGCCCGCCCCATAAATCAAGGCCTTAGGTAGTGCAGCAATCTTCAACTGACTCTGGTACATACCTCCCAACCAGTAACGGGCCAGGGCACGTGATCCACCCACCGCAAACAGCAATAACAGGGGTTGAATCAAGCCCACAGTTCTCGGTACCCCGGGAAGACCAATTGCCGTTATCAGTGATGAATAAAGCAGTCCATATATCACAATTGCACGTGTTACTGTGAGCAGAGCAGGCCACCCAGAGTAGCGAAAAATTGCCCGGTACAACCCAGATACGATAAAAATAGGCAACGCAAGACATAATGAAGCCGCCTCTGCCCACATAGGCCGTCCAATCAGAGATACAAAATCACCCAGTCGAAGATAGTAGGCTAGCCAAACGGTCAACACACAGAGTGCCGCATCCACTGCCAGTGCAATTATACGCTTGGCATAACGGGGTAATGCCAGTACCGGCTGTGCCGTGCGGCTATGAATCGATTCCAACATTAAAATTCACCGTATCCAGTAATTCACGAATTGAAAACGTCAGTTTTGCGGCTGAGCCCATCACACAGATCCCACATTTATGCTCCAAACCCTAGAGGGAATGAACCGTAGCGGTGATTTTGGTGGATGTCCTGATTAACGCTGATTACCGGGGCCAATAAGCCTTGCCTGAACCAGATGAAGGGAGTCATCAACGACAAACAGGTCAGCTTAATCAGGGTAGAACGGATTGCTCCGAGTATGCACCATAAATATGGGATTGTTAAAACGGCCGAGAGAGCTGAACGTCTGAGCAAAATCATCGGCATAATTGGAAAAAACTCACTCTGAGGTTGCACCATTGAATCTCGCTGCAGCAGGGTGTTCTCTCCTGACATCTGAAATCTCCAGCTTACTGGAAAAGACCAGCCGTGGAGTAGTTGGAGATCCAAGTAACCAATGCCATTGCCTTTCTACTCAAGGCGCAAGATGTACTTACCTATGGATTCACGCAGGCTTGAATCATTATAGCTCCCTAGCCCCCGCATTAAAATGGAAAGCTAACCAGACAAGTGGCGAATACGCCAACACGACACCTAGCAGGCCATCCAGCCAACCTTGAGCAACTACTATTGCAACAGGTAACAGCCAGACCAGATTAATTAGACCAACAGCCAGACTGACCTTTACGTGCGAGCCATACTTGCGTGAGGCATATTGATAAGCGTGACTACGATGCGCCTCAAAAAAACATTCTCCCCGTACAATTCTGCGTAATAGAGTCAGTGTTGCGTCCACAACAAATATTCCGAGCAAAATTACCCAACTACAGAACAATAATGGGTCCACCCAAGCCGCCTGAATAGAAAAGATACCCAGCACCAGCCCAATGAAGCCACTGCCCGCATCTCCCATAAAAACTCTGGCGCGGGGAAAATTCCAGAATACGAAACCAGCTACCGATACCAACAGCAGTGTGGGCATGACCCACTCCTTATCTGCTGCAGGTGACAACAAATAGAGCACTATCCCGCCCAGGCAAACGCTCAGTGCTTCAATGCTGGCAATACCATCAATCCCATCCATAAAGTTATAGAGATTCAACAACCAGACCAGATAAACAGCTGTAACCCCATGCCCCAGCCAGCCCATCTCCAGCGTTTGGCCAAATAGCGCAAACGGCGGCATCCCCCCAATCCATATCAGCACCCAGACAGCGCCTGAAAAGTGAGCCAACAAACGCCAATGCGCAGGGATGTGATGATGATCATCAATAAAGCCAATCAATGCCACCCAGCCACCTGCACCCGCCAACGCCATGAGCGGCGTCAACGGCATTACATCAATCACAGCCAGTATCGCCAACCCAATCAGGAACACCAGCACTATCGCCATCCCGCCTCCACGCGGTGTCGGTATCTGGTGCGAGCTGCGTATATTAGGCACATCCAGCAGATTTCTTTTGAGCGCATATCGGCGCAGAAAACCGGTCAGTACAAAAGAACTCAGCCCAGCCAATAAAAAAAACCACATCAGCATCATTGATTCATGACCATAAAAGCACGCCCTGATTATTCCCCTGTTTTTCCGAGCCGTACATATGTTCTATTAACCTTTCACCTTGATTCCTGCCACTGCTCTCCTCAGCCCCTCGTCCACACTCACTGGCGGAGTCCAACCCAGCAATGCCCGAGTCTTGCTGATATCTACCTGCAGCGATCCACACAACCGTTGTGCTAGGTCTCCCTTGCCGAGAAGCCTTAGTCCAGACACCAGCATCCCCTGTGGCACTGGCACGAGACGCGCCGGCTTGCCCAATGCAGCTGCAGTACGCCACAACAATTCGGTAGTAGAAAGATCCTCATCGTCACTTACAAGGAAGGTCTGGTTTGCGGCAGAAGGGTGATCGATACAAGTCACGATTAAATCAACCAGATTGTCCAAAGCAATCAAGCTACGTCGATTATTAATTGCCCCAAATGGCAATGGAACACCTTTTTGTAGCCAACGCATCATATTAAAAAAGTTAGCTTTCACACCCGGCCCATAGACCAGTGTCGGTCGGATTATTACAACTTCCAACCCGGTTTCCTCAGCAAGCGCCCGCAAGCCTTGTTCGGCTTCCATCTTCGAGATGCCGTACGAGTCAGTAGGCATTGGCTGAGCATCTGCAAAGTAAGGTATTCCTGCAATTGTGGATTCACCATTAACTTTAATCGAGCTGATAAATATAAAACGTCGTAACCCCGCCTCAACAGCTTGGCGGGCAAAATTCAATGTGCCATCAACATTAATCCTTCGGAACTCAGAGAGCGGATCAGTTGCCACCTCTTTCATAACATGAACGCGAGCTGCACTGTGAATAACAGTATCAATACCTCTGACCACCTTTCGCCAATCGGTATCAGGCTCAAGCCCGGTAACTTGAAATTTCTCGACCGCCTCAGGGAGCACCACTTCGGACTTGCGAACCGCGGCAGCTAGCTCAAGGTTTCCTAGGGTTGTCACCCTTTCCAGCAATCCCCGGCCAATAAAACCGGTAGCGCCGGTTAACAAAATACGCAATTATATGCCTCGTGAAAATTCAGTCATTCGACCAGACGGCACGATTGAGATAATCCGTGAACTGAACACCACCCTGACTACCCGCATCGATGCCGAGCCAGACTGATAGTTATTCACCACGGGAATTATACGCCGGACAATTTTATGCCGGTTCGGCACAACCAGCACAGCATCCAATACGCAATTCTCTTTTAGGCCACCCATGACCAGCGACGTCTCCTCAGCGATAGTGCGCAATAGGAAATCACGCAAACATTTCACCCCTGCATCTGCTGCTTGTCGGGCAAGATTACCGGCACCTTCCACATTGGAAGATAAAACTCAGTCCATGGGTCTGCACTTCGCTAGGCCGTCACATACACTCAAGCAGCAAAGTAAACGACGCTTGGGGCATTTTTAATACCGAGGTCCAATCGGTTGAGAACCTATGCCTTTGACAACGACAGAACCGATAACATTTGATTGATTTGACAAATCACGGATAACGCTGAGAATCGGTAGCTCACTCAGTCCTACCTCCGTTGTAAAGAGTTTGTCCGATAGACCTTTGACCCCTTTAACAAGAATCACAGAGTTTCTGTCAGGCCATGCTTACGCGCGATCATCTCTTGAAGCCAACTCTCTAAACTTGAGATCAGCGTACTCCGGTCAAATTGATTAACACAGAACCGTCTACCGTTCTCACCCAATCGAACCCGATCCATCTCGCCCATTGACGCAAGTTTGATAACATTTTGCGCTAGGGCAGCACCATCTCCCGCTGGAGAAACGAGTCCAGCCTCAGCCTCTAATACGATATCTGCACCTTCCCCATTCAACATGGCAAGCACCGGTATTCCAGAGCCCAAGTATGCCTGCATCTTTCCAGGTATTGTCATGGTAAAAATGGGCTCATCCTTAAGACTCACCAATAGCGCATCCGCATGAGCAAAAAAGGCGGGCATACGCTCCAGCGGGTGTCGTCCTACCAGTAGAACCTTGTCAGTGAGATTACGCCTTTTGATCTGATCTGAAACCCAATTTAACATCCGGCCATCACCAACTACGATCCAACGAATATCCTCACGCTTCCCCAACCTTTCAGCAGCGTCCAGAATGGATGGGAAATCCTGAGCCTCACCAATATTTCCTGCAAACAGCACGGTAAACACCCCCGGGGCTGAGGGTATGGCGGTATTGGGTTCAATGATCCTGCCCTGTTGGAAAACCTCATCAGCCCAGGCAGGAAAATACTTGATATTGATACTCTTAGGGGCATAAAGCGCAATTTGGTCTTCAAAACTTCTCGACTGAGCCAATATCAGGTCGCAACGCCTATAAATCCAACTCACTAAATGTCCCACGGCGTTCAAGAGCCTACCCGATTTCACGACACCAACAGCCTTCAGGGTATCGGGCCACAAGTCAAGGACCCAAAGAGCCATTGGGGCACGCTTGAAAAAGCGCATCACCGCCCCTGGTATTCCAACGGTTATCGGCGACGGCTCGTATACTAGCACCGCGTCAAACTTCTGTCCCCGCAACTTCCAAGCACCCAGCACAGAAGCGCTGGCAGCAAACGACACATAGTTTAAGATCAGGCGAAGCCCGCCTCGCCCACGTGTCAGTAATGGCACACGTACCACACGGGTGCCCACAAAGCAGCCGTATTGGCTCGGGTTCTGCCTGTACACATCGAACACCCGTCCCTCTGGATAGTTAGGCCAACCAGTTAACACCGTTATTTCATGCCCTCTGCACGACAATTCTGTAACCAGTTCATTGATTCTAAAGTTCTCTGGCCAAAAATATTGCGTAACAACAAGTAAGCGCATGTAAGTCTTGCTCAGCTTCAGTATTTCTTCCAAACCACTCGGTTTATGTAATCCGTATAGCTATGAATGATGCGAACCACTTTATCTGACACATTGGATACTCTGTAGTCAGCAACCTGACGTAATCGCCTTTGTTCTCCGCGTGGTTGATCAGCCAAAATTGCTAAGGCCTGACGCACACGACCTACCTCTAGCCCAACCATCATTACAGATGCTTCTTCCATTCCCTCAGGACGCTCATGCGCCTCACGCAAGTTAAGCGCCGGAAAATTCAGGATAGAAGACTCCTCATTGATGGTCCCACTGTCCGACAGCACCGCACGTGCAGATAACTGTAGGCGTATGTAGTCATGGAAGCCCAGTGGTTTAAGCAGACGTATCTGTGGATGGAATTGCACCCCTACGGTATCGATTTGTTTTTGCGTGCGTGGGTGGGTGGATACAATCACAGGTAGGTTATGATCACCAGCTACGGCGTTGAGCACCTCGACCAACTTAGAGAATGATTGTGGCGACTCAATATTCTCTTCCCGGTGGGCGCTCACAACAAAGTAACGTTCTGCCTTCAGACCCAGGCGCTGCAGAACGTCGGAGGCGTCGACCTGCGGCCGGTAGTGGGTCAGCACCTCGCACATCGGACTGCCGGTCTTGATTACCAGATCAGGAGGCAAGCCCTCACGCAATAGATAATCCCTTGCTATAGTGCTATAGGTGAGATTGACATCAGCCGTGTGATCGACGATGCGACGATTGGTTTCTTCGGGTACCCGTTGGTCGAAACAGCGATTGCCTGCTTCCATGTGAAAAATTGGTATTTTACGGCGCTTGGCTGGAATAACCGATAAGCAACTATTGGTATCTCCCAGAACCAACAAAGCCTCTGGTTTTTCCTTCTCAAGAACCGAATCTACGGCAACTATCAGGTTGCCTATCGTCTGTGCCGGACTTGTAGAATTGGTTGCGCTGTTAAGGAAATAATCTGGTTTGCGCACTCCCAGGTCATCGAAAAAAACCTGGTTAAGTTCGTAGTCGTAGTTTTGCTCAGTGTGAGCCAAGATATGGTCACAATATTCATCTAATCGTACCAATACTCGAGACAAACGAATAATCTCTGGCCGAGTACCAACCACCGTCATGACTTTAAGTTTTTTCATTATTTGCTCACGCTAATAATCTTCAGACTGGACACTTGAATGTATCGGGACGATTTTTGTCAAATATCTCATTAGCCCATAACATAACGATCATATCTTCATGGCCTATATTTGTGATGTCATGAGTCCATCCTGGCACCGTTTCTACAATCTGTGAAACTTCTCCTGTGATACGTAACTCATGCACTTCGTCTGTTTGCATGTGCCTAAACCGAAAAAGCGCATACCCTTTGATTACCAAGAATTTCTCGGTTTTACTGTGATGATAATGCCCACCTCGGGTTACTCCAGGATGCGCCGTGAAGAACGAAAACTGTCCAGCATCGACAGTTTTAAGCATTTCCACGAACACGCCACGTTGGTCACAATGTTGGGGTACGCTATAGGCAAACGCCTCTACCGGCAAATAGCTCACGTATGTAGCGTACAAGGCACGAGTCAGTCCGCCGCCTACACGGTCGATTTGCAAACTTTTCCGGCTTTCACGAAAACCTCTTAACTGCTCAGCAAGAGAGCCAACGGTAATTTGATATTGTGGAGTTGCCGTAACAAACTTTCCCTGTAGAGGAGTGGGTACTCCCCCCTCCATAATCTCAATAAATTTCTCAAGCACATCGTCCACGTAAACCAGCGTCAATAGCGCTGTTGGATCATTAACCTGAATAGGCAGGTTGCGCGCGATATTGTAGGAAAATGTGGCGACGACCGAGTTGTAGTTGGGGCGACACCACTTACCAAACACGTTAGGCAAACGGAAGACATAAACCGGCACATTGCACTGTTTGGCCAATTCGAAAAGCGCCTGTTCCGCCTCGCACTTGCTTTGACCGTAAGGGTTGTCCAGATCCGCCTGAATGGATGAAGTATACACCACCGGTACCACTCTACCGTATTGTCGCTTTACCTGTGCAACGGCATCGGCTAGCTGGCGAGTCAGATCGACGTTGCCCGACTCGAACTCGGATGGGGTTTGGGGGCGATTAACGCCAGCTAGATGAAATACAATATCTGAGTGCCGCAGCAACTCAGGCAGGCGCGCCGGACTATCTTGGCGGGTATAGGGCACCACTTGCACATCCGAACGTTCAGCCAAACACAGCTGGAGGTTCTTCCCGACAAACCCTTGAGCACCTGTGATAAGAACCCGTATCAATTCATTCCTCTGATTCAGCATATTCGCCGCGCACTATACGCTGTATGAAATTCAGCTTGAGCAACAGTTCCTTCATACCTGTTACGTCCAGACGGGTCGTGTTATGTGAATTATAGTCCTCACCGTGTGTACTTTGGGTCAAGCTGCGCTCTCCCTGATCCATGAACTTCTCATAGTTCAGGTCACGACCATCCGGTGGCATACGATAGTACGCCCCTAAGTCTTCAGCGGCGGCCATTTCCTCCCGACTCAGTAATGTTTCATACAATTTTTCACCGTGACGCGTACCAATCTCATGTACTGGATGCTCCGGTTTACCAATCAGTTCAACGATGGCCTGCGCCAAAACTTCTACTGTTGCCGCAGGTGCTTTCTGGACGAATATATCACCGGGATTGCCATGCTCGAATGCATAAAGGACAAGATCCACCGCATCATCGAGGGTCATCATGAACCGTGTCATGTATGGATCGGTGATAGTAATCGGTTTTCCAGTCCGGATCTGGTCCACAAACAAGGGAATGACGGAACCCCGTGAAGCCATCACATTTCCATACCGTGTAGAACAGATTACCGTATCACTACTGCTCCTTGATTTGGCCACTGCAACCTTTTCCATCATCGCCTTCGATATCCCCATCGCATTGATTGGATATACGGCCTTATCAGTGCTGAGGCAGATAACTCGCCTAACTCCGCAACTGATAGCGGCCTCCAGAACATTCTCAGTACCCAATACGTTTGTCTTGACGGCCTCAAGCGGATGAAATTCACATGATGGTACCTGTTTCAGCGCTGCCCCGTGAAAGATGTAATCAGAACCACGTACCGCACCTAAAACCGACTGGTAATCACGCACGTCACCAACATAGAATTTTAGCTTCGAACTCGCGTAACGTTTGCGCATATCGTCCTGCTTCTTTTCGTCACGGCTTAATATTCGAATCTCACGCAGGTCTGAATTGATAAAGCGCCTTAGCACCGCATTTCCAAACGAACCAGTTCCCCCAGTAATCAAAAGCACCCTTTCAGCGAACATAGAACATATCCATCAAGTAGTAATTTATCGACACATCGGATCTTCGATGGATTCCAATGCCTTTATTGCATACCTTGCTACAAAATAAGTACCGCATTGTCACAACAGTACGCAGCGAAACCGCTGCGGCCAGAATCCACCCCAGGGTGGTCACGAATCACAGGAACACCACCAATGTCCCCAAGACATCAAGAGGTGCTTTCTTCCTGAGTGTACTTACCCTTCCAGACATAATCTTAAGTGGGCATCCGCATGCTGGTATCCCATCTTCACCGTTTGCTTTAATTTCTGGATAGCGAGAATCATCCAAATCGACTCACTAATTCCCATACACTCTTTTGCTGGCTGATCTTTATATTTCATTTCACATGGCGTCCGGCCGTACTAACTGAAATTCACCTTCGTTGCTGCCGCACAAAGTTCATCCCTTTCACTGTGACTTGGATACTGAATCAGAACGGCGCGGTACTTCCCCTTGAAAACGAACATACTGCCCGCCGCTGCTCCGATCACTCCACAACTACGAAACAACGCGTGGATATCCGCCAGCCCTCCCGCGCCGCCGACAACAGACAAGGGAATACCTACAGCGTCGCGTATCTGCTTGGCCAGTTCCAGATCATAGCCATTCATCGCTCCATCCCTGTCAATAGCATTTACAAGAATCTCTCCTGCCCCCAATTCTTCGGCTTTTCTGGCGAATTCGACTGGAGAAAGCCCCCACCCCCTCTTACCATTGTGGGTAAAAAGCTCATGGCGTTTAAAAAATCCAGTTTTCTTCACATCAAGCACGACAACAATACTCTGACACCCTACGCGATCAGAGGCTTTCGTTAGCAATTTTGGATCTTCAATGGCTGCCGAACTAAGAGCCACCTTTTCAACCCCCAGGCTGACAATCCTCTCTACTTGTCCGACCGTCTTGATACCACCGCCATAACACAAAGGCATGCGACACTCTGCCGCCATGCTGGCAATGAGAGCATAGTCAGGCTCACGACCTTGAACTGTAGCGTCTATATCTAGAACCACAAGTTCATCGACTTCCTTCTCATTGAAGATCTTCACCGCATTGATAGGATCTCCAACGTACTTCGGATCGGAGAATCGGACGGTCTTTACCAAACCGCTATTTTGCACCAGAAGGCAGGGGATAATTCGTGGTCGGAGCATTTTTTACAACTCTGCGAAATTTTTAAGCAACTGAACACCCCAGTGATGGCTTTTTTCTGGGTGGAACTGCACTCCATAAATGTTTCCATGCCGCACAGAAGCAGTGAAGTTTCTATGGTAATCCGCGCTTGCAAGAACATCCGACGGGTTGCGTGGTGCAAAATAGTACGAATGGAGAAAGTAGAAACGCGGCGCACCAATCCCCCTGAACAGGGTACCGTCAACGGTGGTGACATCATTCCAACCCATATGCGGTAACTGTACTTTCTGGTCTGACACGCGCTCTGGAAAACGTTTGACTTCTGCGTCAAACCACCTCAGACCAGCAAGCTCTCCCTCATCGCTACGTGCCGCCATCATCTGCATACCCACGCAGATTCCCAGTACCGGCCGCCCCAGCCCCAGAACCAGCTCATCCAAGCAACCGCGCATCCCCGATGCTTCTAGTCGACTCATCGCCCAGTCAAAGGCGCCAACACCTGGCAGCACGATCTTCTCAGCAGCGGCGAGTTCGTCCGCATTTTGTGCGACCGCGACATCGATATTTAGGCGCCGGTATATGTTGGCAAATGCCTGGATATTGCCGAGACCGTAATCAACAAGCGTAACCTTCAAAATGCACCACCTCGACGGCCAATCTTAAGCAATGACACCGATTTCTCGATCAGCGACAGTATCCTGTGCTGATTGTGATAGTCCCAGTAGTACCTTTTAGGCATTGCATGGTATTCACGCAGTTCCTCAGGCGTAATCCTCAGTTTCGTAGCCACATACTCGAAGTCCTGCTCACTGGTGTCCAGGTCGTACGGTGGATTTTCCAGAATGTGCAGCGCTTCGTCGCGCGACATCTGCTCTGTGAGGATCAGACTGGAAAGCTGGCAGCGCCGAACGTCGAATCCAAACCGTGTCGGAAGCCAGTACCCTTCGTAGAAGCGCGTAAAACGAGACTCGAAATGTTTTTGCGGATAAGGTTTCCAGCCATACTCGCCTTGCAGCAGGTCTATCGCCAGTGTCTTCGTGTAGGGCATGAAGTTTAAAGGTTTGAACACCTTCACTCCCTTCAGATAACGCAAATATATTTTATGCCGATATACAGAGCTGAATGGATAACTACGCATCGGTACCGTACCGTAACGCTTGATGACATCTCGTATATGCCTCATGTCAGTCCCCCAGTAATAATACTGGGACGGCATCATGACACACTCAGTAGCGATGTTGCCGCCATTCAGAATCGTCCCGATGCCATACTTTTCTGCAAACTTGTATAGTACGGCTACGAACGCGTGATCCTGAGGAATGTCCAGATGAGGAACCCCCGCCTTGAACCAACTCAGCTGGAAATCCCGCATTTCTTCCCAATTGATTACTTCGGTATAGAGATCAAGACCGAGCTTATCTACCAAGACATGGATATTGTGAACAGATAGCTCCGAGTTCCACCCACCATCGACATGAAAAACCAACGGCCGAAGACCGTACTCTTTCACCATCACATGTAGCATGTACGAGCTATCCACTCCACCGCTCAAGCCGAGCAGGCAATCGAAATCTCGCCCCCGACCATCCTTCCTAATCATCTCGACCCGCCGCTCCAGCTCCCTGCGCCCCGTTTCATCCTGATGCCAGTTCGGCTTGACCACATTCTGGTAGTCCCAGTACTGGCTGCAGATACCCTTGCTGTCGAACGTCAGCCCCGGGTAGGAAGTATCGAGTACCGTCTTGGTGCAAACTTGGTAATTCATCGCGCCGCTCATTTGCTTTCTATCACCCGTTGATAAATGGCTTCATAGGCCATGACCATAGCTTTTTGTGAGTAACGTGATTCCGCAAACTTAACGCACTCAGCAGCAGACTTGAGCCCATCTGTGCCGCTACATACGGTGCGCAACAGCGCCTCAAGCGCATCGAGGTCCCCATAGGGCACGAAGCTGCCGAAATTTTCGGGGGCAACCTCCCTCGGCGCCCCTGAATCGAACCCGACCACCGGCAAACCACAGGCTAGAGCCTCTGCGCTTACCATCGAGAAGGTCTCTTTCTCGCTGGGAAGAAGCAGCACGCTACCAAGCGAATATAACTCCGCCAGCTTAGTCTGATCTTCGATACGTGGGAGCATAATTACATTTTCAGGCATGGAGGACGGCAAGCTGTCTACTCCGACCATGAGGAAAACCAACTCATCACGTTCGAATCTTTTCGCTAATTCAACAACCCATCGCCCACCCTTACGTTCAGACAAAAGATCAGCGCCGACCGAAAGAACACAATACTTACCCTCAAGGCCCATCTCAGTCCTCAGCCCCCCAACGTCATGAGGGCGAAAAATACGGGTATTTAATCCATTCAGAACCACGCTGATCGGCTTGTCACGGATCATGGACTGGCGCATCCGTGACGCCAGCCATTCTGATGGCGCTACGAGTTGAAGACGCCGAAAATCTGCAAAGAGATTACGCTTGCGCTGATACATCCAACCGGCAAAATCGAAGAACAACGTCTTCGGGTAACGAGACAAATCCGGACATTGCTTGCATCCGCTCCTCCATTCCTCACACTCCATAGCATATCCGCATCGCCCCGTGTACATAAATTCGCAATGAAAAGTCCAAACTGTCGCGATCCTTTTACTCTTCAGATACGTGCAAAGATCCGGTATGTCAACGAAGTAACCGTGGATATCATGCAGATGAACAACATCAGGCTCGAAAAGCTCAAGCTGCCTTATCAGGCGCCTAGTAGAAAAATGGGAAAAGCCATCAGTCAAACCCGATACACGCGTAGCGAACGCGTGAAACAATACCTCTACTGAGGAGCTGATTTTGACCGCCCCTCCAGTGTCACCGATGCCACTATCACGTCCGTAAAAGGCGATCGCCTGATGACCTCTCTGCGTGAGACCGGTGACCAGATCCGCCACAATTTTTCCGGTGCTGCTGGATCCGTAGTTGACATCGACGAGTGCGACTTTCATCGGCGACTCGGAGGGTGAATACCTGGAACAGGCATGAGCAAATCCTTAAGCATCCGGTGTAAAGTCCGGGACTGGAGACATAGGGTATAGGCGTGCACACGCAGTACAATTCATATTCTCACCCTCTTCGCGCAAATCACCGTGACATTCCGGACAAACGAGAATGTCCTCCAGTCTGAAGTCCTTCAGTCGACGTGAACGCCAAAAAGCATACCAGAGCTTTAGCACGGCTTGGCCAATCTCCCGCCATCCACGGTGATCCTGCATATAGGACTCCTTCGCTCCCCCGGTGTCGCTTTCGTCGTTGATACGCTCGATCCATTCGCAAGAAACCTCCGGGTTAAGAATGACGTAATCAATAGAACTTTCCCAGTAATAGCGAACGTGGAACATATCGGGCGCTTCATGAAAGAATTTTGCCCATTTGGGGTCGTCTTTAAAAATGTGCTGTGTTCCGAGGAATGGATCTTCTACCCCCTCTTTCTTCTTGTGTATCCGCAGTTGCCCATCAACGCATACCACTTCCAGGCAATGAATCAGATGTGGAGACAACCGCTCGAAGATGGCATTTGGTGTCTCGATGTAACCAGCCTTACCCACCCGCTGCAACTCCCGAATGAAGACCTCAGGTTCGGCAATGTGCTCAAGGATGTGCGATGCGATCACGAAATCGAACACCTTATCCTTGAAAGGCATTTTCTTCGCATCACCAAAGACCGCAGCCCGCCCATCGATCATCATATCCTCTCCGCAGCGGTGCTCCGCACCAGTCAGTCTGTCCAACAATACGTCGGAGCGAGGATAAGGTCTCCCTCCACTGCCAACATCAAGAACCAAGCCATCCCCAGCAGGAACCTGAAGTTTGCGAAGCGCCCAAGTAACTCTTCTGAAATTGAACATACTGTTAACCTGATTCGTTATGTACTACCGGAAATATCTGACCATTACGAGGCGCTCTCCCATAGAACAGGAAACTCTCCCAATCCAAGCTGTTCCCACAGCAGATCGTTTGATGACACGTTTTCCCGCCAGCCCATCGGCCGAAAAACATTTCCCAAGGAACATAGTGAATCGTAAAGTCATGCGCCCCCCTGCATGAAAAAGTCGGTTACGCTATCGATAATGCGCGCCTGCACTTGCTCTACTCCAATCCACAGAGGTAACCTGACGAGACGGGACGCGAGATCGTCGGTATGCAAGCAGTGACCCGAAACCCTTCCGCGGGATTGCCCAAAGGGTGAGGAGTGCAGGGGAACATAATGAAAAACACAGGAAATACCCCGTTGCCTCATAAACTCGATGAATCGAGAGCGCTCCTCCAGTCCATTCAGGATGAGGTAGTACATGTGAGCATTTTGCTCACACCCATCTGGAATCACTGGACGCCGCAGGCGTCCCATCTGCTCGAGCGATGCAAAGCCGCTGTGATAATCGTTCCATATCTCTAGTCGGCGCGCAGTAATTGCCCTTGCATCCTGCATTTGTGCCCACAGGAAAGCCGATATGACCTCCCCCGGCAAATAGGACGAACCGACGTCCACCCAAGTGTACTTGTCGACCTGACCCCGAAAGAAGCTGCTTCTATTGGTGCCTTTCTCGCGAATAATCTCCGCACGATCGGCCAACTCGGGTGCGTTTACCAGCAACGCGCCTCCTTCGCCCGATATGATGTTTTTTGTTTCGTGGAAGGAATAGCAACCAAGTTGCCCGAATGACCCTAGTGCCCTGCCCTTATAGGATGCCAGTACGGCCTGGGCCGCATCCTCTATCACTAAAAGTCCGTGTTGCCGAGCAACATCGCAGATACGATCCATATCGCATGCAACACCGGCATAATGCACGGGGACGATCGCTCTGGTTCGCGAGCTAATGGCCGCCTCTATCAAGGACTCATCGATATTAAGCGTGTCAGGACGGATATCTACAAAGACCGGAACCCCCCCTCGCAGCACAAACGCATTGGCTGTCGACACGAAGGTATAAGATGGCATGATCACTTCATCACCTGGCTCGATACCAGAAAGCATTGCCGCCATTTCCAAAGCTGCCGTACAGGAGTGCGTTAATAGCGCCTTTTCGCAGCCTATGCGCTCCTCCAACCATGTAGAGCAGAGCTTAGTGAACTCTCCGTCGCCGGCCAACTGACCATTGCTATGGGCTTCGGCGACAAAGTGCAATTCCTTACCGGTAAGATAAGGCTTGTTGAAAGGAATCTTTGGATCTGACAGGGACATGTTCTGTTCCGGTGGCCTCTATGCGCTCGCAGTAGACTGCTTGAATTCGCCTTCCAGCCAGTCCAGCAAGCGAAAGATCTGTTGACTCCATATTCGTGTATGATTGAAACGCGCTACACGCGCACACCAAGCCGCATAGTCGGCCCCAGGCATGCCAAGGGCATATTGAATGGTTTGAGCCAAACCGGCTTCGCTCTCTTCCTCAATCGGTATCAACACATCACGGTAATCCGGACTCAGCCCATCGGTAAACGTGGAAATTACCGGGCGACCATAAGCCAGGTAGTGCAAAAGTTTTGAGGGATAATTGAGCTTGTTTGGCGCAAAGGCCGTTGGCCTCGGATTTGCAAACACGTGAGCACGTGAGGCAAGACTATGTAGCTGCTCCTGACCAACAAAGCCGTACAGCTTGATTCGGGAATCTGCCTCAGCGAGTTGCTCAAGTTCATCGTTCGAACCACGCCCCGTAACCCACAACTGGATGCCCTGATCGCCGAGCGAATGAAACGCACGCGCAAGTTGCATCGCCCCTCCGTGTTCGGTCAGGGCTCCCATGTACATCAGCGCCCGGGTTGCCCTCCCGGATACATCTGCGCTCTCCTCAAGTGCTTCAAGCAGGGGAAGCCCGCCATCGAGGTGGATCTTTGGACCAGGAGCAGAGGGAGACTCATAATAGACCCAGTTCTGATAGAGATAGCCATCAGCGCCCGGCAGGGCCGGACCATCACCGGCGATATAAATCCATGGTACAGACAACTCCCTGCTGAGGTACTCCGCAGCAGGGGTAGCTGGAGTATCATTAAAGGTGAAGACATAGTCAGGGCGACCATGCTGCGCAACATACTCTTTAACCAAACGTAAATAGTTAATTGACTGCGTTCTGCTACGAACGAAGGGCATGTTGATATAGCCGGCCACCTTACCAGAAAACCCGGAGGCAAAAGCGGCATCTCGCGAGCCTACAAATACACGCCCAGCCGGCCAGATTCGGTCATAGGGATGACCGATGAGTGATATATCACATCCAGCTGTCTTGAGTGCAGATACAAAGCCGGCATGCCAGAAGTTGACCGCCGGGCTGGTTGCAGGAAAGGCATCAATAGTCGATTCGTCGAAGACACCCTCAAGCCACAAGATTCTAGGCTTTGAATTCATCGTATTCTATCTGCCACGTTCATTAAAGTTATAACGTTGTCCTCGGGGCGAACATTCCTGGAACTGTTTGCCGCCGCCTGACCTATGTGTATTCTATGATTTGGATCGTTCAGCAGCGACGTAATGGTTGTAGCCAGCGTGTTTGAGTCGCCCGCAGAAAAGATATAGCCATTCACCCCATGCTCAATCCGATCATGCCCGGAGCCTGTAGCATTGCTTGAAACAACTGCCTTACCCAATTGCAGTCCTTCGTCGACCACAATACCCCAACTGTCCTCAAAAGACGGCACAACAACTATGTCAGCCGACCTCATCAGCCAACTATGCAAATCGTACTGGCAGAACCCAAGAAACCTGCATCTTTCGCTTAATCCATTTTCCTGGGCGAGAGAGACATACTCCTGCAACTCTGGTCCGGCACCTTCTATCCAGAGCACCCAATCGATGCCCGTCTTGAGTTTGGCCATCGCTTCCAGCAACGTTGAAAGCCCCTTCCTGGGTATCATCCGCCCACTAAACAGGACTATTGACTTCCCTGCACGCAAATCCCCCGCACACTGCTCTGGTATCATATCAGGTTGATCTTTCCTAATTCTCGCCAGGCTTATACTGTAGGGGAAGTCATGAATTTTTTCCTCAGGACACCCTGCCGCCCGAGCCGTTTCCACACCCAGTTGTCCACATACTAGAACGGCCTCCGATCGAGCAAAAACCAGTCTTCTCAGAGCCTCTCTGAGCAACCATTTGGGTAATGAAAACCGGCCCTCTGGCCTTCCATTGTTGAATATGTCTGCGTGCACCACAAATCTCTTCCCCAACAGGGAAGCATAAATGATGGCAAACACCGTCTGAAGGTGAACATAACCTGCAATATAAGTGAGATCTGGCACTACCCTCCTAAACATACCGAGCACTCGCAGCGCCGAACGAATAGCACCCATCAGACCTTTCCCTTCAAGGACAACGGATTCGTACCTGTCTATGGGAAAACGCTGGTAGTCGTGTCCTGCATCAGGAGACCAGTTACGCCTTTCTGTGAACACAACTGTTGCATCCACCTTTCCCGAATCGGTGAACGCATTCCACAAGTCCGCCTTGTAGTGTGTCGGTTCTAGTTCAACAACAAGTATTTTCATCTAATCCTACACCAATGACCAACCATTATCTGACTAATAATCGAAGATCAAATTCTCAAAGAACGCAACAGCACTAATTGGTCCACAACATCCTATGACCATGTATCTATAGTTTACGCAAGTCATGAAAAACGCCCAATTCTGCCTTATTGTCGCGGTACTTCAAATGCCTTGCTGGCACACCAACCACCACGCTATACGGTTCTACAGATTTAGTAACAACTGCCCCTGCACCTACAAACGCCCCTTCACCAATAACCAAATCAGGCAACACCGTCGCATTTGTCCCAATCGTTGCATACATGCCAATTCTCACACGACCTGCAATTGCAGCCGACCCCATTACATGTACGCCATGACCTACATCACATTCATGGTCCACAGTAGAACCGGTATTGAGAATAACATTATTGCCAATCCGACAATATTTATGAACGATAGCGCCAGGCATCATTTGTAGGCCATAGCCAATATCTGAACTTCGATCAATATATGCCTTCGCATGAACAAGACTAATCGACTCCAAATCTAGTTTCGATAGTGCTTCTGAAATTGCATTTCTTGCATACCCGAACTCCCCGCCAATACCCACAACAAATGAGTCAAGTTCCGGCAAACACTGCTTTATATCTTTAGCTGTACCAATCCACATAGCCGACGTGTCAAACTTTTCTAAATTGGGCGTGGCATCAAATACACATTGAACGACACCAATACTGTACTCATCAATCATTTCATGAAGTATTCTTGCCTGACTCCTTCCTCCCCAAAGCAATATCTTCCTTTTACTCAAAGCAATAATCTCCACAAAGATATAATGTGGCACATCTATCAACTAGAAAGATGCCACCATTAATCGTCAGTCTATGATCATTCCAACTAACCAAGCATTTCCCCGACCATCTTATCTAGATTAGCTTGATAATGAGCTTCGCCCAATTGCTCTAGCGCCAGTTCTCTTGCATTCTTCCTCATTATGGCGATCTCTTCATCAGAAGAATCAAAAAAAGAAACTACTAAATCCTTTAACTCGGATGCACATGGGCTTTTCATTATATTTCCGTTTAAAGGTGGGCAAACAAGATCCCTTGCCAAACCAACATCTGTAGATATAACTGGTGTACCAGACATTAATGACTGAGCAAGCATCACTGGACCACTATCCGAATGCGACGTCATAAGAAACACATCAGCTGCAGAGTACATCTTTGACAATTCATCTTTATCAGAGATAAATCCGGGCGAATATATATTTAGTTGCAAGTCCCTTAGCTGATCAGAAACATACTGATCACCTATCGCAACGATTGTCATAGTATTTAATATCTCTGGCATTTCCTTTTCTATTCTACGAATAGCTTCCACAAACAAATCGCACCCTTTTCGCGGCTCGGATGACGAGCGAACGAGGATTGCCCTACCGGTGAAACCATACGTTTTCTTAAGATCCTCTCTGGTGGCCTCATATTTTCCATACAGGCAATTATCAACAGCCATCAATAAATGCCGTATGTCCGACTTCTCAAATATACGAGACCGACTCATCTGTTGATAATGTTCGTTAGATGAAGCCACAACAATGTGTTGTTTGATTCGCTGAAAGCAATCGATTTTCTCCTTAAAGTCTCGATTGACCTTAGTACGCAGAGACTTTGGAACAGCAGGGCAGTTTGAACAGTCCTCCTGATAGGCAATACAATCTCTAGAGTAATGACACCCCCCCGTATATAGATTCATATCGACGCCATAAAATATCACCGGAGGATTTCTATAACGTTCTCTAACAGCCAAGAACGCCGAAGGACTCATCATCCCTGACAGAAAAGTACATATAATGAGTCTACATTTGTTTGGCCAAACACCCGAATCCAATACGCTCCGGTCAGAAAGACCATGCAAGTGGATAAAAGCGTATTCAGGCCGCACTGAAAAAAGGCGTCGTTCAAACTCTTGAGTCAAACGATAAGTAACTTGCCGCATCGGATACCCATCAATAAGTCCATAGGTATTCACGTCACCTGACCGGCTTCTCACACACACCACTCTTGTGGAATAGCCAAGCTCTTGCAGGGAATTCGACAATTGGAGCGTGAACTTGCCTGCACCATCGGTATCGTAAGTTGATAGGATCAGCACATCCACCATAGCGTTGCCCTATCTACCGTTTGGCTTCAACATACAGCGACAAAGGTCCATCAATAGTACCGCCAACCACATCAAGACCGTACTTTTCCCAATTTTGTATTGTGGAATTATGTGCATCCACCCTCACAATAGTATGAAACCCCGCCTTCTGCAGAAGACGCGTCAAACTATAGATGTCGTGCATGTACCGATGCACTTCTCCTGACCGACGGAATCTTCCGATTCTCATCGAATCAGATGCAAAAAAATCTCCTGCCAGCAGTCGCAACTTGCGAGGTATTCGTTTGACCTTTCGAAGCAGATGCGCAAACGTCAACTTACGTTGCGGTAACTCCTGGGGAGCGAAGAAGGTAGTAGCTGTATATCCAATCCGGTCGACTATGTAACGCTTAGTCGCATCGTCGCAAGCAGCCAGAAACATCAGTGTTTCTCCACCGGAGTGATCCCTGACTATCTGATCGAACAGCTCCAGTCGCACCCAATCGTAGCGGTTGGCTATTTCGACGCTGGAGGCGGCCTTAAGTTGATCAAGGAGCGCGAGGTACGTTCTCGAAAGTTCTTCCAGGTCAGGGGTCACCAATCGAATCACGCCACCTGGCTTCATTACCCTGGCAACATCCTTGAGAACCTTTTCACCTTCATTAAGGGTCAAGTGCTCTATGAACTGCGCGCTATAAACAACGTCAAAAGTGGCTTCAGGAAAATCCATTTCCTTGAGAATATTCATTTCAATCACCCCCTCTATCGGTGATTGAAAGTCGACATTCGTCCAGTTACCCACTTCTGAAACCTTGGATCCACATGCCAGGTTTAGCAACTGATAGTTCATTGACACACATCCTTATTAAACACTAAAAATAATTACCAGCTTATCTTAGAAGAGCATGCATGAGCACAATTTGAGTACAACTTCGACACCCTACGAGCTTATAGCCTGCCATCAATGACATCCTCTATGGCAATACAATTCGCCCTTTTGGAGTTGGCAGCTGACTGTGCAACTGATTGAGGTATATAGGTATCATCCAGAGCGCCGTCATAACCACAAGACATCATCCGCTCAAACGATTCGTGTAAATCCTCCTCATTCACCACCCATTCCCCGTGGACAATGCTTGTGAATGTCTCCCGCAACTCTGATACGGTGCTAAGATTCGCATCGATCACCAGCCCCTTGTTGAACTGAGCAAACCTTGGCGTATAAAAGATAACCGCGGCCTTGCCTCTCGCAAGCGCCTCGGTCAGGCAAATCCCTGCGATCGATGCGACAAAGAGCGACTTGTCTATAAGATCAAATGTGGCTGTATTCGCTAGACAGATACGGGTATTCGGTAGGGAGCCCAACCGCTCGTAAAATCCTGCCGGTCGCCAACGTCGATCACATCTTTTCGAGAAAGTACTAGGGTGTTCCTTTATCAGTAAGGTTACCCCGGAAGGCAAAGCATCAACCAATTTCTTTACCGCCTGGAATTGATCGCAATACAAACCCGCCTCGGGTAACGTATTCATCTCTGGTTGGTAATGTAAAAAATATATCGCATACGACTCCCCTTCTACCAAGGAGGATGCGACCCGTTCGAAATCCCGTTGTACGGCTCTCTTCTCCATGTACTTGGCAATATCTCGAACACTCCATCTGGATAAGCTGGAAAAAAAGTGCCGAAACGAGGAACGACGAAGCGCTTTTTCATAGTAGGGAATGGCCGCAGAGTAGTCTCCCCTTAGTATCGACAAGTACTCATCAACCGCAGCACTACGCACGGGTCGTTCTTTCGCTTTGAGATTGCAGCCGGTTAGGTTTAGCAGTCCCTGAACTGGAAGCAGGACCCACGGCAAAGGAGACGGAATAAGCCGGACAACTCTGGCACCCAGTTCCTCCAACGTTCGAACGACAATCCAGGCTTCAACGGTATGTGGTGTGTAGGAACAAAACACCACCTTCGGTCTACGCCCCTCTGCCAACTTAAGCGCATAGTCGACAACATCTGAAAAGTAGCCAAACCCGTCGAATGCACCTTTAAGATCAACGCGCAAGAAACGCATCCGGAGAAGGAAAACCTTAAAATCGCTCAACACCGCCTGAACAATCCGCTCCCTATCGTCAATACTGGATTCACACGCGGCGCGAACTGCAGATGAAATTTCGTCACGATCGATAGAAAATGCCCTATCCCCATCTGCCATTCCAACGAGCGTCTCCATAACATGCACCGAGTCTTCCTGCTCATATAAGACAACAGCATCCACAGATCGTTGGATAATATCGAGCGCTTCCTGATGGATATTCGCACCAAGATAGAAGAAAGTTATCATAAACTGCCTAAAGGCTTCTTACATACAACGATCATGCAATCATCTCCTCGAGATAGCATGCCGACGAACCGGAAGGGAAAGCCAATATTGAGACAGACCGGCCAGAACATCGGCAACCCCGGTCTTCGAAAAATATTTGCAGAAAAACAACATCTGTTCGCTTTGATCAAGTGGCTTCAATTAGACTTATTCTCCGCCTACGCCCCGGATTTTCTTGCGGCAAATATTGGGATGCACATGAAAGGGGGAGTAACAAGAAAGACAGGATAACCAGCTTGTTCGGACTGAATATCGCTCCGTTCTGTGAGAATACAGCAAGCACTGCGAGCACCGAAAGAGCAGTGAGTCCGAGAGGGCGTGCCATGAGCGCTACCCGATAAAGCAGGTAGGCAATCAGGGACACACCACCTAAACCCGCCATCATAACAATGTAGATAATACCATTATGAAAGCCGAATGAAGGCATTCTGTCTTGGTCGTGAAGACCAAACATAAAGTCCTGCGGCAAGAAGTCAAGAATGACACCGAAACGCTGCTGTGCACTAAGGCTTTCCGAAAATGTCTCCAGACGATGCAAGTAGTATGGATAGCTCTGCATAACTATCATAAAGATGACAACACCAAACAGAATGGCACCTACAGCCTTCATGGGTGTAAGCCTCATCGATCCAGGATGCGACAGGAAGTTTGTCAGCAGAAAACCGCCCACTATTGCGGCATAAAACAGGGAGCTGAACGACTGAATATAGAGCATACAGCCAAGGCCACAGACAAGCATAAAAACAGACACACCTTGGACACCTTCGCCATGCGAAGGTTTTTGATCAGCTTGTCTGATGTCCTCCAATGCATATGATGAGATCAAGTATGACACCAGGCAGATAAATATAACCAAAGACAAAAAACTCTGCTCCCCATAAAACAGGTCAATATCAGGCCGCACACCTCTTGCACTCCTCATCGCAAGATCATCAAGCAGACCGCTCAGTGCGCTGTAATTGGTCACCAGATCTGCATTTTGAAGGATAAAGTATTCACGGGTAAGAGACGGGAAAAGCACCAATTCGGTCACGACAACCAGCATAACGATTAGCACAATCGTCGTGACTGATGCGTGTTTATAGAACAGTAGAAGCCGATCTGCTCTAATATGATACAGACTGACCATGGCGAGGATAAGCACAACATACCCTACCACGCCTATCGTAGTGACAGCGATGTGCGGACTGTTCTGGCTGATCGTCTCCGGTAGCAGGACAGCTGTAACGATCAGAAGCGCCGTGAATAACCCGAAAACCGCAAGCAGCAGTGGAGTGACTCGCACGACAGCCCCCGAATAGAACACGATCCCCATCAAAAATAATAGTGCCGCAGTCTGCACCGACGCATAATAGGAAACCCCCTCCTGAATAAAGAGCATAAGGAGAGCAAAGACAAAAGGCAGAAAGACACTGCCCCTTGAATATTCACCACGAAAAACGCTCATCTGAATCACTGTTAGATAATAGCCCTAGCAAGCATGAAGGACTCTGCTGCAGCCAAGCCAACACTATACCCCCGGTGCCGCGCCAGAAGCTCTGCATGTTCGATACTACGGGAATGAGGAGCGGCACGCATCTCATGATCGTATGCAGATAACGCAGCGATCTTAGTTCCGAGATACGCACTGATGTCGACAAAAACACTTGGCTGAAAGGACTCAAACGCCGGACCGCCCCACTCAGTGCTGGAAAGCACCTCGAAACAGCGAATCTCTCGCACACTCAATCCGGGGACTGGACGACAGGCTGTCATGACCGCTTGATGTGTGATGCGATGATCTATATTCAGGTCTCCATGATGATGCGTATAGATGAGCTGGGGGCAAAACTCATCGATTATCGGTTCCAATTGCTGGACCACGTCGAGCAACGATGGTGTATCCATCTGATTGTCGGGAAATTTCAAGTAGTTCACACGACTCACACCCAGGATTGCATGAGCTTTCTCCGCCGCAGCCATCCTAGCCTGAATGTTGCTCATGTCCGCGCCTGGCCTTGACGTAACACCGTCAGCCATGAACACGACATGTACCATGTCACCTTCGGCAACATGGCGCGCCAATGCACCTGCGCAACCGAGCACTTCGTCGTCGGCGTGTGCAGCAACTACTAAAACATTCCTATTCATCAAATAGGTCCCATCTGGTGGCGGTTCCCCGCTTTACGGAAGTCCTTAGCCGTTTTCCTATTAATTGGTCGAACTGTTTAGGCGGTAGCCCCATCCCCGGGCGAATGCAGCGGATGTCGGTACCTGAAACCACCGCCCCGGCAGGCATGTCGCGTACAAAATAAATGGAACGTCGAAACACACGGCTGGCTGACTCAGCTTGACACCGTTCATAACCAACCTTACCCAACGCCGCCCAGGCATCCCGAGCATCCTTGCACAAGCACTCAAGTTCATCTGGCTCAAGGGAAAACTCACTGTCCGGTCCTTTGTCTGCTCGGCTCAACGTGAAGTGCTTTTCAATCAGGCAGGCACCGAGGGCGGTAGCAGCAATAGAAGCTGTCGTCCCCATCGTGTGGTCCGAAAGACCGGACACCACGTTGAAACGGGTTGCAAGTTCGGAAATCTGCTTGAGGTTCGCTTGCTCAATAGGAGCCGGATAGCTGCTAATACAATGAAGCAAAGCCAATTCTTCACATCCTGCATCACGTGCTGCAGTCACCGCATCATCTATTTCCACTTCATTCGCCATACCTGTTGAAATAATGATGGGCCTTCCGGTGCGCGCAACCCGGCGGATCAGATCCAAATCCACAATTTCAAACGATGCGATCTTGTACGCCGGGGCATTCAGTTCCTCCAGCATATCAACGGCAGAAATATCGAAGGGCGTCGAGAATATAGTAATCCCACTCTCACGCGCTCGACGAAATATCGCTTCGTGCCATTCATAGGGCGTCTGTGCCCACTTATAAAGATCGTAGAGCTTGAAGCCATCCCACAATCCACCATGAATCATGAAATCAGGCGCATCACAATCGATCGTCATAGTGTCCGCAGTATATGTCTGGATTTTGATGGCATCTGCACCACAACGCTTTGCTATGTCAATTGTTTCCAAAGCCCTCTCAAGTGAGCCATTGTGATTTGCCGAGAGTTCGGCGATAACGTAAGGGGGATAACCGGGGCCGATAGTACGCCCCGCAATAGTCATTTTTCTCATTTATCTTTTGCCGTCATGCTGTTTTTTACGTATTGTCACGTGTGCCTTAACCTCCTCCTCCCCGAATTCGGCCTGCGAAAACTCGAGGATATAGTCCCCGTGCTCTACGAATGCTCGAGGATAGGTCGGAGCGTCCAACATCCGTATGTGATCATAAACGCGGTTTAACTCGCCATTAGTTGGCAAGACGCTCTGAAATGGCTTGCGTCGTTTGAAAAGCGTCACCTTTCCTGTTTGCGGAACGGGTTCCGGTTTTACGCGAATAATCCAGTCTATTAGCTCCCAAGATATATCACCTGCACGAAGATAGATTTCCTCAGCGCGCCCCTCCAACGATAAAGGGCGTTTGACATAGACCGGGCCCGCATCCATTTCTTCCGACATACGTAGGGCCGTGAGTTGTGTCTCTGAATATCCGCGCTCAATCAAATTTTGCAGCGGGCTACCACCACGCCCAAACGGAACATCAGTCATATGAAAACAGACGCATTCATACCTGGACCATATATCCTTTGGAACCAACCAGTTCCAGTGCAGGAAGAATATATAGCGGGGCTGATAATCTTCGCTGGCCCACTCCAACTCCTCAGGAGACGAAACATATTCCCAGACATCCGCTGCTCCAGACTGCCGTCGCGCAAATGCCTTTCGATGCCAATCCTTGCTACTTGCGACAATATAGTTAGTCATGGCCGTTTTGCATATACATTACTTCGCCTACTCGGAAGCACGTCTTGCCACAAAGTTCCCAATTACCAATACATCGATCATACCCGTGCGAAGTGCGTCAATTGCCTCAACCGGGCTGGCGACAATGGGCTCTTCATGCCGATTAAACGATGTATTTATCAACGCCGGCTCGCCCGTTCTCTCGAAATATCGTCCGAGCAACGAATGCATAAAAGGATTATCCTCTTCGAAAACGACCTGTGGACGCGCCGTGCCGTCCACGTGAACAACGGCTGGGCTTGCCTGTTTCATGAAATCGGTGCACTGATATGTAACGGTCATAAATCTACTTGCCACATGATCCTGTTTCCAATCTACAAAACAACGTTCGGCAAGTTCACTCATCAAAACCGGGGCGAATGGCATAAATTCGGTTCTTACCATCCGCTTATTGAGCCAGTCGTTAACTTCGACATCTCTACAATGATAGATGATGCTTCTATTGCAGAGCGCACGAGGCCCAAACTCCATACGACCTTGGAACAGCCCAACCACCTCACTCCTGGCAATTGCATCCAGTGCATCAGAAATAACATCTTCACTTTTAATAAAATCAATTTGCGGCTCAGCGGAGAGTGCCCCACTAATCTCCTCATCCGCGTATGACGGACCAAGATACATATTTCTCCAATTGATCTTGGGTTTACCGTTTTGATGCAAAAATCCTGCTACAGCGCCAACACATAACCCACCATCACCCATCTGGGGCTGAACAAATATGTTATCGACCCCATCGATTTCCATGATGCATTGATTCACCCGCACATTGGCAAAAACACCGCCTGCCAGACACACATTCCGAATACGCGTCTTCTGTGTGTAATATTCCACCAATGCACTTACGCATTGCTCCAAGTGCAGCTGAGCCGCCGCGGCAACATCTTCCTTGCTGTTGGCAGCGACAATGCTCTGCAATTCATCAGAAAAATTCGAATAAAAAGGCCTGAAATAGTCACCCAAATGTGCGACGATTCGCCCGTCCTCAACATCTATCATTTTCTTCATTAGAGGCAGCAATTTGTTGGGATTGCCTCGCGCAGCAAGGCCCGTTATCTTTCCTTCATGCCTGTGAGGAACAAATCCCAGCAATTTAGTGATGCGACCATAAAAGAAACCCAAGCTATCGATGCTGGGCGCCCGATAAAGAACCGAATGAGAGTCACGGGTAAAAACGGAGGCAGTAAGCGAAGTAAAATCTCCACGTCCATCACATGTCAATACCAACGCTTCATCAAAAGGAGCACAACAGTAAGCCGAATAGGCATGTGAATCATGGTGGTCTATATAAACAACCCTGTCGCCAAAATTATTATCCCTTGCAAATTTTGCAAATTCATCACGCTTCGGCGCATCTCGCTCAATTTCAATAGAAATACGTTCACGAAACACATCTAAACCCGTCTTATTCTGTGCCTCCGCAGCAATCCGGTCGAAGTACGTGAGCAGATGCCTCTCTGCGTCAAATCCAGCACTCCAGCCATAAGCGATTATATTGACATCTTCTAGGCTTATGTCGCCGGCCTTAAGGCAATAATCAATTGAATGCTGTGGCCAAGAACTATCCATTTTGATGCGTGTAAACCGCTCCTCACTTGCCGCCGCGACCAATTCACCGCCCTTAATTAGGCAGGCGCTCGCAGTCTCATCGTTGGCAATCCCAAGAATATTCATTTCTTATCCTGTTTATTACTCATGACTTACCCCTGAGGTCTGCATCAGTTGGCCGCACCCTGGGGACCTTACTATCCGTCAGCGTCCGTCGCGTGCAAGCACATGCCTGTCACCCGGAATCCGCTCCATCAGCTTTCTGATCACACGGCCAGCGCCATCACCATCAACAAGGCTGTGGCACTTCGCCGCCATTTCGTTAGTAACTCCGTTCTGCAACAGTGCTTCGAGCTCCTGATGAAGACTCGACAATGTCACCTCGCCCTTATCGCCCAGCCAACGGATCATTCCCTGTCGATGAAGTTCCGCTGCCGCTGCCTTTTGGTTATCGGCTATGGTAATAACAAGCGTCGCCAAGCCAAGGCAACAACGCTCCCATGACGTTGCACCACCTGCGCCAACTGCCGCGTCCGCATTCATCATCAACGGTGCGAGGCTTGGCAGCCTACCATGAAGAGTTATATTGCTATGTCCGCCAATCCTGTTACAAACCATTTCTGCATCAGGATGTTCAGTACTTAGGACAACATCAAGCTCGACATCACCAAGATCAAGCAAAAGGAAAGCGTCTATCGTTAAAACGATTAAACTTCCAAAGTTTCCAGCACCGAAATATACAAGTATTCGACGCACGGGATCATTTCGCCGCATGGCACTCCCATGCAACTCACGGTATTGAGGTTGCAAAAGCGCAAACTCCGGTCCAAGCAATAACTCACATGCCCCTGGAACTTTATCCTTATAACGAGTTCGGGCATTGGATACCAGGTTCTGGTCGAGCAAAATATCGCAGTTGTGGAGACGATCCGCTAGATCGTCAATTACCATCAGGTGACGGCAACTCGGCCGGAGGATATTCTCCCAATTGATATCCAGAGCATAATGATCAACGATTAGCCAGTCTGGCCGAGATGTACCCAGAGCCGCCGCCGTAAGTGCCGCATCATTGCTCCAAGAATCGCCAAGCCATCCGGCGTGCTTCGTCTCGTATAATCCGGCTGATATTGCTTCACCTGCATTTCTCGCTGGCAGACAAACCACATCAAATCCCTGTTCGTGGATCAGTCCTATCATGTTGCCTTGATGCTCACGACTAACGAAGCGGCACTCGGCCCCCTTGTTCCGTAAGGCCTTCGCCAGCGTCAGGCAGCGCATTACATGTCCACTTCCGATTTCGTTCGAGGCGTCGACACGAAATACAATCAACATGTGTCCTGCCTGCCCCTTGCCAGGAAACACGCACGCGCCATATCCAAATCTTCGGCATCGTCGATATCCATAGCCGACATCCAACCCATAGGGTGGAAAAGGTAATCATCGCCATAGAAAGTTCCTTTCGACCTTAAAGCATCGACTTTTGCAATCCAAATGGCTCCACTTGGGCAATACAAGGGTGGTAAATCCTGGGAACGCGCCAATCTGGCTTCGGGAAACAGATGTTCAGGATAACCTTGATCATCAAGCTTGGCTGCCCACCATGGGTTCATCCAACCAAAGCGGAAACAACTAATCTGCGAATCTGCGCCACTCCCCATAAAATGGTTTACTGCATCTTCAATATCGGGCGCACCACGTAATGGACAGTTTGCCATCAATTGTGAAACAAATTGGTAGCGCTCCCCCCAATGTCGCTCGGCTTGACCCAGTGCCACGATGGTTGCCTCGCTTGATGGCGATATGTCGTCCGCAGCGGAATCGCGTAGAAAGGGCACGTCTGCGCCAAACGTACGGCTAATCTCCGCGATCTCCGGGTCATCAGTCGATACCAGCACACGCTGATAGTGACCTGACTCTCTCGCAGCTTCGATCGTCCACGCAATCAGCGGCTTTCCGTGGAACTCTAATATATTTTTGCGGGGAAGGCGCTTAGACCCTCCACGCGCCAGTATCACCGCAATATGGCTCACCAAGCCGTCCATCCTCCATCGACCGCGAGCACATGCCCTGTCATCCCGGAAAAATGATCAGACAATAACATGTCCACGGGACCAGCCACCTCAAAGTCGGTCAACATCCGTCCTTGTGGGCACAATTGCGCATAACGCCGTTTAAAATCCTCATCGACACGGCCTTCTACGCCGCCAAAAGCGATGCAATTCACCTGCACGCCATTTGGCGCCAGACGAACAGCCAACTCCTTTGTAAGATGAGCCAAAGCCGCCTTTGCGACACTGTAATGCAACGGCGACTGGGTTAACGGCTCCGTATATAGCGTGCGATTTGCTGCAACGGAACCATACTGTGAACCTATGTTGACGACCCGCTTTAATTTTGTCGCCGGCCATTTCACGAGAGTCATGGTTAACTCATAAGGAGCGATGACGTCAAGCAACAGTTCGTTAGCAAAATTGACACGGCTAACTGTTCCGTCACGATCCATCCTTAGAAATTCAAGATTCCTTGCGTTATTGACCAGCGAGTCAGGAAAGACAGCCCTCATTTCCAGTTCGGTAACAAGTTCTGATGCGCTTGTTTCTTGCATAAGATCGCAACGGATACCAATAAACCGGTCGCCAAACCTCTCATACACGCAATTCATTTCATCTAAAGACGAATCACTGCGGGACGTTGCAATCACGGTATCGCCGGACGAAAGAAAATGCTCCAGCATCATCTTACCGAACTTCCCACTTGCGCCAGTAATTAGTATTGTCCTTTTGCTCATAGTTTCCTGCCTGCTTCTATCAGGCCAACAACTTCAAGAACAAACTCTGGAGCAATGCGTTCCTCACGTTTTGTTACACCTGTAATAAAGTCCTCTAGAGCGCTCTTGAAAGCAAGGAACGCATCTTGAAAAAACATCTCCTTCCAGCCATTCTCGCCAATGAGCTTCAGGGAAAGTGGTCCATTCGCTCTGCCAAGTGCTGTTACATGCAACTGAAGACCACTTGAAAATGTTGCAGCAAGGGTTGTTGAATCACCCGTATGCAAGACTTCCGTTTGTATAACCGCACCACGATCCTTAACCTGCAACAGCGACGGTTCGATAACATGTACGGCGTATTTATCCCAATCCTTTGGCGTCATCGCGTATATCTGGCGAATCGGACCCAGCACAGCCCGATCTTCTCCCGAGAGGCAGAACTCCGAGGCATAACGAAGAGCCGAACAGGTAAACAACTGCCCGGTATATTTCTGCGCCGCCAGCATGACACGGGCCTCGGCCACCGATAATGCTAGAGGCTTATCGATATAGACGGGTAGGCCGGCTTCGATGAATGTAAGGGCAAATTCTGCATGGCGTTCCGCATCATCTCGAGCCAAGAGAATTGCGTCGACTTGCCCGACCATATCTTCATATCGGTCGACCACGTTTTCAATTAGAGAAGCTCTGGCTATATGTGATGCAACTTCCCTATCCTGCGCCCAAACGTGAGTAACCTTAGCACCGGCGATCTGATCTCTCGGAAATACCTGTTTTTTAAGATATCGTGGAATAACCGGGAACCCGCAGTGTTCCATTTCATCTGGGTCGTAGCCGTTGAATATGGCCGACCACGAATAAGGATGACCATTACCGGGCGAGAGCCCAATGACACCAAGACGGATCATTTGAAATCACTCCTTCCAACGAGAGGGGTTGACGAAAGCAGGGTCCTCGCAAGCGAGCCCCCCCGCATCAAAAATCCCGTGAACCGAAAAATCCGAAAAACACGCCCGGAATTGAGCCGCATTTTCTACACCAACAAGTACCGTATCCACACAACCCAGATTACGCACATAGGACAATGCGGCCTGACTCAGGCTCATACCCTGCTCGGCAGCTGCCATATGCCACCGGGTCACCAGCGCTCGGATCGGTTCAAAATATGTCGGCAATCGGCTCAGCGGCATGAGCAGCAACCCTTGTAGGAAAACTGATCGGACATGGACTTCCACTCCCTTCTCCTTCAGCATCTCAAGATGACCGCTACGCAGGAGGCGCTGATCAAGAACACTAAGCGGCAACTGCACAATGTCAGGACAAAACACCTTCAACACCGCATCAATCTGTCGCCCATCATAAACCGAGACTCCAATCTTGCTAACCAGGCCCTGCGTTCTTAGGGCTTCCATAGCGGAAAGCAACTTATATCCCCCACGTATAAACAAATCGTCAACGCGGTGAAGCAATAGTCCATGGACTCGCTCACATGACAGGTTGGAAAGCGAACGTCGAAAAGTAGTCAATAACTCATCCACTTGCTCAAAAGAAATCTCCGAACTGCCAAAACTAGGCGTCTTAGTAACAATCCGGAATCCATCGAGTACGTTTCTACCCAATACAGATTCGGCCTCCCCATACTGGGAAGCCGTGTCCAAAACACTTATGGAATGCTCTCGGGCTTCAGCAAGTATGGCCCTGACTTCGTCCCGCGATGTTTGGCCTTTTGCATTGGCAATCCCGTAAGGCAACCCCCATTGCACGGTCCCAAGACCCAGTTCCGCCGTGGCACTCATTTTTCGAGAGCCGTTCTCAGTGCATTGATAACATATGCCTGATTTTCTTCACTCAAACCTGGATACATCGGCAAGCTGATTGTTTCCCTGTGATATAGTTCCGCCTGTGGACAATAACCTGCCTTAAAACCCATTGCCTCGTAATATGGCTGCCGATAGACGGGGATATAATGCAGGTTGACCGCAATTTTCGCTCTCCATAATGCATCGTAGACCTGCCGCTGCGTCCTTCCACACAAACTTTCACGAACACGAATCGGGTAGAGATGGTAACTTGACCAACTCTCTGGATTTTGCCGTAGGGTCAGTACTGGCATTGAGGCAAACGCTTCGTCATAGTGCGCGGCAATTTCACGCCTGCGCTCAACGAAGGTATCAAGCCTCGACATCTGGCTGACGCCGAGCGCTGCCTGGATGTCAGTCATGCGATAGTTGTAGCCGAGATAAATCTGCTGGTAATTCCAAATCTCGTCTGCTGGCCTCGGCAGCATATGCGAATGGTCGCTGGTGATGCCGTGACTACGATGTCGCTGCAAACGGTCCAATAATATAGGATCGTTGGTCAGCGCCATCCCCCCTTCTCCGGTTGTAACAATCTTGACCGGGTGAAAACTGAATACGGTGATATCGCTGTAACGACAGGCACCCACCGGTTCTCCGCGAAAACGGCCACCGATACCGTGAGAGGCATCCTCAATAATGCGAAAGCCGTACTCCTGGGCCAGCTTATGGACTGAGGCCATATCGCAACTTTGACCGCACAGGTGTACAGGGATGACCACCTTTGGCAATATCCCCCTGCGCTTGGCTTCTGCCAACTTATCGGTCAATCGATCAATACTCATATTGCCGGTAAGCGGATCTATATCCACGAAGTCCACCCTTGCGCCGCAATACAAGGCACAGTTCGCGCTGGCAACAAAGGTTGTTGGACTGGTCCATACCCAATCGCCCGGCCCTACATCGAGGGCCATGCAGGACACATGCAGGGCTGATGTAGCACTATTGGTTGCCACCGCATGTTTTGCGCCACAATACTGCGCCACGATGACCTCGAACCGTGGAACGGCGGGACCTTGTGTGAGAAAGTCTGATCGAAGTATGTCAACAACTGCTTCGACATCCGCTTCATCAATATCTTGTCTACCGTACGGAATCTTGGATTTCATTTTTACTCAACACAAAGGCCCGTAATTTGAGAATAGCTACCAGTACGGCGAATCCTCCCCTGATCCAACTCGACGACGCAGTCACAGCGTGTGAGAGTCGATAGCCGGTGAGCCACCATCAGGATCGTGTACCCACTTCCCAGACTTCCAATCGCCTCCATCACCGAACGTTCGGTATCGTTGTCGAGAGCGCTGGTCGCTTCATCTAAAACAATCACATCGGCACGCTTGTAAAGTGCCCGCGCAATTCCGATGCGCTGTCGCTGGCCACCAGAAAGCCTAACCCCACCTTCTCCGGTCATGGTTTGATACTGCTCAGGAAGAGTCTCTATGGTTTCCGCAATTTGGGCATAGACGGCTACCCGGCGCACCTGTTCGTGGTCGATCTGCTCGGAGGGGACACCAAAGGCAATATTTTCCGCAATAGTTGCATCAGCCAAAAAGATCGTTTGTGGTACATGTGCGATATGAGCCTGCCAAGCCCTTCGGTTACTATCGGTAACTGCGGCACCGTCGATGAGCAAAAGTCCTTCGCTCGGCTCAAGAAGACCCATCACAACATCAAGCAAGGTACTCTTACCACTTCCCGTCGTACCTATAAATCCGATTCGACTCCCCTTCGGAATACACAGATCAATCTCCTGGAGCACCGGAGGCGCATCAGCTGCGTAGTGATAACCAAGCCCCTTAAGAGTAATCTCGCCATCGAAAGGCAAAGGAGCGTGGACAGGTTCGTCGACATAACAAGGAAGAGGCTGATCAAGCAGGTCAAGAGCGTCGCTCAGTGAGGCTTGACCTCCCCGCATTGCTGCCATGCTAAGATAAATTTGCTGGAGCACCGGTAGCAGACGCTGGGCACCTAGAGCAAGTGCACCCAACACAGGAATCGCATTGGCGATGCCTTCTGGATTACCGGCAAGAACATATGCCAGCCAAGCAATCAGAATCATCGCAAGCGCTTCAATACCGAATCTTGGGCTACTACTGACAATCTGGACGTTGGCCTGAGCACGGCGTAAAGGCAAGTCAGCATTGCGGTAAATCTTGCAATAAGCTGCCTGAGTCCCATCCAGCAGAACGTCCCGGATTCCCCCCAGCCCTTCCTGCAAAGCCTTGATCACTTGTGTCGACTCACGGCTTATCCGCTTACTGTCACGAGCAAGACTGCGCTTAGTAAACCCGATCACTACCATGTATATCAGGCCGAAACCGGCGAAAGCTCCGATCGCTATCACGGGATCGATGATGATCAAGGCAACCAGAATGGCGACCAGCATCATCGAAGAACTTACGATGGTCAGCACCGGCAACACGGTATTGTTTACCAACACACTCGTTTTTGCCGTAATTCCGGCGATAACTTCGCTGCTGTTCCGCACTAGATGGGTGGAGTAGGGCTGATACAACGTACGCCGGTAGATCTCTATGCTGAATTCGACGCCGATTGCATGCCCCATACGAGTCTGTACCCAGAGCAACAACAGACGCATTCCGCCGGAAAACAGAGCTGCGACAGAAAATGCCACCGTAAGCGGCAACAGCAGCTGATCCGGACGCTCCAACCCGAGCACCTCAATGAGCGGCCGCGCAGTTGGGTGAGCAAAAATCATATCAGGTGCAGTCAACACCCCTAGAAACGGCAAGACCGCTCCGATACTGAGCACCTCGGCAAAAGATGCAGCAATGGTCAGCATTAGCAGCAGGGCAAACTGAAAACGACGGCGCGCGGAAATGTGCTTCCATAAGCGTTTGAGTAAAGGGATCAACAAGGGATGCTGCTGCATTTGATTGCCAGTTGGAGATATCTACTCGACAAACGCCATGGTCTGGTAACCGTGTTTCTTAACTAGTTCATCGCGCTCGGCAGACCTGAGATCTTCCCTCACCATCTCAGCAACCAGCTCCTCAAAACTTATGCTCGGCGTCCAGCCAAGCTTCTCCTTTGCCTTTGTCGGATCACCGAGTAGAGCTTCGACTTCAGTGGGGCGAAAATAGCGGTCATCGACAGCGATGATGACATTGCCTTTTGTATCGTAACCCTTCTCCTTCACACCTTCACCTTCCCAGCGGATTTGCATCCCAAGTTCCTTGGCCGCAGCATTAACAAAGTCACGAACCGAATACTGGACACCAGTAGCGATAACGAAGTCTTCAGGCTTGTCCTGCTGGAGCATGAGCCACTGCATTTCGACGTAGTCACGGGCATGCCCCCAGTCGCGCTTGGCTTCCAGGTTGCCCAAATACAGGCAATGCTGCAAGCCTATCTTAATTCTGGCAAGAGCTCGTGTGATTTTACGAGTAACGAAAGTTTCGCCACGAATTGGAGACTCATGATTAAAGAGGATGCCATTGCAGGCGTAGATGCCGTAGGCTTCACGGTAGTTGATAACGATCCAGTAGCCATAGAGCTTGGCGACAGCGTAGGGGCTACGTGGATAGAAGGGGGTAGTTTCATTCTGAGGAGTTTCCTGGACAAGACCGTAGAGTTCAGACGTTGATGCCTGGTAGAAGCGAGTTTTCTTTTCGAGGCCGAGGATACGGATGGCTTCGAGAATGCGCAGAACACCGAGAGCGTCGGAGTCTGCCGTGTATTCGGGCTCCTCGAAGCTGACGGCAACGTGAGACTGGGCGGCGAGATTGTAAATCTCGTCGGGTTGGACCTGCTGAATAATGCGGATCAAGCTGGAAGAGTCGGTCATGTCTCCGTGGTGAAGGAAAAACCGAACGCCCTTTTCATGGCGATCCTTGTAGAGATGATCGATGCGGTCAGTGTTGAAGAGGGAGGTGCGACGTTTGAGACCGTGGACTTCGTATCCTTTTTCGAGTAGGAATTCGGCGAGGTACGCTCCATCCTGCCCAGTGATACCGGTGATTAGCGCAACTTTGTTTTTTTCTCTCATTCTGAAATTTCCTTCAGGACTGCGTGATATAGTTTTCCAAGAAATCTCCGTAAGCCATCTCGAGCCCCTCTTCTAGGCCAATCTCGGCCTGCCAGCCCAAGGTATTAATTAGGGAACTATCCATTAGCTTGCGCGGAGTACCATCTGGCATATTACGGTCAAAAGCAATCTCTCCCTTATATCCGACCACGTTGCCAATAGCCTCTGCAACTTCTCGAATCGTGATATCGTGCCCACACCCCACATTGATATGACTGAGCATGGGTTTTGTGTGCTGATCGAATACGGTTTTTTCAATGTTCATGATATATACGCAAGCCATAGCCATGTCATCGACGTAGAGAAACTCCCGCTTCGGCGTACCGGAACCCCAGATGGTGACTTTTGAAGCACGGTTGATCTTAGCTTCATGAAATCGGCGAATTAGAGCTGGAATGACATGAGCATTTTCCTGGTGGTAATTGTCGCCGGGGCCATAGAGGTTGGTCGGCATAACGCTGCGGTAGTCGATACCATAGCTTGCACCATATTGCCGGTTGTAACTTTCACACAACTTGATACCAGCAATCTTGGCGATAGCATAAGGTTCATTGGTATGTTCGAGTGTACTGGTGAGCAGAGCATCCTCGCGCATAGGCTGTGGGGCCAGTTTTGGATAAAGGCAACTTGACCCGAGGAATAGCAGCTTTTTTACTCCACAACGGAAAGCCGCATCGATGACATTAGCTTCGATCATCAGGTTTTCGTAAATAAACTCGGCTGGGTAGATATGGTTGGCGTGAATGCCACCGACTCTGGCTGCAGCAAGATAAACCTGATCAGGCTTTTCAACTTCAAAGAAGGCCCGGACGGCAGCCTGGTCAGTGAGGTCGAGTTCCGCCTGCGTCCGGGTGATTATATTCTCGTACTGGTGAATCCGTAGAGTACGAACAATAGCCGAACCCACCATACCTAGATGACCAGCAACGTAGATCTTCCAATCTTTATTCATTAGCTACTTCGCCCGTAATTGTATTCAAAATCCCCAACATCATCCTCATCTAAATAGCTATCCATATATTTCTGCCGCAGAAACTCAGCCGTTACCGATTGTTGGATACGGACACTTCCATCTTTTCAGAGAACGGATAAAAACTCTCTTCCGGAACCGTTCGCAGCATTTTCCAACCGGCCTTTCTCGACCGAGATCGAGTTAGATCTATCCACAAATTCAGCTGCGGGGCCACAATTATAAACTTGCCATATCAAATGACCCTGCTGATGCATCCTTCTCTGACAGAATCGGAGCACTAACCGGCCAATCAATTGCTATAACTTGATCATTCCAGGCAATTATTCGCTCATGTTCCGGCGAATAGTAATCCGTCGTCTTATACAACACGTCAGCTTCTTGACTTAACGTTAAGTATCCGTGCGCAAAACCCTGTGGAATCCATAATTGCCTCTTATTAGCAGCGCTAAGGTGTGCGCCAACCCACTTGCCATACGATGGCGATTCCTTTCTGATATCTACAGCAACATCAAAGATCTCACCATTGACAACTCGAACCAGTTTTCCCTGCGCCTTGGGCGATAACTGATAATGCAATCCGCGCAATACACCTAGGGTAGACTTGGAATGATTATCCTGTACAAAGGATGCATGTAGCCCGACAGCATCTTCGAATAGCTTCTGATTAAAGCTTTCATAGAAGAAACCTCGTTTGTCCTCAAAAACATTGGGCTCTATGAGCTTAACATTTGGTATTTGTGTTTCAGTTACTTTCATGAAATGACTCTTTGATTAGCTGAAGAAGGTAAGCTCCATACCCATTCTTTGATACCCGCTCAGCTAACTTTTCAAGCTGTACTTTACTGATCCATTGATTTCGATAGGCTATCTCTTCAGGGCAGGCGATCTTCAACCCTTGCCGATGTTCGATCGTTTGAACAAATTGATGCGCTTCGAGCAAGCTCTCATGGGTTCCGGTATCCAACCAGGCATAACCTCGTCCCATGCGTTCAACTGCAAGCGTTCCGTTGTTCAGATAGATTCGATTCAGATCGGTAATTTCAAGCTCACCTCGAGCGGAGGGTTTTAATTGCTTCGCGTAGTCGACGGCAAAATGATCATAAAAGTAGAGACCGGTGACTGCATAACTGGACTTGGGTTGCTCCGGCTTCTCCTCCAGACTAATCGCCTTTCCAGCATTATCAAACTCCACGACACCGTAACGCTCGGGATCACGGACGTGGTATGCAAATACCGTAGCGCCGCCTGATCTGGCGTTTGCAGACCGCAAATTCTGATTTAGGGAGTGACCATAGAAAATATTATCTCCCAAAACTAGAGCACATGGCGCCCCATCCAGGAACGCTTCACCTATTATCAGTGCCTGAGCCAGACCGTCAGGTGAGGGTTGTACAGCATACTGAAGACTCAAGCCCCACTGGGAGCCATCGCCCAACAACTCCCTGAACCTTGGTGTGTCTTCTGGAGTTGATATCACCAAGATTTCCCGAATCCCGGCCAACATCAGTGTTGACAGCGGATAGTAGACCATCGGCTTGTCAAATACGGGCAAAAGCTGTTTGGATACCACCTGGGTGGCGGGGTAGAGTCGAGTACCCGAACCGCCCGCGAGAATAATGCCTTTACGGGTCATTGTCGTGCTTCCTCTCTGACCAAATAATCAATAAAGCAATCGACCTCCGACTGCCAATCCGGCAAGGTGATGTCAAGAGTTTGGGTGAGAAGGGATGTATCCAATCTCGAGTTCATTGGTCGTTTTGCAGGAGTTGGGTAGTCTTTTGTTTTAATAGGTCGTATCTGCTCGGGTTTCAGGTCAAGCAGCATTCCTGACTGACGCGCCCGGCTTACCACCCTCCGCGCCAGCTCATGCCAGGTCGTATCACCTGACGGCGCAAGATTGAAGATGCCCGCCCCCATTGTGCCGCCAAGGATTGCGGGAATGGCTTGGGCGGTGATCTCCGCAATCTGTACCGCTGAGGTGGGAGCGCCTCGCTGGTCAGCTACAACATCCAGCATCTCCCGCTCCCTGGCAAGGCGTAGAATGGTTTTGATAAAGTTGCTTCCGTGCGCACCATAGACCCAACTGGTGCGGAAGATGAGGTATTTGCATCCACTTCGTCTTATCGACCCTTCGCCTTGCAGTTTGCTCTTGCCGTATATGCCGAGCGGATTTGGCTGGTCCGTTTCGATATAGGGTTGGTCCTTAGTTCCATCAAATACATAGTCGGTGGAGTAATGAACCAGCCAAGCGTCGAGGCATTTAGCTTCCTCTGCCATCAGCGAGACTGCTTCAGCATTGATGCTATTTGCCTTATCCGGTTCCGTTTCAGCCCGGTCCACAGCAGTATAGGCTGCGGCATTTACGATGATGTCCGGGCAATAGCTCCGGATAACCGCTTTCATACTCTCCTGGTCTTCGAGATTCGCCTCTTCTCTGCCACAGGGCTTGAGTTGTCCTAATTGCGGTAAAGTACGTATAAGCTCCGTACCAACTTGGCCGGTTTTGCCAAACAGGAGAATCTTTACGGGCATTCAATAATTCCCAGTCGTTGTCGCTGATAGCTGCCGTCCTGGACGTGTTGGCACCAAAAGGAATTGTCCAGATACCACTGCACGGTTTTTCTGAGACCACTCTCAAAGGTCTCCTCGGGCACCCAACCGAGTTCTGCCTGGATCCTAGAAGCATCAATAGCGTAACGCTGGTCATGACCGGGGCGATCAGCCACAAAGGTGATCAGATCCTGGTATGAAGCGATGCCGTCAGGATGGCAAGGACGGAGTTCGTCTAGTATATCGCAAACTGAGCGGATCACCTCGAGGTTGGTCTTCTCGTTGTGGCCACCGATATTGTAGGTTCCGCCGACCCTTCCCTCGATGACGACCCGACAGAGGGCCCGGGCATGATCCTCGACATGGAGCCAGTCGCGAATTTGCTGACCATTTCCATAAACCGGAAGGGGCTTGCCGTCCAGGGCATTAAGGACCATCAACGGAATGAGTTTTTCCGGGAATTGGTAGGGACCGTAGTTATTGGAACAGTTTGTTACCAGAACGGGGAAGCCATAGGTACGATGCCAGGCACGCACAAGATGGTCGGAACTGGCCTTGGACGCGGAGTACGGCGAGCTTGGATCGTAAGGAGTCTCCTCGGTGAAGAGTCCATCTGCGCCAAGGCTGCCGTAGACCTCGTCGGTGGAAATGTGGTGAAAACGGAAGTTGGCTTTCCTGCCGGCTGGCAAATTGTTCCAGTAGGCGCGCGCCACCTCCAATAGCACCGAGGTGCCTACTATATTGGTCTGGATGAACTCAGCCGGCCCCTCAATGGAACGATCAACATGGGATTCCGCCGCGAGATGCATCACCACATCGGGCTGGAACTCAGCAAACAGACCGGAAACCTTATCCCTGTCACAGATATCGCCATGTACGAAATGGTAACGCGGGTTGCCTGAAACCAATGCCAGCGATTCGAGATTCCCGGCATAGGTCAGTTTGTCGAGATTGAGTATCTGACTATCAGTCTCAACAAGCATGTGGCGAATAACGGCAGAACCAATAAATCCTGCACCGCCAGTTATTAGTAATTTCATGGGTTAATGGATGATTGAGTATTAGAGCTGCTTATTCCCATTCGGATACACTAGTTCCGGAAACGGCTTCTTGATCCGGTGCCGGCTCAAGACTCGATGTTCGCTTAATAACATTGCTGAATAGATCGAAAGGTATAACCTTAAGGGCATCGCTTACATTTAAATCGAAAGCCGTTGCCGCTACTGAGATCACCAGGGAACCTGGGATTTCAAGCGTTTTCTATATCCGAAAACTGTTGACTTCATGTTTTTTTGATCACTTCAGCCACGCTACCGCCATGACTTGCTGGTTTTGCAAGCCTGACTGAAAATGCGTTGAAGACTTTTGATCCAGCAGGTTAGGACACTAATCGAACACGAATAATTCAGAGGCAGGCATGGTAGCATCAAGCGGTATTGATTTACAATTTCAAGCCATTAATCAGGCAGCAAACTCTGATTACGAAGCACTACCCGTTTCTGGTAACAAGCGACACGGTTAGACCCGTGACAAAGTATCGGTCTGTGAAAATAGCCGATCAGAGGGCTGCGCCCCCCCCCACAGAGAGCCTTGTAGACGATTATGTTATTCAAATCGCATTTCATAAAAGGATCACAAAAAAACAACTCTTTCCACTACACAAGGGGTTGAACATTATTGATTTTCCAATCAATATGCACAACCTGGCATGAAACCTCCGTCTCAGAAAAGGAATCCAAATGAGCCATCAAGCAGCCTGGCATCTAATACACACAAAACCCCGCCAGGAAAGAACAGCTCGAGAACAACTGGAGAGGCAAGGCTACTACACATACCTTCCTGAAATTAGGCAATCAAATCATAGCGGAACGACTACAGCCCCTTTATTCCCCCGCTATCTGTTTATCCGCCTGACCGCAGGGCAAGATGACTGGACTCCAATTAGATCAACCCGAGGTGTGAGTTCACTAGTTCGTGTCGGCATAAAACCCGCCATCATTTCCGACCCGTTAATTGCAGCTATCCGGCAGAGAGCAGGTGCGGATGGCCTACACAGGCTGCCGGCCAAAAACTTTGCTAAAGGGGACTTCGTAAGGCTTGTAAACGGTCCATTGGCTGACTATGAGGCGATCTTCAGCGAGCAGCGTGCCGAAAACCGGGCAATTATCCTGCTCAACCTGATCGGCAAACAGAACCGAATCGAGGTGCCGCTAGAGAACATAGCCAGATTGTAGCCTTGCCGCTCATAGGGTCACTACAAACTGCCCGTTTTTTCAATTCGCTGCTGAAGTCGCTCCTGCGGATTTGAATACTCGCAAAACAAACCAGCAATTCTTTGCCACACCTATGATTGCTATCGCGAAACGCAAACCCAAAACATCTCAGTAATCCTGCCCCAAATACCCGCCCTTTCTGAAAAATCGGTGCATACCAGATGGCTTTTCGGTTATCATGCGCCCAGCATTGCTTCCAATACCTCTTTTTAAACAGCCACTTAAATACCGCATCAGGGCAAAACACTAGCCGATGACATCCCTCTCCCAGTACAAAAGACTCCTGCAGTATGTCCGCCCCCATTGGCGAATATTTCTTGTATCCATACTTGGGACCATTGTGCTTGCTGCTACCCAACCGGCCATGCCCTACCTGATGAAGCCACTGCTAGATGGCAGCTTTGTCGACAAAGATCCGCAGATGATCTTGCTGGTACCTCTGCTGCTGATCGGCCTCGCGCTGATCCAGGGCCTGGCCACTGTTATCAGTTCAGTTGCCATGGAGTCAGTCGCCACCCGGGTAGTGTTCAATCTGCGTGAGTTGATGCTGCAGAAGCTCCTGGTTCTGCCAACCCGATTTTATGACAACAACTCGGCCGGGGTTGTGCTTTCAAAGATCACATTTAATGTAGAGCAACTGACCAGTTCTGCCTCCTATGTCATCATTACCCTGATCCGGGACTCACTCTCCATTCTTGGCCTGTTGGGACTCATGCTCTATCTCAACTGGAAGCTGACGCTGATCGCCTTCGCCCTGATCCCTGCCGTCGCCTTCTTTGTCCGCATTGTCAGCAAACGCTTACGCACCATTAACCGCGCCCTGCAACATCGCATGGGAGAGATGACCCATATTCTTGAAGAGATAATCACCGGCAACAAAGTAATCAAGCTCTTTGGCGGGCAGAAACAGGAAGCAAAGCGATTCTTCGGCTCCGCGAACAAAGTTCGTCAGTTCAAGATGAAGGCCGTGCTCGCACACAATAGCAGTGTCCAGGTGAACCAGATAATAGCGGTCTGCGGCCTCGCGCTAATGGCTTACCTTTCAGCCAAGGAATCAGCGGTAGGAAGTTTTACTGTCGGTGAATTTGTCGCCTTCTTTGGCGCCATGGCGATGATCCTGTCACCACTCAAAAAACTCACCAGTATCAACAATGAGCTGCAACGAGGGCTTGCTGCAGCAGAAAGTGTGTTCGAGTTGCTTGACCAGCAACCAGAACCGGACACCGGCACATGTGAGCTGTCCGAACCCAGTGGTTTACTGGAGTGGCGGGATCTGGAGTTCAGTTACAGCGATGAGCCAAATCCCACACTGGCTGATATTCAGCTAACCATAGAACCGGGAGAGAATATCGCCCTGGTTGGACCATCCGGGAGCGGCAAAACCAGCCTTGCCAGCCTGATTCCTCTATTTTATCGGCCAAGCCGTGGAACGATACGCATTGACCAGATTGATACCTGTGATCTGCCACTCGCAACCCTACGCGCCAATGTCTCCCTGGTCTCACAGGATGTCTTCCTGTTCAACGACAGTATCAGAGCAAATATCGCCTACGGCATTAAAAGTAACGCCTCAGATGACCAGATCATTGAGGCCGCACGCGCTGCAAACGCGCTGGAATTCATTGAGCAGATGCCGGAAGGATTCAACACGACCATCGGTGATAACGGCGTCAGACTTTCGGGGGGGCAGCGTCAACGGCTTGCCATAGCCCGCGCCCTACTCAAGGACGCCCCTATCCTGATCCTTGATGAGGCAACCTCCGCCCTGGATACAGAATCCGAGCAACTCATTCAGGAGGCAATGGATCGACTGCGCTCAGGCAGGACAACACTGACCATCGCGCACCGCCTCTCGACCATTGAAAATGCGGATCGCATTGTCGTATTGAAGGACGGTCGCATCATCGAGATAGGCTCACATGCCGAGCTTCTGGCGCACGACGGACTGTATAAAAAGCTGCACACCATACAGTTCTCTACCGGATAATACCCGCCATGCAAGTGACACCGGAATCACCCTTTCCCTGGCTACAGTTTATTCATCCCCGTTACTGGCCAACTTGGCTAGGCTTGGGTCTGTTGCGCTTGCTGGGCCTGCTCCCGCACCCCATGCAATTGAGACTGGGGCGCCTTTTAGGCAGGCTGGCCCGCCGAGTACTGAAAAGTCGTGTGCATATTGCACGTACCAATATCCGTCTCTGCTTCCCCAAATACTCAGCTGTTGATCAGGAGAAACTACTGCACGCCCATTTTGAGGCCATCGGCATGGGTATCTTTGAAACCGCGCTCACCTGGTGGGGCACAACACCTCAACTTAGCAAGCGGGTGCACATTGAGGGGCTGGAACATATTTATAAGGCAAAAGAGGATGGAAAAGGCATTGTCCTCGTAACAGGGCACTTCAGTACCATGGAACTTGCCGGCCATATACTGAGCACCCACAGCGCAATGGCCGCCATGTACCGCCCCATGAAAAACAAACTCATGGACAGGCTGGTACTTCGGGCGCGTAATCGCACCCTTACCGCCGCATTTACTCGGGACGATACCCGGGCAATGATCAAACATCTTCGAAAGGGCGAGGCCATCTTCTATGCCTATGATCAAAACTATGGCCTGGATCACGCGATATTTACCCCGTTTTTCGGCATTCCCGCCGCAACCATCACAACCACATCGCGCTTTGCCAAACTTGGCAAGGCAGTCGTGATGCCCTACTTCCCCAAGCGGACGGCTGATGGTGATTATATTATCCATGTTCATCCTCCACTGAGTAACTTCCCATCAGGGGATGACGAAAAGGACACCCAGCAGATTAACAGACTCCTCGAGCAGGCCATTCTAGAGGCGCCTGAACAATATTTTTGGCTTCATCGACGCTTCAAGACCCGTCCCGAAGGGGCTCCTACGGTCTATTGAGTAGCACAGCAAACCTAGGGCACCAGCAACGCTTATGGTATATTTTACCCACGGTTTAATAGATGCCCCAGGTACTCATGTCCTTTGATATTCCAGATTTTTCAGCTGTAAAAATCCTGGTCGTTGGCGACGTCATGCTCGATCGCTACTGGCACGGCGATACCCATCGCATCTCCCCTGAAGCGCCAGTACCGGTAGTCAGGATTATGCAAAATGAAGTACGCCCGGGAGGCGCTGGAAATGTAGCGCTCAATATTGCGGCTGTTGGCGGGAAGCCGACCCTGATGGGTATCACAGGCAATGATGATGAATCGGGAGTATTACAAAAAATCCTGGCTGATGCTGGGATCGCATGCCACTTTGAACAGGCCCCTAACCAGCCGACCATAACCAAGCTACGGGTTATCAGCCGTCATCAACAACTGTTACGCCTGGATTTTGAAGACGGCTTCCAAAACTATAATGCCGATAGTCTGATTGAGCATTTCCGCGAACAACTCAATCAGCATGACCTGGTTCTTCTGTCTGACTACGGGAAAGGCACCCTAAACAATGTTCAGATGATGATTGAACTTGCCCAACAGGCCAAAAAACCGATCATTATCGATCCGAAGGGAACAGATTTCGAAAGGTATCGTGGCGCAACGCTGATAACCCCCAATCTGGGAGAGTTCGAAGCCGTGGCCGGCAAAGTATCAGACAATGATGCGTTATCCAGCAAAGGCAGGTCGATGCTCGATCAGTTTGGCTTCGAAGCACTACTGGTGACCCGTGGCGAACTCGGGATGACGCTGCTACAAAACGGCAAACCAGACAAACACCACCCTACTCACGCGCAAGAAGTCTTTGATGTAACCGGTGCTGGCGACACAGTAATCTCTATCCTCTCCACCGCATTGGCCAGCGGCATGCCCCTGGATGCTGCAACTCAACTCGCCAATATCGCAGCCGGCATTGTTGTGGGTAAACTCGGAACATCCACTGTAAGCCTGGCAGAACTTAAGTACGCCATTCAGGAACGGCAGGTCGCACACACCGGCATGGTTGATGAAGAACAACTACTCACCGCAGTCACCCAGGCAAGGGAACGCGGCGAGAGTATTGTCATGACTAACGGCTGCTTTGATATTCTGCATGCAGGCCATGTCACTTATCTTGAGCAAGCCAGTCGCCTCGGTGATCGACTGATAGTTGCTGTCAATATTGATGAAACCGTTCGCGCCCTGAAAGGTGCAGACAGACCAGTGAATACGCTATGGCGGCGTATGACGGTACTCGCGGCTCTAGGCTGTGTTGACTGGGTGGTTCCCTTTTCAGAAGAGACACCCGAGCGGCTGATCTGCCAGATATTACCTGACTTCCTGGTGAAAGGCGGTGACAACGATCCTGACTTAATCCCTGGTTCAAAATGTGTACGTGAGGCAGGCGGTGAAGTGCGCGTCATGCAGCTTGTTGACAGCTGCTCAACCACTGGAATGATTAAAACCATTCGCGACAGCGATAGCGGTCCTTCGAAATGACCATCAGTGTACAAGCGGATATTACCGTCTTTGGGAGCGGTATCGCTGGACTCTGGATTAGCTCAGTACTGCGCCAGAAAGGCTTTTCTGTCGCACTAATTGAGTCAGCCTCAGTTGGTGGTATCCAGACAATCGCTTCGCAGGGCATTATCCACGGCGGTACCAAATATGCTTTGTCCGGTACACTTAGCGAAGCAACTCGGGCAATAGGTGATATGCCTCAACTCTGGCGCAGCTGCCTATCAGGTACAGGCCCACTCGATCTCAGTGATGTAAAAATACTTTCCGAATACCAATTCCTCTGGTCCACTGAAAACCTGATATCCCAACTCACCGGTTTTTTTGCAAGTAAAGCAATGCGCAGTCGAATCCAGGCCGTAGCAGAAGAGTCACGACCTGCGCCTTTCAATACGACAAAATTCAAAGGGAATCTCTATCAGCTGGATGAGCTCGTACTGGACATACCCTCCCTGATAAAATCACTCTCCAGGCGATTGATAGAGCAAACCATTACTGCAGATCCCGCCCATATAGGACTAAAGCCTGAAACACCGCATTCACTCACCATTCAGCAGGCAAGCGGTAGGTTAATAATCGACTCCCAGTATATGATTTTAGCTGCAGGCGCCGGTAATAAGTCGCTCCTTGCACAACTCGGCAAAACCTCACCAGCAATGCAGTTACGCCCCTTGCATATGGTCATGCTCAAAGGCCAACTCCCTGAGCTTTACGCACACTGCATCGGCGCAAATGCCAATCCCCGCCTGACGATTACCAGCGCGAAACACAGACAGCAAAACATCTGGTATATCGGTGGCCAATTAGCAGAGAGTGGGGTTGGGATTTCTCCAGATGTCCAGATCAGTCGCGCCAAGGATGAACTAAGCGCAACAATGCCATGGGTAGATACAGGCAAAACAGAATGGGCGACTTTTTTGGCGCAACGCGCCGAACCAAAAATGAAAAACAGACGCAGGCCCGATAGCTATTTTCTTCAACATGACAATAGAATCACCACCGTATGGCCGACTAAACTGGCATTTGCACCGCGATTAGCGAGCGACGTCCTTAGTCAACTAGACCAGACCAACATTAGACCCAAGACCACTCAATCTGATCTCAGCATTTACTCGCTTGAAAACAAGCTAGCCAAGCCACCATGGGAGACTGCCATCCAATGGAAATGAGACGGCTGGGCAGCACAGAGATAATGATCAGCCCCCTGGGACTCGGCACGGTCAAATTCGGCCGCAACGAGCAGGTAAAATACCCAAGCCATTTCAACATTCCTGATGATAAGGCGGTTCAACACATCCTTTCGCTGGCAAAGGAGCATGGAATTAATTTGCTGGATACTGCACCCGCTTACGGTACAAGCCAGGAGCGCATTGGAAAACTGTTACCCGGAAAACGTGAAGAATGGGTGATCGTATCTAAAGTTGGAGAATTTTTTGAGAACGGACAATCACGATTCGACTTCAGCTTTAATACCACAATTAAAGTTATAGAAGAGACTCTGGCTACCTTAAAGACGGATTATCTTGATGTCGCACTCATCCATTCAGATGGTAATGACCTCAAGATACTCGAACAAGAAGGTGCTGCGGATGCACTAAGAACACTAAAAGAGAGAGGACTTATACGTGCCCACGGAATGTCCAGCAAAACGATCGAGGGTGGAGTGCAGGTGGTGAAAGTAATGGATATCGTCATGGTGACCTGCAATCCTTCCTACAATGAGGAATTGCCAGTCCTTCAAGCCGCAGAAAAGAGCAACAAAGGTGTGCTGATAAAAAAAGGCCTGCAGAGTGGCCATGTTGCCGGAGGGCAAGGGGTAGAGGAGTCCCTGCGCTTTATCTTCTCCCAACCAGGCGTTAATGGCATGATCGTCGGGACCATCAACCCGGATCATTTACTAAGCAATATCCGCATAATGGAACACGTGCTACAGAAGGTACCGGAATGAGCAATAGCCACACAGATCAATTAAAACTTTTTCTCGAACGTTCCATCGTGGCAAAACGGGAACTATTGCAGGATACGGAACAACTGAAAGCGTTTGATCGCGCCATGCAGGAAATCATAATCTGCTACCAGCAAGGCGGACGCCTCTATATAGCGGGGAATGGTGGTTCAGCCGCCGATGCCCAGCATCTGGCGGCTGAACTGGTCTGCCGCTTTGGCAAGGAGCGGCCTGCGCTGCCGGCAGAAGCATTAACCGTAGACAGCTCTACCGTGACTGCCATCGGCAATGACTATGGCTATGATCATATCTTTAGCCGGCAAGTAGAGGGCAAGATGAAGCAGGGCGATATCTTCTTGGCCATAACCACCTCCGGTAATTCACCTAATATCCTGAGGGCACTGGAGCAGTGTAGAAGCATGGGATTGACCAGCATCCTGCTCTCTGGGCATCAGGGTGGAAAGGCAGCTGCCCTGGCCAACCACCTCATTCTGGCCAAAGGTGAGAAGACAAGCACTATACAAGAGCTACATATCGTAATTATCCACGCCCTGTGTCAATGTATTGAAGAGAGTATTTTCTCTGAATACGGATAATTGCCTGAGAAAAGTTATCAATTTTTGACATGAGGAACAGCATCCATACATTCCGCAAAACACGCCACCACTTCACTTTGCTGTTCAGTCTCAAGATAGGGATGCATAGGTAAACTCATTACACATTTTGATACTAACTCTGCGACTGGCACTTGTGCCTCAGCATCAGCAAAAGCTGGCTGCAAATTTAGCGGAATAGGATAGTGAACAGCAACAGGAACCCCTCTGTCAGTCATATGCTCAACAACCTGATCTCGGCAATTTGTACTGATCGTAAATTGGGCAAAAACACTCACACAGTCATCCCTGACATATGGCAGCGTAACATTGGTAATGTTGGAGCCAGTGAATAACTCCAGATAATTTTCTGCGACTCTAGCTCGCAATGCCAGCTCATCTTCGAAAATTGTCAGCTTTGACAATAATATTGCGGCCTGCAGCGTATCAAGCCTACCATTGATACCAACCAAAGGATGATGGTAGCGCCTATCCTGACCATGCACTCGTATCTGCCTCATCAAGAGGGCCAGTTCATCATCATCCGTGAAACATGCTCCCCCATCACCATACCCGCCAAGCGGTTTAGATGGAAAAAAACTTGTGCAGGCTAATTCAGTTAAGCTACATGAACGTCTACCTTTATAGAGAGCCCCAAAGCTTTGAGCCGCATCTTCAATCACCGGAATACCATGTCGTTTTGCAATAGATTTAATGCTATCAAAATCGGGACATTGCCCGTAAAGCGATACAGGAAGTATTGCCTTGGTCCTATCGGTTATTGCTGCCTCAATCAATGCAGGGTTGATATTGTAAGTGTCCCTTAAAATATCGACAAATACAGGTTTTGCACCAAGCAAGGCGATCACCTCAGCTGTTGCAATAAAGCTAAAGGGCGTTGTGATCACTTCATCACCAGGGCGAACTCCTAGCGCCATTAAAGCAATTAAAAGCGCGTCCGTTCCACTCGCCACACCTACACAATGCTTAACTCCTACAAATTCAGCCAGCCGCTCTTCCAGTTCAAATACTTCCTTACCTAAAATGTATTGACCATGATCAAAAACAGCCTTAACACGCTTTTCTATATCAGCTCGTATTCGAGCCTGCTGTGCTGCCAAATCTATAAATTGCATATTCAATCCTACGGATACAATAACTCGAGCTATCTGATACGCATCAACTTATGCGACTCACATGACCCGCCTTAAGCTCGTACAAGACACCTGTATTAGGACATGTAAAGATACAATTATCTTCTTCCAAAAAGTTCAAACGCTCCCCATACTCACTCATCCAGCCTATTTGTCGCGCTGGGACACCAACCATTAATGCATAGTCTGGAACATCAGAACAAATAACCGCACCAGCACCAACGAATGCAAATTGCCCAATGGTAACACCACAAACCACTGTGCAATTTGCACCTAAAGTTGCGCCTTTTCTAACCAAAGTTGCACGGTATTCATCTTTTCTAGAAACAGCTGAGCGTGGATTATGAACATTGGTAAACACCATACTTGGCCCACAAAACACATCATCTTCCAGTGTCACATTATCATAGACAGAGACATTGTTCTGGATCTTCACATTGCTCCCAATTTTAACGACATTTCCAATAAATACATTCTGGCCAAGACTGCAATTTTTTCCGATATCAGCTCCTGCTGAAACATGCACCCAATGCCATATTTTCGTTCCATCCCCAATTTTTGCACCGTCATCAATCAGTGCGGTTTTGTGCACAAATAAGTCCATAAATCAATCTCAATACTCAAGCGGCAAAGAGACGCGTCTGCCATCCCGCGAAGACAGATAAGCCGCTATAAGGATTTCCAACGATCGCAACCCTTCGCGACCGTCCGTTTCTGGGGCCGCTTTTCCCTGAAGCGCCTTTATAACATTATCGTAATAGAGCGGATGACCATAACCATACACAGAGGAAGTCTGGTAATTGGCATCCTTAATTAAATGATCATTTTCATCAGCATCTTCAAATTCCCAGTGCTGTATCTCATTAACAGCAACACCACCCACTCTAACTGTACCCTTTTCACCAATGATGGTTATAGATCCTTCCAGGTTCTTTGGATAAGTCAGCATTGTTACGTTCATTGAACCCATAGCCCCATTGCGCCAACGAACGCCCAAGGTTGCTGTATCTTCCACCTCGATATCTCTGGCAAGAGTTCCCGTATACGCCTGTAAACTTTCAACCGGACCAATCAACCAATCGAGCAGATCAACATAATGACTGGCTTGATTCATCAAGGCACCACCATCAAATTCCCACGTCCCTCGCCATGCATCCATATCATAGTATTCTTGCGGCCTAGTCCAGAAAACATTAACAACAACCATATGAATACGACCAAAACGTTTCTTTTCTACAGCTCTCTTTAATAACTGAAGAGTAGTATTTCGTCGATTCTGCTTGACGACAAAAAGATGTACTCCTGCGGCATCACAGGCCTCAACCATCTGCACCCCATCCTGCCACCGAGTAGCCATTGGCTTTTCTGTCATTACATGGCGACCTGCTTCTGCGGCCTGTATGGTTTGTAGTGGATGCAATCCACTAGGTGTAGTCAACACGATAACATCAGCATCTGATTGTTCTATCATTTCTCTATAACTTCTATAACCGGGAACCCCTTGATTCTTCTTTTGGGCCCCAATCAATCTTTGCTCATCTGTATCGCACAGCGCTACTAGTTCGGCATGCTCAGCGTGTTTAGAAATAGCCTCGAAATGTTTTGCTGAAATCCGACCACATCCAGCAAGTGCAAATTTAATTTTTCTGTCATTGATGGGCTTGGGTTTTTGGAACATGATCAGTAACTCAACATTATTTAAAGTTAAAAAAATATTTTATGCAGCGCATTATCATGGCATTCAACTGATAACCACTATCATCAAACGATCTTTCTTCTATGCATTCTACTGTGAGTCAGAATGTACAGCACAGAAAAACAAAACAACATGTAGTATCTCGTAATGGGATGAATATACCCTTTATCCAGGATGCCACCAATGAGCGCGGCAACACCTGAGGAAAAAAACACCGCATAAACTCTTCTATCCATTCCTTCTAGCACCTGATAGGCGCGGGGTAAGTTTGATAGCAAGACAAAAATCAAAGTCAGGTAACCCAGCAGACCTAATAGGCCTGTCTCATACCAGATTTCGATAAACATATTATGCAGGTGTTTAACATAGCTCACCTCGGGTAGGAATTCGATTGACCTTCGCATTCCTACCCCAGTTAAATAATTTTCTGGAGGATGAGTTAATGCCTCAGCCCAGATCTCCAATCGCAATGAACTAAGCTGATTAAGCCACTGGAAAAGCCCGTCGTCAGAGTTTAAAGGCTGGGAATTAATAATCAAGCCATCTACTGCCAGAGCAGTGATGATGATAACAGGCACTGCAAAAAGAAAAACCTGCATCTTTCTCGCATAGAACGAAAAGTAGACAGCTCCACCTATCAACAGCATTAGCAATTCTGTTCTACTATCAGCAAAAGAAAGGAGCACTAGTGATAACAGATAAAACATTACATACATAGAAGCTGATGACTTTTGTTCTTCCTTTGTATGGAAAAAGATCAAAGGAGCCAGCGTTGCCAATATCATTCCGTTTACTTGAGTGGCGGGATGAAAGTCTTTTAAAATAAAAAAGAAATATCCCAGCTCAGATGCAAAGCCAATAAGTAACGCAACAGAAATCCAGACCAATACACGATTATCTGCCTCACGACTCTCTAACGAAGATACGCCCACCGTAAATATCAGTACAAGTCCAGACAATGCATAGAGCACCCAGTACTTAAAACTTCGCGCAGAAAAATCGGGGTAAAATACCGATACTAGAAATAGTACCAATAACAGGATGAGCAAATAGACGGGAGTTCGATGTGGCCGAAGGTCCAGGAACCTTAATGAATAAAGACCACACAACAGATACAGCAGCTGAAGAGAGTCACCCAATCCCCTTCCAATGAAATAACTCGCAATCACTATCACTGGTAAGATTAAGGCATGGCGCATAAACCAACCAGCAACACCAGTGGCTCGGCCAACTTCGTACTTTAAATCAGTTTCCATGTATTGATCTGTTCCTATCTCGGCATGAGGTACTTATTATCTAAACTGCATCATTGTATCCCAATATTTCACGGTATAGCTTGATGTGCTGACCCGCAATATTAGAGAGTAAGAAGCCAGGTTGATGCAGCTTTTGCAATTGCTTGAAACGTTCGGCGTAGTTTTCATAATCTTGAGATATCTGTTCAATTTTCTTTGCAAAGCTGCCATGCTCCACTAACAGATCGGGCGGTAAAATCTCTGGCACGATACCAACCGGCGTTGAGATCAGCATATTGCCATAAAACAGTGCCTCAAGAGCGATGACCGGCCCACCTTCGCTCTTTGAACTGACAACAACCATATCGGCTTCACTTAATTGTTGCGGAATATCCTCACGAAAGCCCATCAACTCAACCCGGTCCGAAAGACCCAGGCTTTTAATCAAACCTTGCAAATACTGAAGTTGACTACCTGACCCGATAATTTTTAGTAAAAACTTCACATCAAGGTTTGCCAGATCGCGCAACAACAGATCAAAGCCTTTGATTGGATCAAGGCGACCAACAGCCGCGATTGTAAATTTATCAGGACGCAGCTTACGCGGCGCGATAGAGATAGGTGATAACGCATTATGTATCACATGAACAGCTGGATTATTTATAGTTTTCTTAACCTGATCAGATACAGCTATGACGTTACGCACACGATTAAATATGTTACCTTTCCGTGGATTATGCTTAGTCGCCACATGCGGAATATTCAATAGCCTATTCAGCAAATAAAATATTTCGGTTGCTTTAGCAAAATGGCTATGCACTATATCTGGCTTGATTTCTAGAAACTTCTTGCGCAACTCCCACAGCAAAAAAGGGTTCTTCCGCGAATTTTTATGCTCATATTGGCAGACAGTAACATTATCTGAAACTCTATTTAAATAATGTGAGCCTTTCGGAATTACCAATGTTATGTCGCACAAACATGACAACTCATTTACCAGGTCAACATAAAACTCACCTCGACCAAGTCCACGCGATGCAATAAAGTGACACACCTTCACTGAAGAATCCTGTAGACAGCCAGAGTACTCTCTACCATGGCATCGAGCGTAAACGCGGGATCCACGGATGTTCGTGTCTCATGAATAGGTGATTGGTATAATTTCTCAATCGCCTGCGCAAGACCATCAACATCCTGATTTTTTATAATGTAGCCGTTCACTCCATCGACTACCAGATTACGCAGCCCTTCAAATGTCGTTGCGATCACGGGGGCGTTCATCGCCAGTCCTTCTGTAACAGTACGACCAACATTACCCATTTTAAGTGATGCATTGACCATTACATCAAATAGGCTATACAGCTCTGGCATACGTGTTTGGCTGCCAGCAAAAACAATTTCTTTCTCTACACCAAGCGAAATAGACAAGCGCTTCAAACTCTCCAGGTACTCCTGCTTGTCCTGCCTTACTCCACCTACAATCACACCGCGTATTCCAGGAATTGCCTCTTTGCACTTGGCAATGGCCTTAATGAAGGTCTCATAATCCTTAAGGTAAGTGATACGTCCAACACTGCCGACAATGTACGCATTATCTAGACCGAGGCTATTTCTGAGCGCATCAACAAAGGAACTATCAACCACAGCTGGATCAAAGACGGCCATATCAACCCCACGTTGAATCACATGGAGCTTATTTTCATCGAGTCCTGGATAGTTGTTTAACAAATAATCCTTAATCACTTCACTGACGCAGATAGTTTGATCACCCGTTGTCATAATCTGGCTATATCGATTAACACTATTCATACCATGTACGGTGGTTACAAATGGAAATTGCTTTTTACTATTTGCAAAATGACAAAGCCATGCAGGCACCCTGCTTCTTGCATGAATGATATCTGGTTGTATACGGGCAAACAGACGCCTCAACTTAAAACTACGAAAGGGAACCGACAACGGGTTCTTACCACAGACGTCAAAGGTAATATGCCTACCGCCCATTTCAGTAATCAGTGGAACCATTTTCCCGCCATTACTGATCACAATGCTCTCATGCCCTCGCTTCACAAACTCTCGATTTAGCTCAATAACACCGCGTTCTACACCACCCTCGTTCAGCTCAGGTAATAGCTGGATTATTTTCATAACTTTTTTCCATTGGATTCCAAATCATTCTGCTGCACTCGCAATGGATCTGTAGCTAAACAGGCACATAAAATATGTACGGCAATAATAACCAAGGGCTTCAACAAACGCGTGATCTCAATTCACAATAGTGCATTACTGATCCAGATAGAGACCCAGATGGTCAAGTCCATCTTCGATTCGAATATTTGTATAGTAATCACCAACAATTAACTGGCTACTTGCCGGCGGATGATTCGTCGCAAAATAGGTACGGTCAAACAGCGCGACACTCCAGGGTCCAAACGGTGCTGACCGGATCCAGTTTGTTGCCCCGAATATCCCGATAGTGGGTGTCTTCTGAACTGCCGAGAGATGCATCGGCCCTGAGTCAGTCGACACCGTCAAGCAGGCTGTTTTTAATAGCTGCTTTAATTCAGGAATTGTTGTTTTTCCGGCAGCAACCTCTATCTTTCCTGGTATGAGTCGAGCAATATGCTGAACATACTCCAGCTCTTCAGCGCTTCCTGTCATAACAAAGGGCAGTTCAAATCGATCTTTTAACTTCTCTGCAAACTCAATCCATTTACAATCAGGAAGTCTTTTGGATATCCATTTTTCACTAGAGCCCACATTCAGGACAATAAAACTCTTCTCTCGCGATTCAGGACTCATATCAATTGGGTTAAAGCAGTCCGTTCGATGAGCAATATCTGCAAGGATTTTTGTTGTTTGTTGCTGCTGATTCGTACCTTTGGAGTTTACCCGGCGCGTCAGAGCCAATGCCGTCATCGCGCGACTTCTGTCATTACTTTGCAGATCAACAATCACATCAAAATGATTTCGCCAAATTTCAGACAGCGCCCTAAATCCCTCCCTGACACTTTTATTCCGCATTACAACAAACGAATCACACTCATCCTGATAGAGTGCTTGGCCGATAGGTGAAGTTATAAGTGTTGGGGGATACTTACAGGCACGCACAACAGGTATTGTAGAGGCAATATCACCCAACGCACTAAAACGAATAATCCCGACCCTTTTCATCTTGCTAGGTATTATCCAGCGGTATTGAAATTTCAAAAAGCGGTTCTAAAACCATTGATCTACCATCCAATCCACACAGCGGGACGCCTCATTAAAAGTACCTGGAGGAGTCCCCAGCTTGCCGGTTTTTTGCCACTGCTCATAAGTTGTTGCCCAGCCACCCTCGATCAATTGTGCTACACCTTTAGTTATACGACTTACACGCCTCTGCTTCAGAGAAATAAGTCCGACTACCGCACCCGATGAGATCGCCTCATAGACCATTGAGACCGAATCTTCACTGACCCAGACCGTATGACTCAACCCAAGCTGCTCGACTACCCAGCCTGATGCCGTCTGCTGGCAGGGAACCAATGATAGATTTTTCAATTGCAATGCAGCCAGTTTCCCCATAAAGCCCACGGGCGTTCGGCGGGAGTCGCTTAGCACAAAGCTCACTTCAGGCTGTAGTCTCACTATTGATTCTACCTGAGCTATAACAGAATCATCTTTCCAGTCGTAGTGCGACGAAACTCCCCCCAAAAGTATCAATCCCTGAGACAGTTCTTTTCGGCTGCTAGCAACAACCGTATTCATCACCCCTTGGGTAACAAAAACATTTTCGCCATCCGTCTGATCATGGGCGGGTATCACGCAGAGATCAAACAGACTCAGCGGCAGGGAAGGTTTCATGATGACCACAGCCCTGGCTGCAAATCGTCGCTTGGCAGCCAGCAGGGCAAAGTGTGTCATGTGTCCAGCACCCATGACGATGTCGGGTGGCGGCAAGGATTTACTTGCGGGCGAGATGCCGAACAACCATTGAAGCAGCTGTACTGCGCGGGGTGCAACAGGAATATCGCACTGTTTGACGTTGATTCGCCGGGACAGTGCCTGACAAAGACCCAATGACTGGTTCTCGTGCCCCGGTTTTCCATCCAGTAGCCGCCAGATCACCACTCTTTTTTCAGCTGATTCTGTCTGCCGCTCATCCACCCGGACGGCCCCTTTAGTTTTCGAACAGTGCGAGTGATAGGCGGCGCTGGGGCCGGCCACAGCATTACTTAACGTAGGTCAGCCATTCAGGATGTTCCGCTCGGCGCCCATGGACTTGATCAAAATACATCGATTGCAATTTCTCGGTGATGGGTCCGCGCGTACCACTGCCGATTGTTCGATTATCGACTTCCCGGATAGGAGTCACCTCTGCCGCCGTTCCTGTAAAGAACGCTTCATCAGCTATATAGACTTCATCACGTGTGATGCGCTTTTCGACAATCGGAATACCAAGCTCCTGGGTAAAGGTGAAGATGGTCTTGCGCGTGATGCCATTCAATACAGAAGTTAAGTCCGGTGTATAGATAACACCATCCTTGATCAGGAAGAAGTTTTCACCCGAACCTTCCATGACATAACCGCTGGCGTCCAGGATCAGCGCCTCATCATATCCATCAGTCACCGCTTCCTGCAGCGCAAGCATTGAGTTGATGTAGTTACCGGTCGCCTTGGCCTTGCACATCAGGGAGTTAACCTGGTGACGGGTATACGATGAGACCCGAATTCGGATACCGTTTTTCAGGTTATCTTCGCCCAGATAGGCACCCCACTCCCAGGCAGCGATCATCACATGGGTCCCGAGGCAATCGGCACGGATACCCATGCCTTCTGAACCGTAGAAACAGAGTGGCCGCAGGTAGGCGGAATCCAGACCGTTATTTTTCACCACATCAATCTGCGCCTGATTCAGGGTAGCCGCATCATAAGGGATCTTCATACCCATGATATGGGCCGATTCAAACAGCCGCTTGGTGTGCTCTTCCAATTTAAAAATGGCGGGGCCTTTCTCTGTTTTATAGGCACGAACACCCTCAAAAACGCCCAACCCATAATGCAAGGTGTGGGTTAACACGTGCACCTTGGCTTCACGCCAGGGCACCATCTCGCCATCCAGCCAGATCCAGCCGTCACGGTCCGCGAAGTTCGCCATTTATTCTCTCCACTCGTTCATGTTTACAAAAAACGTTCCGCTACGCTTCCATCAGTGACTGCCACAGCGCCCGCACTTGCCCGCGTTCAGTTTGCAACTCACTATTGGGCACCAAACCCGGTAATTCGCTTAATGCCTTGCGATGATACACTGCACGCAGTGCCCGATAATTGTCTGCCAGACGCTCCGCCACTTCCCCTTCAAACAAGTGGTGTCGCGCAAGTGATTCGAGCAACCGAATATTATCAGTCCAATCAAGTAGATCCGGATGTTTTGATGACCAGCGTAAAACGCCGTATTGAACCATAAATTCGATATCGGCGATACCGCCGGAGCCCTGCTTTATATCAAACTGCTGGTCATTGCTCTTATCCAGGGCACCACGCATTTTTTCACGCATTTCACGAACATCTTTCTGCAGCTGCTGTGGATCGCGCTCGCGGGACAATACCGTGCGACGAATCTGCTGGAAACGCTCGATCACAGCCGGGTCACCAGCCACCGGCCTGGCTCGTAGCAACGCCTGATGTTCCCAGGTCCACGCCTCATTCGACTGGTACTGTTCAAACGCCTCCAGGGAACTGACCAGCATGCCAGAATTCCCATTCGGTCGCAGACGCATATCCACCTCATACAACGTCCCAGCAGGCGTACGGGTCGTGTACATCTGAATCATACGCTGCCCCATTCGGGCATAAAAAAGATCATTGGCGATGGAGCGCTCCCCGTCCGTCATTCGATTAGGATTGTCATTGCCATGCAAAAAGACCATGTCCAGATCCGAGCCATAGCCCAGCTCAATACCGCCCAGCTTGCCGTAACCAATAACCGCAAAACCGGTATCTGTGCCGATCGCACAACTCGGCCTGCCATGTTTAGCCGTCATCAGCGACCAGGCCTGCTCTAACACTTTGGCGGTGACAACCTCGGCAATCTCCGTAAGGTAGTCGCTGACGACCATCAATGGAATATTGCCCGTCAGATCGGCCGCCGCCACGCGCAACAGATTACTCTGGGTAAACTGGCGCATTCGCTCCATCTGTTGTTCCAGGTCTTCTGGATCAACCGAGCCCAGCAGGGTATTCAGTTCAGCCTCAAGCCGCTGTTTTTTCAGTGGCCGATAGAGCCGCCGAGGATCAAGCATCTCATCCAGCAGCAGAGGATGCCGTGCAACCTGCTGCGCAATCCACGGACTGATTCCAGCCAACTTGATCAGCTGAGCCAATGCCGTCGGATTCTCCACCAGCAGGGCCAAATAAGCCGTGCGCCGTGTGATGGATTCGAGAATTTTAAGGATCCGCTCCAACGTTACATCCGGCGCATCCGCTTTTGCAATTTGCTCAAGCAGCATCGGCATCAACTCTTCCAGGCGACCGCGTCCCCGGGAACCGAGACTGCGGCAGGCATACCCCTGCTTAAACTCTTTCAGTTTCGCAACTGCATCAGCACCGACCAGAAAGCCTGATGACTCAAGCAGCTCTATCGCTTGATCATCATCCAGCTCCTGATCCCACACGGCCTGTAACGGTGAATCTGTTGTAACCTCTTCGCTCAGGGCGAATACGTTATCAAAATGGATCTGCACCTTTTGCCGGTGCTGCTCCAATACCCCGTAAAATGTATCCCAATCGCAATAGCCCATTGAGCGGGCGATACGCAGTCGACCCACCTCATCCTCGGGTAGCAGATGGGTCTGCTTATCCTTCCAGGCCTGTATGCGATTTTCGACAAGACGCAGAAACGCGTAGGCGGCAGTCAGCTCTTCCACCTCTTCCAAAGATAACTGCTGCTTCTCACCCAACACTTCCAGTACAGGAAGAATCGGGCGAATCTGTAACTCCGGCTCCCGTCCGCCACGAATCAGTTGAAACGCCTGACCGATAAACTCAATCTCCCGGATGCCGCCTGGACCCAGCTTTACGTTCTCGGCCATACCCTTACGCATCAACTCACGACTGATGAGTCGCTTCATGTCCCGGATCGACTCGATCGCCCCATAATCGAGATAGCGCCGGTAGATGAAGGGCTTCAGCATGGCCATGATCTCCTGGGCATCAGCGACATCACCCGATACCACCCGGGCCTTGATCATGGCATACCGTTCCCACTCACGGGCGTGGGATTGATAATAGTTTTCCATGGCATCAAAAGAGAGCGCCATCGGGCCAGAATCACCAAAAGGTCGTAAACGGGTATCCACGCGAAAGACAAAACCATCGGCCGTTTGGCTATTCAGTGCCTTAATCAACTGCTGGCAGAGACGGATAAAAAACTGCTCATTAGGAACAGGTCGGACACCATCGGTCTGGCCATGCTCTGGATAAGCAAAGATCAGATCAATATCCGATGAGAGATTCAGCTCTCGGGCACCCAGTTTCCCCATGCCCAGGACAACCAGCGACTGTTGCACGCCCGCCTCATTCCGCGGGACACCCTGCTTTTCTATGGCCCAGCCATAGAGCAGCCGCAGCGCCTGATCGACACAGGCATCTGCCAACCCGGAAAGATCAGCCAACGTCTCGGCCAATGGGGCTCGCTGACTCAGATCGCGCCAGATAATACGCACCATCTGTTCATTGCGAAATCGCCTCAGGTGATGCTGCAAACCGACTTCATCGGTTACTTCAGCCAGAATACTCGCCAGTTGTGAGGCAATGTCTCCTTCAGCATAGGACTCACTCAGTTGCCCAGACTGCTGCAGACGAACCAGTAATTCTGGCTCCCGCACGCAACACTGTACGACGAAATCACTCCCCTCCCAGACCTTCAGAAGCTCTTGCTCAAAGCCCTTGGCTGAGCAGAGGGATTCGGCGATCACAGGAGAACCTGATCGCCAATCACACCATCTTTTATTCGCTTCTTCCTGGGGTTGTAGCAACGGCAACATAACGTTTTCTATATCCTCAATCTGAGATAAGCAGGGTAAAGAGCCAATCAGGATTGGCCGGCAGCCACACGATAGGGGCCCAATCTCTCCTGCGGCACAAAATGCAGGTGCACCTTCTGATCGCCTTCCACCAGATCCGCAAATCGGGCAATCAATTCACTGCGTATCGATTCACCCAGTTCAGCCGGAATCACTATGCGCAGTCGGTTATAACCAGCCGAATTACGCTCAGCCACACCCTGGCGGTGCAGCTGGCTAAGTAGATCGGCCCTATTAAGGCAATCTTCATCCAGGATCAAGTAGACCAGTAAACGCTGGCCCGCCAGCAATCGCTGATACTGAATACCGGATAGTACACGGATATCACTCTCCAGCTCGGCAAATACTTCAGCAGGACAAGCACATCCCAGACACTCGCGTACAAACGGCTCAATCGCCTGAGATGGTAGCGGTGTAATCATAAACAGACTCCCTTCGTTGATTGCCTCCATCCTACCGCCAGCACCGGAAAAGGTGAACCGCAAGTGGGTAGAGAAAAGCACACAACATAAAAAAAACCCTGCCGGATAGCTCCAGCAGGGTTTTTAGTTAGCGCGTATTGGCTAAGGGAGGGGCTTACATCATGCCGCCCATACCACCCATACCGCCCATACCGCCCATGCCACCCATATCTGGCATACCGCCGCCAGCAGAAGCATCTGCAGGCTCATCGGCGATCATCGCCTCGGTGGTGATCATCAGACCCGCCACAGAGATGGCGTTCTGCAGTGCAGAGCGGGTCACTTTGGTAGGATCCAGGATACCCATCTCAACCATGTCACCGTACTCGCCATTGGCCGCATTGAAGCCGAAGTTACCCTCGCCTTCTGATACCTTGTTGACGACTACAGACGCTTCAGAACCTGCATTGGATACGATCTGACGCATGGGCTCTTCCATAGCGCGTGCAGCGATCTTGATGCCGACATCCTGATCATGGTTTTCACCACGCAGATCTTTCAGCGCAGCCAGGGCGCGGATCAGTGCAACACCACCGCCAGGGACGATACCCTCTTCAACAGCCGCACGGGTTGCATGCAGAGCATCTTCAACACGGGCCTTCTTCTCTTTCATCTCGACTTCGGTAGCTGCACCGACCTTGATTACAGCAACACCACCGGCCAGCTTGGCCACGCGCTCTTGCAGTTTTTCACGGTCGTAGTCAGATGACGTCTCTTCGATCTGTGCACGGATCTGCTCAACCCGAGCCTTGATGTCACCTTCAGTACCTGCACCGTCAATAACAGTGGTCTCTTCCTTGGTGATCTGGATCTTCTTAGCTGTACCCAGCTCGTTCAGGGTAGCCTTCTCCAGGGTCAGACCCACCTCTTCAGCAATCACGGTACCACCGGTCAGAATAGCAATATCCTGCAGCATGGCTTTACGACGATCACCGAAACCAGGCGCCTTGACAGCGCAGACCTTAACGATGCCACGAATGGTGTTAACCACCAGGGTAGCCAACGCTTCGCCTTCAACATCTTCTGCAATGATCAGCAGGGGACGTCCGGCTTTTGCAACCGCTTCCAGTACGGGCAGCAGTTCGCGGATATTGGAGATTTTCTTGTCGTGCAGCAACACGTAGGGATCTTCCAGATCAACCGACATGCTCTGCTGGTTGTTCACAAAGTAAGGAGAGAGATAACCACGATCAAACTGCATGCCCTCAACGACATCCAGGCTATTCTCCAGGGCAGAACCCTCTTCGACGGTGATAACACCCTCTTTACCTACTTTCTGCATCGCTTCAGCAATGATGCCACCGATGTTTTCATCGCTGTTGGCGGAGATCGTGCCAACCTGTGCGATGGATTTGTCATCGGTGCAGGGCTTGGACATGGCGGCCAGCGCTTCAACAGCAGCAGCAGCACCCTTCTCCATACCACGCTTCAGATCCATAGGGTTCATACCGGCCGCAACGGCTTTCAGACCTTCGCGAACGATCGCCTGAGCCAGAACGGTAGCCGTGGTGGTACCGTCACCGGCCACATCAGAAGTCTGCGAAGAGACCTCTTTCACCATCTGTGCGCCCATGTTCTCAAAGTTGTCAGACAACTCGATCTCTTTGGCGACAGAGACGCCGTCTTTGGTGATGGTAGGTGCACCGAAGCTCTTCTGCAGAACCACGTTACGACCCTTGGGACCCAGGGTTACCTTGACCGCATCGGCCAGAATATTAACGCCACGCAGCATTCTCTGGCGTGCGTCATCGGAAAATTTGACTTCTTTACCTGACATAAACTTATATCCTTTGAAATTCAGTAAATTGGAGAGGTTTCGTTGGCGCTGAATCAGCCTTCGATGACACCCATGATGTCTTCTTCACGCATGACCAGCAGCGTCTCTTCACCGAGTTTGACCTCGTTGCCGGAGTACTTGCCGAACAGGACCTTGTCACCGACCTTCACATCCAGTGGGCGAGACTCACCGTTGGTCAGGACCTTGCCGTTACCTACAGCAACGACTTCACCCTGGGCAGGTTTCTCTGTAGCACTGTCAGGCAGGACGATACCACCCGCGCTGGTGCGCTCCTCTTCCATACGACGAATGACCACACGGTCTTGCAGCGGACGAATTTTCATCTACCGATTTCTCCTAATTTGGCTGTTTACAATAAATGCTTATTATCTGGCGAGGCTGTTAGCACTCACCGCGACTGAGTGCTAATAATAGGGTCGAAATAACGATAGTCAAGGGCAGCGGCGATAAAAAATTTCCAAACAGGCTCTAAATTCACCCCAAGAGGTCAATCCAGCAGGTGGTCATTGTAACGTTCCATCAAATAGCAGAAACAATCCTGGCGTATCACCCGACAGTCCCGGGTGATCATTGAGGGCATCACAGGCAGCCGGAGCCGCAGTTCACCCCGCTCGACCTGCAGAAAACGATCAGACACATCTGCACCCTGCTCATCGTAAACAGCTAGGCCACTCCCCAGACCCGCCCGGACACATCCCAGTACGGTCCCTCGCGGTAACTCCCGAAAATTGAGCTGCTCAAGATCATCTGAAAAAGAAACATCTTTGCTGGAATCAGCAAAACCAAAGCTGACCGAATCCGGTACTTTAACAATGGCTACCGTATGGAAAAGATCCAGATCATGCTCTGCTACTGGATGCTCCGGATGTGCAGAGAGATGCAGACAGGCATCCAGATACTCCAGTACATGGGACACACCGAACGCCTGATCCGGCTTTCCACACTCCAGTGTCACCGCCGGACAGAGCTGCGCCATCGCTCCCGACTGAACCCCGGTAGGTCGAATAAAATAGACCACGGTGCGGCTAAACAGCGACGCCAGGTGGAGAAAGGCGTGATCCAGACGATTCACACAGGCGTAATGCGGATTGAGTCCGGTATTGTTATGCACGTCCACACTGGCAAAAATGCCCCGCTCGGCCATGCGATCAACCACCTGCTGCATCATACGGGCTTCAGGAGAATCATGATCATCACCACCTGGCCAGACCCGGTTGTAGTCCGGCTGATCGTCCAGGCGGCGCAAGCCTTCTGCAGCAGCAGTGACATTGCCAATAAACAGGGAGAGTGAGCGAGGTAACTCACGGTTTCCTCCGCCCACCAGATACTGCCCGAGCAGCTGCCGCATCGCCTCCCATCCCGTGGTCTCGTTACCATGCATCAGGATGGAGATAAACAGTGCAGGCGTTTGGCGTCCTTGTAGATGGATCAGGGTAGGGCCACCCAAGGCAGATGCCAACTCATGCGCCTGCAGTGACAACAGGCCATCAGGCAATCTATCCAGCTCGTTAAGCATCTCGCCCTCTCAGTTCAGCATCCAGCGCCGCCAACCGTTCTGGCGTGCCAATGTCCATCCAGCCTCCAGCGTAGTACTCACCGCTGACACGCCCGCGAGCCATCGCCTCCCTGAGCAGCGGCGCCAAGGGGAAGATACCCGCACTACACCCGGAAAACAGTTCCGGACGATAGAGCCCAATACCACTGTAAGTGAAACGCTGGCCTGCATCCGCTGACAGCAATCCATCCGCGTTCAATACAAAATCCCCAGCAGGATGCTGGGTCGGATTGTCCACCATCACCAGATGGGCCAATGTGCCAGCTGAGAGTGTGTATGGTGCAAATGCGTAATCTGTCCAGACATCCCCATTCACCACCCAGAAAGGCGCACCGCCCAGTAGCGGCAGTGCCTGATGGATGCCGCCACCCGTCTCCAGCGCACCCGGCGGTTCTGCCGAGTAACTGATACTGACACCCCAGCGCTCACCCGTTCCGAGAAAATCGATAATCTGCTCACCCAGATGAGCATGATTCACCACCAGCTGTTTAATGCCGGCCCTCACCAGCGCCTCAACGTGATACTGAATCAACGGTTTACCAGCCACCTGCAACAACGGCTTGGGCGTTGTATCGGTAAGTGGGCGCATCCGTTCTCCGCGACCGGCGGCGAGGATCATGGCATGGGAGGGTCGTACTTCAGATTTCAAACCGCACTCCAGAGATCAGCCTATCTATTAGGTTACGGAAAATACCGATGCTGCACATGCTCCCCGTCATCCTTTCACTCATTTTCTGTCAACCGGGCAGCTGGCGGGACAATACCCCAGCCAATCAGCAGAGATGCACTCTTCCCCCCCGCTGCGGATCTGATCTTGATCGGAGCACCCACCACCAATGAACCAAATCGCTCGCGATAACTGTCAACAACTTCAGGGTTGAATGTGGAGGGTGAAGCAGCGGAACCCATGCTCCAGAGGATCAGAGCGCCATCGCGCCGCATCGCTTCATCATCAACCCAGGGTGAGCGAGCCTTATTAAGCTCGATAGAGACAGAAGGTCGACTGGCTGCGCCGGAATACCAGGCGGCATTACCGGCCAGCCAGGGATCGCCACCAATATATCGCAAGGGTTTATCTGTCTGATTCATCCAAAGGCGCTGAACCTCAGCAGCAAGTTCCCTTCCGGGAAAATGGGTTCGTTTACCCGCTTCCCGGTATAATGGCGTTAACACCTGCACAGCGACATAGGCGGAAATAAAAAACAGATTAATGCCAACAAATGTTCTCATGAAGCGCTTCAACTTCCACTCTGTTGCCGCCACCGAAAAGAGCGAGGCTACCAGCAGCCCTACAGGAAGAAACAACGGGTAGGCCCACATGGAACGCAGACGCATCCCGGTCACAGTCGAGAGCAGCATCACGGAGATGAGAGGCAGTACGAAAACCAAACAGACAAAAAGATTTTCCCGGGAGATAACCGCCGTCGCTCTACGCCATGACAGACCCAGCGCATAGGTCATACCTAGTACGGGAACCACTACCGCAACATAGGCAGCAAAGAATTTTAACGGGTTCTTTATATGATCAATCAGACTACTCTCCACACTCCCGCCACTGCGATTCATTGCATAGTGAATCGTGATGAAGTCATTTGCCACCATCCATATCAAATGGGGCGCCAGCAAAAGCAAAGCCGCCGAAAGCCCGGCATAAAAATGCCTGCGCTTGAAATAGTGACGCCCCGCTTTATCGAGTAGAAGAAACAGCAACAGCGGCAACAAAAGCACCGCCGCAAAATACTTACTGAGCAAAGCCAGGGCAGCAAAAACACCACACAGGATCCAGTCAATCAATCGGTCGTGTTTGTAGCTTCGCCAAAAAAACCAGAGTGTCAGAGACCAGAAAAATAGCAGTGCGACATTCGCGTTGAACTCAGGGGTGGTGTAATTATGAAAGTAGACACCCTCAAGCAGCAATACGGATAATAGTGCATGGTCCTGATCAACCATTTCACTGGCAATTGACCAGATCGCATAAAAGGCGATGACCACACAAAGCTGTGAAAGCAGATACTGGCCCCAATCAGAATAGCCCGTCAGCCAGGCCATGCCCTCCATCATCCAGGCCGACACCGGTGGGTGCTTGTCATAGCCCCATTGCCACTCATTCCCCCAAACAAGTCCCTCGATAACATCCAACGGAAGATTCTGGTTGAGCAATGCGGGAATCAGTGTCCATAACAGCAGATGCAACGCAAGGACCACAAAAAGCAATCTGGCAGGTGGAAGGGGCCACACTGATGAAGCATTTTTTACCGCAGGATTAGACATCACATCCCGCCCATAATATTCGCCACATAAAATTAGCCCGGCTCATCCGCAAACACCCAACAGCGACTGATAACGTAGGTTAGCGCAGGAATAGTCAGCACAATAATGGCAAAACCAATCCAGTAATTCAGCGCCAGCTTCTCAGTAACCAGCGCCATGATGGCGATATTGGCAAAGAAACCCGCAAGCGCGGTGAGCAGGAATTTACTCATTGAACTGATATGGCCGGCACTTGAACCGAACGTCCAGTGATAATGGCCGAGATAACTGACCAGAAAGGCCGTGGAAAAAGCCAATGCATTCGATACCACTGGGTTTAGCCCAACCAGCTCGACCCAGCAAAAGAGCGCAACACCATGAAACAGTGTGGCCGCCACACCAACAAGACAAAATCGTGACAGCTGCAGAAAAGCATCACGACTCATCATTTCGGGGATCATCTTCGGCGGGTTTATCAACGACATAAAGCGGGCGCTTCTTAACCTCTTCAAAAATCCGCCCGATATACTCACCCAGAACCCCGAGCGACATTAATTGCACACCACCCAGAAACAGAATGATGACCATGGTTGAAGCGTAACCGGGAATATCCACACCGAAAAACAGTGTCTTGGTGATAATCATCAGGCCATACAAAAAAGAGAGCAAGGCGATAAACAGGCCAACATAACTCCAAATTCTCAGCGGTATCGTTGAGAATGAAATAATGCCATCAACAGCCAGCTTCCACAGCCGCTTGAAACTCTGGCTCTCCTGCCCCGCAAAACGCTCGGGGCGGGCATACTCTACCGAGGTCTGCCGATAACCGACCCAGGCAAAAACACCCTTCATAAAACGTGAACGCTCACGCATCTTTCCGATGGTAGTAACTACCCGCCTGTCCATCAGGCGATAATCGCCCGCATTGAACGGGATCTTGGTATCCGTCACCAAGTTGAACAGACGGTAATAGAGTTCAGCAGACCAGCGTTTAAACCAGGAATCCATATCACGCAGCGTGCGGGTCGCATACACAACGTCATACCCCTCGCGCCACTTGGCAATCATCTCGGGGATCAGTTCGGGTGGGTCCTGTAGATCACTGTCAATCGGAATCACCACATCCCCGTTGCTGTGGTCAAGCCCGGCGGTCAGGGCAATCTCTTTGCCAAAGTTGCGCGCCAGATTAACCACTACAATCTCAGGCCGTTTGCCGCTCCACAAAGAGAGCAGTTCCAGGGTCTTATCGCTGCTGCCATCATTAACACAAATGATCTCAAAGCTATCACCCGCCTGCTCCAGAATCGGTATCACCGTGGTAAAAAACTCCTCGATACCTTCTTCTTCATTATAAAAAGGGGCAACCAGTGATATCTTCATTTGTCGGCTCTTTATTGATTTATGATTTCAACACGCTTGTGTCTGTCAGACAGACCATTCTGACCGATTCCCCCCCACCCAGGAAACCGTTCCCATGGCATAAGCAAAAAAGCCACCTTATCAGAAAGGTGGCTTTTTAATTCCATCACAACCTTGGGAACAACTCACCCCTTCATCGAGGTGAAGAACTCCTCATTGGTCTTGGTATCCTTGAGCTTGTCGAACAGGAACTCCATCGCTGCCAGCTCATCCATCGGATGCAGGATCTTGCGCAGAATCCACATCTTCTGCAGCGCATCCGGCTTCATCAACAGATCTTCACGACGGGTACCGGAGCGGTTGATATTGATCGCCGGGAAGATGCGCTTTTCGGCAATGCGGCGATCCAGATGGATCTCCATGTTACCGGTTCCCTTGAACTCTTCGTAGATCACGTCATCCATACGTGAGCCGGTCTCAACCAGTGCTGTGGCGATAATAGTCAGGCTGCCGCCCTCTTCTACATTTCGCGCCGCACCGAAGAAACGCTTAGGACGATGCAGTGCGTTAGCATCCACACCACCAGTCAGTACCTTGCCAGATGAAGGGATAACGGTGTTGTAGGCACGGGCCAGACGGGTAATTGAATCCAGCAGGATCACCACGTCTTTCTTGTGCTCAACCAGCCGTTTGGCCTTCTCGATCACCATCTCGGCGACCTGCACGTGACGCGCCGCAGGCTCATCGAAGGTGGATGAGATCACTTCACCGCGAACTGAACGAGCCATCTCGGTCACCTCTTCCGGGCGCTCATCAATCAGCAGAACGATCAGTTGGGCTTCGGGATGGTTATAGGCGATCGACTGGGCAATGTTCTGCATCAGCATGGTCTTACCCGCTTTTGGCGGCGAGACAATCAGGCCACGCTGGCCTTTGCCTATTGGCGCACACAGCTCAATGGTACGGGCGGTTATGTCTTCGGTGCTGCCGTTACCCTTTTCGAGATTGAACTTCTCATTCGCAAACAGCGGGGTGAAGTTCTCGAACAGGATCTTGTTCTTGGCATTTTCCGGCTTGTCATAGTTGATCTCGCTGACTTTGAGCAGCGCGAAGTAGCGCTCGCTCTCTTTCGGCGGACGGATCTTGCCGGAGATGGTATCGCCAGTGCGCAGATTGAAACGCCTGATCTGACTGGGTGAGACATAGATGTCATCAGGCCCTGCCAGATAGGAGCTGTCTGCGGCACGTAGAAAGCCAAAGCCATCCTGCAGGATCTCCAGTACGCCATCTCCACTGATGTCCTCGCCTTTTTTGGCGTGGGCCTTGAGGATAGCGAAGATCAGATCCTGTTTGCGGGAACGGGCCATGCCTTCCAGCTTCATGGATTGGGCTAATTCGACCAGTTCAGTAACCGGCATCTTTTTAAGTTCGGTGAGATTCATGATGTTATGCGTGATTAAAAAAAGAACGGAACGGGGATTAGATTCCCGTTTGGAACAGAGTTTATTGGATATTGCTCTGGGGTGATTTGTTTTGGTTTTAAGCACTCACGGGAGGGCTATGTGTGAATTCTAGCACCATCCCGGAGTACGTCCAGTATTAATTTCGTTTTCAGAGATTGCTATCGATAAAGGCAATGAGTTGAGATTTGGATACCGCACCCACTTTCGTGGCTTCCACTTCGCCATCTTTAAACAGCATCAGCGTGGGAATACCACGGATACCGTAACGTGGCGGCGTATTAGGGTTATCATCAATATTCAGCTTTGCGACCTTGATCTTGCCAGCGTATTCACCGGTGATCTCGTCCAGTACCGGGGCGATCATCTTGCATGGGCCGCACCACTCTGCCCAGTAATCGACCAATACTGGCAGCTCAGATTTTAAAACTTCGGCTTCAAAATTATCATCGGTTACATGAACAATCTGTTCACTCACTAGCATTCTCCACAAGATTCAGTTGGGATATCACACCATAATGTACAAAGCAGCTGTGGTGCATATCATTTAAGTACGGGAACTGTTGTTATTCGAATCCCCAGACAGCGGGATCTATTTGATCCCAATATTTTGACCATTTCAAGTCCAAACCATCAGGAAATTACTGTATCCTAGCGTCCCATGACAGATAAACACCTCACGGACACCCGTTTTGACAGCCTTGCGCTGTGCAAAGAACTCACTCAAGGCATTGACGACACAGGCTTTTCTTTCTGCACACCAATCCAGGCAGAGACCCTACCCATTGCGTTAAAAGGAATGGACGTCGCCGGTCAGGCGCAGACAGGAACTGGTAAAACGGCCGCATTTCTACTCGCCACCTATCAGTACCTGCTAAGCAATCCGGCCAAAGAAGAGCGAAAACTGAACCAACCCCGGGCACTTATTGTCGCCCCAACACGCGAATTAGCCATCCAAATTCATAAAGATGCCGAGTCTCTGGGCAAATATAGCGGACTAAAACTGGGACTGGTTTATGGTGGCACCGGGTACGAGCAGCAGCGTCAACAGCTGGAAGACGGCGTTGATATTCTGATCGGCACACCGGGTCGACTGATTGATTACCTGAAACAGCACATTTACAACCTGAAGGCGATTCAAGTTGTGGTGATGGATGAGGCCGATCGCATGTTCGATCTTGGTTTCATCAAAGACATCCGCTTCATGCTGCGCCGCTGCCCGCCACCGCAAGAGCGGCTGGGCCTGCTCTTCTCTGCAACGCTCTCATTCCGCGTGCTGGAGTTGGCCTATGAACACATGAACAACCCCACCACAATCAAGATTGAAACCGATAAGGTCAACGCTAACAAGGTCAAGCAGGTCTGTTACATGACCGCCAATGACGAAAAAATCTCGTTACTGCTCGGGCTGTTAAAGAAGATGGACGCCCACCGCACCATTGTATTCGTTAACACCAAGCGGGGTGCCGATCTGGTCTGGGGCTACCTGGAAGGCAACGGCATTGGTGCCGCCGTCATCTCAGGTGATGTACCGCAGAAAAAGCGCATGCGTCTGCTGAGTGATTTCCAGGAAGGCAAACTTCCCGTACTGGTTGCCACCGATGTAGCCGCACGCGGACTGCATATCCCGGATGTATCACACGTATTCAATTTTGATCTACCCGACGACGCGGAAGATTACGTGCACCGTATTGGCCGTACCGCACGTGCCGGTGCCAGCGGCGATGCTATCAGCTTTGCCTGTGAGACCCACGCCTTCTCCCTGCCCGATATTGAGGCTTACATTGGCCACCGTATCCCCATGGAACCGGTGACAGCCGAAATACTGGCAGAGGTCGACCCCAAGAGCCGTATCATTCCTGATCGGCCTGATCGCGACAAACGGCGCGGCAACAGCAGTCGCCCACCCCGTAAATCAAACTCTGCAGCGAGCAGCCCAACTGAAAGCAGCGGTGACGCTGCCAACAAAAAACGTCGTCGCAGAAGAAAACCGAAGCCCGCCACCACCTCCGAATAGCGCATGGACCTGCAAGTCACCAACAAGTGCAGTCGCTGCATAAAATCCATCTGCTGTACCTATACCACTGAAGCGCTGGGCGTTACGCCCCGCGCCAAGGCCGATTTCGATCACCTACTTTGGCAGGTTTCACATGAAGGTGTGGAGCTCTACAAAGATGAAGGTGATTGGTATCTGATGTTTATTGGCCGCTGTGAGCATCTGCAAGAAGGCGGTGCCTGTGGTATTTATGATGCGCGACCTCAGATCTGCCGCGACTATGAGAACGACTGGTGCGAATACGATGCGCCCGCCGAGGAGGGGTTTGAACTGCACTTCCGCAACTACGCTGAACTACTGAGTTACTGCAAAAAGCGCTTCAAGACTTGGAGTTAATGATTCCAGTCGCCTAGCTCGAACCGGCGCTATTGTAGGTTGGGCTGAGCGTAGCGAAGCCCAACACCTCCACATCACTCGCCATATTCACCATCCGTTAACGATCGCTCTAAACACCCATCTTGATCAAGCATGCCGTTTGGGGATGTACTGGTGAATAGCTTGATCGTTGGGCTTTACTTTGTTCACCCCAACCTACGTCAATAAAAACAACTAGGGTAAAATCTCCGAAAAATCATGAATGGCCACAAAACCGCCGGGCTCCCGCACGGGTCCTTTGGTATCGGGATAGAGCACCCGTATCAAGTAGCCCATGCCGTAGTCCCGCGCTGACTCCAAGACCGACTGACTGTCATCCACAAACAACGTGCGCTGTTTTTCAAACGACTCCACCTGCTGCAACTTAGCCCAGAAGCCGCGATGCTCTTTCGGCAACCCCAGATCATGGGAACAGATAACCGCATCAAAATAGCCATGCAGCTTGGTCCGTTCCATCTTCAGTCCCAGCGCCTTTTGATGGGCATTGGTGACCAGCACAACCCGCTTCTCCAATGCCGTAACTGCCTTAAGAAAATCAATCACATGGGGATGAACCGCAATCAGATGATCCACTTCAGCCTTCAGTAGGGCGATATCCAGTCCCAGCTCCCGACTCCAGTGATCAACGCAGTACCACTCCAGCGTCCCCTCCACACTGCGGTAACGCTTCGCCAGCTCATCCTTGGCCTCATTAATTGAACAGCCCTGACGCTCGGCAAACCGGCGCGGTACATGCTCCAGCCAGAAATAGTTATCAAAATGGAGGTCCAGCAGGGTGCCATCCATATCCAGCAGGATCGTATCAATTTGGTTCCAGTCAATCATAGGGTAAAGTTACAGTGGAACCCGACCCGATAGCAACAGAAGAAACAGCATGCCCAAGCCACCTGAGATCAAAGCCCGCAGAACACTGAATGAAACCGGTGTTTTTCACATTGAAGAGATCGACCTGGAATTTTCCAACGGAGAGCAGCGCACCTATCAGCGCGTCGTGGGCTCTGATGAGGGAGCCGTGCTGGTTGTCCCGCTGCTGGATGAAAACACCCTGCTGCTGATTCGTGAATACGCCGCCGGGGTTAATCAGTATGAACTGGCCTTTCCGAAGGGACATATTGAAAAAGGCGAGGATGTCCTGAGCGCCGCAAATCGTGAGATGCAGGAAGAGACCGGCTATGCCGCCCGGCAGCTGGAACTCCTCTCATCGGTCAGCGTGGCACCCGGTTATATCTTCCATACGACCCACATTGTCCTGGCCAGCGATCTCTATCCACAGCGACTGGCCGGTGACGAACCTGAAGAGATCGAGGTTGTCCCCTGGAAACTCAGCGCGTTCAGGCAACTACTCGAACAACCCGACTTTACCGAGGCTCGTTCGCAACTGGCCCTGTTTCTGGCCCGTGACAAGCTACAAAGCAAGACAATAGAGTAATCAACGACAGAACTGGCGCAAGTAATCCTGCTGCTCACGACGCTGCTGACGCAAGCGCTCACCCCTCGCCGGCTTATAGCCTTTGCGCAGCGCCCACTCAATCTTTTCGATACGCTGGCGTGCTTTCCAGCAAGCCTTCTCCTGACGGGCACTCTCCCGGGCCAGTTGACTCTTTTGCCGCGGTCTTTTGCGCGCCTGCGTTTTTCTTTTATCCGGCTTCGACTCTGGCGTAGTAATCCACTCCGTGGCACGAACATCCAGCTCCAACTCAACCCCTTCAGCACACGGCATCTGCTGAAAAAGCACAGCACCGGAAGCATCCGGACAGCGGTACACACTCGCAAGAGTCGCCAAGGGGAAAAAAGCCGTCATATAAATCGTGATCCAGCACACAATCGAACGGATTGTTACCTTACCTATAGCCCATTTTTGACGCTGTAAATGAATCATCCATGATTCTCCTATCTATACTGTTGTCACATACTGTGACTGGAAGAAACTGTGACTCGGGGTATGATGTAGATGGAAACACTAAAGCCCAACCGTGGATGGTCGAAAGCTAACACTATGCCAAAAACACCGAGCGCCCCATCTCCCAGTGATCTGACATTTATAAACCGTCAGCTGAAGCAGCAGCTGAAGACACTGACGCGAGAGGCCAGTCATAATGAGCAGGTACTCAAGCGCTTCCATGACCGCGAGCTGACCCTACTGGCAACGGAGACCCTGCCCGAGCTTCTCAGCTGCCTGGTTGATGGCATGAAATCCTCCTTCGATCTCCCCTATATAAAACTGGTTCTTAATGATCCCGACCATGAACTGAGACACCTCTTGCTCCACTCAGGCATTGAGCCTGACAGCTTACCGGATATCCGCTTTGTCGATCAGGTAGCACTGTTCTCACCCAAGCTCTCTCGTTACAAAAGCCCATGGCTTGGGCCCTTCATTAGCGATGATCATGATCAGCTTTTTCCCGAGGCTGCATTACTTAAAAGTATCGCCATCTTGCCCATGCTACGGCGCAGCAAACTGGTTGGATTTATCGGACTCGGCAGTCATGATCGAAACCGTTTCACGCGTCATCATGCCAGTGACTTCCTGAATCGACTGGCCACCATCAGCGCCATATGCCTGGAAAATACCGCTAATCGGGAACACCTAGTTGTAGCCGGACTGACTGACGCATTGACCGGACTGCATAATCGCCGTTATCTAGACCGCCGCCTTGAAGAAGAGGTCACACGGGCACTGCGCTACCAACACCCACTCAGCTGCCTGTTTATCGATGCAGATCATTTCAAGCGCATCAATGACACGCACGGACACGGCGCTGGCGACAGTGTGTTGCGCGAAATAGCTCTTCGAGTCAAAGAGTGCTTGCGTGCCTCTGATATCGCCACCCGCTTCGGCGGGGAGGAGTTTGCCCTCCTGTTACCCCAAACCGATGCCAGTGAGGCCTGCACGCTGGCTGAACGTATTCGCCACCGCATCCAGGATAAACCGATCGCCATACACGGCGGCGGAACTGTCTCGGTTACCGTCTCTATCGGCGTAGCCCCCATGCGCTTTGAACAAAACGCCAATACAGAAAGCGTAAGCAAAACACTTCTGGACGAGGCAGACAGATCACTCTATATCGCTAAATCCTCCGGTCGCAATCGCGTCCAGCTGACAGAAGAAGAGGCGGAATAAAATCTGGCCAATAGAATGCCGCCTTTACGCGATGTTATAACGTCGAAAAAGGCAGTTTAACTGTAAGCGATATCTGAAACCGCGTACGTCACAGCAAGGGATCGGAAAAAGATAAATCTAACCGGCAACCCGTGTAACCAATAACTGGCCTTCTCGGGAAAAGTCGGCGTTGAATACTTTTAAAAGGGAGATTTGCTTGTTACTTGTCTTTAAGTAGCGATGCCAAGTCAGCAAACGGATTGTGTGTCGCGCCCTGTTGTTTTGACTCACCCGATGCAGAGCCATACTCTGAATCAATATAGCGGGAGTGTTCATTGTCATGACAGTAGAGGCAGAGCAGTTCCCAGTTACTCCCATCCAGTGGATTATTATCATGATTGTGATCACGATGATGAACCGTCAGCTCTCGTAGATTCTCCCGCGTGAATTCCCGCGCACAGCGACCACAAACCCACGGATACAGCTTCAGGGCGCGTTCGCGATAGCCCTTGTCACGCTCGTCACGATTGCGCCGCGCCTCTGCAACAACAGCGTCGAGTCTCTTCTTTGAATCTTCTTTTGAAGGCATGGTTTGGCTCACTCCGCAAATGCCACAAATCCATTCATCAGTGTAGCTGATTTATCATCATATACGCATTAATAGTAGCCGAACAGTAGCCATTGTACGCCATAGAGTAGCCGATCTTTAAAACAGCGAAACCACGCACTAAGGCTTTTTATTGCGGTAGGCAGTTAACTCTTTTTGCAACCACTTGCCCAGATTTTCTGTATGTTATTCAGCTAATCCAAACATCTTTTATCATGACGCTTAGTTGAGCGATTTGTTATTTTTTTTCGATGCAATCAGCCTAATGTACAGCACCCCAATGAACGCAGAAAAGACCGAGGCAACCAAGATTGAGGTTTTTGCGTTATGAAGCTGATCAGGTTGTGCATCAAACCCCAGCGTCGCAATGAATGTGGACATGGTGAAGCCAATCCCGGCTATAAGTGAAGCACCTACAACGTACTGAAGATTAACACCATCGGGTAAGCGCCCAATTTTGTAGCGTAGGCCCAGCCAGCAGGCGCCAGAAATGCCGATTAATTTACCGAGTACAAGTCCAGTAATAATACCTAATCCAACGGGATGCTGGAGACTATTGATTAATGAACCAAAGCCAAATACTACACCCGCATTGACCAACGCAAACAGCGGCAAAATAAACAAGGCTACCGGCAGGTCCAGTGCATCTTCCCAACGCCGCAAGGGCGTGCTGGCACGTTCTGCAAAATCGCGCATTTCCAAAACCTGCTCATGATCACGCCTGCTACCAAGAACATCCACCTCTACTGTTTTATCCTGTATAGAGTTGATTGTTGATTTTGCCTTATCAAGCAACTTCCCAGACGGCAAGTTAGTTCGTGCCGGCACCGTCAGGGCGATTGCGACTCCGGCAACAGTGGGATGAACTCCGGACTTTAGCATCATCCACCAAGTTGCAACGCCGACAATAATATAGAAAATCGGCTGCTGTACGCCTGTGTAATTTGCCACCGCCAATAATGCAATAAGCGCAAATGCACCAGACAGGTGCAAAATAGATATTTCCTGAGTGTAAAATATTGCAATGACAAGTATCGCACCAACATCATCAACAATGGCGAGTCCAACAATGAATGCCAAAAGACCAGCGGGCATCTGTTTTCTAACAAGAGTGAGCACACCAAGTGCAAACGCGGTATCGGTTGCCATTGGAATGCCCCAGCCGATCTGTGAATCAAGTGACCAGTTGAACAAAGAATAGATTACCGCCGGGCAGACCATTCCACCTATGGCACAAAAAATCAACATGCGTCTATTTTCTGGTAGCGCTAGATCTCCGGCAAGGACTTCACGTTTGATTTCCAGTCCGAGCAAGAAGAAAAATATCACCATCAAACCATCATTTATAATGTGTTTGAGTGACGCCCGAAGCTCAAAATCACCCCAGAAAATGCCAACCGGTGTGTGTACCAGATTCAGGTAGGTAGAAGAATATACTGAATTTGCCCACCATAGTGCTGCAATTGTTGACAGTAGAAGAAACAGGCTGGAAGTTGTCTGGGCACGAATGAAATTTGAGAATGGATCGTGAATATTTTCCAGTCCTCGCTGCAGGACATTTTTAGCATCATTGGTCATATCAACCGCCTAAAGAGCCGTATAAAAATGTAGCTCTGTCAATTAGTGATGCGGCATCCGCATAATCGCATTGCACTATTATCGATTTACATATAACCCTCTTCGCGGATCCAGGTATTTGCATAATCTCAACTAAACATAAAATCGCTTTTGAATCAAACAACAAGAACAGCAAAAGGAGGGAGGAATAGCGTAGTGAAGAGCTATAGTTAAAGATTTATTGCCTTTTAATGGTTGATGCCAGTTCCCGCAGCAACAATTTTGTACAATGACTTGAAGGCCATTTATTCCTCGTATGAAAGCAAATCAACCTCAGCAGCTTTTTCTCTGAGAGGTATTAATGATTGGTACTCTGGAGAGGAATACCAACCATTTAGTGCCTTTAAATCAGGGAAGCGTATTACAACTGTGTCTGTGTGGCCATGATTGCCTGAAAGAACTGAACACAGCTTTCCTCTGAGAACCAGTTCAGCACCCCACGGCATTAATGTAGCGGGTACTTTGTTACGGTATTCAGTCCATTTTTCTACGTTTTTTACTGTGATATGGCCTATAACATACGCAGCCTTCATACCTGGACCTCATTATGTGATTTGTTGTTTATTTTAACGAGCTTGCTTATATGGAGAACATGGCGTCTAAATCATGTTTTGAGTATGACTTGAATGCCAGCATCGTGTCTGTCTTTTCAATACCCTCTATTTTAACAAAACTGTTCGTGACCAGATCAGCAAGTTCATCATTTGTTTTGACGCGCGCAATCACAACCAAGTCATAATTACCTGTAACTGAATACACTTCAGAAATACCTTTCATTTCTGTTAACTGTTCTGCTACTTCATTAACTTTATTTCTTTTAATATTCAAAAGAATGATAGATGTGACCATGTTAATAACTCCGTGAATTAATCAGTTTTCTGTTTTTCTAATAGCGCCTAATAAGCCTCACATTGGTGCTACAGCCCATTTTACTTTTAATCAGACAGGTAATATTCAACCGTTGATACCACACGAATCTTCTTTATATGTGGATTGTTTTTATCCCGCGCACTTATACTAAACTGCCCCTGTGAAGCCTTCTTTATTTTTCCAAGCCTACTTTGGGAATCTGATGCGAATTTTTCTGCAACTTCTCTAGCCTTTCTAGTGGCTTCCTCAATCATTTCCGGTTTAACTTCATTTAACCTGGTAAACATATATTCTGTCTGAGATTGATAATCTCCTCCAGTGAAAACAATGCCTTGTTTTCCGAGCTCTGACAACGAACTCATAACAATCCGTACTGCTTGAATGTTTGTCGAGTAAACGGTTACAGTTTGAAGTGCAGTATAACGAAACTCTGGTTTAGCATTATTGCCATATTGCTGCGCTGATTTGTCGGTTATTGCTGGAGATGCGAACGTTATCTCTTCCGGGCTAATTCCATTTCTTCCAAGAAATAGCTTGATCTTTGCTGTATTTTCTTCAATTGAGTTGTATAACGTCCCTAGGTCATTACCAGCAGCAGTAAATTGAATAGGCCATATAACAATATCCGCATCATATTCATGCTCCGATAGTCCTTTTACAGTCACGCTGCGATCGAACTGTTTGTATTCAATTGCAGCATTACCCAAAAGATAGCCCAGTGCTGACAACCCTAATAATATAAATACCCCTAAAACTAGCGCGCTTGCCTCGTTAATTTTTTGCACAAAAACTCCTCAAAGGATAACGTCTGGTTAACAGGTAGGCCGTCAAGAGCGCCCTACTGGAGCAGATACTATATTGTGATCTTTACTCTCAACTATAGGCAACAGCCTAGAATCGAGAATAGCCGCTGTTCTATGGCCAATACCCGCTAAGTATTCCTTATGCGAAGCAAACTCCATAAAACTAGAGAGTGAGCGTTGTTTGACCAACATTACTACATCCCACTGTTCGTCTGGGGGACCGATTAAGAATTGTCCGCCGCAGCCAAGCAATAACAGCTCACCACCACTTTCCCTCAAAAAAGGCATCGTATGATCAATATATAATTGAAAGGCATCTTTACCCGTAATTGGCTCCTCTGGCAGCAACTCCGGATTTGCTGAATAATCTGCAATTTCTTTAAAACGCAACATATTAAGCATTACAACCTCCCCAGTAATATTCCTACTAAAGAGTGCCGAACCAGATTCTTGCGTAGGCTCCAAATAACTATTTTTCATTTTTAAATCACCTTCGCATATAACGCTACAATTTTTTCCTGCTGACTCAAGCTTAAGTTTCCGACCAGTTCATTAGTAATATACTCAAAGCTCGTACTCGCTTCACCATAAAGGCGCTGGCCTGTTTTTGAAAGTTTAACCAGACTCTGCCTTGCATCACGAGGATTTACTACTTTTTCTACAATTTTATTTTTTTCCATGGGCGAAATAAGGCGTGTGATTCCTGAAGCGCTCATACCTATATGTTCAGCCAGTTCAATACGCGGTACTGCCTTTTGAGGTGAATTATCTAAATAGTGCATAACCAAGTACTCAGCAAGGCTTATACCATGAGCACTGAGGTGATTACCCACTCTTTTTGAGAGCTTTGATGCCAACAGCGCATTTTTAATTACAAACACGGAGCTTATCGATTCACTGGACATAATACACCTTGATATTTACTTGTATACGCAAGTATATATCAAGCATTTAGAAATGGCGAGTTATTAGCTTACAAGAACATATCATCTGAACTACTGGCTGTTCGCACTTCATAAAATCCAGAACAAATACTGATTACATGCACATGCAAAACGGGCCATCCAATTATTCAAAGCCGATTCTTCAAACCCGGACACCCATCTATTGACTAACTTCATTCAGCTGACATAATAGAGAACATAAAGAAAACACATCACTCAAGGAATGAGCATGCCCAGACCACGGAAGTCCCTCATCAGCCTCGACTCAACACCCTATTATCACTGCGTATCTCGCTGTGTTCGCCGCGCCTTTCTCTGTGGGATAGATCAACACACAGGGCGTTCCTACGAACACCGCCGAGGCTGGATTGAAGATCGGCTATTAGCTCTTCCTCGCGCTTTTGCCATTGATATCTGTGCTTACGCGGTAATGCATAATCATACCCATCTGGTGCTCTATATCGACACTGATAGAGCTACCAATTGGTCACAGCGGGATGTCATTGAACACTGGCATGCACTATTCAACGGCACGCCGTTAAGTCAGCGCTTTTTGAACAATGAACCGCTCAGCAAGGCTGAGTTTCTGCTGATACAAGAATGTGTTGAGTGCTGGCGTGAGCGCCTTCAATCGGTCAGTTGGTTTATGCGCTGCCTTAACGAGACTATCGCCCGTCAGGCCAATGAGGAAGACGGCTGCACAGGACGCTTCTGGGAAGGGCGATTC
>VMRY01000003.1 GCA_007713595.1 Sedimenticola thiotaurini
CGTAGTCTTTAAATACACCACCACGCGCTTCTGCCATCACTTTCGTGATCGCCGCTGTCAACGTGGTCTTACCGTGGTCAACGTGACCAATGGTTCCCACGTTTACGTGGGGTTTTGTACGCTCGAATTTTTCCTTGGACATCGACTCAATCTCCGAAAGGTTCGCTCTAGTTAACTGTAATAAGACAAAAGTCCGTTCTTCTTGAACAGGACTGGATTAATGGAGCCCATGAGCAGATTCGAACTGCTGACCTCACCCTTACCAAGGGTGTGCTCTACCAACTGAGCTACATGGGCCGTTAGCTACTTAACGCAAATCCCGAAAAGCTCAGGACTTAATTATGGAGCGGGTGATGGGAATCGAACCCACGTATTCAGCTTGGAAGGCTGAAGTTCTACCATTGAACTACACCCGCGCAACCAAGCGACGGATCGCTCACCAAAACCACTACAATATTTAGTGGTGGAGGGGGGAGGATTCGAACCTCCGAAGGCGGAGCCGTCAGATTTACAGTCTGATCCCTTTGGCCACTCGGGAACCCCTCCACGAAGCCCGGCATTCTGATCGATTGGCAGATTGCTGTCAACTAATTTTCAGAGATTTTAACTAACAAGCACAACCTTCCTTCCTGCAACAGTTGGTGTTATTAGAACAGATATTTTTTGATCAATCACACCCAATAACGCAACGAATATTAAGGTTTACCACTATATACCTGCAAGTAAACACCAAATCAGCCACGAATATACAATAAGTCCATAATATTCTAATATTTTTTCTAGTTGACATATCTCGAATCCATACGCAATATTGCCCTAATAATTCGAATAAATTAGGGATAAAACGAGCATTTAGGTGCGAATATAATTTTTATGCCAAAGCCGCACTCAATAGCGCCAGGCATAGCTTCCGGAGGAAAACAAAAAATGCAATTCAAAAAACAGCTGCTCGCCGTGGCAATTACTTCACTAGTCAGCTCATCTGCCTGGGCTACAAATGGCTATGCGCCGCATGGTGTTGGACAAAAATCTAAAGGCATGGGTGGCGTTGGCGTAGCCTATACTCAGGACACACTCGCTGGTGGCATTAACCCCGCAGGCATGGTTCACCAGGGCAATAGCATGGATTTAGGCATCGAGCTATTTAGGCCCATACGAAAAACCACTATCAGCGGCACACCAGGTGGCTTTTCCGACGGGACATTCGATAGCGACGGAAAAAGGCATTTCTTAGTCCCTGAGTTTGGCTACAACCACATGATTAATAATGACATGTCATTTGGTGTTTCAGTATTTGGGACCGGAGGAATGAATACCACGTACAAAGGTGGCATACCCCTCTTTAACGGCACTGGCAGCAACGTCGGAATTGACCTCGCCCAGCTTTTTGTGGTTCCAACACTCGCTTACAAAATTAATGAAAACCACTCTGTGGGTATTGGTCTGAATCTGGCAGCGCAGAGATTTCAGGCATCCGGGCTTGCAAATTTTGCCGGATCCTCCTCTGATGCCGCGCATCTAACCGACAATGGAAAAGACTACTCCTATGGCGTGGGTCTTCGGCTTGGCTGGATGGGCAAGGTTAGCGACACTGTGACACTGGGTGCAACTTATCAGACAAAAACGCGTATGTCAGAATTCGATGATTACGCAGGGCTTTTTGCAGAGCAAGGCGATTTCGATATACCTGAAAACTACGCACTGGGTATTGCTTTACAGGCCACCCCAAAGCTAACCGTGGCTTTTGACATCATGCGGATCAACTATAGCGGTGTAAATTCCGTTGGCAATCCCCTCGCGAATCTTCTCTCAGGAAATCCGCTCGGGTCGTCGAACGGCCCTGGTTTTGGCTGGGAAGATCAGACCAACTATAAGTTGGGTATTGCTTACGATTATAGCGATAAGCTAACCCTTCGTGCTGGCTGGAACCATGGGGACGCACCAATTCCCAATTCACAAACGATGTTCAATATACTCGCTCCTGCAACTGTTGAAGACCACCTTACTTTAGGTGCGAGCTGGAAACTTGATGATGGAATGGAAGTTACCGCAACCTATATGCATGCATTCGAAAATAAAATAACCGGCCCAGGCTCCGTACCTGCTGGTTTTGGCGGCGGCAACGCTGACATTCAAATGTATCAAGATTCATTTGGAGTTGGCTTCTCCTGGGATATGTAACCCAATACCATCACCACTAACGCAAAAGGCGGCCAACAGGCCGCCTTTTTTATTCATTTTATCACCGAGCAATATATAAACAGTCAAACGGCAGCATGCAATCGATTCATCGCCTTTTGAAACTCACCCCTTACCAACTCCGGCATCACCCGATCACACTCATCCAGAATACGCGAAATCGCCTCGGCGTCCTGCTTTGAGGGCCTTCCCAATACATAGTTGACCACCTGCGCTGAACTCCCCGGATGATCAATACCTATCCTGAGACGCCAAAACTCCTTTCCACCCATGGCGCTGACAATATCTCGAAGCCCATTATGTCCGGCATGCCCACCACCGAATTTTAATCGCGCAACACCCGGCGCCATATCCAGCTCATCATGCGCCACAAGCATCTCTTCCAGGCCAATCTTGTAATATTTGGCGAAACTTGAGACAGACTGCCCACTCCGATTCATAAAGGTTGAAGGCTTCAGCAGCCAGCACTCGTGTCCTCCAATCATTAGTCGAGCAGTATGGCCATGAAATTTTGACTCTGCTTTAAATGAAACGCCATATTCATCAGCTAGACGATCAAGGAACCAAAAACCAGCATTATGACGCGTAGCGTGATAATCAGCGCCAGGATTACCCAAGCCAACAATCAAACGAATAGGTTGTGAAGGGTGCGTACTCATACCAGGCAATTATGCTATATGTTTGACGCAAACAGGGAGTGTGTCATGGGTCGGGCATAGTTGCCCGACCCACTTGGAAAACAGTGCGCAGACTTACTCCTCTGCAGCACCCGCTTCATCAGGTGCAGCTTCATCAGCCGCTTCTTCAGACTCAACATGTGGCGCATGGATTGAAACAACCTGAACATCGGTCACATCATCCTGAGCCAAAGCAGTCAGCTCAACACCCTTCGGCATGACAACTTCCGTCAGCATAACGGCATCACCGATAGCAAGACCTGAAACATCAACCTCAATATACTCTGGCAGATCACCAGGCAGGCAGCTAACCTCCACCTCTGTCAACAGATGGGAAACCACACCGCCCTCTTTAACACCACTGGATTTCTCTTCACCCTTAAAGTGGAGCGGGACATTGGTCTTGAGTTTCTCTTTTGCACTGACCCTCAGGAAGTCTGCATGCATGATGATAGGACGCGCCGGGTGGCGCTGCAGGTCTTTAAGAATCACCTGTTCAGATTTTCCATCAATCTTGAGCGTCAGAATATGAGAATAAAAGGCTTCATGCTCAAGGCGCTGAACAAGCTGGTTATGAGCCATAGAGATCATAGCTGGATCCTTATGAGCGCCGTACACGACTCCCGGAACCAGGTCCGCATGACGCAGGCGGCGGCTCGCACCTTTCCCTGTATCAGTGCGCTGCTGCGCTTCCACGGTAAATATATCTTTCATGATTTTCTCCAAATCATTGTTTAAAAAATCACCACCACTCCGCGACCAGAAGGGTAGTGAATGAATAAATCACTCCATAAAGAGCGAAGTCACCGACTCATCCAGCGCAATCCTGCGCATGGTTTCAGCCAATAATTCTGCGATGCAGATCTGTCGAATGCGACTACACTGCTGTGCTTCTTCATGCAGCTGAATCGTATTCGATACAACCAGTTGATCAAGCACGGAATTCTCGATATTCCGGATAGCAGGCCCCGACAGGACAGGATGTGTACAATAAGCAATCACCTGCTCAGCACCTCGAGCCTTTAGTGCATAAGCCGCCTTACATAAGGTTCCGGCAGTATCCACCATATCGTCGATGAGGACACAGGTTCTACCTTTCACGTCACCGATGATATTCATCACCTGGGCATCATTGGCCTTGGGACGCCGCTTATCGATAATAGCCAGATCGGCATCGTCAAGTTGTTTTGCGAGAGCCCTGGCACGCACCACACCGCCAACGTCGGGGGATACCACCATTAAGTTTGGGTACTTCTGACGCCACACATCGCCCAGCAACACCGGCAGGGCATAAATATTATCGACCGGTATATCAAAAAAGCCCTGAATCTGATCTGCATGCAGATCAACAGTTACTACCCGGTTTGCTCCAGCGGCAGCGATCTGCTTTGCAACCAGTCTCGCCGTGATCGGCACTCGAGCTGAACGAGGACGGCGATCCTGACGTGCATACCCAAAATAAGGAATCACAGCCGTAATACGATCCGCCGAGGCCCAGCGCAATGCATCAATCAGAACCAACAGCTCCATCAAGTTGTCGTTGGTTGGCTGCGAGGTGCTCTGAATCACATAGACATCGCGTCCGCGCACACTCTCCTGAATTTCAGCCATGGCCTCTCCATCACTGAATCGGCCAACAACCGCCTTCCCCATACGCAGACTGAGCCGGGAAGTAATCTCACTTACAAGACCCGGGTTGGAATTACCCGAAAACACCATCACGCCGTTATCTGGCATTGGGAGCCCTCTCTGCCTCTGTAAATCAATGGGAACCGGCATAACCGCTCTGAAGATATCTGACCCATGCCAGCTATGGCGCCCACTCCGTCGAACACCCGGCATATCCAAATTGGTTGTTTTAGTCGATCCATACAGCAATCAACCAGGAACAACCCGAAACTTACTGCAGCAGATAGAGTGATTCCGGACCATACTGCGTTCCGAAAAACTGCTGCTTTGGGCGTTTCTGCCCACAAATACCATCCGTATACCTGAATTAATATGGCAGAGGCGGTAGGAATACTCTGGGCTTACGCCCTTCGCCCATTCGGGGTCAGCGGCAAAGCCGCTGTTGGACTCGCTTTCGCTCGTCACTCGAACCTGTAGGTTCTCACCCTTCCGCCCTGGCAAAAGCCATGGGTATACCTAAACTAATATGGCTGGGGCGGTAGGATTCGAACCTACGTATGCCTGGATCAAAACCAGGTGCCTAGCCGCTTGGCGACGCCCCAATATTCTGTCTTAAATAACTATCCGTTGCCTGAGAGGGGAATCATCAACCCCCTCTGCAACAAAGGCTCTAAACTTCTCCGGCACTTGCGTCAAAACCTCGCGAGCTGCCGCTTCACTGCCAAAACCCGCAAACACGCAGCCGCCGGTACCAGTGAGCCGAGCTACTGCGTATTCCGAGAGCCAGTTGATAGCTTCAGCCACCTCGGGATAGCGTTTTAGCACCACGGGAAGACAGTCATTCTCCTGTCTGCCCGCAAGAAAGTCGCGTATTGTCGTTCGAGGAGCGTTCCGTGTCAATTCCGGATCACGAAAAACATCCGCCGTTGAAACATGGCAACCAGGAACAAGCACCAGATACCAGACAGGTGGAAGCTGAATTGGGGTCAACTGTTCACCTACACCCTCAGCCCAAGCGGCTTCGCCCTGAATAAAAACAGGCACATCAGCCCCAAGAGAGAGCCCCAAGACCGAAAGTCGCTCCAGTGGCATGCCGATGCCCCAAAGTTGATTTAGCGCCACCAGTACTGTCGCCGCATCTGAACTACCACCACCCAGACCACCGCCGGCGGGGATTCTCTTATCTATAGAGATGGAAACACCCAGCCCGGTACCAGCCATGTGTTGTAGCAACTGCGCTGCCCTTATGATCAGATCTTCAGACTCGGGGATTGACTCATTTCCTGACTGACGTCGGATAATTCCATCATCTGTGATTTCAAATTTAAGCTGATCACAATAGTCAATAAAGTGAAATACCGTCTGCAACAGATGATAACCGTCCGGTCGACGGCCAATTACTCTGAGCATTAAATTAAGCTTGGCAGGCGCTGGCCACCAAGCACGATCCGGGTATTCCATAATATTCTGAGTCATTCGATAGGTGAGAAATGCTACACACTTCAATGCTGGTTATGGCGGCGGTCTCACCAAGCTTATAATTTGAGCCGCCGCATTACCTCGAGGACATGTTTACTGTCGGGTGCCTTTTTCAGGACATCCTGCCAAATCTTCTCTGCCTGCAGACGATCACCATTCATCCAGAGCACCTCGCCTAAATGTGCTGCAATCTCTGAATCTGGCAGCTTCGAAAAGGCTTGCTGTAGATAGCCGATTGCCTCCTGAAGACGGCCTAAACGATAGAGAACCCAACCCATACTATCCAGAATTGGTGCTGAGTCGGGCTTCAAATCCAATGCCCGCTGAACATACCCCAGTGCCTCCTGATACCTGTCTGTTTGATCTGCCAGCGTATAACCCAGGGCATTCAACGCATCTGCGTGCTTTGGATCACTGGCAATCACCTTCAGCATATCCTGCTCCAGGATATCGACCCGACTCTGCGAAGCGGCATAAAGCCCCCGCGCATAGAGCAGCTCATTATTGTCAGGCATCGCCCCCAAGGCGGTGTCAAAAAGCAACATCACCTGTTCGGATGTACCATGCTCACGCAACAACTCAGCTTCAATCAGGTAAAAACGTGCTGAATCCTCGGGATTCTGTATGCGCATCCGTTGCAACCAATCCTGCGCCCCAACAATATCTCCACCGGCTGACATCAGCCTGACTATCCGCGCCTGCGCCTCCTGGTTGAACTCACCGCGCTCAACGCGCTGATACCAGCGTATCGCACTCTCAGCTTGCGCTTTGTCCTCTTCAATCCGCCCCAGATAGTAGGCCGCCGTATCCACCCGCTTCCCTAGACTGATCAGTCGCAGAAAATGCTTTCTGGCATCATCCTCTTTGCCCATTTCAAGCGCTACCAGACCCAGCCAGTAACTTGCCCCACCCGGCTCTTTTTCGATCTTTTCCAGCACAGTGAACTGCTTGTAGGCCAACTCCAGCTCTTTAAATTCAATCAGTATGCGCGCATACGCAGAAATAAGGGGAGGGTCATTGGGAAACCTTGTGACGGCACCTGCCAGAGTCTTGCGGGCCTGATCTTTTTTCCCGACCGCAAGATAAACGCGACTCAAAACCAGATAGCCCCGTGGCCAGTCAGGATGCTCTTCAACCAGGCGCAGGGCCTCACTTTCAGCCTCGGGATATTTTTTATCCACTAATGCAGCTATTGCCAGTGCATAGTGTCCTCGGGGATCACCTGGAAATTCAGCCACCAGTCTACGCATCAAATCGACAGCCGTATCACGCTTTAATTCACGATTTATGGCCGCCATAACATTCAAAAAGCCGTTTTCGTCATTACCCTCGCTGATATGAACAATAGCCTTAAGATGATCAATAACAGGTGCACTTGGGTCTTTACGCAGCAGCATTACTACCAGCAACTGCCTCGCAGCCATGTCTTTCGGATCCAGATCCACCCAGAGTTGCGCCGCTTTTAGTGCACGCCCATCATCCTCCATGTGTAGAGCCAACCGGGTAGCCCGCTCTGCTGACTGCGTATCCCTGGAGAGCACAGCAGTCTGAAATTGGTAGTCATAGGCCTCGCTCAACGCACCCCGCTGAGCAGCCACTTCGCCAGCCAATAGATTAAAAATGATATCGGCAGTCAATTCCGGCGCAACTGACCCTGCGCTAGCTTGGTCAGACTCCTTCAATTCAATAGGGGCTGGCAGAGGGGCACTCTGGGTGTTATCTATAGGCGTCTTCAACGCAGAAGATTGGCAGGCAGCCAGCAACCAGACAAGAGAAAAGGGTAATACCCGTTGTAACAACAGCCGCATCAATATACACCTGATATAACGCCCTGCGATGGGCCTGATAAGAGAATAGATGATAACCGAGTTTTCAGCTAATTCGCTTTTTTTCACACCCCCATAAGGCGATGCGACTTGTATTTAACCTTTTGATAATACAAAATTTCACTTTCGTAAGTCCGCATTATACGACTTACGTGTGGATTCACTCCATACACGAACGGAATTCACACTCCAAGTAACTACAGGGACTGCCCTAATACGCGATAAGTTCACATGGCATTAATTACACTCGGCCTTAATCACAAGACAGCACCCCTTGATATTCGCGAGCGCCTGACTTTCGGCCCGGATATCATTGTGGCTGCCCTGCGCAGTCTGTCTGAAAAAGCCGGGGTAGATGAAGCCGTCATTCTCTCGACCTGCAATCGAACTGAACTTTACTGCTCACACACCCGATCAGGTCGGGAAGAGATCTGCGCCTGGCTAGGTGATTTTCATGGTCTGGAAGAGGAGACCATATCCCCTTTTCTCTATAGCCATCATGATCAGGAGTGTGTGCGACACTTACTCAAGGTTGCCAGCGGCCTGGACTCCATGGTTCTCGGTGAACCGCAGATTCTCGGCCAAGTGAAGCAGGCATTTCAGACAGCGACTGATGCATCAACAACGGGAAAATTCCTTGGCAGACTCTTCCAACACACATTTTCCGTTGCCAAGCAGGTACGAACCGATACGGCCATTGGCCACAGCCCGGTTTCTGTTGCCTTTGCCGCAGTGAGCCTGGCTCGCCAGATCTTTAGTGATCTATCGCAGCAGACTGCACTGCTGATCGGCGCCGGTGAAACAATAGAACTGGCAGCCAGACACCTGCACCAGCACGGGATTGGCCGGATCATCGTCGCCAATCGTACACTTGAAAAGGCGCATAATCTCGCTAACCAGTTTGACGGTTATGCCATCAGCCTGACGGAGATTCCAACCCATCTCCCAGAGGCGGATATCGTTATCTCATCCACCGCCAGCCCTCTGCCTGTGGTGGGCAAAGGCACGGTTGAAAGTGCCTTGAAGAAGCGCAAGCATCAGCCCATTTTCATGGTCGACATTGCCGTGCCCAGAGACATCGAAGCAGAAGTGAGTGAGCTTAACGATGTCTACCTGTACACGGTGGATGATTTGCAGGAGGTAATTCAGGAGAACTTGCGCTCCCGCCAGGAGGCGGCAGAACAGGCGGTAGAAATTGTCGACCTGCATGTCGATGAGTTCATGGGCTGGCTGCGCTCCCTGGATGCAGTCGGCATGATCCAGGACTACAGGAAACAGGCAGAACAGATGCGCGACGAGGTACTCGAGCGCGCGCTAAAGCAGATGCAAGCAGGAAAATCGCCCGAGGAGAGTCTGCGTTTCCTCGCCCACACCCTGACCAACAAAATGCTGCATACACCCAGCACCCAGATACGCCAGGCTGGCTTCGAAGGCCAGTCAGATCTGCTGGACGCTGCAAACACCCTTTTTCAAATCAACGAAAACAACACTAAATGAAGGCATCCATACGCAGCAAGCTGGACCAGATTGCCGAACGTTTTGAAGAGATCACCGCCCTCCTTGCAGAGCCTGAAATCCAGAGCAACCAGAACAAATTTCGCGAACTGGGCCAGGAATACGCCGTTCTTGAACCCGTAGTCGAGTGCTTTAATCGCTATCGCGCTTTAGAACAGGAAGTGGAAAGCGCCCGCGAGATGCTCAGTGACCCCGAGATGGCGGAGCTGGCAAAAGATGAGATGGCCGATGCCGAGGAGAGGCTGCAAGTGCTGGAGCCACAGCTCCAGCTGCTACTGATCCCCCCTGACCCAAATGATAATCGCAACGTGTTTCTTGAAGTGCGCGCAGGTACCGGAGGCGCGGAGGCTGCCCTGTTCGCAGCTGATCTGTTGCGCATGTACCTGCGGCATGCCGAGCAGATGGGCTGGCAGACCGAGACCATCAGCCAAACACTGGGCGAACAAGGTGGCTACAAAGAGGTAGTAGTGCGCATATCCGGGCAGAACGTCTACTCGCGACTGAAATTCGAGTCCGGCACACACCGGGTGCAGCGGGTCCCAGAAACCGAGTCACAGGGGCGAGTCCACACCTCAGCCTGCACAGTAGCTATCCTGCCCGAGGCCGCTGAAGTAGATGATGTGGATATCAACACCAATGATCTGCGCATCGACACCTTTCGCGCCTCAGGTGCCGGTGGACAGCACGTCAACAAGACCGACTCCGCTGTTCGCATCACCCATCTGCCAACCGGGATGGTGGTCGAGTGCCAGGATGAGCGCTCACAACACAAAAACAAGGCGCGCGCCCTCTCCCTGCTCCAGGCAAAACTGCTGTCAAGCATACAGCAGAAACAGGCCAGCGAACGGGCTGAAACACGAAAACTACAAGTGGGCAGTGGTGATCGCTCGGAACGCATTCGCACCTACAATTTTCCCCAGAATCGCCTGACCGATCACCGCATCAACCTCACCCTGTATAAGCTGGATGAGGTAATGACCGGTGCAATCGATCAGATCGTTGACCCGCTGACACAGGAACATCAAGCCGAACAACTCACCTCGCTGGCTAATAGCGATAGCTAATCAGAGTGCCAATCTGAGGCGACATAATGACCAAGGCACCCTGCACTATTGCCACCTCCCTCAGTCACGCCACTAAATCAACGGGCATCTCCCGATTAGAGGCCGAGATACTATTGGCCCATGCGCTGAATAAAAACCGCAGCTATCTCTATGCATGGTCTGAACAGCTGCTATCGATAGAGCAGGAGCAGAGCTTTTTAGAGTACCTCCGACGACATAATCAAGGGGAACCCCTAGCCTACATAACCGGCATCAAGGAGTTCTGGTCGCTAACACTGAAGGTTACGCCTGACACCCTTATCCCGCGACCAGAGACAGAATTAATGGTCGAGCGTGCACTGGAACTGACCCGGGAGATAATCCACCCCACAATTGCAGACCTGGGCACTGGAAGTGGTGCCATAGCCGCCGCACTGGCAAGCGAACTGCCGAACTGCTCCATTATGGCCACTGATTTTTCCGTTCAAACCCTCGCCGTGGCCCAATTTAATTTCAAAAAGCTGGGGTTGAATAATATCCAGACCGGTATCGGTAGTTGGTTCAGAGCACTCCCAGCCGGAGAGGCCTTTGACTTAATCCTCAGCAACCCACCCTATGTCGCTGAGCATGACCCGCATCTCTTGGAGGACGGGTTACCCTGGGAGCCTGCAGCAGCGCTTACCGCTGGGAAAGACGGCCTGGACGACATAAGACACCTGATCAAGAGTGCGCCTGATCACCTTGTTACAGAGGGTTGGCTACTGCTGGAACATGGATATGATCAGGGCCAGGCGGTTCGCCAGCTGTTTGCTGAGTCAGGTTATCGAGAAATTACCACTCACATGGATCTGGAGCAGAGAGAACGATTGACCGAAGGTAGAAGACCAGTAGATGATGGGGCTGGTTCTACAAAGAATAATAACCGTTAAATTCGCATTGAAATATCCACAGATCTCTTGATAATTGCTGTATAGCGTTTAGGATCAAACTATGGAATTAGAAGATAACGATCTCATCAAGCACCGGGAAATAGTTTTCACGGAGCTGCACCCTGATCCTCAGCAAGCCCATACAGCGGCAGGCCTGCTCGATGAGATCGAGGGGATTATTGAGGTCTTTGCCGAGAATCATCTTCAACTCAAGATACGCTATCACGTATTGAAAATTTCGCTTGAGCAGATTGAGAATGCCCTCACAGAGAGTGGATTCCACCTGAGCAGCAAGCTGATTTACAAGATTTCACGCGCCCTTTATTACTACACGGAAGAGATTGAGCGCGCCAATAATGGGTGCGAAGAAGATCACAACAGTACAAGAAAAATCTTCATCAATCGCTATGAACATCGAACCCACGGCTGTTCAGACACGCGGCCAGAGCACTGGCGTAAATATCTGTAGCAGGATCCTACAGCGGATACTCCCTTTCAGGGATCCCTTTGGCAGGAGATGTCGAAGCGGTCATGCCTGAGCTGAGAAGACAAACCTGCATCTATGAATGACGATCAATTACTCCGCTATAGCAGACAGATCATGCTCCCCTCCATTGGCATTGAGGGACAGGAAAAGCTCCTTAAGTCGCGGGTACTTATTGTTGGACTGGGTGGCTTGGGGTCACCTGTGGCCATGTACTTGGCGGCGGCTGGGGTTGGTGAGCTTGTGCTGGTCGATTTTGACCGGGTTGATATTACCAACCTACAACGGCAGATAATCCATACCACAGGCTCGGTCGGGCAGCTTAAGGTTGATTCTGCACGACAATCGCTGCGAGCCATCAACCCGGATTGTCGCATTGAAACCGTCTCCTCGCGGCTTGAAGGGGCCGATTTGGAGCGAGAGATCAAGCGGGCCGACCTGGTAATTGATGGCACCGACAACTTCACCACCCGATTCGCTATCAATGATGCCTGTGTCCTGCATCAAAAACCGCTAGTGTCCGGTGCTGCTATTCGCATGGAGGGTCAGGTATCGGTTTTTACCGGCAAGCCTGATCAGCCCTGCTATCGGTGCCTTTATGGCAGTGCGGCTGAACTTGATGAGACCTGCTCATCTAACGGCGTATTGGCCCCACTGGTCGGCATCATAGGCAGTGTACAGGCGGTCGAAGCAATCAAACTATTGACTCATTCCGGCACCCCCCTGATAGGCAGACTCCTTGTACTTGATGCACTGGAGATGGAGTGGCGAACCCTTAAACTGAAAAAAGATCCCGCTTGCAAGACATGCGGCCAACACTAGAGACTTATGACAACACCTAGCATCTCAGCGGAAAAAGCGCGCTATCTCAACACCCTTCGCCAGGACATCGAGTTCAGCGAATCCCTCAAAGGAGAGCTCCTTCGCTTTCGCACCACATGGGGACTCTTCTCGCCAAAGGCCATTGATGAGGGAAGTCGTCTCTTGCTGGATTATATGGATGTCAGTGATAGTGATGACACACTGGATCTGGGATGCGGCTATGGACCACTGGGACTCACGCTCGCCCGCCTGGCACCTAACGGCACCAGCGTTCTGGTGGACAAGGATTTTGTGGCGATTGAATACAGCCGTAAAAATGCAGAGTTAAACGCCATCAGCAATACCGAAATCTTTCTCAGTAATGGATTTTCTGAAATTGGGGAGAGACGCTTCGATCTCATTGTTTCCAACTTGCCTGCAAAAACCGGCAAAGAGCTCTACTATCTCTATTTCTATGACGCCCTAGTCCGCATGAAACCGGGTGCCCGCTTCTATGTAGTCACAATCACCGGGCTACGGAAATTTGTCCAGAAGGCATTTATTGAGGTTTTTGGAAACTACGAAAAGCTAAAACAGGGTAAGACCTATACCGTTGCAATGGCTACACTGGAAGAGTAGGGGTAATCTGCCGCCCCAGCTAAACCGACCCAAGGAGAACATGAAGTTTGGGCATTAAGAGAACATGCCTTATAATCCTTAATGCCTATTAAAGGCCGTTCGGGGGGACGCTGAAACGCTTTTATGCGCTTACCGCAAGCATCAAAGGGCTGCCAGACCGCTAACAAGGACATGTCACAAATCACTATGACTCAACACAAGATCCTGGTTGCTGATGACGACATATTCACCCTCACCAGCATCACAAACGGCCTCAACCAGGCCGGTTACGAAGCGATATCCGCCCCCGATGGTGAAACCGCCGTACAGCTTGGACTTCAGGACCAACCCGATCTTGCCATTCTGGATATCCGCATGCCAGGAATGAGCGGCATAGAAGCTGCCCGGAAACTCCGCCTTCATGGCCAGATCGACTCCCTCTTCCTCAGTGCCTATAGTGATAGAGACGTAGTAGAGCTGGCGACCCAGGAGGGCGCTCTCGGCTATCTGGTAAAACCCATTAATATCCAGCAATTAATCCCTGCCATTGAAGCCGCCCTGAAACGCTCTGCTGAACTTCATACCTTGCAGCAAAAAGAGGTCGACCTGACAGATGCGATTAACCGAAACCGCGAGATCAGCGTTGCTGTCGGCATCTATATGGAGCGCTTTTCGGCTGATGAACAGAGTGCTTTCGACGCACTGAGAAACTACGCCCGGTTCGAACAGATGAAACTCGCTGTTCTGGCTAGGGAACTGGTCGGCAACTCAAAACAGCGTAACAAACTGTTTGAAGCCATCCATGAGCACCATAATAAAGCTCAGTAGCTGAGCTGAAGAGTAAGCATCAAAAAAAACACCGGGACAATGCCCGGTATTTTTAACGTCTCTATTTACCTAAGCCCTAGAGTTTTTTCAGCAACAGTTCATTGACCTGTTGAGGATTTGCCTTACCTTTGGATTGCTTCATCACCTGACCAACAAAGAAACCCAGCATCTTGGGTCGCTTCTTCTCATCGGCACTTCGATAGTTCGCCACCTGTTCGGGATTTGCCTCCAGAACGCCATCCACAACGGCTTCGATAGCCCCCGTATCGGTGATCTGCTTAAGCCCTTTAGCCTCGATGATCTGATCAGCCTCACCCTCGCCAGCCCACATCGCTTCAAATACCTGCTTGGCTATCTTTCCAGAGATGGTCTTATCGACAATACGCAACAACATACCGCCCAGTGTTTCGGCACTCAACGGGCTCTCGCTCAGATCCAGGCCGGCCTTATTTAATGAACCAGATAGCTCCCCCATCACCCAGTTCGCTGCCAGCTTTGCATCACCAGCAACCTTGGCAACCTGCTCAAAGTATTCCGCCAGATCCTTACTGGCAGTCAATACGGCCGCATCATACTCACTCAGGCCATAGACCTCTGCGAATCTCAATCGCTTTGCATCCGGCAACTCCGGCATCGCGGAACGGATTGTTTCAATAAGATCCGCATCCAGTTCAACCGGCAGTAGATCGGGGTCAGGAAAATAGCGGTAATCATTCGCCTCCTCCTTGGAACGCATAGAGCGGGTTTCATCCTTGTCTGCATCATACAGACGAGTCTCCTGGACTACTGCGCCACCTGCTTCAATCAGATCGATCTGACGTTCCACCTCGATATTGATGGCACGCTCCAGGAAACGAAAGGAGTTGAGGTTTTTCAGTTCAGCGCGGGTTCCCAGTGGCCCACCAAGCGGGCGTACCGAGACGTTGGCATCGCAGCGGAATGAACCCTCCTGCATATTGCCATCGCAAATCCCCAGGTACTGCACAATCTGATGAATTTTTTTGGCATAGGCGACCGCCTCCTTGGCTGACCGCATATCCGGTTCCGATACAATCTCCAGTAACGGGGTACCTGCCCGGTTAAGGTCAACACCGGTCATGCCATGAAAATCCTCATGCAGCGATTTCCCCGCGTCCTCTTCAAGATGCGCCCGGGTCACTCCTACAGGCTTACAAAAACCATCATCCAATTCGATATCCACCTCGCCTTTACCAACGATAGGTAACTCAAACTGGCTGATCTGGTAGCCCTTTGGCAGATCGGGATAAAAATAGTTTTTACGTGCAAATACAGAGCGCTGACCAATCTCCGCATCAATGGCCACACCAAAGGTCACGGCCATACGAACGGCCTCTTTGTTCAGTACCGGCAAGACACCTGGCATACCCAAGTCCACATTACAGGCCTGTGTATTCGGCGCAGCCCCAAACGCAGTAGAGGCCCCGGAAAATATCTTCGACTTGGTGGCCAACTGGGCATGGATCTCAAGCCCGATTACTGTTTCCCATTGCATAAGTTGTCTCTACATTCCCAATCTATTATTCAAAACCGGCAGGCGTTGCGCTGTGCCAATCGGTCTCCTGCTGCAGGCGATGCGCCACATTCAGCAGTTTCGCCTCTTCAAAATAGTTGCCAATCAGTTGCAGCCCTACCGGCATTCCTCCCACCGGCTTAACCGGTATTGACATTCCAGGCAGCCCGGCCAGATTGACCGCGATGGTGTAGATATCGGAGAGATACATGGTGACCGGGTCATCTGACTTCTCTCCAATACCGAAAGCTGTCGATGGCGCGGTCGGCCCCATGATTACATCAACTTTTTTGAATGCCTCACGGAAATCGTCGGAAATCAGATGGCGTATCTTCTGTGCCTTGAGATAGTATGCATCATAATAGCCAGCCGAGAGGGCGTAGGTGCCAATCATAATGCGCCGCTTCACCTCAGGACCAAATCCCTCGCCACGAGAGCGTTTGTAGAGATCCTCCAGATCCTTCGGATCACTGCAGCGGTAACCGTAGCGCACACCATCAAAACGGGACAGGTTAGAAGAACACTCAGCTGGTGCCACCACGTAATAGGTGGGCACACCCAGCTGGGTATTAGGCAGACTGATCTCAACCAACTCAGCACCCATCCGGGTATATTCAGCCAGGGCAAGCTGGATAGATGCCTCGATATCCGCATCTAGCCCACCACCCAGGTACTCTTTTGGCACGCCTATGCGCAATCCCGAGAGATCATTTCCCAGACCAGCCATGTAATCCGGAACGGGCTGATCCGCACTGGTGGAGTCACGCGGATCAAAACCCGCCATCACCTGTAACATCGCCGCAGCGTCTTCAGCCGTTCTGGTCATGGGGCCTCCTTGATCCAGAGACGATGCGAAGGCGATCATGCCATAGCGCGATACTCGGCCATAGGTCGGCTTCAATCCAGTGATGCCACAGAATGCAGCCGGCTGCCGAATTGAGCCACCCGTATCCGTTCCTGTAGCCGCCACACAGAGCCCCGCAGCCACCGCCGAGGCCGAACCGCCTGACGATCCGCCGGGAACGGCTTCAAGTTTCCAGGGATTGTGGACCGGTCCGTAGTAACTGTTTTCATTGGATGACCCCATGGCAAATTCGTCCATATTGGTCTTTCCCAGCATCACCGCGCCAGACTGGTTGAACAGCGAAACAACATGGGCATCATAAGGCGCAATAAAATTATCCAACATCTTCGAACCACAGCTGGTTTTCACCCCCTCTGTGCAGAAGATATCCTTGTGGGCTATCGGGATACCCAGCAAAGGCTCCGCCTCACCGGCCCTTATACGGCGGTCAGCTATTTCCGCCGACTGCAATGCAGACTCCTCACAGACGGTTATATAGCTGTTCAGCTCGTTATTGAATTTGGACACCCTGTCCAGATAGGAGCGTGTCAGCTCAACACTGGTAAAATCACCCACACGCAAACCCAGCGCCAACTCAGAAATCGTTTTGTTATGCATTCCATCTATCCATCAAAAACTTAGGCAAAGTCGAATATTCGCGCTTCAGCTGGCTCATCACTCAATTACCCGGGGAACCAGATAGAGCCCCTCATCGGTCAGTGGCGCGAGCGATTGGAACAGGTTTCGCTGATCCTGCTCTGTCGCTTCGTCCTCACGCAATCGCTGGGTCATGTGAAGCGGATGCGCCATCGGCTCAACGCCTTCGGTATCAGCCGTCTCCATCTGTTCGACCAGATTCAAAATATTCGACAGATCAGAGGTAACCGCTTCCAACTCATCATCACTCACAGCCAGACGGGCCAAATGAGCTATCTTCTCAACATCTGATCTTTCCAAAGACATAGATTCCTCAAGCTTTCAGGTAGTATTTTTAAACGGTGTACGAATCAGCGTGTACCAATCAACAGTAAAGGGTATAACTATGTACTTGCCACACGCGATATTTAAGCCAATGCTTTACCGAGAGGGGAAATTAACACATTTAACAGCACTCGTGCAGGTACAGAAATGCTAAACTACCCCTCAAATATGGATATTTTCAAGCAGAGTTCCTTGCCCATGCCCCCAGCGATTGCTAGATTACGTCTTTTCTCAGGGCATCACTACGAAAGCGGCGCCCTGTAATCACTAACGACACACCTCACGGGATATCAATTTCGCAATGTTCAGACGCATACGCGGGCTTTTTTCTAATGATCTGTCGATTGATCTTGGGACTGCCAACACCCTGATTTATGCACGCGGCAAAGGCATCGTGCTCAACGAACCCTCCGTAGTAGCCATCCGCACAGACAGAGGCCCGGGCGGCGGGAAGTCTGTTGCCGCTGTAGGCGAAGAAGCCAAGCGAATGCTTGGTCGCACGCCGAATAACATCACGGCAATTCGACCAATGAAGGATGGCGTAATCGCCGACTTCACCGTCACGGAAAAAATGCTGCAGCACTTTATACACAAGGTGCATGAGGCCAAGCTGATCCGTCCCAGCCCTCGGGTACTGGTCTGCGTCCCTTGCGGATCCACCCAGGTGGAACGTCGAGCGATCAGAGAGTCAGCGGCCGGCGCAGGTGCCCGTGAGGTCTATCTGATTGAAGAGCCGATGTCCGCCGCCATTGGCGCCGGTCTACCCGTTAATGAAGCCCGCGGTTCGATGGTACTGGATATTGGCGGCGGCACTTCTGAGGTAGCCATCATCTCCCTCAATGGTATCGTTTACTCAAACTCTGTCCGCGTAGGCGGCGACCGCTTCGATGAGGCGATCATTAATTACGTGCGCAGAAATTATGGAACGCTCATTGGTGAGGCCACAGCAGAGCGGATCAAGAAAGAAATTGGCTCTGCCTTTCCCGGCAATGAAGTGAAGGAGATTGAGGTTAAGGGCCGCAACTTGGCCGAGGGCATCCCCAGAAGCTTCACTTTGACTAGCAATGAGATTCTTGAAGCGATGCAGGAACCTCTTTCTGGAATCGTTGGGGCTGTCAAGGCCGCCCTGGAACAAACTCCTCCTGAGCTGGGCGCCGATGTCGCGGAGTGTGGCATTGTCCTTACCGGCGGTGGCGCACTGTTGCGAGATATAGATCGATTGCTGGAAGAGGAGACCGGCCTACCGGTTTTGATCGCTGAAGACCCTCTGACCTGCGTGGCGCGTGGTGGTGGTCGGGCACTGGAGATGCTGGATGAGCGCGGCGGTGAGCTGCTGTTCGCATTGGAGTAATTGCCGCCAGGCGCAGATCAAGAATAGAAAAGAGGCTGATCCCCCATTAAGCCGATCTTTACACAAGGCCCTTCGATTACTTTCCGCGTTATCATTGCAGCGGTGCTTTCACTCGCCTTGATGATTGTCGACCATCGTCAACATCACCTGGAAACGGTCAGATCCGTCCTTTCGACAGTAATCTATCCCTTGCAATATGTAGCCAATATGCCCTTATCCATAGGGCACTGGGCTTCCGAGACATTTGCATCCCGCACCCGGCTGCAGAATGAAAATCGAAGCCTTAGAAAGGAGAATCTTCTACTTCAGGGGCGTCAACAAAAACTCGCTTCACTTGAGGCGGAGAACATGCGCCTTCGAGACCTGCTGGACTCCTCTTTCAAGATAGGTGATCGCGTCTTGATTGCAGAACTGATTGCAGTGGATATGGACCCCTACAGACAGCAAGTCCTTCTCAACAAGGGTTCCAGTTCAGGAATATACAAGGGGCAGCCAGTTCTGAATGCTAATGCCGTGATGGGGCAGGTAATTCATGTCAATCGCTTTACCTCTTCCGTGCTGATGATTACCGATGCCAGCCATGCCCTGCCTATCCAGGTAAACCGGAATGGCCTGCGCACTGTAGCTATAGGCACAGGACGTATCAATGAGCTTGAGCTACCCAACCTACCCAATAATGCAGACATTGAGGTTGGTGATCTGCTGGTCACGTCAGGACTGGGGGGGCGCTTTCCATCGGGTTATCCAGTTGCTATCGTCACCTCTATTGTACGTGAGCCAGGAGAGCCCTTCGCCAATATCAAGGCACAACCAAACGCCCACCTGGATCGTGCTCGGGAGGCGCTATTGGTATGGACTCTAACGCCACCTGAACAAAATGATCCGCCCACAGCGGAAGCGAGTGAGCCGGAAAAACAGGCCGAACCGACGGCTGAACCTACACCGAGGGATGCCCCATGACGCTGTCACCCCGGCAAGGTACCCTCGTGATTGTCCTCACCTTCTGTGTGGCGCTACTGTTGGCCATTCTGCCACTACCGGACTGGGCGCAGATGCTGCGGCCCCAGTGGTATACCCTGGTATTGATCTACTGGGTACTGGCCCTGCCACACCGTGTTGGCGTAGCAGTAGGCTGGTTGACTGGCATTCTGGTAGACGTGTTAATGGGCACCCTGCTGGGCCAACATGCCCTTTCGCTGGCGCTGGTCGCCTATATCGTCTTTGAGATGCACTTGCGCATACGGCTGTTCCCTCTGTGGCAGCAATCACTGACCATTTTAGTGCTGCTACTTCTTGAGAAACTCGTATCCTTATGGGTAATTGGTGCGGTGGGACAGCCTACACCGCCCCTAACCTACTGGGCTCCACCCCTGGTCGGCATGCTTCTGTGGCCATGGATTTACATCGTTCTGCGTGATCTGCGACGCAAGTTCCAAGTAAGCTGAGCGTATGTATCAGAGCACGCTCAAAGATTATCTGCGTGAAAGTCGGTTATTTCGCTCGCGAGCCATCATCGCGGCACTAATCGTACTCTTCCTGCTCCTGTTGCTGGCACTCCACCTTGCCAAGCTGCAGATTATTGACCATACCCATTTCACTACGTTATCGAGGGATAACCGTGTCCGAGTGGAACCCCTCCCCCCCACTCGTGGGCTGATCTACGATCGTAACGGTGTTATTTTGGCGCAGAACCTGCCCACACACAGCCTGGAAATCACCCCCGAGCGGGTCAAAAACCTGGAGAAAACACTGGAGGAACTTGGTCAACTGATCCCCATTAGCGAAAACGACATCAAACGCTTCAGACGACTCAAAAGCCATCAACGTCGCTTTGAAAGCATCCCGATACGGGTTCAACTAACCGACGAGGAGGTGGCCCGTTTTGCCGTCAATCGACACCTCTTCCCTGGTGTGGATATCCACGCCAAGCTGCTGCGCGATTATCCCAAAAAAGATGTTACTGCACATATCCTCGGCTATGTGGGTCGCATTAATAAAAAAGAACTGCAGATAATTGATAATTCCAGCTACTCGGGAACAACACACATCGGAAAAAACGGCGTCGAAAAGTACTATGAAGAGGCCCTGCATGGAGAAGTAGGGTTACAGCAGGTAGAAGTCAATGCCTTGGGGCGGGTTATCCGGGTACTGGAAAATACCCCCCCTGTACCTGGCATGGATCTGCACCTCACCCTGGACTCTGCTCTGCAGGAGGTCGCCCTTCGCGCATTCGGTGAAGACAATGGTGCCGCCGTAGCAATCAACCCCGAAAATGGCGACATCCTGGCCATGGTCAGCAAACCCGGTTTTGATCCGAATCTGTTTGTTGAGGGTATTTCGTCGGCTGATTACCACGCCTTACAAACATCCGAAGACAATCCACTATTCAACCGGGCAATACGGGGGCAATATCCCCCCGGATCAACCATAAAGCCTTTTATCGGGCTGGCTGGCCTGGAGAGTGGCGTGATCAGCGCCACGCAGAAAAAATTCTGTCCGGGGTTTTTCCAACTACCCAATCATAGCCATAAATACCGTGACTGGAAAAAGACCGGCCATGGGAGTGTCGATCTCTACGACGCCATCACTCAGTCCTGTGATGTCTACTACTATGACCTTGCACTGCAGATGGGCATAGATAAGCTGACCGAATACCTGGCACCTTTTGGGTTCGGAGAAAAAACCGGTGTCGATATTACTGGCGAACTGGGTGGATTACTGCCATCACGCGAGTGGAAAAAAAATGCAAAGAAGCAACCCTGGTACCCAGGAGAGACCTTGATAACGGGGATCGGCCAAGGCTACTTCCTGACCACACCATTGCAACTGGCCAGCGCCACAGCCACGTTATCTAGCCGCGGGAAACGTTTACAGCCGAGGATCGTTAAGGCCATCCAGCGCAAGGGGGATGCATCACCCATCGAGCAACCAATCATTCCTCACGAAAGGGTGAGCATACAGTCTGAGGCCAATTGGGATACTATGCGCGACGCCATGCTCCAGGTTACGGAAGGCCTGCGCGGAACCGCCAGAAACATTCGCAACGAAAATTATCATATTGCAGGAAAAACAGGTACGGCCCAGGTATTTACCATCAAACAGGAAGAGAAGTACGACGAGGATAAGATAGATAAAAAGATGCGTGATCACGCCCTGTTCATGGCCTTTGCCCCAGCAGAAAAACCCAAGATTGCGGTTGCAATAATCATTGAAAATGGTGGCCATGGTGGCTCAGTTGCAGCCCCAATTGCCAAGGCAATCATGGATTACTATCTGCTTCAGGATAAGCATTAATGGCGCACTACAAACCCAGCGGTCTACGAGAATCCAATCCAACCAGAGCTGAGGGAATCCTGGCCGATCTTCACCTGGATCTCCCCCTGCTGACTGGGCTGTTGCTGCTCTGTGGCTTTGGTCTGATGGTCCTTTACAGCGCCAGTGGCCAGGACATGGCGGTTATAGAGCGCCAACTGATTCGCCTGGGGGTTGCCTTTACTGTCATGATCACAGTGGCACAGATAAGACCTTCCACCCTTAGGCGCTGGGCTCCATGGCTCTTTGGGGCCGGCATATTGATGCTCGTCGCCGTCTTGCTCGCAGGGCAGGTGGGTAAAGGAGCACAGCGCTGGCTCAATCTGGGGCTATTTCGATTCCAGCCCTCCGAGATGGTTAAACTGGCCGTTCCCATGATGATTGCCTGGTTTCTTGCGGAAAAATCTCTACCACCCAGATGGAGCCGTCTTGCAATAGCCGGCATTATGATCCTGATACCGGTCTTGCTCATCGCCCGCCAACCCGATCTTGGTACCTCACTTCTGGTGGCAAGTGCTGGTATCTTCGTTCTGTTTATGGCGGGTCTCAGCTGGCGTTTTATTGGGGGAATGATTATCACGGCTATCCCAACCGCCTGGATTCTCTGGGAGTGGGGAATGCGGGAGTATCAGCGAAACAGGGTACTCACCTTTCTCAACCCGGAACGTGATCCACTCGGAACCGGTTATCACATTATTCAGTCCAAGATAGCCATCGGCTCTGGCGGGATCTATGGCAAAGGCTGGCTGAATGGTACCCAGTCCTACCTTGAGTTTCTACCGGAAGGGACTACCGATTTCATTTTTGCCGTACTGGCTGAAGAGTTTGGATTCGTTGGAATTATTACACTTCTGGCGATCTACATTTTTATTATTATGCGCGGTCTCTATATCGCATCACAGGCACAAGACACTTTCAGCCGTCTCCTCGGAGGCGCCATTACCATGGTGTTCTTTGTCTATCTATTTGTTAATACAGGTATGGTGAGCGGAATACTCCCGGTGGTCGGTGTACCTCTACCACTCGTGAGTTATGGTGGAACCTCCCTGGTGACCATCATGGCCGGTTTCGGTATCCTGATGTCTATCCATACCCATCGAAAACTGCTACCCACTTGAGTAATAAAGACAGATTCAAACCGGAACTGAAATCAAACAAGGAAAACAGGCATGCATCGCACCCTTTCAATCGCTGGACTTCTGGTTGTTTCACTGTTCGCTGGCAGCATCCAGCCCGTCCATGCAGAGAATGAAACTGAAGATCTGATCCAGGAACTGGCCGCTGAGAGGGGTTATAACGCTGACACTCTGCGCCACTTGCTGGCCGATGCCAAACGCAGTCAGCTGGTCATTGACAGTCTAAACCGACCGGCTGAAACAATTCATACCTGGAAGACCTATAGACCAATCTTTCTTAAACAGGATCGAATTGAGCAGGGCCTGGCCTATTGGAACGAACATCAGGCCACTCTGAACAAGGCAGAAACCCTGTATGGCGTAGCGCCTGAAATCATTGTTGCCATTATCGGCGTGGAGACCTTTTACGGTAAAAGGCCGGGCTCTATCGCTATACTGGATGCCCTCTATACCCAAGCCTACCACTACCCCAGACGGGAACGGTTTGGCCGCGCTCAGCTCAAGGCTTTCCTGCAGATTCTGATGGAAGAGCAGATGGAGCCTGGAATGGCGGTCGGCTCTTATGCGGGTGCCATGGGCACACCCCAGTTCATTCCCACCAGCTATCTCGGCTATGCAGTGGATTTTGATGGCGACAATAAGCGGGATATCTGGAAAAATGACGCGGACGTAATCGGCAGCGTGGCCAACTATTTCAACAAGCATGGATGGCGCAAAGGCGAAGCCATTGCTCTGCGAACAGGGGAGATCGACCAGAATCACCCGCTGTATGTGGAATCGGCGCAAAAAGCCGATAAACCTGATGTCGCAATCAGCGAGCTGATAAAGAATGGTATAACGCCGTCTGATATAGCCAATACCGAGACCCTGGTTAAAATCATACACTTGAAAGGAGCGGAGGGAGACGAGTTCTGGCTAGGCTTGCAGAATTTCTATGTCATCACCCGCTATAACCACAGCAATCTCTACGCCATGGCTGTCTATCAGCTCAGCCAGGAGATCCTCGCCCTCAAAAAACAGATGGATAGTCAGTGATACGAGCACAACAAATAAAGACACTCCTCCTCAGTCTCGTCTGCGTTTCGCTGATTACCGCCTGCACGATTAGGCCCTCCGCTATCCCTGGTTTTCCACAGGACGAAGATAGCGCACCTGCCCGACAACTTGACCCCGACAGTATCGCTGACGCCATCCCACGAGATGAACCACGCAGTCGCCGGGGCAATCCCAGCTCCTATGTAGTCAGAGGGCATCGGTACTACACCCTGAAGAGCAGTCAGGGACATGTGGAGAGGGGTATTGCCTCCTGGTATGGCACCAAATTTCACGGCCGCACCACCAGCAGTGGCGAACCCTACAATATGTACGCCATGACCGCTGCCCACAAAAGTCTGCCACTTCCAACCTATGTTCAGGTGACCAACCTGCGCAATGGTCGGACTGCTGTCGTCAAGGTAAATGACAGAGGACCATTTCACGACAACCGAATTATCGACCTCTCCTATGCTGCGGCCACTAAGCTTGGAATCGTGGGGAAAGGTACTGGCCTGGTGGAGATAAGATCACTGGACGCGCGCCAACCAATACAAACTCCACCACCGGCAACACCCCAAGCCCCGGTTATTCAAGCCCAGCATCCGAGCGAACCCGAAATATTTATACAGGTGGGTGCCTTCAGCAGCAGACAGAACGCCAATCAACTGAGCAACAAACTGGCCCACTCCCTCGGTGAGAAGATAAGAATTCAGGAGATTAATGCGCAAGGGCAAGCCATATTCCGGGTTCAGATCGGGCCATTAGCCAGCGTCGAACAGGTAGATAATCTCAGCCTCAATCTACCCCGGCTGGGTATCCTGGAAACTCAAGTTATAATCGACTGAATTTTGCTCTGCGAGACAGCTTGATCATTTACAGCGCTCAATAACAGGTTGAAGGCATCAGGTGCGATTTTCGCACCGGTTTCAGGTTAGAATTAACGGCATGTTACAGAACCTCGCCTGTTTCAAGCTGTCTCTAGCTATTCCGGATTGAAGAAGTCAAAAGGATTAAAATGTTCCAAAAAACCTGCAAATACAATCTCCTCCTCCCCATTTTACTTGCTTGTCTGTTCCTTACAGTAAATGCGACCGCAGCCACTCCGGTCCCTGCCCCCCCAACCGTTGCCGGAACAGGCCATCTGCTGATTGATTATGACAGCGGCCGAATACTGGCAGAACAGAACTCGGACCAGATCCTTGAGCCCGCCAGCCTGACCAAAATCATGACCGCCTATGTAGTGCTCAGGGAGATAAAGGAGGGGCACATCACACTGCAGGATCAGGTACTGGTAAGCAAAAAAGCCTGGCGTACCCCTGGCTCCAGGATGTTCATTGAGGTTGGTAAAAAGGTCCCACTGGAGACACTGCTAAAAGGCATGATCATCCAGTCAGGTAATGATGCCAGCGTAGCCTTGGCAGAGCATGTAGCTGGAAGCGAAGAGACCTTTGCCAATCTGATGAACGAGCACGCCCAGCGACTCGGCATGGCCAGCACCCAGTTCGCCAACAGCACCGGTTTACCTGCCGAAAATCATCACACGACAGCGCACGATATCGCACTGGTCACCAAGGCTACTATAAAAGAGTTTCCCGACTTCTATCATTGGTACGCTACCAAAGAGTTCACATTCAACGACATCACCCAGAAAAACCGCAATCGATTGCTCTGGCGGGATGAGGCCGTGGATGGTGTTAAAACCGGCCATACCGAAGCCGCTGGTTACTGCCTGGTAGCATCAGCAAAAAAAGAGGGTATGCGACTGATTTCAGTCATCATGGGCACCCAGAGTGAAGATGCCCGCGCCAAAGAGAGTCTCACACTGCTGAATTACGGTTTCCGATTTTTCGAAACTCATCGCCTGTATGGGGCCGGAGATATACTCACTACAACGCGCGTCTGGAAAGGTCTCCAGGAGAAACTGAGCCTGGGACTCAATCAGGATCTCTATATCACCATTCCCAGACGACAATACAAGAACCTCAAGGCCAGCATGACCATAGATCCAAAGCTGCTCGCTCCGGTCACTAAAGGGGCAAGGCTGGGCAAGGTGACTATTCAGCTGGAAGGGGAGACACTCCTTGAAACTGACTTGGTGGCACTGGAGAGCGTTCCGGAAGGGGGCATCCTGCAAAATATCAAAGATACCGTTCTACTCTGGCTGGAATAGATAAAGCAACCTGGCGACGGCGCTTTATGGCAAAACAACCCGATATCTACCTCAACGGCCGGTTTCTTCCACTAGAAGAGGCCAAGGTTTCGGTGCTTGACCGTGGCTTTCTATTTGGTGATGGAGTTTACGAGGTCATACCCTGCTATGCCGGGCGACTGTTCAGACTGGAGCACCACCTGCAGCGCCTGGATAACAGCCTGCATGCCATCCGTATGACTAATCCCAAGAGCCCTGCCGAATGGGAGGAGATCCTGACACAGCTGACCAGACAGCTGCCCGGTGCTGATCAGTCGATCTACCTGCAGATCACCCGGGGCTGCACAGGTAAGCGTGACCACGCCATCCCTACCGACATCACCCCCACGCTGTTTGCCATGACCCAGCCAGCCAGCTATCCGGATGCGGCCACACTAGCCAACGGCATCACTGCCATTACCCTACCGGATAACCGCTGGCAGCGTTGCAATATCAAGGCGATCACCCTGCTGGCCAATGTACTGCTGCGTAGTGAGGCAACAGACCATGGGGCAGCAGAAGCCATTTTAATACGCGACGGCCAAGCCTCGGAAGGCGCCACGAGCAACCTTTTCATTGTGCAGCAGGGGGAGATTATCACCCCACCCAAGAGCGAGCACCTGCTTCCCGGCATTACCCGTGATCTCGTGCTGGAGCTGGCCAATCTGCACGGGATGACATTTATTGAAGCAGGCATTGATGTGAAGGCGCTGGAAGAGGCGGATGAGATCTGGCTGACCAGCTCAACCAAAGAGGTGATGGCTGTGGTCGAACTCAATGGTCAGAGGGTTGGAAATGGCCGACCCGGCCCCATTTACAGCCGGATGGCAAACTATTACCGTGACTATAAAGCCCAACTTCAAGCGGGCCATGAAGCGACCTGAATCAATGAACGAAGCAAATGAGACACTACTCGAATTCCCCTGTGATTTCTCAGTCAAGGCGATGGGCCTAGCCAGCCACCCGGATTTTCAGGCCCTGGTATTGGAGATAATCTCTGTACATGTCCCTGGCTTAACTGAAGAGTCCTGTCGTACCAAACAGAGCAAAAACGGCAAATACCTCTCGGTATCAGTCACATTCCAGGCAACCAGCAAGCCCCAGTTGGATGCCATTTATTACGCACTTACAGATCATACCGACATCGTGATGAGCCTCTGATGGCCATCCTCCCCGCCCTTCCCCTGGTAAAAAATCTCGGCACCCAGGACTACCAACCGGTCTGGAGAGCGATGCAGGCGTTCACCAATAAACGGGATGAGAGCACCCGGGATGAGATCTGGTTGGTAGAGCATCTCCCGGTATTCACCCTGGGGCAAGCGGGAAAACCAGAGCACCTCCTCAATCCTGGCGACATCCCCATTGTTCAGACCGATAGAGGGGGGCAGGTTACTTACCACGGCCCCGGGCAGCTGGTGGCCTACCTAATGCTAAACCTGCGGCGGCATAAACTGGGGGTTCGTCAATTAGTTACACTGATTGAGCAGAGTATTGTCGATCTGCTACAGGATTACGACATTGATTCTGCCGCACGCCCGGATGCCCCGGGTGTCTATGTTGCGCAAAAAAAGATTGCTGCCTTGGGCCTAAGAGTTCGACATGGCTGCAGCTTCCACGGCCTCAGCCTGAACGTGGATATGGACCTGGAGCCCTTCAGCCGCATCAACCCCTGCGGCTATCCCGAAATGGAGGTTACCCAGATGCGCGAACTGGCAGAGGAGATTACGCTTGCAACCGTAGCCGATGGACTGATCAGACATATTTTTTCGCGACTCGGCTACAATCAGCCTGATATCGCACAGGCCAGAGAGACATCATGAGTAACCCTAAAGATATTAATGCCCCTTCCCGCGCTACACCTGAAACCCACCAGCGTGGTAGCGAAAAGCTGGCTAGAATTCCTGTCAAGGTGGAGCAGACCCAGGTCATGCCACGCAAACCGTCATGGATCAGGGTAAAGATGCCCACCGGCGAGCGGGTGAATGAGATAAAGAAGATTCTGCGTCAGAGCAACCTCAGCTCTGTCTGTGAAGAGGCCGCCTGCCCCAATCTGGGTGAATGTTTCAGCCATGGCACTGCTACCTTCATGATCATGGGCGACATCTGCACCCGGCGCTGCCCCTTCTGTGATGTAGCACACGGCAAGCCACTGCCACTGGATCAAAACGAACCGACTGAACTGGCTGAAGCGGTCAGGGCGATGCGCCTGCGCTATGTGGTCATCACATCGGTTGACCGGGATGATCTGCGGGATGGTGGGGCTGGACACTTTGTCGCCTGTATTGAAGCAGTGCGCAAAACCAATCCGGATACCCAGATTGAGATCCTGGTGCCCGACTTCAGGGGACGCATCAGTGTTGCAATCGATATGTTTGATCAGATACAGCCGGATGTGTTCAATCATAATCTGGAGACCATCCCCAGACTCTACCGACAGGCCAGACCAGGTGCGGATTATCAGGGATCACTTGATTTACTGGCACAATTCAAACAACGCCATCCACAGGTTAAAACCAAATCAGGACTGATGCTTGGACTGGGAGAGAGCAATGATGAGGTGCTTGCAGTCATGCAGGACCTGCGCGACCATAACGTCAACATGTTAACCTTAGGTCAATACCTGCAACCGAGCCGGGATCACTTGGCGGTTGAACGGTTTGTAACACCAATGGAGTTCGATCAATTGCGCCAAGAGGGAGAAGCCATGGGCTTTTCCAATGTAGCCAGCGGTCCTATGGTGCGGTCATCCTACCATGCCGATCTACAGGCTAACCCCCTATTGAATCAGAGTCACAAGGAGTAAGCATGAGTCAAGAGATCGTCTGGACCCTCAAAACCCTGGTACTGCCACCGGGCGTTTTGATTCTATTGATGCTCGTTGGACTCATCATGGTCAGGCGCTTGGCCGGCAAATTTCTGCTGCTGATCAGCCTGGCCAGCCTCTATCTCCTCTCTACTGCATTTTTATCCAAGCAGCTCATGGGCACTCTGGAGATTGTACCCGCCCTGACCGATGCGCAAATCAGCAGTACAGATGCCCAGGCCATTGTGGTGCTGGGCGCAGGCCGACGCGAAGCAGCACCCGAGTATGGACTGCAGGATACTGTTAACGCATTACACCTCGAACGGTTACGCTATGCCGCCTGGCTCTCGAAGAAGAGTCGGCTACCCCTCATAACCAGCGGTGGAACCCCAAGGAGTAACGGCCCCAGCGAGGCCATAATGGCGCGCGAGATACTGGAAAAGGAGTTTGGATCAACCGTTCTGTTTGCCGAGGAGCAAAGCCGGACGACCCGGGATGAGGCACTGATCCTAAAAGGGATGCTGGAAAAACGAGGTATCCGCAAGATCCTCCTGGTAACCCACGCCTGGCACATGCTCCGTTCACTGGATGTATTTGAAGCAGCCGGCATTTCAGTTACCCCGGCACCGATGGGATTTGCTCATAAGAGGTCAAGCAGCAGCTCTTACTTCGACTGGTTACCTAGCGCTCATTCACTTCAGAACAGCTATTATGCGCTTCATGAGCAGTTGGGAAGAATCTGGTACCGTCTTCTCGGCTGAGGTGGGCATAACCCAAAGCCTGCTATCAGCGGAACGCTTCCGGCAGGCGCTCAACTGATACAGCCTGCGGCCATAATCGCTTGATCTGAACCGACAACGGCCCTGGGTCTCCGCTACTCCAGAAACCAGGCTCTCCAGCCCTGGCAGCATCTGCCAACAGTCCCAGTCCATGCAGCCGACGCTGCAGTTCCAGGGCAATGGCCTCACCTGTATCGATCAACTCGACAGTCGGGCCTGCCACATCACGCACAACAGAAGCCAAAAAGGGGTAATGCGTACAACCGAGCACCAGGGTATCGGCGCCACGTCGGATCAAGGGCTCAACTGCCGCAGCCACTAAAGTGCGAGTCAATTCTGAGTGCAGCTCACCCCGCTCGACCTGCTCCACCCAGCCATGGCAGGGCTGCACAATAACCTGCTGTGACTCACCATGGGTTGCCACCAGACGTTGGAATTTTTCACTGCCCAGGGTTCCTTCCGTAGCCAGCACACCGATAACACCGCTTCGACTCTGGCTTATTGCCGGCTTCACACCAGGCTCAACACCTATCACGGGCAAGTTAAACTCGTTTCTTAGCGTTGCTATAGCGGCGGCCGTAGCAGTATTACAGGCCACCACAATCGACTTGACCCCTTGTTCAATCAAAAATCGGCTGATTGTGCGCGTACGCGTCGTGACATAGGCAGATGATTTTGGGCCATAAGGCAGGTGTCCATTATCGGCTACGTAGATGAGTGATTCGGCTGGAAGATGCTGATGGATATGGCTCAGTATCGAGAGCCCACCCACTCCGGAATCAAAAACACCGATCGGTGCAAAACGGTCAGGACTAGTCATCATCCCGGCGAAATTCACCTTCGATAACCCGGTGTTCATTCGTTTCTGTTGACTCCGCCCCAGCAACTGGGCGAATAGTGCCTGAGCGTTTCAGAAACCATACAATCATTGCCCGGCGGATCGGGGGTACAAGAGCAAGAAAACCAAACAGATCGGTAAAGAAGCCCGGTAATAGCAGCAGTATGCCACTTAACAGCAGAACTACACCCTCCAGCATCTCAACCGCTGGCACCTCGCCACGATCCATACCCGCACGCACACGCATCGCCGTTGAGAAGCCCTGAATACGCACCAGCAAACCACCCAGTACAGCGGTAAAGATCGTAAGGGTGATGGTTGGGAGGGCGCCAATCTGGGAACCAACTTCAATAAGGAAATAGAGCTCGACCAGTGGAATACCGACAAACAGCAGGAGTATAAGGGCTAAAGGATTCATGGACGCAGAGCTTACGCCCCGCAACCATACGATTCAAGAGAGCAGCCCAGGTCACTTTTGTTTTTGCGCGTTTACAAGCAATCCTGTATCTTCCGCCCATGCCCGTGGACAAGCTTCTGATTTATTGTACCTGCCCCGACCGGGCAAGCGCCGACAGGATCGCCGGCCACCTGGTCACTGAACGACTTGCCGCTTGTGTGACTATCACTGCGCCGGTCGTTTCAGTTTACACCTGGCAGGAAAAGCTTGAGACGACGGAGGAGTACCTGCTGCTGATCAAGACCAGCCAATCGCGTTACACCGAGCTGGAGCAGGCCATTCTATCCGTCCATCCCTATGAACTTCCGGAGATCATTGCAGTCCCTATAGCACAGGGGCTGCCAGCCTATCTCCACTGGATCGATGAATGCACAGAACCACAACAAAAAACTCAATAATCATCCTGCTACTCCTGCTCCTTTTACCCGGTTTGGCAGCACCCCAATCTGAAGCCGATTATTTGCTTCCCCAAGAGGCCTTTAGACTGTCTGCCGAGGCAGAGGGTCCAAACGCCGTTCGGGTCACTTGGCAGATTGCTGAAGGCTATTACCTCTACCGCAGCAAGATCAAACTGACCAGCGATTCAGACGATATTGTCCTTGGTATGGCACAGTTTCCAACAGGAAAGATAAAGCAGGATCAGTATTTCGGTGACATGGAGGTGTATCGAAATAGCGCCTCTATTTTGCTTCCTATTGAGCGGAATGCAGAGTCAGGGAACACGCTAAAACTAAAGACCGTCTCTCAAGGCTGTGCCGATGCCGGACTCTGTTACCCGCCACAGAAGGAAAGCCTCACCGTCCAACTGCCTCCCGTTCCTCCGCCAGCATCCACATCGGCACTCTCTTCCCTGGGAAATCTTGGTGAGACCCTGGGCATGGGACAGGATGATGAGATCCTTACCCCTGAACAGGCCTATCAACTTACCGCCCAGGTGGAACAGCCTGATCGTATCAGACTGCTCTGGCAAATTGCTGATGGCACCTATCTCTATCAGGACAAACTCAAGATAGAGTTGGAAACAGTAGATGGCATTCAACTGCTGCCGTACCAACTTCCCCAGGCAGAGATCAAACAGAACGCCCTCCGTCCAGATGGCTCCCTGGGCGATCTACCGGTGTACCACAATGAGATTGACCTGCCCCTTTCATTGACCCGGACTTCAGCAGCCGCAACAGATATCACACTGACTGTTGCCTATCAGGGCTGCGCCGAGGCCGGCGTATGCTATCCACCCATTCGTAAAAAGGTTTCACTGTCACTGCCTGCAATGCCGGCAGATTCAACTGGCTCCAGCGCACTTCAGCAGGCGCAGCAGGCGCTGATCGCAAGCCAGAGCGCCAGCGAGCCGCGCGTACAATCACTGAAAGTAGCCGAGGCCCCCATGGTCTCAGAGCTGGATGAGATCGCCTCAACACTGGCCGGTGGCAGTACCTGGCTGGTGATACTGGTCTTCTTTGGCCTGGGACTGGCCCTCTCACTCACTCCTTGTGTTTTCCCAATGATCCCCATTCTTTCGGGCATTATTGCCGGACAAGGCAGCAGTCTGACAACAAAAAAAGCCTTTGTGCTGTCGCTGGTCTATGTGCTGGCAATGTCTATAACCTACACAGTGGCTGGTGTATTGGCCGGTATGTTTGGACAGAATCTGCAGGCGGCATTCCAGAATCCCTGGATACTCAGCTTCTTCGCACTGATATTTGTATTACTGGCACTCTCCATGTTCGGTTTCTACGAGTTGCAACTGCCCAGTCGCTGGCAGAGCAGACTGGCTGAAACCAGTAACAAACAGTCGGGTGGCAGTCTCACCGGCGTCGCAATCATGGGCTTCCTCTCGGCACTCATCGTCGGCCCCTGCGTCGCACCACCGCTTGCCGGGGCGCTGATCTATATCGGCCAGACAGGTGATGCACTGTTGGGCGGTCTGGCGCTGTTTGCCCTCGCTATGGGAATGGGCGCCCCACTGATTATTATTGGCACCTCCGCTGGAAAATACCTGCCTAGAGCGGGGAGTTGGATGGATCGTGTCAAGGCTGTTTTCGGTGTAGGCATGCTGGCTGTTGCGATCATTATGCTGGAGCGTATCTTGCCGCCCGCTTCTGCCCTGTTCCTCTGGGGTATGCTTCTGGTTATCAGCGCCATCTATCTTGGTGCCCTGGGAGAGCTGGCGGTTGAGGCATCAGGCTGGGACCGCTTATGGAAAGGCCTGGGCGTTGTGGTACTGATCTATGGCGCCCTGATGCTGGTGGGTGCAGCCGCCGGAGGCAAAGACACCATACAGCCACTTAGAGGCCTGATGCCGTCTATTGGACAGAGCGAGGCATCACACCTCCAGTTCAGGCGTATCAAGACCGTGGCCGATCTGGAGCGGGAAGTGGACACGGCCAGTGCAGCTGGAAAACCCGTGATGCTGGACTTCTATGCTGACTGGTGCGTCTCCTGCAAAGAGATGGAACGCTACACCTTCAGTGATCCGAAGGTTATTGCGGCGCTTGCGGGAGCCGTGTTACTGCAGGCCGATGTGACTGCCAATGATGATCAGGACATTGCACTTTTACAGGGGCACTTCGGTTTACCGGGACCACCCAGTATCATGTTCTACGGTAGCGATGGAAAGGAGCGTAAAAACTACCGCGTCGTCGGATTCAAAGGTGCCGATGAGTTTGCCAATCATGTCAGGAACGCGTTGCAATGAATTACCAATCAGCCGTAAAACTGCTTCTCATTCCACTGTTTGCTGGATGGCTGACAGCCTGCGAGCAGGAGAAGCCGAAACTCAACCTGGCTGGAAAGGCTGAGACACAACTACCTGCATTCAGTTTCGCGGATTTGGACGGTGTTCAACGCAGTAGCACTGAATGGAAAGGAAAAGTTCTGGTAGTTAACTACTGGGCAACCTGGTGCCCCCCTTGCAGAAAAGAGATGCCGCTGTTTATTGAAACCCAGAAGGCCTATGGCGACAAAGGGGTTCAATTTGTCGGTATTGCTATCGATGACCCCCATATGGTGCAGGATTTTGTCGATGTGTTTGATATCAGCTTTCCAATACTGCTTGGCAACGCCGATGCAATTAAGCTCTCCAACCGAATGGGGAATCGATTTGACTCACTTCCTTTTACTGCCATCTTCGATCAATCTGGCAAGACACGCTATGTCCAGGCCGGTGAAATGACCCAAGATCAGCTAAATAAACAGCTGATCCCCTTGTTATAAACACCACAAAAAGCCCTTAATCCACAACCAGACTACCTTCCGGGCAAAGTAGTATATTATTTCCCGTTATATTTTCGCCAAACGTGATGTGATCTTCGTTAAAATCTGGACAAACTGATTCAGCTCGGTCAAAATTCCACAAACTCGAGCAATAAAGCAGTAAACTCAGCGTGCATTCAACAGCACTCGCCACCTGTTAGGTAATCAAGCATGGCAACCATTCTGGTATTGAACGGACCCAACCTAAATCTTTTAGGGACCCGGGAGCCTGAGCTATATGGACACGAAACTCTGGATGATATTGAGGATCGACTGCATCACCTGACAAAGGGTGCCGGGCACAGTCTTACTTTCACCCAGAGCAATGCCGAGTTCGAGCTTATTGAACGCATCCATCAAGCCCGGGATGAAGAGATTGCTTTCATTATCTTTAACCCGGCAGCCTTTACCCACACCAGCGTGGCACTGCGTGACGCCCTGCTGGGTGTCAATATCCCCTTTATAGAGGTGCATCTCTCAAACGTTCATGCCCGTGAAGCCTTTAGAAAGCACTCCTATTTTTCCGACATCGCTGAAGGCGTGATTAGCGGCCTCGGGGTGCAGAGCTATGAGCTCGCACTCGCTGCCGCACTCAAACGCCTCAGCTCTTAACCAATGAAACAGGATCTATAGTCACAATGGATATCCGAAAAGTAAAAAAACTGATCGAACTCATCGAAGAGTCCGATGTTGCAGAAATTGAGATTCACGAGGGAGAAGAGTCTGTACGCATCAGTCGTTCCAGCTCATCCGCACCCATGATGACCTTTGCCGCACCTCAGGCACCTGTCGCCGCTGCGGCTGCCGCACCGGCCTACCATGAACCAGCCAAAGAGGCTGTCGCTGAAATCACTGGCCATCAGATTCTTTCACCGATGGTCGGCACCTTCTATCGCGCCCCCACACCTACCTCCAAGCACTTCGTTGAGGTTGGACAGCATGTCAATGTGGGCGAGACCCTCTGCATCATCGAGGCGATGAAGATCCTGAACCAGATTGAGAGTGACAAGTCCGGCGTAATCACCCAGATCCTGGTGGACAACGGCCAACCGGTGGAATACAACGAGCCACTGTTCATCGTTGAGTAAGGGCCCTGTTGCTATGATCGAAAAAATCGTCATCGCCAATCGGGGCGAAATCGCACTCCGAATCCTCCGCGCCTGTCGTGAACTCGGCATTAAGACCGTTGCCGTTCACTCTGAAGCAGACCGGGATCTTAAACATGTTCGCCTGGCAGATGAAACCGTCTGCATCGGACCCGCGCCCTCCGCCGGCAGTTACCTGCAGATCCATTCAATCATCAGTGCTGCCGAGGTCACGGATGCCGTAGCTATCCACCCCGGCTATGGCTTTTTATCCGAGAATGCCGACTTTGCTGAACGTGTCGAAGAGAGTGGGTTTATCTTTATCGGCCCCAAACCCGAAACCATCCGCATGATGGGTGACAAGATCACTGCTATCGAGGCCATGAAGGCGGCCGGTGTGCCCTGTGTTCCCGGATCAGATGGCCCACTGGATAGTAACGACGCACGAACCATCAGACTCGCTGAAGAGATTGGCTACCCGGTTATTATCAAGGCAGCCGGTGGTGGAGGTGGCCGTGGCATGCGCGTCGTCCACTCTGAAGCAACCCTGCTGAATGCTATCTCCCTGACCAAGGCCGAGGCAGGATCTGCCTTTGGCAACGATACTGTCTACATGGAAAAGTACCTGGAAAACCCTCGCCATGTGGAGTTTCAGGTTCTGGCAGACACCCACGGTAACGCCATCCATCTTGGCGAGCGGGACTGCTCCATGCAACGTCGTCATCAAAAAGTTGTGGAGGAAGCACCCGCCCCTGGCATCTCGGAAGAGCTGCGTAACAGACTGGGAGAGCGATGCGCCGAGGCCTGTCGGACTATTGGCTATCGCGGGGCAGGCACTTTTGAATTCCTCTATGAAAATGGCGAATTCTACTTCATCGAAATGAACACGCGCATTCAGGTCGAACACCCTGTCACCGAGATGATTACCGGCGTCGATATCGTCGCGGAACAACTGCGTATAGCGGCAGGTGAAGCACTCGCCTACAAGCAATCCGATATCATCATACGCGGCCATGCTATCGAGTGCCGGATCAACGCTGAAGACCCTGACACCTTTATGCCCTGTCCCGGCAATATCACTCATCTGCACATTCCAGGCGGCCCCGGAATTCGAGTCGACACCCACATCTATGACGGCTATCGGGTACCCCCTCACTACGACTCCATGATTGGCAAACTCATTGCCCATGGAGAGACCCGTGAATCGGCAGTTGCCAGGATGAAGACCGCCCTCTCTGAGATGGTCATCGACGGCATCAAGACCAACATCCCTCTGCAACAGCGCATCATGCGGGATGAGGCCTTTGCAAAAGGCGGAGCCAATATTCACTACCTGGAAAAGAAACTGGGTATTTAACGCACAATATGTCAGGGCAGCAGCGTCCGCCCTGACAACCGGAGCAATCGATGCCCTGGATACAGGCCCATCTCACTACCAGCAAAGAACAGGCCCCGCTGATCGAACTGCTGTTCGAAAATCTCGGCGCACTCTCCACTACCCTGGAGGATGCCGAGGACGAACCACTCCTGGAGCCCAAGCCAGGGGAGGCGCCGATCTGGAAAGTAACCCGAATAACCGGGCTTTTTGATGGCGATATCAATTCTGATGAACTGCGAAATCAAATCAATCACACCCTGAACAGTGACGTCACACCAACACTGGAGCTTGAGGTGCTGGAGGATCAGGAGTGGGAACGAGCCTGGCTGGATAACTTTCATGCCATGTCGTTTGGCAGTCGACTCTGGATCTGTCCACAAGGCAAGCAGCCGGATCAAGAGGGTGCCGTTGTCGTCGAACTGGATCCTGGACTCGCCTTTGGCACCGGCACCCACCCCACCACAGGACTCTGCCTGCAGTGGCTGGACCGCACACCACTCGAGGGACTGGAGTTGATCGACTTTGGCTGCGGCTCTGGCATTCTCGCAGTCGCAGCACTCAAACTGGGTGCCCAGCGCGTCTACGCCACTGACCATGACCCCCAGGCAATGCAGGCCAGTGAAGCGAACGCCATCAAGAACCGTGTTAGCGACCGACTGCAGCTTTGCGGAAGCAGGGAGCAACTCCCTCCTCGACCCGTGGACATTGTACTGGCCAATATTCTCGCTGGCACCCTGGTTGAGCTGGAAGAGCACATCGCGAGCCTCACGAAAACCGGCGGCAGAGTTGTTCTCTCCGGCATACTGAGCGAACAGGCCGAGCGAGTAAGTAACTGCTACACTAGCCACTTTGACATGGCCCCACCGATCCAGCAGGAGGAGTGGATTTTACTGGAAGGCGTGAAGCGCTGAACGGGACTCAACTTGTATACCCAATGCCCCCACTGCCAAACCCTGTTTCGCATCAGTGCTGACCAGCTCAAGGCGGCGGCTGGCAAGGCTCACTGTTGTCGCTGTGACCGCGTATTCAGCGCCCTGGACAATCTACGTGAACCTGATCGCGAAGAGGCGTGGCCAGAATCCCGCTTCATCGACGACCTCCCAGAACAGCAGAATCTCGAGCTACCCTTCGAGACAACGGACAGCGAGACAGTCCACCAGGACCTGCATAGCGGTCTAACGGACCTCCTCAAGGCGTTACAAATTAAAGCAACGACACCTGAAGAGGCTGAGGTTACTGAGGATGAAAATGAGCAGATAGCGGTCGATGATGATCGCGATCCATTCGAACCAGCCTATGAGCTGAATGACAGTGAGATGGACAGTGTCCAGATCGGTCTGGACTCACTCTTTTGCGGCCCACTGTTAGCCGAAACTGAAGAGAACAGCAGAACCGAAGAGGATTCTGCAATTGATGCAGACACCGAACCCAATGAGGAGCTGACTGCCGAAACAGAAGAAGCGGCCGGAGAAGCCCTGCCCTTCACCATCCCTGACAACCTGCCGGAACTTAAACCAACGGAACAGGAGGCACTCTCTTTATCTGACGCCCTCACGACAGCAAGCAGCCATAAAAAGGGCACGCTGGGCTGGTCCCTGCTCATACTCCTCCTACTGATTGTCGCAGGCGGACAGCTCAGCTGGTTTGGCCGTGATCATCTATTGCAGTATCCCGCTGCGCGGCAACTGCTTGAGCAGGGCTGCGCGTTCATAAACTGCCAACTACCACCCCGTATTGATCCAAGCAAAATCGAAGTCGTATCCCGGTCCATCAGCAGCCACCCTGACTACGAGGGCATCCTGCTGGTGATGCTCACCCTGCGTAATCAGGCGAACTTTGAACAACCCTACCCCATACTCGAACTGAGCTTTCTGGACAGCACTGGGGCCTTGGTGGCGCGTCGCAGTTTTACTCCAGAAGTGTATCGCGGAACCAATGCCGGGCTGATCCAGCCCGGCATTCCAGAGTCTCTTCGCCTGGAACTGCAAGACCCCGGGGAAGAGGTCGTTGGATTCCAATTCGATTTTTACTGACTTGTTCCTGTCAATGGATCGTCGTAACATACTGCCCCCGTTCGACGATCTCTTTCATACCAACAGACCCTAACAGCAATGCATATTGGCCCATACCAACTGGATAACAATCTGCTGGTTGCCCCAATGGCTGGAGTCACTGACCGGCCGTTCCGCCAACTCTGCCGCCAATTGGGGGCAGGCATGGCCGTGTCTGAGATGATCTCATCCAACTCTTCCCTACGTGGAACAAGAAAAACCGTCAAGCGACTCGATTTTGAAGGTGAACCTGGCCCGATCTCGGTACAGATTCTCGGCGCAGACCCAAAGACCATGGCGGAGGCGGCCAAGGTCAACGTGGGGCACGGCGCACAGATCATTGATATCAATATGGGCTGCCCGGCAAAAAAGGTCTGCAAGGTTGCAGCTGGTTCTGCTCTGCTAACAGACCCCGCGCTGGTCAGAAAAATACTCGAATCCGTTGTTCAGGCGGTCGATGTGCCGGTTACACTGAAAATTAGGACAGGCTGGGACCAAGCCAACAGAAATGGCTTGGAAATCGCCCGCATCGCAGAAGCAAGTGGCATACAGGCACTCGCCATTCATGGCCGCACAAGGGCTTGCGGTTACTCCGGCAATGCGGAATATGAGACGATCAGCTCCATCAAACAGGCGCTTTCAATTCCCATCATAGCCAACGGCGATATCGACTCCCCGGAAAAAGCAAAAAAGGTGCTGGAACTGACCGGCGCCGATGCTATTATGATCGGCCGGGCAGCCCAAGGCAGACCCTGGATCTTCAGCGAAATCTCTCACTACCTGAAAACAGGGGAAAAACATTCCGCTCCCCAACCAGGGTGGATTCGCGATATCCTATTAGGGCACTTGGAGAATCTGTACGCGTTTTATGGCGAGTTTCAGGGGGTGCGCATAGCACGAAAACATATCGCCTGGTACAGCAAGACCCAACCGGGAGGGGCGCTCTTCAGACAGCGCATAAATACAACCGACTCAACGGAAAAACAAAAAGCCCTGATCACCGAGTTCTTCGATCAGTTGGCAATAAATCAGGAGCGGGCAGCATGACCATGGAAGCCATATCGGCACAAGAATCAAACAAACCGCAGTTTTCTGTGGCAAAGAACAAGGCGACAGAACCTCTGCGAGAATGTGTCCGTAGCGCCCTGTCCGGGTACTTCAAGCAGCTTGATGGACACAGCACGGCCAATATATACCAGATGGTATTGGCTGAAGTGGAGCAGCCCTTACTGGAAACTGTAATGACCCATACTGAGGGCAACCAGACCCGTGCCGCAGAAATTCTCGGCATCAGTCGCAGCACTCTCAGAAAAAAACTGGCCCTGTACGATCTCGATTGAACCTATCGACGCTATCGACAGACCACTTGAATAAACATCCAAACGCGGCCCAGTGGCCGCGTTTCCATTAACATCCAGCAAAAGCAGGATCAGGACAATGACAGCGATAACCCGAGCCCTCATCAGCGTCTCAGACAAGACCGGCATCGTCGAGTTTGCCCAAGCGCTTCAACAGCGCGGCATTGAAATTCTCTCAACCGGTGGCACCGCCCGCCTGCTGAGCGAAAAAAATATTCCGGTCACAGAAGTTTCCCAACATACCGGATTTCCCGAGATGATGGACGGACGGGTCAAGACCCTGCATCCGAAGATCCACGGCGGCATCCTGGGTCGACGCGGCATTGATGATGCGGTCATGCAAGCCAATGAGATTGCCCCAATCGACATGATCGTGGTTAATCTTTATCCATTTGAGCAAACAGTCGCCAATCCAGATTGCGATCTGCCGACAGCCATTGAGAACATCGACATCGGTGGCCCAACGATGCTCCGCGCCGCTGCGAAAAATCATAAAGATGTCACCGTCATTGTTGACGCCGAAGACTATGCGCGTGTTCTGGAAGAGATGGATCAAAATAGCGGCGCAGTATCTGCCGCAACCCGGTTTGATTTGGCAGTAAAGACATTTGAGCATACTTCAAATTATGATGGCGCAATTGCCAACTATCTGGGCTGCCGCCTGCAAGCGGAGACCACCGACTTTCCCCGCACCATTAACCTGCAGTATCGCCAGGTACAGACTATGCGCTATGGTGAGAATCCCCACCAGAAAGCGGCCTTCTTCGTTGAGCGGAACCAAACCGAGGCCTGCATCTCTACAGCAACTCAGCTGCAGGGCAAAGAGCTCTCTTACAACAACATTGCCGACACCGATGCCGCCCTGGAGTGCGTCAAGCAGTTCCATGAGGCCCCTGCCTGCGTCATTGTCAAACACGCCAATCCCTGTGGCGTAGCATTTGGCAGCAACCTGACTGAGGCCTATGACCGCGCCTTCAGCACTGACCCAGAATCCGCTTTTGGCGGCATCATTGCCGTTAACCAGGAGCTGGATGGCGCAACCGCACAGGCCATTGTTGATCGGCAGTTTGTCGAGGTCATCATTGCACCCAGCGTATCCCAGCAGGCCATTGCCATTATTGCCGAAAAGAAAAATGTCCGTCTGCTGGTCTGTGGTGAGTGGAATAAAGAGACACTGCATCGCTTTGATCTGAAGCGGGTTAATGGCGGTTTATTGGTACAGGATGCCGACCTGCAACTGCATAACGAACTGAAGGTTGTGACCAAACGCGCGCCAACAGAAAAAGAGATGGAGGATCTGCTGTTCACCTGGCGGATCGCCAAGTTTGTAAAATCCAACGCCATTGTTTACGGCAATAACGGCATGACCATTGGTGTTGGCGCGGGCCAAATGAGTCGCGTTAACTCTGCACGCATTGCGGGCATCAAGGCTGAGCACGCCGGCCTGGTTGTGCCAGGTTCAGTGATGGCCTCTGACGCCTTCTTCCCGTTCCGTGATGGTTTGGATAACGCCGCCGAGGCAGGCATCCGCGCCGTCATACAGCCGGGTGGCTCGATGCGCGACGACGAGGTGATTGCTGCAGCCGACGAACATGATATCGCCATGGTGTTCACTGGCATGCGTCACTTCCGCCACTAAACCGACGAAACCTGAGCGCCTCCGAATGGGGGCGCTCACATCGACCAAGCATCTTCATGAGCATACATCCCACAGCCATAATTGATGAGAGCGCCCAACTGCACGGCAGCGTCGTGGTTGGTCCCTATTCAATTATTGATGCCGATGTCGTCATTGGAGCAAATTGCCGGATAGAGAGCAGTGTGCGGATATTCCAGGGCACACAGCTGGGCGAAAACAATCGCGTCTGTCATGGCGCGCTCCTCGGCTGCGAACCTCAGGACCTGGGATTCTCTCCTGAAAAGAGTCGTCCGTTACTGATCGGCAACAATAATCACTTCAAGGAAGGTGTCAACATCAGTCGAGGCGTCAAGACAGAGGGCGGCACCCAGATTGGTAATAATAACTACTTCATGTGCGGCTTTCACGCCGGACATGATTGTCGGCTTGGTAATCACAATGTATTCGGGCCAAACAGTGCTGTTGCCGGCCATGTCGAGTTTGGTGATCGCATCTTTATCTCCGGACTGGTAGCCATACACCAGTTCTGCTTTATTGGTGACTACGCCATGATTGCCGGCTGTGCCAAAGTGGTTAAGGACATCCCTCCCTACGTCACTTGTGATGGCAACCCTGCACGTATTGTTGGCCTCAACAGCGTTGGACTCAGACGAGCCGGCATCAGCACCAGCCACAGGGCGGCCATCAAGCAGACTTATAAAACAATCTATCACGCCGATCTGAATATCAGTCAGGCTCTGGCGGCATTAAAGAGCTCAGACCCGATAGATGAGACCGACCTGATTATCCGATTCTTCGAACAGAGCGCCCGGGGCGTCACCGCCCACCGCTAAACGAAGGGTTACAACTTCCTACTCAAGCAATAAACCAAGGCAATTCACCATGAACATCCTGATTATTGGCGGCGGCGGACGGGAACACGCCCTGGCCTGGAAGGCCGCCCAATCACCATTAGCAGACAAGATCTATCTGGCCCCCGGAAACGCCGGAACCGCCCTTGAACCGGGCATGGAGAATATTCCGATTGGCGTTGAGGATATTGATGCCCTGGTGAACTTTGCAAAAAACCAGCAGATCGGCCTGACCATCGTTGGGCCCGAAGCCCCCCTGGTACTTGGCGTTGTTGATGCCTTCACCGCTGCCGGCCTGAACTGTTTTGGCCCCACCCAGGGTGCCGCCCAACTGGAAGGCTCCAAGGCATTCACCAAGGATTTCCTGGCACGGCATAACATACCCACAGCGGCCTATGGCAACTTTACTGATATTAACGAGGCGCTGGCTTACCTGCATCAAGTCGGCGTGCCGATAGTAATCAAGGCCGACGGACTGGCCGCAGGCAAAGGCGTTATCATCGCTACCGAGATGGCAGACGCCGAAGCGACCGTGCGCGACATGCTCTCCGGCAACAGCTTCGGGGAAGCCGGCCATCGCGTGGTGATCGAAGAGTTCCTGACCGGCGAAGAGGCCAGCTTCATCGTCATGGTGGATGGCGAACATATCCTGCCAATGGCAAGCTCCCAGGATCACAAAGCGCGGGACAATGGTGACAAAGGACCAAATACCGGCGGCATGGGTGCTTATTCACCGGCGCCGGTAGTCACCCCGCAGATGCATGAGCGGATCATGAACGAAGTGATCATTCCCACGGTCAAGGGCATGGCCGCGGAAGGGCTGCCTTATACCGGCTTCCTCTATGCCGGGGTGATGATTAATGCCACAGGTATACCCAAGGTACTGGAGTACAACTGTCGCTTTGGCGATCCGGAGACGCAGCCCATTATGCTGCGCATGAAGTCAGACCTGGTCGCACACTGCCTGGCCGCCCTGCAAGGCTCACTGGATCAGGAAGAGACTGAGTGGGATCCGCGCGCCTCGCTGGGGGTGGTACTTGCAGCAGGGGGATACCCGGAAAACTACAACAAAGGCGACATTATCAGCGGACTGCCAACCACCCCAACCGCAGGCGAGAAGGTATTTCATGCCGGCACTGCCGAGAAAGAGGGTTCCGTGGTAACCGCCGGTGGCCGGGTATTGTGCGCTACCGCGTTGGGCAACAGCGTAGCCGAGGCACAACAGCGGGCCTACGCACTGACCCGGCAGATCAGTTGGGATGGCGTCTATTACAGAACCGATATTGGCTACCGTGCGGTTGCACGCGAGCAAACAGAGTAACTTACCCGTCAAGCCCTCCCCTGCGGGAGGGTTTACAATGACGGCAACACGCGCTGCCTGATCAGTTCACCCAGGCCTGAGATCTCCGGATAGCGTTCAGCCACTTCCACGATATAGCCCAACGTCCTGGGTATATCACCCAGATACCCCGGCTTGGCATCTCGATGTTTCAAGCGGGCAAAGATGCCGCTCGCCTTGAGATGCCGCTGCACGCCCATGAGATCAAACCAGCGTAAAAAATGACTTTCATCCTGCTGTCTTAGAATGCCTGACTGAACGGCCAACTGGTAATAGCCCATCGCCCACTCCCTCACCTGCGTCTCAGGCCAGGCGATATAACAATCCTTCAGTAGGGAGACCAGATCGTAGGTTACCGGTCCCACCACTGCATCCTGAAAATCCAGGATACCCGGCGACGGCGAAGGGCTGACCAGCAAATTTCTACTGTGGTAATCACGATGGACACACACCTGGGGCTGTTCAAGCGCAGACTCAATCAGCAGTTCGTAACAGCGATCCAGCATGGCTTGTTCAGGCGCATCCAACGCCAACCCAAGATGAGTTCCCAGCAGCCATTCGTTGAACAACCTCATTTCGCGGGCGAGCAGTTCAGCATCATAGCGGGGCAATGTCTCGCTTGGGCCAACTGCCTGGATAACTGCCAGGGCCGCCAATGCATCACCATACAAACGATCCGCCGTCTCACTCTCCAGCACATCCAGATAATGCGTGGAACCGAGGTCTTCCAGCAGAATAAAGCCTTGCTCCAGATCAGCTGCATAGACCTCCGGCACATGCAGTCCCAGTGAACCGAACTGCCCTGCCAACTCTACAAAAGGATGGCAATCTTCTCGATCAGGTGGCGCATCCATGACTATGCGGCTCTTCTCGCCATCCATCAGCACCCGAAAATAGCGCCTGAAGCTGGCATCATCCGAGGCCGCCTCAATCGCTACAGGACCCAACCCCAACGTGTCGGTCAGCCATACTTTCAGTAACTCTAATCTTTTCGGCATTACTCTATCCATTCGGTTCGTAACCCACTCCAAAGGACCTTGAAAAACGGTTACTTCTCCGATTTAAACCGGCCACGGCCATTGAAGAAAAGGCGATTCTATGCGATTTTATGCTGTTGTTGCCACGGCTTCTCTAAAAGAGCCTTCGGTACAGGCCGCCGGGGAGCGGCACAGGGCGTGGCAGCGGTGACGATGCCATGCTGATTTAAACAAAAACAGAACAATCTATAGAGACTCGCCGTGCCTGTAAAAAGAAGGATTCTGCCTCTTGCGATCAGTGCTTTGCTGCTGATCCCTACCGCTCAAGCCGCCTCTAAGTGGGATTGCCGCGCCAGCAGCGACGGCGGTTGGGAGTGCTTACAGGACGGTGTGCCGGTAACCCCGCAGACAATTACTGCCCCGGAACCAGTAGTCTCAGCTCCAGTCGAACAAACCGAACAAACCCAGACACCCAATCAACCAGCAAGCCAGGAAGCCACCCCGAGGGAGAGTGCAACCCAGGCACTGGAAGAACCCAAGACTGTGGAAGTGACGCCTGTTGTCGCAGAAGAGACAAAGAGCGCCGTAGATGATGCATCGATAGCCGATGAGCGTCAGGAAGCGCCACCTTCGGAACCCCCAACCGATACAGCGCCCAGACTCACCGAGCAACCCAGCGTAGAGAGTGAGGCAATAGCAGCGGAGCCTGAACCTGCGGTAACAGAGCTGATCGCAACTCCCGAGGCGAGCCAACAGACACTCCCGGCAACAATCACTGCCATTGAAGATAGGCCTGATTTACAGGAAACACCGGCCCGGGAAAAAACCACCGAGCCCAGTACGGCAACTGATACGATGCAGGAGCAGCCTGAACCGGTTGCAGCTGAACAGACCAAAGAACCAGAGACTGCCCAGCAGGCAGCCCCCACACCGGCGACTATCTCTGCCGCTAATGATGCAGCCGTTTCGAAGGAAGAGACTATCCGGGAAAAAACCGAAGATACTCTACAGACTCAACAGGCCGTGACACACACTGCGCCTTTCAACAGCAACCGGATTGATCTGGGGCTGGACTGGAACCAGTGCGGCGTAAGACACCCCAGCACCCCCAGACAGGGTACCCAGACAATTGATGATACAACCCATATTGAGGCCGATGCAGCCGATCTCTATCGTACAGAAAACAGGGCTGACTTCGCAGGAAATGTAAAGCTGGAACGAGGGGACGAAAGGCTGGAGGCTGACTTTGTCACCTACCATCGGGAAGAGAGCACCCTGGACGCCGAGGGCAACGTTTACCTGGAGCAGCCAGGGCTGCGCATGACCAGCAACAAAATGCATTACAACCTGGATAAACAACAGGGTAATGCCGAGCAGGCGGAGTACCGGCTGGCCGATCCAGTAGCCCGTGGCAATGCCATGACAGTCGAGATATTAAACTCTGACCAGTCGTACTATACCGATGTCAACTATACAACCTGTCAGCCTGGCAACAATGACTGGCTGATTGAGGCTGAAGAGCTGGAGATTGATCAGGCAACCGGCGTGGGCGTGGCGCATAACGCCAAACTGCGCTTTAAGGGTGTACCTTTTATCTATCTCCCATACGCCAGCTTCCCGATCGATGATCGAAGAAAATCCGGCTTCCTCCCTCCCTCAATCGGAACATCAGAAAATACCGGCGCGGATATCTCCATACCGTATTATTTCAATATCGCACCCCAGATGGATGCTACATTCACGCCACGCATCATGAGTAATCGCGGACTGTTACTGGGGGGTGAATTCCGCTATCTGGCAGAAAAAAACCAAGGAGTAATTACTGCCGAACTGCTGCCCAGTGATTCCGATCAAGGTCCCGGGGAAAACAAAACCCGTGGCGCCCTGAATGCGCAGCTGGAGGGCACACCAGCCCCACGCTGGCGTTACGACATCGATCTCAATTATGTCTCTGATAACGACTATATAGACGACCTTGGGAACAGCCTGGCAGCCACCAGCGTTAAGCATCAGGAGCGCCGCGGCGACATCCACTATCAAGGATCAGACTGGAGTTTCCTTGGCCGCCTACAACATTTCCAGACGATTGATCGATCAATCGCCATCAACGGCCGCCCCTACAGCCGTCTGCCGCAGCTGCAGGTCAATCTGGAACGGCCAGATCAGGCACTGGGTTTAACCTATCATCTCCACTCTGAGTATGTGGATTTTGATCACAGCTCATCCACCAAGGTAAAAGGTCAGCGTATTGATCTACAACCAGGCATCAGCCTGCCCGTGAGGCGGCCCTGGGGCTTCCTGACACCCAAGCTGAGCTTACGGCACACCAGCTATAGCCTGGAAAATCAAACCCTGGGAATGAGCGACAGCCCAAGCCGCACACTACCAACGCTGAGTCTTGACGGCGGGCTCTATTTCGAGCGCAGCACCAGTTGGTTTGGCAATTCAGTTATCCAGACTCTGGAACCAAGAGTGTTCTATCTCTATACCCCGAAAGAGGATCAAAGCGACATCCCTGATTTCGACACGGCCAATCTGGGATTCAGTTTCGCCAACCTGTTCCGGGAAAACCGCTTCAGTGGTGCAGATAAGGTGGGCGATGCCAATCAGCTCACCACCGCCCTCACCTCACGCAACCTCAGCACTGAGACAGGCGAGGAACTATTCCGGGCCAGCATTGGTCAGATATCCTACTTCAGAGATCGTGACGTACAGCTGATCTCTTCAGGCGCTGTTGTTAATGACGACAGCTCCTCCATTGTGGCCGAGGTGGCAGCAAAACTGAGTCGAAACTGGCGCATGCAGGCAGGAATGCAATGGAATCCCCACACCGACAATGGAACAACGGAGGCCAGCGCATTTGGTCTGCATTATCTGGATGAGAAGCAACGTATTCTAAACCTGACCTATCGCTACACCGATGGATCAATCGAACAGACCGATCTTTCAGCGCGCTGGCCCATCAGCCATCAACTGCATGCCGTTGGCCGCTGGAACTACTCCCTGTTACATGGAAAAACCATGGAAAGCTTCGCCGGTATCGAGTATGACAGCTGCTGCTGGATCAGCCGGTTTGTGGTGCGCGACTATCGGTCAGACGCCAATGCAGAGGGTAACCTGGCGCTGTTCCTGCAACTGGAGCTGAAAGGACTTACCAGTCTGGGCGACAAAATTGACCAATTCCTTGAACGCGGTATCCTCGGGTATCGCACTGAAAACTGATTAACACATAAATGACCACCAGACAGTCAATTATCAAAGGCCTGAGCATCTTGCTTTTCGGTCTTGCCCCACTCTTTGGCCTATCACAACAGGCCCAAGGCGAAACCGTAAAGCCAGTCGATGAGATCATCGCGATTGTTGATGATGATATTATCGTGCGCAGCGAGCTCGAAAATGAAATGATGAAAATCGTCGCGCAGCTACGTCAACAAGAGCAGCGCCTACCGCCGAAGCCAGTCCTGGAAAGACAGCTTCTAGGGCGCTTGATCTTGAAAAAACTGCAACTGGCGGCAGCGGCCAGAGCCGGCATTAATGTCAGTGAAGATATTGTTGCCCAGGCTATCAACAACATTGCCCAAAACAACAATCTGAGCCTGTCAGAATTTCGCAGCACCCTTGAACGCAGTGGTATCAGCTTCCAGAGCTTCCGTAAAGGGATACAGGAAGAGATCATCATGCAACAACTTCAGGACCAGGAAGTCCGCCGGCGTGTCCGGGTAACCGATCAGGAGGTGGAAGCCTATATTGCCCGACAGGCCAACACAGTCGGTGAGCGTTCAGCCTACCATCTGGAACATATTCTGATCGCCACACCAGAGGCGGCCTCACCCGAGCAGATGAAACGGGCCCGCGAAAAGGCCGATGCAGTGGTTGCATCACTCCGCGGAGGGGCCGCTTTTGCTGATGTTGCAATTACCGAATCTGACGGACGACAAGCCCTGGAGGGCGGCGACCTGGGATGGCGCAAAGCCAACCAACTGCCGACCATATTTGCCGATCTGGTGATTAGCATGGAACGTGGTGATATCAGCGAGCCTATTCGTACCGCCAGCGGCTATCATATTATCCGCCTCGATGATTATAAAGGCGGTGACAGGAAGATCATCACCCAGAGTCATGTCAGGCATATCCTGATCAGCACCAACGAGGTCACCTCAAACAACGACGCCAGAATCCGCCTGGAGCAGCTACGTCAGAGGATCATTGGCGGCGATGACTTTGCCGCACTGGCACGCTCCCACTCAGATGATAAATCCTCGGCCATCAAGGGCGGGGATCTCGGCTGGATAACCCCGGGCGCACTGCTCCCACGATTTGAAGAGGAGATTGCAAAACTCTCACCCGGCGAGCTGACCGAGCCGTTTCGCACCGAATACGGCTGGCATCTGGCCCAGCTCATAGACCGACGCCAACATGACAGTACAGCCGAGGTACAGAAGGCTGAGGCGAGAAAAACCATCAGTGACCGCAAAACAGCCGAAGAGGGCGAGCTTTATCTGCGGCGGCTCAAGGATGAGGCTTACATAGACATCCGGCTGAGTGACTCCTGAGTAGCAACTCAGTAATGATCCTTCAGCCGCAGGCACCTCTGGCATTCACCCCCGGCGATCCGGCTGGCGTGGGACCAGACCTCTGCGTTCAGTTAGCACAGCAACAGCGCAGTTACCCGCTGGTCGCCGTCTGTGACCCCGAGATGCTCCTGGATCGAGCTGAATTACTGGGACTTCCTCTGCTCATTGAACCTCATCGGCCATCGATTCCCGCATCCCAAAAGGCGGGGTCAATCACGGTCCTGGCGATCGATCTTCCAGAGAAAGCTGAACCGGGTAGACTGAACCAGGTCAACGCCCCTTATGTGCTTGAAACCCTGCGCAAAGCAACCCAGCACTGTCTGGATGGAGAGTTCAGCGCACTGGTTACAGGCCCCATCCATAAAGGCATAATCAATGATGCGGGCATAGCCTTTTCAGGGCATACCGAGTTTCTCGCCGAACTGACCCACAGCTACCCTGTAATGATGCTGGCCTGCCCCGGCCTTCGTGTTGCCCTGGCTACAACCCATTTGCCTTTAAGAGCTGTCAGTGACGCCATCACACAGGCATCCCTTGAGCAGGTTATCCGCATACTGCACCACGACCTGATCCATCGATTTGCCATTCAAAATCCGCGCATCCTGGTCTGCGGCCTAAATCCGCATGCCGGTGAAGGCGGGCATCTGGGCATGGAAGAGATTGAGACAATCATTCCTACCCTGGAGCGATTAAGGAAAGAAGGATTACTGCTGGAAGGGCCGCTACCGGCCGACACCCTATTCACGCCGAACCATCTTAACCGAGCAGATGCGGTGCTGGCGATGTATCACGATCAAGGTTTACCTGTACTCAAACACCTGGGATTTGGTAGCGCAGTGAATATTACCTTGGGCCTGCCTATCATTCGCACATCGGTGGATCATGGTACTGCACTGGATCTGGCCGGGACAGGAAAAGCCCATAGAGGTAGTCTGCACAGCGCCATTGAAGCAGCTCACCAGTTGGTGCTGGCTTCTGCACACTGAACCACCGCAGGCAAAAAAAAGCCCGGACGAACCGGGCAAAGGGAGGTATAACTCATTGAAAGGGTGACCCCTTAAACTGAAATTGCCTTTCGGCACTCTGCGCGATCGTTATCGACAGAGAAACATCTTCTTAGCCCATATAGGCCTTGGCCTCTTCGCCCGGATTGGGCAAGCCAGCAATGCGCCAGACCTGGAGGCAGCCTCCAAACAGATCTTTTACATCCCTTTTTGAGAGCTCACTACTGCGACATATCCGACGCATGGGCGGTATGGCGCCAAGTCTGAGAAAACGGTCTCTAACAAAGTGGATGACCCGCCAGTGAGCCATCTTCAGGGGAGCAATCCCCTCCAGCTCGGCCAAGGTCTCGGCCACTTGTTTATCCCAGGTCTCGGTGTTCAGCAGAAAACCATCTTCATCAAATACAATGGCTGCCAACAGAGAACCACTACTTGCGGACTCGCTTACACTCTGCACTATGCTCATTACAATGTTTCCTACAATGTAAGTCGTTCTGCCCAGGTTCAGCCTATTCTTCACCTGCCAAGAACTGATTACTTGCACAAAACTATAGCGCGGCGTGACAATACATCAAAATAACTTTTCCGTCTATAGAAATAGTTGATCGATATAAGGCGAATAAGAATTATTATATATATTAGGCAGTAATATGAAACTACAACAACTCCGTTTTCTCCTGGCCGTCGCCCAGAACGACCTCAATATCACCGCAGCAGCCGAGCGGCTTTTTACCTCACAGCCCGGTGTCAGCAAACAGATCCGCTTACTGGAGGAGGAGCTGGGCGTCACTATATTTGAGCGCACTGGCCGCCAACTCACAGGCATTACCGATGCCGGTAAGGCCATCATAAGCCGGGCGGACGCGGTTCTCAGAGAGGTCGATTCAATACGTGATGTCGCCAGTGAGTTCAGTGACCCGCGGGCGGGCAGCCTCTCTATTGCGACCACCCATACCCAGGCCCGCTATGTACTACCGCCGGTTATCAAGGCATTTCGCGCCCGTTATCCAGCTGTTGACCTGCAGATGCACCAAGGCAATCCGGAACAGATATCTGAGATGGCCGCAGGCGGGGCTGTTGACTTTGCTATCGCTACTGAAGCAACTGCAGATTTTGGCAACCTCATCATGATGCCCTGCTACCACTGGAATCGGACCATTATTACCCCCTGTGATCATCCACTGCGCGACGTCCAGCCACTGACACTGGAAGCAGTGGCTGAATACCCAATCGTCACCTATGTGTTTGGATTTACCGGTCGCTCCCAACTGGATAAATCATTCCGGCGTCTGGATCTGGAGCCCAATGTGGTATTTACCGCAACCGATGCCGATGTAATCAAAACCTATGTTCGTCTCGGTGTTGGCATTGGTATTCTAGCGAAAATGGCCTACAACCCGGAACAGGATAAAGACCTCTGCTCACTGGATGCAACACACCTGTTCCCACCAAGCACAACCCGTCTTGGATTCAGGCCTGGCCTCTTCTTGCGCTCCTACCATTATGATTTTATTAGCCTGTTTGCCTCTCACCTCACGAGGGAGGTGGTCGAGAGTGCAGTTGAGGCCGCCTCAGAACAAGAACGCAACGCCTTGTTCAGCGATCTTAAACTGCAAGAGTACTAAGCCATTTACTGGCCTGTCAGTTAATGACTTCAGGTATTTTTATCCGCACGACTAATAGTATGAAAAACAGTCTTTAAATATCCGCGCTCTACCCCGCAGAAACTGTTGTCGAAATGATTATTTTAAAATAATATCAGGCCGTCTTTAGTCCTACCCGAACAGTGCTGACTGTAGGCCCAGACAGTTATATTCAGCCGCTTCCAGGACCGGCTGCTCAAGTAATAATTTGACTGATGTGGGGAAAGCATGAGCAAAAAGAATTATTGGCATGGCTACCTTGAGGCTGGCACAAAAAGCACACCTGTATTGCGCGACCTGACGATTGAAACGGGTAATGAGTCAACTATTTATCTCTACTCTCTGAAACGCAACAAGGTTCTGGAGTTTCAGATAAACATCGTGGAACCAAAGCTGCGTGAGTTGGGGGAGGATGAGTCAGATGTCATAAGCGAGCTGACCGCTGGTTACAAAAAGGCAAAAAAAGAGTTCACGCCCCGCGGTTCATTACGCATGAAGCAGGTCGAACTCACCCCACAGCCCAGTGACACAGCAGTAACGACGGCTGAAACGGACCTGGATGATCTGGATGATATCGACATAGATGATGATGATATCGATATCGATATGGATGACGATTAATCTGGGCTAATCACGATTTCACACAACCAATCTTTCCGAAAGCAGCCGGTTCCCTATGGTGACCGGCTGCTTTTTTTCAGATCGCGGCCACTAACTCGCAAACATGATCCACCTGGTCCTCTTTCATTGCTGGAAAGATCGGTAGCGACAACGTCTCTCCACACAATCGATCAACTACAGGTAAATCGCCGGGCTTGTAACCCAATTCAGCATAAATTGATTGCAGATGGAGCCCCAATGGATAGCACTGGCTATTACCAACCTTGTGTTCGTTCAGATGCGCCCTCAGAGCATCCCGCCGAGGATGCCGGATGGTGTAGAGATTAAAGGCATGCCGCCCATTCTGAGGCCGTACCGGGATGACCAGATCCAGATTGGCAAGCCGTTGATCATACCAGTCAGCCACCCGCACTCGCGCCGCGATGTCCTGCTCCAGCTTCACCAGCTTCAACCGCAATAAAGCCGCCTGTACTTCATCCAATCGACTGTTGTAGCCCAACTCATCATGAGTGAATGGAGCCGTTGCTCCATGATTGCGTAACTTGTGGAGCCGATCCCTTACGGCTTCATCACTGGTCGTAATCAGACCACCATCACCATAACAGCCCAAAACCTTGGTGGGATAGAAACTGAAACAACCCGTATCCCCCATACTACCGACCGTTTCATCGCCCCACTTGGCCCCAAAGGCTTGGGCGGCATCTTCAATCAAGCGCAGGCCATGTGTCTCGGCTAATGATCTGAGCGTTGTCATATCGGCTGGATTACCAAAGATATGTACCGGCAGAATAGCCTTGGTCTTGTCATTGATAAGCCCCGCGACACTCACCGGGTCGATATTGAAACTGACCTCATTAATGTCAGCAAAAACCGGAGTCGCCCCTACAATGGAGATCGCCTCGGCCGTTGCAAAGAAGGTAAAAGGAGAGGTAATCACCTCATCGCCTGGACCAATATCCATGGCACGAAGTGACAGCACCAGGGCATCGGTTCCGTTGGCCACAGCAACGGCATATTTTGACCCCACGTAATCTGCTGCCTCCTGTTCGAAGGCCCGTACGTTGGGTCCCAGAATAAAGGCGCCTCCTGCACCGATCGCTTCAATATGCTCAAACCATTTTTGTTGCAGCGCCTGGAATTCTTCCAGCAAACTGAGGTAGGGCACGCCCTGGGAGACCGATTTGTCTGTCATATCATTATCCAACTGTAAAAAATAAACTCATGGCGCAGCCGCTTCCTGGAATTGCTGAAGGAAAGTGGCGGACGTCAGACTGCTGTGACTAAAAGAGCAAATTCAGGAGGCCAGGCGCTCGAGTATCTCGGCCTTGACCCGCATGGCCACATCCAGCGCTTCCAATCCAACAACACCATCCACAAGCGGTGGAGTGCCGGACAGGACGGATTCGACAAAGGCCTGCAGCTCTGCATCCAGGGGCTTGACCGGCTCGATATCCAGCCGCTCCATTACCACCTCCGGCCAGGCTTCACCTGGACGCGGTTTGGGATAGGCCGTCTCTATCCGCTGATCGATAAAGTCAAGCGACTCATAGCGATTCTCTTCAAATACACGAATACGCCGCATCCTTTTTTCTGAAACGCGACTGGCAATGACATTCGCCACAGTTCCATTGGCAAATTCCAGCCTGGCATTGGCAATATCCACGTGAGATGTCAGAACCGGCGTACCTACCGCCGAGATGGCCGTTATCTCAGACTTAACCAATGAGAGGATAATATCGATATCGTGAATCATCAGGTCAGAGACCACATCCACATCTGTCGCACGCTCGACAAAACCACCCATGCGATGCGCCTCGATAAAACGCGGCTTATTGATGCGATCAGCTAATGCCATCACCCCGGCATTAAAGCGTTCAAGATGGCCAATTTGCAAGATTACCCCTGCCTCCTGGGCCAGACGAACGATCTCCTTACCCTCTTCGACTGTTGAAGCAATCGGCTTTTCCAGCAGCATGTGGACACCCGACTCGAGAAACGGCCTCGCCTCAGCGAGATGGTAAGAGGTCGGCACCACAATGCTTACCGCATCAACCTTACCCATCAGATCACGACTATTTGTGTAGGCTTGGCAACTGCATTCAGCCGCCACATTGGCAGCCGTTTCAGCATTAACATCAACCACACCCACCAGCTCGACGTTTTCCATTCTGGAATAAATCAGCGCGTGAAAGCGCCCCAGATATCCAACTCCAACAACGCCCACACGCAATTTATTACTCATTTGCCACCCAGACTTAACCTAGAACTGTTCGTGTATGGTACTACGAACCTGAAAACCGGGCGATTTTAAACCATTCCACGGCCTGAGGGCATCTGCACGATAAGTATCAGAACCGCTGTTGGCTGTAAGGATGATCCTGATCAACTGATTTAGCGTTATCGAGCAGGTGATAGTGCACAGTCAGTGTCGCCAGCATGGCTGAGCCGACCAGAGCAAGCAGAATAAGCAGGAAGTCTGGTTTGCGTCGATTGTATTGGGTTTTTAACATGCTACACCTCCCTCTTTATCATGAAAACAAAGAGAGTAGAAACAGGGAGAATACCGGTACATAGTGGAACAACAGATGAAATAGAGAATTGATGTGATCCACAACAGTAGGAAATTACCCATAACAACCTGCAGAAATGCGACATGCAGCACAGCTCAACCTGCCCACAACGCAGCCTACCCGCATTGGAATCTAGCTATCCCCTCCTTCTGTCGCACCAGCCGCCTCCAGCAACTTGACGACCGAGGGATGCATACCCAATGTCGCACGCTTCAATGCCCCCGCACCGGCCTTGTTTTTTAAATTCACATTGGCCCCTGCCTGAATCAAGGCGACCACTGCGGCCTCATGACCAAAAGCGGCGGCATCCATGAGCGCACTGTTGCCGCTCTCATCAACGGCATTCACATCGGCACCAGCAGAGAGCAACGCCTTGATTGTCCGTGCATTTCCATTAAACGCGGCCAGAAGGAGGGCCGGTCGACCTGCCACATTTTTGGCATTGGCATCTGCCCCCTGTGCCAACAACGACTGGACCTGCTGCTCCTGGCCCAAACCAGCCGCAGCCAAGAGCAGCTGATTTGTATCAGCCGCCCATGTATTTTTGCTGAGAAAGCTCACAGTCAGCAGGAGTAGCAGTAATCGCATGTTCATTGCCATGTCCCTGGGAAACGTCTTCATTAAAAAGTCTGAATACCCTATTGATCGACCGGACATCAATTATCTGAAGCTGTCATACTCTATGTGACAACGCTTCTTTCAGATAAACTCTGAAGGCTTACTGAAACTCAGACCATCCCACATCATGAGCAAAACAGAACAAAACAGCATTCAGGTGGATGTCAAAACTGCCTATATCGAAGAGCAATCCAATCCTGTGGATGACAGCTATGTCTTCGCCTATACCATTACAATTCGCAATACCGGTGCGACAAGTGCCCGACTTATCAGTCGCCACTGGCTTATTACCGATGCCAACGGTGGCATACAAGAGGTTTTCGGTGAAGGTGTGGTTGGTGAACAGCCTTACCTGCGACCCGGTGAAGATTTCAGTTATACCAGTGGAACCAGCCTACCTACGCCTGTCGGGACAATGCAGGGAAGCTATCAGATGCGCTCAGAATCAGGCACCCTGTTTGACGCGCCGATTGCGCCGTTTTCTCTGGCCGTTCCACATAAACTTCACTGATCCATGTGCATTACACGTAGTTGAACAGCATGAATCGATCTGTTATCAGTGAACCGTCAATACTGCTAATCGCCGTCTCTCTCTGCCTGTTGTTCAGTGCCATTGACCCGGTAGCCGATCGTTTGACCTGGTTTTTGGAAACGGCACCGGTCATGCTTGGTATTGCCCTGCTCATATGGACCCGGCATACATTCCCACTCACACGACTGCTCTATCAACTGCTTGCCCTGCATGCCCTGATTCTCATCGTGGGCGGCTACTACACCTATGCCGAAGTGCCCCTCTTCAACTGGCTCCGCGACACCTTTGAACTGGCCCGCAATCACTATGATAGAATCGGCCACTTGGCCCAGGGATTTATCCCGGCTATTCTCGCCAGAGAGATACTGCTGAGACGCTCACCCCTGCAACGCGACGGCTGGCTGCTGCTTGTTGTTACCAGTATTTGCCTGGCATTCTCTGCTTTTTATGAGATGATCGAGTGGTGGACTGCGCTGGTCAGCGCAGAGGCAGCCGATGCATTTCTTGGCACCCAGGGAGACCCATGGGATACCCAATGGGACATGTTTCTTGCGCTCATTGGCGCACTAACAGCACAACTGACACTCAGTTCGGCACATGATAAACAACTTGCGAAATTCCATGGTAGATAGGTTTTAACATGGCGTTGTATGCCATAGGTGATGTGCAGGGCTGTTACAAAGACCTGATGCAGTTGCTGAAAAAAATAGATTACAAGGCCGATCGGGACACGCTCTGGTTTGCCGGCGACCTGGTGAATCGGGGACCGGATTCACTCAAGACCTTGCGTTTTGTAAAAAATCTTGGCGAGGGGGCAATAGTCGTACTGGGAAACCACGATCTTCATCTGCTTGCCATGTCACAGGGAAACCTGAAGCATGCAGAGAAAGACCACACCCTGCGCGACATACTGAAGGCAAAAGACCGGGATGATCTTCTTGAATGGTTGCGGAATCGACCTTTAATGCATCACTGCAGTGAACGAGGCTACAGCCTGATACACGCAGGACTTCCCCCGCAATGGGATCTGGCAACTGCACTCAGCTGTGCAGCAGAGGTAGAAACCACCCTGCGCAGTGACGCGATTAGCGATTTCTGCCTGCAGATGTATGGCAATGAACCCAACTGCTGGTCCGATTCGCTGGAAGGCATGGATCGTTTACGCTTTATTACCAACTGCTTTACCCGACTCAGGTTCTGTGACAAGCAGGGCAATCTGGCGCTACGCGAAAAACGCGCCCCGGGCCATCAGGCCACCGACTTTTTACCCTGGTACGAGATACCCAACCGGGCCACTCAAGATGAACGCATCCTGTTTGGTCACTGGTCCACCCTGGGTTATCAGTCACGTAACAACACCTGGTGCCTGGATACCGGCTGCCTCTGGGGCGGCAAGCTCACTGCGTTACAGCTACGCAGTGACAAGCCACCCAAACCGCTGCAGGTATCCTGCCGTGGCTATAAAAAACCGTAACGCTCTCTGCTCAAATCGCCTGGTGACGGAGGGAAATCATCTCACTGGTTGATGCGCCCGCTCCAGGGTTAGAAAGGTATAGTCAAAGGCATTACGCTCATCGGCCCGATGGAGGACCCGCTCAACTTCACGCCACTGCTCCGCAGCATAGCAAGGGAAAAAGGCATCACCTTTGACCCGCGTATGCACCTGGGTCAGATAGAGCCTGTCAGCAGAATCCAGCATCTGTAGATACAGGTTGGCGCCACCCACCACCATCACCTCATCAACCGGACCGGCCGCCTCCAGCGCCTGCTCGATAGAGTGAACAACCTGACACCCTTCGGCCTGATATCCCTGATTCCCGGTGATCACGATATGCGGCCTATCAGGCAGTAACCCGGGAAGAGACTCCCAGGTCTTGCGGCCCATGATAATCGGCTTGCCGACAGTTAATTTTTTGAAGTGTTGAAGATCAGCCGGCAGGCGCCACGGTAATTTATTCTCGCTACCAATAACGCGCCCTTCATCCATGGCGGCTATGATCGAGATAAGTGGTGTTTTGTTCATAGCCAATATCATATCACCAGGAGTAACCAAAACTTATCCTGGATTAGGGCCTGAACGATATAAACAGGGACGGATTTCACTCAAAGATCTAACAGACTTCTCTCCTCGCCATATCACCATAAAGCGCAGTAACCAGCTCACCAATCAGCCGTATGGTCTTTTTCTCACTGTCATAGCGTGGACAGAACTCCGCAATCTCCATCCCTACCAGCCCTGGCGCATCCGCGATCCCGGCTACTGCCCGACTCAATTCACGGCCATCAATTCCTCCCGGCTCCGGCACACCTACGGCCGGGGCACAGCCGGGGTCAACAGCATCCAGATCAATACTAATACCGAGATAATCGGCCTGCTGCGCGAGATAGCTGACACTCTCTTTAAGTGCTAAACAAAGAGCGTCTGGCTCTGTAAGCGCAGACATTTTGATGACCCGCACCCCCAGCCGGTTCAGCAGCGCCTGCTCGGCCGGTTCATAACTGCGGACACCAACCAGGACAATAGCATGGGGTTCTAGATGGCCAGTTCCACCGTAGATTCTTTGCAGTATACGATCACCCTGTCCCAGTAGTGCTGCAACCGGCATGCCGTGTATATTCCCCGATGGAGTGGTCTTGAAGGTATGGGCATCCATGTGGGCATCGATCCAGATCAATCCCAGCTTCGAGCCTTCCGGAAGAGCCCGCATGACACCCGACCAAACACCCATGGCACAGGAGTGGTCGCCGCCGAAACAGAGAAAGGGTTGCTGCTGTTTGACCAGTGCAGTGGTAAATCGTGCAACCTCACGGCAGAGACCCGCCACCGCATCGACTTTAGAGGCGCGTTCATTCGGTTCAAACAGGTCTTGCCAGATCAGCCTGACTCCCCGCTGGTGACAGAAACGCTGTAACTCAATGGAATCCTTGAGCACCATGGGCCCGCGCCAGCACCCGCTGTTTCTACTCGCCTGGCCAGAGGCCACGCCCAGAGTCGCTATTCGCCGCATATGAAACCACTTGTTGCTACTGACAAACCTCGAATGCCACTAAGTCAGTATAGGTTTCTTTAGGGATTAAACAGCAACAGGTGCCTTGATATGGGGGTGGCACTCATAATCCGTAAGCGTGAAATCATCATAGACAAAATCAAACAGGGAGATAACGGCCGGATTGAGCTGCATCGTGGGCAGAGCAAAGGGTGTCCTGGCGAGTTGTGTCTGAACCTGCTCCAGGTGATTGGAGTAGAGATGGGCATCGCCAAAGGTGTGAACGAATTCGCCCGGTTTGAGACCCGTTACCTGTGCAATCATCAGGGTCAGCAGAGCATAAGAGGCGATATTAAAGGGTACGCCGAGGAAGATATCCGCGCTACGTTGATAGAGTTGGCATGAGAGCCTGCCGTTCGCCACGTAGAATTGAAACAGGCAGTGGCAGGGCGGAAGCGCCATCTTCTCCACCTCAGCCGGATTCCAGGCAGAGACCATCAGTCGTCGCGAATCGGGATTATTGCGAATCTGCTCCACCAGCTGGCTTATTTGATCGATACTCCCACCATTGGTGGTTGGCCATGAACGCCACTGCGCCCCATAGACCGGTCCCAGATCGCCTTTTTCATCGGCCCACTCATCCCAGATACTGACACCATGCTCCTTCAGATAACGGATATTGGTCTCACCCTGCAGAAACCAGAGCAGCTCATGAATAATCGAGCGCAGATGCACCTTCTTGGTTGTGACCAGAGGAAAACCCTCCGCCAGATCAAAGCGCATCTGGTAACCAAAAACGCTCATGGTACCAGTACCTGTGCGGTCCTCTTTACGTGTGCCGTTCTCCAGCACATGGCGCATAAGATCAAGATATTGGCGCATAATTCAGCCTGCTTGTGTACGATTTTTAAAAGCCAGCCAGATCAGAACAACACCTGACAACAGCATGGGAAGAGTCAGAATCTGGCCCATGGTGAGCCAATCGAATGCCAGATAACCGAGATGAGCGTCCGGCATTCGGACAAATTCAATAGTGAAGCGGAACACCCCGTAGCAGATCAGGAACAGCCCAGAGACTGCCATGGCAGGGCGAGGCTTGGATGAATAGATCCAGAGGATAAGGAACATCACCACACCCTCCAGCAGCGCCTCATACAGTTGATTCGGGTGCAGTGGGGGCGTCATCAACGTACCCACGGGCAAGTGTAATTTGTCCTCGCAGAGGGCGATAAATTTCGTACAGGAGACCTGCATCGCCCAAGGCACCGATCCCGGACCACCCCACAGCTCGCCATTGATAAAATTACCAATCCGCCCCGCGCCCAGCCCAATGGGAATCAGCGGTGCTATGAAATCGGTTGACTGAAAGAAACCTTTATTGTGGCGACGACCAAATAACCACATGGCGATCAAAACGCCAATCAGTCCGCCGTGAAATGACATCCCACCCTGCCAGATCCGCAGTATTGAGAGTGGGTCTTGCAGCAGACCCGCATAACCATAGAACAGCACGTAGCCGAGCCGTCCACCCAGCACCACCCCGAGGGTGATATAAAACAGCAGATCATCCACCTGTTGTGCAGTCCAACCTGAACCTGGTCTGGCCGCACGGTGCCGACCCAGCCACCAGCCCCCGATAAATCCTACCAGGTACATGGCCCCATACCAGTGAATGGAGAGCGGCCCGATAGATAAGAGCACCGGATCAATATTTGGATAGGTCAACATAGGGCGACATCTTAGGGGCAGGTGTTAAAAAATTCATCTCAAACTTTAATTCAGAGAAAGGTCTACTATTTAGTAACGGCAAAACAGCTGCTTTGACCGATAATTCAAGGGAGTGTTCGTCCATGCATTTTGTTCTAATTTTCCTGATCCTGCTATTTTCCTCTCCACTTCACTCAGGCAGCGTTGAAGTGGTATCCGCTGAGGCTAAACGAACTGGCATCGGACAGTACCATATACAGGTCACCCTGCGCCACGCGGATACCGGCTGGGATCATTATGTCAATGCCTGGCGTGTATTGGCACCGGATGGAAGCATTCTTGGTGAAAGGATTCTCTATCACCCACATGTGAATGAACAGCCTTTCACTCGCGCCCTCTCCAGCATTTTAATCCCACCAGGAACACCCTATATCGAGATTGAGGGGCAGGATTTGGTCCATGGGTCCAGTCCGATTCACTACAAAATTGAACTGGATTAACTGGCAGAATAACGATCTGGATCAACTGTTTTACTCATTAATCAACCTTCTTTATTGGATATTTCACTCTCACTAGGGACAGCTTTAGGAAAAAGGGTTATGCTTACCCCAAGGCTGATTATTGTCATAAGATGATAATTTCCTTAGTAATAGTAATTGTATTCATTCGCACGAACTTTAGTCAGTAGTGACTGAATAGGCAAAGGGCTCCTGAATTAATGACGCTGTAGTACAAACAGACAAAAGGACCAAAGGTATTATTGAAGGCCCATCCATGCCCCTAAAAACCGGCATGTGAATAGAGGATGTGACACAGGCCTGAAAAAAAGACCTAAGAACAGCAGTCGGCAATAAAATAGGAGCTATACTCATATTAGGCAACAACAGGTTGAAGAAAATGACTAATGAGAATCCCCAAAACCCCGGGAATCTGGGTCAGCGGATGCGCTTCAGACGCCAAGAGAAAGGATGGACTCAGGAGCAACTCGCTGTACGGGCTGGTACCAATCAGGCCGTAATACAGAAGATTGAAAATGGTAAGAGTCTGCGTCCTAGAAAGATTGATCAGATTGCAGCCGTGCTGGATGTTAATCCCGCTTGGCTGATGTTTGGCGATGAACTGGCCGCATCAATCCCACCCGATGCCATGGCAATTGCCGAGGCCTGGAACGCCATGCCCGAGCCGCATAAATCAAGAATCCGGCAAGAGATCATGGATCTTTCATCAACCGACTAACCAATCCACCACCCTTGTGTTGGCATCCGGCGCAAGGGTGGTGAGAAGAATCAGAAGGTCGGCAGTACCCGGAACGTAAAACACTTCAGATAAGCCGTTTCTGCAATAGCCGGATGAACGGGGTGATCTGGTGCCTGAAAACCGCGTTCCAGCAGTTGCAGTGACCGGTCCGTATGTCGGGCAGCTTGCTGGATCTCATTCAACAACGAGGCTTCACTCATATGGTGTGAGCAGGATGAGGAGATCAGGATGCCATCTTTATTCAGCAACTGCAGCGCCAGCTGGTTGATTCGCCGATAGGCCAGCGTACCCTCCTTGGTGTCTTTTTTCCGTTTGATAAAGGCAGGCGGATCCACCATCACCACATCAAACCGCTCATTCGCCAAACGCAGTTCGCGCAATGCATCAAAGGCATCTCCCTGAAGACCAGCAACCGACTCACTCACCCGGTTCTCCTGAGCATTACCATCGACCGCATCCAGGGCTGAACTAGAGGCATCCACACAGATCACTTCAGTAGCCCCTTTTACTGCGGCCTGCACACCCCAGGCACCAATATAGCTGCAGACATCCAGTACTCGCTTACCCTCAACATAGGACAGCATACGTCCACGATTAGCGGCCTGATCAAAGAACCACCCCGTCTTCTGTCCGTCCTGGGACGGCACATTAAACCTGACCCCATGTTCTTCAACCTTCAATACGTCAGGCCAAGAGCCGAGTGCCTGTTCCACGTACTGATCTAAACCTTCAAGCTCCCTTGCTGATGAGTCATTACGAAACAGCACACCCTGCGGCTTCAGCGTCTTCTCAACCGCCGCCAGAATATCGGCCTTCATGCGCTCCATGCCTGCCGTGGTGATCTGAATCACCAGATAATCGCCAAAACGATCAATCACCAAACCCGGCAGACCATCACTCTCGCCAAAGACAAGCCGATAGAAGGGTTTCTCGTATAACCGCTCCCGCAGACTCAGAGCGACTTTCAGACGATGCACGATCAGCGATCCACTGACCGGGTGTTTATGGTCACGACTTACAATGCGCGCACTGATCAATGAATGGGGATTGACATAACCCGTGCCAAGCAATTTGCCCCTGTCCGTGAAAATCTCTACCAGCTGCCCGGATTCCATACCCTTCAGGGGCGTCGCAACGGTATCGATTTCGTTGCTGTAGATCCAGCAATGACCGGCGCGTAACCGTCGATCTTCATTTTTTTTCAAGCGTAAGGGGGCAAAAGTCATGGCTGGAATTCCGGTATTCATGGATGGGTAACAGAGCGAGCGCAAGATTAACAGATTTGACAACAAAGTGCCCCTCTATTTATATTGGCCCGACATATATTGACCCGATATACACTAAAATGAATACCCATCATCTCTGTCTTGGCATTCTGAGCCTGGGCGAGGCCAGTGGCTATGAGATCAAGAAGGCCTTTGAAGAGACCTTCTGCCATTTCCAGGCGACCAGCTTTGGCTCAATCTATCCCGCGCTGGCGAAACTTACCGAGCAAGGTCTGGTCAGTTTTCGGGAGGAGACTCAGGAGAAACGCCCGACCAAAAAAGTCTTTACCATTACCCCGGCGGGTCATGAGCACTTCTATCAGACCTTGCTCAAATCTGAGCCGGCCGAGCAGTATCGAAGCGATTTTCTGTTTCTAATGATGTTTGCCCATCTGCTCCCACAGGAGCATATCAAGACACTCCTGAACAAACAGACTGAAAACTTGGAAATGGAACTGGGCATCCTTGAGCGCATCTTGACTGAATGCCAAACACTGACCCCCGGTATGCGCTTCACCCTGGAATACGGTGTTACGGGAAACAAGGCCCTACTGAAACTGATGCAACAGCGAAGCCTACAACTGTTAAACGAGATCGACGCGGCAAGGAGTCCGCAAGAGTCATGATTAAAAGCCATACCAGCAAACAACTGATAGGCGGTCTGCTATTGGCGGCTGCCTCTCTCTCCAGCCACGGCGAAGAGAAGGTCACCCAAGTCACAATAGCCAAACTGTCCGATATCACTTTTTTTCAGACCTATAGTGCACCCGCTACGGCCGTAAGCCTCAATAATAGCCGCATCAGCGCCGAAACCAGCGGCAAAATCCTCACTATCCCCGTCCGGGTTGGCGACACGGTCAAGCAGGGCGATCTGTTGACAGAACTTGATTGCCAGGCGAACAGTTACCGTGTCACCCGGGCCGAAGCGGGTTTGAAGAGTATCGAGGCCCGAGTCAACCTGGCAAGCCTTCAGATTAAGCGCACTAAATCACTGATTAAGACCAGCAGCGTCTCAGAGGAGCGACTAAACCAGCAGCAGGCTGACCTGCAGATCGCACTGGCTGACCAAAACGCCCAATACGCCACTCTAGCTGAAGCAAGACTTGATCAGTCGCGGTGTCGCATCACCGCCCCCTTTGCCGGCATCGTCAGAGAGCGTCTGGCGGGGGAGGGGGAGTGGGTCAATCCCGGCCAGCCAGTGGTTCGGTTAAGTGATCAACAGCGACTGGAGGTATCCGCCCAAGTCTCGATAGATCTCATCGACAGCCTCAAACAGGCCAATAAAATTGTGCTGGAGACCAACCAGGGCAACTTCATTGTGGCAATACGTCAGGTTGTCGCCGCCATTGAATCCCAGGGGCGCAATCGTGAAGTACGCTTCCTGTTTACTGATGAGCAGGCACTGCCCGGTAGCAGTGGCCGGTTGAGCTGGCAATCCACCGCGCCTTCTATCCCGGCCGATATACCGGTACGACGCGGTGGCCAGCTCGGGCTGTTTCTGGCCGACAATGGCACAGCCCGCTTTCATCCGCTGAACCATGCACTGGAGGGGCACCCGGTTGAGGTGGATCTGCCTGCTGACACCAAGGTGATCATGGAGGGACGCCAGGCCCTGAATAACAGCGATCAATATAAGCAGGCCAATTAACATGCTGGGACGCTTTTTCAGTAATCATGTGCTGGCCAACCTGACCTTTGGCCTGGTACTCGTTGTCGGTTTTTTATCCTATAACCTGATGCCCAGAGAGCAGGACCCGACGATCAATTTCAACTGGATTGATATCACCACCGTACTGCCAGGCGCCGCTGCGGCCGATGTGGAAAAGCGCGTGACCGAGGTGCTGGAGAAGAAGATCCGCACAATATCTGACATCAAGTTTGTCTCCAGTGTCAGCCGCGAGAGTATCTCCAGTGTGCTGGTCCGGTTTGAGGACATTAAGCCTGATGTATTCGATAAGCGGGTCGCTGATCTGCGCCGGGAAGTTCAGAATGCGGAGGACGAGCTGCCGGAAAATGCCAGCACCCCGTTTGTGTTTGAGATCACCACCGCAAACGCCTTTCCCAGTGCCACCCTGGCGGTAGTCGGACAGGCCGATGACGAGAACCTGCGGCAGCAGGCAGAGAACATCAAGAAAGACCTGGAGCGTATCAAAGGTGTCGACCGCATTCTGGATACCGCCCTGCGTGACCCGGAATTGCAAATCAACTTCCTGCCGGAAAGACTGGAGAGCGCCGGCATATCACCCGGTCAGCTGGCCGACACCGTAGCCCGTACCTTCCAGGATCTGGCAGCCGGCAGTGCCCGGGTCAATGATCAGAACTGGCTGGTCAGGATCATTGGTCAGGACAGCGACCCGGCCTTTCTGGCCGCCCTCCCAGTTGCAGGTTCGACCGGCGAGATCCCTCTGGGCGATCTGGCCGAAGTGGTACGCGCCCGAGAAAAACAGGATGAGATGGTCTTCTATCAGGGCCAACCGGCCGTCATGCTTGCCATCACGAAAAAAGAGAGCGCCAACACCCTGGAACTGGTCGAGCAGATTACTGACTATATCGAGCAACGCAATCAGTTCAAGGATAAAACGGGCGTAAAGGTGGTTCTGATTGATGATCAGACCGAGATTACCCGTAACGCCCTCAATATCATGCAGACCAACGCCCTGCTGGGCCTCATTATGGTGCTGTTTGTTACCTGGCTATTTCTTGGCACCCGCATCTCTCTGCTCACTACCATCGGTATCCCGTTCATCCTGGCCGGGACCTTTCTGGTACTCAACAGTCTCAACCAGACCCTCAATGTAAGCGTGCTACTGGGTGTAGTGATCAGCCTCGGTATGCTGGTAGATGATGCCGTGGTAGTCGTAGAGTCCATCTACTATCGCCTGCAGCGCGGCATGGCCGTGTTGCCCGCTACGCTGGAGGCACTGCGCGAGGTATTCGCTCCGGTAACCACTGCGGTACTCACCACCATGGCCGCCTTCCTGCCGCTGATGCTGTTGCCCGGTATCCTCGGTAAATTTATGTTGATTATCCCACTGGTGGTCACCATTGCGCTCTCCATCAGTCTGATTGAGGCCTACTGGATGCTGCCGGCCCATATGCTGGGTGCCAATATCAGCTTTAAAAACCCCTCCCGCATGCAGCAGTGGCGCACCCGTACACTGCACTGGATTCGGGTGAAATACACCCTCATGTTGGTACGAGCCCTTCACTGGCCCAAGAGCATACTGCTGAGCGTGCTCATCATGTTTATTGGCGCCTTTATTGCCACCGGAAATGGCTTGGTCAAGATCGATTTCTTTGCCACCGATCCGATCCGTCTGTTCTACGTCAGCCTGGAGATGCCGGCGGGCACGCCTCTGAATGTCACCCGGGATAAAGTGCTGCAAGTAGAGCAGAAGATACGTAACAAGATCCAGCCCGGTGAGGCACGCAATATCCTCAGCTATGCCGGACAGCTCTTTACCGAGACCGCGCCTTTCTTTGGCGATCACTACGGGCAGGTACTGGTGGCCTTGAATCCAAAGACCGACGAGCTGCGCAGTGTCGATGAGATGATTGAATCGATGCGCCAGGATGTCCAGTCCACTGCTGGCCCGGACAAGATCTCCTTTCTACGCCTCTCCGGTGGACCACCGACCTCCAAACCGATCCTGATCAAGGTCCGGGGAGACGACACAGCGATCATCCGTGAGGCGGTGAAAGAGTTGAAGCAGATCATGCAGAAGGACCCGGCCATTCGAGACATCACCGATGATGACAGCCAGGGGCAGATGGAACTGGCACTTCGGGTCAATCAGGATGCGGCGCGCCGTGCCGGTATCAGCCCGGCAGAAGTGACCCGCACCCTGCGACTGCTGGTGGATGGTGAGATCGTCAGCAAGATGCAGGACCGAGGGGAAGAGTTGGAGATACGGGTACGCGCATTGCCGCACAAACTCGCCACCATTACTGAACTGGGCAACTACACCCTGCCAACTCCCGATGGTGGGCGTATCGCCCTCAAGGAGCTGGTCAATAGCGAGACCGGCGCAAGCAACAACAGCATCCGCCACTACAACTTCCGCCGCACCATCACGGTAGAGGCCGATCTGGACAAGACACTCACCGATACGGTGACAGCCAATGCGGCGATTGTTGAAGCCTGGGATAAAATCGCCGGGAACTATCCCAGCATTAACCTCGATTTCTCCGGTGAGCTGGATGACATCCAGGAGAGTCTTGATTCCATTGCGGTGCTGTTCCTGTTTGGTATTGGGCTGATGTACCTGATCCTCGGCACCCAGTTCAAGAGCTACTTCCAACCCCTGATGATCCTCGCCACAGTACCCATGGCCTTTACCGGCGTGGTGATCGGACTGGCCATTACCAGCAATCCCCTCAGCCTGTTTACCCTCTATGGCGTGGTGGCACTGGCCGGCATTGCGGTCAACGCCGCCATTGTACTGATCTCCGCAGCAAACGAACGGCTGGATCGTGGCATGAGCGTGCTGCACGCCACCCTCTACGCCGCTCGCCGCCGGGTGATCCCGATCCTGATCACCTCCATGACCACCATCGCCGGCCTCTTCTCCCTGGCCACAGGCCTGGGTGGTTCATCCCTGATGTGGGGACCGGTAGCCACCGCCATCGTCTGGGGGCTTGCCGTCTCAACCGTATTGACTCTGTTTGTGATACCCCTGCTCTACCGCCTCTTTATGGGCAATAGCTGGGTCTCCCGCAGACGCGTGATATCGGCCCAGAACCACCAATCCAAGCTTTAGGCTGTGCCTGAAGATCGTATATAATGCGCACCCTTTGATCTGCCCACAGCCAATAAAATCGGGGCAGATGCACACTAAAAACTGAACTGACTATACTGCTACTCATGAGCAACCCATTTACCGCCGCCTGGAGTGAGCAGGGCCATCTGATCTGTCTTGGGCGCTGGGAGATCAGCTATCAGGGACGCCCCCTGGAGATTCCTCAGCCCAAGGCCGAAGAGGATATGGGCACCTATGGTATCTATTCATTTCTCTATCCGGATGATCCCGAATTTGCCGAGGGTCTGAGTGAAGATGACTGGGTACTGGAAAATATCGACTGGCTGAGCGACCTGTTTATCGACAAGGATATCCCGATTGATGAACAACATGCCCGCTGGTTCTATCAGGCGGTCAATGGCAGTGACTGGCGCTGCGGCAGCTGTGGTGGCTGTACCTGAATGAGTAAGCACTCACCCCTGCGGCTACAGCTGGTGGTGTTTGCCCTGGTTGCCGCCTCCTTCACCAACATCTATCTGACCCAACCCGTCCTGCCAGTCCTACAGGCCGAGTTCGCAGCCGACACCCTGCTGGTCTCCTATACAGTGGCCGCGGTGATTCTGGGCATCGCCCTCTCCAATCTACCATTTGGTGTATTGGTCGACCGTTTGCCCATTCAACCGATCATTCTCACCGGTGGCATTGCCGTCGCATTGGCCGGTCTGATCTGCGCCATTACAGATAATCTTTGGCTATTGATTGGTGCCCGCTTCCTCCAGGGACTTTTCATTCCAGCGCTGACCACCTGTATCGCCGCCTACCTGGCCAAGAGCCTGCCTATAGAGCGACTCAATGTGGTGATGGGGTCCTATGTATCAGCCACGGTTGTAGGTGGCCTTGGCGGGCGTCTGCTGGGGGGCTGGATACACCCGCCTCTGCACTGGCGCTACGCCTTTGTCTCTGCCGCCATTCTGATCCTGGCAGCCACTTTCGCTGCGCTCTACGTCCTGCCCAAGCAACCCCGGGAGATGGCTCCAATCAAGGAGCAACCCCGTTTTATCTCACTGTTGCGCCGTTGGGAGCTGGTGCGGATCTATCTGGCTGCTGCTGGCGGGTTCTTCATCTTTTCATCAATATTCAACTACCTGCCGTTCCGACTGGCAGCGCCCCCTTTCGCCTTCTCAACCGAGTTGATCACCCTGCTCTACCTGGTTTATGTGATGGGGATCTTTATGGGTCCTCTCTCTGGCAGGATCAGTAACCGCATCGGCAGCGGCTACACCCTGATCGGCGGCACCTTGCTGCTCGGCATCTCTATTGCGCTGACCCTACTCCCTTCAATTATCGCCATCATTCTCGGCTTGCTGGGGCTTTGTGCCGGGTTCTTTGCGCTACATGCGGCAGCTGTCGGCTCACTTAATCGACGACTGACCGGTGGCCAGGGCCGCGCCAATGCCCTCTATGTACTGTTTTACTACGTGGGTGGCTGGGTTGGCATTACGGTTAGCGGTTTTGCCTATACCCAATGGGGCTGGCAGGGGGTGATACTGATCTGCCTGCTTTTGCTGTTACTTCCTTTTATGGCTGGAATAGGAGAGCAAAGGGACGCATCCCGCTGATTTCGGTTATATTAGGCGGTCTGAAAAACACCCTTAACCTGTACTGAGAAGACCGTAAACCGTGAAGCTGAGCCTGAAAGCGTTCCAAAACTGGAAAAACAAGAGCATCACCCTGCTGGGTATGTCCGGCGTGGGCAAGACCCACCTGTCCAAGATGATGCGTCGTTACAACTGGTTCCACTACTCAGGTGATTACCGTATCGGCACCCGTTATCTGGATGAGTCCATCCTCGACACCATCAAACAGGAGGCGATGCAGGTACCCTTCCTGCGCGACCTGTTACGCAAGGACTGGATCTACATCCGCAACAACATCAAGGTGGATGACCTGGGACCTGTTCTCTCCTATGTTGGCAAGCTGGGGAACCCTGAACTGGGCGGCGTGCCCTTGGGTGATTTTCAACAGCGTCAGGCGCAGTATCGCAAGGCCGAGATCAATGCCATGCGGGATGTACCGGAGTTCATTCACAAGGCGCGGGATATCTACGGCTATCAACACTTCGTCAATGATGTGGGTGGCAGTCTGTGCGACATGGAAGAGCCCGGGGTTATTCAGCTCCTTGCAGAGCACAGCCTGATTCTCTACATCCAGGCTACCGAGGCCGATGAAGAGGCCGAGCTGATCCGGCGTGCCCAGAGTGACCCGAAACCACTCTATTTCCGTCCCCAGTTTTTACAACAGCAGCTGCAGGATTACCTCCGCGAGAAGGGGCTCTCCTACGCCGCCGAGATTGATCCAGACGATTTTACCCGCTGGATATTCCCGCACCTGTTCCGCTCGCGTATACCCCGTTATGAGGCAATAGCGGAGCCACTCGGCTACACCGTCACCTCCTACGAGGTAGACCAGGTCCGGGACGAAGCGGATTTTCTCGCCCTGCTGGAGCTGGCCATATCACGCAAACAAGATCATTAACCGGGAACCCTCATGCCACTGGTATCACATAACAACCTGCCGACTTTTGACCGACTGAGAAACGCCGGCCAGACTGTATTGGAACCTGCCCGCGCCCAACATCAGGATATCCGCGAACTGCATATCGGCCTGCTTAACATGATGCCGGATGGTGCACTGGAGCCTACCGAGCGACAGTTTTTCCAACTGGTCGGGGAGAGCAACCCCATTGCCCAGTTCTATGTCCATCCGTTTACCCTGGATGAGTTGCCACGGGGTGAGAAGGCGCGCAAGCATATTGATCAATATTACGAACCGCTAGAAAAAATCCAGGAAGAGGGACTGGATGCCCTGATCATTACAGGTGCCACCCCGGTCCATCCCAATCTGTCGGATGAGCCGTTCTGGAAACCACTCGAGCGGGTGGTTGAGTGGGCCTATGAGAATGTCACATCAACGCTTTGCTCCTGCCTCGCCACCCATGCAGTCCTGGAGGCGCGCCATGCTACCAAACGCAAACCGCTAGGCTTCAAGCGCTGGGGTGTCTTCCCCCATCGGGTGGTTGATCGCCTGCACCCACTGACCAATGATGTGAACACCCGTTTCGATGTGCCACACTCCCGGTTCAACGAAATTTCACGACAGCAGTTCGAGGATGCCGGGCTGCATATCCTGGCCGAAAGTGAGGAGGCCGGCGTGCATCTGGCTGTCAGCAAAGATGGTTTCCGTATGGTCTATTTCCAGGGACACCCGGAGTACGAGACCATCAGCCTGCTGAAGGAGTACAAGCGAGAAGTACTGGTCTATGCAGCGGGCAAACGGGACAGTTATCCGCCCTTCCCTGACAACTTCTTCATGGCGCGTGAACGGGCCATACTGGATGAATATCAACTCCACCTGGAACGCGCATTGGCTGACGGCACGCCCCCGCCGGAGTTCCCGGAGGGTCTAATCGCCAGTGAAGTCGATAACACCTGGCATGATACGGCGGAAGGGATCGTTGGAAACTGGATGGGCCTGGTTTACCAGATCACCCACAGTGATCGTCGACTGCCCTTTATGGATGGGATCAACCCGGACAATCCACTTAATCTGAAGTGGTAGGGTTATCCTCGTCGCGATCCTTGAAGCAGTCATGGATCTCGCGCAGCTCGTCGATATTGTCCAGCAGAGGGGCGACACAGAGCGGGTCGAACATGCTGCCTGACTTCTTCTGCAAATAGCCGATCGCCTCTTCAAAACTCCAGGCCGCTTTATATGAGCGGCGAGTGGTCAATGCATCCAGCACATCAGCCACTGCTGTGATACGACCCTCCAGCGGAATAGCTTCACCGGCGAGCCGATTAGGGTAGCCTGTACCATCAAATCGCTCATGGTGGGTGCCGATAATGTTCTTCAGGATATCGATATGGGCCAGGTGGCCCAGGTCAAACTCTTCAACCACCGAATCAATTATCTCCAGACCAGAAAGTACATGGATCTTTGCCGTTTCAAACTCCTCCCGACTCAACTCACCCCTTTTTAATAAAATATTATCGGGCACGCCGATCTTGCCAATATCATGCATCGGCGCATATTGCAGAACGAACTCAATATATTCATCGGATAATTGCAGCTGTGGGGCCAATTTGAAAGCAATAAACTGTGCATAACGTCCAACACGGCGAATATGACAGGCGGTCTCACTGTCACGCTTGAGTGCCAGATGACGCACCGTGTTGAGGGCACCTCGCAAGATATATATCGGTGCAAGTTGATTGGTGATAATGGCGCTGATCAGCTCGGTATAAACCGCCAGATAACGCACCATGGTCTCGGTAAAATAGTTGGATCGGTCTGCATCAAAAAACAGAAAACCAATCAAATGATCATTGCCGTAGAGAGGCATGGTATAGCTTGAGGCAAAACCCGCCTCAATCAGCCACTGGGTATGCGGCGACAGCGGCTGCGGCTGATCTCTCAAATCCTGCTTTATACGGGGCGAGTGGCGCTCCGCCAACTCCTTCAGGGAAGGCACATCCGATAACCTGGCACTGTAGTTTTGTAGCTGCCGCTGTCCATCGCCACTGTTAACAAAGGTATTCAGATGGTCTGTTTCATGATCATAGATGGCAACGGCCAGTCGACTGAGATGGGGCCAATTAGCCCGCAGATCGCTGTGCAGATTAACGATGCGTTCCCCTACCTGATCCCAACTCATAACTGCTCTCTTTTATACCATTAGCTCGCCTGACATTCACACAACAGACGATGCACATGATTTTTCACATGATGGAAAATCAACCTCAATTACACTTTTTATCGACGCCACACGGCCGTTTCTTTAGGTATAGTTTAAAAGGGAAAATAATTCCATTCTTCCATCGAACCAATCGACCCCATATCACAATAGACCCAGCCACACCTTGTATAGGATGAATTCATCGTGATTTACATTGTTGAAGCATCTATAGTTTCTGTCATGATCCTTACCATATTGATCAAAAAATAGTCTGTTATCACCACGCACTGATCCATCGAACCGCACAACAGGAAAAGACATGCCCGCAAACCGCTTGAAAGCCTGCACCAGCCCCTATCTGCAGCAACACGCCAATAATCCGGTGGACTGGTATCCCTGGGGTGAAGAGGCGCTGGCCAAAGCGCGTGCAGAAGGGAAGCCCATCCTGCTCTCCATCGGCTATTCGGCCTGCCATTGGTGTCATGTCATGGCCCACGAATCATTTGAAGATCAGGCCACTGCCGATGTCATGAACCGACTTTTTATCAACATCAAGGTGGACCGCGAAGAGCGTCCCGATCTGGACAAGATCTATCAGTCCGCCCATCAGTTGTTGGCCCAACGCCCGGGCGGCTGGCCGCTTACCGTATTCCTCACGCCCGATGATCAGACGCCGTTCTTTGCTGGCACCTACTTCCCCGATGAAGAGCGCCATGGCCTGCCCCCATTTATTGGTGTTCTGCAAAACATCTCCAACGCCTTCCATGAGCAAAGGGCAGAGATCAAAGAGCAGAACAAGGCACTGCTACGGGCGATCAATCAGATCGACCCCATAATCACAGGCAGAGCCAGTCCGCTCGACTCCACGCCCCTGGAAACAGCCCGCCAGCAGCTGGCCAGCGGCTTTGATGAAACCAGTGGTGGCTTCGGCTCCGCCCCCAAGTTCCCCCATCCCAGTAGCCTGGAACAGCTGTTACGCCACTGGGCGGCCACGGGAACCGAAGACCCCCGCTCGCTCTACATGGTCGATTTCACCCTCACCCGCATGGCCCTCGGCGGCATCAATGATCAGCTGGCGGGCGGCTTCTGTCGCTACTCGGTAGATGATCTCTGGATGATTCCCCACTTTGAGAAGATGCTCTATGACAACGGCCCGTTATTGATGCTGTATGCGGATCTCTGGCAGGCAACCGGCAAGCCGCTGTTTAAAGAGACAGCCCTGAAGACCGCCGAGTGGGCCATCAATGAGATGCAATCACCGGAAGGTGGCTTCTACTCATCACTGGATGCTGACAGCGAAGGGGAAGAGGGGCGCTTCTACGCCTGGGACAGAGATGAGATCAAACAGCTGCTGGATGACGATGAATACCGCCATTTCAGCCGCTACTATGGGCTCGACCTGGAGCCCAACTTCGAAGGCAAGTGGCACCTGCACTGTCGCACCGATATCGCCACGCTGAATAGCGAACTGGGCAGCAGCTCAGAAGAGGCCAGGCGACTGATTGATCAGGCAAAACAGAAATTGCTGGCAGAACGTGCCTTGCGCGTCCGGCCAGGACGAGATGAGAAAATCCTCACCACCTGGAACGCTTTAATGATCAAGGGATTGGCGAGGGCGGGACGCCTGCTGCAGAGCCCGGAACTGATCACAGCCGCACAAAAAGCTGTTGATTTCATCCATGCCAGGCTATGGCAGGAGCAACATCTGCTGGCCTCTTATAAAGATGGCCAGGCCAACTTCAACGCTTATCTGGATGATTATGTCAATCTGATGGATGCCCTGCTGGAACTGCTACAGGCTGAGTGGAACAGCACCAACCTGCAATTCACCCTCGAACTGGCAGAGGTGATTCTGGATCGTTTTGAGGATAAGGAGCAGGGCGGTTTTTACTTTACCTCCAATGACCATGAGCAGCTGATCTATCGACCCAAGCCCTTTGGTGATGAATCGATACCGGCCGGTAATGGTATTGCTGCTTTTGTGCTGGGTCGCCTCGGCCACCTGCTGGGTGAGCCTCGCTATCTCAAGGCCGCCGAGCGTACCCTGCAGTGCGCCTGGGAACAGCTCAAGCAGTTCCCCCACGCCTATTGCACCCTGCTCAAATCACTTGATGAGCTACTCACACCGACCGAGATAATCATCCTGCGCGGCGATTCGGATAAGCTGCCAGAGTGGCAGAAACGAGCCAATCAGCACTACGCCCCCCGGCGCATCTCATTTGCCATCCCCTCCTCCGCTCAGGACCTGCCTGAATCCCTGGCACTCAAACAACCTGCTGATGCATGCATCGCCTATCTTTGCCGGGGAACTCAGTGTGAGGCACCAATCAGTTCATTCGATCAGTTCGACAAAGCCTTGAGGCTTAGTGAGGCCGCACCCAGCCAGGCCGATCAGACATTCGATGGGGCCGTGGGATCATTCAAGCGGTTTCGTGAGTAGCCGTTAGCCAGGGCCTGTTGAAAAATAAGATGGAATAAAACAGCCAGCTCCTGCGTCTAAAGGTTACTGTGAATAAGTGGGGAACGGCTTTTAATGTTCAACGGATGGCTCACCGAACGCAATAACAGGCAACTCCTTGCCCAACTCAGCCCCAGACTGAAGCGGCTTGCCTTTGCCTGGTGTGGTGATGCAAGCCTGGCCGATGATCTGACCCAGGAGGCCTTGGCCAAGGCCCTTGCCAATGTCCATTCACTCAAGCAGGAGAAGGCACTGGAGGGTTGGGCCTTCTCCATACTGGCCAACTGCTTCCGTGATCACTGTCGGCGAAACAGGCAGACCGATGAGTTTATGGAGTGCCCAGACCCTTCCCATACCTCTGCAGCTGAGCAGATAGACCAACAGCAGACCGTACATGATGTGCGGCAAGCCATCTCCCGGCTTAGTCCCAATCAGCGTGAAGTGTTGATGCTGGTCGATCTTGAGGCCTGCAGCTACAGCGAGGTCGCTGAGATACTGGGGATACCCGTGGGTACTGTAATGAGTCGCCTGAGCCGTGCCCGACAGAATCTGCGACAACTGCTGGAGCCCGCATCATGCAGGTATCCTGGTGTTCGACCCTTTATTGAGCGTGTGAAATGAACAATCCCCTTTACAGCGATGAACAGATCAACGCCTTCGTCGATGACGAACTGGCGCAGAATGAGCGGTTGGTTCTACTTAAGGCCGCCGTCGATTCCGAAAGCCTGAGCACACGGATAATGGAACTCCAATATCTTAAGGAGCGTACCAGAGAGGCCTTCCCCCTCCAGTCGAAGCCAGCGTCAGGTGTGTTAACCCCATCCGTCAGCTGGACCCGTTATATGACGGCAGCAGCGATGGGGGGGCTCTCCCTATTCGCTATTCTGGCCAGCACCGGCCATCTGCAGAAAACCCCGGTTGCGCCCCAAACGGCTATCAACACGACCCGCTCCTCTGCTGAGCAACAGACTCAAACCCGAGTGGTTTTTCATATCAGCAGCGACCGGCAGGAAGATGCCTCACTGCTACTGGATCAGGTGGAGCTGGTCTTACAAGAACATCAGCGCAGCGGTCGTCCCATTCGGCTGGAAGTAGTGGCCAATAACCAGGGGCTGCGCATGTTACAGCAAGGCCAATCAACCGTCGCCAGTCGCATTCGTCAGTTAGATGCGGCCTATCCGGGCCTGGTATTCGCCGCCTGTGGAAACACCCTGGAACGCATGACAAAAGAGACCGGTGAAAAGATTACGATCCTGCCTGAGGCGATCATCATTCGCTCAGGGGTCTCCTATATCACCCGGCGCCAGCAACTTGGCTGGAGCTATATCAAGGTCTGACAGACGCAAGAGAAATTATTGCGGTAAACAGCCCCACCTAAGAGCTGTGTCATAAAGACCCACACACTAAAAAGAGGAAGTTAAATGAAAACAGTAACTCAAAGTTTGATGGCGCTGATGCTGCTTATGGGCCTGTTCACCAGCTCAGTCGTTTTGGCCGGAGATACGTCACCACACAAGATCGTAATTCAGGTGAGTACGGACGATCCGCGCACCCAGAAGATTGCCTTGAATAACGCCGTTAACCTGCAAAAGGCCCTGGGGCAGGATAATGTTGTCATTGAGATTGTCGCTTACGGACCGGGTCTGGGCATGCTGACCAGCAGCTCAAAAGAGGGCCCTCGCATCACCAGCCTGGCCATGCAGGATATAAAATTCAGCGCCTGTGGCAATACCATGAAAGGGATTGAGAAAAAGACCGGAAAAATGCCTGTCCTGTTAGATGGCGTAACAGTAACAGAGGCTGGTGTGCTGCGTATTATGGAACTGCAGGAGCAAGGCTACGCCTACGTAAGACCATAGTAAAAGATTGATTAAACCTGGATGCGCCGCCCTTAACTATCGGCGCATCCAGTCGATGCCCGCTAGAAACTACCGAACAACCATCGCACGCTGCTCAACCATTCCCATTGATAGCAGAAAAGGCTCATCCGCCTGCCGCTGCTTGAAGCTGCCTTTATCAGCAATCCCCAACCAGTTGTGCTTGATCAGTTCCTGTCCAATAGGCGCACCCAGCGTACTGCCCGGCCCCAACAGGATTAATCGATCCGGCGCGAACTCCTTGATCGCCACCTCAATGGCAGCGGAGAAGTCATAGGTCGCCACCACCTGATGGCCCAGTGTGTAGTCATAAAGCAACGCACTATCCGTGGCACAGGGTTGCCAGATATGTCCACACCCATCAATAAGCGGCAGCGCAGGGCGCTCAAACAGGGCCGGAGTCAGATTCGCCCTGGCACGCATGGAAACACCTTCAAGCAATGGTGTATGGAAGGCGGCATGCTTGGCCAGTTGCAGGGGATAACGATCCCCAATCGATGGTAACTGTGCCTTCAATTCATCCAGCGCTTGCTGGTTTGCACCCATGACCAGCAGACCACCCAGGTCGATGGAGAGATAGGCTTCACATCCTGCGAGTGCATTCACTGTCGCCACTACTTCAAGCACATAAGCCTTCATGCCCGGATCAGGCCGCCACTGCTCATCCACCACCGGATAGACCAGTTGCCCTCCAATGATGCCATCCTGCATCATTGACCCCATACTGTTTACAACCGCAATCGCCGCCGCCGGGTTCAGCGCACCGGCGACTGCCAACGCTAGATACCAGCCCATTGAGTTACCGGTCACGGCGACAATCTCAAATCGTTCTCGATCAATATCGGCAAAGTCCCCCAAAGCACAGGCATAGATCAGGGCCGAAGCGTTCTCACCAACCCCGTGCTGATTAAGTGAATAGCGATCCATGCGGTCGAGCTCACTGATACTCGGCTGACCCTGTTTTTCACGATATGCATCGATTGCCGAGAGAAAGGCTGTTTTATCCCCATGGTATCGATTCAGATAACCCAACTCGTCCCGGTTATAGGTTCCCCTTCCAGGGCAGATGACCACAGCGGTCTGTTTCATTGACCACCTCCCACCAGAGCAAGTGCCGCAGCAATGATCTGCTGTTTGTCGGGCAACACGAGATTGGCCGCATCAGCCAGCGGGATAAAACAGTCTTCCGCAGTGACGCGCGAAATAGCGTGTTGCCCAGGTGAGCGCTCAGTCAGTAGTGTCACCAGTGCTTCACTGATCGAACCGGTACGGCGGCACTCATCCACGATCAATACATGGCCACAGGGCTTTGTGGCCTCGATCAGAGCCGCTTCGTCCAACGGGGCGAGCCAGCGCAGATCAATCATGCGCAGGTTAATGCCATGCCCCTGCTCCAATACCCTACCTGCCTGCCGCGAAAGATAGTAGCCGTTGCCGTAGGTGATGATGCAGAGATCGGTTCCCGTGCCATGACAGCCAAACTGCCCCATAGCAATCGGCACACCTTCGCCTGGAGTAGCATATTCTGATGCCCAGAGATCATCGCCCGGCTCATGCAGGTCACGCGTCATATAGAGGGAGATTGGCTCTAAGAAGATCACCACACGACGCTGTTCGTGTGCCAACGCCACACAGCTGCGCAACATCTGCACCGCGTCCGTGCCATTGGAGGGACAGGCGATAACCACGCCAGGAATATCCCGGAAAACAGCAAACGAGTTGTCATTATGAAAGTGACCACCAAAGCCTTTTTGATAAGCAAGGCCGGCGATCCGCACCACCATGGGATTAGTGTATTGCCCTTCAGAGAAGAACGACAGTGTCGCCGCCTCGCCGCGAATCTGATCTTCGGCGTTATGCACATAGGCGAGAAACTGAATCTCGGGGATTGGCAAAAAGCCGGTGTGTGCGAGTCCGATTGCCAGACCCAAAATACTCTGCTCATCCAGCAGCGTGTTGATCACCCGGTGCGCACCAAACTTCTCAAACAGCCCTGTCGTCACACTGTATACACCACCCTTCCTGCCGACATCTTCACCACACACCACGGCATGGCGATACGTCAGAAGGATATCCGCCAGTGTCAGGTTAATCAGACGTGCCATGTTCTGTGGTTTGTTCAACTGGCGAAGATCTTTTCCCAGCATCGCTTCACGGGCCTCACTCGCCACTTCTGGCATGGGTGTGATATCACGATATGGCGGAGTGACCGAGGCCATGACTTCGGCTACTGTCTGTAGTTTAGGCCGCCGTATTGCCAGCTCGGCAATACGAACAACCCGCTGCGCTATCTGGTCATTGAGCTGGCAGATCTCCTCCGCTGAGAGAATCTCATGTTCAAGCAGAATTCTGGCGGAATGCAGCAGCGGATCCTGCTGCTCGTCGGCCTCAACCTGTTGCAGTGTGCGATAGCCGACCTCGGTATCTGAGCCGGCATGCCCCATCAGACGAATCACCCGCATATGCAGAAAAACAGGCTTACGATAACGGCGCGCATAATTGAGCGCCGCATTGACTCCACGGGCACAATCCAACAGATCTGTACCGTCGCAATAGATGTAATGCAGACCGGCCCGGGCAGAGAAGCTGGCATGTATCCACCCCCTGGGTGTGGAGGTAGAGATACCAATCCCGTTATCTTCACAGACAAACACAATTGGCATGGGTGAGTTCTGGTAGGCCGCCCAGCAAGCCGTGTTTATCGCCCCTTGTGCCGTGGAGTGATTGGCCGAGGCGTCTCCAAAGTTACAAAGAATTACACTGTCTTGGGGTAATCGTTCACCTTCTGGTTCCAACACAGAGGAGAGACCCAAGCCATGGGCGGCACCCATAGCCTTGGGCAGGTGCGAAGCGATTGTGCTGGTCTGGGGTGGCACCCGTAGTGTTTTGCTGCCAAGGACCTTGTGTCTGCCGCCGGAGATAGGGTCCTCTTTAGATGCGGCAAATGAGAGCAGCATGTCATACAGGGGCGTCTCCCCCGGTCGCTGTTTGCTGCGTTGAATCAATAAGGCACCACTGCGATAGTGCAGAAACGCCATATCAGTGATGCGAAACAGCTTGCCCAGGACCGCATTGCCTTCGTGTCCGGCACTGCCAATGGTATAGAAACTCTCATTGCGCGCGCGTAGTTTGCGGGACTGATAATCAAGATGCCGGCTCATCAACTGACTTTCGAACAGATCCACGAGTTCTGCCCCGGTCAGCACGACATCCTGCAGCGCCAGATCTACGTTGGCATCCGGCAGGTCACTACTCATCACCCGCTTAGAAAAGGATGTTTCAATTATTTCAGCTCGGGTCTTCACCTGTACAATCCTCTATACAACAGCAGAAATCCCTCTCCTGACAATGATGCAGATTCAGTTGTCGTTGGGCACTGTTATCCCAGTGCCAGCCAAACGCCTACACCCATCATCAAGGTACCTGCCAAACGATTCAGCAGCCGCACATTCCCGCTCTTCTGCAGAAACAGACTCAGAGTGCTACCACCACTGGCGTAGAGCACCAGGCAGAGAAACTCTATCAGCAGAATCAGGCTGAGCAGTACACCCAGCTGGGGCCACATGGGTAGCTGCTCATTGATAAAGGGAGGAAGCAGGGAGATGAAAAATGCCCAGCCCTTTGGATTGGCCACAGCGGTGACAAAGCCCTGTGTTGCCAGCATAGAGCGCGTTGCTCCGTCATGCCTTGGAGCATCAAGATCGATCGCCATCCGGCCGCGGGAGAGCCACATCTGTATACCCAGATAAATTAGATAGGCACCACCGATATACTTGAAAATCTCAAATGCCAGAGGATAACGCAGCATCACTGTGGCCACACCGATTACAGCAGCGGCGGCAACCAGACCAACCCCGATGAGTTCACCCGCCATCATCCAGAATGTCCGGCGCACACCAATGGTCATACCCATGGTGAGGGAGAGGGTCATGCACATACCTGGGGTTATGGAAACGACAAAGAAGGTCGGTATAAAGATGGCCAGCAGCGAGAGATTGAGGGCCATGCTCATTTTTTCCAGCGGCTCTCCGCTTGGTCGTCAGAGTGTCGGGCATCGACCCAACGCTCCCCCTCAGGGGTCTGCTCTTTCTTCCAGAAGGGGGCGCGGGTCTTCAAATAATCGATCACAAACTCGCAAGCCTGAAAGGCCTCGCCTCGATGGGCGCTGGCAACGGCCACCAACACAATCGGATCCAGCGGCTGCAGAGGACCCACGCGATGAACCACATGGATACCCATCAGATCCCACCTGTCATCGGCCTCATCCACAATGGCCTGCAGTGCCTTCTCGGTCATGCCCGGATAATGCTCCAGGGTCATGGTGGTGACGGCATCGCCTTCATTGATATCACGCATCTGACCGACAAAAGTGACGACCGCACCAATACCTGCGGAGGATCGACGCAGGGCCTCCTGGATGGCTGCCATATCGAAGGGTTCGGTCTGGACCTTGATCTGATTCATGATGCTTTACCGTTAAGAAAGAACGCTGCTTGAGCGGCACGATAACAGTCTATTTATGCGAACCGCCCTGTTTAAAGGTAGTTCAAATTGGCCGGTTTACCCGCCGGTGACGGGTGGGAAAAACGCCACTTCATCACCATCACTGATCGAGCTATCTCTGTCGCACATCTCCTGATTCACTGCTACCAGAACCGTCTGCCCATCACCGAACAGATCACTCCAGCTACCACCCCGGCTTTTTAGCTGTGCCACAACAGCTTCAACTGTTTGAGTTTCAGAGGAGTATTCCATTGTCTCAGAACCCGTCTGTAGCTCTTCACGCAGACGGGCAAAAAAACGCAGATTGATCATTTCAGTAACTCGCTAAAGGGTAGAAACTGCACCATGTCACCCCGGGAGAGCGTCTGCTGCTCCGGCAGGATGGCCAACCCATTGGCCCAGGTCAGTGAATTCAGCACGCCGGACGAACGGCTGGAAAAGAGTGTGATCTGCGCCTGTCCTTGATCATCAAGATTCAGCTGGGCACGTGCAAACTCACGCCGTTTCTCTGCCTTTGGCCAGTCAAAATCGGCCTTGGCCAGAAGCGGTGTTGGCATCACCATATCATCACTAACGCCCTGCGACTTGAGGATAAAGGGTCTTGCAAACAGGCAGAAAGTAACAAACAGCGAAACCGGGTTACCCGGCGTCCCGATGAATGGCGTCCCTTCGATATGACCAAATGCCAACGGCTTTCCAGGTCGAATGGCAATCTTCCAGAGATCCAGAGAGCCCAGCTTTTCAACGGCTGGCTTGAGATGATCCTCTTCGCCGACCGATACACCACCTGAGGTCATAACCAGATCAGCCTGAGCAGCAGCGGAAGCGAGCGCGGTGCAGGTCGCAGAAAAGGTATCTTCAACAATACCCAAACTTACCAGCTCACAGCCCAGCGCCTGTAACAGGGCCTGCAGGGTATATTCATTGGAGTTGTAGATCTGTCCGGGGCCCAGCGGTTTACCTGGATCAATCAGCTCATCACCCGACGAAAAGAGGGCCACTTTGAGGCGGCGATAAACCTTCAACTCGCCTACTCCAACAGAGGCGGCCAGTCCGATGTGTTGTGCCCCCATGCGGGTGCCGGACTGCAGTACCTCCTGCCCAATCTGGGTATCTTCCCCAGCCAGGCGTATGTTGGCTCCAGGGTCGACTAGCTCTGAGATGATGACGCTGTCGCCTGTCTGTTCACACACCTCCTGTATCACTACTGCATTGGCGTTGGCTGGCACGGGTGCGCCGGTAAAGATGCGCGCCGCCGTGCCGGGCTCCAGCGGGGTTGGGGCAGCGCCTGCAGGAATACGCTGGGAAACCACCAGCTGCGTTCCAGCTGCAGTGAGGTCTGCGGTGTTCACCGCATAACCATCCATCGCACTGTTATCCCAAGGCGGCATATTAATCTGGCTTACGACTGATTCAGCCAGAACCCGACCATTGGCTTCAGCCAGGGATACCGTCTCTATCTCTTCCACGGCTCTAGCGTGGGAAAGCAGAAGAGCCAGCGCCTCTTCCAACGGCTTCAGGCAATCGGTTACCGCATCACAACCACAATCACTCATCAATCAACCCTCTAATGCTCTATTTGGTGTGGCGTTCAGGCCCTGAACATCTGCGCAAAATTACATGGCCGGGTTCGATGATCCAACTGCGGGTTCAGGATCTTATCCCAGCCGGTCCGGCAGGCCCCGGTTGAACCGGGCAGGCAGAAGATCAGCGTCTGATTGGTCAGACCTGCAATAGCACGGGACTGAATAGCAGATGCACCGATCTCTTCCAGGGAGACATGGCGGAACAGCTCACCAAAGCCCTCTATCGACTTCTCCAGCAGCGGCATCACCGCCTCGGGCGTACTGTCCCTGCCGGTGATGCCTGTACCACCAGTACTGATCACCACGTGGACTTCCGGATCGGCAATCCAGCGGGAGAAGATAGCGCGCATCTGATAGACATCATCTTTCACAATCGCTTTCTCAACGACCTTATGGCCGGCCGCCTCGGCACCCTCTTGCAGTATTTTGCCTGACTTATCGGTCTCTTCCGTGCGGGTATCTGAAATAGTGAGTACAGCAATGTTTAAAGGTACAAAGCCTGATTCGTCGTAATGTCCGCTCATATCGATTCTCTTAAAGTTTCAGTTCAGAGACTGTAGCCAAAGGCGATATTGAAGCACTGGCTGAACTCATCGCACTGAAAACGGTGATTCTGAGTCCCTGCCTCCTCAATCTTGATTGCCCCCATCAAAGAGGCAATTCGTCCAGTCGTCTCCCAGTCCATATCATTCATCAAACCATACAACAGCCCGGCCCGATACGCATCACCACAACCAGTAGGGTCAATGACATTGGCAACCGGGGCAGCAGGAATTTCAAGGACTTTATTGCCGGTATAGATCAGCGAGCCCTCACCACCCCGGGTGATTACAACCGCATCAACCTCCCGGGCCATCTGTTCAGGGGTGAGTCTGGTCCGATCCTGCATCAATTTGGCTTCATAGTCGTTGAATGCGAGCCAGTTCGCCTGCTGCATAAAGCGGATCAGGTCATCGCCATCAAACATCGGCATACCCTGACCTGGATCGAAAATAAAGGGAATGCCCTGTTCAACAAACTGCTGCGCATGATCAATCATTCCCTGGCGTCCATCGGGAGAGACGATGCCGATGGTACAGCCCTTTGCCTCTTCGACCTTGACCAGATGAGAGTAGTTCATGGCACCGGGATGGAATGCCGTTATCTGGTTATCATCACGATCGGTAGTGATATAAGCCTGGGCCGTGTAGCTGTCGGCAATGACCCGGATATGATCCCGGCTCAGTTCATTCTCCTCCATCCACTCAGCATAGGCACCAAAGTCAGCGCCGACAGTTGCCATCGCTTTACCCTCTCCACCCAGCAGCTTGAGGTTATAGGCGATGTTACCCGCGCAGCCGCCGAACTCACGGCGTAGCTCAGGTACCAGAAAGGAGACATTCAGAATGTGCACCTGCTCGGGAAGAATGTGGTTCTTGAATTGGTCAGGAAAGACCATAATGGTATCAAAGGCCATAGAGCCACAAATCAAGGCACTCATGCCATCCTCCTTAGTTTTTATAAAGCGGAGGATTCTACACCGTTACCCGGGGAATTGTGTAGGAAGTGTACAGTCGATAGTGATCTGACGTGATCCAGATCAGCTATCGCTATCTTCCAAACAGTATCAAAACCCAGGTTAAGGTGGCCGCAGCGATAGCCAGGAAGACGGCAGCTGAACCAAGATCCTTGGCCCGACCAGAGAGCGCGTGCTGCTCACCACCAAATCGATCCACCACCGCCTCGACAGCAGAGTTAACCAACTCCATTAACAGAACCAGCAACAGACTTCCGGCAAGCAGAGCCCGCTCAACTCCACTCTGCCCCAGATAGAGGGCCAGCGGTAACAAGACGACCAGTCCGAACAGCTCCTGTCGGAAGGCCGCCTCATGCTGAAAGCAGGCCTTGAAGCCTGCTATGGAGTAGCCCCAGGCGTTGATGATCCGTCGCAAGCCTGTGGCTTTCTGATTCGCCATCTACTCGACCACCGGCATCCAGGCCAGATCCAGTTCACGCGCTGCTTTCACATCATCCAGTCTTTTTACCGGCAGGGTATAAGGTGCACCTTTTACCAATTCGGGATCGACTGTTGCCTCCTCAAGGATGCTGCGCATGGCATCGATAAAGTCATCCAGAGTGGCTTTATCCTCGGTCTCTGTAGGCTCGATCAACAGGCACTCCGGCACCAGCAACGGGAAGTAAGTGGTCGGCGCATGGAATCCATAGTCCAGTAACCGCTTGGCAAAATCCATGGTGTTAACACCCAACTCTTTCGCCTGTTTCTTCAGTGTAATAATGAACTCATGGGTTGCCCGTCGCTGCGGGTAGGCGGCCTGAAAACCGACCGACTGCAGCTGTTTAAGCATGTAATTAGCATTCAGCGTCGAGTATTCAGCCACCCTCGGCATGCCTTCACGACCCAGCATTCGCGCATAGATATAAGCCCTCAACAGCACGCCTGCATTGCCTGCAAAGGCGGTAAGCCTACCAATACTCTCTGGCCGCTCATTCTCGGTAATCCATTGATACTCATCGCCATCCTTTGCCACCATGGGAACCGGCAGATAGGGTATCAGCCGCTCACTCACACCCACCGGCCCAGCTCCGGGGCCACCGCCGCCGTGCGGGGTAGAGAAGGTCTTATGCAGGTTCATGTGAATGACGTCGAAACCCATAGTGCCTGGGCGCACCTTGCCGAGAATGGCATTGAGATTGGCACCATCATAATAGAGCAGACCACCCGCCTCATGAACCGTTTTGGCAATCGCTTCAATCTTGCGATCAAACACACCCAGTGTTGATGGATTGGTCAGCATGATACCGGCGGTCTGTGGGCCGACCACGGCCTTGAGTGCCTCAAGATCCACATCACCATCCGGTCCAGTGGGTATCTCTCGTACCTTGTAACCGCACATCACGGCAGTGGCTGGATTGGTCCCATGGGCCGCATCGGGTGCCAGAATCTCACAGCGCGCGGTATCACCACGCGCATCATGATAGGCCCTGATCATAGCGACCCCGGCAAACTCACCCTGAGCACCGGCAGCCGGACTCAATGAAACCGCTTTCATGCCTGTCACTTCCCGGAGCATCTCCTGCAGCTCAAACAGACAGGCCATAAACCCCTGACTGTGACTTGCAGGCGCTTGCGGATGACGCGACACAAGACCCGGCAGACTCGCCAGACTGTTGCAGGCACGGGGATTATATTTCATGGTGCAGGAGCCCAGGGGATAAAACTGGGTGTCGATAGAAAAGTTTTTCCGTGACAGGCGCGTGTAGTGTCTGACGGCCTGCATCTCGGACACCTCAGGCAGAGCAGCTGACTGTTTACGCCGAAACTGTTCGGGAATAGCGCTTACATCCGCTCGATTCAAAGGCGCCTGTGCGGTGGCCTTGCGACCGGGTTTGGATTGTTCAAAAATCAACATGATGTCAGTTTCTCCAGCTCACTCTTTGGGCACCAGTCCACAGGTCACCCCACCCTGCAGCTGTATGACGCGCTCAAGTTTTTGCGCATAGGTTTCTATCTCTTCATCGGTACGCTTCTCGGTCGCACAGACCAGAATGGCATCACCCAGTTCCGGATAATCACCCGAGAGATCAAACCCACCCAGTACATTATGCGCTGCAAGTGATCGCAGAACGCCTTTGGCAGGAGCCGGTAGTCGGAGTACCCGCTCATGAAACGCCGGCTGGTCGAACAGCACCTCAACACCGGGAACCGCTGTCAGCGCATCAACCAGTTTTTGGGTATTCTGATAACTGGCTGCCGCCGCACGCTCCAGCCCCTCCGTGCCGAGCAGGGCCATGTGAATAGTTGCCGCCGTGACCATTAACCCCTGGTTTGTACAGATATTTGAAGTGGCCTTGGAGCGGCGGATATGCTGCTCCCGCGCCTGCAGTGTGAGGGTGTAGCCTACCTTGCCATCCAGATCCAGGGTGCGACCAATGATTCGCCCTGGCATCTGCCTGACCTGCGCCTGTTTGCAGCAGAGGAAACCAAAATAGGGACCGCCTGAAGCGAGGGGCGCACCAAGCGGCTGACCCTCACCACAGCAGATATCCGCACCCGCTTCGCCCCATAATCCGGGCGGCTTCAGCAGTGCCAGCGCAATGGGGTTGACAACCCCTATCGCCAAGGTGCCATTCTCATGGGCCCAGTCGGTCAGCGCATCCACATCTTCCATCACACCGAAAAAGTTGGGTTGCGGTATCACCAGCGCGGCAAAATCTTCTCCCGCATACTGAGCCAGACAAGCGGGATCGGTAACGCCTGTCTGTGGATCAAATGGCAACTCCACCAGCTCGATCTGCTGATTCTTAACAATATTGCGTACTACACGGCGATAGGCAGGGTGCACCGTACGCGGCATAAGTACTCGTTTTGATTTGGATTTACGATTGGCCCGCACAGACATCAGCACCGCTTCCGCCAGCGCCGAAGCACCGTCATACAGCGAAGCATTTGAGACATCCATACCTGTCAGCGCCACCATCATGGACTGAAATTCGTAGAGCAGTTGTAACGTTCCCTGGCTCGCCTCGGCTTGATAAGGCGTGTAGGCCGTATAGAACTCGCCCCGGGTAGTTAGCTGCCACACGGCGGCGGGGATATGGTGATCATACGCGCCCGCCCCGATAAAGCAGGTCGGCTCACCATCCTGTTGCGCGCGTTTCGCCATCAGGTGAGTGATCTCCATCTCCGACAGCGCGGTCGGTATGGCATCCAGCTGTGACAACTTCAGGCTGTCTGGAATTTCATCGAAAAGCTCATCAATGGAGGCGGCACCAATGGCCGCCAGCATCTCCTGAACCTCGTCTTCTGTGTGGGGGATAAAAGGCATGCTGTTCAGAACCCTCTCAGTGCTCTTCTGATTCCATGATATCGGTGTAGGCCTCTGCATCCAGCAGATCTTCCAGCTGGGCAGGATCAGACAATTTAACCTGGAACAACCAACCATCACCAAAGGCATCCTGGTTGACCGTTTCAGGTGCATCAGCCAGCACTTCATTCACTGCAATCACTTCACCAGAGACGGGGCTGTAGACATCAGAGGCCGCCTTGACGGACTCAACCACTGCACACTCACTACCGGCATCAACGGTGTCGCCCACTTCCGGCAGCTCAACAAACACCAGATCACCCAGCAACTCCTGTGCATGCTCAGTGATACCTATGACCACGGTGCCGTCCTCTTCATCACGCACCCATTCGTGACTCTTAGCGTATTTCAGATCATTGGGTACATTGCTCATCTCTCTGCCCTCATTGGTAAATTAATCATTAAACTGAACCTTGGTAACGTCCGCCGTCCGCTAACCGATCAGAGTTCTATTCGAATCTTTCCATTCCGAACAAAGGGGGGACTCACCACCTTTGCAGATACACGTTTGCCTCTTATATCCACTTCGCACTGCCCGGTTACACCTGCCTCAACACGCGCCAGGGCGATGGATTTTTCCAGCGTGGGAGAAAAACCGCCTGAAGTAATCTCGCCGACCTCCCGGTCTCCCACATAGACCTTCTGATGATCTCGTAATACACCACGACCAGTCAGTACCAGGCCGATAAAGATCTTATTACCTGGATCATCCCGATGCGCTTCAATCACCTCACGCCCGATGAACTGGCGCTCACCCGGCTCCCAGGCAATCGTCCAGTTCAATCCCGCTTCCAACGGGCTGACAGATTCATCCATATCGGACCCATAGAGATTCATACCCGCCTCAAGGCGCAGCGTGTCCCTGGCACCCAGACCACAGGGCTGAACACCCGCATCCGCCAATGCCTGCCAAAAAGCTACGGCCATCTCTTCGGGCAGAACCACCTCAAATCCATCTTCTCCGGTATAGCCCGTTCGCCCAACGAACCAGCCAGACTCAGTAGCCGCATAAAAGGGTTTTAGCGCGGCTGCCGGCTCCTGCAAGGTATCAGGCAACAAGGGCAAAGCCTTGGCACGCGCATTGGGGCCCTGAACAGCAACCATGGCCAAATCTTTTCTTGGTTTAACCTCCACGCCGAAGGCCGGTGCCTGCTCTGTCAGCCAGGCGACATCCTTCTCAGTAGTGCCGGCATTAACTACCATCCGAAACCAGGCGTCATGCATAAAATAGACAATCAGATCATCAATAACGCCACCCTGGGGATTGAGCATACAGGAGTAGAGTGCCTTGCCAGGCTCTTTCAGGCGCGCCACATCATTGGCCAGCAGATGGCGAAGAAATTCCCGAACGCGCTCTCCCTGCAGATCGACGACCGTCATATGACAGACATCGAACATACCGGCATCTTTGCGGACTGCGTGGTGCTCTTCCAGCTGCGAACCATAATGCAGCGGCATATCCCAGCCACCAAAAGGTACGATACGCGCACCCATTGCATTATGGATATCAAAAAGGATGGTTCTGTTTCCCATGAGGTTCTCCACCAGTTAAAACAAAAAAAGGCGGCGCAGAAATACATATCCTGCGCCGCCCCTCTGTCCTAAACCTGAGAGTTTGAAACCGAATACTCGGCCCCTGCCCCGTCGGTGGGCCGTACGGCCACTCTCCAGAGACAATCCGGAAGGAGACTGCCCTTCCCACCCTGCGGTCCTTTTGCCTGAGCGATTCCGGACGGTTTGCGCCTTCGGCGCCGGCGCTTAGCCGGCCTCTCCCACAGGGGTTTGGATTGAGGCCACGATCATACCCTGTCGATTCTGCTTTGCCAACAAAAGCAAAACGGCTTGACGTTATTGCAAACGATAATGATTCTCAGTAGAATGCGTCACATTCACCACACCAAACACCCGGAGATCCCGATCCATGAAGTCGACAATCAAACTGGCCCTATTTGCCACTGCAATTTCACTCTCCACCAGCGCACTGGCAACAGAGGTCAATGTCTACTCTGCCCGCAAGGAGGCCTTGATTAAACCCCTACTGGACCAGTTCACACAAGAAAGCGGCATCAAGGTTAATCTGGTGACCGGCAAGGCAGACGCCCTGTTAAAACGACTCAAGAGTGAAGGCACTAACTCTCCAGCCGATCTCTTCATTACTACTGATGCCGGTCGCCTGCATCGGGCCAAGGAGGCCGGTGTTCTGCAGCCAATCTCCAGCGAGATATTGGATGCGGCCATTCCATCTAACTATCGCGATCCTGAGGGATACTGGCATGGCCTCTCCGTACGCGCCCGGGTGATCACCTACGTAAAGGACAAAGTCGACCCCAAGACGCTTACCAGTTATGAGGGGCTTGCTGACACTCAATGGAAAGGGCGTATCTGTATAAGAGGCTCCAGCAACATCTACAATCAATCGCTGGTCGCCTCCATGATAGAGGCCGATGGCGAGGCAAAAACAGAAACCTGGGCGAAGGGCTTTGTTGGCAATTTTGCCCGTTCGCCAAAAGGTGGCGACCGCGACCAGGTCAAGGCTGCAGCCGCTGGTGTCTGCGACCTGGCCATTATCAACACCTACTATCTGGGTGCCATGATTCACAGCAAGGACGAAAACGAGCGGGCAGCCGCGTCAAAGGTGGCGCTTTTCTGGCCAAACCAGGAGGGCCGAGGCACCCATGTCAACGTCAGTGGGGCCGGCGTAACCAAGGCAGCAAAAAACAGAGCTGAAGCGATCAGGCTATTAGAATTTCTTGCTAATAAACAATCCCAGAACTGGTATGCCAGAGTCAATCATGAATATCCCGTTCGGGCAGGCGTCGAATGGTCTGACACGCTGAAGGCATGGGGCACATTTAAGGCCGATACAGTGAATCTCTCTGTGTTGGGAAAAAACAATCCTGCTGCAGTTCGACTCATGGACCGAGCCGGCTGGAAATAACCCAAAACAAACTAAAAGCGCTAATCTATTGCACTATTGAACGTACTGCAGAGAGAATAGCGCCTTACAGATCAGCGTCATCCCATGGATGGCGCTGATGTTTTGTTTCAGCCACACAACTGCGGTGACCCGTGACTACCTGGGGACAGAGTAGAACAACAGCACCATTCTACTGGCGCTTGGGCATACTCGGCATAGCCGGCCTGCTGGCTCTGCCGGTAATTGCTGTCAGCAGCTATGGCTTTCTGCCAGCAGGCGAAGTCTGGCAACACCTGGCCAACACCGTTCTCACCGACTACATCATCAACTCCCTGCTGCTGATGCTCGAAGTTGCCTTGGGCACCCTGCTCCTGGGCGTTTCGACTGCCTGGCTGACCACCATGTGTCGCTTCCCTGGCCGACGTATTTTCGAATGGGCCCTGCTACTGCCAATGGCGATGCCTGCCTATATCATTGCCTATACCTATACCGGCATGTTTGATGTCGCAGGCCCCATTCAGTCCAGCCTGCGTGATTGGCTGGGGTTGCAGTATGGTGAGTATTGGTTTCCGGAGATCCGCTCATTATGGAGCGCGGGTGTGATGCTATCGTTGACGCTCTATCCCTATGTCTATCTGCTCTCCAGGGCAGCCTTTCTGGATCAGTCCGTCTGTGTACTGGAGGTGAGTCGCTCGCTGGGTAACGGTCCCTGGCGTACCTTCTTTCGAGTCGCCTTACCGCTCGCCCGTCCCGCCGTGGTGGCCGGTCTGAGTCTGGCACTGATGGAGACATTGGCGGACTATGGCACCGTGCAGTACTTTGGTATAGCCACCTTCACCACCGGCATTTTCCGCACCTGGTTTGGTATGGATGACAGTGCAGCGGCGGCACAGCTCTCAACTGCACTGCTGCTGTTTGTCTTTACTTTGATACTCCTGGAGCGCTGGTCCAGGAGGAAGATGCGCTATCACCACTCAGGCCAAAGACACCAATCACTCCCCGGCTTCATCCTGCAGCGCCACCAGAAGATCGGCGCCATCCTGATCTGTTCCAGCACGCTGTTCCTCGGTTTTCTGCTGCCAGCTGCACAACTCGCCTACTGGGCGGTGAAGACGCATGAGATGATTGATGCCGACTTCCTTCGGCTTACCCTCAACACGGTCGGCCTCGCCAGCGGTACTGCCGTTTTGGCACTGCTAATGGCCTTGCTGATGGGTTATGGAAAAAGACTGAGCCCGGATAAAGCCACCTTAAGTGCGGTCCGGATTGCCGGCATGGGCTACGCTGTACCAGGTACAGTGATTGCCGTTGGCGTCATGCTGCCACTCGCTTGGCTGGACAATAGTATCGACAGCTGGATGCGAACTCACTTCGACATCCCCACCGGATTATTACTCAGCGGCACACTGGTGGCACTGGTCTTTGCCTATCTGGTGCGTTTTCTCGCCGTCTCGTTACAGACGGTTGAGGCTGGGCTGGGCAAGATTAAACAGACCATCGATGAGAGCGCCCGCACCTTGGGGGCAAAACCCGGCCAGGTACTGCGCAGAATTCATCTACCGATGCTTAAAGGCAGCCTGCTTACTGCCCTGCTATTAGTGTTTGTGGATGTAATGAAGGAGCTGCCTGCAACGCTGGTGCTACGCCCTTTTAATTTCAACACACTGGCAGTCCGGGCCTTTGAACTGGCATCCGACGAGCGCCTGATGGACTCCGCCAGCGCAGCCCTTATGATTGTGCTGGCCGGTATAATCCCGGTAACGCTGCTCAGTCGATCAATACGAAATTCGCGGGATAAGCATGACACTCCGACTTGAACTGAAACACGCCACCATCTCCTTCGGTTCAACCGAAGTCGTCAGGCAGGTCAGTCTGCAGTTGCCGGAGGGTGATATCGGCTCACTGCTTGGCCCAAGTGGATGCGGCAAAACCACTCTACTGCGGGCCATTGCCGGGTTTGAATCGCTGCAACATGGCACGATCAGCCTGAATGGAAAGACCGTCAGCAGCCAGCAGGTTATGACCGCACCTGAAAAAAGGCGCGTGGGGATGGTATTTCAGGATTTTGCCCTCTTCCCTCACCTCAATGTCGCAGAGAATGTGGCCTTTGGACTCAGTAATCTGCCCGGTCAACAGAAACGCGTCCGTATTTCCGAGTTGCTGGAGTTAGTCGGATTGGCCCATCTTGCCCAACAACATCCGCACCAACTTTCTGGCGGCCAACAACAGCGCGTTGCATTGGCCCGGGCCATGGCGCCACGTCCTGAAATTTTGCTGCTGGATGAACCCTTCTCCGCACTTGATCCAGAACTACGCGGACAGCTGGCCAGTGAAGTCCGAGTCCTGCTAAAACAGGATGGAATCACCGCGATTTTGGTCACACATGATCAGACAGAGGCATTTGCCATGGCTGACCAGATTGGCGTAATGCATCAGGGAACACTGCATCAGTGGGACAGCAGCTATAACCTTTATCACCACCCGGCAACCACATTCGTGGCTGATTTCATTGGCCGTGGCACGCTATTGGATATCGTGGTAGCAGACAAGAACAGCATCGAAACACCGTTTGGTCGCTTGAGCGGTAAATTACCGGTAGGAAGTGAACCGGGGAGTAAACTGAAACTGTTAGTCCGCCCTGATGATCTGCACCTCACTACCAAACAGGACGGCATACAGGCAACAATAACTGAGCGCTTGTTTCAGGGCGCAGACTATCTCTATACCCTGCAACTCAAAACTGGCGATCATTTCCACTGCCTGGCACCCAGTCACCAGCAGCATAACCTTGGTGACAGCGTCACCCTTAAACTGGATATCCAGGATCTGGTGATGTTTACCGATGAGGGGTTAGCGCTCTAGCGGCTCGGAACCAGTCTACCTCGGCACGCCATCAGTGCCTCAATCTCCTCAACCGTTTTCGGTGCATCTTTGGACAGCACATCATAGCCATCCTTGGTAACTAACAGATCATCTTCAATTCGAATACCGATATTCCACCACTTCTTGGCGACCCCTTTGGCACCAGCAGGGATATAGATGCCGGGCTCAACAGTGAGCACCATGCCCGGCTCTAATAACCGCCACTTTCCATCAATCTTATAGTCCCCTACATCATGTACATCCATACCAAGCCAGTGCCCGGCACGATGCATATAGAAAGGCTTATAGGCCTCATTTTTTATCAGCGTCGATACCCGACCTTTCAATATACCCAGCTCAGCCAGCCCCTTGGTAATTACTTTCACGACGGCATCATGGGGATCATTCCAGTGGTTGCCCGGGCGCACCTTTTCAATGGCAGCAGCCTGTGACTTGAGTACCAGCTCATAGAGGGCACGCTGCTCAGTTGAGAATTTGCCATTGACCGGAAAGGTGCGGGTAATATCCGAGGCATAGTAGTCATACTCGCAACCCGCATCTATGAGTAACAGATCGCCCGATTTCAACTCGGCACTATTCTCCACATAATGCAGAATACAGCCATTAGCCCCACCGCCAACAATCGGTGTATAGGCCTGATAGCGGCCACCATTTTTGGCACACTCATGCACCAGTTCAGCCTCAATCTGCCACTCCATCAGGCCGGGACGACAATACTGCATGGCACGCTTATGTGCCTTTGCCGATATTTTTGCTGCTGTGCGCATTGCCTTGATTTCAGAGCGGCTTTTATAGAGCCGCATATCGTGCAGGTAGTGATCCAATGCCACAAACTCGAGCGGACCAGGCACGCCTGCCCGACCTTTATTGCGTATGGTGCTGATCCACTCGGACATCTGTTTATCCAGTTCATGATTACAGCCCATTGCATAAAACACGCGCTCACTCTGCTCGATCATGCGCGGCAAAATGTCATTCAGATCACCAATCGGAAAAGAGTCATCTGCCCCATAAGTCTCGCAGGCACCCTCCTGTCCTGCACGCAGACCGTTCCAGGTCTCCTTCTCTGGATCACGCTCGCGACAAAACAACACATACTCCGCCTGCTTTCGTCCAGGAATCAGCACAGCCACCGCTTCCGGTTCAGGGAAACCGGTGATGTAATGGAAGTCACTATCAGGCCGATAGGGATAATCCGCATCCCTGTTGCGGATGGAGACGGGAGCCGAAGGAAGGATCGCAATACTACCCGGCCCCATCATGCGCATCAGTTGCCGGCGACGTCTTTTGAATTCAGCTATTGTCATGCGCGCTCCGATTCATCAGTTACCATCTCTGAATACACCAGCATGGCGGCCACCCAGATAAACTCCGTAATCTCCATTAACGACGACTCATCCTCTTCCGTACCCTGCAAACCATCCAGCTCTAAACGTGTGATCTCCGACAAGGCGGTCAGGGCATCCTGCGTCTCTTCAGAAAAAGCATGCCCCGCAGGCAATCCCGCCACACCAATGCCATAAAGAAAACCCTGACACCAATCGGCCACGCCGGATGCCCGCATCTTTATCGCCTGCTCATCATCTGGCAAAAAAGGGGTAAAACCCAGACCCGGCCCTTTAACGGCAGCCAATGTTTCATCATGCATCACCTTAAGTGATGCCGCACATTCACGAACCAGGAGGTCCCCCGCATTGGCTTCATCCACAAGCTCTGCAAACCAGCGTGCCTCTGCATCATCCCGGCCAGCACAGATCAGACCGCATAAAATACCGTGCACCTCGGCTCCGGAACTTTCAATATCGGCAGAGGCCAGCTGCCGCTCAAGCCGTTCATAATTCAGACTGCTTTCGGTCATGGATAATCTTTCTCTTGAAAATCTATATATTCAGGATTTCGACACAGTTTGATACTATCATCCAACTAATGTCATAACATATTGGCATAATATAGTAACATGCCGTTGTATAACGTTGACCCGCGCGTTAGCGCGCTCTATATTGAAGCGTATGAACCCAAACGACCCCAATTCTGCATCTGCGTTGGACATCGACAAGCTTGAAACTCAAGTGGATGAATTGATCCGCACAATTGATCGCCTGAAAGAGGAGAATAGAAACCTCAGAGGCAAACAACAAGAGTTGATGTCAGAGCGAGCCGAACTCATCGAAAAAACCGAACTCGCACGCAGCCGTGTAGAGGCCATGATCTCTCGTCTACGCTCCATTGAGACGGGTTAATCGGCCAAATCCCACGATGACTGAGCGCAAACCAGCATCCTGCATTCACAAACAGAATTCGAGCATACAATAGTGAGCGAAAACAGCGTCCCCGTTACCGTGCTTATACTGGATAAGGAGTATCGAGTTGCCTGCAAGCAAGGCGAGGAGGATAGCCTGATTGCTACTGCGCGTTTTGTAGATAAGAAAATGCGCGAAATTCGCTCCAGCGGTAAGGTGCTAGGTACCGACAGAATTGCAGTAATGACAGCGTTGAACCTTGCCCACGAACTCCTGGAAGGCCAGTCACAAAAAGATAGCGTGGGAACAAACATCAGTCATCGGCTACACGCCATGCAGCAAAAAATAGACGCGGCGCTTAGTAAGGAAAATCAGCTGGATCTTTAAACTCAATCGAGTTAGCCTATTCTCACAGGTATCCCCTGCGGTGTTTGTAAGCGAATCGGGTATTTTCTTGAGCCTATTCATTACCCCGGGGACTTAATGGGAATGACATTGTGCATGTCCGCTTCTTGCGGAAAGCCTTAATCTTCCTTGTTGTCCCCACTTGAACCTACCGGTTCAAGAACGATGATTTGCTACGGCACAGGTGGGGGATACCTTATTCATTATCACGCCTGAATTCTCATGCCGAATCTGACAGAATTACGCCGACAAAAACGCACCGAAAGAGAGGCACTCCCCAAGCAAACCCGACTACAAAACAGCCTTGATGCGAGTCGGCACTTTATACGCACATTGGCTACCCTACGATCTAAAAAAATCGCGCTTTATCTTGCTGCAGATGGCGAACTTGACCCGCTTCCGCTTATCGTTCGACTGCTTCGGCTTAACAAGAAAATCTACCTCCCCGTCCTCAGACCCGGCAAGAAAAAAGCGCTCTGGTTTGCTGAATACCGTCCTGACGATTATTTGCGGCCCAATCGTTTTGGCATACTTGAGCCGGACACCAACCGTAGAAAACCAATACCAACCTGGGGACTCGATCTCATCGTTATGCCACTGGTTGCATTCAGTGCAGACGGAACAAGAATGGGTATGGGTGGTGGATACTATGATCGAACACTCAGTTACCAACGATGCAGAGAGAATTGGAAAAGGCCAAAGCTGATCGGCTACGCACATGCATGTCAGCAGGTAAAAAACCTACCGATACGTAATTGGGATATACCGTTGCATGGCATAATCACAGAACATGGATACCATTCATTTGCCTTCAAACATTTTCTTAAAGAGACAATGGATTGATACGCTTGATCTCTGCATAGCAATAAAAAACAGCGAACAGCACACTTAATTTAAAAATAACAGTAGAAAATCCCAAAATATCCGTTATTTACTAGCTTTTTTTGAATACTTTATTATACTCAAACTTGACATTTGCACACCAAGCGTGGAGGGAGCGTAATGGCCGTCAAGAAAGCCGCGAAAAAGAAGGCTGCAAAAAAGAAGAGCGCAGTCACCAAGAAGACCATCAGTAAAAAGAGCGTGCCTGCAAAAAAAGCAGTCAGCAAAAAGAAAGTGACGGCAAAGAAAAAAGTCGCTACTAAGAAGAAGGTTGCAAAGAAAAAGGTAGCGAAAAAGAAGGTCGCTGCTAAGAAGAAAGTAACAAAGAAAAAGGTAGCGAAAAAGAAGGTCGCCGCTAAGAAGAAAGTCGCAAAGAAAAAGGTAGCGAAAAAGAAGGTCGCTGCTAAGAAAAAAGTCGCAAAGAAAAAGGTAGCGAAAAAGAAGGTCGCTGCTAAGAAAAAAGTCGCAAAGAAAAAGGTAGCGAAAAAGAAGGTCGCTACTAAGAAAAAGGTGGCTAAGAAGAAGGCCACCCTAAGACCACGCAAGGTTAGACCCCGTAAAAAGGTGGCCAAAAAAGCAGGCTAAACCTCAACACGCAAAAAAGGCCCTAAATTACGGGCCTTTTTTGCGTGCACCGCTCAAGACCATCTTAGGCAGTCACCTAAAACAGTGCCTGCTAAGAATCGTGACACTCACCGCCACAAGCAAACAACCGATAGGCGAGATTATCGGTCTCCTCCTCCCAGACAAAGCCTAACTCCTTTAAAAACCGAATAAACTGACGCTTTTCACCTGAGTCTATTTGAACACCCAGCAACACCCGGCCGTAAGCCGCCCCATGATTGCGGTAGTGAAAGAGAGAGATATTCCAGCGCCGGCCCATTTCAGTGAGAAAGTCGAGTAACGCACCAGGCCTCTCTGGAAACTCAAACCGAAACAGTGATTCGTTGTGAACGCCAGGCGCATGCCCTCCGACCATATAACGGATATGTAATTTTGCTGTCTCATTCTCCGTCATATCCACAACACGATACCCCTGCGCTTTCAACTTACTGATCAGCTGATCACGCTCTGCCAGGGCGTCAGCCAACTCTATACCCACAAACACATGTGCCCGCCGCGCATCGGAAAAACGGTAATTGAACTCCGTTACACTCCGTTTGCCTATGGCACGACAGAAGTTCAAAAAGCTGCCTGGTTCTTCAGGAATCTCTACTGCAAGAAGAGCCTCACGCTGCTCACCAAGTTCTGCACGTTCTGCAACATGCCGCAAACGATCAAAGTTGATATTGGCACCACTCTCAATCGCAATAAGATTTTGTCCAATCACACCATCGCGCACGGCATACTTTTTCAGACCCGCTACGGCTAATGCACCAGCGGGCTCAGCGACCGTTCGGGTATCATCAAAAATATCCTTGATGGCGGCGCAAATCTCATCTGTAGTGACCAGGATAACCTCATCCACCACACTTTTTGCCAGACGGAACGGCTCCTTGCCGATCTTTTTTACCGCCACGCCATCAGCAAAAATCCCAACATGCTTCAGATTGACCCGCCGTCCTTTTGCCAGTGAGCTATGCAATGTTGGCGCGTCTTCGGGTTCCACACCAATCACTTTGACCTGCGGGTAGACATACTTTACATAAGCACCAATACCGCTGATTAACCCGCCTCCACCTACGGGGACAAAAATAGCGTCTGGCGGCCCAGCATGCTGCCGCAGCAACTCCATGGCAATCGTACCCTGACCTGCAATGACATCTGGATCATCGAATGGATGCACGAAACACATCGACTCTTTATCTGCCAACTCCAACGCGTACGCACACGCCTCATCATACGAGTCCCCCCAGAGCACCGTCTTGGCACCCAGCGCCTTCACCGACTGCACCTTAATGGTTGGTGTGGTCTTGGGCATCACTATCAACGCCTTTATACCCAAGTGTCGCGCAGAAAGTGCCACGCCCTGGGCATGGTTTCCTGCCGACGCAGCGATCACACCCCTCTCCCGCTCCGTTTCCGAGAGCAAACGTATGCGGTTATAGGCACCACGTAATTTAAAAGAGAAAACAGGCTGTAGGTCCTCCCGTTTCAGATAGACTTGGTTTTTTAACCGGCGCGTTAATCTTTCCGCCTTATCCAACGGGGTCTCCCGCACAATATCGTAGACCTGTGCGCGTAAGATGCGCTCTATATAATTCTGTGGCATATGAACCGACTATTTCTGATGTGAACTGAAGAGTATAAAACCACCTTACAGCGAAATATAACAGTCATGCATCAAACATCCTTATCAATAAGCTCAGCAATCCTTCTCTTCCAACGCTCAGCACAACCCTAAAGGAGTGTTATTATTGCAGTCATTGAATCGCTCACTAGCATAGCCAGACTCATTGGCACGAGGAAGCAAAATGAACCAAGACGAACTGAAACGGATGGCAGCAAAAGCCGCCATTGAGCATGTAAAGGGCGGAATTATTGGTGTGGGAACGGGCTCAACCGTCAATCACTTCATTGATCTGCTGGCAGAAATCAAACACTCCATTGAGGGGGCCGTCTCCAGCTCAGAGGTCTCCACCGAGCGAATGAAGGCGCACGGCATACCAGTATTTGATCTGAATGCCACAGGCGAACTCGATCTCTATGTGGATGGCGCGGACGAGTCCACCAAACACCTGCACCTCATCAAAGGCGGCGGCGGCGCACTCACCCGCGAAAAGATCGTAGCTGGCGCCAGCAAGCGCTTCATCTGTATAGCCGATGAAAGCAAACTGGTGGATGTGCTAGGTGAATTCCCCCTGCCAGTGGAGGTAATCCCCATGGCACGCAGCCATGTGGCAAGACAACTGGTCAAGCTGGGTGGAACACCGGTGTGGCGCGACGGATTCATCACCGATAACGGCAACATCATCCTGGATGTTCACAACCTGCGGATCATGGATCCAGTAGCAACAGAACAGGCTATTAATAATATCGCAGGCGTGGTGACTACGGGGATTTTTGCACTGCGGTCGGCTGATCTGTTGATCCTGGGCTCTGCATCCGGAGTCAGAATTATAGAATAACTTAACTTTTTGTATTCGCCACGGATGGCGATAACACATAAACGCCAAGATTTTCTCTACGAAAGCACTATCACTGATCAGTGATTCTTAGTACACACTATATCCTGCACACAAAATAGGGAACAAAAAACGGGATCCGAAGATCCCGTTTTATTACGCCTTTCTAATTGACTAAGTCAAATTAGAAGTCGTGACGCAGACCGATACCGAAACGATCGACGTCAGCAGCACCCTGAGTATCGGTGTTCTCGTACTCAGCAAACACCATGGTGCGCTTGGAGAAGTTGTGCTGTACACCCAAAGCCCAATGCTCTACGTCAGCAGCCTTGTCAACCTCACCGTATTTGATGCGAACGGTGTTGTTACCGAAGTAGGCTTCTGCACCAATAGCGAACTCATCAACGTCGGCAGTCTCAGCAGCTGTTTTAAGGGTATTGTAGATTTCAAAATCAGCATCTTCATACTGACCGAACAGAGCGAAGTTACCGAAGCTATACTTCGCACCAATACCCCACATGGAGCCATCAGTAGCTGCAGTACTGCCATTAGCAGCCAGGTAAGATACACCAACACTCAGTGGGCCGTTTGCATAGTCCAAAGAAAGGTTGGTCCAGTCATTGAAGTCATCATTCAGATCTTCAGCGCCGCCCTCATCAATTACCAGAGCCAGCTTGGCGCTGAAACCATTGAAGTTTGGAGAAACGTAAGCCAATGCGTTACCTACACGGACAGAACCAATATAGGTGTCATTCATGCCATTAACTTGGTTGATATCAGTCTTATCTACTGAACCGTAGTAAGGGGTCCATTGGCGACCGATTGCAACGGTACCGAAACCACCGGACAAACCGGCATATGCCAGACGACCACCCAGGGTGCCAGCATCTGATGAATCAACAGACCACTCATACTGGAAGATAGCCTTCAGGCCATTACCCAGATCTTCGTCACCTTTAACGCCGAAACGTGATGCATTCTGCTCAATGTCCCAATCGTCAGTTGTTCCGTTATCGGTCATGACCAGGTTCTGGTTCAAGCGACCATAGATGGTGGTGTCTGCGCTTACAGCCATAGGAGCAGCAACTGCTGCAGCGATGGCGATAGAAAGAAGTTTTTTCATTATAGATTCCCGCTAAAAGTAAATTTACGAAAAATGCTGTGCAGGGGAGATACTATTACTCCACTCAAGGGTTTGCAACACTTTTTTATAAAAAAACCACAAATATTTGCTTTGTTGTATTTTAGAGACACAATTCAATATCAAAAGATTGAAAAAGACCGATACGCAATGAGTTAGATGGCAGTTGCTAGAATTGCACTTAAAAGTGTAATTCGTGGGATTATGCGATACAGCACTCAGTATCGGGGATAAATTCAACCTCATGGCAGTCCACTGTCTCTTTCTCGCACTAATTAGGTAGAAGCCACAGCAGTGGTTAATTCCCGCAAAAAATCTGAACCCCCTCCATCCAGTGCCTGTTTCACTGCACATGAAAAAACCCGCCTGCGCGGGTTGCTTCAATTTGGCTGGGGATGGAGGATTATTCGGCCTGCGACCTCACCCTTCGGGCTCGTCGCTACGCTCCTCGTGGCGCTTAGCGCCGAACCTCGGTGGAGCTTCTCACCCTCCATCCAGTGCCTTTTCACGGCACATGAAAAAACCCGCCTGCGCGGGTTGATTCAATTTGGCTGGGGATGGAGGATTATTCGGCCTGCGGCCTCACCCTTTCGGGGCGGGCTTCGCTCTGCTACGCCGTGGCGCTTTGCGCCGAACCTCGGTGGAGCTCCTCACCCTCCATCCAGTGAACTTTTCACGGCACATGAAAAAACCCGCTTCAGCGGGTTGATTCAATTTGGCTGGGGATGGAGGATTCGAACCTCCACTGACGGAGTCAGAGTCCGTAGTCCTGCCGTTAGACGAATCCCCAATTGCAGGGATCGACCAGCGACCCCAACAACGGTTTTAACGTTTCGAGTACTGAGGACGCTTACGCGCTTTGTGCAGACCAACCTTCTTACGCTCAACCTCACGGGCATCGCGGGTCAGGAACCCAGCACGTCTCATTGGGCTCTGCAGTCCTTCATCGTATTCGGACAGCGCACGCGCGATACCGAGACGAATTGCACCGGCCTGGCCAGTGGTACCACCACCCTTTACCGTAACCTTGATATCTACATTTTTCAGTAGATTAGCAATATCAAGTGGCTGACGAACAACCATCCGGGCTGTTTCACGGCCAAAATACTCATCCAGAGGACGGCCATTGACAACGATATTACCGCTACCGGTACTCAGGAAGACGCGTGCAGCAGAGCTTTTACGACGTCCAGTTGCATAATTCGGGGTTTGAGCCATGTTTCTGTTCCGTTATTTGGATTTCAGATATCCAATACCTGGGGTTGCTGTGCCTGATGTGCATGCTCCGGGCCAGCAAAGACCTTCAGCTTTTTGAACATCGCACGTCCCAGTGGATTCTTGGGCAGCATGCCCTTAACTGCTGTTTCAATCACCCGTTCCGGCGCCTTGGTCAACAGCTTCTCTAGGCTGATTGATTTCAGGTTACCGATATAACCGGTGTGATGATGATACATCTTGTCTTTCATTTTATTACCGGTTACGCGAATTTTCTCGGCATTAACCACAACAATGTAGTCACCCGTATCCACGTGCGGCGTATATTCTGGTTTATGCTTTCCGCGCAAGCGCCGTGCTATCTCGGTTGAGAGGCGGCCAAGGGTCTTGTCTGCGGCGTCGACCACGAACCAGTCGCGGCGCACTTCTGCGGGTTTTGCACTTACGGTCGTCATCTGACTTGCTCCAGCGGAGTAACAATACTAGCGCTTTAAAAAAGAGCGCGAATATTACCGGATCACGCGCAGTGTAGCAAGACCCGGTGACACTATTTTTTTCTATAACGCCACTCTCGCACATCCCTATGCTTAGCGGCATAAGCCCATCCCTGAGCAAAAAAATAGGCGTAGCGGGGGACGCTACGCCTTTCAATATTAAACCACCAAAGGAGGATGGATGGAGTACTTAAAATATGCAAAGCATTTAAAGCGTTAGTATCTTCTAATATTATTTATTGCCAGTCAAGCGTTCCTTAATTCCATTGTGCTGGGCAGATCCAACCATAAACATGCGCCAGCGGCTGTCATTTCTTCAGACCAGAGGTACAATTCCCTTACCTATTATATATGGCGTCAGGCAAAAGAATTCCCCAACCCCGTGAACCATACCGAACTCCTCCACGAAGCCGATCGCTGCGTCAAATGCGGCATTTGCCTGCCCCACTGCCCGACCTACAAACTCACACTGGATGAGGGCGACTCCCCCAGAGGACGGATATCACTCATTCAAGCCTTGGCAAACGGCCACCTGTCAGATGCAGAGACACACTATCACCTCGATCGCTGCCTCTCCTGCCTGGCCTGTGAATCGGCCTGCCCATCGGGCGTCAACTACGGCTACCTGATTGATGGCACTCGCGCACTTGGGAAACCGGGGTGGAAAAAGCGGCTTATCCATCGCTTCATATCAGTACAACCCTATCGAAACTCCAGTCGTCTGCTTTTGAAGCTATACCGATTCAGCGGCCTTCGTCATCTGCTGCGATTGTTCGGTGGAAAGCAGCTGAGACGGCTTGATGACTTACTCCCGCGCGCTGCCGAAATAGGCCTGTGGAGAAAGCAATACCTCCCCGCGACTGAGCCCAGGGGGCGGGTAGGCCTCTTTACCGGTTGCGTTGGACGCATAAGTGACCGCAAGGGACTGGATGCCTCGATCAAGGTGCTGAACTGCCTGGGATATGAGGTTGTCGTTCCATTAAACCAAGGCTGTTGTGGCGCCTTACAGCAACACGCCGGAGAGCCTGAGACCGCCAAGCGCATGACGGCGATCAACCAAACGGCCTTCAGCAGTGACGGGCTGGATGCCATTCTCTACATTGCCAGCGGCTGTGGCGCACAACTGGTGAAACAATCATTCGGTATCCCGGTATTCGAGATTACACAATTCCTGAATCAATGCCACTGGCCAGACGAGGCAAGGCTAAACGCCTTACCACAGACCGTAGGCCTACATACACCCTGCACACTCAAGCACCAGCTTAAACTTGCTGACGAGCCAAAACGACTGCTCAGCCGCATACCGGAGATTGATCTGATCTCACTCGACGAGATCGATTGTTGTGGTGCGGCAGGCAGTTACCTACTGGAGCAGCCGCTAATGGCCGATAACTTACGCCAAAAAGCACTTGATAAGATTTTGCCACATAACAACCTGGCGTTTCTGGCCACCAGCAACAGTGGCTGCGCGCTGCATTTAGCGAGTGGCATGCGGAAAATAGCAGCTAACGTGCAAACTGTTCACCCCATTGAGTTAGTTGCGATGAGCCTGGATGGCACAGCCTAAACAGACTGACTATCGACGCAAGCAATGTTAGATTGTTATTATTGCGCCCTTTTCCTGGCCCAAGTCACCTTTCGCTTGAATCAGGTCATTTGCTGACTCGTCTCACTAAGCGAGAATGTCATCTCAGGGCGTTAAGCTGTGGCGAAAGGCGCAAGCGTCTTATCTCTTATTCAAACACTAGGAATGCAAATACAATGAGTACTGTATTGATTATCGGGGCCGGTGGCGTAGGCCGTGTTGTTGTGCATAAATGCGCCCAGATACCGGAAGTGTTCAGTGAAATCCATCTGGCGAGTCGCACCCGCTCAAAATGTGACCAGATTGCAGCCGAAGTTAAAGAGAAGACTGGAAGGACAATCCACACCGCCCAAGTCGATGCCGACAATGTGCCTGAACTGGTGTCGCTTATAAACCAGATCAAACCAGCCATGGTGGTTAACGTCGCCTTGCCATACCAGGACCTGACCATCATGGATGCCTGTCTTGAGACAGGCGTTCATTATCTGGATACAGCCAATTACGAACCATTGGATGAAGCCAAATTTGAGTACAAATGGCAGTGGGCCTATCGCGAGCGCTTTGAACAGGCTGGCCTGATGGCATTACTTGGATCAGGTTTCGACCCGGGTGTCACCAACGTATTCTGCGCCCACCTGCAGAAACACCACTTTGATCAGATCGATACGGTGGACATTCTAGACTGCAATGGCGGCGACCATGGTTACGCCTTTGCCACCAACTTCAATCCTGAGATCAACATCCGCGAAGTCACGGCCAATGGCCGCTATTTTGAGAATGGGGCATGGGTGGAAACCCAGCCGATGGAGATCCACCATACCTTCGACTTCGAACAGGTCGGTCCGAAAAAGATGTACCTGCTCTATCACGAAGAGATGGAGTCACTGTCACAGAACATCCCGGATGTAAAACGCATGCGTTTCTGGATGACCTTTGGCGAAGCTTACCTCAAGCACCTGGAGGTATTCCGCAACATCGGGCTGGACTCCATTGAACCGATTCTATTCGAAGGCCGTGAGATCGTACCGATCCAGTTCCTCAAGGCACTGCTGCCTGATCCCGCTTCACTGGGCCCCCGGACTGTCGGCAAAACCAATATCGGCGTGATCGCCAAGGGCTTCAAGGATGGCAAGCCGGTATCGCGCTATGTTTACAACATCTGTGACCATCAGGAGTGTTACAAAGAGACCTTCGCCCAAGGCGTCTCCTACACCACTGGCGTTCCCGCTATGATTGGCGCCATGATGATGTTGACTGGTCAGTGGATGAAGCCCGGCGTATGGAACATGGAACAGTTTGACCCAGACCCCTTCATGGCGGCACTAAACCAACACGGCTTACCCTGGACCGACATTGAAACAAATATTGATGTCGACTCACTTCCAGAATAAGGACTCTATTTAACAACATGGCACTCGACATCTCACGGATCCCGACCCCTTGCTACGTGCTTGAAGAGACGAAGCTACGCGACAATCTGAAGATAATGGCACAGGTTCAGCAGGCATCGGGTGGTAAGATCATCCTGGCACTGAAGGGTTACGCCATGTGGAGCACCTTCCCGATCATACGGGAGGTGCTGCATGGCTGCACTGCCAGCTCATTGAACGAGGCGCGCCTGGCAGCGGAAGAGTTTGGCAAAGAGGTGCATGTCTATGCCCCCGCCTATACCGATGCCGAGTTTCCAGAAATAGTTAAACTGGCCCACCATATCACCTTCAACTCCTTCAACCAGTGGCGCAGATTTGGACAGCAGGCATTGGATGCCGGCATCTCATGCGCCATTCGCGTAAACCCCCAGGTAGCCGAGGTTGATGTAGATATGTACAACCCCTGCGGCAGTACATCACGCCTCGGGGTGACGGCAGAGGAGTTCCAGCCAGAGGCGCTTGAAGGCATCGAGGGACTCCACTTCCATGCCCTTTGCGAATGTGGTGCCGACAGCCTGAAAAGGACCCTGACCGCTTTCGAGCAACGATTCGGTCAGTGGATCCCACAGATGAAGTGGATCAACTTTGGTGGCGGCCATCTGATGACCCGTGAAGGTTATGATATTGACCTGCTAATACGTCTGATCAAGGAGTTTCGCGCCCGTTACGATGTTGAGGTCTATCTGGAACCTGGTGGTGCCGTAGGTTGGCAGACGGGCCCTCTGGTGGCTTCTGTGCTGGATATCGTACATAACAATATGGCGATTGCCATCCTCGATACCTCGGCGGCGGCACATATGCCTGATGTCCTGGAGATGCCCTATCGCCCAAAGATCAGACATGCAGGGGAGCCCGGTGACAAACCCTATACTTACCGGTTAGGCGGAAACACCTGTCTGGCAGGCGATGTCATTGGTGATTACTCGTTTGATAAGCCGCTGCAAGTGGGCGACAAAATTGTGCTGGAAGATATGATCCACTACACCTTTGTAAAAAACACCACTTTCAACGGCGTCAATCTTCCCTCATTAGCTATCTGGACCGCTGAAGACCAGCTGCGAATGGTACGCACCTTCGGTTACCAGGAGTTCAAGAACCGACTCTCTTAATCCAGGCCCATGCCAGGGAAGGAGTCAGAGTCGAGCCGTGCGAAAAACCCGGTTCAATCCGCTTAAGGCAGGCGACCTGACTCCGACCCATGAAATCATCCCGCCTGCATGCGCACGGCGCTTATGCCGAAACCAGCTCAAAGTCGTGGGTAATCTCTACCACCTGTCCCAGCATAATGGAGGCCGAGCAATATTTTTCAGCACTCAGCTTGATCGCCCGCGCCACGACCTTTTCTGTCAAACCAGGGCCTGCAACACGAAAATGCACATGAACCTTGGTAAACACCTTTGGATCCGTCTCGGCACGCTCCGCTTCCAGCTCAACCTCACAGAGTGAAACCTCGTTACGCCCCTTTCTCAGGATATGCACTACATCAAACTGGGTACAACCACCCAAGCCTAAAAGCAGCATCTCCATCGGTCTAACGCCAAGATTTCGACCACCGAAATCGGGAGGGCCATCCATCACCACGGCATGTCCACTTCCCGATTCACCCACCATAAGGGTCTGTTCAACCCATTTTACCCGTGCTTTCATCACATACTCGCAAGTTAATAAAGGTTTGCAGCCTAGCATAGATCGACAATTCGGAGGAGCTAACCTAGAATCCTATGTGGAACGTTTCATTCCCAGTCCTTAACCAGAAGGTCGCACATGAGTATTATCAAGCCACCAGAACAAGATCCAGCTTTTCTAAAGCCGTTCCTATCGTTCTGCCATAGACGCCGCTATCCAGCCAAGACGGACATCATCCATCCGGGCGATCGAGCTGATATTCTCTACTATATAGTGGACGGATCAGTGACCATCCTGATTGAAGACGAGGATGGCAAAGAGATCATCCTGACCTATCTCAATAAGGGTGACTTTATCGGTGAGATGGGGCTCTTCCTCTCCCAGTCCAACCGTAGCGTACTGGTACGCACCCGCTCAGACTGCATGCTGGCCGAGATCAGCTATGCGAGGTTAGAGCAGCTTTTCGACGGCGACCTCCGCCTTCATGCCAAGGATATTCTCTACGCCTTAGGCGGTCAGCTGACCCAACGGCTGATTCATACCAGCAGAAAGGTGGGCCACCTGGCATTTCTCGATGTCACAGGACGTGTTGCCGGCACACTGCTCGAATTATGCAAACAACCCGATGCAATGACCCATCCCGATGGCATGCAGATACGCATCACACGTCAGGAGATTGGACGAATTGTCGGCTGTTCCCGGGAGATGGCTGGTCGTGTACTGAAGAATCTGGAAGAGCAGGGGCTGGTGTATGTAAAAGGCAAAACCATCGTGGTGTTTGGAACCCGCTGATCATTTCCTGACAGTTGTCGTTTCCCGCTTCAGATCATCAGCGGTCCCAAACGACTTATCGGGCCCCGCAGAAATTACGCGATAAAGCTGCGCTTCCGGTTCAAACCGAAGCGCAGTCCCCCATCCATCCAACATATCCTGATCTCCCATATTGAGGTCTTGTTGCAGCCTCTCCAGTGTAACTTGAGTCGGATTAAAACCGGATCCATACTGAATCATCCACACGCTAACCGATCTATTCAGCTGCTCCAGCCGCCGAACAGTCTGTGCACGCTGCGGATCAACCGGGACAGCCGGCACGGTGGCGACCTCCGGCGGTGGCGCATCATCCAACAACAGCGGCACTAACAACCAGGCGGCAACGGCCACAACAACTGCCGCACCTAACAGCATCAGCCGTTGATTTCGCTTTCCATCAGCAGTTGCCTCTTCCTTTGGGGCGGCCGCGTCCCCCCTGTCATAAAAAGTCCCTACATTTTCAGAATCATCCTCCGGCTTGAATTCAGCAACAGAGGCCGTAGAGGATTCCATCACTATTTCATCCGACCCTGAGTAATCATCCGGACTCACGATAGCCATAGGCCGCGTGCTGTCATCCTCCGGGGTAAGCTCAGGCAGATCAAGTGTCAGGGGGCCGTCAGAGCTACCCGCGCGCCCCTCCGGCAAGTCAAGCGTCAACGGCTCATCGGCTTGCGAAAGTCCAGATTCCACCTTATCGGTTACAACCGAGGGCTCAGCAACAGGTGGCTGTTCGGATGGCGGCGCAGTCGCATCGGACTTTTTCTGATCTTTGCTGCGCACAGGTTCCACAGAACACTCGGCTCCACGCTGTATAATCTTCTGCAGCAGACGTTCCGCCTTATCCTTTTCCAGTGCCTTTTTTATTCTGAACCGATCACCCTGTATCAGATGGCCCGCCTGATCGAGCGGTATTTTCAGGAGTTGCGCGAGAGACAGCTGAACTTCAGGGTGTTTAAACCCCTCAAGTAGCTTGCCACTGAATACAAGTTGATACTTCGTAGTAGACATTATTATTGTTTAATTCGTCATTTAAAGTTATTAAAACAGCTTAAGGCTAGCATAGGCAGCGAATTCTTTTCTAGCTGAATCAATCAATAAGGGCCACTTTCAAAACCACCCCATCGACATCCACCACCTTCACCCGTGCGCCAGCCGGACAATCAGCACCACTGATCTTCCAGATTGAGTCATCTACCTTGATTTTACCCTGGCCATTTACCATCGGCTCAGACAGGGTAAATATGCGATCGATGTACTGTTCGCCACGCCTGTTGAGTCGCGGCTGATCACTCTTGGTGGGGTTTTTCACCAGGTACAAGCGCCATGCAACAATGCTCGCCACGCTGAACAGGGCAAAAACAAGCAGCTGAATCTCCCAGCCTACATCCGGGACCGCAAATAACATAAACCCGACTACGCCAGCCGAAATGCCCAGCCAGAGAAAAAAGGCCCCTGGTGAAAATACCTCCAACACAATCAGGATCACACCCAGCACCCACCAGTGCCAGTATGTAGCGCTCTCAAGAAACTCCATCAGGGTTCACTCCGCAAGTTCTTGCCTGCAGCCTGTTTTGCGATCTCTGCAATACCGGCAACCGAACCAATCAATGAGGAGGCCTCGAGTGGCATCATGATGACCTTCTGGTTAGGTGCAGAAGCGATATCCTTCAGTGCCTCGGTATATTTCTGTGCCACAAAATAGTTAATCGCATTGACATCGCCCTTGGCGATCGCCTGCGACACCATCAGGGTCGCTTTAGCCTCTGCCTCTGCAAGGCGTTCTCGCGCCTCTGCCTCTCTGAATGCAGCCTCCCGCTCACCCTCGGCCTCCAGAATGGCGGCCTGCTTTTCACCCTCTGCCTTCAGGATCGCCGCCTGACGGTGGCCTTCGGCTTCCAGAATCTGCGCCCGTTTTTCACGCTCTGCTTTCATCTGCCGCGCCATCGAGTCCACCAGATCCCGAGGCGGGGAGATGTCCTTTATCTCAATTCGAGTAACCTTGATGCCCCAGGGGGTGGTCGCATCATCGACTACCTCAAGCAACTTCGCATTAATATGATCACGCATGGAGAGCAACTCATCCAGATCCATTGAGCCCATAACGGTTCGAATATTGGTCATGGTGAGATTCAATATCGCATGAGTCAGCTGACTCACCTCATATGCCGCCTTGGCCGCATCCAGAATCTGGAAGAAGACCACGCCATCCACCGTCACCATGGCATTGTCCTTGGTTATCACCTCCTGCGAGGGGACATCCAGTACCTGCTCCATCATATTCAGTTTGGCGCCGATGATATCCACCAGAGGGACAATCAGGTTGAGGCCTGGACGCAGTGTCTTGGTATAACGACCAAACCGCTCCACCGTATATTCCATACCCTGCGGTACCCGTTTGGCTCCCAGGACGACGATCACAACCGCCAATACCAATACCGCTATTGCAAAAAGCTCCATTATCTCTCTCCATTATGGGATCTGCCTGAAGTATACCTGCCTTATAGAGTCAGGCGACATGCAAGAAAACCGTTCAATCATCAATATCTAACGTTTCTGAGTCAAATGACTTTTTAAGGTCTTACGATTCTCTATCTTGAACCGCGCAGTCGCGGTAGGATATAAATATAAAATTGGATTTCGATAAACGATTCAAATAAAAAGAATATTTATTCAGCTTATGGATAGAGTGATCCCTCCTATCATTCATGAGCCGGACAGAGGAGACAGGATCTGACATGACGCGCCTCCCTTTTTTACTCATTCTGGTCATTGGCTTCTGCTGCCCGCTGCTGGCGGCTGAGACAGAAGCCACGGGCATCGCTCAACTGACTAAAATCCCTAGCGAGTACCACTTTGACGGCATCGTTGAGGCGACACAGCAGTCAACCATCTCTGCTCAGACCCAGGGACAAGTGATCGAGATCCTGGCGGATGTGGATGACTTTGTCGAACAGGGCGCTGTCATCATCCGTCTCAGAGACACTGAACAGCAGGCCCGCCTGGAGCAGGCCAAGGCAGAGCTAAAGGCCGCCAACGCCCAACTTCAGGAAGCAGGTAAAGAGTTTGAACGCACCCGGGAGATCTTTACACGAAAACTGGTGGCCCAGGCGGCCATGGATAAGGCGACAGCATCACTGAAGTCCGCAAAAGCGCGTCAGGAAGCCACCAGTGCCGCACTCGCACAGGCGGAAGAACAGCTGGCCTACACACAGGTTCGTGCTCCCTATTCCGGTATTGTGACGGAACGTCTGATTGAATTGGGTGAAACGGCATCGCCCGGACAGAAGCTGATCAGCGGCATCTCACTGGAGTTGTTACGGGTGAGCGTCGATATACCCCAGAGCCTGATACCCGCCATCCGACAGCAGCCAAAGGCTCGGATAACCCTCCCTGGCAACCGCACCGTGACAGCGGAATCAGTTACTATCTTTCCATTTGCCGATCCGTCAAGCGGGACTTTCAAGGTGCGGCTAAAGCTGCCTGCAGGTGTCACCGATCTGTTCCCGGGGATGCTGGTCAAGACAGATTTCGAGATTGGGCAGACAGAAGTGTTACTCATACCAGCGGCCAGCGTCGTCTATCGCAGTGAAGTAACCGCTGTTTATGTTATCGGCGCTGACAACCAAATAACGTTGCGACATATCCAGGCAGGACAAAAACGTAATGGCTCCAAGATAGAAGTCCTCTCGGGATTAGCGGCAGGTGAGCGGATTGCCCTTGATCCGGTTGCCGCGGGCAGCCAGCTGATGCAGCAATCCAAAGAGAGTTCAAATGAGTAAGCTCGGTCTTTCGGGTTCCATTGCAGCACGTTTCTTGACAACGGAGATAACACCGCTTCTGGCGTTAGTGGGTCTGCTGCTTGGCCTGTTTGCCATCCTGGTAACACCACGGGAGGAGGAGCCACAGATCAATGTCACCTTCGCCAATGTCTTTATCCCCTTCCCTGGTGCAACCGCTACTGAAATCGAAAACCTAGTCGCCACGCCAGCCGAGCAGGTCCTCTCCGAGATTGAGGATATCAAGCATATCTACTCTACATCACAGCCCGGCATGGCCATACTCACCCTGCAATATCGGGTGGGCGTTGAACGTACGGATGCCATCGTGCGTCTCTATAACAAGATCTTCTCAAACCAGGACTGGTTACCCAATAACCTTGGCGTAGGGCAACCTATTATCAAACCAAAGGGGATTGATGATGTACCGATTGTCACGCTTACACTGCGTTCAGACAATCCAGCCACAGGCGCCTATGAGCTAGGCCAGGTGGCCCATGCTATTGAGGCCGAGCTGAAGCGGGTTCCAGGTACCCGTGACATCTATACCATTGGTGTACCGACCCGGGTGGTCAGTGTCCATCTCAATCCACAGGCATTGGCGGGCTACGGCATCGATCTGAACCAGCTCAGACGGGCTCTCCAGTCAGGTAATAGCGTCATGGATAATATGGCCATTACACGCGATAACCATGAAGTACTGGTACAAGCCGGCAGCTTTCTCACCAACAGCGAAGAGATCGGCGATCTGGTTGTAGCCAGTCATCAGGGCCACCTGGTTTATCTGCGCGATGTCGCTGAAATCAGTCATGGCCCCGAGCAGCCTGATCAGTATGTCTGGCTGGGCGCGGGGCCTGGGGCCGCAGAGAAACAGCTCAATCTCTCATCAACCACCCCTGCCGTTACTATCGCAATCGCAAAAAAGCCCGGCACCAATGCGGTCGAGATTGCCAGTGCCGTTATCCAGCGATTCGACCAGCTGAAGGGCACCTTCATACCCAGTGATGTCAAGGCGACTGTCACGCGTAATTACGGAGAAACGGCGGATACCAAGGCGAAACAACTGATCAGCAAACTGATCTTTGCTACCGCCTCGGTGATCCTTCTGGTGCTGTTTGCCTTGGGTTGGCGTGAAGCTCTGATCGTCGGGGCCGCAGTGGTAGTCACTCTGGCTATTACACTGTTTGCCTCCTGGGCTTGGGGATTCACCTTGAACAGGGTCTCCCTGTTCGCCCTGATCTTCTCCATCGGTATTCTGGTGGATGACGCCATTGTGGTGGTCGAGAACATACACCGCCATCTGGTGATCGGTTCCCGCACACTGCTTGAGGCGATTCCAGCGGCGGTTGATGAAGTGGGTGGCCCCACCATCCTGGCCACTTTTACTGTAATCGCCGCCCTGCTTCCCATGGCGTTTGTCACCGGTTTGATGGGACCCTACATGAGTCCGATACCGATCAACGCCTCACTTGGTATGCTGATCTCACTGGCGGTTGCCTTTATCTTTACCCCCTGGCTGACCTACAAGGCGCTTGGCAAAGTGAGCCATAACCTCAGTGCACATGATGCAAATCAGCCCAACGATACATGGATCAGCCGCCTGTTTAACCGCATCATGCCACCCTTCCTTCTGGGCAGTCGGGGCCGGGGTATGCGCTGGTTACTGTTGCTGTCCGTGCTTGTTTTGATCGCCGGTTCATTCGCCTTGGTGGCCAACCAGTCCGTGGTACTGAAGATGCTGCCGTTTGATAACAAATCAGAGTTCCAGGTTGTGCTTGATATGCCGGAAGGGACCAGTCTGGAGCAGACGACCCGGGTGCTGGACAGCATGGGCCGCTATCTGGGTGGTATCCCGGAAGTGACCGACTATCAGGTGTACGCCGGCACCGCCGCGCCTATCAGCTTCAATGGATTGGTAAGGCAGTACTATCTGCGCAAAGGCGCAAATCTCGGCGATATCCAGGTCAATCTTCTGGATAAGAAACTGCGTGAACGCAAAAGCCATGAAGTGGCATTGTCAGTCAGGACCCCACTGCAAGAGATCGCCAATAAATTCGGGGGCAACGCCAAGATCGTTGAGCTGCCTCCTGGACCACCGGTCCAGGCACCGCTGGTCGGTGAGGTTTACGGGATCGATTACACCGGACAGATAGGCCAGGCCAAAGCATTGCGTAAGCTGTTTGAATCAACGCCGGACATTGTGGATGTCGATGACTCCGTCGAATACCCTTCAGAAAAAATCCTGCTTCAGGTAGACAGAGCAAAGGCGGCCCGGCTTGGTATTTCACAAGCAGAAATCACCCGAACCCTCAGTATGCTGCTGGCGGGCGAGGATGTCAGCTTTCTGCATGGTGAAAATCTCAAGTATGCTGTACCAATCCGAGTGGAATACACCCCGGCAGATAAAACGGATATCACGCAACTTTTAACGCTACGCATCGCGTCCGAAAGCGGAAAACAGGTACCACTGTCAGAGATCGTCACGGCCATACCAAATCAGCGGGCACATGCCATCTATCACAAGGACCTGCTACCGGTTGTTTATGTTACCGGCGATATGGCGGGGGAGACTGACAGCCCGCTGTACGGTCTGTTCGCCATCTCGGATCAGCTAAAACAGCAGGACGGGCTTGAACAGTGGTTTTTGAGCCAACCTGTAAACCCCTATAAATACAGCCTGAAGTGGGACGGCGAGTGGCAGGTCACTTATGAGACCTTCCGGGATATGGGTATCGCCTATACGGTGGGACTGCTACTGATCTACCTGTTGGTGGTCGCCCAGTTCCGCTCCTACCTGGTACCCCTTGTCATTATGGCCCCAATCCCCCTGACCCTGATCGGCATCCTGCCTGGACACGCCTTGCTGGACAGACAATTCACCGCCACATCAATGATCGGCATGATCGCACTGGCCGGGATCATCGTACGTAACTCGATCCTGTTGGTGGATTTCATCAATCAGCAGGTGAGGGAGGGCTTGCCACTGGAAAAGGCCGTGGTTCTATCGGCTGTCGTTCGCTCAAAACCGATTGTTCTGACCGCCCTGGCAGCCATGGCGGGGGCCTTCTTCATTCTTGACGACCCAATCTTCAGCGGACTGGCTGTCGCCTTGATCTTCGGTCTGCTGGTCTCCACCTTGCTGACACTGGTGGTGATCCCGGTGGTCTATTTTGCCGCCATGCAAAACCGGATTGAGCAGATCAAGGCCACCGTATAATGCGGATCAGCCGGCCAATCGGTCAAAGATCCTGAAACCCGCCAGATAGGTACCGGCAGCCGAACCCAGGGTACTGAACAGGAACACCAGCAGGGTGCGGGAGACCCGGTTACGCCACCAACCGCTTATCTTGATGGTGTCATGTTTTAGCCGGCTAAAATCCCCCACCTCGGGTTTGCGCAGGTAGATCTCCACTGCCGCAGTCACCATACCGGCCCCGATGGTGGGATTGAGCGAGGTGATGGGGGCCGCCACAAATGCCGTCAGCACGGTCAGTGGGTGAGCGGCCGCTATCAGCGCCCCCAGTGCAGAGAGGACGCCGTTGATCAGCACCCAATCCATGACCAGCGTCCAACCCAATTCGGGACTGCGCATAAAGCCAATGGCAAATCCGGTCATGATCAGCGCCACAATCAACCAGGGGATCAGCTTGGGCCAGCGGCTGGGCTCAGGCAGATGATCCAGCTTCTCAATCACCCGTTCAGGCCGGGGCATCCCCTCTGACAGGTATTGGTGTATCCCTTTGAGATGGCCGGCACCCACCACAGCCAGTATTTTTTCTGGGGCCTGCTCTTTTGCCTCCTGCATCAATCTGGCGGCCATGTAACGGTCACGCTCATCAATCAAGGGGAGAAACAGATCCTGCCGGTCTTCGGCAAATTCGGCGAAGGTATGCTCCAGCATATCTCCCTCTTTCAACCCCTCGATATCCGCCTCACTCACCTCTTCCTTGGAAAACAGACTACCGAGCAGTCCGGCAAACAGGCCAAATCGCTTCCACCAGGGGACGTTGTGCAGCACGCGTCGTAGTGTTATGCCTATCTCCCGGTCTATCAACAACACCGGCTTGTGATGCCCCTGAGCATGACGAATGGCGGCTAATTGCTCTGCACCCGGCTCGATACCGAACTGTTCCGCCAAGCGCTGCTGATAGGCCCCCAATGCGAGGTTAGCAGCGACCATACTGGCCTTTCCTTCACGCAGCACCTTAAACAGATCCATGCGGGAGAGTGCATCTGGATCCAATATCGCCTGATAGCGACTGGGACAAAGCTCAACCGCAACAGCATCATAGTCACCGCTATCCAATAGCTCCCTGACCTTTTCGGCACTGGCACGGGAAACGTGCGCCGTCCCAAGCAAAGTCACCTTGCTGTCACCGACCTGAACCTCTTTTATCGGCTCCTGTTCTACATGCTCTGTCATTAATTAAAGCTCCTTAACAAGCGGCGCATCATAACCCCTCTCCTGCAATTTGTCTTTTCTGCTCCTTGGACTATCTGTACCAACAGCGCCTTTGGGAACCATTTGGCAGGCTGAACAGCGCCACATACAATTTTCAAATGATCCGGGTTAAACTGCCGGGAACTAATGAGGAGTAGACGATGAACGGAACCATCCTGAGAATTGTGGGATTGCTTTTAGTGGCTACCCTGCTGAGCGGATGCAAGACCTTAAACCTGATGCAGGATAAGAAGGAGGAGTCACTGCAGGAGACTCTGAAAAACTATCGCTCTGCGATACGCTGGGGCTATCCCGGGCAGGCCTACAATTATCTGCGCAAGGATCTTGCAGAAAAGACCTCCATACCAACCAATCTGAATAATATCAGCATCACGGATTACAAGGTGATCCAGCTGCCCGATCTGGTTTCTGAGACACAAGCCAGCCAGACTGCCGTTATCAGCTATATCTTTGATGATCGCCAGGTTGAAAAGAGCATCACCGACCGCCAGCTCTGGGAATTTGATAAGGAGTCGCACACCTGGACCCGCATTAATCCTATACCAGAGTATAAATAGTGGGTGAGCTGAACCGCGCCAATGGTGGTCGCATACTGCTGACTACAGCCGCCTTCGTCATTGTCGTCGCCGGCATGCGGGAGGCGCAGAGTGTACTGGTGCCCTTTCTACTCTCCGGTTTCATCGCCATTATTGCCGCCCCCGCACTGTTTTTCCTGCGCTCCTATAAAGTGCCCTCCATCATCGCCATCATCCTGGTCATTCTGGCTATCGCCTTAACCGGCCTACTGCTGGGTGTTCTGGTGGGCAATGCGGTGGATGATTTCTCTGCACAACTGCCCACTTATCAGGCAAAACTCAAGACCCTGACAGGGGAAGGTCTGGCCTGGCTGAACGGCATGGGGGTACCGGTACCTGAGGAGATATTCTCCAAACTGCTGGACCCAGCCAAGGCGATGTCCATGGCGGCCCAGGGACTGAGTAGCCTGGGCGGGCTCTTGACCAATACTTTTCTGATTCTCCTGACAGTGGTATTCATCCTGCTGGAGGCCTCCAGTTTTCCGGCAAAACTGAATCGCATACTGGAAAACCCGGAACAATCCTTTATCCACTTCGATCAGTTCATCGATAACATCAAACGCTACATGGCGATCAAGACCATCACAAGCATGCTGACCGGGGTCATTATATATGCCTGGTTACTGGTAGTTGGCGTGGATTACCCCGTTCTCTGGGGCGTGCTTGCTTTCTTCCTGAACTATGTGCCCAATATCGGCTCTATCATTGCCGCCATACCGGCCCTGTTGCTGGCGCTGATCCAACTCGGTCCTGGTGGAGCCGCCTGGGCAGGCCTCGGTTTCATCCTGGCAAACAACCTGATCGGCAATGTAATCGAGCCCCGCTTCATGGGCAAAGGCCTGGGGCTCTCCAGCCTGGTGGTGTTTCTCTCCCTGGTTTTCTGGGGCTGGGTACTGGGTACCGTTGGCATGTTCCTATCAGTACCCTTGACCATGACCATCAAAATTGCCCTGGACAGTAATGACGATACCCGCTGGCTGGCCATCCTGCTCGGCCCTGAGATAGATGACGAGCCTGCCTCCACCGGGAGCGGCGGCCTGCTGAAAGGTTGGCGCTTACCCCATAAACCAAACCCTGACGAGTAGTATATATGTCACTGAGATACAGCCAAACCCCTGGAAAACATGAGCGTCACCTGATCCGCAAACAGGACAATCCGCTGTTCCCCGAAACCGAGCGCACCCTGAAGGAGTCTATGCTGGAAGAGGCGCAGCGACTGGATCACGAGGAGCTTGTCAGCTTTATAACCGAGTTCCGGGCACTGGTACATGAGGCGGTTAAGCTCCCCAGCAACGCCGAGAGCGACAAGATCCTCTCCATCAAGGAACGATTGGATCAGTCCTATGAGCAGGCCGCACGGATGGTGGATGATCAGCAGGAGACCAAACAGGCCATAGAAAAGCTGGTGGCTGTGATCATGCAGGCGGTAAAAAAAGGTGCCGGTAGTGACAAGGTCGCCCTGCAGGAGTTGGCACAGGAAGCGGAGGCGCGAACCACTCACTATGCCCTGCTGGAGTATCCGCTGGTAGCTGATCTGCTGGACCCCAACTCGGTTATATCAGAGATCGATCTGCTGCCGACGCTGCTGTCAGCAACTCCGGATGAGTTGCAGGCGGCCTGTTCGCTGTTTGATGAGGCACAACTTACCGCTTTACTGGTAAACGGCGAGAAGCTCCTGAAGCAGACGCCTGATGCACCCGAAGCTGCTCACCAGCGATTGCAAGAGATCAGCCGTCACAGGGATAACTGACCTGGCAAAGGTTGCAATCGATTGCGACGACTCCAGCCTTTGTTTGTTTGCCATAGGGTGGAGACGCGGTCATTCCAAGGTACCCGCGTGGGCACAAAGAAACGTGCTCACCCCCTATAGAGCTAAAAACTTAAAGCAAAACCCGCTCGATGCCACCTTTCAGTACCCGCTCAACAAAGCTCTTCTGCCAGTCCTCACCCAACCGGTTCTTAACCAGCTCTTCCACAATGTAAGAGACTTCCAAACCCGTCTCATCCTTGTAGCGATTAAGCCCCTGGGTACAGGCCGGGCAGGAGGTAAGCATCTTCACATTGCCATTGACCGCACGTTCGCTGCCACTCAGCTCCTTGATGCCTTGCTCCAGCTCTTCCACCTTGCGGTAGCGGAGTTGGCTGGCAATATCCGGCCTGGCCGTACCCAAGGTACCCGCCTCACCGCAACAACGATCTGACAGCAAGACCTTCTTGTCCATCAACCTGGAGGCCACTTCCGTCGGATTGTACTGCTTGATCGGACTATGGCAGGGGTCATGGTAGAGATACTCTGTACCATTGACGCCCTCCAACGAGACACCCTTCTCCATCAGATACTCATGGATATCCATCAGCCGACAGCCGGGGAATATCTTCTCGAACTCATACTTCATCAGCTGATCGATACAGGTGCCACAGGAGACGATAACCGTCTTGATATCCATGTAGTTCAGCGTATTGGCCACCCGATGGAACAGCACCCGGTTACCGGTGGTAATCTCCAGCCCCTTGGCATGCTGACCTGCGGCAGTCTGGGGGTAGCCGCAACAGAGATAGCCCGGAGGCAACACCACTTCATTGCCCAGATCATAGAGCATGGCGATGGTCGCCAGTCCCACATCACTGAACAGCCGTTCAGAACCGCAGCCAGGGAAATAGAAGATGGCATCTGACTCATCCGTGACCCGGGTCGGATCACGGAAGATGGGAATCATGCCATCCTCCTCAATACCCAGCAGGGCACGGGTGGTTTTCTTTGGCAATGCCACACGAATAGGACGCCGTACCAACTCAACCACCAGCGACTTGGGCACCAGCTTGCCGGTAGTACTGGCTGGTATCTGCTTACCGCGCCCCAACATCCCGGCACGCTTGAACAGTTCATGGCCTAACGCCAGCCCCTTGAATCCCCACTCCAGCATACCCTTGCGCAGCGTGCGAATGGTTCGCGGATCCGTGGTATTCAGGAACGACATGGCGGCCCAGGTGCCGATATTCCGGCGTTTTTTCCCCTGTTCGGTGAGGATCTTGCGCATCCGCACGGTCACATCACCAAAGTCGATATTGACCGGACAGGGATTGAGGCACTTGTGGCAGATAGTGCAGTGATCCGCCACATCATTCATCTCTTCAAAATGGCGTAGCGAGATACCGCGGCGGGTCTGCTCTTCGTAAAGGAAGGCCTCAATCATTAATCCGGTGCCGAGGATCTTGTTGCGCGGTGAATAGAGCAGGTTGGCACGCGGGACATGGGTCATACAGACCGGCTTACACTTGCCACAACGCAGACAGTGCTTCACGTCATCATTCAGCTCACCCAGTTCACTCGCCTCCAGAATGATCGCCTCCTGCTGCACCAATCGCAGCGAGGGGGTGTAGGCGGTATCCAGATTGGAACCAGGCATCAGCTTGCCCCGGTTAAAGTGACGGCCAGGATCAACCTGTTCCTTGTAAGCCACGAAATCCCGCAGCTTATCCTCGTCCATAAACTGGATCTTGGTCAGTCCGATACCGTGCTCACCCGAGATCACTCCATCCAGCGACTTGGCCAGCGCCATGATCCGCTCGACCATGCGCTCAGACTCATGCAGCATCTCGTAATTATGCGAATGTACCGGGATATTGGTATGCACATTGCCATCACCGGCATGCATGTGCAGGGCGACAAACAGACGCGCATCACGGATCTCCGCATGGATACTGTTGAGACGTGCTTGAACCGCCAGCATATCCTGCCCATCAAAGATCTCATTCAGTCGGGCCGCCACCTCTTTGCGGTAGTTCTGCAGCAGATCCCGACGCAACATCATGTCCAGCAGGGTGTCACCCGGCAGCATTCTGCTCAACTCCTTGTCGCGCAACAGTCCCTGGTGATCTTCCGCGAGTGAATCCAGGTTCTCCAGAATGGTACACCAACGCTGTTCGGCAGTTGCCACCACCTCACAGGCAGCATCACGCTTCGCCTCGAGAATGGCCTGACTCTCGGCAGACTCTTCATACTCCTCAGGCAGACGCAGTTCGGGCATGCGACCTTTCAGATAGCTCAATACCGCTTGCATGATCTGCAGTTTATTACTGATCGACTGCTCGATATTGATCTGCTCAATACCCCGGTTGTACTCGGCCAGACGTTCCAGGGGGATGACCACATCCTCATTCACCTTGAAGGCGTTGGTGTGGGCAGAGATGGCTGCGGTGCGACTGCGATCAAGCCAGAAACGGCGGCGCGCCTCAGGACTGACAGCGATAAAACCCTCACCCTCACGGGCATTCACCAGCCTGACCACCTCCGAGGCGGCCTGCGCAACGGCATCTTCATCATCCGAGACCAGGTCGGTAATCAGTACCATCTTCGGGCGCTCACGACGTGGCGCCTTGGTGCTGTACTTCACCGCCTTGATATAGCGTTCATCCAGATGTTCCAGGCCAACCATCTGAACCGCTTCGGCCTGACCAATCGTGTCACGGATTTCGATAATCGCTGGCACCGCCTTGGAGAGATCTGAACCAAAGAACTCCATGCAGACGGTCCGTACATGGGCCGGCATGCGATGTAGGATAAAGCGTGCCGAGGTGATCAGACCGTCGCACCCCTCCTTCTGAACACCAGGCAACCCAGAGAGGAATTTATCGGTAACATCCTTACCCAGGCCAGCCTTGCGGAAGCTCGAACCGGCCATCTCCAGGATCTCGGGTTCACCCAGCTGCGTCTTACCATCGGTTTCATAGCGGGTGATTCTAAAACTGACTGACGCCTGCTCATGGATCTTGCCCAGATTATGATTCAGCCGCTCCACCTCCAGCCAGCTGGCATCCGGCATCACCATGAGCCAGGAGGCAAGGTTATCCAGCGTCGTCCCCCACAGCACGGCCTTCTTGCCGCCCGCATTCATGGCAATATTGCCGCCAATGGTAGAGGCATTCTGTGAGGTTGGGTCAACCGCAAAGGCCAGCCCCTGCGATGCCGCCAGATCAGAGACCCGCTTGGTAACCACACCGGCACCCACATGCACCGTGGGCACAGGAACTGCCACACCGGGCAGAGAGACCAATTCAACCTGTCCCATCTGCTCCAGCTTTTCGGTATTAATCACCGCGCAGTAGGGATCCAACGGTACAGCAGAGCCGGTATAGCCGGTGCCACCGCCTCGGGGGATTATGGTCAAGCCACACTCGATTGCTGACTTAACAATGGCGGCCACTTCTGATTCATGGTCAGGACAGATCACTACAAAGGGGACCTCAACACGCCAGTCAGTGGCATCCGTGGCGTGAGAAACCCGGGCCAGACCACCAAAATCGATATTGTCCCGGCGGGTTATTTTTGACAGGGCGCGGCTCACCTGCCGGCGCAAATCATGATTGCGCTGAAAACAGGCGGAGAATTTCTCTACAGCCTTGCGCGCAGCGGCCAGCAGACTGATCGCATCTTCATTGCCGTTGGTACGCGCCTCAAACTGATCCAGGCGATGCTTGAGGGCATCAATCAACGCCCCGCGCCGACCCACATCCATCAATAGATCGTCCTGCAAATAGGGATTGCGGATCACCACCCACATATCACCCAGCACCTCGTAGAGCATCCGCGCCGATCGACCGGTGCGCCGGCTGCCACGCAGGGTCTCAATCACCTGCCACATCTCCTCACCAAGGAAGCGAATAACAATTTCCCGATCAGAGAATGAGGTGTAGTTGTAAGGTATCTCGCGGATACGTTGCGGTTCTGTAGCAGCTTCAGCCATAGGATCAATTAACTCGGCAGAGGGAGTCACTCGTGGTGCCATCGATTGAAAAACGTCAGTTAAACGGGTGCCGTTCAGGAGAACCGTTGATTTTAGCTCAAACCGGACCAAAACAGTAGGTCTTATCCACTGACTGCAACAACAAACCCATTGAAATTGAAGGGTTAGTTAACTCTAATAAGCACCTATGCAACACCGCTTTGAGCTGTATCATTCACCAGGCCCTAGGCTAAAACCAACCATTGAAACCCCGGAGCTAATCATGTCCCAGGCCAAAGCGGTCTTCCTCGATACCAGTACCCTGGATAAAAACGACCTGGATCTTACCGGCCTCCTCAACACACCCTTTGACTGGCAACTCTTCCCAAGCACCTCACCTGAAGAGACCGCCAAACGTATAGAGGGTGCCCAGCTGATCGTGAGCAACAAGGTGGTGGTTGATCGTGCCCTGATGCAAAACTGTCCGGATCTGAAACTGATCTGCCTGGCCGCCACCGGTACCAATAATGTGGATCTCACGGCTGCCGCGGAACGGGGGGTTGGGGTCACTAACGTAACTGGCTATGGCACTGCTACAGTGGTGCAGCATACCTTCAGCCTTATTCTGGCCTTGACCACCCGCCTATTAGATTATCAGGCCGCCATCAAACGCGGCGATTGGCAACGCAGCGACACCTTCTGCCTGACCAACTTTCCGATTCGAGAGATCGCAGGAAAGCACTTGGGCATCGTCGGCTACGGCACACTGGGAAGGGGAGTAGCCAGGGTCGCCGAGGCATTCGACATGACGGTCATGCTGGCACAAAGACCGGGTGGAGCCGCTCAACCTGGGCGCATCCCTCTACATGAGTTACTCCCAAAAGTTGACATCCTGTCTTTGCACTGCCCACTTACAGCAGAGACCGAGGGACTGATCGGCACCCGTGAATTGGCGCTGATGCGTTCGGATGCCGTGTTGATCAATACTGCCCGTGGCGGGATTGTTGATGAACAGGCACTGGCAACGGCACTGAAGGCTGGAGAACTGGGGGGTGCAGGGGTGGATGTCCTGACGAAAGAGCCACCGGGAGATGACAACCCGCTTCTGCAACCCAATATTCCCAATCTCATCGTCACACCGCACAATGCCTGGGCCAGCCGGGAGGCACGTCAGCGACTACTGGATGGTGTCACTAAGAACATACAGAGTTATCTTGCGGGAGGCGCGGCCAATCGGGTTGAGAAGAGTCGTTAGGAAGGAGCGGGCGCTATATGCCCGCTTCTCTTTTTAGAGCACGCTAGGGAAAATCAGGCCCAACCTCTTCGACTGGCAGCATCCGTTCAATGGTACAGGCTATCGAATAGCCACCCTTTCCATCCTCACTGGCAGAACAGCGGATAACCTTCACAATCACATGCAGTGGTGGCGTAATATCTTTTACAGGCCGGATCTCAACATTCAAAGTTGCGCCGGCCTCCACCTCGGTTTCGCTACGAAGATGTAAGCCACCCGCACTCAGATCTTTCACAACAGCATCTTGTACAGAATCACCGTCGACCACGCGATAACGGGCCGCACAATCGACTGCCATGCGGTAAAAATCTCGCTTCTCTGAATAGTCCTGCATTCTTCACCCCTGTTGGTTTACATTCAAGGCCGTTGAGCATTCAAGAACCTGGCCCGACGATAAGCAATAGAGAGACTATGCCCTCTCTCTACATTTATGCCTACCGATCAGCTCACATCCCCAAATGTCATACTGTTTCTCACTTCCCTAATGGGTCGACCAATTTCAGGGATACTGAAGTATTAATAGCGGTTTTTTTACCGCTTTTACTCTTCCATCAAGGCCAATGCCTCTTCTTTGGTCAGGTATCGCCCGGGAAGGGGAAACAGACCCGGCACCCTGTCTCGGTAAACCCGATAACGTTCACCGTGATAAATCAACAGCTTGGCCTCTTCCAAACGTGATCCGATAATGAAATACCCGGTCATCATCAGGCTCGATATGAGAAATACACTGTCCATATCCCGGGTCCAGATAATAACCAGCCCCAGAAAATACCAGGGATGCCTGATGAAGCGATGCAGCGGTGAGATATAGAAGCGTTCCTGGTCCTCCACCCGCTGCTCCCGATCACGGATCTGCCGCAACCCAAGAAACTCATCCCCATCATAGAAACGCAGTGACCAGACAAAACCGGCTACTGCTAACAGTGCCAGGCCATTTGCAACAAACCAGTAGGGACCGCTCCACTGCCAAAGATAAGGGCCATGCCAGAGGTAGATCAGTAGCAGTGGCGGGATCAGAGTGACACCCGCCATCAGGTTGAACAGCAGGCGATAGAACGGCATCCGCCGGGGCCACTGTCTGGCCATCCAGTGCTTCAGCCTCAGTGATGCGGTAAACGAGTGGAACAGCCCATACAGAACCCATAGACCGACGATTGTTACAACCTGAAGTCCGGATAGCTCCATAAATTTAGGATCACTCGTTTAACCAGAGGAAGAACCGGCCATGAGCGCCGGTTCTGTATCATGCCAGGTAGAAGGCCCTTAGTGTGTGAACTTACCCTTCTTCAGCATCTGTGCTTCCATATTCTCAAGCTCACGCGAGCCAGAGACCAGCACATCCGGGTTGGGCACAAAATCCAGCTTTGGATTCAGACGTTCATAGGGCACCGAGTTAAGGATCATCTTGATCGCATTCAGCCGCGCCTGATGTTTGTCGTTAGATCGAATAATAGTCCATGGCGCATGCGTTGTATGGGTTTTGCGCAGCATCTCATATTTCACATTGGTGAAATCATCCCAGCGTTCCTGCGCCTGCACATCCACTTCACTCAACTTCCACTGACGTAGCGGATCATTTTTTCTTCGATTAAACCGGCGTGCCTGCTCCGATTTTGTGACACTGAAATAGAGCTTGATCAGCACCGTGCCCTGTCGCACCAGATCCTTCTCAAAACCGCTGACACCGCGCATGAAATTTTTATACTCCTCATCACTGCAGAAGCCGAACACAGGTTCCACCATCGCTCGGTTGTACCAGCTCCGGTCAAACAGTACGACCTCACCACCGCGGGGAAACTGCTGCACATATTTCTGGAAAAACCACTGCGTCTTCTCATGTTCAGTCGGCTTACCCAGTGCCACAACCCGGTAATGCTTTTCATTCATGTAACGGGTGACACGTCGAATCGTGCCGCCTTTTCCTGCTGCATCCCGACCTTCGAACAGGATGATCATGCGGGTACCGGTGTTTTCCAGGTACTGTTGCATTTTAATCAATTCGGCCTGATAGGGTTTCAGCTCCTCTTCACGCCTGAACTGGCGCAGGGCCTTGCTGTTTTTTGCTTTTAACTGCTCTACTGTTTTCTTAAGCGTCTGGTTTTCTGCTTCCAGCTTTTTCTGCCCAGCATTATTTACCTGAGTAGCACCCTCACCCTTGCTGTCACTTCTCACACTCAGCTCTGTAATTACGTTTTCTACTGATTTATCCTGCATCTTATCTTCGGCCATAAGTACATATCCCGTAATATAAAATATTCCCTTCAGACGCTATAGCGTACTGATCACTCTATTTGATACTACGCTCCGAAATTTCACGCCGCACTGAGTATAGATATATAACAGCCCTTCTTTTGAGTTATATCAACATTCACCGTTACAATTAGGCTGACACTTCTGCCAATAGATACTCAGGTTAATGTATGAATGCCACCTCGACTAATAGTACATAAAAACTCAGTTGCACCCTTTGTTTGCTTTTTATCATTGCATAATACGGGGGAACAACAGCACTATATGCCACCAATCGATGAGCCGGCAAAAAGCTGAACCAAAATAAGTATTGCACTCAGCATCACCTGACAGGAACAACCTATGAAGATCGATGATCCTGATAACTACCAGACAGCAACAGAACTGGAGATTATTCAGCAGCAACTTCCAATAAAGGGTTTGCGAATTCTTGAACTTGGTTGTGGTCGCGCCTGGATGACCCGTCAACTCGCCGAGCGATTCCAGCCAGCTGAGATTATTGCAACCGAAGTGGACACCATCCAACATGCAAAAAATCTTCTGATCGATGATCTGCCCAATGTAAGTTTCCGCTGTGAAGGAGCTGAATCGATAGACCTGGACAATGGCAGTGTTGACGTTGTTTTGATGCTAAAATCATTGCACCATGTACCAGAAGCATTGATGTCGAAGGCCCTTACAGAGATAGCACGAGTGCTCAAGCCAGGCGGCTTGGCCTATATCTCTGAACCGGTCTACGCAGGTGATTTCAATAACATCCTTCGCCTGTTCCATGATGAGAAAAAGGTACGGGAGGCGGCCTTTGAGGCGATAAAAAAGAGCGTTGAATCAGGTGAATTGACTCTGGTTAAGCAGATATTCTTCAATGCCCCCGGCCATTATCGCGACTTTGAAGAGTTTGACGAGCGCATGATCAAGGTCACCCACACCAACCACCAGATCGACGAAGTGCTCTACAGGCGTATCCGAAACGCCTTCAATCGCCATACGGGAACAGATGGCGCCCATTTTCTGAAACCCTCTCGCGTCGACATTCTACAAAAAGCCGAGTAGTGAACATGCATCTGGAGCTGAACGCTCAAATACTCTGTGAATCAGCGTCATTTGAGCGAAAGTTTTTCTGCTAATACGCGCGCCATTTGATGGAATTACCTCGCAACAGTACAGCGCATACAGTTGAGATGACCAGTTTCTACTAACCTTTCGGCTGAGCTTGCCGTTATAATTAACAGGTTATGGCCTACTAATTCATTTGGCAAGAACGAGCAGATAGGGCCGACCCGTAGTTTTTTCTCACGCGAATCAACATGGCTAAGTGATCTCAATGTGATGAGGATTAGATTGGCGCATCGTCGTTCGATGCTGCTGAAACTCCTTAAAAATCTGTTATAGCTTAAAGATTCCGCGGTTCATAGATCTATAAACGAGACTGTCGGTGACTCCGATCAAGCGGATGAAATCGAATACCCATCCGACGCTTGATTATCGGCTCAAGTGTCGTCAGAGATTAGTGCACTCATTGCTTTTTTGATGTGAATAAAAAGATGAATCACGAAACATTACTTTACCCGCAAAAACAGTTTGGCATTTTTCTGCTGGCAATCCTGATTGGTGTTATTGGTGGAATTGCCGCCTGGTTGTTCAGGCTCCTAATAGGTTTTATACATAACTTTGCTTTCTTTGGCAGCCTGACAGCCGTCTACGATGCGAATCAACATACCCTTCCATCAAGCTGGGGATGGTTGATAATCTTTGTGCCCATTCTGGGCGGAATGGTCGTTGTCTGGCTGGTCAAAAATTTTGCCCCTGAGGCTAAAGGCCATGGTGTACCTGAAGTGATCCACGCCATTCATTACAACCAGGGAATTATTAAAGGCCGAGTCAGCCTGGTGAAGGCCCTGGCTTCAGCCATTACTATCGGAACAGGCGGCTCACTTGGTCGCGAAGGCCCGATTGTACAGATTGGTTCTGCATTCAGCTCCGCTATTGGCCAATGGTTCGGGTTATCTGCAAGCCAGAAAATTGTACTCATCAGCTGTGGCGCAAGCGCCGGAATTGCAGCCACATTTAATGCGCCTCTGGCTGGCGTTCTTTTCTCCATCGAATTATTACTGGTTACCACCAATAGCAAGACCTTGCTACCGGTCGCCGTATCAACGGTCATCGCGGCCAATGTCGGTCACTATCTCATTGGGACAGATCCGGCATTCACTATTTCAATACCCGAGATACATCACTCAGTTAGTCAAGAACTGATGCTGTTGCCGCTTTATTTTCCTATTGGGGTGGTTATCGGTATCGCGGCACTGTTTTTTACCAAGTGCATCTATTGGGCAGAGGACGCCTTCAGCCTGCTCCCGGTCAATGACTATCTCCGGCATGCGTTAGGCACTCTGCTGCTTGGATTACTGTTTTATTGGATGCTACTGACATTCCAGCATTACTATGTTCAGGGCGTCGGTTATGCAACGATTCAGGATATTCTGAACGATGTAATCACCGACCCCAAACTAATGCTGTTCCTTTTTTTCGCCAAACTACTGGCAACATGCCTGACCATTGGATCAGGCGGTTCTGGGGGTGTATTTTCCCCCTCCCTGTTCCTCGGTGCTGCCCTCGGTGGTTTTATCGGACAGGCACTCATGATCATGGCACCTGGACTGGAAATTGAACCGATGACGTTTGCCATTATCGGCATGGCTTCCATGGTGGGTGCCAGTACCAGTGCACCTTTGACTGCAGTCATCATTACCTATGAGATGACCCAGAATTATTCAATCATCCTGCCGGTTATGCTGACCGTCTGCGTGGCCTATGTGGTTCGCCGCTCCCTGTCAGAAACCGATATATATACCCATAAACTCGCACGAAGAGGCCACTTTATTCCTGAGGGCCGCACCAGCGACATGAGTGCCCACCTCAAGGTCAGACAGGTAATGTCATTAGATTATCGTTTCTTGAATCAGACCGATCATGTTACTCCCTACAAAGGGACAACACTGGTTGTTGATGGCAATCAGGTGGTGGGCATTATTGGCCCATTCAATTATATTGTCGGCAGTGATGTCCTGGCAGAGAGCATCATGTCAAAAGAGTTCTCCAGCCTGCCGCCCGATTTCTCATTAAAGACCGTTCTATATCACCTGGATAAATTACATCACGACTCGGTTCTCATCTGTGACGGAGGAAAACCACTCGTTGACGGGGTGAAGGGCGTCTTAACATCGAGAGATATTGCCAATATCGCCGCAAAAGCGGCCCAGATCCAGCATGCATAACCTGCCAGAGATTCCAAAACCAACGGCAGGAAAGCCAAACAACCCGACATATCGAAAGTTTTTTCGTTAATCAGTTGTTACTGATATACAACGGTGCTAAAGTTTAACACTAATCATTCTTATTGAGATGTAGCAGTAATGGACACCGCTTCTCTGGACAACCAGATAACCCTGGACCATGTTCCCGCTGGTCAGCATGCCCGTATTACCAAGATACAGGGCGACCGGAGTCTGGCAAGGCGCCTGCTTGGGCTCGGCCTGCGGGTTGGTTCAGAAATCAGTGTATTACAGCAGCGTAACCGGGGCGTGGTGGTTGCAACCGCTGGGACCCGTGTCGCCCTGGGAAGCAGTATTGCCGACAAACTGCTGATGCAGCCTCTTACTCGTTAGCACCTTTCCATCGACCGGTGCATAATCGGTCATCGGAGGAGATCGTGATCACCATCGCCCTGGGGGGCAATCCCAACTGTGGGAAATCAGCCCTGTTCAATGCCTTCACGGGTATCCGTCAGAAAACCGGTAACTGGCCGGGTGTCACGGTCGATCGCAAAGAGGGGCGCTTTCATCTAGCTGGTGAAGAGATCGCCATAATTGATCTCCCTGGCATCTACTCACTGGACGCTACCTCTATCGATGAACAGGTCACCCGCGACTACCTGTTGTCGCGCGATGCCGAGCTGATTATCAATGTCCTCGATGCATCCAACCTGGAACGTAATCTCTATTTCACCGTACAGCTGCGCGAAATGGGAATTCCTATAATTGCCGCCCTTAACATGATGGATGTGGCTCGCAAGCGGGGGATAGAGGTCGATATCGAGCTGCTCAGCCAGGAACTCGGTTGCCCGGTTGTGCCGGTGGTGGCTGTTACCGGTGAAGGGCTTGATCAGCTCAAGCAGGCGATAAAGGGAATGATCGGACAGGCCGAGCAGACCTTCCAGGTCACCCACGAAGATAATGTCGAACAGGCGATAACCGACATCACGGCCCTGATGGCCGATGTTCCGTTGCAAGCCAACCGGCGTTGGCTGGCGCTCAAACTTCTGGAAGGGGACAAACACGCAGAAATGCTGGCTGGTGAGGCCGTACGACCGCTGGTTGAACAGTGGCAAACACGTATCCAGGATCGAGCTGGAGAAGAGGCCGACATTCATATTGCAGATGCGCGTTATAGCCACGCCCACAGTCTGGCACAACGTTCGATTAAACAGCAGGGGATGATAGGTAAAACATTCTCTGACCGCATAGACCGGGTTGTACTGAACAAGATTGCGGGCATTCCCATCTTCATGCTGCTGATGTACCTGATGTTCATGTTTACCATCAACATCGGGGGTGCATTTATCGACTTTTTTGATATGGCCGTTGGCGCCTTTATGGTGGAAGGTGTCGGCAACCTGCTTTCGACTTGGGGACTGCCCGCTTGGGTGAGCGTATTTCTGGCCGATGGTTTTGGCGGCGGCATCCAGGTGGTCTCCACCTTCATACCGATTATCGCCTGCCTCTACCTATTCCTGTCGGTGCTGGAAGATACCGGCTACATGGCCCGTGCGGCCTTTGTAATGGACAGAGCAATGCGCACCATCGGCCTTCCTGGCAAGGCCTTTGTCCCGCTGATTGTCGGTTTTGGCTGCAATGTACCGGCCGTGATGGCAACCCGTACCCTGGAGAACCAACGAGAAAGAAAGCTTACCATTCTGATGAACCCGTTCATGTCCTGTGGCGCCCGATTGCCGGTCTACGCCCTGTTTGCTGCCGCCTTCTTTCCCAGTAACGGACAAAATCTAGTGTTTCTGCTCTACCTGATTGGCATCACGGTGGCGGTTTTAACCGGCATGATCATGCGACGTACGTTGCTGTCTGGTGAGAGCACCGGCTTCATGATGGAACTGCCACCCTATCACCTGCCTACCCTGAAAGGGGTCATGCTGCGCACCTGGGATCGGGTCAAACTGTTCATTCGGGATGCTGGCAAGGTGATCGTATTGATGGTGCTGGCATTGAACATACTGAATGCCATCGATACCGAAGGCAATTTTGGTAATAAGGACAGCAACCAGTCGATACTGAGCGCCATGGGTAAAGCGGTTACCCCGATGTTCACACCACTGGGAATAAAAGAGGAGAACTGGCCAGCCACCGTTGGCATCTTCACTGGTGTGCTTGCCAAAGAGGCAGTGGTGGGGACACTGGATTCGATCTATACACAACTCGCTATACAGGATTCAGGCGCTGCCGAGGCTGAACGCCCCTTCAATTTGTGGGACCGGCTCGCAGAAGCGGCGGCCACCATACCGACAAATCTGTACGCCATCCGGGATAACATCCTCGATCCACTGGGTCTCGATCTGGGTGATATCAGCAACCTGGAGAGCGCCGCAGAAACACAAGCCGTGAGTACCGATGTGTTCGGTGCCATGGAGGCCCGATTTGATGGGCAGGCAGGCGCTTTCGCCTATCTCCTGTTTATCCTGCTCTACTTCCCCTGCGTGGCTACCATTGGCGCTATCGTAAGAGAGGCGGGAGGCGCCTGGGCTGGCTTTGTCGCGGTCTGGACAACAGGCGTCGCCTACACCACATCGACACTCTATTATCAGACCGCCACCTTCAGCCAGCACAGCACCCAATCTACATTCTGGATTGTCGGTTTGCTACTGGGTCTTACGACAATTTTTATCAGCCTGAGAAGATGGGGCAATCGTGATCCGGATGCCACACACAGGGTGGGTGGTAACGCAGCCGCATGATCCTATCTGATATAAGACGCTATATGGAGCAGCGGCAACAGGTCTGCCTGTCGGATATTGCCTTACACTTTGGCGCCTCACAGGATGCCACACGTGGCATGCTGGAGACCTGGATACGTAAAGGCAAGGTACGGCGACTCGCCTCAATGGCTTGTGGCAGCAGTTGTGGCAAGTGCCCAGAGGCACAGATCGAACTCTATGAATGGATAGGTGATCGGCCACAGCAATAAGCGGCATCACCCATCTATTTTTTCAGTTTAATAACTAGGCTGCTGATTTTATTCTGCGCCAGTCGGGCACGCAGGGAATTAACCTGACCACTGGTATAGGGACCACTGCGAACCCGATGAAACACTTCGCCGCCATCCAGTACAAACCGCTGAATTTCAGCCTCAATTCCCACTAGCGCCAGACTCGCCTTCAACTTATCCGCATCACCGTACTTTCTGAATGATCCCATTTGCAGCATATAGTAGGCCGAACCTCCCGCAGGCTTAGCGCCAGCATTCACCACCGGTGCTGCCCCAGGCGTGGCGGGAGGAGGTGTTGCCTCCGGTTCAGGGTCGGGGACCACCACTTCCATCTCGGGTAGAATGGTATAAAAATCAAAGCGAGGCTTTGGCGTAGTCGTCTCCTGTTGTTTCAGAGGCTCAGAAACGGGGGCCTCCTCCTCGTGGGCAGGTGTGTGCTTACGCGTGACAGCAGAGGGGCGGGGCTTAACCGGATCTCCGGGTGTCAGCTTGAGCCAGACCAACAGGCAGATTAACAGACCAACCAGCAAGCCACCCACGAACCAGACCCAGCCGGCTACTGGCTGCCTCTTTCCCTTCCTCTGGGGGGTGGCCCGACTCTTATAATCCCGCGGCATTACATCTTCTCCGGTGCGGAGACCCCCAGCAGATTGAGGCCGTTCTTCAATACCTGGCGCACAGCCAGGATCAGCTTGATTCGGGCGTCTCGCAGCGATTCATCATCTACCAGGAACTGGTGGGCGTTGTAATAGGTATGGAAATCGTTAGCCAGATCGCGAACATAATTGGTGAGTTGATGCGGCTCTTCATTCAGCGCGGCATTTTCAATCACCTCAGGATAGCGCGTGAGGGTCTTTAACAAGGCCTGCTCATGCGGCTCGACCAGTCGATCCAGATTCCCGCTTCCAGCCGTTATATCAACAGATATTGATTTTTCCGCTGCCTGCCGTAACACACTGCAGACACGGGCATGGGCGTATTGAACATAGTAGACCGGGTTGTCACTGGATTGAGACTTCGCCAGGTCCAGATCAAAGTCCATGTGCTGCTCACATTTACGCATCACATAGAAGAAGCGGGCCGCGTCTTTACCCACCTCTTTGCGCAGCTCACGCAGAGTCACGAAGGAGCCCGACCGGGTCGACATCTGAACCCGCTCACCACCACGATACAGAATAGCAAACTGCACTAGCAGGACATCGAGTCGCGACGGATCATCACCCACCGCCTGCATCGCTGCCTTGACCCGCGGGACATAGCCATGATGATCGGCACCCCAGACATCGATCACCCGCTCAAAGCCACGCTCCAACTTGTCCATATGGTAGGCAATATCGGAGGCAAAGTAGGTGGTCTGACCGTTATCCCGCACTACAACCCGATCCTTCTCATCACCAAAATCGGTGGACTTGAACCAGAGTGCACCACCCTTTTCATAGACATGACCAGAATCACGCAACCGCTGCAGTGTCTTATTTACGGCACCGGACTCTGTCAGACTGCGCTCGGAATACCACTCCTGGTAGGTGACGCCAAACAGCGCCAGATCATCCCGGATATCATCCAGGATGGTATTCAACGCCAGCTCAAAGACATAGCGATAACGGTTGTCACCCAACAGCTGCTTGGCCCGCTCGATCAGGGCATCGATATGTTTCTCTTTATCACCACCGGCTGGCTCATCAGCACAGACATCAGCAAAGACTTCATCAGCACTATGCCGGTAGGTATCCCCATGTTCCCGATGCAGCGTGGCGGCAATATCCCAAACGTAGTCACCGCGATAGCCATTGGACGGAAAGGTAATACTCTCATCGCAGAGCTCCAGATAACGCAACCACATACTGGCAGCCAGGATGTCCATCTGGCGACCCGCATCATTCACGTAATACTCGCGATGTACCTCATAACCCACCGCCTCGAGCAGATCTGCGACCACCGCCCCGTAGGCAGCACCCCGACCATGCCCAACGTGCAGGGGACCAGTAGGGTTGGCCGATACAAATTCGACCTGAATACGTTTTCCCTCGCCAAGACCGCTACGGCCAAAGCCGTGGCCCTGCTCCAGCACCTGACTTACCACCTCGCGGTAGGCCCCCTCCTGCAAAGTGAAGTTAATAAAGCCGGGGCCGGCAATATCAACTTTTGCAATGGCCGGCGAATCGGGCAGAGCAGCAATCAACTTTTCCGCTAGATCCCGTGGTTTGCAGCGAGCTACCTTCGAAAGTACCAAGGCCACGTTACAAGCGAAGTCACCATGACGCGGGTCCCGGGTACGTTCGATGAGCGGCTCAGGAATCTGATCTTCACCAATAACGCCTTCGGCGGCGATCTTTGCCAGGGACTGCAAAACCAGTTGCTGTATCAGGTTCTTCATTATCTACCTAAAAAACGGAAAATCGGGAAACGGAGTAGGATACAACAAAGCCGGTTCCAGGGTAACTATCCAGGAAAAAACAGCCCTGATTAGTTGCCATGTTTGCGAAGGGTGGCAAGAACCCAGCGTGACGGATGCCTAAAACATCTCCTGCGGGTCCACATCAATGGACCAGCGCACACGACGAGCCGATTTCAGGCCGGCTAAGAAACCGACCCATTGTGGAAGCAAACGCTGTAATTCACTCCGCTGGTTAGCCTGCAGTAACAAGTGCGCCCTATAGCGTCCCGCCCGCCGCTCCATCGGGGCAGGAACCGGCCCCCAGAACTCCACCCGTCCGCTGGCCAACGCAACACCCTGTTCATAGGCCTCATCCAGAAATGCCCGGGGGGCTGACTCCAGTGGCGCCTCGGCTCGCAGCAACACCTGATAACTGAAGGGGGGAAACGCAGCCGCTTGGCGCTCAGCCAGGGCCTCTTCCGCAAATGCCTTATATCCATGCTTGATCAGTAGCTGCATCATGGGGTGATCAGGATGGCGGGTCTGAATCAACACACGGCCCGGCTTTTCCGCCCGACCAGCCCGACCAGACACCTGTATTATCTGTTGGGCCATGCGCTCTGCAGCGCGATAGTCAGCCCCGAACAGCCCCTGATCCACATCCAGAATGCCGACTAAGGTGACATCAGGAAAATGGTGGCCCTTTGCCAGCATCTGGGTACCCAACAGGAGTGAGTACTTACCTTTTCTGATCCCTTCCAGTAATTTATCCAGACTCCCTTTACGTCGGGTGGTATCCCGGTCAATACGTACAATCCCTGCCTCCGGGAACAGCTGCGCCAGCACCTCCTCAACCCGCTCAGTCCCCTGTCCGAGGGATCGAAGGTCATCCGCACCGCACTCCGGACAGTTCGGATCCAGACGACGCTGGGAGCCGCAATGGTGGCACCAGAGAATTCCGCTGGCACTGTGCAGCGTCATACGGGCATCGCAACGGCGACATTCAGCCACCCAGCCACAATCGTGACAGGTGACTATCGGGGCATAACCCCGGCGATTAATAAACAGTAAGGCTTGATTACCCTCGTTCAATGTCTCACGTACTTTCTCAATCAAGACAGGAGACATCCCTGCCTCTAGCCGAACAGATCGAATATCCAACAGATTCATCGGCGACTGCTTTGCATCACCCGCCCTGTTCGTCAGCTGTAGATGATGATAGCGCCCACTCCGGGCATTTTGCAGCGTTTCCAGTGATGGGGTGGCTGAACCCAGTATCACCGGGCAATCAGATCTTTGGCTCAGAATCACGGCGAGGTCACGGGCAGAATAGCGAAAACCATCCTGCTGTTTATATGAGAGGTCATGCTCCTCATCGACCACAACCAAGCCCAACCGAGGCAGAGGCGTCAACAGAGCAGATCGGGTACCTAATACGACGGATGCATGACCCAGGCGGGCCATATGCCAGGCACGTTCCCGCTCGCGTTCACCCAATCCGGAGTGCAGTACGGCAACACCCTGACCCAGGCGCCGCTCAAAGCGGCGTATGAGCTGGGGCGTTAAACCAATCTCAGGAACCAATATAAGGGCTTGCTTTCCCGCGTTCACCACACGGCGGGCCAACGTTAGATACACCTCTGTCTTACCACTGCCGGTAACGCCATCGAGGAGATAAGCGCCGAAGCACTCCAAATCAACCGCATCGACAGCCTGCCGCTGATCCGTATTAAGTCTATAGGTGGCAGAAGTTGCTGCAGAGGGAGCAGTCAGGGAGGCACTCTGTTCAAAAGCCACCACCCACTCTTTTCTCATCAAGGCTTGGAGTACCGGCAAGCAGTTCCCAATATGACTGGACAGCTGGTTTTGAGTGAGTCCATCCGGTGCCTCTGCCAGCAGTCTAAGCAGTTGAGCCTGTTTTGGTGCACGCTTTAGAGTGACAGGCTCCTGCCGAGAACCCAGCGGCGTCAGTTTCCAAAAAGTGTTAAGCACAGGAACTGGGGGCTGCCCTTTACGCAGACGCACTGGCAATGCATTGGCGAACACCTCCCCAACAGGGTGCTGATAATAGCGACCCGCCCAGACCAACAGTTCCAGATCAGCCGGCCGAAACAGTGGCTGGTCATCCAGAATGCTATGGGCACGCTTTAGAGTACGCCCCTCTATGCGTGGCGCATGAAGCAACTCAAGGAGGACACCGCATCGATCACCTCGACCAAATGGCACACTTACCCGCACCCCCGGCAGCAAATCTGTTTCGCCCACCCCCTTGGGTGGCAGATAGTCAAAGCAGTGATAGAGGGGGGCGGGTACAGCGACCCGAAGAATGAGTTGATCTGGCATGGCGAGATGCTACCTGACTCCAGCTATTTTCTCACTCCCTGGATCGAGAATCAGCGGCCATAATTTATTTTCTACCTTGTCCAAAGCGGTGACTTAATCTGTAAAAATGCAGCTAACTGCTTATCAGCAAAGAGACATTTTTATTTATCCACAGAACCTGTGGATAACTCTGTTAAAAAAGTATTGAAACGAGCCTGGAACCCAATGATTTCTTAAGATTTCATTAATTTGACAAAAAAATGACCTCTGCATATAAAATGAGAAATATCATGGTGTTAGCATCATTAAGCAAGCGCTAATATTGACAAGGCTGTTTTCTAAAACCGAAAAATCTTTGCTGCGCTGCAACTGTGCATAACAGATCTGCCAAATTCAATCGAATAACCCTTTGTCAAGCATTATTAAACTAATTAGTCCTTTTTTTTGTCAGATCCAGGAGGGGACAGTCAGCAGTATGGATTGCTCCGACACCCCTCCAAAACTGACCCACGTTCATAGAAAGGCGCATACTGGAGGAAGTGTCGGTTTAGCAAGCTAAAGAGAGATAACTGGCCTCTGCAGATTGTTTACAAGAATTGCCTATCTATGCTAATCCTAGAAGGAAGAATGTAAGGGCTTTTGAGATGGAAGGGTTCCGCCAACTGATATTACGCACAGATATGGCCGGTATGCCGCTGGAATGGGTAGACTACCGTGATGCCGTGCGCCTCCACTTTCTGGATCAAATAGCCTACACCTGCGGTCGAATCATCTATCGGATACATGGTGGTGTAAATGCCCGCACCCATCGACAAAGCATTGTAAATGTCAACTCCATCATCGCAACGCACGGCAACAGTCGCGCTCTGGAGAAGATGCGCGAGGGTTACATACCCCCGCTCAACAATCACACACTCTTTCAACGTGACGGCCATCTCTGCCTTTACTGTGGTCATCACTTGCCAAAACGCCTGCTCTCCCGAGATCACGTCCGCCCCCTGAGTCAGGGTGGCCCGGACAGCTGGAATAACGTAGTGACAGCCTGCATTCGCTGTAACAACCATAAGGCGGGCCGCACTCCGGAAGCCGCAGGCATGGAGTTACTGGCCATTCCATTTATCCCCACTCACGCTGAATATATCTATCTGCAGGGTCATAACGTCCTGGCGGATCAGATGGAGTTTCTACGCGCCCACTTTCCCCGCACCAGCCCACTGCATAGCCGACTTGGACAGGGTTAGACCGGTAATCACTGCAGTGCAGAAGGCGCTTTTAAACACCATCCTTGAGCAGATAAATCAGATCACCGGTTTAGGAATCCGTAGCTGTAACAGCCAGTCCGTAGGGGGTGGCTGCATTAATCAGGCTTACCGAGTCAGCGCAGGTAAGGCGATTTTTTTCGTTAAACTGAACCGATCAGACCGGGCTGCGATGTTTGAGAGTGAGTCCACAGGGCTGGCTGCCCTGGCGGCCAGCCATACCCTCCGCACACCAAAAGTAATCTGCAGCGGCCAGGCAGAAGAAGCAGCCTACCTGGTCCTGGAATATATCGAGTTGCTTGGACATGGAGATGCAGAGCAAGCCGGACGACAACTGGCTTCATTGCATCTCACTGAATCCAGCCGGTTTGGAAACATGCCCGATAATTTCATTGGAAGCACCCCACAGACTAACCTGCCGAATGCTAATTGGGTTCATTTCTGGCAGCAGCACCGACTGGGTTATCAACTTCAGCTGGCAGCAAAAAACGGCTATGGTGGGCAACTGCAATCACGCGGTGAGCGACTGATGGAACAGTTGCCTACGCTACTCACTCATCATCCGATTCCTTCTCTGCTACATGGGGATCTCTGGTCTGGAAACCTCGGTTACACCACCACAGGAGAACCTGTCATCTTTGATCCTGCCGCTTATTATGGCGACCGGGAAACCGATATAGCCATGACTGAACTGTTTGGTGGTTTTTCTAGCCGATTTCATGCTGTCTACAATGAAGCCTGGCCGCTGGAGCCAGGCTATGCAACCCGCAAGACGCTCTACAATCTGTACCACATACTCAATCATCTCAATCTGTTTGGTGGCGGATATGAACGTCAGGCCATCGCGATGATGGATCAACTGCTGGCAGAGACGCGCGCATAAAAAAGCCATCGACCGCAGAGCAGTCGATGGCGCATGCGATCAGACGAATCAGTGTTGCAGAATCTGGCTAAGGAACAGCTGAGTACGGTCAGATTGTGGATTATTAAAGAACTCATTGGGTTCATTCTCTTCAATAATCTCGCCACCATCCATGAAGATCACCCGATCAGCCACAGTCTTGGCAAAGCCCATCTCATGAGTCACGCAAAGCATGGTCATGCCACTCTCGGCCAGTTCGATCATGGTGTCCAACACCTCTTTAATCATCTCCGGATCAAGCGCAGATGTTGGCTCATCGAACAACATGACATTGGGATTCATACACAAACTGCGAGCAATCGCCACACGCTGTTGCTGGCCACCGGAGAGTTGCCCGGGATACTTCTTTGCCTGCTCTGGAATCTTCACCTTCTCCAGGTAGCGCATGGCGGCCGCCTCTGCCTCACGACGCGGCATCTTGCGCACCCAGATGGGCGCCAGACAGCAGTTTTCCAGTACCGTCAAATGGGGAAAGAGATTAAAGTGCTGGAACACCATACCTACCTCTTTTCTGACCTGATCGATATGCTTCACATCATCCGTCAGCTCCGTGCCATCGACAATAATCTGCCCCTGTTGATGCTCTTCAAGACGATTGATGCAGCGGATCATGGTGGATTTACCGGAACCTGACGGCCCACAGATGACAATACGTTCACCCCGGGTCACTTGAAGATTGATATCCTTCAGCACATGAAACTGGCCGTACCACTTGTGTACGCCGCGCAACTCAATCGTTACTTCACCGGTTGCTTGTGACTGTGTGCTCGCGTTGTCGGTCTCAGACATAGTGTGTCTCCAACTCTCTCGTATTCGTTTGAATTACCGGGTATGACCGGTATGAAGTTTCTTTTCGAGTGCCATACTGTAGCGCGACATACTGAAACAGAAGATCCAGAAGATCGATGCTGCGAACACATAGCCCTCAATGGAGAAGCCCAACCAATCAGGATCGGCAAAGGCCTGCTGAATAATCGCCAGCAGATCGAACAAGCCAATAATCAACACCAATGTCGTGTCTTTAAACAGGGCGATAAAGGTATTGACGATGCCCGGGATCACCAGTTTCAGTGCCTGTGGCAAAATGATTAGCCCCATACTTTTCCAGAAGCTCAAACCCAGCGCCTCGGCCGCTTCATATTGGCCTTTGGGTATTGCGGCAAGCCCACCCCTGACCACTTCTGCCATGTAGGCTGATTGAAAAAGCGCAATACCGATCATGGCCCGTAATAGCTTGTCGAAGTTGGTCCCCTCCGGTAAAAAAAGCGGCAACATAACAGACGACATAAACAACACGGTAATCAACGGCACACCACGCCAAAACTCGATAAATACCACACAAACGGATTTTACAATCGGCATATTAGAGCGCCGCCCTAAAGCCAGCACAATTCCGAGCGGCAGTGATGCCACAATACCAACACCAGCCAAAATAAGGGTCAGACTGAGGCCGCCCCATTTACTTGTCTCAACATGACTCAGTCCAAAGTGGCCACCTGAGAAGAGTTGGAATGTGATGATCGGATAGAAAATCAGAATAAAGGCAGCCAGTTTTCCTTTATGTTGAAACGACTTGATAAACAGCGGAATCGCCAGCGCAATCAATAGCAGAAACGCCAGGTTAATACGCCAATATTCGGCCTGCGGAAAAAAGCCATACATGAACTGGTTAAATCTGACTTTCACAAACACCCAGCAAGCGCCCGTTGTCGTCGCACAGGCCTCACGGGTATCACCCACCCAGGTGGAATCAATGAATACCCAGTTGATAATGGGTGGAACTATCAGATAGACCAGATAGAGGGCAAATAGACTCAGCAAGGTATGCAGTGGCGAGGAGAATAGGTTCGCCCTTGACCAACCAACAACGCCCACGATATTGGCTGGAGGCGGCAGATCAGGATGGGGGGTATGTACTGACATAGATTATCTCTCCACCAGCTGTATGCGCTTGTTATACCAATTCATAAACATAGAGATACTCAAGCTGATTGCCAGATAAACCGCCATGGTCATCGCGATGACCTCTACCGCCTGCCCGGTCTGGTTCAATGTGGTACCAGCAAACACCGCCACCAAATCCGGGTAACCAATTGCTGTTGCCAAAGACGAGTTCTTGGTCAGATTGAGATACTGGCTGGTTAACTGCGGAATAATGACGCGTAAGGCTTGAGGAATAATCACCAGACGAAGGGTGGGACCCGGGCGCAAACCCAGGGCATGTGCTGCTTCCGTTTGACCGTGACTGACCGCCAGAATTCCTGAACGGACTGCCTCGGCGATAAACGCCCCCGTATAAATACTCAATGCAACCAGCAACGCAGCCAGCTCGGGAATAATCACCATCCCACCCGCCATATTAAAACGCTGCAAAACAGGGAAATCCCAGCTGAGTGGCATGCCCATAATCAAAAAAGCGACTGCGGGCAAACCAACTATCAAACCTATCGCAGCAATCCCTGAGTGAAACTGCTGCCCTGTATCCTCTTGTCGTTTACGCGCCCAACGCGCAATAAGAATACTGGCAATGATCGCAATCCCCAAGGCAAGCATCACCAACCAGAAACCCTGTTCATAGATCGGGCTTGGCATGTAGAGACCGCGATTGCTGAGGAAAAAAGTATCATTCAAGATGATGCTTTGTCGCGGACCAGGAAGCGGGCGTAGAACAGCAAAGTACCAGAACAGAATCTGCAGCAGCAGAGGGATATTTCTAAAAGTTTCAATATATATCGTCGCAAGCTTTGAGATGATCCAGTTGCGGGAAAGGCGTGCTACGCCCATCAAAAAACCGATGATGGTCGCGAAGAATATACCCAGCCCAGCCACTAACAGTGTATTAAGCAGACCCACCAGAAAAGTGCGGCCGTAGGTATGGGTCTCATCAAACGGGATCAGGGTCATCAGAATACCAAACCCGGCCTCCTGATCCAGAAATCCGAAACCGGTGCTGATTCCACGTTGTTCTAGATTGGAGAGCGTATTCTGAAAGATGGTATAACCAAAATAGCCAATCCCCGCGACCAGCAGAATCTGAAAGAACATTGACCTGACAGCAGGCCTTCTCCAGAGTGCCGCTTTCGCGGGTTCCGCTATGTTCCGTTGTTCATCCGCCATAAAAATACCTTCAGGGCAGTTAAAGCAAGTAAGCCACAGGGCGGTCTCAACACCCCACCCCGTGGCTCTCTAAGCGTGCTACAGCACGATGATTAACGGATCGGTGGAGCGTACTGCAACCCGCCCTTGTTCCAGAGTGCGTTCAGACCGCGGGCAATCTTCAATGCACTTCCTTGACCAACATTACGCTCAAAGGATTCACCGTAGTTACCGACCTGTTTGACGATGTCGGCAGCCCAAGTGTCAGACAAGCCAAGGCCACTGCCCTTGATGCCTTCCTGACCAAGCAGTCGCCGAACGTTGGGGTCATCGCTTGACATCTTGGCATCAACATTAGCTGAGGTGATTCCCATTTCTTCTGCATTTACCATAGCGGCGAGTGACCAGCGGACAATCTTGAACCACTCTTCATCTCCCTGCGCCGTCACTGGACCCAATGGTTCCTTCGAGATCACTTCAGGGAGTACCATTGCGCCATCCGGATTGCCCAGCTTGATCCGCAATGCATAAAGCTGAGACTGATCTGACGTGAGGGCATCACAACGACCGGCATCAAATGCCTTGACCGTTTCATCCGAGGTATCAAAAGTTACCGGGGTATATTTCATGTTGTTAGAGCGGAAATAGTCCGCCAGATTGAGCTCTGTCGTGGTACCGGCCTGAATACAGAATGAAGCACCATCCAACTCGAGGGCACTCTTCACACCAAGCTTCTTGGTAACCATGAAGCCCTGACCGTCATAGTAATTGACGCCAGCAAAGTTCAAGCCAAGGGATGAATCCCGGGTTAGTGTCCAGGTGGTATTACGCGAAAGCATATCAATCTCACCAGACTGCAGCGCGGTAAAGCGCTCTTTTGCAGTCAGTGGTGTGTACTTTACCTTTGAAGCATCACCGAACACGGCCGCTGCTACAGCACGGCAAACATCAACATCCAGGCCCGACCAATTGCCTTTTTCATCAGCATTTGAAAAACCTGGGAGACCGATACTGACACCACACTGAACGAAACCTTTCTTTTTAACGGAATCGAATGTAGCACCAGCAAAGGCATTGGTAGACAGCGCCGCCGTCAGCGCTGCGGCTGAGGCAATTACATGAATCTTCTTCATGGTACAGTTTTCCCCTTTTGAGAGATTATTTAATAACATCGGTAAGATGCATTCCGGTACGTAAGCTGATTAGCCTGTTTCGCACTGATCCTCCTCAGAACAAAACAACGCACCACTTGCTCTATTAAAGATCAGACGTTTATCCAAATAAAGCATCGTACTGATAAGAAATATTGCGAAGTCAATCAAACTCTAGCCCGCCCAAAGAAGATCTGCAAGCCTATTCACATTTTTTAACATCTGTTTTATCTGCTGCCACGCAGCATTTCTTCACGTACGATCTATAGGGTATAGGCCGCCTTTTTCCTCATCAGCAGAGGCAAATGGCTACAGGGAAACCGTTTTAATTAAACTCGACATAAAGGAGACCAATCCAGAAAATTGCTTTTAAAAAATTAAGGTGTGAATCCAAAAAAGAGTAGCTATTGCGCTCTCAATTACCCCCTCGCCTCCACCGCCATCAAAGTTTGCAGGGCTGTCGCACAGAGACGCTCCTCTCCCTGTTCAACAGCCAGCACTTCAATCTCGGTAGTGGTTAAAGATCGTCCAGCCCGGATGACACGTCCCCGGCCAATTAATTTTTCCCCACGTCCCGGCGCTACAATATTGGTTTTATACTCGACGGTAACAATCCACATCCCTTCCGGTAACAGACTCCAGCCTGCAAAACCGCCTGATACATCAGCCAAAGTGGCAATTGCACCACCATGAAAATAGCCGTGGTTCTGGCTAATGTCGGCTCGATAGGGGAGATGGAGTTCGCAGTAGCCAGGTTCAATATGAAACAACTCTACGCCCATAGTGGCCAGCATTGGCTGGCCATCAAAGGCCTGTTGGACCTGTGCCGCATAATCCGGATTACTCGGTTTAAACAGGATTGAATCACTGTGGCGGGCCTGTTTCATGACTGACAACTCCTGAAGATTTAGACTAACCTTAGTTGTCGTTTACGTTAACGTCAATAATACCCCTGCTATTTTACCTCTTCTCCAGGTGCAACCCGGCCAATCCATGCCCTTACATGGGCTACCAACGTCTCATCCAGCCCGGTAAAAAAGTGATCCGCCCCCTCAATCTCACTCTGTCTGTAGGCATTATTATCGGCTCGTTTGGCCGCGGCCGATCGAGCGGAGACGCTATTCAAAACCGGTTCAATATCCCGGCTACCGTAAATATCCAGGATCGGCAACTTCAGCTTGGCTAAACCAGCCAAGGGGCCACTATCAGTCACATCTCTTCCCGCCGGGAGACCCACCGCAACAAATGCCTTCAGCTCCTCCGGCACCCCTTGAGCCAGATAGGCCGTCCCCATTACCGCACCCAGACTATGGCCAATAAGTACTATATTGGTTACGCCCTGCTGTTTCAGGTACTGGACCGCGGCATTAATCCGCGGGGCCGCCTCTGGGACAAGAGCGGCATAATTGGCATCAGATGCATCTGCAGCCGCAATCGGCATCTGAAGTGAGAGCGTTTTCCAGCCATAATCCGGCAATTGGGAACGCAAAGGGTGAATAACCTCCATCCAATCGGGATTCGCACCCCGACCATGCAGAATTATCGCTGCGCCTTGCGAAGTGCGGGTAGTCTCCTGGGCATAGATGGCCAGAAAATCATTGCTACCATCATTGAGGCTAACCGGATCACCCACTAACAAGGCCTCTTTGATTTCACTCGTCACCCTCGCTTCACGCAGCAGATCAGAAGCCCAAAGCGGGCAGGCCAAAATGGCCATCATCACCAGAAGAATAATATTGCGCATGCCAGCACCTCTGTTGCTTTGAAAGTACACACCCATATTAGTATTAAACCAACCACATGGGTTCGTAAGATTATTTTATGGGTACCATAAATTATGCTTCTCAATCAATATCTTACGAAATTTATTGATGAAAAGTCACGGTTCTTGCGGTAGAGTGCCCCCATTCAAGACCAGAAAGACCTCAGGGTTCAAGCGGGAGAAGCTTCATGACTGACTATAAAATAGCGCCATCCATCCTATCTGCTGATTTTGCCAGACTCGGTGAAGAGGTAGACAACGTCCTGGCAGCTGGCGCCGACATTGTGCATTTTGATGTCATGGACAATCACTATGTACCCAATCTGACCATTGGACCACTGGTCTGTGAGGCCTTGCGCAAGCACGGCGTGACCGCTGACATCGATGTTCACATGATGGTTAAGCCGGTTGACCGGATTATTCCGGATTTCGCCAAAGCCGGTGCCACCTATATCACATTCCACCCTGAAGGCAGCGAACATGTGGATCGGTCACTGCAGCTGATCCGTGATCACGGCTGTAAATCCGGGCTGGTTTTCAATCCGGCCACGCCACTCAGCCATCTGGACTATGTACTGGATAAGATCGACATGATCCTGATTATGTCGGTAAACCCAGGCTTTGGCGGGCAGAGTTTCATCCCTGCGGCCCTGGATAAATTACGCGCCTGTCGCAAAATGATCGATGAATCCGGTCTTGATATTCGCCTGGAGATTGATGGCGGCGTGAAAGTCGATAACATCCGCGAAATTGCCGAGGCAGGAGCCGATACCTTTGTTGCCGGATCCGGTATCTTCGGCGGAGCCAACGCAGCCGACCCACACATCTATGACACCATCATTGGGCAGATGCGAGAGGAGCTGGCAAAGGCGTGAATGCAGTTGCACTAAAAAGACCAAGCCTGATTCTGTTCGATCTGGATGGTACGCTGGTGGACAGCGTACCTGATCTGGCCTTCTGCATAGATGGCATGATGACCCAACTGGGCCGACCCGCCTGGGGGGAAGCCAGGGTCAGGGAGTGGGTTGGCAATGGCGTTGAGCGATTGGTCAAGCGGGCACTGATTGGCCAGTTGGAAGGAGAACCTGATGATGCCGAGTATCAACAGGCCTTGCCGCTGTTTATGGATCTTTACACCGAGCACAATGGTAAACGCTCACAGCTCTATCCTGGTGTGAAGAGCGGACTGGACAAGCTTCGGCAGTCAGGCTTCAATCTTGCCTGTGTAACCAACAAGGCCGATCAGTTCACCCGACCGCTGCTCAGGGCACTTGGGATCTATGACTACTTCGGCCTGATCACCAGCGGTGACACGTTACCGAAGAAAAAGCCGGACCCGATGCCACTGACCCATACCGCCAGCCACTTTCAGCTGAGCCCGGAACAGTCGCTAATGATCGGCGACTCATCCAATGATGTTAAGGCAGCGCGGGCAGCAGGATTTGCTATTGTCTGTGTGCCCTATGGGTACAATCACGGTGAGGACATCAACCTCTCCAATCCGGATGCAGTGATTGAATCCATTGCACAACTGAATTCAATGTTTGTATAGAATGCGGGCTGAGTATTTCAGCCCGCATTAGCCTGTTATCAATGTTCAGTAATTAAAAACAAATTGAGATAGTTGATACAGAAATACCCCACCCGAATATCATCGCTCGTCAAAGTAAAACCAGGTCGACGAGGCGTCTGAAGTGCATCGATGGATGTTTCAAAATTCTGCAGTAACGCAACCCAAGTAAAATCCTGCGGCTGATTTTGCCAAAAATACATATAAGTCAAACTGGATACTTCAGCCGTAATCGATTATCTTTAGGCACAAATCAAACAGCAATAAGCACTTCCTCATGCTCCAGCACAATACAGTCAAGACAGGCACACGATGGCGTTGGTGAATCTCGCCCCCTGAAACCCCTATCTTTTGCTTATTCGTGTGGAGAGGAGCATGACTCCGGAACAATTTGAAAATCTGGCCGCCCAGGGCCATAACCGTATACCCCTCATGTGCGAGGTACTTGCGGATCTGGATACCCCATTAAGTGTCTACCTGAAGCTCGCTGATGAGCCCAACTCCTATCTGCTGGAGTCGGTGCAGGGTGGTGAAAAATGGGGCCGCTACTCCATTATCGGTCTCCCCTGTCGCACGCTGTTACGGGTTTGCGGACACAGCGTGACCATCGAGACTGACGGTGAGGTGACGGAGCGCCATGAGGTAGAGGATCCGCTCGCCTTTATCGAAGCTTTTCAGCAGCGCTACCGGGTTGCCAGCCACCCCGATCTACCCCGGTTTACCGGCGGGCTGGCGGGCTACTTCGGCTATGACACCGTCCGTTATATCGAGCCGAAACTGGCACAGTGCCCCAACCCAGATCCCATTGGCACACCGGACATTCTGCTGCTGGTGTCAGATGAAGTAGTGGTATTCGACAACTTGCGTGGACGGCTCTATGTGATTGTGCATGTCGATCCCACACAGGGCGGCACCTTTGATTCCGGCAGAAAACGACTACAGACCGTAGTCGGGAGGATGCGCGAGTGTCTGCCCGATCAGCCGGCCAGAAAACGCCGAAAGATCAATGAAGAGGATTTCATCTCCGGCTTCACCGAAGAGAGCTTCAAACTGGCGGTCGAACGCGTCAAGGAGTACATCCTGGATGGCGACTGCATGCAGACCGTGATCTCGCAACGCCTCTCCATCCCCTATCACGCACAGCCCCTGGACCTCTACCGGGCATTGCGCGGGCTCAATCCCAGCCCCTATATGTACTTCTACAACCTGGGTGACTTCCATATCGTCGGCTCCTCCCCGGAGATCCTGACCCGGCTGGAAGATGGCGAGGTGACGGTCAGGCCAATCGCCGGCACCCGCCGTCGCGGCCACACTGAAGCTGAAGATCTGGCGCTGGAGAGAGAGTTGCTGGCCGATCCAAAAGAGCTGGCCGAGCACCTGATGCTGATCGATCTGGGACGTAACGATGCCGGCCGGGTAGCCAAAACCGGCAGCGTTAAACTGACCGACAAGATGATCGTGGAGCGTTACTCCCACGTCATGCACATTGTCTCCAATGTTACCGGTGAACTGAAAGCGGGGATGAACGCGATTGATGTGCTGCGTGCCACCTTCCCGGCGGGTACCGTCAGCGGCGCACCGAAGATTCGTGCCATGGAGATCATCGATGAGCTGGAACCCGTGAAGCGGGGCATCTACTCAGGTGCTGTCGGCTACCTCTCCTGGAACGGCAATATGGATACCGCCATCGCCATTCGCACCGCCGTGATCAAAGATCAGCAGCTGCATATTCAGGCTGGCGCCGGTGTAGTTGCCGATTCACAGCCACAACTTGAGTGGGACGAAACCATGAACAAGGGGCGTGCCGTATTCCGCGCTGTGGCGCTGGCTGAGGCTGGTCTTGAAAGCAACAGCTGTGGAGAAGCCTGATGTTACTGATGATTGATAACTACGACTCCTTCACCTATAACCTGGTTCAGTATTTTGGAGAGCTGGGTGCCGATGTCAAAGTCTTCCGCAATGACGGTATCACGCTGGATGAGATAGCCGACTTGAAGCCGGATCATATCGTTATCTCTCCTGGGCCCTGTACGCCCAAGGAGGCCGGCATCTCTGTCGCCACCATCAAGCGCTTTGCCGGAGTGATTCCAATCCTTGGGGTCTGCCTGGGTCATCAGTCCATTGGCCAGGCCTTCGGTGGAAAAATCATCCACGCCAGGGAAGTGATGCATGGCAAGACATCGCCCATCTATCACGCCAATACCGGCATCTTTTCAGGCCTGAATGATCCCTACACAGCCACCCGCTACCATTCACTGGTGGTCGACAAGGCCAGCCTGCCGGAGTGCCTGGAGATTACGGCCTGGACCCAGGACAGTGCGGGGAAAATGGATGAGATCATGGGTATTCGGCATCGTGAGTTGAATGTGCAGGGTGTGCAATATCACCCGGAATCGGTCCTGTCTGAACACGGGCATGATCTGCTGCGCAATTTTCTGGACAACAAATAGCCACAACCGAACAAGAGAGGATAACCAATGGAGATGCCACAGGCGATAAACCAGGTACTCGCCCACAAGGATCTCTCCGCCGAGGAGATGACCCAGGTGATGCACACCATCATGACCGGTGGTGCCACACCGGCCCAGATCGGGGGCTTTCTGATCGGCCTGAGAATGAAGGGTGAATCCGTCACCGAGATTGCTGCGGCAGCAGCCGTAATGCGTGAGCTGGCCAGTGGGGTATCGATCAGCGGTCTCCCGAATACTGTCGATATCGTCGGCACCGGCGGAGACTCATCCGGCACATTTAACATCTCCACTGCCTCTATGTTTGTCGCTGCCGCCGCAGGCTGCAACGTAGCCAAACACGGTAACCGTTCGGTCTCCAGCAAATCGGGGGCCGCGGATGCACTGGAGGCTGCTGGTGTCCGACTTGATCTCTCACCCGAGCAGGTTGAGCAGTGTGTGCGGGAAGTGGGGGTCGGCTTCATGTTTGCGCCGGGTCACCACAGCGCCATGAAACACGCTATTGGACCACGCCGGGAGATGGGCGCGCGGACCATCTTTAACGTACTCGGGCCTTTGACCAACCCGGCAGGGGTACCCAATCAGCTACTTGGCGTGTTCAGTGAAGAGCTACTGGAACCGCTGGCTCATGTGCTGCAGAAACTCGGCAGCCGACATGTGATGGTGGTGCACTCCCGTGACGGCCTGGATGAGATTAGCATTGGGGATCGTACAGAGGTGGCCGAACTTAAAGAGGACCAGGTCAGACGCTTTAGCATTCAACCGGAAGACTTTGGCATGAAACGGACACCTATCCAACAGCTGAAGGCAGCCGATCCAGCAGCGAGTCTGAGCATAATCCGCGATGTTCTGGATAACCAGCCCGGCCCCGCCCGGGACATCGTTCAGCTCAATGCCGGTGCAGCGATTTATACCGCAGGCGTTGCCAGCAGCCTGCAAGAAGGAATTGATCTGGCGGGAAAAGCCATTGCCAGTGGGGAGGCGAGAAATCGTCTCGACAGGCTGGTTATTCTGACCCAGAGTTTTGAGTGAGTAACTACGCCCGGTTCCATCAGGATCCGGGTGTAAGTTGCAACAAGTGGCATCAGGTTTAGTGAGGATGCGTGCTTTCTAGATCGCGCTATCATCTATAGCAAAGATACTGTACATCGCCTCAATCATCTCACCGGAAACCGTATCTGTGACCTTTTCAACATCACGCTGGCCCAGACCTGTCAGCTCCCATGCAGAGTCAGCGATTTTTTCGATCATCTGCTCGAGAAGCAGATCCGTATTCAAACCATGGGTAATCCAGGCGGCAATATGCAGGATAGCCACCTCTTTACCAATGTCATCACAATTCTCAGGACGCTGCAGATAGGCAAAGGAGTCAACAAAGCTCTGCGGCAGTTTCCAGGACTTCATCAGCTCCAGACCCACCTCATTGGCATCACAGCCAATCAACTGACGCTCCTTGGCAAACAGAGCGAGCAGGTCATCACCAGACTCAGCCAGTGCCTGACGACTCTCCTGCGGAAAGCGGCTATAGAGTACCAGATGGCCGATATCCAACAGCAGTCCCCGTACAAACAGGCTCTCCATGGCACGCAGCCCAGCCGCCTTGGCCAGTTCGCGAGCCAGAAAACCGCACATCACGCTGCGATACCAGAAGGTGCTCATATCCATCAGCTCATTCGGCACACCATCGAAGGCTTGTGCCACACTGGTAGCCAAGGCCAGATCATGGATCTGCTGGATACCCAGTATATTGACTGCCCGGCTAATGGTGTCGACCTGAGAGGGCAAGCCGTAATAGGCGCTGTTAGCGATACGCAGCAGACGGGCAGCTAATGCGGGATCCAATGAGACGACATCCGCCACATCCTTCATGCTGCTATCTTCAGAAGTCATCACCTCCTGCAATCTCGTATAGGCGGCAGGCAGCGAGATCAGCGTTAGCGAATCCTGTACCAACTGTTCTGAACTAAATAGTGCATGGGTTTGTGCACTGCTATCTGTTGACATGTTTCTCTCCTGCCATTTCCTTGTATCCCATGATGCTATAGCGGCCAATGTTGAAAAATCCTTTGTGCGGAATGTCTCATTTCAACAAGCTGTCTAAAATATAGCAGCCAATCATTGAAGTTGTCTGCCTGAAGTTAGTCTTGTGGCTTTTAAAATCACCAGCTTAGCCATAATATGTCCTGTAGCAACAGGCCCAGAGAATCCATATGAACAGCAGCCACTGCAACATATCCACTACACCCGACTATAGCGATGTCACGCTATTGAGTCTGGAACCGGCAGTCCCACCGGAGGACTACCTGGAGGCGATGAAACTGGCCAACCAGGAGGCCGAGCGTAGAATCGGCCAGCATATGCTGCTCTCCTGGTATGACCGTGATCGTGATTTTGAATCACCCCAGCATGCCAGTGAATGCCATGTGAACAGTGCCATCCCGGGCTATGTGGATTATGCACTCTATCGTGGAGCCACCCTGCGTATCGATTTTCAACAAGGTCGCTTTGTCTTCTTCTACCTGCTTATTGATCTCTAAAGCAGAAATCAACCAAATAGGCTATCATCCCGGGCTGTTTATCAGCTGGCCATTCTCATGAAATACGACAATATCCTGCAGACCATTGGCAACACCCCTGTCATCCGCCTCAACAAGGTGAGCGATATCCTTGCCGCCGAACTCTGGGTCAAACTGGAGAGTTTCAACCCGGCGGGGTCTGTTAAGGACCGGCCTGCACTGAATATGATTGAACGCGCCGAGCAGCGCGGCAGTCTTAAGCCGGGGGATACCATCATTGAACCGACTTCCGGAAATACCGGCATCGGCCTGGCGATGATCGCGGCCCAAAAGGGCTATCCGTCGGTGTTTGTCATGGCAGAGGACATGAGTGAAGAGCGCAAGACCATCCTCCGGGCATTCGGAGGAAAGTTAGTGCTTACTCCTGCAGAAAAAGGGACCAAGGGTGCCATTGAAGAGGCCAAGAAGCTCGCCGCTGAAAACGGCTGGTTCTTTGTCGGCCAGCATTTCAACCCGGATAACCCGGATGCACACAAAAGCACCGCCGACGAGATCTGGGCCGACTTCGGCAGTCAGCTGGATACCATTGTCTGCACTACTGGCACTGGCGGCACCATCTCCGGCATCGGCAAGTATATGCGCCAGCACAACCCGGCCATCCAGATCATAGCAACCGAGCCGGCCGACTCACCCATCCTTTCACAGGGAATCGCCTGTAAACACAAGATCATGGGCACCGCCCCGGGCTTCATTCCAGAGACACTGGACACCCATATCTATAACCTGATCCTGCAGATCACCACGGAAGAGGCCTACGACACAACCCGCTTTCTGGCCCAACAGGAGGGGATCTTTGCTGGCATATCATCTGGCGCTGCAGTAGCTGGGATGATCAAAATGGCGAAAGATGAAGCCTATCGCGGCAAGGTACTCCTGGCTATGCTGCCCGATACCGGTGAACGCTATCTAAGTACCGACCTGTGGGATTAGGCAGGGCTGAAATAGCACCAAAAAGCAAAGATATCGTGTCTTGGCATACTGTACACTGACAGATTAAAGGTATTCATCAATCTGCCGAACAATGGGATTGATGGCTCGACACTATTAACAAGATCCACCTGAAGGAATCAATGGACTTAATTGTACTCGCAATTAGAGTAAAAGATCTTTTGCCTGGGATGTTTGTCTCCAGCCTCGATCGTCCATGGCTCGAGACACCCTACCCCATACAAGGTTTTATGATTCGATCAGGGAAAGACACAGCACGTCTTCAGGAGTATTGCGATTTTGTCTATGTCGACATTCTCAAGAGTCGCGCCAACTCGATTCCACAACACCTGCTCCTGAAAAACGATAATCCCGAGAACCCATCCGAAGCGGCGCAGATTTACCAGTTAACTCAACAGGCACGCATACCTTACGAGAAAACCACTTCCAGAACGGAGGAGCTAAAGGCCGCTGATGAACATTTCAAACAGGTTAAAATGGCCTTCAAGACGCTCCTCAGTGATGCCGAGAATGACGACCAACTCAATCTTCCCGTCCTAAAGAAGGCGATTACGCCGATGGTGAAGAGTATTGTGCGGAATCCTGATGCATTTATCTGGCTTGCGCATCTTAAGAAACTGGATCAGTACTCCTACCATCACGCTGTCAGCTGTGCTGTCTGGGCGGTTGCCTTTGGCAGGCATTTAGGCTTGCCCGAAGATCAGCTCAACTCGCTGGCGACTGGCTGCTTCCTGTTTGATATAGGAAAAACCAAGTTACCCCCCGCACTGCTAAGAAGCACCAAGCGTCTCACCGCAGAGGAATTCGAAACGGTGAAAGAGCATGTACTCTTCGGTCTCGACATGGTTAAGCAGACCAAGGGGATTAAAACCGCCGTCATTGACATGATCCGCACACACCATGAGCGGCACAATGGCAGCGGCTATCCACTGGGCATCAGTAAAGATCAGATACCCCTGTTTGGACGTATCGCGGGCATTGTGGACGCCTATGACGCCATCACATCTCATCGCCCTTATTGCGAACCCATGCCGGCCTATCAGGCGATTGAGGCACTCTATCAGTGGCGCGGCGTTGACTTTCAGATGGAACTGGTTGAGCAGTTCATACAGGTGGTGGGCATCTATCCGGTTGGCAGTATTGTCGAACTCAGCGATGGTTCTGTGGGTGTAGTAATCAATCAAAATGAACACTATCGCCTCAGGCCACACGTGATGGTACTGCTCGATGAGAAGAAGCAGTTTTTGGAAGAGTTTTATGAAGTAGACTTGCGGGAAGGTTTGGATGACGAAGAATCCCCCAACCTCACAATCGCCAAAGGCCTCCCTCCCGGCGCATATGACTTAGACAGCAGTCAGTACTTTTTCTGATATCATTCTTCAGTGATTAATCAAATCCAAGCACCTATCGAACTCCTGAACAATCTGGCAACGCTGCTTGCAGACTCAGGGAATAAAGGTGCATTGATACTGATCAGGCTCCACGGCATGAGCCGTATGGCTTCCATCTTTGGAACACGTATCACCGAGGAGATAATCTTAGGTCTGATAGAAAAAATCGAACAGGGCATACGTCCGACGGACACCCTGATGCGATTGGGACGCTACGAATTTGCCATATTTATAGCTAATGTCCTGAACCGTGGCCACGCAACACTTGCAGCCAACAAGGTCGCCGGCCTGCTTAGCCAACCCATCGTCATCCAAGGTAAAGAACGCAATCTACCTTTCTCCATCGGTCTCTCCGTTTCACCGCTGCATACCACTGACCCGGAACAGCTCTGCAAATACGCAGACCTGGCCCTTATTGCCGCAAAAATTACCCAATCACCTTATCAGGTTTTTGACCCTGAAGACTTGGCTGGCACTGTAACCAACTGGGATATTGAAGGTGACCTGGAGAAAGCGATAGCAAATAATCAATTCACACTAAACTACCAGCCAAAAATATCTGCTGCCACCAGCCAGATTATCGGTGCGGAAGCGCTAATCCGCTGGAATCACCCCACACATGGGCGAATACCACCTGATCAGTTTATTCCAATCGCTGAGCGAAATGGCCTTATGCCAAAGATCACATGGTGGGTACTCAATACCGCGCTAAGAGAACGGAAGCAGTGGGGCCGCGCAACCCAGAATCTGTCCATTGCCATTAATATTTCAGCGCTCGATTTGACCGATAAGAGTTTCTTTAAATCGGTCACCAGTGCTATAGGATTGTGGAATACACCACCCGAGCTACTCACACTTGAGATCACTGAAGGCTCACTCATGAAAGATATCGCCTTCAGTGCCAATATACTTCGAAAGATACAAGCTCATGGCATCAAAGTATCGATTGATGATTTTGGAACCGGCTACTCCTCACTCGCGTACTTCAAACAGCTACCAGCAAACGAACTCAAGATTGACCGCTCTTTTATTCTTAATATTCTTAATGACGAACTTGATCAGCATATTGTCAGCACAATTATTCAGATGGCCAAAAAAATGCGTCTGGACATTGTCGCAGAAGGCGTGGAAACCGCCCGTATGTTGGATACGTTGACTGAGTTGGGATGCGACATCATGCAGGGATATCATATCGCCAGACCAATGCCGCAACAGGAGTTTGTTGCATGGATAGCGAGTAACGAGCAGGATGACAACAGACCTGGCGAATAAACTGGCTCTATGCAATGAACTACAACGAATCAAGCTACCTCCAACAGATTGCCGAACTGGGTGAAATGCAGTCAGTGGTCTGCACAGAGAACATCGTCACGGTGGAGGGTGCCAAGCTACTGCCTAAAGGCGCCCGCATCAACCGTCAGGTGATAGACAGATTACTGCAACATAAACTCCTCAAACCCATTGACTTTACCACCCATATTGAGGATGCAGTTGATATCGACGCCCTGATTGCTCTGGGCCGCTCCTTAATGGAGCGTACCTCTGAAATGGGCACCCTGATTCGGATGATGCGCAGTGACACCTTTATTGAGCAGAGCTGCAAGCGCATCCATCTTGAACTACCGATACAAAACAAGCTGACGGTTGCCCAAAAACTCCGACCTGAACTACTTGAGCATAGTCTGCGCGTCGCACTGGCCATCACCATTGTTGGCGAGGAACTGGGATTACCTGAAAAAGAGTTGCAGGTTCTGGCAACCGCCGGCCTGCTGCATGACATCGGTGAACTGCATCTCGGTGTCGGCGATCTACCACTCGAGAAAAACCTTGATCTGGAGCACTGGCAACAGGTGCGCAGCCATCCACTGGTAGGCGCAACCATACTGTCGCAGTTTCCCGCTTACACGCCACACGTCTTCAGGGCCGTGCAGGAACATCATGAGCGACAGGATGGAAGTGGATATCCCCAAGGATTAAAGGCTATCCGTATCAGTCGTGCCGGGCGTTTATTGTCGTTTACCGAGATGGCTATCGGGGCACTGCGCAAATACACCCTGCGGCAGCTCAACACCATCATCAAAACCAATCTGGATGCACTTGACCCCCAGCCGGTAGCAATCTTTTTGAATGCACTCCATCTGCTTGAGAGCAGTGGTCAGCATAAGGCCGCTGAAGTACGCACAAAAGACCTGTCTGCACTGTTCGAAATGATTGCCAAACTGATTATAGCTGCTGAAAAAATTGCGCTGGATAGAACAGCAGAACAAAAGGCTGCCGAGCCCTGTCTAATCGATTCAGCTATGCAGAAATTCAACCAGGCCTTACGGCGGGCGGGTTTTGATATCAATAATGTCCCAGCATCTATGGCAATGATTGGCGATGACGCGGAGTCTCTCCTGGAACTCGAAGAACTGCTGCAGGAGACGCTCTTTCAACTGAGACAGATGTTGCTGGAGATGCAGCGCAGAACCAGCCAGGCGAGCTCCAACACCACAGACCGAAAAGCCATCGAACAGTGGATCAAAGAGGCTGAGCAGAATCTGGAAACAGCTACCCGCCTGCTGATTGGATAACGCTATTCAACTTTTCAACTGACCTCAGTCAGTCTCTGCAATCAGATGCAAGATCAGTCAGCGGGGGCTCGTACTCAACAGTCCCTTAGCATCACGCTACGAATCAACTCAGGCACCGGCATCGGCTGCTGGGATTCACGATCAACATAGACATGTACCCAGTGACCGGTGGCCGCCGCCTCCTGTTCACCCTTGCGAAACATCGCAACCGCATACACCACGCTGGTTCGCCCCACCTTCATCACCCGCAGCCCGAGATCGAGTACATCAGGAAAACTGACCGCTCTGCGAAAGCGGCAGAGACTCTCCGCGGCATACGGAATCACCGGATCTTTCATCCAGTCCAGACCGGCCTCAGTCAGGTACTGCACAATCAGCGCTTCATACAGACGGTAGTAGATGACGTTATTCAGATGCCCAAACTGGTCATTGTCATTCCAGCGCGTCGGGATGGTGTAGAAATAGCGATAATCATCGCGGTTGAGCCATTCATTGTTGATCATTGGTCGCCTACACTACCTGCATCACCGACATTGTGGCATTGACTGCCACAATCCAACCGCATGAAAGGCAGGTGTTTTTCTGATAAAAAAGGCCGCACAGAATAGTCTCATTTGATACTATCTGGCAAGTGGCTGAGTCACAGGGTGGACCGCTCCGTCAACTGATCCAGTTTCCGCATCGCGCCACTCAAGGGCGTATCGCGACGTCTGATCAGCAAGGTCTGGATCATCGCTATATGCGCAGGAATAGGTGAAATATCCACATCCACCCGAAAGGCGGATCGCTCTACGACCGCTTTTGGCATCAAGGTACAGCCGAGTCCCGCATCGACACACCCCAGGATGCCCTCCAGGGTGCCATACTCCATCAATGAATAGGGGAGCAACCCTTCCTCCCTGAGCCACTGCTCGGCGCGCGCACGATAGACGCAACCGGTGCGAAACACCAGCAGCACATTCTGCTGCACGGCCTCTTTTGAGGTCACCAGTACCAACTCCTCCTCAAAGGCTACCCGACTCTCAATCTCGGGGTGCTCAACCGGGCCACCCACATAGGCACAATCCAGGCGATGTTCCAGCACGTCTCGAATCAACCCTTCTGTGCGACCGGTACTGACGGTGATCTCAGCAGATGGCATCTGTGCATGCAACTCCTTGAGTATGGCCGGTAAACGAATCGCCATGGTCGTCTCCATCGAACCGAGACGAATGGCCCCCCCATTTTCAATCGTCCCACGTACCGCATCGGTTGCCTGCAGCTCAAGACGCAGGATGCGCTCGGCATAATCCCTTAATACCCGACCGGCTGCAGTCAAAGACATCCCTCGGCTCTGACGCACAAACAACGCCGCCCCAAGCTCCTCTTCCAGTTTTTTAATCCGGGCGGTGACATTTGATTGCACATAATGGAGTTTCTCCGCCGCAGCCGATATCCCGCCTGTATCAGCCACACTGAGAAAAATTCGCAAACTACTGACTTCCATCGCCGCTCCAATGCATCATAATTAATGAACGATCAGATCATTATAAATCGTTTGTAATGATGTGCAAGCCACGCCATGCTCTTAACCCATCACACCAGAGCAGGAGTGCACCATGCACAACCCAATCAAGATCTTTCAGTTGTTGACCGGAGGCATCAGCACCCTGGTCCTCACCATGGGCATTGCCCGTTTCACCTACACCCCTGCACTTCCACGCATGCAGGAGGCCCTGGCGCTAGGCGATGACACCGCTGGACTGCTGGCCGCAGCAAACTTTGCTGGCTACCTCTCCGGCGCACTATTGGCCAGCCGTATCAGTACAGCGCTACTAAAGCAGCAGCTCTTCCGAATCGGACTGATTCTGGCCCTAGCCTGCAATGCCCTGTTACCACTTTTTGACAACACCCTGGCCTGGTCTTTACTGCGCTACTTGTCGGGACTGGGCAGCGCGGCAGGTATGGTAATTGGCACCAGCCTGGTCTTGGAGCAGCTGGCAAGAGAAGGAAAGGCGCAACTGATCGGGGTACACTTTGGCGGGGTGGGCGTTGGAATTGTCATCACGGCACTGGCCCTGGGTGGAAGCGGCAACCTGGACTGGCAACAGACCTGGTGGGTCAGCGCCCTGATTGGCTCACTCTTCTTCCTGCCCGCCTGGTTTTGGGTGCGGGCAGCCAATCAGTCGCCTACTGAACAGCCTAAACCGGCCGCGGCAAGACCGCACCTCGGGCAGCCCTTCGTCTTCCTGGCCAGCAGTTACTTCTTTGCGGGGGGGAGCTTTGCGGTAGGCACTACCTTCATCATTGCCGTTATTCAGGCCAATCCTGTTATGTCGGGTGAAGGGCAATTGGTCTGGTTGTTACTGGGATTAGCCGCAGCACCCTCCTGCTACATCTGGGTGCGCCTGGCTAATCATTGGAGTGCCATTCAGGCCCTGTTTTTCGCCTTCACACTCCAGACACTGGGGCTGCTCCTGCCACTCATAGATGCCACATCTGCGGCCCTCATGGGTGGACTCTGCTTTGGATTCACCTTTATGGGCATCGTGGCTATGGTGCTGAGTCAGGCGGGCCAACTCGCACACGAAAACCCGGCCCGTCTCATGGGCTTGCTGGTGACCGCCTATGGGGTGGGTCAGATCAGTGGCCCCTTGCTGGCCGGGCAGCTGATGGCCCAGAGTGGTAACCCGGTGATTGCCCTCTGGCTGGCCGCCGGGTTCAGTGCTGCTGGAACGCTGTTAGTGCTGGGCACAAAACAAAGGGAGCCACAGCCCAGGATGGCTTGCCCCCAAGTCGGTTGAAGACGATACCCGAAGAGATTATTCCGATACACTTTACTAGGGCCTGTTAACAGGCCCTAAATTGATCAATTAACAGATCGCAAGCCAAAGGACCCGACCATGCCCTATGTCAACATCAAGATCACCAACGAGGGTGCCACCGCAGAACAGAAGGCTACCCTCATAGAGGGTGTAACCAAGCTACTTCAGGAGACACTGAATAAAAACCCAGCCACCACCGTGGTCGTGATTGAAGAGGTACCCACGGATAACTGGGGCATGGGTGGCAAGAGTGTTACTGAGTGGCGTAAGACGCAAAAATAGCCCCGCTGACAAGCGTCCTGAAGCAAGGCAGGGCGCTTAGCTATCGGCTTCAATGCCATAACGCACCGCCATCACCCAATAACGCCGCTCCCCTCCCGGCGTCTGGACAACCACCTCATCGTCCAGCGAACGCTTCAACAGGGCACGGGCCAGCGGTGCATCCATGCTGATCCAACCGCGCTCCGGATCGAATTCATCCGGACCGACAATGCGGTAAGTCACCACATTGCCTGCATCATCTTCCAGCTCAATCGTCGCGCCAAAGAAAACCTGCTGCGGATTGGTCGGGATAGTCTCCACCACCTTCAGGTCTGGCAGCCTCTTTTGCAGATAGCGAATGCGCCGATCCAGTTCACGCAACTCCTTCTTCCGATAAATGTATTCTGCATTTTCAGAACGGTCACCCTCCGCTGCAGCGGCGGCCAGCGCCTTGGTCACCTCACGCCGGCGCACCCAAAGCGTCTTGGACTCCGCTTCCAGACGCTGATATCCAGCCCGCGTGATATAGGGAGACTGCTTCGGTTGGGGAGGACGGTAACGACCCATGAGTTATGCCATTTGTTATCAGTATGCAGAAGGAGATTTTATTAAATCCGCTCCGAGAAAGTGTAAACTATGCAGCCCGTAGTGTTTTAGCAGAGACGCTGGCCAATGAGCAATACACCCGACATTCTGAAGAAGATCATTCAGCGCAAGCTGGAAGAGATTGAAGCATGCAAAAAACGCCTGCCTCTGGCTGCTTTGAAAGAGCAGCTGGGACAAGCAACAGATCCAACACGCGGATTTGCCCTGGCCATCGCCGATAAGATCGCCCAGGGTAGGGCTGGTGTTATTGCCGAGATCAAGAAGGCCTCGCCCAGTAAAGGGGTCATCCGTGCCGATTTCAGGCCCGCCGAGATCGCGGCAAGCTATGAGAAGGGCGGTGCCGCCTGTCTGTCAGTGCTCACCGATATCGACTTCTTCCAAGGCAGTGATGAATATCTGAAACAGGCACGGGCCGCCTGTACGCTGCCGGTTATTCGCAAAGACTTTATTATCGATCCCTATCAGGTCTATGAGGCGAGACTGATCGGGGCAGATTGCATCCTGCTGATTGTCAGCTGCCTGGCCGATGAAGCCCTGCATGAGCTGAACGAGCTGGCCCATAAACTCGGCATGGACGTACTGATTGAGGTGCATGATGGCGAGGAACTCGAAAGGGCCCTGCCACTGAACAACCGTCTGATCGGCATCAACAACCGTAACCTGCGTACCTTCGAGGTATCACTGAATACCACGCTTGAACTACTGCCACGGATACCTGATGACGCCATCGTAGTAACCGAGAGTGGCATTTTGACACCGGATGACGTAAGGAGAATGCGCGATCATCAGATCAATGCCTTTCTGGTCGGAGAGGCATTCATGCGTGCTGACGATCCCGGTGAAACGCTGGCCGCGCTGTTCCGCCAATAGAATGATTTGGCGGGACAGGTCTATTTGAACCTATCCCGCTCAAGTCACTACTGCAGCGAGTTACTGGCGTCAGTAAATCCTTTCAGGGATACTGCCAACTTGATCCCCTTACCCTGCGCATTGGCAAAGGCGACAAACAGCTTTTCACCGCCCTTCATCGCCTCAAGCAGTTTCTCATCCAGCAGCAGACTGGCCCGACAGCCATTAGTCAGGCAAAGATTATACGCCGCCCTTATAGGCTCACCCTCTTCACCTACCTGCAACTGCATGCCCGCCTGCAGGGCCACACCGAGTGGTGCGGTCAATACCATGACAGGCCCTTTGCCATTCGGTGCAATACCCATCGTCACAAATAAAATAGTCTGATTGTTCTCTTTTACTTTCAATTGCTGAAAGATAAAGCAGATTTCATCCCCTCCCTCTTTGGGCGTTTCACAGCGCTTACCCCAATCGCCGAAGGTCTCACCCTTGGCCTCTTCACCCGCTGTCTCTTCCGCCATGAGTGCCAGGGGCAGCAGCACTGACACCACCATCAACAGAGCAATCACATATCCACGTCGCAACATATCTAAACTCCAACGTCGCCTCGTGCGACGACTTGTCCGTTTCTCCGCTCAGTCTGCGGTAGCCACATCATACTGCATTGCGCGAGCCACGTGGGAACCTGAGGATAAATAAACCCATTTCTGAGAAAGCTGCGCTCATTTTACCCGGGACTATTCCACATTAAGCCTGAGTCGTTTAGTCTTGCCAACGTCGCCCACTTTTACAGCAGTTGAATATGAAAAACAGTCATCCACTTGAGCATGTAAGGAATATTGGGATTGCCGCCCATATCGATGCCGGCAAAACCACCTTGACAGAGCGGATACTCTTCTACACCGGCGCGCTCTATAAAATTGGCGAGGTGCATGATGGCGATGCCCATATGGATTACATGGCGGAAGAACAAAACCATGGCATCACCATTACCTCAGCCCTTACCAAGGCCCAGTGGCAGGATCACCTGATACAGATTATCGATACCCCGGGACACGTCGACTTCACCATTGAGGTAGAACGCAGCATGCGGGTACTGGATGGTTGTGTGATCGTCCTGGATGGCGTCAGGGGCGTAGAACCCCAGACCGAGACTGTTTGGCGGCAACGCTCCAAGTTCAATCTGCCTGCGCTTTTTTTCATTAACAAGATTGACCGTGCCGGGGCCGACTTTGATCATGTAATGACCACCATTGGCAAACGACTGGGGGCAAAACCGCTGCCCGTTACTGTTCCGCTGGTCGAAAAAAATGCTGTGATCCATTTAATTGACCGCTGCCTGATCCAGTTTGACGGCGAGCATGGCGAGCAGGTCACCAGAGAACCCTGCGAGCCCGCCCTCTGGGAGCAGTTTGCCGACTACCGGGAGAGCCTGCTGCTTGGCATTGCTGAGTGCGATGAGGCCTTTGCCGACCAGGTACTCGCGGGCGAAGAACCTGAACCAGAGAAGATCTGGTCAGCCCTGCGTACCGCCACACTCAAGGGCGACGTCTGCCCCTGCTTTGGCGGCTCAGCCCTGCGCAATCTCGGCGTTCAGCCGCTGATTGATGGTGTAATTAAACTACTCCCATCACCCCTGGAGCGGCCTGCATCCAGCGCCTTTTTGCCCGATGGATCAATAACACCGATAGCGATGGTCAACAATCAACCACTGGTTGCGCTGGCCTTTAAAGTACAGATGTGGGAGGGCAGGCGACACGTCTTCGCCCGTATCTATCGTGGCCAACTCAAACCCGGAGATACGGTCCGATTCAGCAAACCAGACGGCAAGGTGATCACCGAACATGTCGCGCGAATCTTTGATGTAGATGCCGCCAAAAAAAGCCGCCTCGATCTTGCTAGCGCCGGCGATATCGTGCTTTTGGCCGGGTTGCGCCACGCCTCCACCGGCGACACCCTCTGCCATCCTGACCATCCCGTATTGCTGGAGCGAATTGATACCCGTGAGCCGGTGCTCAGCCTGGCAGTGGAACCGGCCTCTTCCAGCCAGGAAGAGAAATTTCTTGAGGTGATGGAAAAGCTGCAGGAAGAAGATCCAACCCTGCTGTTCGGCTCTGACCCCGACACCGGACAGAACCTACTACGGGGAATGGGTGAGTTACATCTGCAGATCATCATCGAACGACTGGAACGCGAATACAATCTGGAGGTGAGAACCGGCAAACCAGCCGTTGCATTGCGTGAAACCATCACCCAGGCCGCAGAAGCGACACTGCTGTTCCAGCCACCTGTTGAGCTTTCCCGTAAAGAACAGCTCAAGGCACAGGTGACAGTGGCTGTCGCCCCCCTGGCACGCGGGACAGGCATCACCACGAGTTTGGTACCACAGCTCCTACCAGAGGGGAGTCAACTAACACCCCAGCAGCAGGCCGCACTGGATCAAGGCGTTAAATTTGCTTTGGGTGGCGGCCCGCTAGAGGGGGCGCCACTACAGGATCTTAGCGTGACAATCCGGCAGGTTGAGTTATTTGGCCCCCTCTCCACCGTCGAGGCTCTCACTTCAGCCACCGCCCGCGCCCTACGCAAGGCCCTGGAAAGTGCTTCCCCTGCACTCCTGCAACCAATCATGAAGGCAGAGGTGGTGGTACCGGAAGAGAATCTGGGTGCTGTACTGGGCGACCTGCAATCCCGCCATGCCCTTATCCAGGATACGGAGCGCACAATAGAGAGCGCCACCATTCATTGCGAAGTCGCCTTGGCCAGCCTACTGGGCTATACCACAGAGCTGCGCAGCATGACCCAGGGTCGGGGGCAGTTCAGCACTCTGTTCGAACGTTTCGACATCTTCTGAAGTGCCTGCGCACTGCAATATTCAGCCACAACTTCATGTACTATAAAAGCCATGCATAGTCAGGATCAGCTCAACCGGTTTCTATTCGAGGCGCATGATTTGCGTGGTGAATTTGTTCAGCTGGATGCCAGCTGGAAGGCCATTTTAGAACGTCATCCCTATCCCAGGGCCGTCAGCGACCAACTGGGGCAGGCCATGGCGGCCATTGCACTCCTCTCAGCCACAATTAAATTCGATGGCTCGATTATTCTTCAATCCCAAACCGATGGCCCATTGAATACGCTGGTGGCACAGGCAACCAATCAATTAACCCTGAGGGGCCTGGCGCGCTGGGAAGGCGATCTGCCGGAGGGCGATCTGACCGCCATTTATGGCGCTGGAAATATGTCGCTAACCATCACTAACCAGGGTCCGGCACGCTTCCAGGGTATTGTCGAACTGGCAGGTAAAAACCTTGCCCAAGCCCTGGAGAACTACTTCAGCAATTCAGAGCAGTTGGCATCGCGACTCTGGTTGATGGCTGATGAGAACCGGGCTGCAGGATTGCTGTTGCAGAAACTGCCTTCGGAACAGGAGCGTGAACTGGATTGGGAGCGTATCTGTCTGCTGGCAGACACCGTCACGCAGGACGAGATGCTCAATCTGCCTGCACAAACCCTGTTACATCGTCTGTTTCATGAAGAGGAGATCAGACTGTTTGACGCCATGCCTGTTGCCTTTCGGTGCAGTTGCTCCAGGGATCGTATCAGCAATTCACTACGGGCATTGGGCCGCGATGAGCTGTTCTCCATTATTGAGGAACAGGGTGCCATTGAGGTGGACTGTGATTTTTGCAATAAACACTATCACTTCGATGCCATCGATGCGGAGCAGCTCTTCAGTGATACTATTCCAATTGAAGGATCAGATAAGACCCAATAGCCTGATACCCTGCACGTTAACCAGGAGACGATAGGATGAGCCGACTGTTACTACTACTGCCACTACTCTTCAGCATCACCGCCACGGCGGATCTACTACCACCCACATATGACCAGGTTACGCTCTCTGTATCTGCCGGTGAGTCCGTTGAGAACGACACCCTGATCGCTACGCTTTATGCGCAGCGGGAAGGGAACAACCCAGCCCAGTTAGCAGCCCAGATAAACAAGGACATCAACCTGGCCATACAAACCGTAAAACAGCAGCCGGAGATAAAGGTTCAGACCCTGGAATACACCACCAATCCAATCTATCGCAATAACACCATTTCAGGCTGGCGGGTGCGCCAGTCAATACGCCTGGAGAGTAAAGAGGCTACAGCGATCAGCCAGGTCATAGGCACCCTGCAGGAATCGATCTATCTCGGCAGCACACAGTACCGTGTCTCACCGGAGCTTCGCTTACAAGTGCAAGATCGATTGACGGCCCAGGCTATTCACGCCTTTAAGGCACGGGCCGACCTGGTTACAAAGGAGATGGGTAGGCAAGGTTATCGAATGGTTCAGATGCACATTAACGAGAATGGCCTGTCGCCTCGTCCTTATTCGATGCAGGGCATGGCCCTCAGAGCTGAGGCCGCACCCGCAATGGAAGCAGGTACCCAACGACTTGAGGTGCAGATCAACGGCACCATCGAACTGCAAGTAAAATAAGGGCGTTTTCTCCTGATTCAGAACTACTCAAATCTCTGACTAATGGGCTACAGGCATTGCCCATTATGAAGAGACTTGATGATGCACGGGAACAGAGCTAATTCACCCGCTCCATCAAATAAGGCCATCTGGACAACCCACACCTGTTCCACCCAGACCACAGTAGCCATCCGGATTTTTGGCCAAGTATTGTTGATGATAATCCTCAGCATAATAGAAGGTTGATGCCGCCTCTATCTCAGTGGTGATGGCACCAAAACCACGTGCTGAGAGAGCCTTCTGATAGGCCTCTTTCGACTGCTCTGCCTGATCCCGTTGAGTTTCACTGTAAACATAGATACCGGAACGGTACTGACTGCCAATATCATTACCCTGCCGCATCCCCTGGGTAGGATTATGGCTCTCCCAGAAGATTTTCAGCAACTCCGCATAAGCGACCACGCCGGGATTAAACATCAGCATTACCACCTCCGCGTGTCCGGTACGACCACTGCATACTTGCTCATAAGAGGGGTCAACAGCATCACCCGCGGCATAACCTACGGCTGTTGTGTAAACGCCCTCTGTCTCCCAGAAGCGGCGCTCTGCTCCCCAGAAACAGCCCATGGCAAACATCGCCTGCTGCAAACCCTCAGGAAAAGGAGGATGCAACGGATTGCCATTAACGAAGTGCTTGTTGGTATGGGGCATAAGAACCTCCAGATAGTGCAAACAATACCCGCAGAAGGCTACAACATCAGCAATCTGGGTTATAGTGGAAGGAGAAACAGGATCTCAGGATACCGCCTTGAGTAAAGAACGCAAACCCAACAACAATAAGCACTCTATCAGCATCTTTGGTCCGGCCATTGTTTTGGTGCTCATAGGATTTATCCTCACCTATCAGTTTGTTCAACCGGCACCACCCAATCAAATCCGCATAGCGTCCGGACAGAAGGAGGGGGCCTATTATCTGTTTGCGCAACGGTACCAAAAGCGCCTCCAGCAGGAGAAAATTCAGCTGGATGTGGTCAATACGGCCGGCTCAATTGAAAATATTCAGCGCCTGATCAGCGGTGATGTACAGGCTGCACTGGTGCAGGGCGGCACGGCGTCCGGATCTGATGCCGAGCTTACCCTACGCTCTCTGGGCAGCCTCTATTTTGAGCCTATCTGGGTTTTCCATCGGAAAACGCTCACTGTAACCCATCTGACCGATCTTCTTGCCAAGCGCATTGCCATAGGTGCCGAGGGAAGTGGCACACGGCCATTGGCCCTGCTGCTGCTGGCAGAGAATGATATCAACCTCAGCAATACACCCCTCATGGAACTGGGCGGCAGGGCAGCCGCAGATGCCCTGCTCAATGGCGAGATAGAGGCTGCATTTTTTGTCGCCTCGCCCATGTCACCGGTAGTACGCGCCCTGCTTGACTCCGACCAGATCCAACTGATGAATTTTGAACGCGCCGATGCCTACACCCGAACACACCGCTTCCTCTCTTCAGTGACGCTGCCAGAGGGTGTAATCAGCATGCGCCGCAATCTGCCTGCACAAAAGACCACCCTGCTGGCAGCCAGTGCCAATCTGGTGGTCAGGGAGGATCTCCACCCTGCCTTGATGGATCTGCTCCTGCAGGCTGCCCAGGAGGTACACAACAGAGGCGGCTGGTTTGAGCATAAGGGCGAGTTTCCCGCCCCGGATTATCTGATCTATCCGCTAAACAGCGAGGCAGAGCGCTTCTACAAATATGGACCGCCACTCCTACAGCGCTACTTACCATTCTGGGCCGCCACGCTAATCGATCGACTAAAGGTAATGCTACTGCCGTTTCTCGCCCTGATGATTCCTCTCATTAAAATCATGCCGCCCATTTATCGCTGGCGTATGCGCTCACGTATCTATCGCTGGTACAAACAGGTACTGGAGATTGATCGCCGACTGTTCCTGGCGGAGGCAGACCTGGGACAGGCCCAAACTGAGCTTGCGAAGATCGAATATGAGGCCTCTCACATCGACATTCCGCTCTCTTATGCAGAAGAGCTATATGATCTGCGCCTGCATATCAGCCTGATCCAGCAGAAGCTGGATCGTCTGCAGCAGAACGCCTGATCAGTCATCAATCAAGTGCCGGTCCCAACAGAAAACTAACACTACGGAAGCCATGCGCCTCCAGGGCATCCTCAACATCCTCCCAGGAACAGTCAGGGTTTGACTCTTCAGCGGCGGCAATGACGCCGGTCGCATGACGGAATGCCTCCTGAGACTCCATATCTTCCGGGATGGTTACCAGACGGATATCTTCTGGCTCCTTGCTGGGCAGGACCATAACGGTAGCACTCATCAGTGGTGACTCCTCATTCTATTGAAACAGTGATCATATGCCCTGTTCCTTCTCGTGTGCACTCGCACACTGGATACAGAGCGGTTGCGCCGGATCGACAGCCAGTCGATTCTCGGCAATTGCCTCGCCACACTCTACACAATAACCGTACTCATCTGCCTTGATGCGGCTCAACGCTTGGCTAATGCGAACAAGCTCCTCGCTACGGCGCCGCTGGTTCTCCTGCGACATGGCCTGCAGCTGCATTGCATCCATCCGCGACAACCGGCCTACCCGGGTTTGATCCAGTTCAACTGTTTCGGCTGCGGCATCAGCCGTTGCAGAAACGCTCTTTAATTCGTCCCGACGTGCGATCAGGCGGTGCAGATAGCGCTGCGAATCAAGCTCGGTCATTGATCGCGCCCTGCATGGCGATAACCCGCCTCGCCTCGTCCACATGCAGATTCTCTATCAGTCGCCCCTCAACGACACAGACGCCCTTACCTGCCTGGAGGGCATTCTGCCAGGCGCTAACGATTGTCTCTGCTTGTTTGAGTTCCGCAGCAGAGATACCAAACAACTGATTGGCTGGTGTGATCTGCTGTGGATGAATCAAGGTCTTGCCATCAAACCCCATATTGCGCCCCTGCTCACAGGCCGCCCGAAAGCCGTCACCATCCTGCAGATCGAGGTACACGCCATCGAGAATAGTCAGTCCATGGGCCCTTGCCGCTAATAGGCAAAGACCCAAAGCGGTCATTAGCCCCTCTCGTCCGCGGGTGTGTCTAACCCGCATCTCTTTGGCCAGGTCTGATGTACCCATAACAATAACTTCAAGGTGTGGGTGGGCAGCGGCGATAGCGTTAATATTCAGGATGCCAGTGGGCGTTTCAGCCATAATCCAGATCGGCAGATCAGGCGCTGCACCCGCCGCATCCAGTGCCGCTATCGCCTCTAGCACGGTCTCCGGGGACTCTACTTTGGGGATCAAAACAGCATCAACAGCCGCCTTGGCCACTGCCACTATGTCCTCAGCCCCCCACTCAGTCTCCAGGCCATTGATTCGCAGCACCCGCTTGCGATAGCCATAACCACCAGCGCTTAGCACCTCGACCACTGTCTCTCTTGCGGCTCTCTTTTCATCCGGTGAAACGGCATCTTCCAGATCCAGAATCAGACAATCAATAGGCAATGTTCTGGCCTTCTCCAGTGCCCGCCGGTTAACACCCGGCGCATAGAGTACGGAACGAAGCGGGGTATAAGACTCACTCATTATGCGGTTTTCCTGAACGGCATCCGGATATGCGGATAAGCGCCAAATATCGATTAAGACAGTACCCTATCCTACCGTAACAAGGGCCAGGAGCAAGGCCAAAGCTTGTCCTGAATTATATAAATGTCTATCCTTCCAGCTCGCATTTACACAGAAGAGAAGCACCATGTCAGATATCGAACAGCGCGTCATTTTTGTATTTCCCGGCCAGGGCTCACAGTACACCGGTATCGGCAGCGACCTCTGCGCCGAATTCGCCTCTGCTCGGCAGATCTATGAGCAGGCAAGTGATGTGCTCGGCTATGACATGGCCAAACTCTCTGCTGAAAACCCTGATGAGCAGATCAACCTTACCCGCTTTACCCAACCGGTACTGCTGACACATCATATCGCCTGTCTCACAGTCTATCGTGAACTGGCCGAGAAGCCATTGGTACCAGCCGCAGCCGCTGGCCACAGCCTGGGTGAATACAGCGCCCTGGTGGCCGCCGAGGCCTTAAGCTTTGAAGATGCACTGCGACTAGTGGCGAAAAGAGGCGAACTGATGGGCACCTATGGCGAAGGGGAGATGGCCGCACTGACGGTCGACCTTGAGACTGCCCGACCATTGGCAGACAAGCACTTCTGCGGTATCGCCGGCCTGAATCTGCCAGATCAAACGGTGGTAGGCGGTGCCAGTGCTGACCTGGATGCACTAGCAGCCGAAATGGCTGAATTACTGCCGAACAAAAAGGCCGTGAGACTAAAAACCGAGGGCGCCTTCCATACCTATTACATGGTTGAGGCGGCAAGGCGTTTCCGTGAAGCCCTCGCTGAAGCAACCTTCTCCCCGGCCCAACTCAAGGTTCTCTCCAATTATACCGGCGGTTTTCATGAGGATGATGCGGAGAGCATCAAATCCCGCCTCTTCTTCCAGCTGTTCCATCCCGTCAACTGGGTAGGCTGCCTGCAGACCGCGCTCGATGATGGCATCAATCTGTTTGTCGAGTTTGGTGGCGGGATTGGCACAGGAGAAGGTCCGGCAGAGAAGCGCCCCAATCTGGAAGGGATCATTAAAAAATTCACCCGAAGGTCCAAGCCAAGACCGGATTACCTGCCCGCCATTAACCTCGACACCATCCGAACAGCGGCTACGCAGGCCTAAGGAAAAACTGCTGTCAACATACCCCGGCTGGTTGAGCCAGTCGGGGATGAGGAACCCCCCGTCAGCCGATAATCGGCAAAACCCTGCCGATCAGCCATCCCCTTCAAGATAGAATCTCAATTCCTGCCTATAATTAACCCCCGATGATCAGGAGATTGTTAGGGTAGTTATAAATGATGACAAATAACCCTAGAAAATCTATTTAATCTTTGAGCTGAGCTGCCGTTAGTACATAGAGGCAGATCCATACAGCCGTACATAATTAGGGAGTAGATTATCCGTGTCTGAACGCATCCTCCTGGTAGATGACGAACCCTTCATACTCTCAGGATATAAGCGCGGTCTGGGGAAAGAGTACAATCTGGACACTGCAACCAGCGGCGCAGACGCCCTGGAGATGTTCAGTCAAATCGGCGAGGATGATGCGCCATATGCTGTAGTAATATCGGATATGCGCATGCCCCACATGGACGGCGTCGAGCTGCTCAATCGTCTGGCGCAGTCACACCCGGAAACCATTCGCATGATGCTGACGGGTAATTCCGATCAGCAGACCGCCATGGATGCAGTGAACCAGGGACGTGTATTCAAATTCCTGACCAAACCCTGTTCGGCAACTGATCTGAAAATTGCCATAGAGGAGGCACTGGAGCAGTATCGCGAAGAGCGCCAGAAAGAGACGGCATCACAGCACGATGCGATTGCAGTGGAGCACCTGAGTGCTCGGCTGTCACATCAGTCGCGCCACGACATCCTCACCGGCCTGGCTAATCGGCTGGCATTCAACAGACGCCTGACCTCCGCCCTGGAAACAGCCAGGAACGAAAACCGTAAGCACACCTTCTGTTTTCTGGATATCGACCATTTCCACCGCATTAACGATGCCTGCGGCTACACCGCTGGGGATGAGTTGCTCAGACAGTTGGGTGGATTACTCTCACATCACCGCCGCAGTGGTGATATCACCGCGCGATTGGGCAGTGATCAATTTGGCCTGATTCTGGGTGACTGCCCGCTGGAAGATGGCCAGAAGATTATTCAAAAACTGCATGATGAAATGAAGCAGCATGCCTTCCGTTGGGAGGATGTCAGCTATGAATTAAGTGTCAGCATAGGGCTCATCCAGATCGACAGCGAGAGTGAGAGCAACGCCGCCCTGTTCAGTGCGGCTGAGACCGCCTGCAATGTCGCCAAGGATAATGGCCGAAATCGTATTCATGTCGGCAGCGCGCAAGACGCCACCCTGACCCATAGACTGAATGAGATACAATGGATTAACCGGATCAATCGCGCGCTCACTGAAAACCGTTTTCGCCTCTACTACCAGACGATTGAACCGCTTAATCCGATGGAGCCGGAAGGCGATCACTACGAAGTGCTTATTCGCATGGTCGGTGATGATGAACAGATTATTGCACCGGGGGAGTTCCTGCCGGCAGCTGAGAATTATCATCTCTCACCCCAGATTGATCGCTGGGTGATTCGCAACACCATCGGCTGGTTGAGTGATCGTCCAGATCAGCTGGAAACGCTATCACTCTGTTCTATAAATCTATCGGGACTCTCCATTGGTGATGAGGAGATGCTGGGGTTTATTCAGCAGACACTGGCTGAGTCCAATGTACCTCCGAGCAAAATCTGTTTTGAGGTGACTGAAACAGCCGCCATTGCACATCTGGACGCGGCGATCTTTTTTATGCAGCAACTTAAAGCTATCGGTATCCGGTTCTCTTTGGATGACTTTGGTACCGGTCTCTCCTCCTTTGCCTATCTGCGTACACTGCCCGTAGACTTTCTCAAGATAGACGGCATGTTCGTGAAGCAGATTGATCGCAATATCATCGACTGGACCATGGTTAAATCGATCAACGACATGGGGCAGATAATGGGTAAACAGACAATTGCTGAGTTTGTTGAGAATGCCGATATCTACACCCAGCTACAAGAGATTGGCGCCAACTACGCCCAAGGCTTTTTAATAAGCAGGCCTCGCCCTCTATTCGAGAAGGACACCATTCTTGTGGAGCAGGAAAACTAACTATCAGGTTGCAGGATTGGAGATTTTAATCGGTTCTTTTAATCTGTGCAGATGATGATAGTTGAGTAACCGTTGAATCACTGTTTCTGTCAGTTTTTGGCCCGCAGTGATCAAGGTATACCCTTCGTAAGTCTCTATCGGGTTAACAAGGACCATACCCGGCATCAACTCCCCCACCATGACATGTATCGGTGGCAACAGTGGCCGCTCTTCCTCCATTGCCATCAGGAACCACCCCACCGTCTTCAAGACCTCGGGATCGTAGCGACCAGGGCGGCTCCCCATCTGCCTTATGGCTGCACTGGTAGAGATACCACGCTCCTGATACACGGTAAGATCATGCAATACCTTTAATATACGGCTCTCCAATGGGATATCACTGCCAGCAATCTCATCCTTTGGAAATCCACTGCCATCAAAATTCTTACCCTGATAATGCACAATGCGCGCAACCTGTTCCAGCCGGGGGATGTTCGCCAGCAACTTGCTGCTGGTTTCCGGCAGACGTTCAATCACCATCAGCTCAGCCGGCTCCAGATCTTTGTGAGAACGGACTCTGGCAAGCGTCTGCGGAGGCAGAGTGACAAAGGCGATCTTCGAAAGCATGGCGGCCATTTCGATATCCCAGGTGGACATCAGTCGCATTGCCCGTGCAATCTCCCGCGCTGTTTCACGTAAAGGTGTCAGTTGGCCAAATACCTCGGGGGCTACCATGGAGAGGATATCCGTCAACAACTTGATCGAGCCATTAACCGTACCTTCCAGCAACTCCTGCTCGGACTTGATCAGCCGATATTGCTCTAGCGCAGCATTAACCGTCTCTATCAGCAGCTCTACCGGACAAGGCTTGGTCATGAAACGGAACACTGAACCTTTGTTTACTGCAGCAATGGCGGTCTGCTGATCAGCATTACCGGTCAGCATCAGCCGCACACTATCGGGAGAAAGAACCTTGGCCTCCCGAAGAAACTCCACTCCATCCATCTCCGGCATACGCATGTCAGAAACGATTACTGCAAACTCCTCACTCTTCTTGATCAGCTCCAGCCCCTGAGGTCCACCCAAGGCTGTTTCAACGGCATAATGCTTTCTAAGCTGACGCTTGATGCCACTGAGGATATTTGCCTCATCATCGACAAAGAGTACCCGAGCGACCATTACTCCCCCCTCTCTATTAGATCCACATGCAGTTGCTTCCACTCATCCAGTCGATTACTAAGGCCAGATGCCTCCAGATAAGCCAGATCAAGACCGGCAGGTTGCACAGCCGCATCGACAGAATCACTCGAAGTAAAAACATCAGCCACATGCACAGCCAGCAGCGGTGAAAAACCGATGTGCTCTGCAGATTGTGGATCATGATGATAGGCAACAGCCTCTACCAAGCTCTCCGGTAGCGCCCAAAGTCCCAGCAGATAAGCACCAACCCGCCCATGATCAGCATTGAACACCTTCCGTTCAGTAGCCACGATCTCTGCCTTGCAGTCATGCATTTCATGAAAAAACTGTTTGTACTCTTCTGGCATTCCCTGCACCAGAATCAGCTTGCCGATATCATGCAGCAGACCGGCCAACAAGCAGTCTTCCAGCGTCTGCTTATCCGCCCCCATCGACTCCGCTATGGCCTTCGCCAGTAGTGAGACATGCAGACTGTGCTTGTGCAGTGCCTCCAGGGTGAAATTGCCAATCTTTAACTGATCAGCATCAAACTGGAGAAAGATGCCGGCAGAGAGCACCAGACTGCGCAGGGTTTCCGTGCCCAACATAGTGGCGGCCTGAACCGGATTGGAGATATGCCGCCCCACACCAAAGAAGGCCGAATTCACCATCTGCAGAATCTTGGAGACCATCGCTGGATCCTTGCTGATCACCTCGCCGATCTTCTGAACCGTCGCCTGGTCTGACTTCAGCAATTCTGTCAACTCAACATAGAGACTCGGCAGGGAAGGCAGGGCCTTAATCTGTGAGACCAGCGTCTGCAAGCGTACATCACACACCAATGATTTGAGCCGTAATGAACGGCTGATTACCCGCTTGATGACATCCGCATCGCAGGGCTTGGATAGAAACTGATGGGCATAGGGTATCGCCCGCAGAATCATCGCCTCATCTGAGTGCCCAGATAAAATCATACGAACCATCTGAGGATGCACGGTGGATAACCGCTCAAGCAACTCTGCACCGCTCATGCCGGGCATGCGCATATCCGAAACGACGACATCAAAAGGCTCCGCTTCTACCATTCTAAGGGCCTCTTCGCCAGAAGGGACAAAGAACATATCCCAGACGTTGCGCTGACCTCTCAGAGATCGTTTCAGTCCATCCAGAAGATGCTGTTCATCGTCAACAAAGAGGATCCTATTTTTCATCTCACGCTTCCTTGTTTTTATCTATCACGGGCAGCTGCAGGGTAAATGTCGTCCCTTCCCCCAGCTGGCTATTCACGCTGATCATTCCAGCGTGTTTGTCGACAATGACAGAGTAGGCAATGGCTAATCCCTGACCACTCCCCTTACCCACTGCCTTAGTAGTGAAAAAAGGATCAAATACCTTGGCAATTAAGGCCTCCGGGATACCCGCTCCATTATCCTTAATGACAATCTCAACGCCATCAGACATACGCTGTGTGCTGATACAGATCAAGCCCTTGCCACCATCCCCCGACTCACTTTTTTCTTTTATAGCATGGGCCGCATTGACAATCATATTCAGAAAAACCTGATTAAGCTCCTGGGAGTAACCAGGCACCATCGGCAACGACTCATCCAGCAGGCAATCAAGCTCTGCCACATATTTCCACTCATTGCGTGAGACTTCTATCGTGGTGTTGATTGATCGATTGATATCGACCAGTTCCTTGTCACGGCCACCCGGGTGGGAGAACTCCTTCATGGCAGAGACAATATTGGCGATGCGGCTAAGCCCATCCTGTGATTGAGCCAGGGACTTGGGTATCTCCTCCCTTAAATAGTCCAGATCATGCTCCGCTTCAAGCTCGCGCAGCCGTTCAACACTGAGCTGACCCTCTGACGCACCCGCCATCAGCTCATGTTCCGCCTTATGCAGATTTTCAATATCTGCAAAGGCCTCCTTCAGAAAACGGGTGTTATCGCCAACAAACTGAATGGGTGTATTGATCTCATGGGCAATTCCCGCTGCCAACTGGCCAATCGACTCTAGCTTCTGAGCATGACGCAATTGCACTTCCATCGCACTGCGGGCCTTCTCTGCCAATTGCTGCTTTATTAGCGCCTCTTCAAGATCCAGCGTCCTGTTTTCCAGTGCCGATCGGTCGAGCTGAGCCTCCAGATACTCCGCAACCAGACGTAATCCCTGGGTCCCTACCAACACAGGGAAAGCAACTGCCAAAATAGCAAACAGCAGCACCTCGGACTCTTTATGAATACCTGCTACGATCGCTGTACTCGCGGCAATTGGAGTCCACATAAGCGCAAGAAAGTAAAGCCAATGACTCTTCTCCTGTGTCTGTGATCCAACCGAGATACTGGTCGCTGCCACCGTACAGAGGAACATCAGCATCGACAATGGATTCCCTTCATGGATCACTATGACCAACCCGGTATACATCCCCCAACTGAGTGCACTGATAAGACTAAACAACTGGTAAAGTTGCTTTGTTCTGTGGATTGCCCCATCTTCGGCCACTGCCAGTCGCCGACCCATGACAAACTCAACAACTCCTGAGAGCATCAACCCCAGCGAGGGAAGCCAGAGCCAGTCCATCTGCTCACGAACATCTGCACTGATAAAAAACAACAGTATAGCCACTGCTGGATACCCCAGTGGCGCTACCCCGGACCGCTGCCCCATATCCCGGGCAATCCGCCCCCTTACCTGCCGCTGCTGCTCCTCTGGGAGCGCATGCAGTTCTGCATCCAGCTGAAACCAGTTCCGCTCTTCGTGTAAGGCAACTGGGTGCAACATTCGGTTTAGCTACCCTGTTCAGCCGTGAGTGTTTCGGAATCAGCAACACCTTCTACTGCTTGCCTATTCAGTGGCAGATTGACAATGAAGACAGCTCCACCTTCAGGATTATCCTCTACTCGCAGATTACCGCCGTGTCGTTCCGCCACCGTGGTAAAAGCAATGCAGAGGCCCTGCCCGGTCCCTTTACCCACGACCTTGGTGGTGAAGAAGGGATCAAAAATCCGCCCCTTGATGTCATCTGGAACACCGGTTCCTGTATCACTGATCCGTATTTCAACCGAGTCATCTCTCTTTTGTGTCGAGACGGTAATCATCCCCATTCGCGCACCACCCTCCTGCAATGTATCACTTATGGCATGCGCGGCATTCACAATGAGATTGAGGAAAACCTGGTTTATCTGATCTGGCACACAGAGCACTTTAGGCAAATCATCAGCAAGATCGAGCGTGATCTCGGCGACATACTTCCACTCATTTCTTGAAACCTCCAGGGTAGTCTTGAGCGCCCGGTTGATATCCGTCTCCACCATATCCACAACTCCCGGATGGGAGAACTCTTTCATAGCTCTGACAATCTTGGCAATACGTTCCACGCCTTCAATTGACTGATCCACTGCCCGGGGCAGCTCTTCACGGAGAAACTCCAGATCGATCTCCTCCTCTTTATCCTTGACCGCCTGGATCATCAGTGCCAGCTCTGCACCCGACTCGACACCCTGTATGAGCGCCTGATAGGTTTCAATCAACGACTCCAGATTACCCACCGCCTCTTTAAAAAATTGCGTGTTATCGCCAACAAACTGGGTGGGGGTATTGATCTCGTGAGAGATGCCAGCAGCCAGTTGCCCAATTGACTCGAGCTTCTGGGCCTGGCGTAACTGTACCTCCATCAACTGCTTCTCCTGCTCAACCCGCTTACGCTCTGATATATCGCGCATAATCCCGATCACGTGCCACTGTCCCTTGAGTTGCAGCGCAGAGATCGAAAGTTCAATCGGGAAAGGTTCACGCCCCTTTCTAAGGGCTGTTAACTCCATTGTCTTACCTGTTGAACGGTCTCGCCCCGGTGTCGTCAAATTCGCTACCAGACGAGCAAATTCGTCGCGACTGGTACCGGGCTCTATCCAGTCATCCAGACGCTGCCCGACAATATCCTCAACATGAAATCCAAACATGCTCTCAGAGGCCATGTTCCAGAAGACCACCTCCTCATTCTGATTCACCATGACGATCGCATCCTGGGCCGAGTTCGCCATGGCAGCAAACTTCTCTTCACTCTCTTTTAGGGCCGCCTGAGAACGTTTCTCCTGAGAGTTATCCCAGTACATGCCAAATACACCTATAACCGCACCAGCTGTATCCCGTAGTGGCGCCTTCAGGCGGTGATAGGACGACTCAATTCCCTGAAAGTTACGCACCGTATCCTGTTCCAGGATCTGGCCCGTCTGCATCACATGCTGATCTTCCCGAACAAACTGCTCTGCCTGCTCCAATGGATAGAAATCTGTGTCAAAGCGACCGGAGATATCACCGGGCTGGATACCCAGATCCTTCGCATAGAGACGGTTGCAGGAGACATAGCGGGATTCAGCGTCTTTATAGAAAAGGCGTTGTGGGAGATTCTCTATCAAACTCTGGTAGTGACTCTCCTGCTGCTCTTCAAAGCGTTTGCGCTCAATAATCCCCGCCAACACCAAGGCGGCTGTTTCAAGGAAACGAACCTCCTCTTCATCCCTTGCATGCCCTTCTGGCAAATAGAGCACCATCACACCCAGGACTTTGCTTCCGGACTTTATCGGCACATTGTAGTGACCGTGCGGCTTGATACCGTCAAACACGATCTCATGCTGATGATTAACGTGATCCACATGGATGATCTCGCCCTGCTCAGCCGCCCGCCCACAGAGACAGGTACCGTATGGTACTTTCTTGCAGAGAGTCTTGAGGGGATCCGCCAGGTTTCTCTCAACTAACAACTCCAGTTCATGGGTGTCCCGATTAGCCAGAAAGATGGCTCCGGAGGGGAGCAGGGCAGAGAATGGCGCGGTCAGGGTGATAACCAGGGCATCTTTCAGACAGTCGCGCAGTGAACGATTGGCCAGTTGAACCTGTAACAACAGGACCAATACCAGGTGCAATCCGCTCTCTCTAGCGGCTCTCTCCCAGTCGGTATATTTTTCATCACTCATTAGGTCAATCCCTCAGAACGCCCTGATTGAGTCAACAATCAGGAGCGGATCTCCTTGTAGATCTATCGGCAGTGCCGTTTATTCCTGAACACCATCAGTTAAGCATAGCTCTCAGACAAGCTATTGCAGTTCGGTGATGTTAGAAACTATAGACTGAAACAGAGGAAACAAAGGAAGGGCGTATAACTGTGAAAATACGCTTACATTCTAAGGAGGAGAGGGAGAGTTAGATAAAACTCAAGTAGACGCCGAATAACTGCCGACAAACCGAACCGCCACACCCTTATCAACTAGGATCTCAGCAATCAATTCAATTCGACTGCGCCTGCCTGATCTGAGATTGTCGATAAAAGTTTCAAAACTGCCATCTTCGGGAAGGCGGCAGCGAGCCATGATCTCACCCCGAACCGGTAGGCGGTAGCTGATTTTTGCATCACCCAGGACACTGTGTGCCTGCAGGCCGGCATCCTCATATTTCAGATGCAGCATGCCCCAGCAGACCACCGCACAGATACTGTAGAGGCTGCCGCCAAAGGCGGTGCCGTGGATGTTGATATTGGGTTCGAAGTCAGCCAGAAAAACCAACTCGCGCCCGTCGTGCTCTTCAACCCTGACTCCCATGGTGCGAGTGAGCGGCACCTCTCTGTGCAGGGTCTCTTCAAGCAGTGCCAGACGCTGTTTCATTTCGTTCTCTTGGGGAGGTGGCGATAGACATCCGGCACTTGCCCTGCCGCCTCATAACTGACTCCGAGGTTACGCAAGATGCCGTCACGAATACTGTAGATCCAGCCATGAACCGACAATGGCTGGCCGCGACTCCAGGCATCCTGAACAATGGTGGTATGAGTCAGGTTAGCTACTTGCTGGGCAACATTCAGTTCACAGAGAATATCGACCCGCTCCTCCTGGTCGACACAATTGGCGAAGCGTTCTTCATAACTGTAATAGACATCCTTGATATTACGGATCCAGTTATCGATCAAACCAAGAGGTCTATTCTGTAGAGCAGCAGCTACGCCACCGCAGCCATAATGACCACAAACGATAATATGCTTAACTTTGAGTACATCGACGGCGTATTGCACGACCGAAAGGCAATTGAGATCGGTGTGCACAACCATATTGGCGACATTTCGATGGACGAAAATTTCGCCCGGTAACAGACCGGTGATCTGATTGGCAGGCACCCGACTATCAGAACAACCAATCCATAGATACTCAGGAGATTGCTGTTTAGAGAGCTTATCAAAAAAATTAGGGTCCTCCGCTTTGATGCGGGCAGCCCAGTCGGCATTGTAATCAAAAAGCTGATCAATAGAGGCCTTAGTCATAATCTATTGCATACTCGGTTAAAGGGTATACGCAAGAGTATCAACTACATTAAATCAGATGACAACCGGTGCAGGCTCAAGCCTGCTCCAGCTCCACCAGCGTGCCACAAAAATCCTTCGGGTGGAGGAACAGCACAGGTTTGTTATGGGCACCAATCTTGATATCACCCAACACCCGTGCGCCTGCAGCCTTCATTTTTGCTGCAGCAGCCTCGATATCGTCCACCTCATAACAGACATGATGCACGCCGCCCCCTGGATTCTTTTCCAGGTATTTGGCGATAGGTGAGTTTTCACCCAGGGGATATAGCAGCTCGATTTTCGTGTTCGGCAGTTCCACAAACACCGTCACTACACCATGCTCTGGCAACTCTAGCGGTGCAGAAACCTGGGCGCCCAAGGTGTCGCGATAGATGGCCGTACCTGCATCCAGATCTGGCACCACGATCGCCACGTGGTTTAGTTTTCCTATCATTTTCTATTCCTCATCTTGATCCAGCCAGCTGCCGTAAAAAATGATCCGCAGAGGATGATCGCTAAAAAAATTTCAGTCCAATGGACGTCGACTATTCTGCAGGAAGGCGTCCAACAGCTCTGCAGCTGCCAACGTGGGTGGTTTAATCCCTGCTGTCACGGCTTGCTCAAGTTGTGGAATAAGACGCGCCACCTGCTGATCCGAGCGCAATGCAGCGAGCAGACTCTCAGCGGTTTCGGTCCACATCCAGCTCTTGGCCTGCTGGGCCCGTCGCTGTACCAGTTCACCGCTGGCAGTGAGGGTTTCCCGATAACGGCAGACCACATCCCACGCCTCGGCTATACCGCGATGCTCCAGGGCAGAGCATGTTTTCACTGGCACTTGCCAGTTGCGAGTACGCGGATGGAGCAGTCTGAGGGCATGGATATAGTCACTGGCAGAGTGATTGGCAGTGGCAGACATATCGCCATCTGCCTTGTTCACCAGCACCAGATCGGCCAGCTCCATGATGCCCCGTTTGATTCCCTGCAGATCATCACCTCCTCCGGGTAACAGCAACAGCAGGAACATATCGGTCATATCTGCTACAGCCGTCTCGGACTGACCAACCCCCACCGTCTCAACGATCACCACATCAAACCCGGCCACCTCACACAGCAGCATGGTCTCCCGGGTACGACGCGTAACACCACCCAACGTCTTGCCTGCCGGGGATGGCCGAATAAAGGCCTCACGCCGCCGCGACAGCTCCTCCATGCGGGTCTTGTCACCCAAGATGGACCCACCGCTCAATGCCGATGAGGGATCGACCGCCAGTACGGCCAGCTTGTGGCCCCGCTCCAGGATGTGCAGTCCGGCCGCTTCAATAAAGGTGGACTTGCCCGCACCGGGCACACCGGTAATGCCAATACGAATGGAATTGCCCGCATGGGGTGTCAAACGCTCCAACAGAGCGATCGCCTGCTCACGATGATCCGCTCGGGTTGATTCCACCAGAGTGATCGCACGCGAAAGGGCGCGCCGCTTGCCCGCAAGAATATCGCGGGCAAGGGTTTCAACATCAAACATCATTCGGGATTACTCAAACTCGATGATGACCTGATCAACCTTCAAACTGTCGCCGGCCTCGGCCTTGACGCTGGCTACGACACCATCCTGACTGGCGCGTAGCACGTTCTCCATCTTCATCGCCTCAACCACCGCCAGCTCTTCACCCGCCTTCACTTCCTGACCCTCTACCACCGAGACCTTAACCAACAGGCCCGGCATGGGTGAGAGCAGGAACTTGGAGAGATCCGGCGCCTCTTTCTCCGGCATCAAGGCGTGCAGTTCAGCGGCACGAGGTGTCAGCACCAGGGCATCAATCTGATTACCGCGATGGAACAACCTCAGCCAAAGACCACTGCGTTCCACCTGGAAGGTGGCACTCTTTCCATTGATGGTACTGTGCAGCAGGGGCTGACCAAACGCCCACTCGGTTGCAACCTGATAACTGTTATCCGCATAGGTCACCTGGTAACCGCCATCAGCCGCCACTACCGTAACGGCATGCTGTTCGCCACCGATAACCACGACCCATTCGTCATTAACCCGACGCTCATGCCCTTGTAGCTGGCCACTCATGCGCGCCGCCCGATCCATGTACTGGCGATGAATCATGGCTGCAATGACAATCGATTTGGCCGGATCATCCTGGGGTACACAGGAGGCATCAAAACCATCCGGATACTCTTCCGCAATGAAGTTGGTCGTCAGCCGGCCCTCAATAAAGCGCGGGTGTACCATCAGCGCATTGAGGAAGCTGATATTGTGCCGTACGCCCTGGATGCAGTAAGCGTCGAGTGCATCCTGCATGCGCACAATGGCTTCATTTCGTGTCGCGCCATAGGTGATCAGTTTGGCGATCATCGGGTCATAGAACATGGAGACTTCACCACCTTCATAGACACCGGTATCGACGCGAACGTTTTCACCTTCTGGTGGCTCATATTTCACCAGACGCCCAATAGAGGGGAGGAAGTTGCGGAAGGGATCTTCTGCGTAAACCCTCGACTCCATCGCCCAGCCGGTCAGTTTCACATCCGCTTGCTTGAGCGGCAGCTCTTCACCGTTGGCGACCCGGATCATCAGCTCAACCAGATCCTGTCCGGTTACCAGTTCTGTGACCGGATGTTCCACCTGAAGCCGTGTATTCATCTCCAGAAAGTAGAAATTACGCTTGGCATCAACAATGAATTCAACCGTACCAGCAGAGCGATACTGCACCGCCTTCGCCAGCTTTACCGCCTGCTCACCCATCTCCTGACGGGTAGCCTCATCAATAAAGGGTGATGGGGCCTCTTCAATAACCTTTTGGTGACGACGCTGAATAGAGCACTCACGCTCACCCAGGTAGATAACATTGCCATGGGTATCCGCCATCACCTGAATTTCGATGTGCCGGGGTTCCTCAATAAACTTCTCAATGAACACACGATCATCACCGAAGCTGGAGCGGGCCTCATTTGTAGCACGCTCAAAACCGTCACGACACTCGGCCTCATTCCAGGCCACGCGCATCCCCTTACCGCCACCACCGGCAGAGGCCTTGAGCATCACGGGATAGCCGATCCCATTGGAGATCTCTACTGCATGCTCGGTATCTTTCACTACATCGGTATAACCGGGGATGACGTTGACGCCCGCCTTTTCGGCCAGGTTTTTGGAGGTGATTTTGTCACCCATGCTATTGATGGCCAGCGTGGCCGGACCAATAAAGGCGATGCCTTCTCTTTCCAGGGCCTCACAGAAAACTGAATTCTCAGACAGGAATCCGTAGCCCGGATGTACCGCCTGCGCACCGGTATCCTTACAGGCCTGGATGATGCGCTCCATCACCAGATAACTTTCGGATGAGGGCGATGGACCGATATGTACCGCCTCATCAGCCATTCTCACGTGCAACGCCTCGCGGTCTGCATCGGAATAGACTGCCACGGTCTTGATACCCATTTTGCGGGCACTCTTGATGACCCTGCACGCAATCTCGCCACGGTTAGCTATAAGTATTTTCTCAAACATGGATTATCCCACTCTCTAGATTCATTATGCTCTGACTGTCGACATGCACTCAGCCCCTTTTACAGCGGGATGTTGCCGTGTTTGCGCCAGGGATTTTCCAGCTCCTTGTCTTTCAGCATGGCAAGCGAGCGGCAGATACGTTTACGGGTACTGTGCGGCATGATGACATCATCAATAAAACCACGGCTGCCCGCCACAAACGGGTTGGCAAATTTCTCGCGGTACTCATCCGTGCGTGCGGTAATCTTCTCCTGATTCCCCAGGTCCTGGCGGAAGATAATCTCTACCGCACCCTTCGGACCCATCACAGCAATCTCGGCAGTCGGCCAGGCCAGATTCACATCACCGCGCAGATGCTTGGAGGCCATCACATCATAGGCACCACCATAGGCCTTGCGGGTAATCACGGTAATCTTTGGCACGGTAGCCTCAGCATAGGCGTATAGCAGCTTGGCACCATGCTTGATAATGCCGCCATACTCCTGACTGGTTCCCGGCAGGAATCCAGGGACATCCACCAGGGTGACCACGGGAATATTGAAAGCATCACAGAAGCGCACAAAACGCGCCGCCTTCTTTGATGAATCGATATCGAGACAACCCGCCAGCACCATCGGCTGGTTGGCGACGATACCCACGGTGGAGCCTTCCATACGGCCAAAGCCGGTCAGGATATTGCCCGCGTAGTCTGGCTGAATCTCGAAGAAGTCGTTGTCATCAACCATCTTCTTGATCAGCTCCATCATGTCATAGGGCTTGTTTGGATCGGTCGGGATCAACGTATCCAGTGAAGGAATCTTGCGATCTGCTGGATCATCGGTTGGCCAGACAGGGGGCAACTGCCGGTTATTTGCCGGCAGGAAGTTGACGAAGCGACGCAGCATCAGCAGTGCCTCGACATCATTTTCAAAGGCCAGATCGGCCACGCCCGACTTGGAGGTATGGGTAACCGCACCACCCAGCTCTTCCGCTGTAACGGTTTCATGGGTCACGGTCTTGACCACATCAGGGCCGGTCACAAACATGTAGGAGGTATCCTTCACCATGAAGATGAAGTCCGTCATAGAGGGCGAGTAGACCGCGCCGCCGGCACAGGGACCCATGATCATGGAGATCTGCGGTACCACGCCGGAGGCCAGCACATTGCGTTGGAACACATCCGCATAGCCGGCCAGTGATTCAACACCCTCCTGTATACGGGCGCCACCGGAATCATTCAGGCCAATTACCGGCGCGCCAACCTTCATGGCATGATCCATTACCTTGCAGATCTTCTGCGCATGGGCACCGGAGAGTGAACCACCGAACACCGTGAAGTCCTGGCTGAATACAAACACCAGTCGACCGCTGACCGTACCATAGCCGGTCACGACACCATCACCAGGAATCTTCTGCTTATCCATGCCGAACTCTGTACATCCGTGTTCAACGAACATATCCCACTCTTCAAACGAGCCAGGATCCAGGAACAATTCGATGCGCTCACGCGCGGTCAGTTTGCCCTTCGCATGCTGGCTTTCGATGCGCCTTTCTCCACCCCCATTAACTGCGGCAGCACGCTTCTCATCGAGCCGGCTAATCATATCTTGCATGAATCTCTCCTCAAGCTTGAACGGTGGCCTGCGCCACCTGACACCTCCCCCACCAGATCAGGGGGAGGGGTTTATTCTTGTTTCAGTCAGATACCTTGACGCCGGCGAATCAGGGCCAGCATCTCGGCCGCTGAAGACGGGATATTGGTACCCGGACCATAGACCGCCGCCACACCCATATTCAGTAGCGTAGAGTAATCCTGAGGTGGTATTACGCCACCACATACGACCAGAATATCTTCAGCACCCTCTTCTTTCAGCGCATTAATCAGTGCCGGCACCAGCGTCTTGTGACCTGCCGCCAGGGAAGAGACGCCCACTACATGGACATCATTCTCTGCGGCCTGGCGTGCCGCCTCTTCCGGCGTCTGGAACATGGGACCGATATCCACATCAAAGCCCAGATCAGCGTAGGCGGTGGCAATCACCTTGGCGCCACGATCATGCCCGTCCTGGCCCATCTTGACCACCAGCATGCGTGGACGCCGTCCCTGCTCATCAGCGAAGGCGGCAATCTCTTGTTTGATCTGGTTGAATCCTTCATCCCCATCATAGGCGGAACCGTAGACGCCTGAGACCGAACGGGTGATGGCCTTATGACGATTGTAGACAGTCTCCAGTGCATCTGAGATCTCGCCAACCGTAGCACGGGCACGAGCCGCATTGACAGCCAGCGCCAGTAGATTGCCAGTGCCATCTTTGGCCGCCTGCATCAATGCCTCAAGTGCTGCTTTATGCGCCACCTCATCACGATTGGCACGAATATGCTGCAGACGAGCGACCTGCGACAGACGCACAGCCGTGTTATCAATATCCAGTACATCAATCTCAGGCTCTTCAGCCAGCTGGTATTTATTAACACCAACAATCACCTCTTCGCCACGATCGATACGAGCCTGGCGCAGGGCCGCCGCCTCTTCAATCCTGAGTTTGGGCATGCCGGACTCGACCGCCTTGGTCATGCCGCCCAGCGCCTCAACCTCATCGATCAGTTTGCGCGCCTCTTCCACCATGGAATTGGTCAGGCTCTCGACATAGAAAGAGCCAGCCAATGGATCAACCACCTTGGTAATGCCGGTCTCCTCCTGGATCACCAACTGGGTATTTCTGGCAATGCGGGCCGAGTTATCGGTGGGCAGGGCCAGCGCCTCATCAAAGGCGTTGGTGTGCAGTGACTGGGTGCCACCCAGTACAGCCGCCATCGCCTCAATGGTGGTACGCATCACGTTGTTGTAGGGATCTTTGGCGGTCAGACTGACGCCGGATGTCTGGCAATGGGTGCGCAACATCTTGGAGCGCTCATCTTTTGGCTGAAAGTGTTTCTCCATCAGCTCGGCCCAGAGCAGACGCGCAGCACGCAGCTTGGATGCCTCCATGAAGAAGTTCATACCAATGGCAAAGAAGAATGAGAGACGCGGGGCAAACTGATCCACATCCAGGCCTTTGGCCAGGGCCGCCCGGACATACTCCAAACCGTCCGCAATGGTAAACGCCAGCTCTTGCACCAGAGTCGAACCCGCCTCCTGCATATGGTAGCCAGAGATCGATATCGAGTTGAACTTGGGCATGAACTCGGCAGTATAGGCGATAATATCCGCCACGATGCGCATGGAGGGCTCAGGTGGATAAATATAGGTATTGCGCACCATGAACTCTTTCAGGATGTCATTCTGCAGCGTACCAGCCAGCTGCTCCGGCGCCACCCCTTGCTCTTCGGCTGCCACGATATAACTGGCCATCACGGGCAAAACCGCCCCGTTCATGGTCATTGAGACCGACACCTTATCCAGCGGGATACTATCGAAGAGTATTTTCATATCTTCGACTGAATCAATTGCCACGCCTGCCTTGCCGACATCGCCAAGGACACGCGGATGATCCGAGTCATAACCCCGGTGGGTCGCCAGATCGAACGCCACCGACAGACCCTGCTGGCCTGCCGCAAGGTTTCGCTTGTAGAACGCATTGGACTCTTCAGCCGTAGAAAAGCCGGCATATTGACGCACGGTCCAGGGACGACCCGCATACATTGTAGCCCGGGGTCCTCTCATGTAAGGAGAGAATCCAGGCAGGCTGTCGCTGTTTTCCAAACCCGCTATATCTGCCGCGGTATACAGTGGCTTGATCGTGATACCTTCTGGGGTGTTCCAGTTCAACGCCTCTAACGGGCGTCCACGAAGCTCCTTTTCAGCCTGTTTTTTCCACTCTTCCAGGGTTGGTTTTGGCTTATTGGCCATGACAAAAAACTCCTGAACAGAGGCGTATAGCGCCTCTGTATCATCATCGACCGGCAGGCAACACCTGCCGGAGCCTCTCTACTCGGATGCTAAATCAGTGCTTCTGTGCGTAGCCGATGCGAATCAATGCCTCGGTAATCTCATCCAAGATAACAGGATCATCGATGGTGGCCGGCATTTTGTACTCTTGGCCATCGGCAATCTTTTTCATGGTTCCGCGCAGAATCTTGCCCGAACGCGTCTTGGGCAGGCGCTCTACCACGACTACTTTCTTGAATGCTGCAACCGGGCCGATCTTCTGACGTACCAGGGCAACCAGCTCGCTAACAATATCCTCATCGGGACGATCAACACCGGCCTTCAGAACAACCAGACCGACGGGCAATTCACCCTTCAGCTGATCGGCCGCACCGATAACACCACACTCCGCCACATCGGGATGGGAGGCCAGTACCTCTTCCATACCACCGGTGGAGAGACGATGCCCGGCCACATTGATAATGTCGTCGATGCGGCTCATGATCCAGAGATAGCCGTCGGCGTCCTTGTAGCCGGCATCACCGGTCAGATAGTAGCCGTCATTGGCACTCAGGTAGGAATCAACAAAGCGTTCATCATTCTGCCACAGCGTGGGCAGACAACCGGGAGGCATCGGCAACTTGATCATGATGCGGCCAATCTCACCGGCCGCCTCTTCATTACCATTCTCATCCAGGATGCGGACATCATAGCCAGGTACACAGACAGTGGGGGATCCAGGCTTGATCGGCAGCTCTTCTATACCAAGACAGTTGGCAGCGATACCCCAACCGGTTTCGGTCTGCCACCAGTGATCAATCACCGGCACGCCCAGCTGTTTCTGCGCCCACTCCAGGGTGTCTGGATCACAACGTTCACCTGCCAGGAAAAGCGCCTCAAATCCTGACATATCATATTTCTTGAGATAATCAGCCTCCGGATCTTCACGACGGATTGCCCGGAAGGCGGTAGGTGCAGTAAACAGGGTCTTCACCTTGTGCTCGGAGATCAATCGCCAGAAGGCACCTGGATCAGGTGTTCCAATCGGTTTTCCCTCGTACAGAATGGTGGTCGCACCCTGTAACAGTGGTGCGTAAACGATATAGGAGTGACCCACTACCCAGCCCACATCCGAAGCGGCCCAGAACACATCACCCGGATCGACATTGTAGATGTTTTTCATGCTCCACTTCATAGCCACCGCATGGCCGCCATTATCGCGCACCACACCCTTGGGGATACCCGTCGTACCCGAGGTGTAGAGGATATAAAGCGGATCAGTAGCTGCAACAGAGACGCATTCAGCCGGGGTGGCTGCAGCCGCAGCTGAAGCCCAGTCGATGTCTCGACCTTCCTGCATCGCCGCCGTCGCCTGTGGGCGCTGATAGATGACGGTGTGGTTCGGCTTATGTGTGGAGAGATCAATCGCCTCATCCAACAGAGGTTTGTATTCGATCACCCGACTGCCTTCAATACCGCAGGAGGCTGAGACCATCACCTTTGGCTTGGCATCATCAATTCGGGTTGCCAGCTCTTTGGAAGCAAAGCCGCCAAACACTACAGAGTGAATCGCGCCGATACGTGCACAGGCCAACATGGCAATAGCCGCCTCAGGGATCATCGGCATATAGACAATAACCCGATCGCCCTTGACCACACCCTGATCACGCAACACACCAGCAAACTGGGCAACCGCGTCACGCAACTCACGATAGCTATAGGTCTTCTGGGTCCCGGTAACCGGACTGTCGTAGATCAATGCGGCCTGATCTGCACGACCATTCTCAACGTGACGATCAAGGGCGTTGTAGCAGGTATTCAGCTCACCACCGGCAAACCAACGATAAAAAGGCTTGTTACTCTCATCAAGCACCTTTTCAAACGGCTTATACCAGTCAATGGCTGCAGCCTGCTCTCCCCAAAAACCTTCGGGATCCTCCATTGAACGCGCATAGATCTCTTCGTAGCTCATAATTCTCTTCCACTGTTGGTGGTAATTACTCAGCCTGAGGCGACCTCAGACCATGCCCAGATGTTAATTGCTTCGCATAGATTACGTTTACGTAAAGGAAAAATAAACAGCTAAATGCTTATTTACTCGAATTATTTTAAAATAATCCGGATATTTTATGGTAATCCCTAATAACTGCAAATTACTTTGCAATTGGCTTTTTCGACTGTTAACCGAGAGAAGGCCGGATCAGCACACTATTCCTAAAATTACAGAAAAATAAGTCAGATTTAGTCAATCGCAATATTTTCTTATTGTGTAAAAATATAGCAAAGATAATCTATCAATGAACCTTTTTCGTCTTTACACCAATCTGCACCCAATTGAGAAAACAAAGCATGTCAAAAGGCACTTCTGCTACCGACCGATTACGACACCTGCTGGATCAGCCGGGATTGATCACCATGCCCTGCTGTTTTGATGGCTTAAGTGCCCGGCTTATTGAGCAAGCTGGCTTCCCGCTCACCTTCATGAGCGGCTTTTCCACCTCGGCCGCCCGTCTCGGCCTACCCGATACCGGCTTAATCTCTTATGGCGAAATGCTCGACCAGGGCAGAAATATCTGCGCTGCCGTCAACATACCGGTAATCGGTGATGCGGACACAGGTTATGGAAATGCCCTGAATGTAAGGCGCACTGTCGCCGGTTATGCATCCGCCGGTTTTGCCTGTGCCATGATTGAAGATCAGGAGAGCCCCAAACGATGCGGCCACACAAGGGGAAAGCGGGTGGTGAATCGCCATGAGGCACTAACCCGCATCCGGGCAGCCGTTGACGAACGGGAGGCTGGCAGCGACATCCTGATCATGGCACGCACTGATGCCCGGCATGATCACGGTATGCAGGAGGCCCTCTGGCGCTGCCAGGCCTTTGCTGATCTGGGCGCTGACATCATCTTTCTGGAGGCACCGCACAACCAAGACGAGATGGCGCAATTCTGCAAAACCGTTCCCGGCTTCAAAATGGCCAACATGGTGGAGCAGGGTGATACACCGCTGCTCACGCCAAACGAACTTGAATCACTGGGCTACAAGATAGCGGCCTATCCACTTACCCTGCTCAGCAGCGCTGTACGCGCCATGCAGGAGGTGCTGGCGGCATTAAAGCAGGGTAAAAACGCGGATAATCTGCTGCCTTTTACCGAACTGCGTCAACTGGTGGGATTTGATGCCTACGATGAACAGCTCAATCAATACCCGGATAACTGATCAGAAATACAACAGAGGTGCTATGCTCATCCGCTATATCACTTCGCTCAGCCACTGGAGATAGAGATGAAACAGCCATTGCATCAGACCCTGTTCGCCGCCTGCCTGACCGCCCTGCTGGCCCTACCCATAGTATCACTACAGGCAGGTAACTCGGGCGAGTTGCTGGGCACTATCTTCAGTGAGATTGAAAAGCAGGCCATAGAGGATTACTACCACGGCCGCTTTGGCAAGCCGACAACCAAACAGCAAAAGAGCGGAAAAAAGCCAAAGAAGCAGAAAGGCATGCCACCCGGGCTGGCCAAACGGGATTCACTACCACCTGGACTTGCCAAGCAGCTGGAGCGTAATGGCCACTTACCACCGGGCCTTGAAAAGCGGGATCTACCAGAGGGACTGGATAGACTGCTACCGCCCAGAGGACACGGTCAGGAACGAGTGGTGGTGGATAACGACGTACTCTTAATTGAGACCGCTACCGGTCTGATTCTGGACATCCTCAGGGACGTCTTCTAGCGTCAATCACTTCCCGACAGGTGCAGGACCAGAGAGACCCGCCGATTGCGTGCCCGGCCCTCGTCGGTGTCATTATCAGCCAGTGGCTGGGTATCCGCATAGCCGACAGCCCGCATGCGCTCCGAGGCAATTCCCTGGCTGAGTAAAAACCGCAATACCCCCGTCGCACGCTGGGCTGAAAGCTCCCAGTTGGAGGGGAATTGTGGGGTAGCAATGGGACTGGAATCGGTATGCCCCTCAATCGAAAGGGTATGTTCACTGGCGTTTGCCAACAGTGGCACCAGCTTTACCAACACACCCTGACCCTCTTCTGTCAATTCAGCACGCCCCAACTCAAACAGGATACTCTCCCGAATCTGGATATTGACCTGGTTGGCCGACACAGTCACCTCAATAGAGTCTGCCAGACCCTGACTCTTCAACGCACTGCGAAACTGCTCTTCCAGTTGCTGTTCAGCCTCGATCTCCGCGGGTTTGTCGATTGCTGCCTCCTGCTCCTTGAGCTGCAGCACCGGCTCAACTGGCACCGTCACCTCGCCACGCACGGCAACTGGATTGGAGAGGGTCCGGGTGAGGGTCTGATAATCCTCATCAGAGTAGGTGGAGTAGGCCAGGAGCAGCACAAACAGGCTCAGCATGAGCGTCATCACATCCAGATAGATGATCAGCCAGCCACCATCGCTGTCATCCGGCAGTGGCTCATCCTCCCACTGCGGAGGGGGAGGAAGGTGGGCTCTGCGACGCTCTCTCAACGCCGCCCCCCCTGCTCTTGTGGCGCTACCCCGTCCGTCTCAGCCTCAACCAGCTGTTCAATCTCCTCAAGTGAAGGCGAGTGGATCTCATCCTCATATTGGGCGACAAAGGAGTTCAGAGTTTCACGAATAAAACTGGGGTTGCGCTTTTGACCCAGCATACTGATACCCTCCAGCACCATGTACATCAGCATCACCCGCTGCTCCGTGCGCCGCTCCAGCTTGATAGCCACTGGTTTGAAGAGCAGGTTGGCCAGAATGATGCCGTAGAGCGTAGTGGTCAGCGCGATGCCCAGATTAAGGCCGATCACCTTAAAATCGGCCCCATCCATCGCCTGCAGCATGTTAACCAAACCAAGCAGCGTACCCGCCATACCAAAGGCCGGCGCAAAAGTTGCCATGGAGCGGAATACCTGAGCCTCACCCCACTCCTGCCGACGTAACTTGAAGATACGCCATTTGAGCAAGGCATCAATATCACTGGTCGGTGTCCGGTCTATCACCAACTGAATCCCGGTTCGCAGAAAGGGGTTGTTAATACGTGCCATTGCATCCTCAATGGCCGCCAACTTGCCGTGACCCAACAGAATCGAGACCCGCACGATCTCTTCGATCTCACGATCCACCGGAAAATCATGGTGCCGCCAGATCACACGAAAGCTGCGATAGACCTGGCGTAACTCCTTCATTGGGTAGCTGATGAAGGTGGCGGCGATAGTGCCGCCGATCACAATCAGCAAGCCCGGGAGATTGAGAAAAATCCCCGGCTCCTCTGCTGACAGCAGCACGGAAACAACGATCAGCACCATCCCTGTCACAATCCCCACGAGTGTGGAACTATTGAGATCCTTTCGCGGTGGTATCAGCGCCATACAGCTTCCCCTATCAGACCCTGCACGGCCTGATTGATAAATTATTCCATGAATTACAGCACGTTAGGCAACTATAGCGCTAATCACCAGATGAATCCATGACATGCAGACATCGCGAAGCCTCTGATTTTCTGTTTTACTTAAGCAGACCCAAAGCGAATTCGCGCAACTTGGGTTATGCGTAAGATGATAAGGCCATAGGAGGATGCAGTAATGACATTGAATGATGTATTACAAAAGAAATCGGGGGGTGTCATCACCATACCCGCCAGCATGGATCTGCTGGAAGCAATCAACACCATGTGCGAGCATAAAGTGGGCGCTCTTTTAGTTAAAGCGGAAGATGGATCACTGCACGGAATAGCCACTGAACGGGACATTCTACGCTTCTGTTCTACCAGTAAAGGCAAGCTGGAAGGCGCCGTTATTAATGACGCCATGACCCACAAGCTAATTATTGCCAGCCCCTCTACAACCGTTGAGGAAGCAATGACACTGATGACCGAGCATCGCTTCAGACATATCCCGGTACTGGACAATGGCACACCCATCGGCATGATCTCCATCGGTGATCTGGTCAAGGCCCGCCTGAAAGACATTACCGTTGAAGCGACTTACCTCCGAGAATATATCAATTACTCCTGATCCGAACCTTTCCACCTGGGGTGAGTCGTAGTAAATGAAGTACTCACTCTGGGAATCACATTACGCCTTAACAATCTACCACTATGAAGAGCCTCTACCACCACACAATTCTCTCACTTCTTCTCCTTTTCTCATCCACCTCGATACAGGCAACTGGCCAACAAGTGTTCAAAGAGTATTTTGCAGCGCTACCGGTATTCTGGGAACGGATCTACCCAAAGGGCGGTGAGACACTTTACTGTGGTGAAAAGTTTGCTGCCTATCATGGGCGCAGTATCAATATTGAACATATCTTTCCGATGGGCTGGGCGATGCGGGATCAGGGGTGTCGCAGCAGAAAACTGTGCCGGAAATCCAGCCAGCGCTTTAATCAGATTGAAGCGGATATGCATAACCTCTACCCATCACTCGCCGATATCAACAAGGTTCGCAGCAGCTTTCCATTTGCCCTGATACCGGGTGAGCAGCGGAATTTTGGTCGCTGCGATTTTGAGTTCGATCCTCGCCAGCGTGCCGTGGAACCGCGTCCAGCCAGCCGCGGCAACATTGCCAGGGCCATGCTCTACATGCATGAGACTTATGGCCTTTCCCTCTTTAAAAGGCAGGGTGAGCTGATGAAAAAATGGAATCGCGAAGACCCACCGGACAGAGAAGAGCGGAGACGCAATGATCTGATCGCCAAATATCAGGGCACGCGAAACCGCTTTATCGACGACCCAAAAGCAGCCGAGAGCATTCGCTTTTAATCACAACCGGTCAGTCTACTTAGCTGTGCTAATAGCGGCGCTGGGTCCAGATAACTATAGTGCAGACGGTGGTACTTCCCGTCACATTCAAGAATCAGTGATGGAAAACCCTCAGCACCAATCGATCGGCCCAACTCGATCTCCCGTTCAAGCTCTCGCTGTGTACCAAGGGCATTCAAGGCGTCTGAAAACTGCCGGGCATCAAGCCCCAGCTCATTGGCCAGTTTTACCAGGGTCACGTCATCTGAGGGATTCATGGCACGCAGATAATAGGCCTGCTGTATCGCCTTAATCATGGCCGACTCATATTTTATGCCCTGCTGTCGTGCAGCGATTACCGCCCGGCAGGCCGGATAAGTGGCCCGTCGCGGCCGGCATTGAGTCCAGAAATCAAAATTGAACTCGGTACCTGGCACCCGCTCCATAATCTTGAGCCAGGTAGCCTGCAGGAAAGAGGACATCGCCTCCGGCATGGGCTCATCGCTGTCCGCAGCAAGCCCACCCAAAAGGGTTGATAAAGTCACGTTTGCAGGAAGCGCACTGACGATCTGTTCATACACCGGCCTGAAAGCCCAGCACCATGAGCACATCGGATCATGGACATAATAGAGATTACAGCCCACTATCCACCCATTGTGTAAATATAAACTGCAGCCTATCCATCAGAGATTTCAACCCGATTTTTTCCGGCTTCTTTGGCTCGATAAAGGGCTGCATCTACACGACGAACCAGATCATGCTCCCGCTCACCCTCCAGATAAACGGCCACGCCAAAACTGGCTGTCAGTCGCTCAATCCCGGGAAACGTATGAATCGACATCCGTTCCCGCAGTGACTGGGCCAATTGAAAAGCACCCTCTCTATCAGTCTCCGGGCAGATAATGAAGAACTCTTCGCCACCCCACCGGCCCAATGTATCGGTCACCCGTATTCCAGACTTCAGAACATTCGCCACCTCTACCAGCACCTTATCCCCAGTCGGATGCCCATATTCATCGTTTACCTGCTTAAAACCATCAATGTCCAACATAATTACCGAGAAACTCAAACCATACCGCTCGGCACGCCTGATCTCCTGACCAAACACCTCCTCCAGTTTAATCCGGTTGTAAACCTGAGTAAGCCGGTCTGTTATGGATAGCTCCTCCAGCTCCCTGGTTTTCTCCAGGAGTAGCTGATGTTTTAGTGCCGCCTCTTCATTGGCGGTTCTAATCTCTCTATTGAAGCGTGCCAGACGACGATTCTGATAGATAAAGAAACCCAAAACCAGCAACACTGCCAGCAGTATCTTGCCAATCAGCAGATAGTTAATACCCGAAACATACTCCACCGAGATCCATTTGGTGTAGATCTTTTGCCGCTCTTCCACCGTAATAGCTCGTACTGCTTTATCTATGACCGAGAAGAGCAGGGGGTCATCATTGCGAACCGCCATGCTCAACTCACGCATAAACTCTGTCTTGCCGGCTATCTTTACATCAGGATAGCCGTGTTCACGAATGGCATAACCAATGGCAGGGGCAGAGCCTACAAAACCATAGATGGCCTTTGAACGCACCGCCTCAAGTCCATCCTCAACACTCTCTACCTCAACGAGTCTGAGTTGAGGGTAGTGCTGGCGTAGTGCCTGACCAATGGCATAATCCTTTACAACCCCCAGCGTTCGATCTTTCACTTGGCCAATACTTTCAACAAACAGCTCATCAGTCCGTGTGGCAATAACGGATGGAAAATTCACATAAGGCGCAGTAAAACGTAGGAAATTTGCACGCTCTGGTGTTTCTGCAGCCAGTGTAATGACATCACAGGCCCGCATTTTGGCTTGCTCCAGCGTCTCACCCCAGGTTGTTGTTGGCACTAACTCCCAGCGGGTATCCAATCGGGCCTCCAGCAGGGCAACGAAATCAGCCGTCATACCCATCACCTGCCCTTGCTTGTTGACCGACTCATAGGGCATCCAATCGGGCGTAATGCACATGCGAACCACCTGGCGCTGCTTCAGATAAGCCCGCTCACGATCAGTAAATGAGATATCAGAAAGCTCTCCCCCCTGCAGCTCCAGATTCCATTTCTGCTTAAGCCGGTCAATTTCCTCCTGGGAGAGCTGAGCAAGTGCCCTATCCAAGATATCCCGCAGAATGGGCCAATCACTGCGTATGGCAATGGCCTCTTCTGAGCGTTTCAGTGCCGAGTCATCCTTCACCGGCAGGGTTGTTAGATCTGAAAGAAAATTTCTCTGAATCAAGTTCCGCATCACAGGATGGGACATAATGGCGGCATCAACCTCTCCAGCAGCCACTGCTTCCAATGCGGCAACATGACTTCCATAAGTCACCAACTGCATTTGTGGAAACCGGCTCTTCAGTAGCGCGTCATAGCGATAGCCGCGGACGCTGGCCACCCGCCTGTCTGCTAGTGCATTCAAGTCGGTTACATCCCGCATCCCCTTGCGAATCGCGATGCCGGTATAAGTGGAGAGAAACGGTTGGGTAAAGAGCGCATACTCCTTATGCCTATCGCTTTCTGCCATAGCAACAATCAGCGCCAGTCGGCGATCCGTCAGTTCTTCAATTGCCTGCTCACGACTCTGATCAAGATCGTAATAAATCTCTATGCCAATCTTTTCAGCCAACAGATTGACATAATCAACCGCATAGCCCGTAGCCCGCCCCCCTTTCATGTAGAGGAAAGGGCTGTAGTCTTTTTCAACATGGGCGCGAATAGCCGGATGGTTTTGCAGAAACAGCTGCTCCTCACCAGTCAGCTCAATCGCAGCCTCTGCTTTTCTCTCGCCCCAGCGACGCTGGATAGTTACCAGCTCATCTTCAGTAATCTGGGCCATGCCTTTTTGCAAGATATCCCTGAGCGTCTGGTTCTCCTTATTGACTGCCAGGTTCATTACACTGGCAAAACGCTCATCACGTACCTGCGCTGCAAGCACTAGGTTAGGGATGAAATTTTTCTGTAGCAGGAAATCCAGCACCCCAACCATACCAACCGTGGCATCTGCACGCCCAAAGGCAACCGCCTCAAGACAAGCCAGACTGTCCTTGACCAGCAGCAGCTTGATGTCCGGATAATGACGCTCCAGCAGCTCCTGCCAGAAAAACCCTTTTGGGATCACAACCGTTTTTCCACTCAGGTCCTCAAGTCCTTTAACCACCGCTCCACCTTTACGGGTATAGATACTTGCAGCCGCAACCAAATAGGAGTCTGTAAATGCAAGAAACTTACGCCGTGCCTCGGTATTGACTATGTTGAGCATCACATCAATCTGCTTGTCCCGGATCATCTGCATAAACTGATCCCAGCTAGGCCCACTAACATACTCCACACGGAACCCGGTCTTCTCCGCCAGCAGATTCATATAATCAATGGAATATCCAGCCGGCCTACCGTTCTCATTGAAATTAAAGGGTGGCCAATCCATTTCATTATGGACCCGCAGCACCGGATGAGCCTCAATAAAGGCCTGCTCCGCAATAGTGAAATGATTTCGGTCGGCTGGCGACTGTGAGGGAGATTGAGCAGCAGAGGTTGCGTAGGCCAAGACCGGCAGGATGAGAAGCAGCAGACACAGCAAACTCGCCAACCTTTTTCGTAGGTTGACGTTTATTGCATCCTGCAGATCACCACTCAACATTGCGCACCCTTAACGTTTGGTAGGGTTAATCAAGCCTAAGGCCGCTAAACCAATCAGCTAGAGTAGCCGTAGTTAAAGATTATCCAAACCCTTAACTGGTATGGTTTAGTTCAGTTGACGCTCACCTCTACTCGCCTTAGAACCTCTATACGTTTTATCTTACTGACGGGTATGTAGATCGTCATGCTGCCGCCGTGCAACCGTTGCTCAACATCCAGCTGATTATTTTTCATCGCAATTAGCACGCCCTGCTGGGGTTCTTTCCGATCAAAACTATAGATCCGTACATCACGTCCCAGATAGCGTGGCAGCTCATTCACGGGGGTAGCCAAATAGCGGACCCTCACCTGTTTAACGGGTGGCGTTCTCTTCTTTTGTCCTGATTCCAGCGAGCCGGAACCAACAGCCGCTGATTCACCCAACAGGGCGGCCAGATTGCTCGTACCCTCTGGCAGGGTGAAGCTGAGATCGGTTATGGGTTGACCATTGATACTGACATCAACTCCCAGTACCCGTAGCAGCTCCTGCGGTCGATAGGCCGTCAGCATGGTTGGATTTACCGGACCGTCGGGAGAGAGTGCTATACGCAATTCACCCGGCTGAGTCAGCAGATGACGCAGCGTAAAGCGGATACCTTGGCCAGGGACAAAGCCGAGATTTTTTATATAGTACTGATCATCGCCGGCAAACAAAGAATTGATAAAGGCTGTCCGATCGAGTCCTGCTTGCTTGGCACAGGTATCGACTGCCCGCTGAGTGTAGCCCTGATCAACCTGATAGCCTATCAACATGCGGGCAAGCTGCGGCCTTGCACCACGCATCATGGCGCCGGGCTGCGAAACACCCCGCATACCCATCTCCATCTGCAGAGAGGAGAGCCCAGCCATGGCGTAATCCATGAACAGGTTGAGTTCACCTGCCTGCGGATCGTATTCATAACGCAGGCCGGCATCCGCAATCAGCTGCTGAAAACCCAGCTGCTCAACACCCGTTTGCCCCAGAAGTCCGCCAAGACTGCACATTTCGTGTAGCTTTGCGGCGGTCTGGAGTCCAAATGATTCGATGTAATCACTTCCCATGGGAATGCGGATGTGACTGATCAAGAGATGCAGTCGTTGCGGTGGTTGCTCCATCTTGAAGCCACCGGCCACATCCAGCAAAAACTCAACACCGCGCCCCTTCAACTCCGCACGGTCGATACCGATCCCTACGGGCGCACCCACCGGGGTCAGCATCATGTCTGTTACCGATATAACTCCCGCCAGACTGGTCTCTATACCGCCATACTTAAACGCAGCATAGGGCGCAGAAATGGCCGCCATGCGATCCAGACCCTGTTTTACCTTAAAGTAGAGATAACCCTTTACACCACCATAGGCCAGCGCCCCAATCACTAGAGGTATTAGCAGGGCGTTTTTCAGTTTCACCATTCATCTCCTGATGTTTTCAGGGCCGGTCTTCAGGCCGCCTGGCCAGAAAGGCCTTTCCTTGCGCCATCAATTCAACGAAACCTTTTTCATCCCCATCCAGCACACGACCGGCAACCTGTGTAACGGCATTCAAAAGGGTAACAAGGGCGCGTGGACTATGGGTATTGAGAGACTGAATCTCAAAATAGAGGTACGGATTCTCTTCCGCCACCCGACTGGCGACATCCATCTGGGCATCAAAAGTACTGCTGGACAGTTTTGCCAACTCCTCCGCTTCTTCACCACTTTGGGAGAGGGCATTAAAGAAAGCGATGTTGACCGCATGGGAGAGACCCAGCACATAGGCCATAGCATGGTCATGCCCATCAAGGGACATACTGACCTGCTCTGCCATAGTCGAGCTAAACAGCTCGCGTACCGTGGCAGTGGCCTCGGGTACACCCAGATCGACAAACACTACATTGCGGCCTGACAGTAGTTCGGTATCGGGACCAAACATCGGATGGATGGATGTGACAAGACAGCCTGCCGTCACCAGATTCTGCAGTGATCCAGCCAGCGGCCCCTTGAGAGAACTGATATCAAAAACAACGCCGGTTGGCTTTCGGCTGGTGAGTTGCTCCAGCAAGCTCACGCTCTCTCTGATCGGGGTAGCAAGAACAATCAGGTCATGGGCAAGATCAGTATCATCCAGTGTTGCAAAACGGGGATGTCCTGAGGCCGCCGGCTTTGGATCACAGAGTTCGATGCTATAGCCTTGGGCATCCAGAAAACGGACAAACCACTGACCCATTTGGCCGGCACCACCCACCACCAGTGCACGCTTGCCACTGCCGGTTCTTTCAGAGGTGACTTTATCCAGCTCCTGCGCTGCCAGGGATGCCCGGATTAGCAGGCGGAACATCTCCTCACCGATATCCTCATCGACGCCGACTCTTCTCGCCGTCTGCCGGGCAAGATTGAGTACATCTTTTTCACGCGCATAGTCACGGGTACCACGACCGGCAGAAGATTTAACCCGGCCGATCTCGGCCACGATCTCCTGACGACGCGCCACCATCTCCAGCAGCTCAACGTCAAGGCTGGAGAGCTTCTCTCGCAGCGCCTGTAGATCCTTCATTTCATGTTCCTGGCATTCATCGCCGATTGGGCTATCCCTAACCGGTCTATTACTATTGTAGCGACTCGACTGGGCAAATCTTCAGGTTAATCGGGTCGAACCAGGGTGATGACCTCCCCGCCAGCAAAGTACTCCCGGGCACCCAGTCGTCCAAGTGGATTGAGTCTGTCTGCATGAATCTTGAGCCGGCCTTTAGCATCCGTCTCGGCTACTGCATCGTCCATATAGAGATGCGTCAGGCGGCCAAAGATCAGCGCCTGTGGCACTGGGCCCAGCTCTTTTACCTCATATAGCTCGCACGCCATCGCTAGGCGGCAATCGGCTAACCGGGGCAGCCTGGAGCCGGGAAACTCAGCGAGCTCAAGCCCCAGCTTACTCACCTCCGAGACCCCTGCCGGCAGGGTGGCGGAGCTCTCATTCACCAGATTGATCTGCTCAACTGAGGCCAGATGAATGACAAAAGATGAGCGGGCCTCAATATTGACCCGGGTGTCCTTTGCCGTACCATCCGGTTTCTTGCCCAGCGAGAGCATGATTAAGGGCGGGTCACTGCAGACTGCATTGAAATAGGAGAAGGGCGCCAGGTTAAAATCTCCCTGCGGATTCTCCGTCAGCACCCAGGCAATGGGCCGCGGAATAATCGCCTGCGTCATGGCGAAATAGGTATCTGTGGTACTCAACTCAGAAAGATCTACTATCATTTGCAAAGGTCCATGCTGATCAGAGGAACATACATCTCGTGGGACGACAGGCCGCCATGTACACCGATATGAGCGAGCGGACGCTCCCCCGGTAGCTCGCTTGTCATAATGTAATTCTGCTTCATCACCAGGGTGTAGTGACCAATTCTGTCGCGCAATCGGGGATGAGGCTCGCCTAAGCCGAAACAGCCTTCCGCTAACAGCTGCTCACTGCGAAACAGGGTAACAGCCTTACTCAACTCCTGCTCGATATAGGACTCGAAGATGTGCTGCCGATCTGGATGCACATAGCAGAAGGCCAGGCGCGGTTCGCCACAGAGCGGCATCATCAAGGTGTCAGCCAGTACAGGATGGTCGGACAATCTGATGGTATGCTCTGGCGTGGTATCAATAAAACCATGATCTGCCGTCACCAACAGCAACGTATCAGTCCCCCTGAGACGCGCTGTCATGGCATCGAAGGCCTGATCAAGCGCCTGCAGATGCACCGCCACTTCAGGACTGGCTACACCATGTTCGTGGGAGAGGCTGTCAAACTCAGGCCAATAGGCGTAGATAAAATTTCGCCCTCGACCCGAATTAACCGCCCCTTGTATCCCCTTGAACATCCCCTGCAAGCCACCCCGATAGGGGCGAATGCGGCCACTCCCGGTAAAGGCCCGATTAAATGTCGAACCGGCAATCCAGTCAGGGATGACCAAATGGCTATCAACCGCCAATCGGTCATAGAAGGGCACAACACCACTCAGCTCTCTTGGATGCAGTATCCGCTCATCAATCGGCATACGCCCCAACCGCGTGGTATAGGGCAGTATGGTCAATATTGCACCAACTTCCGCAAAGTAGGTAAACCAGCCAGTCAGACCATGCTGCTGCGGGGGGAGGCCACTCAGAAAGGTAGGAATCGCTGTTGCTGTGGTTGAGGGACAGACAGAGGTGATAGATCCTATGGTATTCCTAAACAGAACCGAGTCAGGGGCGTGCGTCTTCAGGTGCTGGTAGCCGAGTCCATCCACCACCAGCATGACTAGGTTACGCGCCGTACCCAGACGCTCCCTGTCGAGCATGGCAAGCGGTGCGTACCCGGTATCCCAGTCCCCCATAGCTTGCGCAATGGAGGACATGAGATTGGCGATACTGCCACCGTAATAATCAGGAAAGATCATAAATCAGGCTGCAATCTCCACCAGTTCAAGCTCAAAGGTGAGCGCCTTGCCTGCCAGTGGATGATTGCCATCCAGCGTGGCACTGGTCTCATCCAGCTCAACCACCACCAGGCGAAAAACCTGCCCATCAGGACCCTGCGCCTGTAGCTGCACGCCCAATGCCAACTCAATCTCGGCCGGAATCTGCTCACGTTCAACTTTCTGTACCAACTCAGGCTGGTGAGGGCCATAGGCCTGATCAGCGGGAATATTGATCGTCTTGGTCTCGCCAACCGTCATCTGCTCAAGTGCCTGCTCAAAACCGGGGATCACTTGTCCCTGCCCCAATGTAAACTCCAGCGGCTCGCGCCCTGCTGATGAATCAAACTGAGTTCCATCTTCTAATGTTCCGGTGTAATGAACTTTAACTGTTTGGCCGAGCTGTGGTGATGACATAACCGTCTCCTAGGTGATTTGGCATAGTAAATTTAAGCGCGCAGAACAGTCATGATCACTATTCAGCGCAAACGATTGCAACCACGCACAAGTACACGGCCAACAACCTGAGTCCCTGCAAGATGGGACAAAGCTCTTTTATCATGGCATGATTTCGCCTCCATTTCCGCACCCAATACCGCCATGCCGTTAAGAGAATCAAAAAAAGCCTCCCGCAATCAAGCCGTTCTACGCTATAAAAAACAGCGTCAGAGAAACCTCCTGGCCAAGCCTGGTCCACATCAATTCGTAATCGTGATGGATCACCTGAAAGCGGGCTTTAATGTCCCGAAAATATTCCGCAGCGCCGAGGCATTTGGTGCCCAGGAGGTTCACTTGATCGATATTGGGATGTTTGACCCAGCACCAGGAAAAGGCTCATTCAGGAAAGTACCCGCCCGTTTTTTGAGCAGTTTTTCTGAGAGTTATGCGAACCTGATTCAGCGTGGCTATAGCCTGTTTACGCTGGAGGCGGATCAGGGAGAGTCTATCTATGATACAGAATTACCAGAAAAATGTGCCTTTGTATTTGGCCATGAAGAGCGGGGTATCAGCTTTGATCCGCAGGATTATCCAGGCATACGCCGACTCTCCATACCCCAATTCGGTCAGGTAGAGAGCCTCAATGTCAGTATAGCCGCTTCCATTGTAATGTATGAATATGTGCGTCAGCAGGGCAACCAAGCGGCGGCGGTCAAGCCGCCGCACAGCGAGCATAAGATCCGTAGAAAAGGTGAAACTGAATAGTATTTAGGCGACTATTCGCTGCTTACGGAAGATCAATACTGCACCAGGCAGTTCACCATTAGCAATTGGATAGACCGAAAGCTCTACAGTGAGTGCTTCACCATCGGCATGCCAGAATAGTCCTATTTCATCTCCACGCTGGCCGTTGCGATAGGCCGCATACAGGGCAGACTCTTTTTCGGGGTTGGGTTGATTATCATGCCGTGTATGCTGAATCAGGTCATGGAATTTGTGGCCAATCAGTTCTTCACGACTGTACCCCAATATCTCGAGTGCCGCCGGATTGACGAAAGTGCAGCGTCCCATACCATTAATGCCACAAATCCCATCACCCACAGACTCCAGCAAGAGCTGCTGTTGGTGGTGCAGGTGGGTCAGCTCACGGGCGGTCTCTTTCTGATCCGTTACATCGAGCCCAATACCACCCACCAAGGTCTCTTCACCTGGCAAACCGATAATGGGGAATCGGATCATCCGCCAATAGCTCGGACGTTTACCCCATGGGTGAACCTCTGTCGTCTCAACGGGCTTGCCCTCGACAAGCACCTTGCGCTCATCCTGCTCCCTCGATTCAAGATCTCGCTCAGGCCAGATCTCTGCCGATTGACGCCCGATAACCTGAGACTCCGGCAGATGATTGGTCGTCTCCCACACCGGATTTACAAACAGGTACTGGCCGGTAGCAGACTTCATATAGGCGATACCCGGCAGATTCTGCATGAAAGAGGTAAATCGCCCATTCATCTCATGAATCTCGCCTGTCTTCAATCTGACCTGACGGCGCAGCAACAATACGCCCGCTGCCAACATCGCCATCAGCAGCAACAGGAACAGCATCACCCAGAGCAGCCATTCCGGGATCTCCACTACGGCCGTATTGCCAAACCATTTCTCCTGAAGCTGATAAAACGCCGAGTCACGATCGCCTTTCATACGTGTCAGATGATAATCCAGTCGCTGGATCCGTTTGGCATTGGGAATCTGCCCGTTCAAAGGCGACAAGGCAATGCGGATTTCAGCCGGATTGAATATCACCGAAGACTTGATCAGCGGATACTGCTGAAAGCCACCCAGATCAAATGACCGAGGTATCAGGCCCGCATCCACAGGGCCGTGATCCACCCAGGCCAGCACCGATTCGTAGTCACTTACCTCAAGGAAACGGACACGGATATCGAAGCGTTCCGCAAGCTCTTTTAGATCAGCAAAATGGGGATCACTGGAGAGTGCAACGACCGTCTTACCGGCAAGATCCAGCGGTGATTTAATGGCGTCTTTACCAGCCATGACAATTTGGCCCCAGTTTACGTAGAGGCTCTCACGGTTATAGTCGAGACGTCGTTGTTTGGCTTCATTAGAGGAGATTGGCGAGAGCATCTCTATCTCGCCCAGTGTCAGCATCTGATTACACTGATCCCAATTACAGGGGACGTATTCGATCTCCCAACCCTCCTCTGCAGCTATCAGGTTGAGCACATCAACAATAAATCCCGTTATCTGGCCATTGGCTGCAATCTGGGTCAAGGGTGGCTTATCGTGAATACCCACACGCAAGGCATCGCCTGCAGAGGCAATAGAGGTCAGTACAGTAGTTATCAGAAACGCCCATACCTTCAAATAATTGCGGTTTTTTATTGATCTTTTCACACACCAGCCCATCAGAAAAGTTTATCCCGTTCTTGGTAAAAATTGCATATCTTCTTATTCCTTATCACTGCCATATTAATGAAAGGCACACTTATCCCTCCAACTTATAGACATTCAACCAAGAAAAACACTATGGATTTCCCCTCAGGCCACTCACCCCCCTATAATAGGCGGTTCTCCATGACTGATATTATGAGTTAGCTATCCATGAATCGCCCCGACGAACTTACCACAAGCCTGCTATCCCTATTACAAAAACGCATCCTGATTCTGGATGGGGCTATGGGAACCATGATTCAGCGCTATAAGCTGGAAGAGACGGACTATCGGGGCGAGCGCTTTGCCGATTGGCCATCTGACCTGAAAGGCAATAATGACCTGCTCTCACTCACGCAGCCAGAGATCATCCGTGGCATACACCAGGCCTACCTGGATGCCGGCGCAGACATCCTGGAGACCAACACCTTTGGTGCCAACCAGATCTCCATGGCAGATTACCAGATGGAATCTCTCAGCCATGAGATGAACGTGGCATCAGCCCGTCTCGCAAAAGAGGTGGCCGATGCCGCCAGTACAGCAGAGCGTCCACGGTTTGTTGCCGGCGTATTAGGCCCAACCAACCGTACCTGCTCACTGTCACCGGACGTTAATGATCCCGGCTTTCGCAACATCACCTTTGATGATCTGGTCACGGCCTATGCCGAAGCGACCCGGGGCCTGATCGAAGGGGGCAGCGACATCATCCTGATCGAGACAATTTTCGATACCCTGAACGCCAAGGCAGCTATCTTTGCGGTCGAGCAGGTATTTGAAGAAGATCAGCTTCGCCTGCCTGTGATGATCTCTGGCACCATTACCGATGCCTCCGGCCGCACCCTGTCTGGACAGACCACTGAGGCGTTCTATAACGCCCTGCGCCATGTGGCACCCATCTCAATCGGACTTAACTGCGCACTCGGTCCCGACCAGCTTCGCCAGTATGTTGAAGAGATGTCCCGCATCTCGGAAACCCATGTCTCGGCCCATCCCAATGCAGGACTACCCAATGAGTTTGGCCAGTATGATCTGGGGCCGGATGAGATGGCGACCCAGATCAGAGAATGGGCCAGCAGTGGCTTCCTGAATATTGTCGGTGGCTGTTGTGGTACCTCACCGGATCATATCCGCGCCATTGCCAAGGCGGTGGCCGACCTGCCGCCACGCCAGCTGCCTGAGATTGATAAGGCGTGCAGACTCTCTGGACTCGAGCCCCAGACCATTACCCCTGAGAGTCTGTTCGTGAATGTGGGCGAGCGGGCGAATGTCACGGGCTCTATCAAATTCAAACGCCTGATCATGGAAGAGCAGTATGACGAGGCGCTGGATATCTGCCGACAGCAGGTTGAGAACGGCGCCCAGATCATCGACATCAACATGGACGAAGCAATGCTTGATTCAAAGGCGGCGATGACACGCTTTCTCAACCTGATTGCTTCTGAACCGGATATCTCCAAAGTGCCTGTTATGGTCGACTCCTCCAAGTGGGAGGTACTGGAGGCCGGGCTTAAATGTATTCAGGGCAAGGGAGTGGTCAACTCCATCTCAATGAAGGAGGGCGAAGCCAACTTCATCCATCAGGCTAAACTACTCAAGCGCTACGGCGCAGCAGCTGTCATCATGGCCTTTGATGAAGCGGGCCAGGCGGATACCCTGGAGCGCAAAGTGGCTATCTGCACCCGCGCCTATCGCCTGTTAACCGAGCAGGTCGGTTTCCCCCCGGAAGATATTATCTTTGACCCCAATGTCTTTGCTATCGCCACCGGCATTGATGAACACAACAACTACGGCGTCGATTTTATCGAGGCCACGCGGCAGATCACCCGCACCCTGCCGCACGCTCTGATATCCGGTGGTATATCCAATGTCTCCTTCTCCTTCCGGGGCAACAACCCGGTACGTGAAGCGATACACGCTGTGTTCCTCTATCATGCGATTCAGGCCGGACTCACCATGGGCATCGTCAACGCCGGACAGCTGGCGATCTACGACGACCTCCCCGAAGAGCTGCGAGAGCGCGTCGAGGATGTCGTACTGAACAGACGTCCCGACGCTACCGAACGTCTGCTGGAGATTGCTGAAAACTATCGGGGCGATGGCAGCACCAGTGACAAAAAAGAGGATTTGAGCTGGCGTAAACTGCCGGTAAAAGAGCGCCTGGAACATGCCCTGGTTAAAGGCATCACCGAATACATTGAGGAAGATACGGAGGCCGCACGACAGCTGTCAGAACGTGCCCTGGAGGTGATTGAGGGGCCTTTGATGGACGGCATGAACCGGGTGGGTGATCTGTTCGGTGCCGGCAAGATGTTTCTGCCTCAGGTGGTCAAATCCGCCCGCGTCATGAAGCGTGCTGTCGCCTATCTGGAGCCTTTCATCCAGCAGGAGAAGAGCAGCGGCAATACGCAAACCAACGGCAAGATTCTGTTGGCGACGGTGAAGGGCGATGTACATGATATCGGCAAGAACATCGTCGGTGTGGTACTCCAGTGCAACAGTTACGAGGTCATAGACCTGGGTGTGATGGTGCCTGCCGAGACCATCCTGCAGAAGGCTATTGAACACAAGGTCGACATTATCGGACTCTCTGGATTGATCACCCCCTCACTGGATGAGATGGTACATATCGCCAGGGAGATGGAGCGCCTGGGCATGCATGTTCCACTGCTGATCGGGGGGGCCACCACCTCACTGATCCACACAGCCGTCAAGATCCACCCTCGCTACAGTGGCCCATCGGTTTACGTGCCGGATGCCTCCCGTGCTGTGGGCGTAGCCAGCAACCTACTCTCTGCGGACAGGCGCGATGAGTACATCAGCAACCTGAATACAGATTATGCGGACGCCCGTGATCGTCGAGCCACACAGCAGGAGAACAGAAACCTGATCTCCCTGAGCGAGGCACAAAGCAATCCAGTCCCCATTGACTGGACAGACTATCTACCGCCAGCCCCCCTACAGCCCGGGGTGCATCTGCTGAAAGATATTGACCTTGCTGAACTGCTTCCCTACATCGACTGGACCTTCTTCTTCCACGCCTGGGAGCTGAGGGGGAGCTATCCAAAGATCCTGCAAGATCCGGAAAAGGGGGTTGAGGCACAAAAACTGTTTAACGACGCCCAAAGCATGTTGCAACAGATTATCGATGGAGAGTGGCTCAAGGCCAGTGCCGTGGTTGGCATACTGCCAGCCAATAGTGACGGGGATGATGTGGAGGTCTACAAGGATGATGAGCGTCAACAGGTCGTAACCCGCTTCCATTTCCTGCGCAAGCAGGGTAAGCAACCACAAGGCCGTTACAACGACTGCTTGGCTGATTTTATTGCCCCTAAATCCAGCGCGATTAAAGACTATATCGGCGGCTTTGCCTGCACCACCGGCATTGGCATTGACGAAAAAGTAGCGGAATTCGAGGCCAACCACGATGACTACAGCGCCATCATGCTCAAGGCACTGGCAGACCGTCTGGCTGAAGCCCTGGCAGAGAAACTCCACCTGCAGGTGCGTAAACAGCTCTGGGGCTACGCCTCTGACGAAGTACTGGACAATCACGCCCTGATTAAAGAGCAGTACCAGGGTATCCGGCCAGCTATCGGTTATCCGGCCTCGCCCGATCATACGGAAAAACGCATCCTCTGGGACTTGCTCGATATCGAATCGCAGACCGGTATCTGGTTGACCGAATCGATGGCAATGGTCCCCACAGCGGCCGTCAGCGGTCTCTACTTCAGCCATCCGGAAGCGCGCTACTTTGCCGTAGGCAAGATGACCAAGGATCAGATAGCCGATTATGCCAACCGCAAACAGATGACGCTGGAAGAGACCGAACGCTGGCTCGCGCCAAATCTGGGTTACGAACCGAGTTGAGTTTAATAACCAACATCGCTTCTGAGACAGATTATTCAATCGGCTCAAACGCTTTCGCGCAACACAACCAGGCTGGCTTACCGGTGTGAGCCAGCCCCTCGGTCATATCACCCACAAACAAGAGGTTGACGCGCCGCCGGAACGGCAATAGATTCACTACTCATAATGAGAGTGATCGACGCACCTGAGGAGGAGTCATGCTGAAAGTTGGCGATAAGGCGCCAGAGTTTGCGTTGCCAAATGCAGATCTGGAGAAATCAGAACTCAGCGACTACCTGGGCAAAAAGAACCTGGTCCTCTACTTCTACCCCAAAGACAATACCCCGGGCTGCACCATAGAAGCACTTGAATTCTCAGATCTGATGGATGAGTTCCTGGCTGCAGAGACGGCTATTCTTGGCGTCAGCATGGACAACTGCCTGACCCATGGCGACTTTCGTGACAACAACGGACTCACCATCGGCCTGCTGGCGGATATCGACGGCACACTCTGTCAGGATTATCACGTCTGGCAGGAGAAGGAAGCCCACGGCGAGAAGCGCATGGGTATTGTCCGTTCTACCTTCATTATCGATAAACAGGGCACCATCCAGCACGCCCTGTATGATGTAAAACCGAAGGGCCACGCACAGAAGATTCTCGAGCTAGTTCAGGCACTCTGAACCCCAGCCAAACCGATCAAACAGTTGCTCAAGTTCCTCATCAAGACGGGACTGGAGTGATACCTGTACGCCAAGATATGGATGAATAAACCCCAGATCGGTTGCCATCAATAGCAGGCGATAAATCCCAAACTGATCCCGGAACAGCTGATTGTGCTTGCCATCCCCATGGGTGGTATCCCCTACAATCGGATGAAAAATATGCTTCATATGCTTGCGTATCTGATGCATGCGCCCGGTTTCCGGCAACACTTCCACCAACGAATAGCGGGCGGTGGCGTAGCGCCCCACCGCGAAGGGTAATTCAACCGTTGCCAATCGGCGGTATTCTGTCACGGCCTGCTGGGGCAGACGTCCCTCTTCCTCCTGCAGAGGATAATCGATACGCGACCCTTCGCTAATGTAGCCACGCACTACGGCCAGATAACGCTTGCTCACCATACGTTTTTCAAACAGGCCCACCAGGCGCCGGGCGGCATCAGAATCGAGACCAAACACCAGTACACCGGAGGTTGGTCGATCCAGACGATGCACTGGGTAGACACGCTGGCCAATCTGATCTCGCAACTGCTGCAGCACAAACCGGGTATCTTCCGAGATACGGGTTCGATGCACCAACACTCCTGCCGGCTTGTCCACAGCGATGTAGTGTTCATCGTGATAAATAATTTTAAGTTCACCCATCAGCACATGTTACCTGTTTCCTGGCGGGCTTTGCGGTTAATATCTCCTTGGGTTAACGTGCCAGAGAGGCCTATCCAAACATGAAGCGATCATGAAACTACGCACCCAGTTACTGCTGTTCTTCTTTGCCTTGGCACTGACACCACTGCTGATTGCCGTGGTGATTAATCTGCCGCTGGTACTGGAGCGTATGGATCTGTTCTATCAGAAGGCCCATCTGCAGAATCTGCGCGCTGATTTCAGAGATCTTGATCAGCATCTTGCCAGTCGCCATGAGATGGTGAGACTGCTGGCAAAGCTGCCGGAACCCGGTGCTGTACTCGGGCAGCCGGGTGAGGAAGGCAAGAGCGAAAACATAGATCTGGCACGCACACGGTATATCCAGTGGATCAATCAGATTCTGCGCGAGCAGTTGGACATCGTTCAGATCGTCTTCCTTGATCAGCAGGGCGACGAGCAATTCTGGCTGGATCGGGACCAGGACAACCAATCCTGGCATCCCACCATCAAGCGTCCGAACAAGGCCTCTGCTGAACTGATCACAGCCGCACTTCAGGTTGATCCGGGTGGTGTTCTGGTCAGTGCGCTAAATATCAATCCTGAGGCCGGCCTTCACGATCCCCGCCACTTCATGAATCTGCGACTGGTGACGCCCATCTACGGCCCGGAATCAAAGAAGGCCATTGGCGCCGTCATGCTCACTATTGATGTGGGTGGGATTGCACGCTTTTATCGCAACACATTCTGGGTAAATAACGATGGGAGTTTTCTAAAGATCCCTGACCCCAACGCTCCCACCGGCAGTGCCTTCGAGCGCTATCCAGGCCTTCAGTCGCTGTTTGCTGAAGAGAAGCCGGCCCTCTGGAAAGGGGACAATGCCCAGATCATGTGGGTCCCTATGTTTCGAACGGAACAGTCCGAGTCACTCTGGGTAGGCAGGCCGGTCGACCCGTCACCCATTGCCGAGTTTCGTTGGGCACTGACACTGCGTGTACTAAGCATTGTCTTTCTTCTCATGCTAGCCACCTGGCTCGCTTCACGCTGGCTGGCAAAGCGAGCCGAGCGACTCAGCCGTGAACTGATTGATGGCATTCAACAGATTCTGGAAAATGAAGAGCATGTCATCTTCAACTGGAAGGGCCCGCAAGAGCTGAAGCGGCTGGGAATGAACCTTTCTCTTTTAGCCGAAGAGCATGGCCGCGCCTCAAGGGATCTGCGCGCCCATGCCAGAGAGCTGGAGGAGTCCAACCGTTACAAGTCTCAGTTCCTGGCGAATATCAGCCATGAGCTGAAAACCCCGCTCAACTCCATCCTGCTACTCTCCAAATTGCTGGCCAATTCAAAGGCCGGCCTGACAGAAGACCAGATCAAGCAGGCGCGGGTAATCCATGAGGCGGGCAGCGATCTGCAGGCCCTGATCGACAACATTCTGGACCTCTCCAGAATTGAGGCTCGCCGCACACCACTGAACCCTGAAACGGTCCAGATACCCCCCCTGATCAATAGCCTGATAGAGCTGATCCAACCGCAATTTGATGCGAAGAAGCTCTCGCTATTACTGCACATCGATGAAAAGGCACCACAGCAGATCGTTACCGATCCTGACAAATTGCGCCAAATCATCAAGAACTTTCTCTCAAATGCCGTGAAATTCACAGAGCAGGGGGAAGTGATCATACGTCTTGACCCTGCCGCAGAGGGAACCGGTTATGCCCTGCAGATCTGCGTCACGGACAGTGGCATTGGCATATCCGAGGATAAACACGCAGAGATATTTGAGGCCTTCAAGCAGGCCGATGGTTCAACCAATCGCCGCTATGGGGGAACAGGGCTTGGTTTGACTATCAGCCGACAACTGGCGGATTTACTTGGCGGTGATATCAACCTGAAGAGCACCCCTGGGAAAGGTAGCGAGTTCTGCTTATTGCTGCCATCAGAACTGCCATTGACTGAAACCGCTTCAGCACCGGCCGTCGAAGTTATCCGGGCACTTAAAGCACCTGCCGAAGAGCAACAAATTGCCAATCACTACCTTGGCCGCTTTCCCCTGTTGGTTGTGGATGCCAACCTGCATAACCTGTTGCAACTTACCCCGTTACTGGAAAAAGCCGGCCTCCAGGTAACCGCAGCAGCCGACAACAATGAGGCACTTGAAGTGATGACGGAGGAGCAATTTGCCCTGGTCTTGATCGACATTACTCTCCCTTGTGACAACTGCTGTGATACGATCAGATCAATAAAGCAGGCCCAACAGCTGCCCGTTATCGCCATAATCTCGGATGATAACGCTGAGGCAAAAGCGAAATGCCTGGCCGCAGGAGCGGATGACCTGATCGAGAGACCGATCGATTCCGGAAGATTGAATAGCCTGCTAGTCCAATATTTACCTTCAGCAGCAGTCGAAACTGAATGATGAATCGTTATAACGGATTTACACTTCTGGCCGTGGATGACCACGAGCACAATCTCTTCACCCTGCGCACATTGGTGCAGCAGCACATGGACGTGAAGATTCTGGAAGCCACATCTGGTCAACAGGCACTGGATATTGCCTTAAGCGGTGAACCGATTGACCTGATCATTCTCGATATACAGATGCCCGAAATGGATGGCTTCCAAACCGCCTCCATGCTGAAGATCCGCAAGAAAACCCGGGATATCCCGATCATTTTCCTGACTGCCGCATTCAAGACACAGGAGTTCCAACAGAAGGGTTATGAAGTGGGAGCCGTCGATTACCTGCTAAAACCGATCGATGACAATCAGCTGATCAACAAGATCAGCACCTATTTCCGGCTGATTGAAAAAGAACGTTCACTCAATCTGATCCTTGAACAGAAGGTCGCCGAGCGTACAGCTGAACTGGCCCATGCCAAGCAACACCTGGAGAACATTATTAACTATATGGGTGAAGCACTGCTGGTGTTGAACCCGGATGGTAAGATAACGGAAGTGAATCCAGCACTCAGGCAGATGCTCGGCTACAGTGATGAAGAGCTGCTGGGCATGGGTATTGGCGATATCTTTGAGGAAGAGGAGGATGAGCAGGCGGGTGCCTTCATGGGGACTTGGCTGGAAGCGCTGATCCGCGTAGGCGCCCTGAACAAAATTGAAGCCCGCTTTATCACCCGTGATGGAAAACGTATCCCCATTCTCTTCTCTCGCACAGCGGTCAAACAAGCGGATGGACAGATTAGCGATATATTGTGTATTGCCAAGGATATGACTGGTTATATTCGCCAGGATGAGGTATCAGCAGCTGAAAACCCGGACAGGGTTGAGTAGTAACAGGAGTTAATCATGACAGATCCAAACGAACCCGAAGTAGGTGACGAGAATACCACCCTGACCGCCAACGCCTTGAAGGCGATGGCCCATCCACTGCGTTGGAAAATACTCTGCTCACTCGGGGATGCCGAACTCTCCGTGGGAGAAATTGTGGAACGCACCGGCACCTCACAAAGCAATATCTCGCAACACCTTGAGCAGCTTCGAAACAAAAATATTGTCGTTTCCCGAAAAGAGGCCAACCGCATCTACTACCGAATCCGCAATGGCCAGCTGCTCACGCTTATCGGTACCATGCGCACCGTACTCTGTCCAGCCAATCTGGATGAGCGTTATCCCAAAGAGGACGACGAGTGAGCACTACTTCAGGCTAGGCAATCACAATACGATTCCGGTATTCTTGCGGGATGACACCCGAGCAATATTACCAGCAGCAACTTGAACGATCCGAAGTGGTTGCCGACCCTGATCAGGCCGCCGCAGTCGCTGAACTTCAGGCACTCTATGAGAGACTGATCAAGCCACAACCCGCTGCCCCCGAGCCAGATCTTTTCAGCCGCCTGCTGAAAAGAAAAAGTCCCCAGCAAACATCACCCATAAAAGGCGTATATCTGTGGGGTGGTGTTGGCCGCGGCAAAACCTGGCTGGTCGACCTATTCTTCAATCTGCTCCCTTTTCCCGATAAATTGCGCATTCATTTCCACCATTTCATGCGGGAGACCCATGAAGCAATGGGACGCCATAAAGGAGTGAGGAATCCATTGGAGAGGGTGGCTGAAGAGTTGGCTTCCCGCACCCGGATACTCTGTCTCGACGAGTTTATTGTGACGGATATCGGCGATGCCATGATTCTAGCCCAGTTGCTTAAATCACTCTTTGAAAAGGGCGTTACCCTGGTCACTACATCCAATACCGAACCCGACAATCTGTATAAAAACGGCCTGCAGCGGACCAGCTTTCTGCCCGCCATTGCATTGCTAAACCAACACACCCAGGTCATAAAACTGGATGCGGGAACGGACTATCGTCTACGCTACCTGGAACAGGCAACGGTCTACCACACACCTCTAGGGGACGCCGTCAATGAACGGCTCAATATTGAATTTCAGCATCTGGCTCCTGAACCCGGTGAGGCAGGCGGCACAGTAACCCTGTATGGACGCGAAATCCCAGTCAAACGGCGAGCCGATGACCTGATCTGGTTTGATTTCCTCAGCATCTGCGGTCCACCGCGCAGCCAGGCTGACTACCTTGAACTGGCGCGCTGCTATCATACGGTGATGATCTCGGATATCCCGCTACTCGGAGGTGATCTTGATGATGCGGTCAGGCGATTCGTGTTTTTAGTCGACGAGTTTTATGATCGTGGGGTTAAACTGATCATCAGTGCGGCAGCCCCGCCACACCAGCTATATCAGGGGGAACGTCTCGCCTTCGAATTCGAGCGTGCCGTGAGCCGGCTGCAGGAGATGCAGTCCATAGAATACCTGTCGCGGGAGCACAAGGCATGAATGACAGACTTATCGATCTTGAGCATCGCATCGCCTTCCAGGAGGATGCCATACATCAACTCACCCTGACGGTAAGCCAGCAACAGAATCAGATCAATACCCTAAAACTTGCCCTTCAAGAACTGCACAAACAGATGCGAAACCTTGAACCGCCAGAAGGCAGTCAGGGCAGCCACGAAATACCTCCTCACTATTAATTTAGACCTGAATCCGATAGCAACGTACCAAAAGTACCGGCAATGCATCTTTTTGTCTTGACTTGTTAATGATAATCATTATCATTAGTAGAAAGACGACTAGACGGAGAAAAAACATGCGATGCGTCATTGATGCCTGGCTGGAACGGCGGGACCCCTGCTTGCGCCTGCTTGATGCTGAAGCAGGTCAAGAGATCCTACGTTGTGGCGCTGGTTGGATAATACCGCTGCTGGAGAGCGGCGAACTCTCTCTGGATGATATCCAGGACGAGGGCTTGAGCTTTTCCGAGAGACTGGGGCTCTCCCTTGAGAGGCACGCAACATGTGCGATCTGACCAAGAAACCTTTTGTGCCACCCGCACCGAAGCCCGCCTGCCGATTAAAAATCTGGGAGGTGGAGCGAAGCTACCACTGCACAGTTCCGGTCTCTCCAGCTTTGCCCGCGAATAGACCCAACTGGCACAACCTGAGAGATCTGCAACCAATGGCTAATGGCAGCGCAGATTTCCATCGTGACAATCTGCAGATAAATCGGGGCCAACTCTGGCCTTTTTCCAGTGGTCTGATACTCGCCACCGCCGCCGCGGGAGCACTTTTGATGGGCCTCATCCGCCTGGCCTGACAGACCACCACTTAATGTGATAATGTAACATTATAAAATGTTATACTATAACAATTAGAGCCATTAGTAGGGGATAGCCTGAATAAGACCACCATCAGCCTTGCGCTGATCCCACTGAGAGGCTAAGGCCTGTCCGCCTTTGCCAAAGAGCACTCTGATAGCACGACCAATTAACACGGAAAACGATCGGAAATCATTATGAAAAATGCAGTCAATGACCACTTTAATTGCCGGTCACCCAGCTATACCTCGGGCCTGATTCTGTCCACACTGATTACAGCCGGCATTCTACTGACCGGGCTGTGTAGCTTCTAATCCGCAAAATAACCCCTCCATCAATGAGAACAATTGTCCAATGATAGCGGCGATTCTGCGACTTATTCTTTAACCATTATTTACAACATACACACAAGGGGAACACGTGAAAAAGCGCACGCTAGCACTCTCACTACTGACCATTTTGGCTCCACCCATAGCCAGTGCGGACAACCTTTCAGACGCCTTCAAGAATGGCACCGTGAGTGGTGACCTGAATCTTTTCTATAAAGAGATCGATAACCAGACCACTGCCGACAGCGGTTATGGCACCGGATACCTTGGCCTGAAATACGAAACGGCGCCCCTGAACGGCCTTCAGCTCGGCCTCGCCTTCCGTCACGGCAGTGAGATTGATGAGGATAATTCGGGTGATTCGGATGAGGGTGTGGGCACCCTCGTGACGGAGGCCTATATCAGTTATCAAGGTGATCAGTTTGGTGCCAAATTGGGTCGTCAGGAGATCGATCAGGAATGGATCGGCGATTTCCATGAGGCGATCACCTTTACTACCAGTGCCCTGCCCAATACCGAGCTGAGCGGTGGTTACAGCCGCAGTAAGGCGGCAGCGGATGAAGACGACCTACAGCACAGTTTCAGCGACATCAGCGATGATGGCGCCTACTTTCTGGATGCCAAGATAATCCCGATGGAGGGGCTGACACTCAATCCGTACTACATCCATGAGGATGAAATATACAGCGGTCTTGGCCTTAAGGTTGACCTGGAGCAAGCCAACGGTCTGGGCCTAACCGCCCATTACGCGGCCTCCGATGTGGACGTGACCGGTGAGAGTGATGGTGACATCCTGCACCTGGAAGTGCGCGGCACCCTGGGTGCGGTTGCACTGAAAGGCGGCTACATAACCACCGACAAGCAGGGTGGCGTAGGCCATTTCGATGACCTGGGTGACAATATTAAACCGTTCGAGGAAGGTAACCAGGTGTATGCCGCTGACGCTGACACCTGGTACCTGGGTGCGGAGGCAGAGTGGGGACCAGTAACTCTGGGGCTGCTATTAGGTGAAACGGACTACGCCGGTAATGCGGATGAGCAGGAGTTGAATTTGACCCTGAACTGGGATCTCTCCTCTGTCGCTGACAACCTGAGTCTGGGTATGGTGTACGCCGACATCGAAGCTAATGCGAGCAGCGATGACTACGAAAAGTTCACCCTGATGCTCAATTACGGATTCTGACCGAGCAAAAAACCCAGCTACGTGTCGTAGCTGTGTTTTTTGCTCATTCATCTAGCACTTACATTCAGTCACTACCCCAGCTTTTCCCCTTCATCCCGGGGCTGTGATAGGCCTCGCTCAACTCATGCACCGCATCCACCAGGACGCCAGCATGTTCCGGATTCACGTCCGGATGAATACCATGACCCAGATTGAAGACATGCCCGGGTCCATGGCCATAGCTGGCCAGCACCCGACCCACCTCTTCACGGATACGCTCCGGCGCAGCATAGAGGATACTGGGATCCACATTACCCTGCAGCGCAACCCGGTCTTTCACCCGCACACGGGCATCAGCCAGATCGGTAGTCCAGTCCACACCCAGGGCATCACAGCCCGTTGCGGACATCGACTCCAACCATTGACCACCGCCCTTGGTAAACAGAATCACCGGTACCTTGCGGCCCTCACTCTCCCGTACCAGTCCTTTCACAATTCGATCCATATAGGCTAATGAAAACAGTTGGTAGTCCCGTGGACTTAAAACACCGCCCCATGTATCAAATACCATTACCGCCTGTGCACCAGCCGCGATCTGTGCGTTCAGATAGCTAATTACTGATTCAGCCACTTTTCCCAGAAGGGTGTGCATCAGGTCCGGACGATCAAACATCATCTCCTTCACCTTAGCGAAGTTCTTGGTACTACTACCCTCAACCATGTAGGTAGCCAGCGTCCAAGGGCTGCCAGAAAAACCGATCAGGGGAACACGGCCATCCAGTTCACGGCGAATCGTGCGTACCGCATTCATCACATAGCCCAAATCATCTTCCGGGTCAGGCACGCCCAAGGCGTTTACCGCGGCTTCATCCTGTACCGGATGCTTAAATTTCGGTCCTTCTCCCTCGGTAAAATAGAGCCCAAGCCCCATCGCGTCGGGGATTGTCAGGATATCGGAGAACAGAATCGCTGCATCCAGGGGGAAACGCTCCAAGGGCTGTAGCGTCACTTCGCAGGCCAGTTCCGGATTCGTGCAGAGATCCATAAAGCTACCCGCCTTGGTGCGCGTTGCCTTATATTCTGGCAGATAGCGACCGGCCTGGCGCATCATCCAGACGGGGGTCTTATCTACGGGTTCACGAAGCAGGGCACGGAGAAATCGATCATTTTTCAAGCTGGACACAGCACGTTTCCTTTTTAGACACAATGAGACACGCCGGCCTGTGTTGCCGGTGAGAGGGCGAGTTTACACCGAAATGGCAAATGAAACACGGCGCCGTTGATATTCAACGGCGCCGTTCCGACTTGCAACTCACTGATTCGCTGGATTACAGCTTAATAATCACCCTTCTTACCAACACCCACAAAGGCAAAATCCCACTCCAGATTAAACGGTGCCCACCAAGCGCCCACACCCGTCTCCTTATCGGTATGGCGGTAGAATCCACTGTAGGCTGGTGGCTTGATGTGGTATTTGAGATGGTATTTACCCGGACCATTCAGTTTGATGTTATCCGCATAGTGGGGACCATCGGAGGCTACCATTGGCATAAAATGACCCGTGGTAGACCAGCCGTCACTTTGTTTGGTGATGGTGTAACTGATATCCAGGTAGGGCATCCATTCTCCCTCACCAAAACCATTCTGGTTGCCCTTAATAGCATGAATATCGGCCTCCAGGTGGATATCGGCGTTACCCATGCCAGGTAGCATCGGTTCCATCATCGTAGGCTGCAGATAGACCGCCGCAACCGCCATGCCGTTTAATTCAACCGGATCACCTATCGGCTGTTCTCCCGCCAATGCAGTGCCACTCCCCAACAATCCGGCCAAGGACAGATTCAGCATTTTACGTTTCATTTATGACTCCACTTATATATAGTAATGCGACTTATTCGCGTTATATAACAAAAAAAACACCCGCGGCGCACACCCGCAGCGGGCTACTTACAATCCGAAGAGAGCCGGCCACCAGGCAAAGCCGACGGCAAAACTACCCAGCACTCCCGGCAACAGCGGTAACCAGAGTAACTTTTTTGCTACGCCTTGATTGATCAGTATTCGCGCACCCAGGTAGAGACTCCAAAACAGTCCGAGCAAAAACACGCCTACCTTCAGATAGCCCACCATTTCCACCGACAGGCCCAACCGGGTCAGTGGAGCAAACAGCTCACCCCCCAGACCCAGAATCAGCGACACCATGGCAACGGGTGCATACTGATAGCCAAGCTCTACAAATCGGCCTGAAAGCTTCAAGTCCCCACCCACACGCCCGGCAAGCCAGGCTGACAACCCTGTGGTAATGGCCAACAACAGGGACAGCAACAGCATCACCCCCAGCATAAAACCGACAATCATGCTGAAATCGAGCCAGTTGAACACTTCACGGCGTTCAGGATGGACACTCATCAGCCACCAAGGGCCGGACTCACCGATCCAGTACCACTCCCGTTCAATAAACCAGCTTCCGACAGACTGCCTGATCTGCTGATAAACCGGTAACACCAGCCAGAGAAATCCACCCAAGGCAATCCCGGTGCCAAAAAACAGGAAGAGCACCTCATAGGGATTAGGATGGTGCTGCCGAATCTGTTCAATCTCTTCACCAGCATGACGCAGACGTAGATAAAGCCCACCCTTCGACTGCGGATTAACGCAACGAAAACACTCTATGCAGTGCCGCGACTCCTCTTTCCGAGGGATATCAATCATGGTTGGGCAGACACCCTTCTCGGTGAATCGATCACCTCCCGGTTTCTTTCGCTTGGCTGCAAACTGCACGGCGCCAATCCTTGAGAAGACCCCAAGCAGCAGACCAATAGGGCACATATGCCGGCACCAGGCCCGCTTATTTCTCCCATAGAAGAAGCCAAGAATAATGGCCAATAGCAAGGTCCCACCAAATACCTCGGCGACTGCTTCCGGGTGATCACGTACGCCCACGGTTTGACCCAGCACTGTGATTAAAAGGAAGCTGATAATCGGTGTTCCCTCCCAGCGTACCCAGGCCGGGATCGGTCGTTGCAGCCCCTTTTTATTCGCCCATTCTGAAGCTGCACCCATTGGGCAGAGAATGCCGCACCAACTGCGCCCGGTCAGAATGACCGAGAGAAACACCAGGGGAAACCAGAGCCCCCACATGGCATAGTTGGCAAAGCGGGTGAAATCAGTGAGCGGTGTGGAATTTTCTGCTGCGTCTGGAAGAAACAGGGGCAAAAATATCAGCGCCAGGAAAAAGAGAAACATCCCTGCGTGCACCCAGACCAGCTGCCCTCGATGGCGAACAAAGAACGCCTCTATTGGCCTTGCAAGTCTGGCATCCATCGTCCCGGCGACCTGAATCGGTATAGCCGATAGCTGAGCAGACGCTTGAGCATTATTCAATTCGAGATCTGCGGCTGTATTCACGCCCTTTCTCCAGCGAGGGCACGGCGCCGTTTACTCCACCACCAGAAGATCACCAGCGGGAGCGGAATAACCAGTAACAGCTGAGCCCCCAGACTCTCCAGGGTCGGATAGATGCCCAACCAACTGATGCGCCCTATACCCTCAATGGGTGTTGTCCCAACCCAGCCTGCCCCTTGCAACTCCAGGATGCCGTTCCCGGCAAAGGTGATTGAAAGATAGTAGAGCAATCCGGCGGTAATACTAAAAAACAGACCGATAGGCATTCTAAACGAGGCCGCTTGCATCAACCGAAACAGCAGAATCAACCCACCAAGGGCAAGACCGAATCCAGCCAGTAATGGCCACCACTGGTCATTTGCCTGACCGCTCAGGGCCTGGTAGAAGAGCACAGTCTCCGCGCCTTCCCGATAAACGGCGAGGAATGCAGCCAGGCCGAGTGCAAATGCGCTTCCCTTGGATAGTGCACTGTTAATCTGCCCATGTATGAAGGCTTGCCAGCGAGCCGCTTCGCTTTTTGATATCAACCAGTAGCTGACATAAAACAGCACCCCGGCCGCAATCAGCATGGTTACACCCTCCAATGCCTCCCGACCAGCACCGGATATCTCCAGTACAACTGAAAAAAACCAAGCTGTTAGCAGGCTCGCCAATAACGCCCACACTGTGCCGTGATAGATTACCCGAACCTGCTCAGTTGCACCCTGACGACGCAAATAGGCCACAAGAGCCGTGATCACCAGCATCGCCTCGAAACCTTCGCGCAATAGAATCAGGAAGGCCTGGATCATCAGTCCTAAAAAACCGACCTCCGACGGCTGCTGTTGATCGGCAACCTGCACCAATTGATCCCGCAGCTGCTGCCAGGCAGTCTCCACATCCGCAACGGAGCGTTGGCGAGCGGCCAACCCGATCAACTTGCTAAACCGGGACTCCAGTTCACTTTTCAGGGCGGGGTTCTTTATGCCAATGGCGACCTCCATGCCGCTCTCTTCAAAAATATCAAAATAGAGTCCGGAGAAGGCATCGGCTGATTCAGCCCCATTGTCAGGATGATAGTCCCCAACGAGCTGATCACCCTGGCGTGACAGCTCTGTCACAATGCGCTGAAAATCCGGCGTGGACGGCTGCTCTTTCATCGCCCCATAACAGACCAGCGGAAAAAGCAGTATCAGCAGTAGCCAGCGGCAGCTCATTGGTTCACCTGAAACACAGCCATTGGAATCCCGGCTTTATCCAGTGCCGCTCCATCCCTGCGCATAGCGATTCGTATGGATTCGGCAATCCCACTTACTTCTGCACTGGCCTGACTCTTCTGAACCGCCTTTCTCAAATCACCAAAGAGTCGCTCCACCTGATACGTATGTTTTGCGCCCAGTTCAGTGCGCATCGCAGCCTCCATCTTGCGATCTTCAAAAACTCCAAAGTAAGCACTTACTACGGCTTTCTTTGCCTCAATAGGTCTATTCTTCAGATAGGCTACCTCCACCTCATCGATATGCTTGATTACATCTTCGGCAACTGAGTGCCAATTTGTCGAGTCTGCAAAACTTGTCGATAGAAGCCCGAGCCAAACAATCAATAATATCGCTTTGTTCATTTTCCCAACCATTCGTTAACATCTTGCCTACTGATCCATTATTTCTAAATAAGACCAAACAATTAATAGTACGAATGATAACGATTCTTATTTGGTAAATCAAATGCTTTTGAATGATTGAGGGAGAACTGCATACAGCGAGCTATTCAGGGTAGATATGCGGAGGAGGTGAATGGAAAATTCAGAGCAAACCTGAAGAAGCCTGTTTAGAACATAAAACCTCTGGACACAAAAAAAGGATGGCCTCTCCTGGCCATCCTTTTTTACCAACCAACCCGACGCAAACTTAGCGTGGCAATTCAGAACTACCCATTAGATATTCATCAACTGCACGGGCACACTGGCGTCCTTCACGAATGGCCCAAACCACCAGCGACTGGCCGCGGCGCATATCGCCTGCCGCAAAAACACCGCCAATGGAGGTGCGATAGGCCTCGGTTCCTTCCGTTTCACCCTGCACATTGCCACGGCTATCCAGCGCCACACCCAACTCAACCAGCATGCCCTCATGAACGGGATGTACAAAACCCATGGCCAGCGTGACCAGTTCGGCTTTTAGCTCAAACTCAGAGCCCTCCACTTCACTCATCTGCCAGTTGCCCTTTTCATCCTGCTGCCATTCAACCTTGACACACTGGACGGCTTTTACATTGCCTTTGCCATCATCAATAAAGCCTTTAGTAGCCACACTCCATTGGCGATCGCAACCCTCTTCCTGTGAGGTGGATGTGCGCATCTTATTCGGCCAATAGGGCCAAACCGTCAACTTATCCTCCTGGGCTGGTGGTTGGGGCAGGATCTCAATCTGGGTTACAGACTCCGCACCCTGGCGGTTGGAGGTGCCAATACAGTCGGAACCTGTATCACCGCCGCCAATGACAACCACATGCTTACCTTCAGCAGAGATGAAATTCTCAGGAGTGCCATCTCCCTGCACCTTATGGCTATTCATGCGCAGGAAATCCATAGCAAAATGGACGCCTTTCAGCTCGCGCCCTGGAACAGGAAGATCCCTTGGCTGCTCAGAACCACCGGTCAGGACGACGGCATCAAACTTATCAACCAAAGCCTTGGCAGGGATATCAACGCCAATGTGAGTATTCCCACGGAATTTGACGCCCTCAGCCTTCATCTGGCTCATGCGACGATCAATTACTTTCTTGTCCAGTTTGAAATCAGGAATCCCGTAGCGCAGAAGACCGCCAATCCGATTCTCTTTTTCAAATACTGTGATGGAGTGACCGACACGAGCCAACTGCTGGGCACACGCCAACCCTGCTGGCCCCGAACCCACAATGGCCACCTTTTTGCCGCTCTTGTGGCGTGGTGTTTGGGGCTGAATCCAGCCCTCTTCCCAGGCCTTTTCCACAATGGCCAGTTCGATACTTTTGATGGTGACCGGCTCATTGGTCAGGTTCAGCGTACAAGCCTCCTGGCACGGCGCCGGACAGATACGGCCGGTAAACTCAGGGAAGTTATTCGTTGAATGCAGCGCATCCATGGCTGACTTCCAATCCTTGTGATAGACCAGATCATTCCAGTCGGGGATCAGATTATCAACCGGGCAGCCCTTGTGACAGAAGGGAATCCCGCAATCCATACAGCGTGCGCCCTGGATGCTCAGCTCGTCACTGCTTAATCCAATAGAGAACTCTGAGAAATGCGTAATACGATCACCCACTGGCGCATTACTGCGGTCCTTACGTGGATATTCCATAAAACCTGTTGGCTTACCCATGATTAATGGCTCCCCTTTGCAACTTCACTGCCTTTCGCCTGCTCAACCTGCATCTCTTCAAGAGCTCGGCGATAATCAACTGGCATTACTTTGACGAATTTAGGCAGATAGTCTGTCCAGTTATCTAGAATCTTCTGCGCCACACTGCTATTGGTGTAGTGTAAATGGCTCTGGATCAACTGCTTCAATCGAATCGAGTCAAAGCGTGTCATGTCGTGACTGACATCAACGCGCCCTTTCGTTTCCAGATCTCCGCCCTGGTGATCAAGCGCCTCTAGAGCATCGTCCTCATCACGAATCGGCTCGAGCTCTACCATGGAAAGATTGCAGCGCTGTTCAAAAGTGCCCTCTTCGTCGAGCACATAGGCGATACCACCCGACATACCCGCCGCGAAGTTTCTACCCGTTGAGCCAAGACAGACCACCACGCCACCGGTCATGTATTCACAACCGTGATCGCCAACACCTTCAATTACAGCTGTGGCACCGGAGTTTCTCACCGCAAACCGCTCACCGCCCACACCACGGAAGTAACACTCCCCGCTGATGGCGCCGTAAAGCACCGTGTTGCCCACGATGATATTCTCTTCAGCCTTGCCAATTCCAGATTCCGCAGGCGGATACACTACGATCCTTCCACCCGAGAGACCCTTACCAACATAGTCATTACCTTCACCCGCCAGCTCAATGGTTACACCCTTGGTCAACCAGGCGCCCAGCGACTGGCCAGCGGTGCCTTTAGCCTTGATATAGATGGTGTCATCCGGCAGACCTGCATGGCCATATTTCTCTGCCACGCGGCCAGAAAGCATGGTCCCGAAGGTACGATTGTAGTTATGGACTGGAATATCAATCTTCACAGATTGCCCATTGTCCAGCGCTGGCCTGGCCAACTCAATCAACTGATGGTCGACTGCCTTCTCCAGGCCGTGATCCTGACTTTCTGTATTATGGATAGAGACGCCCTCGCCTGCCTTTGGCTTCGCCAAAATGCGCGAGAAGTCGAGACCATTCGCCTTCCAGTGTGAAACCGCCTTGCGCGTGTCCAGCCGGTCAGTCTGACCAATCATCTCGTTAAAGCTGCGATAGCCCAGTTTTGCCATCAACTGACGCACCTCTTCAGCAACGAAGAAGAAGTAGTTGATCACATGCTCGGGCTTGCCGGTAAAGCGCTTGCGCAATTCTGGATCCTGGGTCGCAACGCCGACAGGACAGGTATTCAGATGACATTTACGCATCATGATACAGCCTTCGACAATCAGTGGTGCGGTCGCAAAACCGAACTCATCGGCACCGAGGAGGGCACCCACAACCACATCGCGACCGGTCCGGAGTCCACCATCTACCTGAACAGCTATACGTCCCCGCAGCTGATTCAATACCAGTGTCTGGTGCGTCTCTGCCAAGCCAATCTCCCAGGATGAACCAGCATGCTTGATTGAAGTCAGAGGAGAGGCGCCAGTACCGCCATCGTAGCCAGAGATCGTGACATGATCTGCATGTGCCTTGGATACACCAGCTGCCACCGTTCCCACACCGACCTCTGAAACCAGTTTCACTGATATACGCGATTTTGGTTGCACATTCTTCAGATCGTGAATTAGCTGGGCCAGATCCTCAATCGAGTAGATGTCATGATGCGGAGGTGGTGATATCAGGCCCACGCCCGGCGTTGAGTGTCGTACACGAGCGATCTGTGCATTGACCTTGTGCCCCGGCAGTTGGCCACCCTCACCTGGCTTTGCGCCCTGAGCCATCTTGATCTGGATGTCATCGGAATTGACCAAGTATTCGGTGGTCACGCCAAAGCGACCGGAAGCCACCTGCTTGATAGCAGAACGCTGGGGATTGGTCGAACCATCTTCCAGTGGATTAAAGCGGCTTGACTCCTCACCACCCTCACCCGTGTTGGACTTACCACCAATGGCATTCATGGCTATGGCAAGGGTGGAGTGCGCCTCATGTGAAATCGAACCAAATGACATCGCGCCTGTTGCAAAGCGCTTTACGATCTCTTTCGCCGGCTCAACCTCATCCAATGGAACGGGTTCATCAGCCCAATTGAAATCAAACAGGCCACGGAAGGCCAGTAACCTCTCGTCTTGTTCATTTATCAGCTTAGAGAATTCGGCATAGCTCTTTGCATCATTTGCCCTGGAGGCGTGTTGGACCTTGGCAATGCTATCGGGTGTCCAGGCATGTGCTTCACCACGCTGGCGATAGGCGTAATCACCACCCACATCAAGGTGCTTGCTGTAGATGGGGTTATTGCCATAGGCATTGGCATGCAGGCGCACGGCCTCTTGTGCAATTTCATCCAGCCCAGCACCTTCAATCATGGTTGATGTGCCGGTGAAATACTGATCTACAAAGACCGTCGACAAACCTACTGCATCGAAAATCTGAGCACCGCAGTAAGACTGATAGGTGGAGATACCCATCTTCGACATGACCTTTTTCAGGCCTTTACCAATCGCCTTGATATAGCGTTTTTGGGCATCCTTGAACGCCAGTGGCTCGGACAATGAGGGTAGTAAGGTCTGAATAGTATCAAATGCCACATAGGGATTAATCGCTTCAGCGCCATAACCTGCCAGCGTTGCAAAATGATGCACTTCAAGTGCAGCACCCGTCTCAACCACCAGTCCAGATTCAGTACGCAGACCTTTGCGTATCAAGTGGTGATGAACGGCAGAAACAGCCAGTAGTGCGGGAATGGCAATATGGTCTGCATCAACGCGACGATCAGACAGAATGAGGATGTTATATCCTTCCAGTACGGCCTTCTCTGCCGTGTGTCCGAGTGCATCCAAGGCGAGTTTCAAGCCTGGAACGCCCTGATCAGCATTGAAGCAGATACTTAAGGTACGGGTACGGAAAGCACCGCCGGTATTATCTTCAATATCCCGGATACGCTCCAAGTCGGTATTGGTCAATATGGGTTGATTGACCTCCAGTCGCATATTCGGCTTGCTGTGGCCAATTCCCAGCAGATTGGGCCTGGGACCAATCAGTGAAACCAGCGACATAACGATCTCTTCACGTATCGGATCGATAGGTGGATTGGTTACCTGGGCAAAATTCTGCTTGAAATAGGTCGACAGGTGTTTGGGCCTGTTGGACAGAACCGATGGTGGGTTATCTGCCCCCATGGAACCTGTCGCTTCCTGGCCAGTAAGAACCATTGGTGTCAGCAGGAACTTGATATCTTCCTGTGTGTAACCAAAAGCCTGCTGACTATCCAGTAGGGTCATGGGATCCGGCGACATCGCACCGACCACTTTAGGCAGCTGATCCAGATGGATCTGGGTCTGATCCAGCCACTCCTGATACGGGTGGTCAGAGGAGAGCTGCTGCTTTATCTCTGCATCGTCAATAATCCGTCCCTGCTCCAGATCGATCAGAAACATCTTGCCAGGTTGCAGGCGCCATTTCTTGATAATCCGTTCTTCCGGAATATCCAGAACACCCATTTCGGATGCCATCATCACCATGTCATCATCGGTGATCAGATAGCGCGCAGGACGCAGACCATTTCGATCCAGCGTGGCACCAATCTGTCGGCCATCAGTAAAGGCTACTGCGGCAGGGCCATCCCACGGCTCCATCAAAGCTGCATGGTACTCATAAAAGGCCCGGCGCTTCTCATCCATCAGGGGATTGCCTGACCAGGCCTCCGGGATCAGCATCATCATCGCATGGGCCAGTGAATAGCCACCCTGAACCAGCAGTTCAAGTGCATTATCAAATGAAGCTGAATCAGACTGCCCTTCAGGAATCAGCGGCCAGACCTTGGAGAGATCATCACCCAGAATCTCAGAGGCCATTGAGTGCTTGCGCGCGGCCATCCAATTGACATTACCGCGCAGCGTGTTGATCTCACCATTGTGCGCAATCATGCGGAACGGGTGCGCCAAGTCCCATGTAGGGAAGGTATTGGTAGAGAAACGCTGATGCACCAGGGCAAGTGCTGAATCCATCCGCTCATCTTTCAGGTCAGGGTAGAACTCACCCACCTGATCCGACAACAACATACCCTTATAGGTGATTGTCCTGGAAGAGAGAGATGTAAAGTAGAAAGAGTCACCCCTTTCCAGACCTGCCTCGCGAATAATCTTCTCAATCTGTTTACGAATGACGAAAAGCTTGCGCTCAAATACAACCTGATCAGCGCAGTTCTCACCGCGACCAATGAAAACTTGCTTAATTTCAGGCTCGGTTGGCTTAACGCTGTAGCCCAGGCCATCATTTTCGGTTGGCACATCACGCCATCCAATGATCACTTGGCCTTCGTCTTCGACAAAACGGTTAACGGTTGCCTCCGCTCGCGCCCTGGATGCCTCATCCCGCGGCAAGAAAACCATGCCCACAGCATAGCTGCCCAGCTCAGGAAGTTCGAAATCCACCACAGCGCGGAAAAAAACATCTGGGATCTGGATAAGGATGCCAGCCCCATCGCCTGCGCGCGGGTCGGCGCCGACGGCACCGCGATGAGTCAAGCGTTCCAGGATCTCTAATCCCTGCTCAACTATCTTGCGGCTCTTGCGGCCCTTGATATTAGCGACAAAACCGACGCCACAAGCATCATGTTCGTTACGGGGATCATACAGTCCCTGCTTCGTTGGCAAAGCGCCTTGGCCCATCGTAAACCTCATCTTATCGGGGTAGAAACTGGCAACAACTGCTCTCTACCCGTTGTAAACGCGGACGTAATACCCGGGAAACCGATCCCCGAGGCTCGTCCAAAATGGCTGGGAAAACCTTGCATAAGGATTTCCGGCCGAACAGAACCCTGCAGGATAATAGAAAATCTCTCCGCAGGCTAGCAGGAGTTTTTACAAACGAATTTTAATACGATGAAAGGAACAAAATAGGGGATTAAATACCTGACTTTACTTCATGGCCGCCTGAACAGAGGCAAACGTACGGGGCCATGCATCACTTTTCTGCAGAGCTGGCGGCAGCGTACCACGTGCCTTTACTGCTGTTTCTCTATCAGGAAAACTCCCATAAAGCACTGAAAACCAGGCCTGGCCACCACGAATCGACTTAAAATAGGCAATATCCCCTTTCAGGCGGTACTGCTCTATAAACCGTTTAACCGCCATTTCATCTTTCGCGCCAATCAGCTGAAGCGTGTACGCTCCGGGCGCTTGAGTCGATAGCCACGCCTCTCGGCGAATCCCGTCTTTGGGCTTTTCTACGGAAGCTATCTCACTCGGCTTTTGTTGCGATAAAGGTTTTTCCTCGGCCGGGATTGGCACTGCAATAACATCCCTAATCGCATTTTCTGTCCCAGAATCAAAGGGTCTGGCCACTTCACCCACTATAGCCGGTCGCTCCGCTGGGGTCTCTAATGTAGCTGCCGATGTACTCTTCTGAGAATCAACCTTAGAGGAGATCGTTTGGGAGAAGTCCAGCAAGGTTTCCTTTGCCTGCACATCAGGGGGCGAAGGCTCATTTGGTTGCTGCTCACTCTCAGGTTCAGGCAATGAGGTTACCTCATCCTCGGACGCCTCCTGCATTTGCAAACTGGGCAAATCAACGCCGGGCTGTTTTGACAACTCATCATTTCTAATTGGCTCAGCCTTGTCGATTCCCGCCTCTTTCGCTATCTGAGGCTTTACGGCAATAGACGGCGAGGGTAGCTGGAGTGGCCGGGTAGAGCCATTATCCATTGTCAGCTCTCGCTCTCCACTTGCCATTTTGGAAGAATCATCAAACAACCGATTGATTTCCTCCTGAAACAGGAGTGTCAGCAGCAGCAAAATCGCCAACAGTGCTGCCCCAATAAGCGCTGGCTTGGGCAAATCAGAGAACAGGCCTTTACTGATAGCTATCGGCTTGCCTGGCCCGTCTGACGGCAGCTTTGCAGAACTCTTCGGTGTCTCAACAAAAAGACGCTGGAGCTGGTGTTCTATTTTTCCAGGCACCCCCGCAGAATCCCTGATCAGGCGATTAATACTCCCTCCAGCCAACTTTAGCTGTCTTGATTCATTCCCCAGGTCAATTAAAAACTGCACAAAGGAGCGAGCCTGATCTTCATCCAGAAGGGGCATTTCAAGGGACTGGACGGATTGTAAATTCATGGCCTGAAGCTGTGGCGTCTGAAACTGCTTGACGATATCAGGAGTGGCCAATAGAACGACCCTTATTAAGGCCCGATTTCCAGGACGACGCTCAAAAAGCCGGAAAATTGCGATAATTGTCGCCACAGGCAGAAGGTGTGCATCATCAATGATGATAACAGGCAGTCTGCCTGCGGCTGCGAGCAGCTCAAACCGCTTTATTAGCTGCTCTATAGATAAACTCGCCTCATCCGTCAGGCCAAACCTGCGGTAGAGCTGGGAGAATAATTGATCTGGATGAAGGGTATGATTGGCGTCGATACAGCAGAGATCCCACTCTTCACGCGCCTGCTTTCTAAACTGCTGCAGCAAGGTCGACTTGCCCACCCCCTCGACACCTTTAACAAGAAGAATCTTCTCACTGTTATCCGTTAAATGGCGCAGCAGGTCTAAACGCTGCCTTAGCTCGGGCGTCGAAAAAAAAGGTTCACCCTCCCCCCATTTCTTATCCCTGAACTGGTGGAGATACGGTACAGCGTTCTCTACAGATTCAGCTGGCCGCTCGTCCATACTCATTTAAGGTTCCCTTTAGGGCCTCAGGATCAAAATCATCGGTTACAACTGAGAAGCCAAGCTGGTTCATAAGAACGAGGCGGATCCTGCTTGCCAGTACTTTTTTATCTACCGACATCAACTCCAATAATCTGTCTGAATTTAACGCAGCCGGAGGATGCATGGGCAATCCTGCACGCTTGATCAATTGTTCAATACGCTGCTGACATTCTGCATTCAACCACCCAAGACGGCGTGACAGGTCTGCTGCCATGCAGATACCTGTACCAACGGCCTCACCATGCAGCCACTCGCCATAACCAACACCTGTCTCAATGGCATGGCCGAATGTATGACCCAGATTTAATAAGGCCCGATTACCCGCTTCACGTTCATCTGCAGCTACCACCGCAGCCTTATCATTACAGGATCGCTCGATGGCATAGGAGAGCAGGGACTGATCGCGCCCCATCAGCCCTTCCATATTATTTTCAAGCCATTGAAAAAAATCAGGGTCTCCTATCAACCCATATTTAATCACCTCAGCCAGTCCTGCGGAGAGTTGGCGATCCTCTAATGTACCCAAGGTATCAATGTCTGCAATCACACATTGTGGCTGATAAAAGGCCCCAATCATATTTTTACCCAGGGGGTGATTAACACCTGTTTTACCCCCCACTGAGGAATCTACCTGTGCTAAAAGTGTTGTCGGTATCTGGATAAAGTATACACCCCGCTGATAACAAGCGGCTGCAAAGCCGGCCATATCGCCGATGACACCGCCGCCCAAGCCAATCACGGTACAGCGCCGATCAAAACGGTTCTCAAGCAGTGAATCAATAATCGTTTGCCACACGGACAACGTCTTATATTGTTCACCATCAGGAAGGATGACCGTTTCGACCTGATATCCATCCAGGGCTGACTTCACTGCAGCCAGATAAAGAGGTGCCACTGTCGTGTTGGTCACTATCAGTATCTGCTGACCATGAATATGAGGCCGATATATTGTGCTATCCGCTAGCAGGTTTGATCCGATATAGATCGGATAAGAGCGCTCAGCAAGATCCACTTTCAGAGTGCAAACATGTTTGGTCATCGATTTGTATTTACCTGAACGAATAACTTCTCAATAAGAAAAATCGGCAAACTTACAAAGCTGGTTTGCTGGAGTTTGTTACTCGGCCCTGAGTTTCCTAACAATCTCATTGGCGACGGCCGTAGCGCTACGCTTCTCAGAGGTGACAATGATATCCGCTGTTTCACGATAAAGTGGATCGCGCTCTGTCATCAGAGCCTGTAGAGTCCCCAGAGGGTCTGCAGTCTGCAATAATGGGCGATTCCTATCCCTCAGTGTACGCTCATACTGCTGTTCAGGACTGCAGTAAAGATATACCACGAAGCCTCGGCTGCTCAGGTTTCGGCGATTATCAGCATCTAGAATCGAGCCACCACCCGTTGCCAGAACCAGCCCTCCACGTTGCGTCAGCTCATCAACAACTGCAGATTCACGCTTCCTAAAACCTTCTTCACCTTCAAAATCGAAAATCGTTGGGATATCGACCCCTGTTCGCCGCTGAATTTCATGATCAGTATCATCAAAATCCAGACCAAGAAGGGAAGCGACCTGACGACCTATTGTGCTTTTACCTGCACCCATCGGCCCGATAAGAAATATATTACTAGGAAGATTCATATTGTACTGCGCGCACCATGCCTTAAATTCACACCAATCTATTTATATGATAACCCTGAATAGTAATCTTCATAGATATAGAGAGCAATCTTCCATGAGATTCTGACTCGATTGAGACTGCTAAAAACAAGAGGGGCCTATCACAGGATAGACCCCTCGATGCACTGAACAGCTGGCATTTTAGCGCGCTGAGAGCGTATCCTTGAGGATCTTGGGTGTAACAAAGATCAGCAACTCTTTGTTCTCATCCTTGCGGAGTTCCTGTTTGAACATGAATCCCACGTAAGGCAAGTCACCAAAGAAAGGCACCCGCTCCTTGCTTCGTGTCTCGGTCCGCTCGAACACACCACCAAGCACAACCGTCTCGCCATTTTCCACAATAACTGAGGTTTCAATCGCGCGGGTATCGACTGGAGGAACACCCAACACAGAGCGAGAGAAATCCGGGTTGTCTTTGGTGATATTCAGATCCATGATGACCCGATCATCTGGTGTAATGTGCGGGGTCACTTCCAACTTTAGCACCGCCTCCTTGAATGAAACGGTTGTCGAACCACTGGAACTGGCCTCTTGATAAGGCACCTCAACACCCTGCTTAATCACTGCTGTCTTCTGATCAGAGGTGACTACCCTGGGGCTGGAAACAATCTCACCCTTGCCTTCCTGCTGCATTGCAGACAGCTCCAACTGAAGCAGATAAGAGCCCACTTTCCCAGCAATAAAGTTTAAAGCACCACCACGCGAAGCACTGAGGGTTTGTGGAAGATTAACCAACAAACCATCCTGTCCAGAGCCAGCCGGTGATTCAATGGTACCTTCGTGTAGACCAGCGGTATTACCGATATACCCATCTTGGGTACCACCAATATCCAGGAAGTTCCCATCCGCCTTCAGATGAGTACTCATACCAAAGCGGACACCTATATCCTTGGCAAAATCATCATTAGCTATAACCACTCGCGACTCGATCAAGACCTGCCGGACTGGTATATCCAACCGGCCGATAAGGCGGCGAATATCATCCAGTTTAGCCGCTGTATCACGCACCAGGAGCGTATTGGTGCGTTCATCAAAGCTGACATTACCACGTTCTGGCGTTAAGAGTTGATTGCCTTCACTCTTCAGTAATTTCTGAATATCGGTCGCCTTGGCATAATTCAGTTGAATATATTCAGAGAAGAGCGGTGCCAGCTCTTCAATCTGCCGTTGCGACTCCAACTCCAGTTTCTCACGCGCCGCTATCTCCTCCGTGGGAGCAATTAACATTACATTCCCGTTCTGGCGCATGGATAAACCCCGGGTCTTCAGGATAATACTGAGTGCCTGATCCCACGGGACATTCTTTAATCGCAAGGTGATGTTGCCGCTCACCGTGTCAGACGTGACCAGATTCAAGCCGGTAAAATCGGCCAATAACTGAAGCACCGCACGGACTTCTATATCCTGGAAGTTCAGAGAGAGTCGCTCACCAGAGAAGGTCTCTTTACGCCGCTGAATTTCCGCTTTCTCCTCTTTGGTCAACGCACGGAATTCAATCGTAAACAGATCGTTGGCCTGGTATGCCAGGTGCTCATATTCACCCGTTGCACTAATTTCAATGTGAACATTATTACCTTGACTGGTAACTTCAAACTCTTTCACTGGAGTCGCAAAATCGCCCACATCAAACTTACGCATCAGGCGATCGGGGAGTGCTGTATCCAAAATATCCAGCACGACGCGCCCGGCCTCTTCCCGCATATCAACCGATACCGCAGGATTACCCAGTTCCAGTATGACTTGTCCTTCTCCAGAATCGCCGCGGCGAAAATCTACATTACGCAAGCCATCAGATTGCTCTGAACTACTAGCTGCAGATGAGCGCGTCGGGGTCGAAGCTGCCGTATGAGTGATAGCACTTGCGGCTACTTTTGCGCCACCTTTGATAGTAATACTTAACTCATTTCCATCGATCTTGACTGCATGGCCAGTAGCCTCGACAAGATTTACAACCAGACGGGTTCTATCCCCGGCCTCAATGGCAGTTACACTTCGAGCCATGCCAATCCCGATACTCTGGGTTTTATTCGCAAGGCCATTACTGAGCCCGTAAAAATCCAGGGCAATCCTTGCAGGGTTGTCTGTAGTAAACACCTTCGGTTCAGTAAAGCCACTCTCTGCACGCAGAGTTATGACCACATCGTCGCCCGGCAACGCAGAAAAGTTGAGCTCTTTGAGGACATTATCTGCCGCCAATGCCGGCGTGATTACCATTGCAAATAAAAGGACTGCGGCGATAAATAGCTGGCGCGCATTCATAATAATCCTAGCCTCGTTCCACTGCTTCAAATCAAGTGGTTTATTTTTCATTAACATAGCCCTGTTACTCTCCTGCCAAAGCCAAGGAGGCTTGTCTTTCACGGTAGCCGCCCTGGCCGTCCGGAATAATCTCCGTCAACTCAATCTGGGTTTCACTGATCTGGGTAATCTGCCCATGATTTGTTCCGAGGTAGTTCCCCGTCCTTACCCTGTGAATTGTCCGCTCCTGCGTTTGAACCAGCGCCCAGGTAACACCTAGCTGCTCAAGTAGTCCGACCATTCTAAGCGAATCCAAGGGATAGCTCTCCAGCTCCTCTTTTCGACGATTAAAGTCCGGACTCAAACCAACACCTTCCGCCTGGCCACCTGACTCTTCATTTTGATCTTGTGCTACAAACGGACTACGCCGACCATCACTGATATAAGCAAACGTCTCAATGGGTTTGATTTCAGGCAAAGGTTCAATATGTCCCGCCTTTCTCGATTTCACTTCATCCACATAACCCTTCAGATCATGCATTCCCCTATCTGCACATCCAGTCAGCAGATAGACCGCCATCAAGCAAACGGCGAAAAGCTTTATTTTCTGATACAACCGCATCAATTCGCCCCCTCTTCTTCCAGATAGCGATAGGTCTTGGCTGTTGCCGACATCACTAACATACCGTCCTTGCGAGGCTCCATCATGACATCATGAATCGTGACGATGCGCGGCAATGCCGCCAAGCCACTGATGAATTCACCCAGCTCATGATAACCGCCAAAGACGCGTATCTTGATCGGCAGCTCAGCATAAAACTCCCGGGGTACTTCATCTTGTGGATCAAACAACTCAAACTCCAGGCCAGATGCCAGGCCGGTTTGTGAAACATCAACCAGAAGATCAGCCACTTCTGTCTTATTCGGAAGCTGCCGAAGCATGGCACCAAAAGATTGCTTCATCTCCTCCAACTGCTTCTTATACTTCTCCAGGTTAACTGCCTTGGCCTGCTTTCTTTCAAACTCTACCCGAAGAGTCTGCTCCTTCTTCTCCACTGTATCGAGATTCAGTAGCTGCTCTTCTGTATTAAAGTAGTACCAACCCACGCCCATTCCGATGCACACCAGAACGATAATGAATGCCTTGATTGGCGTAGGCCAGTTTCCGATATTATTAAAATCGAGTTCGTTCAGTTCCTGAAGGTTCACTGCTGACCTCCTTCACTATTATTCCGGCTAATCTGTTTGGATTTCAGAATAAACGTGCCCTTCGATTTATCCGTACTGGTGATAACTTGCAGGGAAGGATTTCCTAGCCATTTGGATAACTCAATATTGCGCATGTAGCTGGAGACACGGGCATTTGACTCGGCAACCCCATCCATTGTGACCAGATCACCGCTCTGGATAACCTTGGTCAGAAAGGTTCCATCGGGAATGGTCGAAACCAGTTCATCAAACAGATGAACAATCTGGGGTCGACTCCCCTGCAGTGACTGAATGACATTCATTCGAGCAATTAACTGCGCCTTCTGTTTTTCAAGATCCTTGATCTCTTTTATTTTTTTATCAACTATCGCAATCTCTTGTCCAAGGTAGCTATTGCGCTCTTCCTGATAGCTGATCATGTCCTCTATATAGAAATGCACGCCCCCACAGGCAGCACCTGTCAGGATCAGTGCCAGCACAACCGACATGCCGAAATCTTTTTGGCGTTTTTTGCGAAGATTCTCGCGCCAGGGAAGTAGGTTGATGTGAGCCATGTTAGTCGAAACTCCTTAATGCGAGTCCGCAGGCTATCATTAGCGACGGCGCATCATTACTCAATCCCTGAGGTTTTACGCTCGAGGCGACCGACATATTTGCAAATGGATTGGCGACGATAGTTGGAGTGCCGATTTTCTCCTCAATCAGTTCATCTACGCCCGGGATAGAGGAGCTACCGCCAGCAAGGATGATTTGATCGACGCTGTTATAAGCGCTGGAAGAGAAAAAGAACTGTAACGAACGACTGACCTGTTGCGCCATGGCCTCTTTAAAGGGTTCCAGAACTTCGGGGACATAGTTATCGGGAAGCCCACCCTGACGCTTGGCCATTCCGGCCTCTTCATGTGACAAGCCATAACGCCGTTGAATCTCTTCAGTCAGTTGACGTCCACCAAAATTCTGCTCACGCGTGTAGATAATCTTTCCGTTGCGCAGGACATTCAATGTTGTGGTCGTTGCACCAATATCTGCGATAGCCACTGTCTGATCATCACCGCCATCAGCAAGCTGATCAGCTATCTGGCCGTACGCATTTTCCATCGCATAGGCTTCAACATCCACCACACTTGCCGTCAGACCAGCAATCTCCAGGGCAGCCACTCGATCATCCACATTTTCACTTCGTGACGCGGCAAGCAAAACATCCATCATTTCCGGATTTTTCTCGGAAGAGCCGAGAATTTCAAAATCCAGATTGACCTCTTCGAGGGGATAGGGAATGTATTGATCCGCTTCCAGCTGAATCTGGCTCTCCATCTCCTGATCGGACAACGAGGCTGGCATGGTAATGATCTTGGTAATAACAGCTGATCCTGAAACCGCAACTGCCGCCAGCCGAGCACGGGTTCCCGAACGCCTTACCACGTTCTGGATCGCCTGACCAACCGCATCGACATCAGCGATATTCTTTTCAACCACAGCATTAGCAGGCAGCGGTTCCACTGCATAGGCCTCAACCCGGTACTGGGCGCCGGACCTGCCGGAGGATTTACTCAATTCCAGCAGTTTCACAGCTGTTGAACTGATATCCAGTCCAAGCATCGCCTGCTTCTTGGATCCGAAAAAAGGGACCATCGCGTTTCCTTTCTCGCAATTATAATTAGACTTTACGGAGAACTTTTAGGTTTTCCTTTAATTAGAATAGTTAACTATATAGCAGCAAATGATTTTCTTGTGAAGTGTTTTTTACCCAAGACTGTCACAGATGCACATATTTGGTAGTATAGCGGCACATATCCGATAATCTGGATTCCAATAATCCTCAATCCGTGAACTAGCTCATGAAGTGGTTAAAGAAACTGACTCGACTCTTTATATGGCTCGCCTTAATCGGTGGTTTAACTGCTGCTGTCAGTATTGCCTCCCTCTATTATTACCTTGAACCCACACTTCCATCCACGGATAGTCTTAAAAATGTACAGTTCCAGGTTCCGCTTCGCGTCTTCTCAAAAGAGAATAAGCTGATTGCCGAGTTTGGTGAAATGCGCCGCATACCGCTTGCATATCAGCAGATTCCAGAACAGATGGTACAGGCCTTTCTCGCCGCAGAAGATGATCGGTTTTTCGTCCACCCCGGGGTAGACTACAAAGGCCTGGTACGTGCCGCCTATCAGTTGCTACTTACAGGAGAACGTCGGCAAGGTGGCAGCACCATCACCATGCAAGTAGCGAGAAATTTTTTCCTGTCCAGTGAAAAGACGTTTACCCGAAAGTTTAGCGAAATATTTCTTTCTTTGCGTATCGAGCATGACCTGACCAAGCAGGAGATCCTCGAGCTCTATCTTAATAAGATATACATGGGCAATCGAGCCTACGGGGTCGGTGCCGCCGCTATGGTCTACTATGGGAAAGCGGTTAATGAGCTTTCACTGCCGCAGATTGCCATGATCGCAGGCCTCCCTAAAGCGCCATCCCGCTACAATCCTCTCGCAGATCCAGAAAGATCAATCCAACGCAGGGACTATGTACTTGGGCGTATGAACAAGCTCGGATTTATAACCGACGCAGAGGAGCAAGACGCCAGATCGACACCCATCACTGCATCTATGCACATCGCCAAGGCAGAGGCTGATGCACCCTATATTGCTGAAATGGTAAGGGCTGAGATGTTTAATCGTTATGGCAACGAGGCCTATACAACCGGCTTCAACGTCTATACGACCATCGAAAGCGCACTGCAAACCACCGCCAACAAGGCGTTACGGGATAATCTTCAGGCCTACGATCAGCGGCATGGTTATCGCGGTGCCGAGCAGCACCTGAATATTACGGGTAAGGAAGATGACCTGACACTTGATGCGCTTCTCAAAGACCACCGGATTGTCGGTGAGCTGCAACCCGCCATTGTCACGCAAGTCCAGGAAAAAAGTGCCACTGTCTACCTCGGAGAAGGGCGCCATGAAGAACTGAGCTGGAGCGGGCTAGAGTGGGCTAGACCCTACAAAAATGATAACCGCGTTGGCGGTAAGCCCCAGAGTGCCGGCGAGATTATCGTCGCTGGAGATTTGATCCGCATCCTCGAAAAGCAGACCGAAGCGGGTAAAGAGCTACGCCTGGCGCAGATCCCATCTGCTGAAAGCGCTTTCGTAGCCGTAAACCCTGATAACGGTGCGATCAAGGCACTGGCAGGGGGTTACGACTTTTATCACAGTAAATTCAATCGGGTAACGCAAGCATTGCGGCAACCCGGATCGGGCTTCAAACCCGTCATTTACTCTGCCGCACTGGATGCTGGATTCACTCCTGCAAGCCTTATCAATGATGCCCCGGTCGTATTTGATGACCCAAGCCTCGAAGGTGCCTGGCGACCTGAAAACTACAGCGGTAAATTTTTTGGCCCGACCCGATTACGCTATGCCTTAACCAAATCACGCAATCTGGTCTCTATTCGCCTGCTCCGATCCATTGGAATAAAACGGGCCCTGGAACAAGCGGAAAAATTTGGCTTCAATCCAGACGACTTGCCACACAATCTCTCCCTGGCGTTGGGTAGCGCCTCTGTCACACCCCTGCAGATGGCCTCCGCCTACTCCATTCTGGCCAATGGTGGATTTAAGGTAGAGCCTTACTTTATTGATAGGATTGAGCGCGATACCGGCGAGTTGATAGAAAAGAGTCTGCCTGTCACCGTTTGCGAAGAGTGCACGCCAGAAACGGCCGGAGATTTACCTATCGCGCCCCGCGTCATCTCGCCGCAAAATTACTATCTCATGAACTCAATGATGCGGGATGTCATAACCCAAGGCACGGCCATCAAAGCCCGAAGCCTGGGACGACGAGATCTCGCAGGCAAGACTGGCACCACTAATGATCAGCGTGATGCCTGGTTCAACGGCTTCAATCGCACACTTGTGGCAATCGCCTGGGTGGGCTTTGATACATCCAAACCACTGGGAAGAGGTGAAGTTGGAGGCCGTGCCGCATTACCGGCCTGGATCGAGTTCATGCGATTTGCCCTTAAAGACGTTCCCGAGCAGCCATTGAAGCTGCCCCCCGGCATGGTCACGGTGCGGATCGATCCAAAGACAGGCAAGCGTGCTAGTGTAGATCAGGAAGATGCAATTTTTGAGGTATTTCGTACTGAAAATGCCCCTGAGGCACTGGATACCAGTTCCAACTCCAGCAAACAGCCTGGAAATAACAGCAAGGGCGGAGCCGGTGAGCAACAGATATTCTAGTCCTGGCCTTAACCCGCCATACCAACCAAGCCGAACATGTCACGCGAACTTCGACAACGCATAGCGGTAAGCGCCGCACAACTGATTGCAGAGTCAGGGGACCTCTCATATAGCAAGGCGCGAGAGAAGGCCGCCAAACATCTCGGCTGTAATGATCGCCGCCAACTCCCGGAAAATAGTGAGATAGAAGCGGCACTGCATGAACATCTTCAGCTTTTCAAATCGCCTGAACGAATCTCTTATCTCAATGATCTGAGAAATAATGCGCTCAGTGCAATGCGCTCATTCGATCAGTTTCAGCCGCATTTAATTGGCCCGATTCTCACGGGAACAGCCAGCCTCAATACACCAATCAGCTTGATACTTTTTGCCGATACAGTTGAAGCCGTTGTTATGGAATTGATGGAGCGGAAAATACCTTGGCGGCAGAAAGATATAAGCGTGGATTATTCCAAGCAAAAACGGGTGCGACGATCACTGCTCACTTTCTTTGCAGGTGATATTCAAGTCGAATTACTGATCCTTCCTTTGACCGACCAACACAATCTACCTCTGGACCCCATACAGGGACGCCCCCAGAAGGGGGCGTCGATTAGCAAAGTTCAGGCAATGATGGAGCCTGATTAACGCTTACCCACCGGCACATAGTCACGCTTTGGAGCACCCGTGTAGAGCTGACGGGGACGACCAATTCTAAACTCTGGATCGTCCATCATCTCCATCCAGTGAGCAACCCAGCCAACCGTTCTGGCGACTGCAAACATCACGGTAAACATGCTGGTTGGAATACCCAATGCCTGGTAAATGATACCTGAGTAGAAATCAACATTCGGGTAGAGTTTACGCTCAACAAAATACTCATCTTCAAGTGCAACCTGCTCAAGACGCAGTGCTAGCTCAAACAATGGATTATTGTTATCCGCCATGTTCTCCAATACTTCATGACACACTTCCCTGATCAGGGTCGCACGTGGGTCAAAGTTTTTGTAGACACGATGGCCAAAGCCCATCAGACGGAACGGGTCATCTTTGTCCTTCGCCTTGGCGATATACTTATCAATCTGGGAGACATCACCAATCTCATTCAGCATATCGAGCACGGCCTCGTTGGCACCACCATGCGATGGTCCCCACAGAGAGGCGATACCAGCTGCAATACAGGCAAACGGATTAGCCTGCGAGCTACCAGAGAGACGAACGGTGGAGGTACTGGCGTTCTGCTCGTGATCCGCATGCAGAATGAAGAGTGTATTGATAGCCTTCACCGCAACAGGATCAGGCGTGTACTCCTCGCAGGGATTGCTGAACATCATATGTAGGAAGTTTTCGCAATAATCCAGGTCGTTCTGTGGATATACGAAGGGCTCGCCCACATTGTGCTTATAACTCGCCGCCGCGATGGTTGGCATCTTGGCAATCAGGCGATGTGCGGAAATTTCACGGTGGCGTGGATTATTAATATCCAGAGAATCATGATAAAAGGCGGAGAGCGATCCTACCACACCGACCATGATGCCCATCGGGTGAGCGTCATACTGGAAACCATCAAAGAAGCTCTTCAAGGTCTCCTTAATCATGGTGTGATGGCGAATAGTACTATCAAATGTCTTCAGCTCAGTAGCGGAAGGTAGATCACCGTACATCAGCAGGTAGGCCACCTCCAGAAAGCTTGCTTCTGTGGCTAACTGCTCAATGGGATAACCGCGATAGCGCAGAATACCCTTGTCACCGTCAATGTAGGTGATGGCACTGCGGCAACTTGCGGTTGCAACAAATCCGGGGTCGTAGGTGAACATCCCAGTGTTCTTGTAAAGGGCTGAGATATCCGCGACGTCAGGTCCTTCAGTGCCTGAATAAACAGGCAGATCTACAGAGGTTCCATCCACTTCATTGGTTAAGGTTACTTTTTTATCAGACATAAGTTCACTTTCTCCTGCCATAAACTGGCTAACTGGCCTTTTATATAACAGTCGGCCGATCAGGACAACCCCTTACGTGAATAATAGGACAATCATCCAAGTATAATTTGCTCTTTTTTTCACGGAAATACCGCCCTATAGAGGTGGTAAATTGGCATAATTGGTCGTAAGAGGACGATATTGCATGCACTTTACAATCAAGCAGACAAACAATAGGTATTATTTGGACGCAATGACCGCAATTTTTAAATACAACGTATTGAAATAATGAATACTCCCAGCATTCCTAAGCAATGCTGGAAATTACTACCCTAAATTCTACTGACGAGGCACTGAGCATAGACCATATCAAGCGCATTGGCCGAATCAGCTCAATCTTTCATATATAAAAAAAAGGCAAAACAAAAGGCACCTAAGTGCCTTTTGTTAATCTCTGCAACGCACTGCGTTAACCGCGGGAATAGCGCTTGCGGAATTTATCTACACGGCCAGCGGTATCCATAATCTTCTGCTTACCGGTGAAGAAAGGATGACAGGCAGAGCAGACTTCCACGTGCAAATCCTCGCACAGCGATGAACGGGTCATAAACTCGTTACCACAGCTGCAAGCCACTTTAATATCTTGATAATTAGGGTGGATATCTGCTTTCATGACAGCCTCTGAATAAACACAAACTACCCGCAAATTGGAGCGGGGTGAACGCGCCATTATAGTAGAGCAAGGCTGACTTGGCAACTCCACAGACAACTCTGGTTTATTCTCGTGCACCGGGGTTAAACGGTATAATATCGGCTCGCCTTAGCGTTCGCCCTGACGGCTTTGCCAAGCGCCTGTCTAGCTCGCCCAAACGCTCAATCAGACCACCATAGCCCAACATCTGGTCCCACATCATGCGTGAGATCCGGATACAAGCACCCATTGGGCTATCAGAAAGATGGCGCTCCTGGTCGATACGCCATTGCAACCGCCGCAAGCGCTCCTGCTGTGATTCAGGCGCCTGCTCAATTACTTCTTCAATTGCGGCTTGACGCAACGCCTCAAAGGCAGGCCGATCATTCGCTAGTTCAAGCCAGCGATCAAAGTCCAGTTTCTTTACTATTCGCTCCATGGATAGCCTCACTCTTCTGGTGGCAAGACAGCAAAATGTAGACAGCCAACCCATTCACCTATGTACTAGATTAGCACAACCATTACATCTCTGTCTTTTTCAAAAAGCGTGTTGAAAATTCTTAAACCCATGTTTATAAAGTAAAATTATCAATTTTGGCCCTAACCACCCGCCACCGCGACTGTTTTTTACTTGAGAAAAATTGCTACGGCGTCATCAAGAAATTGCCAGCCCAAGTCCGTTGACGTTATTAATCCGCCTGACTCACACAGCAGACCCCGCCCAATAGCTTCTTGCATACGCTGCCAAAGCAGTGATTCAGGCAAGCCCGTTCTCGCGCAAAAGAGTTCCGATCTGAAGCCTTTTTTCAAGCGTAGGGCATTCAACATAAACTCCATCACCAAGTCATCCTGACCCAGCTTGCTCACGCCTGATATAGCCGACACAGAGCCCGCCATCTGCAGGTACATCTCTGGCCCCCGCACACGCCTCCGCCTCGTTACAAGCCATGGCTCTGATACCGTGATCTTTGAGTGAGCGCCTGCCCCTATGCCGATATAATCGCCAAACTGCCAATAATTGATATTGTGACGACAAAAACGACCGTCTCTGGCATAGGCGGAGACCTCATATTGGGCAAAACCAGCCTTTTCAAGCAATGCACGCCCCTGTGTCTGAAGATCAAAAGCATCATCGTCATCAGGAAGTTGCGGAGGAGGGTGCTGATAAAACGGGGTGTTTGGCTCCAGTGTGAGCTGGTAATAGGAGATATGGTCAGGGACCGAGTCAATGGCCATTTGTACATCGGCAAGCGCCATCGCCAGTGTCTGGCCTGGCAAACCACACATCAGGTCCAGGTTCAACCGATCAAAACCAGCCGTCTTTGCAGATTCAATTGCGGCTAGCGCTTCATCTGCACTATGAATCCTGCCAATTCGTTGCAACGCTTCCTGGTTAAAGCTCTGCACGCCGATCGACAACCTGTTCACACCTGCATCTACATAACCGGCAAAACGTCCAAATTCAACTGTTCCGGGATTCGCTTCCAGAGTCACTTCAAGGCTATCACAACATTTCAGCCTATCCTTTATCCCGCCTAGCAGAGTGGATATCGAATGGGGCGAAAAGAGACTCGGCGTACCGCCCCCTATAAAAACAGTAGCTACTGTTCGATCGGCCAGGCCCGGTTGGGTGAATAACTCAAAATCAAGATCTGCAAGTAGGGCGCTAGTATAGCCTGCCTCATTCAGTTGATCAGGCATCTTGTGTGAATTAAAATCACAGTAAGGGCACTTTCGCACACACCATGGAATATGCACATAGAGACCTAGTGGCGGTAACAGTGATGACTCAGGCAATTCAGATCTCCAGGGGATATTTTCTATGCCTGATAGCCATCAATTCAGGTTTGCCGGCTATCAGCATTAACTACTTTGCAACACCCCGCTCAGGGAGTAGCATATTGCCCCATTTGTCAATAAATTACTCGCATGAGGGTGAAAATGTTCGAACAACTCAGCGCCGCTCCGGCCGATCCTATCCTTGGTTTAACGGAAGCCTTTAAAAAGGATACTCGTACCGGCAAGATTAATCTCGGTGTCGGCATCTATAAAGATGAGGCAGGCACCACACCTATTCTCTCATGTGTAAAAAAGGCTGAAGAGACACTTCTTGGCCAGGAAACAAGTAAAAGTTATCTGAGCATAGAAGGGACGGCAGAATACGGCCAGGGCGTACAGCGACTGCTGTTTGGCAAGGAGAGCGAGATCATCAGTTCGGGACGCGCCCGCTCTGCACATGCACCCGGTGGTACCGGCGCACTCCGTATCTGTGCCGAGTTCATCGCGCAACACATGTCCAGCAAACGGATCTGGGTGAGCAATCCAACCTGGGCCAACCATGGCAATATCTTCAAGGCGGCTGGCCTTGAAGTGGTTAACTACGATTACTACGACGCTGACGCCAAAGACAAGGATTTCAGCGCCATGAAGCAGTCACTTATGCAGGCAGCTGCAGGTGATACCGTGCTGTTCCATGGATGTTGCCATAATCCAACGGGTATTGATCCAACCGCTTCAGAGTGGGAAGAGTTGGCAAAACTCGCCGCTGAACGCGGCTGGCTACCCCTGTTCGACTTTGCCTATCAGGGATTTGGTAGCGGAATAGAAGAGGATGCAGCAGGCCTGCGTCTATTCACTGAACATAATCCTGAACTGCTCATCGCAAGCTCATTCTCGAAAAATTTTGGCCTCTACAATGAACGTGTCGGTGGAATTACCCTGGTAGCCAATGACGCTACTCAGGCTGATAACGCCTTTAGTCAGGTAAAATCGATTATTCGCGCCAACTACTCCAACCCACCCTTCCATGGTAGCGGTATCGTCACCACCATTCTCAACAATGCATCACTCTATGCTGAGTGGGAGAAGGAGGTCGCTGAGATGCGTGATCGCATCCAGGCCATGCGTGATCTGTTTGTACAGACGCTAAAAGAGAAGGGCGTGGATCAGGACTTCAGCTTCATCAGCCGTCAATGTGGCATGTTCTCTTTCTCAGGCTTGAACCCGGATCAGGTTAAACGGCTTAAAGATGAGTTCGCCATCTATATCGTCGGATCAGGAAGAATCAGCGTCGCGGGTATGACCCGCAATAACATGGATGCACTCTGCAGCGGCATAGCCCAGGTACTGTAAAGTCATTCGTGTAAGCGCGCTCGCTGAAAAGGGGTGACCGTCTGATTGCCACCCCTTTTAGCAACGACAAAAAAGCCCGGTATAAAAACCGGGCTTTTTTTAGGTCATATTAAAAATCGTTTAGCTATTGGCGAACTCGACGCCTTTTGCAATGTTGCTCTCCAGTGTAGGCAACATCTCATCAAACAGTTTCTGCTCATAAGCACTCAAGGCACCTGCAGGCAGGATCTCCTCAACACCGTTCTTGCCCAGACGAACAGGCAGTGAGAGGAAACGGGTAGGCTGATTCTCGACCTCAACATAGGTGCAGGCCACTGACTCTTCACCACTCAGCGCCTTCAGAAGGGTCAATGCAAAGCGTGCGCCCGCATCCGCCATGGAGAGAGTGGCAGAACCGCCACCCGCCTTGGCCTCAACCACCTCGGTACCCGCATTCTGAATACGTGGGGTAAGCGCTTCGATCTCTTCCTGGGTGAACTCAATACCAATCTGTGAGAGAAGAGGCAAGATGGTGTTACCACTGTGGCCACCGATCACTGGGATATTCAACTCAGTTGGATCCAAGCCCTTCAGCTCAGCTACAAAGGTATTGGAACGAATAATATCCAGGGTTGTAATACCGAATAGCTTACGCTTGTCATAAACGCCCGCATTCTTCAGAACTTCAGCAGCAATGGCCACAGTGGAGTTCACAGGATTGGTGATAATTCCGTAGCAGGCATTTGGACAAACCTTGGCACCTGTCTCAACCAGGGTTTTCACAATACCGGCATTAACATTGAACAGATCGTCACGGGACATACCGGGCTTACGTGGCACACCTGCAGGGATGATTACGATATCGCAATCCTTCATGGCCGCTTCCAGCTGATCAGCACCATGTCCGGTAACCTTTACGGGCGTGGGGATATGGCTGAGATCGGCAGCAACACCAGGCACCATAGGATTAACGTCGTACAGCGCCAGCTCTGAACCAGCGGGCATAGCGTTTTTGAGTAAGAGGGCCAGTGGTTGGCCAATGCCGCCGGCGGCGCCAAGTACGGATACCTTCATGAGATTAATCCTCTGCAGTAGTGTTAAGTAATAACTTAGAATAGCTGAAAATCGGACGAAATCTTACGGCATTTTCTCCAAAGAATCCATTCTGACCTAAAAAAACCTCTCAATTAATGGGACAATCGTACTATTCATGACTAAAATTCCAGTAATATCATAAAAATATAGCCAAGGCCCGCAAAAATCGGGTTACTATCTACCAATATTGGTATAATCTATTCAATAATTCTATATTCAGTATTTGTTTTTTAAATTACGTTTTTTATAACCCGTATATATAAGGAATAAAGCATGTCAGACGACTTGCGCGAGGCAGCACTTGATTACCATCGTTTTCCAAAACCAGGAAAAATGGAAATCGTCGCAACAAAAAAGATGGTCAACCAACGCGATCTTGCTCTTGCTTACTCACCCGGCGTCGCGGCAGCCTGTGAAGAGATCGTCCGTGATCCAAATGAAGCGGCCAACCTCACCTCACGGGGCAATCTTGTTGGCGTTATTACCAACGGTACAGCTGTCCTTGGCCTGGGCGCTATAGGACCGCTTGCTGCAAAACCGGTAATGGAAGGTAAGGCAGTACTTTTCAAGAAGTTTGCCGGCGTCGATGTCTTTGATCTTGAATTGGATCTAACCGATCCGGAAAAGATAATTGAGACTGTCGCTGCACTCGAACCCACCTTTGGTGGCATCAATCTTGAAGATATCAAATCACCCGAGTGTTTTGAGATTGAGCGGCGCTTACGCGAGCGCATGAACATCCCCGTTTTCCATGACGATCAGCACGGCACAGCAATTGTTGTAGCCGCAGCCGTCCGAAACGGCTTGCGGGTCGCCGGAAAAAATATCGAGGATGTGAAACTGGTCTGCACCGGCGCGGGTGCTGCAGCACTGGCCTGTTTGAACTTGCTCGTCAGTATGGGCCTCCAGAAGGAAAACATACGGGTTGTCGACCGGGATGGCGTTGTCTATCAAGGCCGTAAGGCAGACATGGATCCCTATAAGGCCGTCTATGCAGTTGATACAGATGAGCGCACCCTGGACGACGTGATTGTAGGTGCGGATATCTTCATGGGGCTATCCGGGCCGGGTGTAATCAAGAAACACCAGATCGCCAAGATGAACAATCCGCCCTTTGTGCTGGCACTCGCCAATCCGACACCGGAGATCACACCAGAAGAGGTTTTGGAAGTTGCGCCCGATGCCATCATTGCTACCGGACGTTCCGACTATCCTAACCAAGTGAACAATGTACTCTGTTTTCCCTTTCTGTTCAGGGGCGCTCTCGATGTAGGAGCCACCACCATTAATGAACAGATGAAGATTGCCTGCGTTGAGGCACTCTCTGACCTGGCGATGAAAGAGGCCTCAGATCAGGTGCAGGCAGCGTATGGCGGCCAGGCATTGCAATTCGGTCGGGAGTATCTGATCCCAAAACCGTTTGATCCCCGACTGATGACCGATCTTCCTCCTAAGATTGCACAGGCTGCGATGGATTCAGGTGTAGCCACCCGGCCCATCAAAGACTTCCACGAGTACAGACGTACACTGCGTGAGTTTGTGTTCCGCTCTGGCCTTGTCATGAAGCCTGTCTTCGAGCGCGCGATTTCCAATCCACAAAAGGTCGTTTTTGCTGAAGGCGAGGCCTCGCGGGTTCTGCTGGCAGTGCAAGTTCTTGTCGATGATGGTATCTGCAAACCTATCCTGATCGGCCGTCCGGAGGTGATTGAGGAGAAGGCCCGTGACCTGGGACTGCGCTTCACCCTGGGCCATGATGTGACTGTCGTCAATATGAATGACAATCCAAACTTTGATCGGGATTGGCAGCTCTATCATGAGATGGAGGGACGTAACGGCGTATCACCGGCCTTTGCCCGCGGTGTTGTTAGAACACGCTCAACCGTACTGGCAGCACTGCTGACCATACAGGGCGATGCCGATGCCATGATCTGTGGTGTAGAGGGTGCCTATATTCAACATCTGAAATATGTTCGGAATGTGATCGGCATGCGGCCCGATACCACTGACTGCTCTGCCGTTACCATGTTGATCTTGCCGAAGGGGACATTCTTCCTGACTGATACCCATGTAACGACCGATCCATCGCCGCAGCAGATCGCCAAGAAAACCGCCATGGCGTCTGATATCGTACGGCGTTTTGGCATGTCGCCCAAGGCAGCATTGTTATCACACTCCAACTTTGGCAGTCGCAATAATGACTTTTCACGCAAGATGAAAGAGGCCAGACAGATCCTGCATGAACAGTATCCCGGTGTTGTGGTAGAGGGTGAAATGCACGCAGATGCTGCACTCTCAGATGAGATCAGGGATAAGATTTTCCCACACTCACGCTTCAAAGGCGCGGCCAATCTCCTGGTCATGCCCAACCTCGATTCAGCCAATATTGCCTACAACATGGTCAAGATGCTGGGTGAAGCGGTACCGGTAGGGCCAATGCTGACGGGCTTAAAATACCCCGCACACGTGGTCTCTGATTCCATCACCGTAAGAGGTATCGTTAATATGAGTGCGGTTGCCGTAGTGGATGCCATTGACTGGAAGACCAGTAAAGCTTCTGGCTGACAAAGCAAACCACTAAGACTATAACGCATCACTCTGCGCAACCGGTTCTTTGCCGGTTGCGCATTTTTTTCGGCTGTTTTAAACAGCGGTAAGGCAGCGCCTTATAATTGACCTAAAGCCGTATATCCCTACGAATTATAAAGATTTAAATTAGCGATAGTATTTGCACTCCCCTTGTCGATCGCATATATATAGATCTCTGAGCTGTTCAGAACAAACCGATAATAACTCTACCAAACCAGAGGAGATCCAGATGAAGCGTCGTGATTTTCTAAAAAAGGCAGCCGTTGGAGCCGTGGCTGCTGGCACCGCTCCGGCAGTACTAGCCCAGAGCAATAAAAAAATTCGATGGAGAATGGCCACCAGTTGGCCCAAGGCATTCGACACCATCTATGGTGGTGCTGAAACGGTCGCTGCACGAGTAAAGGCCATGACCGGTGGCCAGTTTGAAATCATCCCCTATGCAGGTGGTGAGTTGGTAGGTGGTCTTGAAGTATTCGATGCTGTATCCCAAGGCACGGTACAGATGGGGCATACCGCCTCCTATTATTACATCGGCAAAGATCCATCACTTGCCTTTGACACCGCTCTGCCGTTTGGCCTCAACTACCGGCAGCAAAATGCCTGGCTGTACAACGGTGGCGGTATGGAGAGACTGCGCAAAGTCTTTGCAAAGCACAATATCGTCAATTTCCCCGCCGGTAATACCGGTGTTCAGATGGGCGGCTGGTTCCGAAAAGAAGTGAATACTGTAGCTGACCTACAGGGCCTTAAAATGCGTATCCCCGGGCTGGGTGGCAAGGTAATGAGCCGCTTGGGTGCCACGGTACAGGTACTGCCTGGTGCAGAGATCTATCCAGCGCTGGAGCGTGGTGTTATCGATGCGACCGAGTGGGTAGGACCTTATGATGATGAGAAGGCCGGCTTCTATAAAGTCGCCAAATTCTACTATCACCCTGGATGGTGGGAGCCAGCACCAACCCTCAGCCTCTATGTTAACCAAAAGGCATGGGACAGCCTGCCCAAAGAGTTTCAGGAGATTGTCGCTTCAGCCGCCGCTGAGGCAAACCTGAATATGATGGTCGACTATGACTCAAAAAATCCAAAAGCCCTGAAGAGCCTATTGGATAAGGGTGTCCAGATGCGCGAATACTCCAAGGAGATCTTGGATGCTGCGCGGAAAGAAGCTTTCGTGCTATACAACGAATTGTCAGCCGGTGATGCTACGTTCAAGGAGATCTTCGAAAACTGGAAGGCCTTCAAGTCTGAATCTGATGCTTGGTTCAGTACGGCTGAAACATCCTATGCAACCTTTAATTTTAAATAACTCGTTCTGACAAGACGTATCAAAAAAGCCCCATCTCCAAAAGAGATGGGGCTTTTTCATATCACCTTATTTTGCAAAAACGTCAGTAGGATTGGCCAATCCCTGCACTCAACAGCCCGGTGACCAATTGCGGGTAATAGAACAGTGCCAGCAATCCAATCAGCTGAATGATAATGAAGGGTATGGCACCCCGATAGATATCCGCGGTGGTAACCGACTTGGGTGCCACACCGCGCAAGTAAAACAGTGAGAAACCAAATGGCGGTGTCAGAAACGATGTCTGGAGGTTCATGCCGATCATTACACCGAACCAGACCAGCGCCATACGCCCGGGCTCATCAAACTCAGCAAACATAGGCGAAAGAATTCTCACCACTACCGGCGCTAACAAGGGCACGATGATAAAGGCGATCTCAAAAAAATCGATGAAAAAGCCCAATATAAACACCGTAAGGTTCACCAGTATCAGGAAACCAATTTCACCACCAGGCAGGGAGGTGAGCAGATCTTCCACCCAAAGATCACCGTACAGTCCGCGAAACACCAGTGAAAACGCTTGAGAGCCAACCAGGATAAACATCACCATACTGGTCAGTTTTGCAGTCTCGGTCATACTCTCAAGCACTGAACTCAGCGTCAAACGCCGTTTGAAAATTGCCAGTACCATCGCACCCACGGCACCAAAAGCCCCAGCTTCCGTCGGCGTGGCCCAACCGGCAAAGATGCTCCCCAGTACAACCACGATCAGTGCCAGTGGCGGAATCATCACCATACCGATCTCTCGGCTCAGTTTCTTATCGCCCAGATCCCGCGCCGCCAAAGGCATGGCAGGTGCCAATTTGGGACGGGTGATGGCAATAAGACCGATATAGGCCATGTACATTCCAGAAAGCATCAAGCCGGGAATCAGTGAACCGACAAACAGATCACCCACCGGCGCACCCAGCTGATCCGCGAGAACAATCAGTACGATACTGGGCGGGATCACCTGCCCGAGAGTACCAGATGCCGAGATGATCCCGCAGGCAAGGGACTTGGAATATTTGTACTCCAGCATAATGGGCAAGGCTATAAGACCCATCGCCACGACCGTAGCGCCCACCACACCTGTTGCAGCAGCCAATAAGGTACCCACAATTACAACCGAGAAGCCCAGACCACCACGCACCCGACCAAAGGCAATACCCATGGTTTTTAGCAGATCCTCCGCCAGTCCTGTTCGCTCCAATAACATACCCATCAGGATAAAGAAGGGAACCGCCAACAGGGTGTAATTCTGCATCACCCCAAAAATACGTTGCGACATAGCCTGCAGCAGAGCAAAGTCCAGCAGCTCCATGTTGATGCCGATAGCAGCAAAAGCCAATGCCGTACCACCCAGTGCGAAGGCGACTGGATAACCCATAAAGATCAGCAGCAGTGCTCCCCCAAACATGATGGGGCCTAATAGATCAGGATTCATATGCCTTCCTCATGTTCTTCGGCGTGGGGATAGGGGATGAACCCTCGGAGAAAGGCTACCTGCTTTATCAACTCACTCAAGCCCTGAGTCATCAGTAGAATAAAAGCGATAGGTATGGCCGACTTGATCAGGTAACGGGGCAAGCCACCGGGATCAGGCGAGCCTTCCATCGTTGCCCAGGAGTCTGCAGCGTAGGTATAACTGACCCAAATAATCAAGGCAGAAAGGGGGAATAGAAACAGACAGGTGCCGATAACATCAATCCAAGCCTTGGCCCGCTCCGACACACGTGAATAGAGAATGTCCACACGCACATGGGCCTGATGTTTTAATGCATAACCAGCTCCCCACAGAAACACCAGGCTGAACATAAACCATTGTCCCTCAATATAGGCATTGGAACTCAGATCCACACCAATCGTCTGGCTCAACTTTCGAGTGACAGCATTATAGACGCCCAGCAACACCATGATTAAAACCAGCCAGGATATCAACCGGCCAACTCGCTCATTCATAGCGTCTATTTTGCCGGAAAGACGTAAAAGCTTTTGCATAGAGTCAAACCCCTCAGGGTAATTATTATGTGTTACGGCAATTAATCCACTGAACAATACAAGATTCAACCGACAGAAACCACCTCCATCAGAAAAACGTAACTCTATGAAATACCCCTACAAACACGCGCTATAACTAAACAATGCCAGATAGTTACAATTGATACTAATTAGCGCTTGGGTATAATGTTTATTATTATACTATCCTACGGTTATATTATGTCTGCATACTGAATAATGTGTAGATCAAATATTAGCAAAAACCCTTCAAACATTAAGGTACACATCATCATGAGCGCTCCTTACGGCCCAGTAGACCATGCAATCACCCAACTAACAGAACTGCTGGGGGATCGACTCTCAACATCGGCAGCAGTAAGGGAACACCATGGGCACGATGAGTCCGGCTTCAAGCCATTACCGCCCGATGCGGTGGCATTCGCACAAAGTACAGAAGAGGTCAGTGAGATTGTTAAGGTCTGCGCACAGCACAATGTACCCATTATTGCCTACGGCACTGGAACGGCTATCGAAGGGCATGTGCAGGCGATCCATGGTGGCATCTGCATTGATATGAGCCAGATGGACCAGATTCTGGCGGTCAATCAGGAAGATATGGACTGTACCGTACAAGCAGGCGTCACCCGCCTGCAACTGGAAAGCCATCTGCGGGATACCGGTCTTTTCTTCCCGGTTGATCCCGGCGCAGATGCATCGCTGGGCGGTATGGCTGCAACCAGCGCCTCCGGTACCAACGCGGTCCGTTACGGCACCATGAAAGAGAATGTGCTGTCACTCAAAGTAGTACTGGCCGATGGGCGTATCATTAAAACCGGTACCCGGGCGAAAAAGTCATCTGCTGGATACGACCTGACTCACCTATTTATCGGCTCAGAAGGGACCCTGGGCATCATCACTGAGATAACCCTGCGCCTGCACGGACTGCAGGAGGCTATATCCTCCGCCGTCTGCAGCTTTCCGACCGTGGATGATGCCATCAACATGGTCATTCTCACCATCCAGTCCGGCATACCCATTGCCCGTATTGAGCTACTCGATAGCTTGATGATGCACGCTATAAACGGCTATTCAAAAACGACTTATGCGGAACAGCCTCATCTGTTTCTGGAATTCCACGGCAGTGAGGCCGGGGTGATCGAACAGGCTGAAGCGGTGCAGGAGATTGCCAACGAATTCCACGGAAGCGACTTCACCTGGGCTACTCGGTCTGAAGATCGTAATCGACTCTGGAAGGCACGCCATGATGCGTATCCATCGGCACTACAGCTGCAACCGGGAACCCGTGCCATTACCACTGATGTCTGTGTACCCATTTCACGTCTGGCCGAGTGCATACGGGAGACACGCAAGGATATCGACGCCGCCAGCATGCCTATTGTGATGCTGGGCCATGTTGGCGATGGTAATTTCCATCTCGCCATCCTGCCACACCCTGATCGGCCGGAGGATATAGATGAAGCCGAGGAACTGAATCATCGCCTGGTGCATCGTGCACTGGCGATGGATGGCACCTGTAGCGGTGAGCACGGAATCGGCCAGGGTAAAATCACCTTCCTGGAGGAGCAAAACCCTGAGGGGGTGATTTTGATGCGACAGATCAAGCAGGCGATGGATCCTGACAACCTGCTCAATCCGGGCAAAGTGTTGTGCATGGATTAATGGGTGAAAGAGATGGTTGAGAAAGTTTTCTGGGATGATCCCTACCTAACCCACCTTGAGGCCGAGGTCAGGACTGTCGATGCAGATGATGTCACCCTCGACCGCACTCTCTTTTATGCCTTCTCTGGTGGTCAGGAGAGTGACACTGGAACCATCGCGGGTCAGCCGGTATTGAACGCCCGTAAAACGGGGCCAGAGATCATCTACACGCTGGCCAAAAATCACGGATTAACCCCCGGACAGAGGGTCTGGATTGAGATCGACTGGCCACGACGCTATCGCCTGATGCGACTCCATTTTGCCTGCGAGATCACCCTGGAGCTGGTCTATCAGGCGATCCCGGGTATTGAAAAGATTGGGGCGCATATTGCAGAAGATAAGGCACGGATTGATTTCCAATATGCGCAAAACATGAGCCCCTTATTAGATGATCTTACACAGCGCATAACAGCGCTCATCGAACAGAACCGTCCGATTTTCAGTGAGTACAGTGACGAGGATGGCGAGCGCCGTTTTTGGCGCATTGACGATTTTGCCCAAGTGCCCTGTGGTGGCACCCATCTGCGGAAAACGGGTGAGATCGGCCAGGTCACACTGAAGCGCAAAAATCCGGGAAAAGGCAAGGAGCGGATCGAGATCACCGTGGACGATTGAATGCACTTCAAGAAAAACTTCAGCATATCTGGCATAAGGCGGCAGGACAAAATGTCATCCACTCTAATGTGCAGTCATCCACTGGTACGAATCTGACATGTCACTTACCGATCAGCTGGGTGAATACACCCCACCCCTGGATGAGGGGCTGGATATTATCTACCAGGATGACGCCATCCTGGTCTTGAACAAGCCCAGCGGACTCCTCTCTGTGCCCGGCAGGGGAGAAGAGAAACAGGACTCACTGGCAACCCGCGTCCAGGCCCGAATACCCGATGCATTGATCGTACATCGGCTTGATATGTGTACCTCTGGGATCATGCTGATGGCACGGGGCATTGAGGTACACCGAACCCTCAATCGGATGTTCCAGGAGCGGCGGATTAGCAAGCGTTACATTGCCCTTGTTGATGGCCACCTTGATCCACAATCGGGCACACTCAACCTCCCGCTTATTTGTGACTGGCCCAATCGCCCTCGGCAAAAAGTTGATCATGAAATTGGCAAGCCCTCCACCACCCGCTACCGGTTTCTAAACTATGATCCGGTTACGGACTGCAGTCGAGTTGAGCTGATCCCGGAAACCGGTCGTTCACATCAGCTCCGGGTACATATGTTCGCTATCGGACATGCCATCCTCGGGGACAATCTTTATGGGAAGGAGACCAGTCGTGAAAAGGCCTCCAGATTGCAACTGCATGCCGTTGAACTGGCATTTGAACACCCAACGACAGGTGAGTTGGCCTCATTTAAATCCGACCCGGCCTTCTAACGAGTATCGCAAAGCTGGCGACACCACGCTATAAATTCTGCCATACTCAGCATGGACGTATTTGTCAGCGCCTTCTGGCCAACAATTGAAAAAAGGATAGATCAATGGCCTCTAATACCATACTGCTATTGGAAGACGATCAGCCCCTGCGGGAGTACTACAGCCTGAACCTGGAGGCTAACAATTATGAAGTGATACAAGCAGAGAACAGTGAACAGATTATTGAATTGATCGAGAAGCACCAACCCGCCCTGATCATAACCGACCTGGTGATGCCCGACCATGACGGCCTGGAAGGCATCTTCAAGCTGATCGGCAAATACCAGATCCCGGTGATGGTGATATCCGCCTATCCTGAATTTATTCAGCTTTCCAAGCCGGTTGTAGCAGCCACTTATCTGAAACCACTCTCGGCAGAAGAGTTTATCCGTGCCGTTGCTAACCTGCTAGCACCGCCCACCGCATCAAACACCGTCAGATAGGTTGCAGATTGGCATAGGCTACCACCAGCCACTTGGCACCGACCTGCTCAAAATTGACATGTACCCGGGCACTGCCTCCCTGGCCTTCGGCATTTAAAACCACCCCTTCGCCAAATTTGGCATGCAGCACCCGTTGTCCCAACTGATAGCCACTTTCATGGCTGGCAAAGCCGGTTGCTGCCGGGGCATAAGCCGGACGACTGATCTGCGGACGTGAGCGCACCTCGCGCACCAGATCAACGGGAATCTCACGCAGAAAACGTGATGGCATGGGGTAGGACTCACTACCATGCAGTCGACGACTCTCTGCATAGGTAAGGTAGAGCTGCTCCATGGCCCGGGTCATTCCGACATAACAGAGTCGCCGTTCCTCCTCGAGTTTTTCCGGATCATCTGCCGACATACTATGGGGGAACAGCTTCTCTTCTACACCGGCAATGAACACCAGCGGAAACTCCAGCCCCTTGGCTGAGTGCAGCGTCATCAGCTGGACGCAGTCCTCAAACTGATCGCCCTGGGTATCGCCGGCCTCCAGTGCCGCATGGGCAAGAAAGGCGGACAGCGGTTCCATCTCATCCTCCTCGGCAGAGAGCTCATAACTGAACTCGCGTGTGGCATTGACCAGCTCCTCCAGGTTTTCCACCCGATCCTGGCCCTTGCCATCCCGGCTCTTGCGAAAATGGTCTGCCAATCCAGCCGCTGAGATGACCTGATCCGCCATCTCATGTAGCGCCAGCCCCTGGGTACCGACCTGCTGCTCAGCGATCAATTCCAGAAAAGCATTAAGGGCGGAAGAGGCACGTTTCGCCATGGCACCACCCTGTATCAATTCATGGGCCGCCTGCCAGAGGGAACAGCCGAAATCCCGTGCATGGGCACGTACTGCATCCAGAGTACGGGGGCCAATGCCACGGGGTGGCTGATTGACTGCCCGTTCAAATGACGGATCTTCCTGTGGATTGGCCATCAAACGGAGATAGGCGAGGGCATCCTTGATCTCTGCACGCTCGAAAAAGCGCAGCCCGCCATACACCCGGTAAGGCAGTTGCGCCTGAATCAGGGCCTCTTCAAACTGGCGTGACTGGGCATTGGAACGGTAGAGAATGGCGCACTCATCCCGACGATGTCCTTCGCTGGTAAAGTGTCTTATCCGTTCGACCACAAAGCGTGCCTCATCCACCTCGTTGAAGGCGTTGTAGAGATTGATCGGCTCACCCTCGCTGCCATCGGTCCAGAGCTCCTTGCCCAAGCGTGAGGGGTTGTTGGCAATCACCGCATTGGCGGCCTTAAGAATTGTCGCCGTAGAGCGGTAATTCTGCTCCAGACGCACTAAAGGGGAGTCATTGAAATGTTTGTTGAAATCCCGAATATGCTCCACCCGTGCACCGCGCCAACCATAAATCGACTGATCATCATCGCCTACGGCAAACAGGTTATTGCGTTCGCCTGCGAGGAGTCTTAGCCAGGCATACTGGATGGTGTTGGTATCCTGAAACTCATCCACCAGAATATGCTGAAAACGCTCCCGATAGTGATGCAGAATATCCGCTCGGTCACGCAACAGCTCATGGGCACGCAGCAGCAGCTCGGCAAAGTCCACCACGCCACCGCGTTCACAGGCCGCCTGGTATTCACTGTAGATACGGATCATGGTGCGCTGATAGGGATCACCCCCATCATCCATATGCTGCGGCCTGACGCCTTCATCCTTACGACCATTGATGAACCACTGCGCCTGACGGGGCGGCCAGCGGGCCTCATCCAGATCCATCGCCTTAAGCAGGCGCTTGATCATGCGGAACTGATCATCTGAATCAAGGATCTGAAAAGTCTGCGGCAGATTGGCATCTTTCCAGTGGGCACGAAGCAGTCGGTGAGCCAGACCATGAAAGGTACCAACCCACATGCCTCCCACCGGATGCCCCAGCAGCACCTCAATACGGCCTTTCATCTCTTTGGCCGCTTTATTGGTAAAAGTAACTGCCAGGATATTCCAGGGTGCAGCCCCAACCACCTGCAGCAGCCAGGCGATACGGTGCACCAGCACCCGCGTCTTACCGCTGCCGGCACCCGCTAACACCAGCATGCCACCGGGAGGGGCAGAGACCGCTTCCCGCTGGGCGTCATTCAAGCCTTCAAGTATATGTGATACATCCATGGGATTATCTTAACAGTGGTTGCGCTGGATCACGACCACCAGCTAACAGATAGTCACTGCAGATAGCGTCATACCCGTTTGATACCCCACTTTATGCCGATAGCATGATGCCGTAACGCTCACGCAATTTTGGCTTCTCAATCTTGCCTGTCGCATTGCGGGGAACTTCATCGAATAAAATTCGCCGGGGACGTTTATAGCGCGGCAGTTGCTCTACAAAGAGCGTCACCTCCTGTTCCGTCAGATCACAACCCGGCTTCAGTTGAATAATCGCCGTCACTACCTCACCCAGGCGCTGATCGGGTGTACCGATCACCGCAACATCCTGAACGTGCCGATGTTCCATCAGGAAATGTTCAACTTCGACGGGTGAGACATTTTCACCGCCGGTGATGATCAGATCCTTTTTACGATCCACCAGCCAGATAAAACCGTCCTCATCCTCCCTGGCGATGTCCCCGGTGTGCAGCCAGCCATCCCGGATAGTCTCGGCTGTCGCTTCCGGGTTGTCATGATAGCCCCGCATGACACCAGGACCTTTAACAATCAGCTCACCTAGTTCACCGGTCGGCAGGCGCTGGAGATTCTCATCAACGATAGACGCCTCCCAGTCAAAACCGGGTTTACCGATGGAACCAATTTTATGGGTATTGCCCAAGCCAAGATGAATACAGCCAGGTCCGGTGCTCTCGGTCAGGCCATAATTGGTGTCGTACTCATGGTGTGGGAAAAGTTTCCGCCACGCCTTGATCAGGTTCGGTGGTACGGGTTGCGCACCAATATGCATCAGCCGCCACTGATCAAGTTTGTAGCGGCTAAAGTCGATGTCGCCACTCTCCCATGCAATCAGGATGTCATGTGCCCACGGCACCAGTAACCAGACGATCGTCGCCTGCTCTTCTGATATCGCCTCCAGAATCCACTCCGGCCTTGCTCCCTTCAGAAGTACCGCTTTGGCGCCTACCACAAAATTGCCAAACCAGTGCATCTTGGCACCGGTATGGTAGAGCGGGGGTATGCAGAGAAAGTTATCCTCATGGCTCTGCCTGTGGTGTTGATTTTCCACATAGCAGGCGTGTTCGAGATTTCTGTGGGACAGACTGACAGCCTTCGGTTGGCCTGTAGTGCCTGAGGTAAAATAAAGTGCTGCTTCATCCATCAGGTCAAACGAGACAGCTGGTAGAGCAGGGGCCATATCACGAACAAAGTCTGCGTAGGTGATTGCATATTCTGGGCAATCGCTCTCGGGGCCGATATAGATATAGTGCTCTATGGTGCCATCAAGGGCATTTTTTATAGCATTAACCCGTTCAACAAACTCCACTCCAAACAGCAGGACTTTGGCCTTCACAATCTCATTACACGTTTGAATGATCTCAGCTTCGAAACGAAAATTGAGGGGTGCGACAATGGCCCCTGACCTGATAATGCCAAAATAGCTCGGTAACCACTCGAGGCTATTCATCATCAAATGAAGTACCCTGTCACCCTTGGTCACACCGTGGGCGAGCAGGGCATTGGCAAAACAGTTGGCTTGGGCATCAAAGGTTCGCCAGCTGATCTCGCGGCGACTATGGGTGAGAGGATCGCGCTCTATCAGGGCAATCTCGTCAGCATACATACGTCCATTGCGGGACAAAATTTCGGTAATCAACATCGCTGGAACTGGCCCGGGCTTAAAGTCGTCTCACCCTGCCGAAAATCTCCAACGCAACGCTTCCAGCAAGAAGCAGTCCGAAGAGTATCAGCACAGGTCTTGTGGGATTAATTTATCACATAAGCCAATGCTGATGCGCCTTTTGTACAACAAACGGGGATGTTGCCTCACTCAGAGTTCGAATGTTGCAATGGGCCCCAGGGCCGCCTCTATCTCACTGTAGGTAGGCCGTAGTGATTCAGACAGATCTGCCATCGCACCATAGCAGGTCAGTCGCATCACATTCGGCTGCTGTGAAGAGGTGAGCCAGAGATGATAGAAACTTGCCACTAGCGGCTCCCCGCCATCCCATGCTGAGAACCCCAGACTCCGCAGACCGATATTCCAACCGGCCAGCTGCAGCGCAGGAATCGAAACAATCTGGCTATTCCCCAACTCAACCCGAACCACGACGAACGTATCTGGCCTGACCTGCTGCGGCTCCTGGCTCAGGTCACGCACTTCAAAACTGCAACTGGGAAAGTACTGATCCAGATCGGAATGATCTGTAACCGCACCGCGCTGAATAAACAGCCGCGTGTGTCCGGGTTTTATAGTTAACGTATCATGCAGAACCAGGCTGCTCCCAACCGGGACCTGATAGAAAGCAGAATTACGATCTCTAATCGGCTGCTGAACGCAGGCTGCGAGAAGAATTACGGCGATCAACACTACACTTGTTTTCAAAAAAGAACTCATCCTTCACCTCCACAATCCCACTTACCCCATAGACAAATCTAATCTCATTGGGTTTCAACGCCAAACAAAGGTATTGGCATCTGAGCAATATTTGCAATAGTTAACCATCTTAAATTAATTCTCTGGTTTATACTGATACTTATTGATCTATCACGAAAATGAGGAATACCCGATGAAATCAATGTTAGCAGTAATCTTGAGCACCTTACTTTTCATTACGGCAGGCAATGCATTAGCCGCCAAGAAAGAAGGTAAAGCCTACGGGGCCGGTGGTGTATCCGAAGAACATATGAGTGAAAGTGCCGCTGAGCACCGCAAGGCCTATGCTGGTGAAAAAGAGAAAAAAATGGAAGAAGAGATGGCTGGAGAAAAAGAGAAAAAAGAAAAGAAAGAGAAAAAGACGAAGAAAGAAAAATAGACAGCACCCCTGCCTCTTGTCAAACCAAGCTGTGGGCTCAGCCCGCAGCTTGGACAGAACCAGTGCCAAGGAATGATGCGAATGCAGATCATCAACAAGTACGTTGGTACGATCTACTCCTGGCTTTAGAAAGAGTTATTTACAGTGTCTCGCCTTCGAGGGGTTTTTGGAGTCCCTCATCCTAACAGGCTGACTAAATATCCATCAAACCTTTCCGCTCATCGCATACAAATATTCAAGTACACGTATAAGGCAAGGTACGGATTTCACCTGCTCCACAGGTGCACCTACCGTATGAAAATTCTGCGTGTGCATTCAATGCTTCAGTTGATATTTCTGCACACCGGCCAGGACATAAAGAGTGCAGTAGACACGGATCAGTAACGGTGCCAACTCGCCCGTCTTAGATTTTAGATCAACGCCCGCCCAACGAAACGACTTACAATCGTCGGCCAACAATTACGCCCATCTCATCGAGCGGGAAAACCCGGACGCAGAATAATGAGTGGCAATCGATAACGGAGAGAGGGTGTGACATTATTGCCGTTAAAACTTACGTCGCTTTCCAAAGACGGTAGATACGATCAACCTGGCTCGATAATTCCATCAGGCTAAAACCCCGCACCAGCTCCATGTACATCTGGCCTTCGATATACATTTTTATTACGGGCAAAGTGAATACGCTTTGCTGTCCACAAATATCCGGACTCTGTTCACAGTCAACATAGGCCAGCGTGATATCGGGGAACTGCTGTGCCATTAAACTTTCGATCTTGGGTTTTATAGTATTACAAACACCACAATGCTCTCCACCGAACAGGATGAGTGAAGCACCGGTGGATTTAAGATGATCAAACTGGTTGGCAGAGGAGATGGTTTGCATGGTGGTGATGACTCGTTAGCCTGAGTGAATATTCAGCGAAGATATTACGGTAAATTCACGTGAAACGATCGGGTTACATGTCACTCTTATTTTTCTTTCTGAAATTAACCGTATAATTGAGCTTGCTGCCAAATATATCACTTGCTTCAAAACCATGTGCAGTGACTAGCGATTGAAGCTCCTCAATACTCAGTTTGTCAGGATCACCCGCCAACTCTGAAATGGACAATACACCATCTTCCTTCAAGATCCTGTTTATTTCATTTAAATAGTTACTTTGGTTATCAACCTCTCCGATAACCGTCACCATAAAAATTCTATCGAAATCGTCACTTTCAAGGTCAATACTCACGCCATCCGTTAATTTGTATTCCACATTTGTTATTTTTCTTTTATCAAGTCGTTTCTTTGAGAAATCTAGCATTTCACATTGAATATCGAGTAAGACGAGCCTACCTCTTTTCAGCTTCTTTGCGACATGTGTACTGAAATACCCCGGCCCCGGGCCTATCTCTAAGACTTTATGGTCCTCTTTTAGATCTAATCTTTGAATTAACTTCCTTGGAGAGAGGAAGATGTTCCTGAAAGGAATGAGCAAGGTAAAGGCATACTTAGGTGGGAATACACCTTTGCCTGAAAAACTATTTTTGTATTGCTTCTCTTTGGTTATCATTTTTAAATCATATAGCTTAGTAAGGTGGGCATGTTTTTAGTGCCCACGCTGTCATTTACCAAATATCTTGATCGAGCAAATAATATCCCATACCAAACAAAGCAGAGTGACTCCTATCTGGATATTCTTATCGTATTAGTGATAACTCTCCTACATTACTCAAACCATGGGAAATGTAGTAACTGCCGTTTCGTTAATCGCCCTGGATCTTTTAGTTTATGAATTATTTAATAACCGTTTGGTACGCGTGGGCGCATAAATCGCACCCTACCTGGCTAATTATAAAGTGTGTACGATTATTTCGGTTCATACATTACTTTCCCATTACAGACCGCCTTCAGTACATAATCTGGTATTGATCCAGGCTTCGAATATTCACGTTGAATATCATCTACATTTATTGCGCGTGAAGAATTTAACTTCACCCCGCCTACAGGGCGAGAGTAGTAATTAATATTGCCTATGCCAATCTCATTATGCACGCAATCGATGGTATAAGTTACTTTTTGACTACGGTATTTCTTGCCATCCTTGAGTGCTTGATCTCGGAAATAAACGCGATAAGCATCAACAATGATCACTTCAACCTCGACAGGTGCCAACAAAGCTACGTACATTCCCTTTCTCGCATGCGTAGATGAGGTATCCAGGAACAAAGCACTCGCGATTCCTATGTCTTCATTAAAATGATCTGGTCGCAGAAAAAGCGCGATGATCGGGTCGCGACTGTCATTCGCTTGGATTACTATAGTACGTTTAAGATCACTCAGAGAGTTCGGTGTCCATGGATCTGTTGTGTTTTTTTGCTCAGCCGCTGCTGCACCGAAACTCGCCATACTCATTGATATTGATATTATTATTAATGCCGCAAGCAATGGGGATTTATTTGTCATATATTTACTCCTCTCTGAAGCTATGGAACCTGAATTTATTGTTAATCTCTGATTATGCGGCTTCTTCCCTGCCTTAAGTAAGAAATGCAACAAGCTCGCTCGGTTAAGTAAATTAAGTGACATATTGTTCTATGCCTGATTTGGTGTAACGCCTGGTAATCGAATGAGTGCAGGGGTAGGTACTGATCTACCCCTGCACAATAAACAGATGAACTAATTTGGACGATTACTCAACCGTTACCGACTTGGCCAGGTTTCTTGGCTGATCGACATCGGTGCCTTTAAGCAGGGCTACGTAATAGGAGAGTAGTTGTAGTGGCACGGTATAGACAATCGGCGCGGTGGTGGGGCAGATATCATCCAGGGTCAGGCTCTGGTAGTTATCCAGTTCGATCTTCACCCGTTTGTCACTGAACAGGAACAGTTCGCCCCCCCGTGCGCGAACTTCCTGTAGATTTGAGAGCACCTTATCTAATAACGGATCATCCGGCAGCGCACAGACGACGGGCATTTCAGCATCCACCAGTGCCAGTGGGCCGTGTTTCAGTTCACCAGCAGGGTAGGCCTCGGCATGGATGTAGGAGATCTCTTTGAGTTTCAGTGCACCTTCCATGGCGATCGGGTAGAAGGGGCCGCGACCAAGAAACAGGGCGTTGCTACGGTCGGCAAATCCTTCAGCCATTTTTTCGATGGCATCATTCAGTTGCAATACCACTTCCATCTGGCGGGGTAGGGCATGCAGCTCTTCGACCCACTCCTTGAGTTGCGCCTCATCAATTCCCTGTCGGCGGGCCATGGCCAAGACCAGGAGTCGCAGGGCAACCAACTGGGTCGTGAAGGCCTTGGTGGAGGCCACGCCAATCTCTGGTCCGGCGCGGGTCATCAACGCCACATCGGATTCCCGTACCAGTGAACTCTCCGGCACATTACAGATCACCAGGCTTCCCAGAAATCCCCTCTGCCGACTGCTGCGCAGTGCCGCGAGGGTATCGGCCGTTTCACCGGACTGCGAGATGGTGACAAACAGGGTATCCGGAGGAACCACGGTTTTGCGATAGCGGTATTCACTGGCAACTTCCACATTGCAGGGGATACCAATCTCTTCAAACCAGTATCGGGCCACCATGCCCGCATGATACGAAGTACCACAGGCAATAATCTGTACTCGTTTGGTCTTATCCAGCAGTGCCTTTGTTTCATAACCGAAGCTCTCTTCCAGCAGTCGGCCATTATGGATACGGCCCTCCAGTGTCTCCGCTACCACGGCCGGCTGTTCGAAGATCTCCTTCAGCATGTAGTGCCGATAGGGGCCTTTATCCGCAGCGGTGGCGTTGAGCTTGGATGAGACAACAGGACGTTCTACCGGTTGACCGCCGCTATCAAATACCTGCACCCCTTCACGCCGCACATCCGCCATATCGCCCTCTTCGAGAAAGATAAAGTTTTGTGTCTCGGTGAGTAGTGCAAAGACATCGGAAGCGACGAAGTTTTCACCGTCACCCAAACCCACGACCAAAGGCGAACCAGCACGCGCGACCACGATGCGATCAGCGTCATCGGGGCTGGCGACAGCCAAAGAGTAAGCACCGACCAACCTTGAAACTATCGACTTGAAGGCTTCAAATAGATCACTGGTCTTTTTGAGTGCTTCCGCCATCAGGTGCGCGATGACTTCGGTATCGGTTTCCGATGTGAACTGATAGCCCTTGGCCAACAGCTCTTCCCGAAGCTCTACATGATTTTCGATAATACCGTTATGCACCACCGCTATCTGTTCACCACTCATGTGGGGGTGTGCATTACGCTCAGCAGGCATACCGTGGGTGGCCCAACGGGTATGGGCAATTCCCAACTCTCCCTCAATGGGATTGTCGGCCATACGCTCCTGCAGCGAGGCCACTTTGCCAACGGAACGAATCCTCTGTATATGACCCGATGCATCACGAATCGCGATGCCCGCAGAGTCATAGCCACGATACTCCAAACGACGCAGCCCTTCGATCAGTATCGGCGTGATATTCCGTCTTGCAACAGCACCTACAATGCCACACATATTCCGTTATCCTTTTTTTTAGCTATACGCGCAGGATCAGGTCAAATTGAAAATCTGACTCCAAGCCTTGATTGTTAGTTACTCTTTTTTTCCGGTCGCTTCCAGCCCTGCATTGAGATCTGCTTGGCGCGACTGAGGGTCAAGGTCTCTTCCGGTGTATCCCGTGTTATGGTGGAACCAGCACCGATCGTTGCACCCGCACCGACCGTGACGGGAGCAACCAACTGCGTATCAGAACCGATAAAGGCATTGTCACCGATCACGGTACGGAACTTGTTCACGCCATCGTAATTACAGGTGATGGTGCCCGCACCGACATTGACTGTGCGGCCAATGGTCGCATCGCCAATATAGCTGAGGTGATTGATCTTGCTGCCCTCAGCCACATCACTCTTCTTGATCTCAACAAAATTACCCACATGAACGCGCTCTGCCAAAACAGTCGCCGGACGCAGCCGGGCGAAGGGGCCGATAATGGAGTCACGCCCGACTACAGCATCTTCGATAACGCAGTTCTCTTTAATCCATACACCAGCAGCAATCTGGCTGTTACGTATAACGGTGTTGGCACCAACACGTACCCGATCACCCAGGGAGACTTCTCCTTCGATCAGAACATTGATATCCAGTTCGATATCCTGACCTGCGGTGAGTTGGCCACGCAGATCAAAGCGTGCCGGATCACGCAGGGTCACGCCCTGACGCATCAATTGGTCTGCCTGGTTTTTTTGGTGCTGTCGTTCCAGCGTGGCAAGCTGCAACCGATCATTGATCCCTTCCACTTCATAGGGCGCAGACGGGTGGGCGGTGGCAACATCAATGCCTTCGGCTACTGCCATGGCGACAATATCAGTGAGGTAGTATTCGCCCTGCGCATTATTACTCTCCAGCCGTGTCAGCCAGCCTGCCAACTTTTCCCGATCGGCGATTAAGATGCCGGTATTGATCTCGCAGATTTCCAGCTCAGAAGGGGAGGCGTCTTTCTGCTCTACAATACGGGTTACCTGGCCGGCTTCACGAACGATTCGACCATAACCGGACGGATTCTCCAAGGTAACCGTCAGCAGTGACAGAGACGTTTCGGCAGATCGCTTGATCAGGTTGTTGAGCGTTTCAGTGCTGGTGAGTGGAACATCGCCATACAGCACCAGAACACGATCCATATCTGCCATGGCAAACATCGCCTGTTCAACAGCGTGGCCGGTGCCCAGCTGTTCTGCCTGCTCGGCCCAGATCAGTGAACCATCCGTTATCTTCTGCTGAACTAACTCACCGCCATGCCCATAGACCACGGCTACCTTGTTGGCCCCCAGACCTTGGGCGGTTTCGATAACATGTGCCACCAGTGGCTTTCCAGCAATGGTGTGAAGCACTTTGGGGAGTGACGATCGCATCCGTGTACCTTGCCCGGCGGCAAGAATCACAACACCCAATTTCATAGCATTCTCTCTTTGTGGATATACAGTATTTGAATTAGTTGATGGAACAGCTGCCATCGGCAGGTGCCATATCATCAATTGTAGCGTCACGTACCTCAACAATCTTTATCATTACCTTGAGGGTTTTACCTGCCAATGGGTGATTGCCATCAACCGTCAGCTTGTCGCCCTCAATCTTGCTGACATAGAAGGTCTTGGTCTCCCCCTCCTGATTCTGCATCTGCACCTCTGCTCCCAGCTGGCGGAACTGGGGTGGCACATTTTCGATATCATCGGTAAAAGTGAGCTCGGGATCATGCGCGCCAAAACCATCTTCTGGTTGAACTTCCATCTCAACTTCGTCACCCACACCCTTACCAGCAATGACCTTATCCATACTGCCTATCAGTTCGGTATCACCTCCGTGAACATAACTGACTGGAATGTCATTCTGTTCGAGCACATTTCCATCCATATCGGTGATGTGATAGGTGAGTGAGACAAATTTTCCGGGTTTTATGACTTCGCTGGACATAGCATACTGCTCCACTTGATTAAAAGACCCCCTGCCAGGGGCAGCTGATTATAACATCCACGTCAGCAAGCTGCGTTAAAACCGTCTGGGTTAGCTGCGCCCGACAATAAATCATCGGCACAGCCTTGTGCGAAGCCTGCTATTGTTTGAAGAGTGGCGGTACACCACACGCCGATAGATGGAAATGGGTGGATTTCCACCCATTTACTAAAAGTGCTTTAATTTCTTTATCAGACAATAGCCATAATAATTAATGGGTTATCGCACCAGCGGTGTTTACACTCATTCTGGCACTGCCTTTGCAGTATAGAGGGAACCAGCCCAGCTCCTCACATCAAGGAGGGGTAAGGAGCCTGGACCACCAAAGACAACGCAACCGGAGGAATCCAATGCACAAAACTCTGATCGGCCTTGCCGTTACTGCAGCTATCTCCCTGTCATCTTCTGTGGCTTTCGCAAACTGTGATCCCGGTGAAATGGTGATCAAGTTCAGCCATGTAACCAACACTGACAAACACCCCAAGGGTATTGCGGCTTCGCTGCTCGAATCCCGTGTCAACTCCGAGATGAATGGCAAGGCCTGTATGCAGGTCTATCCAAACTCAACCCTGTACGATGACAACAAGGTACTGGAAGCCATGTTGAATGGTGACGTGCAGTTGGCGGCTCCTTCGCTCTCCAAGTTTGAGAAGTTCACCAAGAAGTTCCGTATTTTTGATCTACCGTTCCTGTTTGAGGATGTTGAGGCAGTGGATCGCTTCCAGAACTCCCCTGCTGGTGAGAAGCTGAAGAACTCCATGAAGAAACGCGGTCTGCTGGGTCTCTCCTACTGGCACAACGGCATGAAGCAGCTTTCAGCAAACAAGCCATTGATCAAACCGGAAGATGCCAAGGGACTGAAATTCCGTGTACAGGCCTCTGATGTGTTGGTCGCTCAATTTGAGCAACTCGGTGCAAACCCACAAAAGATGTCTTTCAAAGAGGTTTACGGTGGCCTTCAGACCAAGGTTATCGATGGCCAAGAGAACAGCTGGTCCAACATCTATGGCAAGAAATTCTTTGAAGTACAAGACGGTGTAACCGCCAGTAACCACGGCATCCTGGATTATCTGGTTGTTACCTCCGACGAGTGGTGGAATGGCCTGCCAGCCGATATTCGTGGTCAGCTAGCACAGATCCTGCAGGAAGTAACCGAGACCCGTAACTCTGAATCCGCCAAGGTGAACCAGCAGAGCATGCAACGTGTGATTGAGGCAGGTGGCGTGGTACGCACCCTGACCCCAGAACAGCGTCAGGCATGGGTTGATGCGATGAAACCTGTCTGGAAAAAGTTTGAAGGTGATATCGGCGCAGACCTGCTTGAGGCTGCCGAGGCTTCAAACAAAAAATAATCTGTAGTGACGTTGTAGCATTACCAGACGACCGTCTTTACGGTCGTCTGGTCTGTGATCAAACCGCGTTTTAGTGCCTTCGAGGAGGCTGTAATGGATTCCGCACCCATGTCCCGGTTCAGTAGAGCCATGGATCAGATAGAGGAGACTGCCATAGCGGTCTGCCTTGGTCTTATGACCCTGATCACCTTTGCCAATGTGATCGCCCGTTATGTATTTAATAACAATATCCTCTGGGCCCTGGAGACCACTGTATTTCTGTTTGCCTGGCTGGTGTTGATGGGCTGCTCCTACGGGGTCAAAAAGCAGTTCCATATTGGTGTTGATGTGGTGATCAATATGGTTTCGCCCAAGGCACGCCGGATGATGGCCATACTCTCTGTGACCGCCTGTCTGGCATTCGCCATCTTGTTACTGATCGGTTCCTGGGACTACTGGTATGCATTCGCCAGCAAGCGCGCATTCCTTGAAACAAATGATGTACCGATGCCCGATTTCCTGCAGTTCTTTGCCACCTGGCTGAATGATGGCGAGCTGTACGAAAAAATGCCCCGCTTCATACCCTATCTGGCTTTGCCATTAGGCATGGCGCTGCTCACCCTACGCTTCCTGGAGATCGCATGGAAGGTGATCAAGGGCGAAAAGGACTCTATTATCGCCAGTCACGAGGCCGAAAGTGCCGTCAGTGAAAACCCACACCATCCTGCAGGAGAGAACTGAGCATGGATATCTTATTCCTCTTCTCCATGGTGATAGGTCTGATGCTGATCGGTGTGCCGATCGCCGTCTCATTAGGTCTCTCCAGTATTATCTTTCTCTTTGTCCACTCAGATGCTTCACTGGCATCCGTTGCCCAGACACTCTTTTCAGCGTTTGAAGGACACTACACCCTGTTGGCGATTCCCTTTTTCATTCTCGCCTCCAGCTTTATGTCTACAGGTGGCGTAGCGCGCCGTATCATCCGATTCGCAATATCTGTTGTTGGATGGTTCCCCGGCGGCCTTGCTATGGCATCGGTCTTCGCCTGCATGATGTTCGCCGCACTCTCAGGCTCTTCACCTGCTACCGTGGTTGCCATTGGTAGTATCGTTATTGCCGGTATGGTCAAGGCCGGATACACCAAGGAGTTTGCCGCCGGTGTTATCTGTAATGCAGGTACCCTGGGTATTCTCATACCGCCATCCATCGTTATGGTGGTCTATGCAGCTGCAACCGATGTTTCGGTTGGCCGCATGTTCCTGGCCGGTGTCGTGCCAGGCACTCTGGCTGGTGTAATGCTGATGATCGGTATCTATATCGCAGCCAAGGTAAAGGGCCTGCCGGCACAACCGTTTGCCGGTTGGGGCGAAGTACTGGAATCAGCCCGCGACGCGGGTTGGGGTCTGATGCTGATTGTTATTATCCTGGGTGGTATCTACGGCGGCATCTTCACGCCGACCGAGGCCGCAGCCGTGGCTGCTGTCTACGCCTTCTTCATCGCCAATTTTATCTATAAGGACATGGGTCCACTGGCTGACAAAACAAAGGGTAACCTTTTTACTGCCCTGTTCACTGTCTTCTGGCACAAGGATACAAAGGACACCCTTTATGATGCGGGTAAGCTCACCATCATGCTGCTCTTCATCATCGCCAATGCGCTGATCCTCAAACATGTACTGACTGAAGAGCGAATTCCACAGATGATCACTGAGGCCATGTTATCAGCAGGCTTCGGACCGATTATGTTCCTTATAGTGGTAAACGTGCTGCTGCTGATCGGTGGTCAGTTTATGGAACCTTCAGGTCTTTTGATCATTGTTGCACCATTGGTCTTCCCGATCGCAATGACACTGGGTATTGATCCAATTCATCTCGGTATCATCATGGTGGTTAACATGGAAATTGGGATGATTACACCGCCTGTAGGTCTGAACCTGTTCGTAACTGCGGGTGTCTCACACATGTCCATGATGCGTGTGGTCAAGGCGGCAGCACCCTGGCTCGGCATCATGTTCCTGTTCTTGATTATCGTCACTTATGTGCCGGCCATCTCCACCTGGTTACCTACCCTGATGATGGGACCAGAGATCATTACCAAGTAGTGCAGGAAGTTAGGCGTCGGGTGCTACGGCACCTGCGCCTTCTCTAACCACATATGAGATTCAGACCATGAGCATTCCTACCTTAAAAACTATTCTTTATGCGACAGACCTGGGAAAAAATATGCGGCCGGCATTTCGACACGCTATTGGTCTTGCCCAGCAGTATCAAGCCAAGATCATCATGCTGCATGTTGCAGAACCAATCGGTAATACCGGGATGGCCGTGCTTGAACTCTATGTTCCCGACATGAGCGATGACTTTGAACATGAAGAGTTAAGAGAGATTCTTACAAAGATGGAGAAGCGCCTCGAAGATTTTTATATCGAGGAACTTGGAGAAGATTCAGATTTGGTTTCAGATGTTACTGTAGTAACAGGTCGACCAGCTGAGGAGATTAAAAAATATGCCACTGCCAAAGACGTCGATCTGATTGTGATGGGCACCCACACCAATTCAAGCTTTGGTGCAGCACTGCTGGGATCAACTGCGCGTAAATTAATCAATATCATCGATCGGCCAGTGCTGGTTGTCCCTGTAATAACTAAATAGTTGGATTGCAAAATCCATCCATTATAACGCAGGCTGTTTCGACGCCTGCGCTATTTATGGAATACTGTAATTAATCAAAGCAATCGATAGCTTAGCTGTCACTTATTTATATTCGCTTTTATCCAACCCTAACTTCTTCATCTTGTCATAGAGCGTTTTGCGAGGCACACCCAGGGTGATCATAGTCTCCTTGATATTGCCTTTATGATTAGCCAGTGTCTGAGCGATGATACTTTTTTCAAAACACTCTACTTGTTCAGGGAGGGTTATTGCAGAGGTACCTTCAGTGCCATGCATCAACTGTTCAAGACGATAACCGCAGCTCTCACCCAGCAATACATAGCGCTCTGCAACATTGCGCAGTTCACGTACATTGCCCGGCCAGGAGTGCGTCAACAGGACGCGGATCTGATCTGGTGAAGGTGCAGGAGCCTCACGCAGATAGCGGGCATTAGCTACCAGCAGGAAGTGATGAAACAGTAGTGGAATATCGTCCCGTCGTTCACGCAGTGGTGGAATATCTATAGTCACGACATTAAGCCGATAATAGAGATCCTCGCGAAACTCGCCAGCATCTGCCGCTTCTCTCAGATCAATCTTTGCCGCCGCCACAACACTCATGTCGAGAGGAATAAGTTTATTCGAACCTATGCGTTCGATAACCCGTTCCTGCAACACCCGTAACAATCGCACCTGAACTGGCAGGGGCATGCTTTCAATCTCATCCAGAAACAGCGTACCACCGGAGGCATGTTCAAACTTACCGATCCTTCGCTCCTGAGCACCGGTAAACGCACCTGCCTCATGGCCGAACAGTTCACTCTCGATTAAATTTTCAGGTACTGCGCCACAATTCACTGCAACAAAGTTATTGTTACCACGGCCCGATGATTCATGCAGTGATCGTGCTACCAGCTCTTTACCTGTGCCTGTTTCACCTACAACCAAAATATCAGCACCCGTATTTGCCACACTGGCGATGGTGGCTCTGAGGTGTTGCATTACAGACGTCCGTCCGATGATACGTGGCCCCGGTGCGCTTTGCGCTTCCAACTCCTGGCGGAGGGTTCTGTTTTCCAAAGTCAGCGCTCTTTTATCCAGCGCTCGGCGAACCGTGTCGATCAGTTTCTCAGCTGCAAATGGTTTTTCAATAAAATCATAGGCACCATCCTGAATAGCACTTACTGCCATGGTAATGTCACCATGTCCGGTAACCAGGATAATGGGTATATCACGATCAATTTGTAGCGCTTTATTAAGAAATGTGAGGCCATCCATGCCGGGCATTTTAATATCGCACACGACTACGCCATTCCATTCCAACGATAAAAGTTGTAAAACTTTTTCCGCCCCATTGAAGCTCTGCACTTCGAAGCCCGCCAACTCCAGTGTCTGATGATTGGCCATGCGAATATGCTTTTCATCATCTATAAAATAGACAATCGGTTTTGAATTGTTCATGGTTTCAGTAACTGTTCCCGCCAGATTTAACCTATTTAAACTCACCAGCAATCACTCAATCATTGCACTCTGTGTTAGCTTGTTTTCATCCAAAACCGCAAGATCCAACAGAAGAGTAAACACGGCGCCACCGGAATCATGGTTGTCTGCGGTTAGGGTACCGTGCATCATCTCAACAATCCGATAAGATATGGAGAGACCCAATCCAAGTCCTCTATCTTCAGATTTTGTTGTGAAAAAGGGGTCGAATATTTGATCCAGATTTTCAAACGCTATGCCGGGGCCGTTATCCAGAATCTGGATTGAAGCTTTTCCATTATCTGTACTGACCATGAGCTGTATCCAACGTTCCGATTGTTGCTCTACCGCATGTACTGCATTGGTGATCAGGTTTACTAACACCTGCTCCAGTTGAATCATATCTGCCTGAACATAAATATCGTCTGCAGGTACAATGCGCCGGAAATCGGTCTCTGTGTCTTTGAGCTGAGGCCCAACAATCTTCATCGCGTTGTCTATAACTGCTTGCAGTGAGACTGTCACTAACTGACCCGTAGTCTTGCGGGAAAACACTTTTAGCTGGCGACTGATTGTTGCCATTCGTTCCGTCAGTTCGGCAATCTGTTCGAGATTCCAACTGGCATCATCTTTTCTATCACGAACCAGATAAGCTCGTGCATTGTCGGCATAGGATCGTATTGCCGCCAAGGGTTGGTTGAGCTCATGATTGATGCCCGAAGAGAGTTGACCGAGTGCAGCCATCTTGGCCGCCTGTATCAATTCATCCTGTGTTTTACGCAGTGTTTCATCGGTACGCCGGTGCTCTTCAATCTCTCGAAGCAGGCGAATATTGGCTGAGGTGAGGTCAGCTGTCCGCTCCTTTACGCGCTGTTCCAGAACACGCTTGGCTCTTTTCTCATAGCGTTCGCGTTCTTTCAGGCGTCTGCTTCGCTGTATAAAGTAGAAAAACAAAAATACAATGGCGACATAGACAATGGTTGTAATCAACAGCGATTTTAGGACCTGCGAGTTAACCACCCCAAGACTGGAAAAGATATGCACCTTCCAGCCAGCCTCAGGCATTTCTCTGACCAACATTAGATGATCACTTTGACGGGGATCCCCAATATTTACTACCTTAGCCTGCTCTGTGAGTTGGTCCTTTTGGGATACGTTCAATGTACCAATCTCTGCCTTACCATAGCGTTTGCTATCCTGGACCCGATTAATAACTGCTTGATCCAGTGGGTACAGACTTTTATAGCGCCACTCATCTTTGGTTGAGATAAAGATCACACCATCGGGATCTGTAACAGCAAACTCTTCTTTCAACTCGCGCCAGCTCTGTTCAAATCCCTGTAACTCAATCTTGATGACAACGGCACCGAGAATACCGCTGTCATCCTTTACCGGGTAGGCAAAATAATAACCGCGTTTGTTTGAGGTGGAGCCAAGCGCAAAATAGCGGCCCAGTTTTCCCTGCATCGCTTCCTGGAAATAAGGACGATAGGCGAAGTTCCTGCCGATAAAGGGTCGTTCTGAAAGCCAGTTTGATGCGGCTATCGTCCAACCTTCCGCATTCATCAGATAGGTATCAGAAGCATTGGCAACTTCATTTATGGTTTCAAGATAGCGGTTTAAGGCGTTTATACTTTTTACATCATTGGGGTTATGTAAAAAGTTTATCAGCAGACTGTTCGTTGCCAGTAATTCAGGTAAAAATTCATATTTCTGCAGTTCCCCCTGCAAGTTGGCTACAAACAGTCGCAATTGATGCTGACTCTGCTGTTGTAGATTTTCCAGGGCGAGCTGGCGCGACCAGTGCCCTGTCTGCCAGAGCAGGAAAATAAGGAGGAGTCCCATCACTAAACTCAGCAGCTGCTGAATCATTCTGGAACGTTTGCTATGTGTGTTGTTTTTATCCATAACCCGGAAATAAGTATAGGCTCTGGTACAAAATTATTCCCCCGTATAAACAAAAAAACCCCGCCATCCGGCGGGGTTTTTTTGCACAGCAAACACTCAGGATTTTTTAATTTTCCGGAGCTTCTCGATTGCTCGTAGTTGAGCCACTGCTTCGGCAAGTTCCGCTTGCGCCTTGGCATACTCAAACTCTTCTTTTTGACCTGCCAACGCCTCTTCAGCTCTTTTCTTCGCATCAATAGCCGCTGCTTCATCAATATCTTTTGCACGGATAGCCGTATCCGCCAGAACAGTCACCATATGCGGCTGGACCTCAAGGATGCCACCGGAGACATAGAAGTGTTCCATCTCTCCTTTACCCGTATCCACTCGAACGTCACCTGGCTTCAGGCGAGTTACAAGGGGAGTGTGTCTTGGTGCAATACCGAGTTCACCCATCACACCAGGCGCATAAACCATCTCTGCCTGGCCTGAATGGATTGCTCCCTCCGCACTGACAATGTCCACATGAATAGTCATGGCCATTTAGATTCTCCGGAGTTGATTAGTCGCCTGCGCCACGCTCAACAGCTTCTTCAATACCGCCGACCATGTAGAAGGCCTGCTCTGGCAGGTGATCATATTCACCTTCCAGAATAGCCTTGAAACTGGCGATGGTATCTTTTACTGTCACATATTTACCGGGTGAACCGGTAAATACTTCAGCAACGAAGAACGGCTGTGAAAGGAAACGCTGGATCTTACGTGCACGGGCTACTGTCAGCTTGTCTTCTTCTGACAGTTCATCCATACCCAGAATTGCGATAATGTCTTTCAACTCTTTATAGCGTTGCAAGGTTCCCTGAACACCGCGAGCCACACCATAGTGCTCCTCACCCACGATATGTGGATCAAGGATTCGTGAAGTAGAGTCCAGCGGATCCACTGCAGGGTAGATACCCAACTCAGCAATCTGACGGGACAATACCAGAGTCGCATCCAAGTGAGCGAAGGTGGTAGCAGGGGAGGGGTCAGTCAAATCGTCCGCCGGTACATAGACCGCCTGGAATGAGGTGATTGAACCCGTCTTGGTAGAGGTAATACGCTCTTGCAAGACACCCATCTCAGCAGCCAGTGTTGGCTGATAACCTACCGCTGATGGCATACGACCGAGCAGTGCAGATACTTCTGTTCCCGCCAGGGTGTAACGATAGATGTTGTCAACGAACAGCAGTACGTCACGACCTTCATCACGGAAGTTTTCCGCAATAGTCAAACCAGTCAGTGCTACGCGGAGACGGTTACCAGGAGGCTCATTCATCTGACCATAGACCAGCGCTACTTTATCAAGTACGCCGCCTTCAGCCATTTCGTGATAGAAGTCGTTACCCTCACGAGTACGCTCACCTACACCAGCGAATACGGAGAAGCCTGAGTGAGCAACAGCGATGTTTCGAATCAATTCCATCAGGGTTACGGTTTTGCCTACACCCGCACCACCGAACAGGCCCACCTTACCACCCTTAACGATGGGCATGATCAGGTCGATAACCTTAATACCCGTCTCAAGGATCTCGGTAGCCGTAGACTGATCTTCCAGTTTTGGTGCTACACGGTGAATCGGCATGAACTGATCCGTATCAACCGGACCTGCTTCATCGATCGGATTACCCAAAACGTCCATGATACGACCCAAGGTTCCCTGTCCCACTGGAACAGTGATTGGGGCACCTGTATTGGTTGCTTCAAGTCCACGCTTCAGTCCATCGGTTGAACCCATGGCAATTGTACGAGCGATACCATCACCCAATTGCTGTTGAACTTCGAGGGTCAGACCCACTTCTTCGATCTTCAGCGCATCGTAGACCTTCGGCATATGGCCCATGGGGAACTGTACGTCCACCACAGCACCGATGATTTCCACCACTTTACCCGAACTCATCTCTGGTTCCTCTTGTCGCTGTCGACGACTATCTAATGTTTAAAATCTTAACCTGTTCTACACAAGGGCTTATACTGCTGCGGCGCCAGCCACGATCTCGGAGATCTCTTGGGTAATGGCTGCCTGGCGTGCCTTGTTATAGACCAGCTGTAGTTCATCAATAAGGTCACCTGCATTATCGGTTGCTGATTTCATTGCAACCATTCGTGCAGATTGCTCACAGGCTCCATTTTCTACGACTGACTGATAGACCAGTGACTCAATGTAGCGAGTCAATAATCCATCCAGAACATCTTTCGAATCAGGCTCGTAAATATAGTCCCAGTGATGTTTCAGCTCTTTGTCTGCCTCACCTGAGATTGGAACTAACTGCTCAATCGTTGGATCCTGGGTCATGGTATTAACAAAGCCGTTGTAGGCAATGTATATACGATCAATCTCACCCTTCTCGTATGCATCAAGCATTACCTTGACCGTACCGATCAACTGCTCGATATGTGGTGCATCACCAAGATGGGTAGACTGAGCCAGTACCTTGCCACCAAAGCGCTTGAAAAAGCCCAGTGCCTTGGAGCCAATAGTGCAGAAGTCGACCTTAATCCCTGCTTCCTGCTGAGCTCGTATCTCCTTCACCAACTTACGAAACAGATTGCTGTTCAAGCCACCACAGAGTCCACGATCAGAAGAGACGACAATGTAGCCGACCCGGCTGATGTCCCGCTCCTTCATAAAGGTGTGGGTATACTCTGGATGCGCGTGATACAAGTGACCGATAACATTTCGCATCTTGTCCGCATAGGGACGCGTTGCATCTTTTCGGTCCTGTGCCTTACGCATCTTGGCAGCTGCCACCATCTCCATCGCAGAGGTAATCTTCTGCGTATTTTTGATGCTGGCAATCTTGGTGCGTATCTCTTTTGCGCCTGCCATGATTAAACCTTATCTTTCTGCTGAATGAACGTCATGCTTACCAGGTGTGGTTCGCTTTGAAGTCCTTGATGGCATCATGCAGTGACTTGGCAATCTCGTCATTGTAATCAGCCGATTCATTGATCTGCTCGCTTAACTCTTTCTGACTGCTACGCATATAGGAGTGCAGCGCTGCCTCAAAATCTACAATCTTATTGGCAGGAACATCATCCAGGTAGCCTTCATTCGCCGCAAACAATGACGTAGCCATTTCAGCAATCGAGAGAGGTGTATATTGCGGCTGTTTCATCAGCTCAGTTACACGCTCACCACGCTCCAGCTGCGCACGGGTTGCATCGTCAAGATCTGATGCAAACTGCGAGAATGCTGCAAGCTCACGGAACTGGGCCAGGGCCAGTCGAACACCGCCACCCAACTTCTTAATGATCTTGGTCTGTGCAGCACCGCCCACACGAGAAACCGACAGACCAGCGTTAATGGCTGGACGGATACCCGCGTTGAACAGATCCGCTTCAAGGAAGATCTGACCATCAGTAATGGAGATCACGTTGGTCGGTACGAAGGCCGATACGTCACCACCCTGGGTCTCAATGATCGGGAAGGCGGTCAGTGAACCGGTCTTGCCCTTAACTTCACCGTTGGTGATCTTCTCAACAAATTCGGCATTAACTCGTGCAGAACGCTCCAGCAGACGAGAGTGAAGATAGAATACGTCACCTGGATAGGCTTCACGACCCGGTGGACGACGCAGCAGCAGTGATACCTGACGATACGCCCAAGCCTGCTTGGTCAGATCATCGTAAACAATCATTGCGTCTTCACCACGATCACGGAAGTATTCACCCATGGTGGCGCCCGCATAGGGTGCGATAAACTGCATGGCCGCAGAATCAGCAGCGGGTGCAGCAACGATGATGGTGTGCTCCATAGCGCCGTGCTCTTCGAGCTTGCGGACTACCTGGGCAATGGTAGAGTTTTTCTGACCAATCGCCACATAGATACACTTAACGCCGGTGCCTTTCTGATTGATGATGGCATCAATAGCAATGGCAGATTTACCGGTTTGGCGATCGCCAATGATCAGCTCACGCTGTCCACGACCTACCGGAACCATCGCATCAATAGCTTTCAGTCCGGTTTGAACCGGCTGATCAACCGATTTACGATCAATAACGCCTGGTGCCACTTTCTCGATGGGAGAGGTCTGGGTGTATTCAACCGCGCCCTTTCCATCAAGAGGATTACCCAGAGAATCAACCACACGACCGAGCAGACCTTCGCCGATCGGCACCTCCAGTACGCGGCCAGTACATTTGACTGCATCGCCTTCTGAAAGATGGGTATATTCGCCCAGGATTACCGCACCTACGGAGTCACGCTCCAGGTTAAGAACCAGACCGAATGTGTTACCCGGAAATTCCAGCATCTCGTAAGACATGGCGTCTTCAAGACCGTGAATACGGGCAATACCGTCGGTTAGACTGATAATGGTGCCCTCATTGCGGGCTTCAGTCTTTAGATCGAATTTCTCGATCTTATTTTTGATCAGCTCGCTGATCTCGGATGGATTGAGTTGCATGTTGGCTTCTCGCTTAGATTCCTAATTCGTTCGCCAGTTGCTGCAGCTGCCCGCTGACGGAACCGTCGATTACCATATCACCTGCGCGAATATGAATGCCGCCAATTAATTCAGCATTCTCTTCACTTGTAATGGTAATCTCATATCCCAGTTTGGCTTTCAGCGCATCGGCTATTTGAGTTACCTGATCCGTTTCCAAGGCGTAAGCAGAGGTCACATGCACATGCATTGTCCGCTGGCTCTCGGCCTTGAGTTGCTCATAAAGAGTGGCTATCTCACCCGCCAGGGCAAGTCGACCATTCGCTACCAGCACTTGGATCAGATTCTGGCCCTCTTTGTTGAAGCGGTCACCACCAATCTCCAGTACAAGATCAGCCAGGCTGTTCCTGTCAAACTTTGGATTTGTGATAACCCCGGCCATGGTTGAATCACCAACCACTGCCGCAAGAAACTCAAGAGTTTCAGACCATTGACCTAGAGTATCGGTCTCGTTGGCCCGGCTAAATACCGCTTCAGCGTAAGGACGGGCTATTGTGGTTGTTTCTCCAGCCATAGCTGTGCCTTAGATCTGTTGGGCCAGTTGTTCGACGATATCTTTATGAGCCGCGACGTTGATCTCCTTACGAAGAATCTTTTCCGCACCCGATACCGCCAGCTCAGCTACCTGTTGACGCAAATGTTCACGAGCACGGTTTACTTCTTGCTCGATCTCCGCCTGGGCAGCAGCAATGATGCGCTCACTTTCTGAACGTGCATTGCCCTTGGATTCATCAACAATTTCAGAAGCACGCTTCTGAGCCTGATTAACGATTTCTGCTGCTTGGCCTTTTGCTTCGCGGATGACCTCTTTAGCGCGTTCCTTGGCCAACTCCTGTTCGTGTTGTCCATGTTCCGCGGCCGCCAAGCCGTCTGCGATCTCCTTGCGGCGTGTTTCGAGCGCGCCCATGATGGGAGTCCATACGAACTTCATCGTGAACCACACGAACACAGCGAAAGAGAGAAGCTGACCAATAAGAGTCAGATTTATGTTCATCCCGGATTTACCTCGCTTTTGACGAGATGAAAGTCAGTATGTTCGAGAGAAGCCAAAATTATCCAGCAACCGCGAACAAGACGTACATCGCCAAACCAACAGCGATCATAGGAACGGCGTCGACCAGACCCATTACGATGAAGAACTGAGTACGTAACATTGGAATCAGTTCTGGCTGGCGAGCGGCGCCTTCGAGGAAACGTCCACCCAGCACACCGATACCGACTGCGGCGCCTAAGGCACCCAGACCCATCATCAATGCACCAGCAATGTACAACAGTGCAGTTGCTTCAGTCATTATCTATCTCCCGTTTGTCGTGAGGTTGTTAAGTTAAACCAAAAAAGCTAAAAAATATTAGTGCTCGTTATGAGCCATATCCAGATAAACAATCGTCAGCGTCATAAAGATAAACGCCTGCAGGGTAATAATCAGGATATGGAAGATCGCCCAGCCAAGTTGCAGTGCTCCGCCAAACAGGCCAAGCACCACGCCGGCGTTGTACATGATGGCGATCAGGATGAAGATCATCTCACCGGCATACATGTTACCGAACAGTCGCAGTGCCAATGAAATCGGCTTTGCAATCAGGCTAACGAACTCAAGGACAAAGTTAATCGGAATAAACAGCAGTTTAACGATTGCGTTGTCTGAAGAGAAAGGTTGCAGGGTCAGTTCACCCATGAAGCCACCCACACCCTTGATTTTGATGCTGTAGTAGAGGGTGAGTATGAATACGCCGATCGCCATGCCAAAGGTGGCATTGGGATCTGTTGAAGGAACAACCTTCATGAAGTGGATACCCACTGCACCGGCCAGGGCAGGGATAACATCAACCGGTACCAGATCCATCAGATTCTGCAGAAAAATCCAGATAAAGATGGTGAGGGCCAGTGGGGCAACGAGCGGGTTACGGCCACTGAATGAGCCACGCACACTGTCATCAATGAATTCAACCAGCATCTCGGCAAAGTTTTGTGTGCCGGTAGGAACACCCGCTGTTACACGATCCGCGATCTTTTTGCCGAAGTAGACAAACAGGCCACCCAGGAGCAGAGACCAGAACATGGTGTCTACATGGATAGCCCAGAAGCCCATCTCTTTGGCTTCTGCCGCACTGTGTGCAATGCCCCAAGTCCCATCCGCATGCTGACCATAGGTCAGGTTGGTCAGATGGTGCCTAATGTATTCGCTAGAGGTGAGAGTATCGCCTGCCATTGTGCTATCACATAACCGGTTGTATTCGTTTAATCCAAAAATTGGACGATCACGATTGGCATCAGCTGAATCAGCAAAAAGACACCAAATAGTGCGCCAACACTTAGTGGCTTAATCCAGAGGATGACCCCTGCAAAAAGCAAACCCGTCAAAACGAGTTTTAAAATCTCGGCCCCATAAAATCGGGCCAGTAGCTTGCCAGGCTGTTGTGCGGTATAGCGGACAAACACCCGATGCGCGAACAGGGCATTGGCCAGCGTTGCAATCATCCCCCCGGCGAGGCCGGAATAGGCAAATACGCCCCCCACAGCTACCAGTAGAAGCAAAGCTGTAGTTAACGTTATTACAAATTGTGCCAGGATGGTGCGATAGGCTCGGCGTCTATCTGCCAGATGCATCAAAACGATTCCCAGCAGTTAAAAAACCGCACTTAAAAAGCCGGCGCAGTATAAATGCTGCGCTGCATAAGGTCAAACGATGGGCGAATAAATTTTTTGATTATCCACTGAAACAGACTTAATGGTTTTCCCGTAAATCGGATTCAACCTACTGAATATGCTCAAGAATACCGTCAAGCTCATCCAGGCTGTTGTAACTGATAACTAATTTTCCTTTGCCCCCAGCACCCTGTTGAAGCTTCACTCTGGCTCCCAGACGCTCGGTGAGGTCGGTCTCCAATGAGCGGACGTTTGGATCTTCCTTGGCAGCCGTCTTGCTCTTCGGTCCTTCCAGGCCTTCACCCTGTAGCCGGCGAACCAGCTTTTCTGTCTCGCGTACCGAAAGCCCCTGCAAGCTGACTTGACGCGCCGCCTCGCTCTGCAGGGCACCTTTCAAACCGAGCAGCGCGCGGGCGTGGCCCATTTCGATGCGGCCCTCTTCAATCATAGTCTTTACTTCGGGGTTGAGCTCAAGCAGTCGCAAGAGGTTGGTAACCGTGGTACGGGATTTACCCACAGCCCGGGCAATCTCCTGATGCGTCAGTTCAAACTCATTCAATAACCGATGCAGTGCACCGGCCTCTTCCAGGGGGTTAAGGTCATCCCGCTGAATGTTTTCGATTAGCCCCATGGCCATGGCGGTCTGATCATTTACATCCCGGATGACTACTGGGATTTCACTCAGGCCGGCCTGTTGCGAGGCACGCCAGCGCCGTTCACCGGCGATGATTTCGTATTTATTCTCTCCGACTGGGCGAACGACTATTGGCTGGACCACGCCTTGGGCCGCAATAGAATCGGCCAATTCTTGCAGACTGTCGGGATTAAAATCCCGCCTGGGTTGATAGCGGCCGCGCTGGATCAGGTCTACCGGTAAAGATGTGAGATTATCGGGCGACCGTAACTCGGCCGGTGCATCCTCTGATTCTTTACTAACGGCGTTGCCCAGGAGGGCATCCAGTCCGCGTCCGAGGCCTCTTTTTTTTGCTGCCATGTTCTGGTTCCAAAATGCGCGTGCCGCTGTGCGGCAGGGTCTTTTCGTTATTAGGCCTGTGCTGCTACCCGCTTTTCCTGTCTACGCAAAAGTTCACTGGCCATAGCCAGATAGGAAACTGCACCCCTAGAGCTCTTATCATACAGTAAAACCGGTAATCCGTGGCTCGGTGCTTCGGCTACCCGAACATTCCGCGGAATGATGGTACGGAACACTTGATCTCCGAAGTGTTGGATCAGTTGCGCTGAGACTTCATTGGTCAGATTGTTTCTCGGATCATGCATCGTGCGCACAATACCGTCGATCACCAGGTGGTTGTTGCGGCTGCCCTGGATCTGCTTGATCGTGCTGATCAGCGCCGACAGACCTTCCAATGCATAGTATTCACACTGCAGGGGAATCAATACGCCATCGGCTGCCACCAGTGCATTAACGGTCAACATGTTCAGGGAGGGAGGACAGTCGATAACAATATAGTCATAGCGATCCTTGGCACCAGCCAGCGCCAGACTGAGCCGTTTCTCTTTCAATGGCACATTCATCAGGCCGACTTCAGCGGCAGTCAGATCGGCATTGGCCGGCAGCACATCAAAACCCGACGCGGTTGCCTTAACCACTGCATCGGAGAAGGTTGATTCACCGAGCAGAACGTCACAACTGGAATTCACCAGATTATGCTTATCGACACCGCTGCCCATGGTAGCGTTGCCCTGTGGATCCAGGTCCACCAGCAACACCTTGCGTCTGAATGAGGCCAATGAAGCAGCCAGATTGACTGCGGTTGTGGTCTTCCCCACGCCACCTTTCTGATTTGCGACACAAATTATCCGACCCATAACCTAATTTCCACGCTCGTTAACCGGCTGTGCCAGGTATACCAAATCCTTATCTCCCCTCGAAATCTCGAGTGAGCCGTTGAGAATATCAGAAAGCAGGGGAGATGCACGACCTTTGCCGATGAATCAGCCAAAATATCTGCCGCTGGTGATCACTTGAAGAGGTCTTCTGCAGACTGACGCAGACTCTGACTGGCGGTGGTACCCTCCGATTGCAGATCCATGGTTGGCTCAAAGAACTCGCAATAATTTGCCCGCTCTTTTTCCTGAATTCGCTCCGCCATTGGCTCCTGGCACTGATTGGTCCGGGCAATATCATACCAGCGACAGTTTTTACAGACGCGGGACGGCTTTCCACAGGAGAGGCAGCTGGTCTCTCTGCCAAAATCTGCGGCTGACAATTCTGTTCCGCAGTGCCAACATTTCCCAATAACCGCTTTTGTCATCTCCCCCCCGTTGATTCTGTGTGCCGGTTTTCGCGGCTCGTTCAGTCTCCTGGCAGATCAGTCTACCTTAAAATCCGTTCGGCGAAGAGTGATCCGTTATGGGTTCTAACCTTGAAGTTAGGCCACGAGTGACGCATATTTACCAGACACGGGCTATTTACCCTGATTCGTCACAGCCAGTGACAAAGGACTATCTATGTATGACGCATTGCGGGAACTGGGCATTACAGATATCGAGCGAATTGAAAAATATACCCTCAGGCAAGAGGGTGATGAGGATATTCTGAAAATCTATTTTAAACGCAAGAAAGGTGATCTGTTCGCCCATAGCATGAAGTTCCGCCATGGCCGTTCCAAAAAGATGGCAAAGATTGACAGCGGCACCCACAAATTTAAAGAGGTGAGCGAAATATCGCCCACCATACAGAAGCTGACCCAGGAGCTGGATCAGGTGGTCGGTCGTGATGAGAGTGTGGCTGATTTTAAAAAGCGCATACTCAACGACATCGATCACATGGAAACAGTTATGAAAAGAAAGCTGGATCAACTGAGGAGCGACATCGACACTCTCGATTAATCTGGGCAGCCGCAGGCCCTCTATTCAGGCCGACTTTTTGCCAGAAAACGATCCAGCTGATTGGCAAATGCCTGTCGATCACGTTTATCCAGGGCAGGGGGTCCGCCGGTATTGACCCCGCTGCCACGCAGTTCATCCATAAAATTCCGCAGGGAGAGTCGCTCGCGGATATTCTCCCGGGTATAAAACTCCCCTCGGGGGTTGAGCGCATAGGCTCCCTTCTCGATGGCACCGGATGCCAATGGGATATCCGCTGTAATCACCAGATCATTCGCTGAAGCCAGCTGGATAATCTCGTTGTCCGCCACATCAAAACCGGCCCCTACCTGAATGGTCCGAATGAACGGAGAGGGAGGAACCTTGACCGGCTGATTCGCTACCAGAGTGAGCTGAATACTCAGCCTTTCTGCCACCCGAAATAGAATCTCTTTGATCACATTAGGGCAGGCATCTGCATCAACCCAAATCTGCATAGCACTCTCCCACTGTCATGTTGCCGACCTCACCCGCAGAGCATGTCGTTCACCGTCACTGTCTGGAACCATCAATGGATCGACAACAATCTGGTAACCGCTGACTTCAAGCTCTGCCATCTCATCCCTGGGAATCATTCCCTTCATTGCCAGGAGCTGACCATTCTCAGCGAGCAGATGTTGTGTTAGTTGGACAATCCTGGGCAGTGCGGCAAAGGCGCGAGAGGTAATGGTGTCAAACTTATCCGTCGTCTGGTACGCCTCTACCCTTGTCTGCAAGACCACGACATTTTTCAGCCCCAGGGTCGTTATCGCCTGCTGTACAAAGCGGGTCTTTTTTCCATTTGAATCGATCAGGGTAAATTGACACCCTGGCCGTGCCACCGCTAACGGAATACCCGGCAGGCCCGGGCCTGTTCCCACATCCAGAATCCGGCGCCCTTCCAGTAGATGCACGATCGACAGGCTATCCAGCAGCTGCCTGGAGACCATCTCATTCACATCCCGGATCGCCGTCAGGTTATAGGCCTGATTCCATTTAGTCAGCAGGCTCAGAAAATCCACCAGCAGACACTGCTGCTGTTCTGAAAGCGTGATGGCCATACGTTGCAGACCGGCACTGAGCTGTTTCTGCCATAACGATCTGTCGGTATTCATGATTTGCGTTTCAGGTGAATCAATAGCAACGAAATAGCGGCCGGTGTCATGCCCGGTATCCGGCCGGCTTGTCCAATAGTGGCTGGCTGGCTTTTGATCAGTTTTTCTCTCACTTCTGTCGAGAGACCACGTACCTGGGCAAAATCAAAGCTGTCCGGCAGTTTCAAACTCTCATTTGCCCGCAACCGCTCAATCTCAACCTCCTGGCGCTTGATATAGCCGGCATACCGGGCCTGGATCTCCAGCTGCTCCGCGGCGGCTGAATCGGTAATCCCCGGACTCAACTGGGGCAGGCTGCAGAGTTGCAGATAATTCACATCCGGACGTGACAGCAGATCCAGCGCACGGGTCTCTTTCGAGATAGGCGTGCCAAATGTCGCCGTTACTTGCTCAGCAAGTGATGAATTCGGTTGGACCCAGATGTCCCGCAGCCGCTGCTGCTCCCGCTCAATCGCTTCCCGTTTCTGTTCAAAGCGGTGCCAGCGCTCATCTGGCACCAACCCCAACTTGCGCCCCCGTTCGGTGAGACGCAGATCGGCATTATCTTCACGCAACATCAGTCGGAATTCGGCGCGACTGGTAAACATTCGGTAGGGCTCCTGAGTCCCCTTGGTGATCAGATCATCTACCAACACACCCAGATAGGCCTCATCACGCCGTGGAGACCAGGCGGCCTGACCACGAATCTTCAATACCGCGTTCAGACCCGCCAGCAGACCTTGTGAAGCCGCCTCTTCATAGCCGGTCGTGCCATTGATCTGGCCGGCAAAAAACAGCCCTTCGATAAAGCGCGTTTCGAGGCTCGGCCGCAGATCCCTGGGATCAAAAAAATCATACTCAATGGCATACCCGGGCCGCATGATCCTGGCCTGCTCAAAGCCCACCATCGATCGAACCAACTCATACTGCACATCAAAGGGGAGGGAGGTGGAGATGCCATTGGGATAGACCTCGTTACAATCCAACCCCTCCGGTTCGATAAAGATCTGATGGGCATTTTTATCCGCAAAGCGCACCACCTTGTCCTCAATGGAGGGACAATAACGCGGACCCACCCCTTCAATCACACCGGTATACATGGGGGAACGGGACATGCCCCCGCGGATAATCTCATGGGTTCGCTCATTGGTGTGGGTGATGTGGCAACTCACCTGGCGCGGATGCTCATCCCGCGATCCCATGAAAGAGAAAACCGGGGCAGGATCATCTCCCGGCTGGGCCTGCAACTGGGAATAGTCGATCGTCCGGCTGTCGATGCGGGGCGGGGTGCCGGTCTTGAGCCGGGACACATTGAACGGCAATTCCCGTAATCGCTGTGACAGGGCGTTGGCGGGAGGATCTCCGGCACGGCCACCCTCATAGTTATTCAAACCGATATGGATGCGACCGCCCAGAAAGGTACCAGTCGTCAGCACCACCGACCTGGCCTTGAACTTGAGCCCCATCTGGGTCACCACGCCGGTGACCTGTTCATTCTCTACCATCAGGTCATCCACCGCCTGCTGGAACAGATCCAAATTGGGCTGGTTCTCCAGCGCATATCGGACGGCGGCCTTGTAGCGAACCCGATCAGCCTGGGCGCGGGTCGCTCGAACCGCGGGGCCCTTGCTGGCATTGAGTATGCGGAACTGAATACCGCCACGATCCGTGGCCCTGGCCATGATGCCACCCAGGGCATCGACCTCTTTCACCAGATGGCCTTTGCCAATCCCGCCAATCGCCGGATTACAGCTCATCTGCCCCAGGGTTTCGATATTGTGACTGAGTAACAGGGTACGCGCGCCCATACGAGCCGCCGCCAGTGCGGCCTCTGTACCGGCATGACCACCACCCACTACAATCACATCATAACTATCGGTATAAAACATGCTATTCCAGCTATTCACGCTATCAGACTGGATAGTTTACTCTTGCGACCATCTGTCTGAAACCTTGGAATAACATGAATTGGGTAGGGTAGTACCCCGTGCACCAACCTGCAGAGACCGCCTTTGCGGCTATCTCTTTTCGATCAAACGACCCAATGATTTCGATAGCCGCCAAACTTTAATGGAACAAGGGAAAAATCGCGACAAATCAAAACGCTGAAAACGGGGAGGGGGGCCAAGCCTCCTGATCAGCATGCACTGATCAGGAGGCTTGATGAACGGCTCAGTCGCCTGCCAGCTCTTCGTGCCAGCCGGTGTCGAGGCCAAATTCAAAGGTGTGCATGCGATAGCCTTCCGGGAATGCTGCATTCAAGCGTCTTTCAAATTCAGCATAGACCTCTTTCTTGTGCTGCTGGACATCATAGTCACGCGTATCGATATCGACATCCGGAACTTCCAGTTCCATCTTGAATTCGATCTCAGGTGCCATTTGAATTCTGACTTTACCCATCTCTATTCTCCTCTATCTGGAGTTGTGGCCGGGTATCTCCGGCCACAATCAACTGAACTGTTTACATCAAAGGTATAATCATTAATGCAACAATGTTAATGATCTTGATCAACGGATTAATCGCAGGCCCTGCCGTATCCTTGTAGGGGTCGCCTACGGTATCACCCGTTACCGAAGCTTTATGTGCCTCTGAGCCTTTGCCGCCATGATTATCGTCCTCAATAAACTTCTTGGCATTATCCCAGGCACCGCCACCGGTAGTCATCGAGATGGCCACAAAAAGCCCGGTGATAATGGAGCCTAGCAAGACACCACCCAGTGCCTGTGGTCCCAACAATAAACCCACTGCAATCGGTACAGCAATAGGTAGCAGCGAGGGCAATATCATCTCCTTGATCGCCGACTTGGTAAGCATATCCACGGCCCGTGAATAGTCCGGCTTGGCCGTTCTGTCCATGATCCCGGGGATCTCTTTAAACTGGCGACGCACCTCAACGACAATTCCGCCCGCCGCACGGCCCACGGCCTCCATCGCCATGGCACCAAACAGATAGGGAACCAAGCCACCAATAAACAGACCCACAATCACCAGATGATTGGACAGATCAAATGTCATATCCATGCCCGTATGGTGAGCCAACTCACGGGTATAATCTGCAAACAACACCAGTGCCGCCAACGCAGCTGAACCAATAGCGTAGCCCTTGGTCACCGCCTTGGTGGTATTACCCACGGCATCCAGTTCATCCGTTGTATTGCGTATCTCATTGGGCAGCTCTGCCATCTCGGCAATGCCACCGGCGTTATCGGTAATCGGCCCATAGGCGTCAATGGCAACAATAATACCGGTCATGGAGAGCATCGCTGTTGCGGCAATCGCAATACCGTAGAGTCCCGCCATGCTGTAGGAGAGAAGAATACCGGCACAGATCACAATCAGAGGAGCTGCAGTTGAACGCATGGAGAGCGCCAGACCTGCGATGATATTGGTACCGTGTCCGGTGGTGGAGGCCGCAGCCAACAGACGGACCGGCTTGTAATCCGTTGAGGTGTAGTAATCCGTGATCACTACCAGTGCAGCCGTGATAACCAGGCCGATCAGTGCTGCACCATAGATATCGAGTATGGCATAAGTCCCGTTATCTCCCATCAGCCATTGAGTCACCGGGAAGAAGGCCAGGGCAGAGAGCACCGCCGATACACCGAGTGCGCGGTAGAGGGCATTCATGATCTTGCCGCCGGGTTTTACCGATACAAAGAAGGTGCCGATAATCGAAGTAATAATCGAGATACCACCCAATACCAGAGGCAGTAACGCAGCGTTCGGATTCTCGGTAAACATCAGCGCGCCCAGCATCATGGTAGCGATGGTGGTAACGGCATAGGTCTCAAACAAGTCGGCCGCCATACCTGCACAGTCGCCTACATTATCACCCACGTTATCCGCGATTACAGCGGGGTTGCGTGGATCATCTTCTGGAATGCCGGCTTCAACCTTGCCAACCAGATCAGCGCCCACATCGGCACCCTTGGTGAAGATACCGCCACCGAGACGGGCAAAGATGGAGATCAGTGAACCACCAAACGCCAGCCCTATAAGCGGTGCGAGTTTTACCGGCTCACCTGCAGGGGTCATCTCCACCAGCATCCCATAAAAACCCGCTACGGACAGGAGACCCAAGCCAACCACCAGCAGGCCGGTGATTGCACCACCGCGAAACGCCACAGCTAATGCAGGATTAAGACCCTGTTTGGCTGCCTCTGTGGTACGGGAATTCGCCCGTACTGAAACATTCATTCCGATGAAACCTGCCAGGCCCGACAGGATCGAACCAATGGCAAAACCAAGGGCTGTTAAAGATCCAAGTAGCGCATATATCACGCCAAACAGGATCACACCCACGATCCCAATGGCCATGTACTGACGATTAAGATAGGCGGTTGCCCCCTCTTGAATCGCCAGACTGATATTGCGCATCTCTTCAGAACCCTCCGGCTTGGCTAACAACCAACGGATGGAATAGGCGCCATAGGCAATTGCACCTACCGCACACAGTAGTGCAAAAATGAGACCCGATGTCATGTATACCTCCAAAAATCGTTATTGATTTCAGGCCGGGCCACTCTAGTTTTTGGTCATGTTTATATAACCCGGCAACTGCTTGCCAGGCAGGGTAACTTGCAGTATCAATTTGTTTTAAGACTGCAAGCGTGGTGGAACACATTCTCTGAGCTAACTGAACCTGCCACTGACAAACGGGCCCATCGTAGACCTGCTTATGCCGTGCGGATAATCAGAATTCACTTTGCAACAATCAAAAAAAGCTATGTTGCGCTAGCAGCATATTAATAGTTTAAGATGTGCTAAATTCAGTGCTGGTAAGGCTTTGTAGTACTGCTGCTTTGCAGTAAAGCCGGGGACACGATTGCTTTACAACCCCACAAGGATTCATCAGATTTTATTAAGTTAAAAACAACTTTTTCTTATATTTGACAAATGGCAGGTTTAACACCACTTTCCAGTAATCTGACGTCTCACTACCGACACTTTTCGGAACCATCCCAAAAGCTAATACTCTGTAAAATGAAGAGCCAACAATAACAGGATATGCCATGAAGGAACTGCTGGATCAGGTTATCAAAGAAGCCGGACGTATTATCGTGGGAAAAGAGCAGACACTACGCCTGGCTCTGACCTGCATGCTGGCCAATGGGCATCTTTTAATCGAAGATCTGCCTGGCGTCGGCAAGACCACCCTGGCACATACCCTGGCCAAACTTATCGGTCTTCAGTATCAGCGCATTCAGTTTACCAGTGATCTTCTGCCGGCCGACATTATCGGCGTCTCCGTCTATCATCGAGGTGACGAAACCTTTCAGTTTCATCAGGGGCCAATATTTACTCAGCTGCTGTTGGCTGATGAGATCAACCGGGCCACACCGAAGGCACAAAGTGCACTGCTCGAAGCCATGGAAGAGCGGCAGGTAACGACGGATGGAAAGACCCGCGCACTGCCGCAGCCGTTCTTTGTCATTGCCACACAAAATCCGGCACATCAGATCGGCACCTTTCCACTACCTGAATCACAGTTAGATCGATTCCTGATGCGACTGCATATCGGCTATCCGGACGAGGCGGCGGAGCGCACTCTGCTAAGTGGTGAAGATCGCCGACATCTGCTTGAACAGATGGACCCCTGCCTGACTATCGAGCAACTGAAACAGTTGCAGCAGCAAGTTCCCCGCATTCATGTGGCCGATGCCCTGCTCGATTACATTCAGGACCTGCTCAAATTCAGTCGTACCAGCCCGCGATTCAATCACGGTCTTTCACCCCGGGCTGGGTTGGCACTGATAAACAGTGCCCGTGCCTGGGCACTGCAAGCAGGTCACCATGAAGTCTTGCCAGAGGATGTTCAGGCAGTACTGGCAGCAACGGTTGGTCATCGTCTGCACTCCAGCGGGGATACTGGAATTGATGAAGGCTCGTCACTGGCGCAGTTTCTGTTGCAGTCAGTCCCGTTGCCATGAGGCTTAATTTGCCAGATCGATTTATCCGGCGATGTCACAGCAACAGGCTTGGTGAGGCCACGATCGGAAGGCAGCAGATCTACATTATCCCCACGCGCTATGGCTTTGGTTTTGCACTACTGCTAATGCTGATGTGGATTGGCTCTATCAACTACGCCAACAACCTCGGACTCATGCTGACCTTTCTGCTCGCTGGGCTCGCCGTTGTAACCATGCTGCACACCTGGCGCAATTTGCTCGGTCTCAGTTTCCGGGTGAGTCGGGCAAGCCAGGTATTCAAGGGTGAAACTGCCTGCTTTTATCTACAACTGATCAACCCTCGGTCTGACGAGCGACCAACCATCGGCCTGCATTTCAAAAACGGCGATGTGATTTATTCTGACCTGCCTCCCGACTGTGATCAGCAGGTAAAACTCTGTATCACCACTGAAAGAAGAGGGCGACTTAGTATCCCCCGGGTTCAGGTATTCACCACCTATCCACTGGGTCTTTTTTACGCCTGGAGCTATCTCGATCTGAGCGGCGAGGCACTGGTTTATCCAGCCCCTGGACCCCGGCCGCAAATAACAAACCTGCCCAGTTATCAACTCAACGCCCAGGGCGACAAAGGTGTCGGAGCAGATGATTTTGTCGGACTGCGCAGTTATCGACCCGGCGACTCGCCCAGACAAATCGACTGGAAAGCCCAAGCAAGAGAGCAGGGTCTCCACACCAAGCAGTTTGGCGGTGACCGGGCTGATCTCTGCTGGCTCGAGTGGGATCACTATCCCCACCTGGGTATCGAGGCACGATTGAGCGCACTCTGCCGGGGCGTGCTGGATGCCGTTGAACAACAACAAGCATTCGGCCTGCGACTGCCCAATCTGACACTCAAGCCGGCTCGTGGCGAAACACAACGCCAGGCGGCACTGCGTGCTTTGGCACTGTTTGCTGAGGCAGAACAATGAACTCGGCCAACCAAATAAAACCGGCCGTGCTGTATCACCTCACCCTGGTAACCGCCCTGGTTGTTGCACCCCATTTTCAGCGGCTGGATCTGCGCATCACGCTGGCCTTTCTGGCGGTTCTTTTTTTGCGCTGGATGACACTCTATTTTGCACAATGGAAAACGGGGCGACTGCTGCTGTTTGCTGTCACGATCATCAGTGCCGTTTTGATCTTCACCGTTTATCCGTTGTTGATGGGACTGGAGGCCAAGATTGCCCTGCTGTCGTTGATGCTCGGTCTCAAACTGATGGAGTGTCGTAGACGGCGTGATCTGATGGTGGTGCTGTTACTGGGTTACTTCACCCTCATTACCCATTTCCTGTTTGATCAGGAGATCCTGCTGGTCGGTTATGTTTTTATCATGGTGATCGCATTGACCGGCCTGATGATCGAGGCCAGTCGCTCGACACACACTACCGGCTTCCGGCTAAACTCGCTACGCTACGCAGCCTCACTGGTGGTGCAGTCCCTGCCGATAATGCTGGTGCTGTTTTTTCTCTTTCCCCGTAGCAGTGGTCCACTCTGGAATCTTGGTGTAGATAACTCCACAGGTCAGACAGGTCTCAGTGACAACATCACTCCCGGTAGTATCAGTAATCTTATCCGCTCTCGTGCTGTGGCCTTCCGCGTTGATTTTGATCAGGACGCGCCCCCGCCACGACAACGTTATTGGCGCGGCCCGGTACTCTGGCATACCGATGGTAATCGCTGGACAAGAACAACGGCTCTACAGGCGAAGCAGATAACCTATCAAAGCCTGTCACCACCCGTTAGTTATCAGGTGACACTGGAGCCCTCGCCCAATAATTGGCTCTATGCCCTCGACTTGCCAGAGATTCTGCCGCCCGAGGCGACACTGCTGCCTGACTTTCAGATTACCGCAAAGGATATTCGTAACCGCCGCCACCGCTACAGCATGACCTCACGGCTTGAGTATCACACCGGCCCACTCAGCCGCAGGGAGAGACAGCTTGGCCTACAGGTACCGGACAATATCACCCCGCGTATGCGTGACCTGGTCAGTCAGTGGCGCAGTGAATCGACCTCTGATCGTGAACTGGTGAATCACGCACTCAGATTTTTTCGCACAGAACTGTTCTATTACACCCTCACCCCACCGCTGATGGGGGAGAATCCCAGTGACCAGTTTCTATTTGAAAGTCGGCGCGGCTTTTGCGAACACTACGCCACCAGCTTTACCAGCCTGATGCGGGTAGCCGGTATCCCGAGCCGGGTGGTCACCGGTTACCAGGGTGGTGAGTTGAATCCCCTTGGTAATTATCTGATTGTGCGACAGTCTGATGCCCATGCCTGGAGTGAGGTGTGGCTGGAGGAGAGCGGCTGGACCCGGGTGGATCCTACGGCGGCAGTAGCTCCGGAACGCATAGAGCAGAGCTTTGATTTCGATCTGGAAGAGAACAACATCCTGGGTATCCCGGTTATCTTCTCTACCGCTGACAGTAGCCTGCTAAAACAGTTCGCTAAACAATTCCGACTGGGTATCGACGCAGCAAATGCCTCCTGGCATCGCTGGGTCCTGGGTTACTCCAAGGAGCAGCAACAAAAGCTGCTGCAACACTTGGGGCTGGGTGCTCTCTCCGCGCTAAAACTGGCGCTGGCAATGATCCTGGCCACTGCCGTTTTGATACCCTTACTGCTCTTCCTGCTACGGCTGGGGAGTCAGATCAAACCCGACCCGGTTGTCAGAGACTATCAACGGTTTTGTAAACAGCTGGATCGCAAAGGGATAAACCGCTTTCCCTACGAGGGCCCGCTCGACTTTGCCCGCCGGGTAGTACGTAAACGACCCGATCTGAAACAACCGGTGAATGCGATCACCCAACACTACATCAAGCTACGTTACGGTAAAGCAGACGGCCCGCAACTGCGCAAAGCATTTCATCAACTGGTACGACAGTTTCGGGCCTGATCAAAACGTTACAAATTACCAGTTCTCTGCCAGCAGTTCGAAATGGGCCTGCGGATGCAGGCAAGCTGGGCAGACATTGGGCGCCGCCTCGGCCTCATGCAGATAACCGCAGTTACGACAGCGCCAGACCACCTTGCCATCGCGTTTGAACACCTTGCCTACCTCAAGATTATCCGCCAAAGTTTTATACTGCTTGCCGTGCTGCTTCTCCGCAATACTGATGGCATCAAAGGCAGCTGCCACCTGTTTAAAACCCTCTTCACGGGCGACCTTGGCAAAAGCGGGATACATCTCGGTCCACTCATGCTCTTCTCCCGCTGCCGCCGCACGCAGGTTTTCAAGGGTTGTCCCAATCATTCCTGCAGGGAAGGTCTCCGTAATCTCCACATCGCCGCCTTCAAGAAATTTGAAGAAGCGTTTGGCGTGCTCCTTCTCCTGATTGGCGGTCTCTTCAAAGATGGTGGCGATCTGTACCAGACCCTCTTTACGCGCCGCACCTGCAAAGTAGGTGTAGCGATTCCTCGCCTGAGATTCGCCGGCAAAGGCGATCAGCAGATTCTTTTCTGTTTGCGAACCCTTGATACTTTTTTCCATGCTATAACTCCCAAAACCATATGATGCTTCAGGTTTATAGTAACGCTAAATTCGACGTGAATACCACTTGGAGAGATAAGTAGCCAACAGAATCCCGAAGAAGATGGTGACCATGCCAACAACATGATACGGCCGGAATGCCTCACCCAGAAAGATTACCGCCAGCAGACTGGCAAAGACGGAAATCAGATTGCAGTAAAGCCCCGCCTGATTGGCACCACCAATCAAGACCGCTTTGTTCCAGAAATAGTAGGAGAGGATAGAGGGGAAGATCGCCACATAACCAAGTATCAGCAGTGTATCCCGGTTCAGGCTCAGAGTTTCACGGCCACTGATATCCCAGAGGTAGAAGGGCAGAATCCCTATGGTACCCATAAAAATCAGTAGTAGCAGCAGGCCCAGCTTATCCAGTTCAGCGGGTAGTTTTTTCACCAGTACCGAGTAGAGCGCAAAACCAAACACCGCTGTCAGCATCAACAGATCGCCAGGGTTGAGTTGCAATCCCAGCAACAGATTCCAATCACCCTTTGATATCACTACAGCGACACCAATCAGCGCCAGCAGCATACCCAACTTCTGCAACCCATTTGCCCGCTCCTGACCAAACAGCCAGGTGAGCAGAAAGACATCCAGCGGCATGGTGGCACTCACTACACCCACATTGATGGCCGTTGTCCATTGCAGCGCCAGATATTGAAACGAGTTGTAGAGTGAGACACTAAGAAAGGCGAGCAAGCAGAGTAACCCGATATGTTTTCGGTAATAGGCAAAATCCCGCAGACACACCCGCCAGGCAAAGGGCAACAGGATAAAAAAGGCCAGCACCCAGCGCCAGAAAGAGAGTTCAATCCCTGACATAAAATTCAGCGCATACTTTCCCACCACCGCATTGCCACCCCAGAACAGGGTAGTCAGGACCAGCAGTAGCGCAGGCTGCTCAAGCAACCGTAAGGATTTCAACAGGCACCTGACTCAAAGTCCGCAACACTCACTTCAATTAAGGCGGAGGCCTGTATCGCTTCGGGCAAAGAGGCGACACAATCTGCTATCACCAGTGCCGCATTGGCTGCAAATGCCCCATGCTCACTCATGAATTGGTCCAACCCGGCACTCTGCTGCCTGATCATCTCCCGTACTATGGAGTGGGTACCCAGGGTCTCCCCGGGAAATTTATGCAGCAGATAGGCAAACGCAAAGGCGATGTTGGTCATACCCTGAATTGAAATTCTTGGCAGGCCAGCTGCCACCGCCAGCCTGGCCGCATAGACCGCATCGATCACCGCGTGATGAATACTGAAACCCTGGTCCCAGCAATCCTGCGCGATCCCTTTACTCAAACCCACATCCCATTGACGGGTACCACCGGCACCGCCGTTGAGAAAACTCAGATAATCGGTTTGGGCAGCGCCGCCCAACTTGCCCTGGTTGAAGCAATCTGCATGGATAGCAGCCGCAGTGGCGATACCGTTCAAACCATTAAACACCATGTGATGACCAATCAGTTTCGTGACCGCTCCGGCGGAGGGGGAGGGACCAAAAAATTTCGGGTGACCGAGCCGTTTCAATAACGGCAACAGGCGCTGGTAGATTGACTCATCTCCACTGGCCAGAATCAACATTCCTTTGGGATCGGCACCCCCCAGCTGGGCCCCCAGAGGCCCACCCGTGAGCGGGTAGTTGATGTAATCCACCTGCTGATCAGAGCAGAACTGAAAGGCCGCTTCGGCAAAATCGGGGCTCACCGTCGAGAGATGCAGAATAAAGGGTCGCCCGGTGGAAACCTGCTTCAGCCGTTGGGTCAGTTCAGCAATAATCTGAACATCGTCACCGTTCTTGCCGGCACAGACCACCACGCCATCCAGATCGCCCTCACCGACAAGCCCTTCTAGGGTGGCTACCAGCTCAGCCCCATGATTTCTCCAGTCAGCACGGTACTGATCACGACTGCCGCCTCGGGTACCCCGGTCCTGAACGCGCAGCACGGCAGCTGGGCCACCCTGTTCCAGATGGGTTGCGGCGGGTCCCGCCATCATTCCCAAGCCACCTACATACGCGAGTTTCAACATACTGGTTTTCCTAGTCACTGAAGGGTCTTTTAAAAAACGCATCTTAGCAGAACTTTGCACGCGGTATCCGTTACAGATAGGGTGGGTTTTGGCAAGTTTGCAATTGCAGGGGAATCACCGATAGAGTGAGCGGTCATAATCACAACAGCACACCAGGGATAAAGGGAAAAGCATTGATCATTAAGCCGGTTAAGTGGTTACTGTTGAGCCTGCTTCTGCTGGGTATGATTGGCTGTGCCTGGAAGACTTGGGAACAGGCGACTGCCTATGAACACCAAACCCTGCAAATCATTCAGCAACTGCAGGCAGAGACACAACTGGAGAACAGCGGGCGAGAACTACTTGAAGCGCTTAGCTTCGGTCTGTATGACGGTTATTCCAAACAGCTGGAACAGTTGAATCAGCAAAAGGAACTGCAGGCCGCCTATAAAACATCCGTCGAGCAATTAACTGCCCTGTTTCTACTCTTTGCCGGCAGTTTCATGTTGATTGCCTGGCTGGCTCAACGCAAGGCCGGTGATCTCGGCTACGCCATGCTGACCATCTCGGTAATCGCCCTGGCAGTAGGCCTCACTACGCCGATCCTGTCGGTCGAAGCGAGTAAGGAGCTGCCTGTACTGGGTGATACGGTACTGCAGTTTCAATCCAAGGGTATCCTGACAACAATCACAGGACTCTGGGAACATGGTAATCAGTGGTTGGCGCTGTTGTTACTGATGTTCAGTGTATTACTGCCGCTTTTGAAAACCACTGTTGCCTGGTTAACCCTGTTCAGCCGTACTCATCACATCTCACTGCAGGGTCTGCACCTGAGCCGACATCTGGGTAAGTGGTCGATGGCAGATGTATTTGTGGTCGCCATCCTGGTGGTGTTTTTTTCCAGCAACCAGGGGGGTTTGACGCAGGCCGAGGTTCAGGCTGGGCTCTGGTTCTTCGCGATCTATGTTGTCCTGTCGCTACTAGGTTCCCAACTCATCGCAAAAGCACTGAAACAACTACCTGAGCTGAACAAACCCTCAATGGAATGAGAGCATCTTCGCCTTGGTCAAAAGCAAATCCCAAGTCAGTTCATAGCTGGATGGAACCACCTGCTTGCGCCGCTGTTTAGGTAGATCACTCAGCAGGCAGGCACCCTCCGGCTTATCCTTAGGAAAGGTACAATCGCCGGCGAACAGCACAATACCGCTGACGGGAATGGCCGGAACCAGGGATTTGACAGTGGCACAGAGGAGGTGAATTTCATGCAATGGATTGGTAAATCGGTGTGAACTACCCCGTAGCATCTGGGTCCACTGGTCTGTGTCCTTGCCGCCAAAGATGTTGCCATCGAACCAGTTCAGTGTAATGAGCAGGATCCCCTTATGGGTCAGCACCACATAGTCCGCCGCGACTACCCCATCGATGCCGTCTGGAACCAGGAGTCCCTGATGGACTTTTGGACCTAACCGTTTTACCGCCCGACGAATCTGTCGCTGTTTAAGTGCCACCCCCAGTTTTTTCCGCGCAAAGAAGAGCAGTAGCAGGCTAGTCAGCAGAGCCACAGCGATAAACAACCAAAGGCTTTGTGCAGGAGTCAGGGCAGACATGGGAATTTAAAACAGTCCATCAAGAGAGTACAGACCCATCAATCGATCAGGTAAAAGGGTTTCAGTAGCCGGCAAGTTTGGCCAACTACGTCGGCCAGAACAACCTTTTTTTCGTCTATATCACAACCAGCGCCCACTCTGACAGATTGCTGGTTATTTACCAATACAAAAACTGCTGAATATCTCTCCGAGTAGATCATCGGAGGTGAACTCACCCGTAATCTCACTCAGGGCATGCTGCGCCTGACGAAGATCCTCTGCCAGGAGTTCACCAGAACCACTCCCTTCTAAAGCTGACTTGCCTGTAAGTAGGTGCTGACTAGCACGCTTGATTGCATCCAGATGCCGACGTCGGGCAATAAATTCGCCCTCCTGCCCGGAACTGAACCCCATGCACTGCTTCAGGTGCTCGGTGAGCAGTTCAACACCCACGCCAAGCTTCGCCGATAGGGCAATCTCGCTGCTGCCACCGCTCTCCCGGATCCCGGGTTCGGTGCCACTCTGATCAATCTTGTTGCGTATGAAGGTGACGGGAATAGCAGCTGGCAGCAGGGCAGGATCAAAACCGCTGTGGTCTGGATCAAGATGATCATCAAAGATCCAGAGGATACGATCCGCCTTGGCAATCTCGGCCTTGGCCCGACGGATGCCTTCCTGTTCCACCTGATCCAGACTCTCCCGCAAGCCTGCGGTATCAATCAGGTGAAGGGGCATGCCATCGATCTGAATCTGCTCACGCAGCAGATCCCGTGTGGTGCCGGGAATAGCCGTAACAATGGCGGAGTCCCGACCGGCCAGGGCATTCAGCAGACTCGATTTACCGGCATTGGGCCGACCCGCAATTACCAGGGTCATACCATCCCGCATCAGGCGTCCGAGCTGGGCACTCTTTTCCACATTCTGAACAGCCTGGATGATCTCAGCGAGGTCACCCGCCACCTTGCCGTCGGAGAGGAAATCGATCTCCTCTTCTGGAAAATCGATGGCTGCCTCTACATACATACGCAGCAGGATAAGCTGCTCAACCAGCAGATGAACCCGTTTGGAAAATTCGCCCTCCAGCGAACGTACTGCCAGACGTGCGGCAGATGCTGTTCCACTCTCAATCAGATCGGCTATCGCCTCGGCCTGGGTCAAGTCGAGTTTACCGTTGCTGAATGCGCGCTGGCTGAACTCACCTGGATGCGCCAGGCGTACACCGCAATTGAGTACCTGTTGCAGCAACAGATCCAGTACCACAGGTCCGCCATGACCTTGCAGTTCCAGCACGTCCTCCCCGGTGAATGAGTTGGGGCCCGGGAAAAACAGAACCAAGCCCTCATCCAGCACTTCACCTTCCTGATCGCGAAATCGGGAAAACTGGGCATAGCGTGGTTTGGGGGGGGTTGCGGTTATCTGTCTGGCGACCTTGGAAACCAGTGGACCCGATATCCGGATAATGCCCACCCCGCCGATTCCAGGCGGGGTGGCAATAGCAGCGATGGTCTCCTGTGTCACCACAGGTTGATCACCATCAGGACTTAGCGGTGGCATTCTCTATCTGGCGGGTGATATACCACTGCTGGGCAATCGAGAGGGTGTTATTGGTCACCCAGTAAAGCACCAACCCTGAAGGGAAGAAGGCAAAGAAAACGGTAAATACAAACGGCAAGGCCATCATAATCTTGGCTTGCATGGGATCCGGTGGGGCCGGGTTCAGCTTCTGCTGAATGAACATGGTGATACCCATGATCAGCGGCAACACGAAATAGGGATCTTTGGTCGCCAGATCCTCTATCCAGAAGATGAAGGGTGCCTGACGCATCTCGACACTCTCCAGCAATACCCAGTAAAGCGAGATAAAGACGGGGATCTGCACCAGAATAGGAAGACAGCCACCAAGCGGGTTGATCTTCTCTTTTTTGTAGAGCTCCATCATGGCCGCATTCAGGCGGGTTTTATCCTCACCGAAGCGATCCTTCAGTGCCTGAATGCGCGGGGTCATGCGACGCATGTTGGCCATGGATTTGTAGCTGGCCTCAGAGAGCTTGAAAAAGGCCAGCTTGATCAGCAGAGTCAGCAGGATAATGGACAGGCCCCAGTTAACAACTACTGCCTGGATATGTTTCAACAGCCAGAAAATAGGTTGTGCAATCACCGTCAGCCAGCCGTAGTCCACGCTGAGATCCAACCCTTTAGAGATCGCCTTCAGCTCATCCTGAAGTTTTGGGCTGGCAACAAAACCGGTTGTAAAGTTATACCCTGATCCACTTGCAACTGAAACTGAGGGTGTATAGGCACCCAATACATAACGATTACCCGGCAGGGTATTGGTATAAAAGGTCCCCTGCTGATCTTGCGGTGGAATCCATGCGCCCAGGAAGTAGTGCTGCAGCATGGCGATCCAGCCGCCTTTCACTGACCGCTCCAGCTTGGACTCTTCCATCGCATCAAATTTGATCTTTTCGTATTTGTTCTCTTCGCTGTAAATGGCGCCGCCGGTGTAGGTATAGATCAATTTAGAAGTGGCACCCTTACTTTCTGGGGGTGTACGCATCAGCTGACGATACTCACGACCTACCCAGGGTTTATCAGATCCATTTTCAACCATGTGTTGCACGGTCACCAGATAAGTGCCACGGTGATAAGTAAAGCGTTTGGTGACCTTCACCCCATCCGGACTGGTCCAGAAGAGATCAACCTGCAATTCGTCTTGACCGTCGGCCATCGTAAAACTATTGGCACTGACCTGATACGGGGTCTCATGACTGGGGGCACTGCTTCCTTCCCCGCCAATCAACCCGGATTGGGCTACAAAAAGATCCGGTATATCCGGTTTCATCAGCTGGAAACTGTTCTTTTTATCTCCGAGGCTGGCGGGATATTTATTCAAGAACACCTTGCGGATATTGCCGCCTACCGTACCGATTTCCATCGTATAGAGGTCAGTTTTGACGGAGACAGAAGGTACGGAAAGAGGTGTTGCGGATGCTGACTGGGGAACCACCGAGTTTGAAGAGATAACCGGGACGGCCGTGCTGCTACTCTCTGTCCCGGGTACCGCGGTAGTCGGAATGCTGCTTGGCGTAGAGTTACTCGCCGCAGATTGAGTGGTAGTGGTCGCTGCTATCTGCGGTTTCGGACCATAGTCCTTTTCCCATGCCTGCCAAATCATCATCAAAATGAAGGCCAATGAAAAAAATAGTATCAGGCGAAGGTTATCCATGGATTCTCTCAAACTCGAATTTTGGAAATGGTGTCTGCTGATCGGGCAAAAGCAGTATTATGAACTGAAAAGCCAATTTAGCGGAGATTTTTTGATCTCAGCTCCTGGCGTCCGATAAAGTCTGTAGCGCACGCGACCAATGCTTGTCCAGAGATTCACGGAGTCGCTGCTTATCATCCAGCTTGACACCGCGTCCGCACAAGACAACAAAATCGAAACCTGCCAACTCCTGCTGTCGCAGTCGAAAACTCTCTCGTACGACCCGCTTGACCAGATTTCTATCAACGGCTCTTTTCAGGATTTTTTTCGCAATCGCCGCACCCAGACGGGCATGACTCTTGCCATTGGCCAGAAAGAGAACAGTAAAGTTTCGGTCTGATGATCTGCGGGACTTTTGGAAGACCTGCTTAAACTCCGCTGGTTTAAGTAACCGCAGATCCCGACCAAAACTCGCTTTGCTATTGGGCAAAGAAGATCGTTGGCTCTATTTTAGAGTCCGAGACGATCACGGCCCTTAGCACGACGTGCGCTGATGACCTTACGACCGTTGCGCGTTGCCATACGGGCACGGAAACCGTGGGTACGTGCACGCTTCAGATTGCTGGGCTGAAAGGTTCTTTTCATGACTTGATACCGGTTAAATTGGGTTATTAAAGCTCTTCTCAACCGAAATCGGTAGAAAAATGCCCCTGATAAAAGGGCGCGTATGTTACGATGCGCAGAGGGTTGATGTCAACCTAAACAGGCCGCTGCTGATCACGCTAAGTTCATGATTTAGCACAAACTATATACAAAGAAATGTGCGCTCATTTAAATGGGTAAAAAAGTGTACAGTTTTACCAGGATAAACATTTTTTGAAAGAGGAAAAAACTAATAAATACAGTTATATATATAGATTATTTGCACATAGCAGACCAAATAAAAAATCCCCTACTTTTGATCAAAACAAGCTGTGGATAAGTCAACTAAAGCAGAGTAAACTCACGCCAGCGCCTACGAACTACCGTACCTAAGACAGGATAAATAAGCCCAGGAATATTGGGGCTTACAAATAACAGTTGCCTGTTAAAACGGAATAAATGAAATACCGCGCATCATCCTCAGAGACTGACATTAATTTTCAGTAATGGTCCACTCACTTCAGTAACAGCAAAGCGGGTAGCATGTGAATTTTTGGAGCAAGTGTACAGATCGTCTTGAAAATGATCTTCCTCAGCAGCAATTCAATACCTGGATTCGCCCGCTTCAATCGGTGGAGGATGGTCATTCCATACGTCTGTTAGCGCCTAATCAGTTTGTCCTCAATTGGGTGCAGAACCATTACTTGAATGATATCACGGAGTACCTGCAGAACATTGCAGGAACCAATGCGCCCACTATCTCGCTTGAAATTGGCTCACGCAATACAACGAAAAGTGGCGGCCCGGAAACTGGACACATCCAGGGACAAAAAAGAGAGTCTGCAAAACGCATTCGGCTGGTCGACGAACAACCCCCCATGCCAAGCAATCTTAATCCAAACTTCGTTTTTGAAACCTTTGTTGAGGGTAAATCGAATCAACTGGCCAGGGCAGCCTCTATTCAGATTGGCGAAAATCCAGGCACCGCCTATAACCCTCTCTTTATCTACGGTGGCGTCGGTTTGGGAAAGACCCATCTGATGCATGCTGTCGGTAATATGATTGTTAAGACCAACCCCAGTGCCCGGGTCGTCTATGTTCACTCCGAGGGCTTTGTGGCACAGATGGTTAAGGCTTTGCAGCACAACACCATTGATGACTTCAAACGACGGTTTCGTGGAGTCAATGCGCTTCTTATCGACGATGTTCAATTCTTCGCGGGAAAAGAACGTTCTCAAGAGGAATTTTTTCATACCTTCAATGCTCTGTTTGAGTCCCAACAGCAGATCATCCTCTCAAGTGACCGCTTTCCAAAAGAGGTTACAGGCTTGGAGGAGCGGCTGAAATCCCGTTTTGGCTGGGGCCTGACCGTTGCCATAGAACCACCCGATCTCGAGACCCGTGTCGCTATTCTGAAAAGCAAGGCTGACCAGCTGTTTGGGGTTGATCTACCCAATGAAGTGGCCTTTTTCATAGGCAAGCGGGTACGCTCCAATATTCGCGAACTGGAGGGCGCACTGAGAAGAATCATTGCAAATGCAGAGTTTACCGGTCGTGCCATAACCCAGGAATTTGCCAAGGATGCCCTGCGCGATATGCTGGCAGCACAAGATAAGCAGGTCACTATAGAAAATATTCAAAAGACCGTAGCAGAATACTTTAAGATACGTACTTCTGAGCTGCTTTCAGCAAAGCGGAGTCGGACCATTGCCAGACCGAGACAGATTGCCATGGCCCTGGCCAAAGAGTTAACCAATCACAGTCTCCCGGAGATTGGCGAGGCCTTTGGCGGACGTGATCATACAACTGTGCTGTATGCGACACGTAAAATTGCTGAATTGAAGGAGAGTGATCACCGGGTGGAAGAGGACTATGCAAACCTGTTAAGAACCCTCACCAGTTAGTGTGGATAAACTGTTGATGTTTTCACAACAAAACAGCATGCTTAAGTTATCCACAGATCATAAACAATTCCTTCATGAGATATACGGCTGTTATCAACAACAAAAATAGGTTACAACCTATTGAAAATACAAGTAATTATTATACTTATCAACCGTTTTATGGCTGTGTAATAACAATAATAAATCTATATAAATAATCTATATCTATTAAGAGTGCTTTGACATGAAGATCGTTACATCAAGGGATAATCTGCTAAAACCTCTCCAACAAGTTGGTGGAGTAGTAGAGAGAAGACAGACCCTTCCGATTCTTGCCAATGTCTTGATTAATGCTGCGAACGGAAGAATCAATATCACTGCAACTGATCTCGAAGTTGAGATGAAAACTTCAGCTAACATTGAGTGTGATGGTGAAATAGATTTCACACTACCTGCAAGAAAGCTTTTGGATATCTGTAAATCACTGCCTGAAGATGCACAGATAGAATTTACCGTTGATAGTGAAAGAACGGTAATCAAGTCAGGAAGAAGTAGATTCACATTGGGTGTTTTACCGGCAATTGACTATCCATCCATAGAGCCTTCTGTCAGTAGCCATAAGTTTTCAATTACACAAAGCCTTCTAAAACGCCTGATTGAAAAAACCCAGTTTGCTATGGCACTGCAGGATGTGCGTTATTATCTTAATGGCTTATTAATTGAGATGAGTGGCGGTATGATCCGTGCGGTTGCCACAGATGGCCATAGACTTGCTCTCAGTGAGGCAGAGTGTGCTATTGATCAGGAAGCTGGAATTCAGGTAATTCTTCCCAGAAAGGCTGTACTTGAACTAGCGAGGTTACTTTCCGACAGCGACGAACAAGTAGAGATCGATGTCAGTAGTAATCACATCCGCTTTACACTCGGTGAAACAAGCTTCACCTCAAAACTGATTGATGGTAAGTTCCCGGATTATCAGCGGGTAATACCCGCAAATCCTGATAAAGAGGTCATTGCTGACCGTGAAGTACTCAAGCAGGCACTGACTAGAACCTCAATTTTGTCGAATGAGAAATACCGAGGTATACGTTTTCAAATCAACCCTGGTCTCTTACAGCTTCTGGCACACAATCCTGAGCAGGAGGAAGCTGAGGATGAAATGGAGATTGACTATCAAGGTGATGAGCTAGTAATAGGCTTTAACGTTGGATATCTAATAGAAGTTCTTAATGTCATTGAGAGTCAAACAGTACGGATGTCGCTAAGTGATTCGAATAGTAGTTGCCTGATACAAAACATGGACAGTGATCAGAGTCGATATGTCATCATGCCAATGCGCCTCTAGATATTAATCCGGGGGGCTGATCCAAAGATCAGCCCCATCTCACTTGCTCTGCCAAATCAAATAACGGGAACATCCCGTGTCAATTAAGTATCTCAAAGTAGAAAACATTCGCAATATCGCTGTTGCTGAGCTCGATTTCTCAAGACATTTTAATTTGATATCCGGAGCTAATGGTTCTGGAAAAAGTACTCTACTCGAAGCCATCTACATGATAGCCAGGGCAAGATCTTATCGTTCAAATCGATTTGGCTCGGTGGTTAAAAGTGGCGAACGACAGCTCAACGTCTTTGCAAAAACAGAGAATAAGCAACAGCACAGTATCGGTGTTGAAAAAACACCTTCAACTACAAAAATAAGAGTCGATGGAAATAATGTTCTAAGGGTATCTGAAATTGCCCGTATAACACCTTTGCAAATTATTACACCAATGTCCCATGAGATACTTGATCGAGGTCCTGAGTATAGAAAGCGTTTCGTTGAGTGGGGCGTGTTCCACGTGGAACATGAGTACTTCGATATCTATAAACGCTTCTTTAGAGCATTAAGACAGAGAAATGCCCTATTAAAGAAGAATCAGAAATTGGCCAGCTGGAATAATATATTGGGTGAGGCTGGTGAAAAAGTTGATGATGTTAGATCGAATTACGTAAGAGAATTATCTCGGCACATAAAGACAGAGTGCCACAATCTATCATTCAATCAATCCGTTGAAATAGCATGGAAAGCTGGTTGGGACAGATCAGAATCTTTGGAAAGTGTTTTAAGTGCAAGTACTAAAAGTGACTTCACTAGAGGATTTACCCAACATGGACCACAAAGAGCTGATCTTCGCATCATGGTTGAGGGTCAAAATGTCGGTCAAATATTCTCTCGTGGGCAACAGAAAATGTTAATCGCAGCGATGCATCTGGCTCAAGGGGCTCTGCTAAAGGAGAAAACTGGTTACTCACCTATTATATTAATCGATGATTTGATCTCTGAGCTTGATAGAGAAAACAGAGAGAAGATCCTCAAAAGACTTCTGGACCATCAATTCCAGATCTTCACAACCAGTATAGAGCCAATTGAGGCGTTTTCAGTAAGTGGTGCTGAAAGAAGAGATTTCCATATTCACAAGGGAAGCGTTGGTATCAAGACAGTTTGAAATGATATTCGTGTTCCACGTGGAACATAATTGCTAAAGGTAAACTAGAAAGGCCTGATCAGTGTATAATAGGTCGTTCTTATTCAGGAGTGATTTATGAGTTACGACTCTTCAAATATCAAAGTATTAAAAGGTTTAGACGCCGTACGGAAACGTCCAGGTATGTATATAGGCGATACCGATGACGGTACAGGTCTGCACCACATGGTGTTTGAGGTAGTTGATAATTCAATCGATGAGGCACTCGCAGGTCATTGTACAGAGATTACGGTAGCCATTATTGACGATGAAACGGTAAAGGTTACCGATAATGGCCGTGGAATTCCTGTAGATATACATCCTGAAGAGGGTAAATCGGCTGCGGAAGTTATCTTAACGGTTCTTCATGCGGGCGGAAAGTTCGATGATAACTCTTATAAAGTCTCTGGTGGCCTACATGGTGTTGGTGTTTCGGTTGTAAACGCCTTATCAGAAAAGCTCCTATTGACCATACACAGAAATGGTCATACGCATTACCAGGAGTATGTGCATGGAGAGCCCCAGGCACCACTTGCCGTAATTGGTGATACGGACAAATCTGGTACGGAGATCGTGTTCAAGGCAAGTAAAGAGACCTTTACAAATATTGAATATCACTATGACTTATTGGCAAAGCGTTTACGCGAATTATCATTTCTGAACTCAGGTGTACGGATAAAGTTAACTGATGAGCGAAATGACCGGCAGGATATATTTGAATATGAAGGCGGAATAAGGGCCTTTGTTGAACATTTGAACAGAAAGAAGACACCCCTCCATGAGACCGTTTTTTCTTTTACCGTTGAGAAAGATGATGTCAGTGTGGAACTTGCCATGCAGTGGAATGAGTCATATCAGGAAAATATATTCTGCTTCACCAATAACATCCCCCAGCGTGACGGTGGTACTCATCTGGCAGGCTTTCGTGCTGGTCTGACGAGGACACTCAATCAATATATTGATCAGGCTGGCTTAGATAAAAAACAGAAAGTGAATACGTCAGGGGATGATGCACGAGAGGGATTGACTGCGGTTCTTTCAGTTAAAGTACCTGATCCGAAGTTTTCCTCACAGACGAAAGATAAGTTGGTATCGTCAGAGGTGAAAGGCATTGTCGAGTCGGTACTTTCCGATAGATTGAGTGCCTATTTACTTGAAAGCCCAGCAGAGGCGAAAATAATTGCTGGTAAGATGATTGAAGCCGCCAGGGCAAGAGAAGCTGCACGCAAAGCGCGCGAGATGACGCGGCGTAAAGGCGTTCTGGATATCGCAGGGCTTCCTGGGAAACTGGCTGATTGCCAGGAGAAAGACCCCTCACTGTGTGAAATATATCTTGTGGAGGGTGACTCCGCTGGTGGATCAGCAAAACAGGGTAGAGATCGAAGAACCCAGGCAATTCTTCCACTTAAAGGAAAAATCCTGAATGTTGAGAAGGCGCGTTTTGATAAGATGCTCTCTTCAGCTGAAGTTGGTACCTTGATAACGGCGCTTGGCTGTGGCATCGGTCGAGAAGAGTTCAATCCGGATAAACTCCGTTACCACCGCATCATCATCATGACAGATGCCGATGTGGATGGTGCACATATCCGTACCTTGCTGTTGACATTCTTCTATCGTCAGATGCATGAATTGATAGAACGCGGCCACGTCTATATTGCCCAACCTCCGCTGTATAAAGTTAAAAAAGGCAAACAAGAACAATACTTGAAAGATGATGCTGATCTCAATGCCTACCTGCTTCAAGCCGCCCTCGATAATGCGGAACTTTATGTAAGCAGTGAGGCACCTCCGTTATCCGGTGTCTCTCTTGAGGAGTTGTCTCAGCAGCACTTGTCGACAATGGCTACAGTTAGCAGGGTAGGCCGGAGATTTGACCCGTCAGTAGTTGAGAAATTGATTTATATGCCGCGCTTGAATGATGAGTTGCTGGCTGACAGGGTGGCACTGGATACCTGGATTAGTGAATTGCAGACAAGGATGAATATTCAGCAATTTGCATCCAATCGATTCGAGATTAAAGCGGAAGAGGATAGTGAAGGTAACCTGACAGGGATCCGTATCATTCGCTATGTACACGGTATCAACACGGATACGATGATTGCAAAGGAGTTCTTTTCCAGCAGCGATTATAGGCGTATGGCAGAGATGGGTGAAAAGCTCGATGGTCTGCTTGGTACCGGTGCCTACATCAAACGTGGTGAGAAGCAGTGTGAAGTAAGTAGTTTTTCACAAGCGCTTAACTGGTTAATGGAAGAGGCAAAGCGTGGTCAGCATATCCAACGCTATAAAGGTTTGGGGGAGATGAATCCTGATCAGCTTTGGGAAACCACAATGAACCAAGAGTGCAGACGCTTGTTGCAGGTTAAGATTGAAGATGCAGTAGGTGCCGACGAAATCTTTACCACATTGATGGGAGATCAAGTTGAACCAAGGCGCGACTTTATCGAAAAGAATGCGCTCTCTGTTGAGAATCTGGACGTTTAGCTGGCAGCTGGCACGGACTCTGACAAATTAGAAAGGGCCAATATTGGCCCTTTTTATTTGGATAATATTCATAGTAAGTGAGTACTTACTTAGCCGGTTGTATCTTTTCCATGGTACTTTCTATCCACTGTTCAACCTCTTGATTGATCTTTGCCGCCTTCTTGCCAGCAGACTGGATCGGGTCACCAACTATCACAGTGATAATCCCGGGGTATTTTCTTATATCGCGGCGCTTCCAGAAGCTCCCTGCATTGTGGGCTATAGGAATCACGGGGACACCGCTCTTTTCCGCCAGCAGGGCGCCGCCCATGCCATAACGCTTGCGCTCCCCAGGGGCTACCCGAGTGCCTTCAGGAAAGATAAGCACTAGGCGTTTCTGACGTAACCGTTCAATGCCGATCTCAATAACCTGTTTGGCTGCTTTGCGTCCGGCCTTTCGATTGATGGCTATTGGTTGCACTGTAGCAGCAGCCCAACCAAAAAAAGGCACCCACATCAACTCCCGTTTAAGTACCCAGGCCTGCTCTGGGGGGAGCAGGGCTCTAAGTGCCATGGTTTCCCACGCAGACTGGTGTTTAGACAGGACGATGGCACCGTATTCTGGCACCTTATCAAGACCCTCGATCTTGTAATCGAGTTTACAGAAAAATTTAAGACACCAGAGATTCACACTGCCCCAGACATTAGCGATTTGACAGCGTTGGCGATAGGGTAGAAACCAACCTAAGGTTGAGAGGATACCAGCGAGTACAATGGTATTGATGACCATGCTGAAAAGATAGAGAAGGGATCTGAACAAGATCATTAGTTTGTACTTTCCTCGAACAAGAGAGCGTCTACCGCCTCTGTTAGATTGTTATAAACGGGAATGCTGGGGAGCAATTCAGGATCATTTTCAGTCCGCTGGCCTTTTCCCGTTCTGACGAGAATGGGTTGCCCTCCCACGGCGCTTGCCGCCTGCAGATCGCGCAGGCTGTCGCCGATGCAGGGGACACCACTGAGGTTACAGTAGAATCGTTCACTGATCTGATGAAACAGACCAGGTTTCGGTTTGCGGCATTCACAATGCTCTTTCGGTGCGTGGGGACAGAAGAAAATTCCATGTATTTGGCCCCCTTCGTTGACGATAGCCTGCAGCATTTTTCTGTGAATGGCATTCAACTGATCGATACTGAAGAGTCCTCGACCCAGGCCTGACTGGTTGGTTGCAATGACAATGCGATAGCCTGCTTGGTTAAGTCGGGCGATAGCGGAAAGGCTGCCTGGGATCGGCAGCCACTCCTCAGGTGTCTTGATGAACTCGTCCGAGTCCTCGTTTATGACACCATCGCGATCAAGGATGACCAGTTTCATGTGAGTGAGTACTTACTCTTTATTTGGAAGCTTAATTTAAGCCTTGAGTGCTCTGTTTATGCCTGCAGTATGGAGATATCTGCCACACCTAAGAAGAGTGCACTTAGTTTGTTGAGCAACGCCAGTCGGTTGGACCTTACCGCAGGATCATCCGCCATGACCATTACCTGATCAAAAAACGCATCCACCGGTTCACGCAAGGTAGCCAGACTCTTCAATACCTGCTCATAGGCGTACAGATCCAGCAGCGGCGCGATCTCCTGCCACTTCTGATCAATCCCTGCGTAGAGAGCCTGTTCCTGCGGCGAATCGAACAAGCTGGTATCTATGTCAGACGCGATCGGTTGCTCACTCTTCTTCAGTATATTGCGTATACGTTTATTGGCTGCTGCCAGTGCTTCGGCCTCAGGCAGCGAGCGGAATGCAACAACGGCTTGAATCCGACGCTCAAAATCAGCGACAGACTCTGGTCTGGTTGCAGCTACCGCCTCAAACAGATCAACAGGGATCTTGCGCTCAAGATAGATACCCTTGAGGCGTTCCAGCATAAAGCCATAGACTTGATCTACTGTATCGCTCTCCGTCAGGGTTTCAGCCAATTGCGCGGCTGCCGCCTGTAGTAACTGATTAAGATTTACCGGCAGATGGTGCTCCAGCATGATACGCAAGGCCCCCAGTGCGGCACGTCGAAGGGCAAAAGGATCCTTATCGCCAGTGGGTTTCATGCCGATGCCAAAGATGCCCACCAGGGTATCCAGCCGCTCTGCCAATGACAGGGCCAGACCCGTACGGGTTTCTGGCAGCCTGTCGCCAGAGAAGCGGGGCATGTAAAATTCATCCAGGGCAGTTGCGACCTCAGCCGGTTCACTATCACGCTTTGCCAGGTAACGGCCCATAATCCCCTGCATCTCGGGAAACTCCAGGACCATCTCTGACATCAGATCACAACGACTCAGCATGCCGGCTCTCTCGGCCTGGGCTTTGTCACCCTCTATCATCTCCGCAATTTGAGAAGCCAGTGCGGCAACCCGCAGGCTCTTGTCATACATAGTGCCGAGTTTTTGCTGAAACAGGACGCTCTTTAATGAGTCGATGCGACTACTGAGTGTACGTTTACAGTCCTGCTGCCAGAAAAACATGGCATCGCTTAAGCGTGGTCGGACGACGCGCTCATTCCCCTCCTTAATCAGCTCGGGTTTGGGGCTGTCAATATTGGCAATAGTGATGAAGTGATTCATCAAGTGACCTTGGTGATCAACCAGATGGAAATATTTCTGGTTCTTCTTCATGGTGCTGATCAACGCCTCATGGGGCACCTCCAGAAAGCGCGCCTCAAAACCTGCGGTGATGGGCACAGGCCACTCGACCAGACCGGTCACTTCATCAAGCAGTGCGCTGTCGATCTCTGCCTGCCCACCAATCGCCTCGGCACTCTGCTGCACCTGCTGGCGGATCTTATCCCGTCGGCTGTCGAAATCTGCAATGACATAACCTTGCTGTTGCAGCACCTCAGCATACTTTTTGGGTTGCTCGATGCGGATGGCATCAGGGTGATGGAAGCGGTGCCCGTGGGTTTGATTACCTGCCTCTGTATCCAGAAGCTTACAAGGCACAATGGATTGACCCAGCATAAAGACCAGCCACTGCACCGGGCGAACAAACTGCGCTTCTGAACTACCCCAACGCATGCGCTTTGGTATGGGCAGGCGGTTTAAGGCCTCTTCTGCAATGGCAGGTAACAAGCTGGTGGCGGGCTTGCCCTGTTCGCTGATTTTATAGACCAGCCATTCACCCTTATCTGTTGTGAGCCGATCCAGTTGGTCAACCGTAGTACCACAGGATCGAGCAAAACCCTCGGCGGCTTTGGATGGGTTACCCTCTGCATCAAATGCCGCCTGGACCGCGGGCCCACGGCGTTCTATTTCACTGTCCGGCTGGGCTGTCTCACACCCCTCGATCAGTAACGCCAGACGCCTTGGTGTGGCATAGGCCGTCACTGCGCCATGCCGGAGTTTGGCCCGCTCAAGACCCTCGACAAAAGAGGCGGTAAAGGAGTCTGAAAGTCTCTTCAGTGCAACCGGTGGCAGCTCTTCGGTGCCGAGTTCAAACAGCAAATCGGCAGACTGACTTGCGCCTTCCGGCCGTTCAATTTCATTCCCGAGGAAATTGTCAGCCATGGGCCTGCTCCTTCTGATCTTTTAGCATGGGGAAGCCGAGCTTTTCTCTTGCATCATAATAGGCTTGAGCAACAGCACGGGCGAGGGTACGAACCCTCAGGATATAACGCTGACGCTCTGTCACAGAGATGGCATGTCGTGCATCGAGCAGATTGAATGCGTGTGAGGCCTTCAATACCTGCTCATAGGCGGGCAGGGGAAGACCCAGCTCAATCAGTTTACTACTCTCCTTTTCGCACTGGTCGAAGAAGCTAAACAGAAATTCCACATCGGCGTGTTCAAAATTGTAGGTGGACTGTTCCACTTCGTTCTGATGAAACACATCGCCATAGGTCACAGGACCGTCCGGCCCATGGGTCCAGATCAGATCAAACACACTCTCGACACTTTGCAGGTACATGGCAATACGCTCAAGACCATAGGTAATCTCGCCGGTAACCGGACGGCAGTCGATACCACCGACCTGTTGGAAATAGGTAAACTGGGTAACCTCCATGCCATTCAGCCACACCTCCCAGCCCAGTCCCCAGGCGCCCAGCGTAGGGGACTCCCAGTTATCTTCAACAAAGCGGATATCGTGCACCTTGCAATCCAGGCCCAACATCTCCAGCGAACCCAGATAGAGCTCCTGGATATTGAGCGGCGAAGGTTTCATGGCGACCTGAAACTGGTAATAGTGCTGTAATCGATTCGGATTTTCGCCATAGCGCCCATCCGTTGGACGGCGCGATGGCTGAACATAGGCTGCATTCCAGGGCTCTGGTCCAATCGAGCGGAGGAAGGTGGCAGTATGAAACGTACCCGCGCCCATCTCCATGTCATAGGGCTGGAGAATGACGCAACCCTGATCCGCCCAGTACTGCTGCAGGGCAAATATCAGACCCTGAAAGGTAGAGGCGTCAGGGCTATTTTTAGACATTGTCATAGCTTAAGTTAAGACTCTATATATAAAAGGAAAAGTTAATCCCGCCAGTATATCGTCTTGGACAGAGATTGTTGAGTCTGTTACTCATTTAAAGCTGAGTTTAACCCTGTGTGTGATGTGGACTGTGAGCAGGCAAAAAATAGTAATCTATTTCTATATTGAACAATTCTTTGAAGTGCAGTGAGTCAAACGCTTACAATAGCCCCCCGATACACCTCCAGATTTATTACCATCATGACTAAACAACGCAAGGCCGTAGCCCTCATCTCCGGTGGTCTCGACTCATTATTAGCTGCCAAAGTGATCCAGCAGCAGGGCGTGCATGTAGAGGGGATCAACTTTTTCACCGGGTTCTGTGTGGAGGGGCATACCCATGCCATTCGACAAAAAGATCGCGCCCGACCCAAACGCAATAATGCGCTGTGGGTGGCGGAGCAGTTGGGCATCAAGCTGCACATTGAGGATATTGTCGAGGAGTACAAGGATGTTGTGTTCAATCCGAAGCATGGCTATGGGGCCAATTTAAACCCTTGCCTGGATTGTAAGATTTTCATGGTCAAAAAGGCCTTTCAGTGGATTGAGCAGCACGATTTTGATTTTATCATCACCGGTGAGGTGGTCGGACAGCGACCCATGTCGCAGCGCAAGGATACGATGCCGGTGGTGGCGCGTGATTCTGGAGCAGAGGATCGACTGGTCAGGCCGCTCTCCGGACAGAATCTCCCTGCCACACTGCCCGAGCGTGAGGGCTGGATCTCCCGGGACAAGCTGTATGGATTCAATGGCCGCAGCCGCAAGCCCCAGATGGCCCTGGCCAAGGAGTTTGGTCTGGAAGATTATGCCCAACCCGCCGGTGGCTGCTGTTTTCTGACGGATGCTCAATACTCGGTCAAACTGGCAGATCTCTGGAAGGCACGCGGTGAGAAGCAGTACGAGATGGATGACATCATGCTATTGAAGGTTGGACGGCATCTCAGACCGCAACCCCATTTTAAAGTGATTATCTCCCGGGAGGAGGGTGAAGGTAATTTCCTGCAGGGCTATCGCAAACTGTATGTTACGTTAAGCACGGTCAGTCATGCAGGGCCACTGGCCTTGATTGATGGGGCCGCCACCCCTGCCGATATTGAACTGGCCTGTCAATTGGTAGCCCGCTACAGTCAGGGTAAGTCTGCGGATCAGGTGGAGATGGATGTCAGGCAGCTGGATGGCACCCATCAGAAGATTTTTGTTAAACCGCTTTCCAGCGAGCAGATTCCACAGGCGTGGTACATATGAAGACCGTAATTGTTGATGCCCGGCGACTGCTCTGCCCCATGCCGGTGATCCGGGTGCAGAATCAGGTCAGGGAACTGCCAGCGGGTACCCGGGTGGAAGCGGTCTGTACCGACCCTGGAGCACTGAATGATATCCCGGCCTGGTGTAGAATCAACGGCCACAAACTGATTGAAACACGCACGGAAAATAACGAGTACATTATTGTGGTGGAAGTGGCCGGGGAAAATTGACAGCAATGGATCAGCAGGTAGGTGAGAAGCAGCTGCGCTACAAGGCGATTCAACGCGTCACCGTTGTAGGTGTCGTCGTCAATTTGGTTCTGGCAGTCAGCAAGACCACCATTGGTTTTCTTGCCCAGTCACAATCACTGGTTGCGGATGGCATCCATTCACTCTCCGATCTGTTATCCGATGCCCTGGTTTTTTTTGCCGCCAGACATGCCCATCATGGCCCGGATGAAGCCCACCCATATGGCCATGGACGGTTTGAAACGGCCGGCACCTTGGGCCTGGGACTGCTGCTGGCATTAGTCGCTATCGGCATCACCTGGGATGCGGTGGAACGCCTTTTCTCACCGGATGCCCTGCTACACCCCAAACCGATCGCCCTTTACGCCGCGGCGTTCTCCATTGTTGCCAATGAGTGGCTCTACCACTACACCGCAAGGGTAGCGCGACGCATCAAGTCGGATCTGTTGCAGGCCAATGCCTGGCATCATCGCTCCGATGCGCTCTCTTCTATTGTTGTGCTGGTGGGTGTCGCTGGTACCATGGCAGGTCTGCCTTACCTGGATGCAATTGCGGCCATCGGGGTAGGTTTAATGATTGCCCGTATCGGCTGGGACTTGAGCTGGCCGGCCTTTCAGGAGCTGGTGGATGAGGGCCTGGATGAGGATCGACTGGATAGAATCCGGGAGATTATTGGCCAGATTGGTGGTGTACAGGATATTCATATGCTACGCACTCGGCGTATTGGTGGCGAAGCGACGGTTGATGTGCATATCCTGGTGGAGCCGTGGCTAAGTGTTTCGGAAGGCCACATGATTGGCCAGACGGTGATCGACCGGTTGCTGGAAGAGGTTTATGAGGTGATGGATGTTACCGTCCATATTGATCCTGAAGATGATGAGATTGCCATTCCTTGCAAAGGGTTGCCTCTGCGCGCTGCAGCAGAGAAGCTACTGGATCAGCAGTGGGCTGATATCCCGGGCGCCAATCGCCGTCAGCGGGTTGTGTTGCACTACCTGGAAGGGCAGATTGATGTGGATGTCTATTTCCCTCTGAGTGAGCTGGAGGAGAGCGAAGCCGATCAGTCCTTTCAGCAAGCCCTGGATGAACAGGCGCGTCTGTTACCCGAGTTCAGATCAGTCAGGGTATTTTATGGCTAGACGCACCATTACCGTGCATGACGGCCTTTATGCGCACCAAAACGATGCATATGCAGTTTTCATGGCTATTTATAGATATACCATTCTCTCTTGTTGTGGCCACTTTTCTCTCCACCCTGGGGCCCGCTAATTACTTGTAATTATTTCTGTTTCCAGAGACGGGTTAAATCGTAGTAAAATCATCTGCTCGGTCATGGAGGGGAGTTTTTTGGTCCCATGGTCGTGGCACAGTACTTGCTAATTCTACGGGCATGCTTTGACTGCCCTAAAGTGGGCATCTCAAAACTTACTAATTTTTTAGTGTGTGGCCACAGTGTGGTCCAAACAATTTAATACTAACTGCTGGAGAACCTCATGGCCTCAAAAGTCCTGAAGATGATCAAAGACAACGAAGTGAAGTTCGTCGATTTCCGCTTCACCGATACCCGTGGTAAAGAGCAACACGTTTCTGTTCCTGCTCACACTATCGATGAAGATCTCTTCACCGACGGTAAGATGTTCGATGGTTCTTCCATCGCAGGTTGGAAGGGTATTAATGAATCTGACATGATCCTGATGCCGGATGCGTCGAGTGCTGTGCTGGATCTGTTCTCGGATGAGGTGACCCTCAACATCACCTGCGATATCCTGGAGCCCTCCACAATGGAAGGCTATGAGCGTGATCCACGCTCTGTCGCGCGTCGTGCAGAAGCTTATCTGCAGTCTACCGGTATTGCTGATTCTGCTTTCTTTGGTCCAGAGCCTGAATTCTTCATCCTGGATGATATCCGTTGGGGAGCCGACATGAGCGGTGCCTTCTACAAGATTGATTCGGAAGAGGCTGGCTGGAACTCTGAGCGCGTTTACAATGACGGCAACATCGGTCATCGTCCTGGCACCAAAGGCGGCTATTTCCCCGTACCTCCAGTTGACTCACTGAACGATATCCGTGCCGCCATGTGTCTGGCGATGGAAGAGATGGGTGTTCCTGTTGAGGTTCATCACCACGAGGTTGCTACCGCAGGTCAGTGTGAGATCGGCACCAAGTTCAGTACCTTGGTAGAGCGTGCTGACTGGGTTCAGATCCAGAAGTATGTCACCTGGAACGTCGCACATGCCTATGGCAAGACCGCTACCTTTATGCCGAAACCACTGGTAGGTGACAACGGCTCTGGTATGCACGTGCATATGTCGCTGGCCAAAAATGGCGAGAACCTGTTTGCCGGTAACCTGTATGGTGGTCTGTCTGAGACAGCCCTCTACTACATCGGTGGTGTCATCAAGCATGCCCGTGCCCTGAATGCCTTCACCAACCCTTCAACCAACTCCTACAAGCGTCTGGTCCCCGGATTCGAAGCCCCTGTTATGCTGGCTTACTCAGCCCGTAACCGTTCTGCCTCCATCCGTATCCCATTTGTCAGCAGCCCCAAGGGTCGCCGTGTTGAGGTTCGTTTCCCGGATCCTACCGCTAACCCCTACCTGGCCTTCGCTGCATTGATGATGGCTGGTCTGGACGGTATTCAGAACAAGATCCACCCCGGCGAGGCGATGGATAAAGATCTGTATGATCTGCCAGCTGAAGAGGCCCTCGCTATCCCGACCGTTTGCCACAGCCTGGATCAGGCGCTTGAGGCACTGGATGCAGATCGTGAATTCCTCACCGCTGGCGGTGTATTCACCGATGATCTGATTGATGCCTTCATCGCCCTGAAAATGGAAGATGTGACACGTATCCGTATGACCACCCACCCGGTCGAGTTTGATATGTACTACAGCTTGTAAGCTTCAGCTGCAGAAACTGTAATAAAAACGCCTCCTTCCGGGGGCGTTTTTTTGTCTACAGTAAGTGTGACGCTCATCGCCTAAACAATACGGTTGATCAACCGGCTATTGAGGCTCACAGAGCCCTGCGTTATGCTCAGTGTTATGAGAACACTCTTCTTTTTGTGTTTATTGATGCTTGCCTTCACGGGTCAGACGGCGATCTATAAATGGGTGGATAGCAAAGGTGAAGTTCACTACTCTGATACACCGACCCGGGATGCAGAGCAGATCAAGCTCTCAGATCCTACCATCTACACCCCAACCGGGACGGGTTCCAGCGCGGCTCAGCCTCAGACGAGTGATAGTGCACCCGATGTAAAGTCACTTAAATACAGTAGCTTTGTCATCGTGGCGCCTGGAAATAATGAAACCGTACAGGCCAATGATGGCAAGGTCACCGTTCAGTTCGATATCCAGCCAAGGATCCAGGTGGGTCACTATATTGTCCCCGTTGTGGATGGCAGAATCCTGAGTCAGCGTGTCGTCGGTCCAGTGCTTGTGCTCGAAGGGATGGAGCGTGGGGCGCATATGGTGCACGCCAGTATCCACAATCCAACTGGTCAATTGCAGGCCCGTTCTAATATTGTGCAGTTCTTTGTTCAGCAGACATCCGTGGTTGAGGACGGAAAATCACCCGACCTGCCGGATTCTGGCAGCAGTGGCCAAACGGGCGTTGATGCACCTCAATATAAGCCCAGCGCAGCTCCAGGCTATACACCAGGCGCAGGGAGCAATTTCAAACCAGATCCAGCCGATTCAACCCCGGGGCAGAATAACACCAAATTCAATCCCTCTAATAAACCCATCTCCTCTACTCCTGGACAGTCGAATCCAGCATTTAAGCCGAAATATTAGTTATCCAAAAACGGCTTACTCAGATCATTACGGCGTTTCTGCTTCCAAGCTTGTTTTGTTACACCAATCATGCACTAAAATAGTGCACATATAGGGCGCTATTTTTCGCTCTGATGTGCAATATGTCCCTGAAACAACGGGCAGGGGGCAGGTCGCGCCGCCTGAATAATATTGGTTCGGAAATTGCTAAAGGCTTTGTAATGAATGAGCTAGATGCCAAATTGAAACTCTACCAACAACGGATTCTGGAAAATCAGAGCACGGCAGTGTTGTTGCTGGATAAATCACTTTGCCTGCGCTACATGAATCCGGCGGCAGAGATGCTTTTTGAGGTCAGTGTTCGGCATATGGTGGGCAATTCGGTCGAGATGCTGATCCACTGTAATGAGGGTGTAACGCGCGAAAGTCTGTTGCAGGCTGTGGATACAGGGCACCCTTTTACCGAGCGGGAGTTAAATCTGTCACTGCCGGATGGTAAGCGAGCCACGGTTGATTGTACCGTGATTCCACTGCATGAAACCGATGTTGAGACCACTTTGCTGATCGAGATACAGCAGATTGACCGGCAATTGCGCATCAGTCGTGAAGAGCATCTGCTCTCCCAGCATCAGGCGGCCCAGGAGCTGATTCGCGGTCTCGCTCATGAGATCAAGAATCCTTTGGGGGGGTTACGTGGAGCGGCCCAGCTCTTGGAGCAGGAGCTGCCCAATGAAGAGCTGATGGAGTATACCCAGATCATTATCAATGAAGCAGATCGCTTGAAAAATCTGGTCAATCGTCTTCTAGGTCCTAATAAACTACCCTCTCTACACGAAGTGAATATTCACACACTACTGGAGCGGGTGCGTAATCTGGTCCTGGTAGAGGCGGGGCATAAATTGGTGATAACCCGCGATTATGATCCAAGTATCCCGGATCTGTTTGTCGATAGAGACAGCATTATTCAGGCGTTGTTGAACATCATGCGAAATGCGGCACGCGAGATCAGTGATGATCCAGATGGGCGAATCATTCTGCATACACGGATTCTGCGTCAATTCACCATTGGTAATCGTCGTTACCGCCTGGTGGCTCAGATTGGTATTGAAGACAATGGCCCGGGCATTCCCGAGTCGATCAGAGAGAAGCTTTTTTATCCCATGGTGACTGCCAGTGAAGATGGAGTGGGCCTGGGCCTGACCATTGCTCAGTCACTCATTAATCAGCATGGCGGGCTTGTGGAGTGCACAAGTGAGCCCGGCAAGACACTGTTTAGTGTGTTGCTGCCAGTGGAGAATCCCAATGCCACCAAATAGTAGTGTGTGGGTGATTGATGATGACCGTTCGATTCGCTGGGTCCTGGAGAAGGCCTTTGAAAAAGCAGGCCTCAGCGTACGCTGTTTCCCCAGTGCGGAAGGGGTTCTGGAGTCACTGATCCACGAACAACCGGATGTGATTGTTTCAGATATCCGCATGCCTGGCATGGATGGATTGTCGCTGCTGGAACGGATCAACCAGTCCTATCCGGAGCTGCCGGTAATTATCATGACGGCGCATTCAGATCTGGACAGTGCAGTGGCCGCATTTCATGGCGGGGCATTTGAATATCTACCCAAGCCCTTTGATGTCGATGAAGCAGTAGAGCAGGTCTCTCGGGCCTGTCGGAAAAGTCGCAGTGCATCGCATCAAGCGGATGAGGGAGTGGAGGCCAGCCCGGAGATTATCGGTGAAGCACCCGCTATGCAGGAGGTTTTTCGGGCCATTGGCCGTCTCGCTCGCTCCAATATCACGGTGCTGATCAATGGTGAATCTGGTACTGGTAAGGAGCTGGTAGCACAGGCGCTGCATCGACACAGCCCTCGAGCCAAGCAGCCGTTTATCGCATTGAACATGGCGGCCATTCCCCGGGACCTGATGGAATCAGAGCTGTTTGGCCATGAGCGCGGGGCTTTTACCGGCGCACAGGGAAGACGCACAGGGCGTTTTGAACAGGCCGATGGTGGGACGCTGTTTCTGGATGAGATAGGCGACATGCCGCCTGAACTACAGACACGACTGCTGCGCGTGTTGGCGGATGGAGAATTTTACCGGGTTGGTGGTCATGAACCGGTAAAGGTGGACGTGCGGATTATTGCCGCCACCCATCAGAATCTGGAGCAGTTAGTCAAGGAGGGGCGCTTTCGTGAGGATCTGTTCCATCGGTTGAATGTAATCCGGATACATATACCCTCACTGCGTGAACGGCAGGAGGATATTGGGCTGTTGATGCGCCATTTCCTCGCCTTGGCAGCAGAAGAGTTGGGTGTTGAGAGCAAGACCCTGTTGCCAGAAACCCTCGCCAGCCTGGAGCATATGTGTTGGCCGGGAAATGTCCGTCAATTAGAAAATACCGCCCGCTGGTTGACTGTGATGGCATCCAGCCAGGAGGTACATGTCAAAGATCTCCCTCCCGAGCTATTGGAGACGGATGAACCAGAAGAGCAGGGAGATGATTGGCAAATAGCCCTGCGTAACTGGGCGCGCAAGCGACTGCAACAGGGAAATGAGGCGTTGCTGGATGAAGCGACACCCGCGTTTGAAATGATCATGATTGAAACGGCACTTGAGCAGACTGGCGGTCGCAAGCAGGACGCTGCTAAACTACTCGGCTGGGGCCGCAATACCTTGACCCGAAAGATCAAGGAGCTGGGCCTTGAGGGACATGACAGCTAAATCGCCGTATTCAACAGGAATTTTAAGATGGATAGTAGCAGTATCGAACTACCAGGCTCAGAGATTGAAAGTATTGAGATAGACAATGGCACTATTGCCATCTGTTTCGCACCCGCCTATATCATTAAGACCATCTCAGGTTCCACCGATCGCACCCGCTGGCGTCAGCAGGGACGACTGGTGTTCAGTGAGGCGGAGATAGAGGGTGAGCTACCGGTGACCCCGTTTACCTGTGATGGTGGGGATGTAGGTCAGAGTGTCTATACCTACCGGGATATGCTCCCACTACCGTTCGAGGGGAGAGGGCGGGCCTATTGTGATCTGCGTATTAAGGGTACCGAGCAGCACCTGAAGGTGATGGGCGAAGCGGTTAAACTGGAGATGGAAGACCGTCCCTACTACATCGAGCATATTCACGCCTCCTGAATCAGATCCTGAGACCTGCACTCTTCTCGGAGCAGGTCTCAGACTAGGGCAGTGCAAGTGAGCGTATCGGCACCAGCAATTCAGGTTTGTCCCACTCCCTGCTTCCCAAGGCACGGAAGACAATACGCCCTTCCTGATCAACCACGTAGGTTATTGGCAGACGCATGGCGTCCCAGCGCGTGGATACGTCAGTATCCAGATCCAGAAGAATCGGGAAATCGACCGGCTCCTTTGTCAGATAATCCGCCACACGACCCGGTTTCTCGCCGACATTGATGGCTATGAGCTCGACGCCAAACTTTTTCAGCCAGGCAGCCCCCCGGTTCAGTGACGGCATCTCTTTTCTACAAGAGGGACACCAGGTTGCCCAGAAGTTGATGACCAGCACTTTACCCCGATAGTCCGCCAGAGAGACGGCATTGCCCTTGGTATCTTTTAACACAAAGGGTGGTGCCTCCGGTCGCTCATCCAGTAACGTCAGCAGGCGTGCAGCGTTCGCTGTTCCAAAGCAGAACAGCAAAAAAGTAGCCAACAGGATGGCAGAGAAATGTGGCAATTTCATGAGACTGTAACCAACTTCTGCTTTGTAGTGTTTCAGCACGGGACTGGTTATATGTTCAGTAGTGATTGGGCATGGGCAATCTGATCTTTTGCCTGCTCGAGAATTTTCAAACTCATGCGGGGCGTCAATTCACCCAGTTCCAGGCGGCTATGGGCTGGGACTTCATCAATCGCGGGTAGATGGAGACCTTTGTTATTACCGATATAGCTGTGCAATTGGGCAATGATGACCAGGTCGCAATAATCAGGTACATCCCCCTTGTTGCGCATCCATTCCTCGGCTTCCAGTGCCGTTATGACAAAGTCTGATGGGAAGCGCCAGTTGTTCAGGATCCTGCTGCCAATCTGGGCACGCATGTTGAGTATCGCCTGATCAATCATCTTCGGTTGCATCGACTCGCTTGGAAAGTTCCTTGCGTAATTGAGAATGGCTACCACGCCGATGTCATGCAGCAGACCAACCAGCATGGCGTGTTCAGGTTTGAAGCGTCGGTCCTGTTTGGCCAATACATAACAGATCGCTGCAACATGTGTGCTGTGTTTCCAGAGCTCCTGCATGCGCTTTTGCAACAGCTCGGAGTCTGATTGGAACAGCTCCTTGAGTGCGTAGGAGAGCACCAGTTTATGGGTCACATCACCACCCAGTCGCACCACTGCTGCACTGCAGGTCTCAACGGGGCTCCTGCTGCCGTAAAAGGCGCTGTTGGCTGCCTTGATCAGCTTGGCGGTGATGACAGGGTCGATCTGAATCAGCTCAGCTATCTGATGGGCATCACTCATGCCATCATCCAGCGCCTGACCGATGCGAATGGCTACTTCGGGCAGACTGGGGAGTTGCAGACAGTCCTGCTCCAGATCCGTCAGCAGGCGGCTGGTGAGCTGGTCCTCAAAAGTACTCGATTCGCTGACCGCCTCACCGCTGACCGCGTATCCCTCCAATCCTGCCGGCGTATTGTGGTTTTTTGCCAGATTTTCCAGGTATTCATTATCGATGATGATATAGCTGACGTGCGTCTTGCATTTCACCTGGTACTGACGGGGACGCAGCTGGGCAATGGGCGATTTGGCCGAGCGATCATCGGCACTGATTTCCCGTTTATGGTTATCCTTCGAAATGATGAGCAGTGTTCCCTCCAGCAGAAAATAAGTCTGCTGGTCGTCACTGCCGATATCCATCAAAAGATGATGAGGTGCCGCCTGCTTTTTTTCTGCGACCCCGGCCAGCAGATTCAATTGCTGTTCGCTGAGTGCCTGCAGCGGTATAAAGCGCTTCAGCTCTTCTACACTGGGATGAGTGGTTGAACGATCCATGATACTAAACCTTGCTACTACCTGACTGGCGGGTGACCGACATCTGTACTACCCCGATCTTCTCCGATTTATCTGGCCCCAGTCTAGCCTTATTGGTCAGCCTGAGCACTGTTTTGTTCAGCCGCAGCTCCGAGCCGGGCGTGGGCTATTGAGCGTTAAGGTGCCGGTTAACTGCTGCACAGAATGCAGATCGTGCCGTTCAAGATATTTTGTTATACCACGGTTTATCTTGCTACAGATCAGCGGGTCATAAAATAGTGCCGTACCAATACCGACTGCGGTTGCCCCGGCAATCAGAAACTCGATTGCATCTTCAGCCGTCATGATACCGCCCTGACCGATGATCGGGATGCCATGCTCCCGGCATACCTGATGGACCTGGTGTACTTTGAGCAGGGCCACTGGCTTGATGGCCGGCCCAGAAAGACCACCCTGATTATTACCAATAATAGGGGTTCGACTCTCAATATCAATAGCCATTCCCATCAGGGTGTTGATTACCGCAAAGGCGTCTGTACCGGCCTCAATGCAGCCACGGGCATTGGCAGCGATATCGGTCTGATTTGGTGACAGCTTGGTAATAAGAGGTTTGTTGGTGAGCTTGCGACACGCCTCTACGACACGGGCAGACATGGCTGGGTCATTGCCGAAGGCGACGCCGCCCTCTTTTACATTCGGACAGGAGATATTGATCTCAATGGCATCGATGGGCGAGTCATCAAAGCGGCGGGTGACCTCTTCATACTCTTCAATGGTGGAGCCGGAAACATTGGCTATAAACCGGGTCTCAGTGAAATCCAGTGTTGGGAGGATCTCCCGTACCACCTTGTCCACACCGGGATTCTGCAGCCCAATCGCATTCAGCATCCCTTCCGGGGTTTCATAGATACGGTGGGGCGCATTGCCCAGTCGGGGTTCGCCGGTAGTACCTTTGAGGCAGACAGCGCCTGCATCCCTATTGCTAAAGCCGGCCACCCGTGTGTACTCTTCGCCAAAGCCTACACAGCCTGAGAGTAGAACCAGGGGTGTGTTGAATCTGAGACCGCAGAAATCAACGGCAAGGGGCGAGTCACTGGTTGTTGTCATCTTATGGTTCCGTTTTCATGTTTAACATAGCACTGTATGAGCCTGAAATACCGCCCAATACAGGGAATATCATACGCCTCTGTGCCAACAGTGGCAGCCGCTTACACCTTATCCATCCGCTCGGTTTCACGCTGGAGCATAAACAGCTGCGAAGGGCTGGCCTAGATTACCATGATCTGGCCCTGCTTCAGGAGTACCCGGATCTGGCCAGTTTCCTCTCCCTGCATCCCGCTCAGCGTCTATTTGCCTGCTCCACCCGGGGGAAGCAGTGCTATAGCGAGGCCCGGTATCAGCCAGGTGATACGCTGCTGTTTGGCCCCGAAACCCGTGGGCTACCAAAAGCAGTGCTGGATCAGTTGCCAGAAGAGCAGGTGATCAGGATACCCATGCAAGCGGGAAATCGTAGTCTGAATCTCTCCAATGCGGTCGCGATCATTCTCTATGAGGCGTGGCGGCAACAGGATTTTGCAGCGTCGACAGGCTAGCCGGTTTCCGGGCGTGGATCTCTTTCGAGCAAGGTTTGTACAGCTGAGCGTGGATCGAGCCCTTGATAAAGGACGCGTTGAATCTGTTCCGTGATGGGCATCTCCACTCCCAGGGCTCGCGCCTTGGTACAGATCTCCTGGGTTGCCATAATGCCCTCCACCTCTTGGCCAATCTCCTGTTTGGCCTGATCGATGGTGGCCCCCCGGGCTAACGCAAGCCCCATTCGGCGATTACGGGATTGATCATCAGTACAAGTCAGAACCAGATCACCCATGCCGCCGAGGCCCATAAAGGTCTCCGCTTTGCCACCCAGCGCCAGACCGAGTCGCATAATCTCATTCAGCCCCCGGGTAATCAGTGCGGCACGGGCATTGGCACCAAAGTGCAGACCATCCGAGATACCGGCACCAATGGCCATCACATTCTTCGCGGCGCCGCCAATCTCCAGGCCGATCACATCGGGGCTGGTATAGGCGCGGAAACAGTCGGAGTGGAGATAGCCGGCAATACGCTCTGCATAAGCCGCTGATTCGGAGGCAACAGTAATGGCAGTCGGCAGGCCCGCAGCCACCTCTTTGGCAAAGCTTGGGCCGGAGATTACGGCAAGAGGTGGAATAGGCCCGAGTAACTCTTCAGCTACCTCGTGCAACAGACGACCCGTCTGAGGTTCCAGACCCTTGGTTGCCCAGCAGACCCCCGTGGTGCTGTCCAGATAGGGAGCGATGGCCTGAAGCGCACTGCCAAAGGCATGGCTTGGCACCGCAACCAACACCTCATCGGCGTCATTAAGTGTATCGACGAGGGCTACTGTCGGGTACAGATTGTCAGGGAAGGGCGTGCCCGGCAGAAAGGCCCGGTTCTCGCGATCACGGGCGAGTATCTCTACCTCTTCTGGCAAGTGTCCCCACAGCTTTACTGTAGTCCCATTTCGAGCTAACAAAATAGCCAGTGCCGTGCCCCAGGAGCCGGCGCCAATGACCGCAAATACGGGCGTATTCTCAGACATGGCCGATCAGTGCGTGGCCGGTTCCGCCGCTTGAGCTTGCTGGGCCTGCTCCTGCATGTGCTGAGCGTAGAGCGCGTCAAAGCTGACCGGGGTGAGCAGAAGCTGGGGGAAACTGCCCTTGCTGACCAGATCCGAGACCACTTCGCGGGCATAGGGAAAGAGGATATTCGGGCAGTAGGCACCAATCATGTGGCCCATCTCTTCTTCCGGGAAGTTGCGGATGGTAAAGATGCCGCCCTGTTGGACTTCCACCAGATAGGCCGTTTTATCGCCGATTTTTGTGGTGACAGTGACGGTAAGAACGATCTCGTAGAGATCATTATCCAGTTTGGAGACGTTACTGTTGAGATTCAGGCTGGACTCTGGCTTCCACTCCAAGGTGAAAATGGAGGGTGAATTGGGTGTCTCAAACGAGATATCTTTTACAAAGATACGCTGTAGTGAAAATTCGCGACTGTGTTCAGTGGGTTGGGCGTTTTCTGTCATAACTTGAATCTCGGGTTGTCGGTCAATTTATCGATTTAGAGGGCTATTTCTTGCTTATTGGCAAACTGTCACTCTGCCAGGCGAGCATGCCACCTTGCAGGTTATAGACCCGTTCAATTCCGGCATCGCGCAGTAGTTTGCAGGCAGCAGAGGATTGCGCGCCAGAACGGCAGGCGACAATGATCGGTTTCTCTTTATGTTTGGCTACCTGGCTGATCTGGTTTTTCAGGGCCGAGGTCGGGATGTTAATGGCATTGACGATATGGCCATTATTGAAATCGCTAAGGGGCCGTACATCAATCACAACGGCATCTTCCCGATTGATCATCTGGGTGGCCTGCAAAGGGGCTATAGACTGCTTTCCGCCAAATCCGGCTATCAGATTCTGTGCAATAAGCACCAGCACGATTACCAGAGCAGAGAAGAGAAGAATGTGGTTGGTAATGAATTCAATAAGCTGTTGCATCATGGATATAGGCTGCTTGGTATCAGTAATTTAAGGGATCATACGAGGGGCCCCATTCTAGACCAGGGGGCGAGGTCGTACCATCCTTGTAGAGGAAATTATACGTCAGGAGTATAGGGCGAACATGTTCCGGTCTGGAATCTGGCCTGCTTGAAAAGCAAAACGGGAATGCTGAATTCCCGTTTTGTCAGAAGCCAAGCTACTTCAACAGTGATAAGTCAGGGTTGTTCAGTGCCCGTGAGAACAGAAAACCTCGCGCATCATGCCAATTAATTTCAATGTACGAGAATCGCTGACTCTGTAATAGACGCGATTGGCATCCTTGCGGGAGGCCAGAATGCCTTTATCCCGAAGAATCGCCAGATGCTGTGAAATATTGCTCTGAGAGGTACCGACATGTTCCACGATCTCCTGCACGCTCACCTCTTCATCGCCGAGGGTGCAGAGAATTTTCAGTCGCAGCGGGTGAGACATCGCTTTCAGTGAGCGAGACGCGCGCTCAATGTCCTCATCATCGGCCAGCAGGTCGTCAATATCATGGTTTAACTGACGCTGACTGTCGAGTACAGGGACTTTAGGGCTTCCAAATTTTTGTTCCATTACACCGGGCCTTGTTTAATACAACTATGGTTACTAAAGATACACACGTTGGTAATCAGAGAAAAGAGACTGGGCAAGGACCCAGATATAGCTGCCGATTCGCCAAGTTAAACGAACTACAGCATTTCTCCACTACTGCTTAAACCCACTGAAACACAACGACACTTTCATTGAAGAAAACAATAATAAACTGTTTTACGCAAATGTATCCTGTTTTTCAATCACAATAAATACTTAACCTCTAATTATCAGTGGGTTTTATCCGGAAACGGTTAATGTTGATTACCTTAAAATGGTGTAATATCGCGTTTATTTCAATGAGTTAGCCTATTTATCGGGTTAATGCGCATTATGGAGTTCAAACTGAGATGTCTTCCAGAGTTAAACCTGCTGTTCTGTTGATCATGGATGGCTGGGGTTACAGCGAGGATGTGCGATCCAACGCGATCCTGGCGGCCCATACACCGGTATGGGATAAGTTGTGGGCAGAATCGCCCCATACCCTTATCGGCACCTCCGGCGCAGAAGTTGGGCTTCCCGATGGACAGATGGGTAATTCCGAGGTTGGCCATCTCAACCTGGGTGCCGGTCGTGTAGTCTATCAGGAGTTTACCCGGGTCAGTCGCTCCGTACGCACCGGCTCCTTTTTTACCAATCGCACCCTGGTGGACGCGGTTGATAAGGTGATTGCGGCGGATAAGGCAGTGCATATCTTCGGGCTGCTCTCACCCGGTGGGGTTCATAGCCATGAAGAGCATATCCATGCCATGGCGAAACTGGCAGTAGAGCGCGGTGCCCGGAAGGTTTATGTGCACGCCTTTCTGGATGGCAGAGATATGCCGCCGAAGAGCGCAGCGGCCTCCTTGCAGGCCATGAATGACCAGTTTGAAGCTCTGGGGCATGGGCGCATTGCCAGCATTACCGGGCGTTTCTACGCCATGGACCGGGACAATCGCTGGGATCGTGTGCAGCAGGCCTATGATCTTTTGGTGTTGGGCCAGGCAAATTTTATCTCCCCGGATGCAGCGACTGCCCTGCAGCAGGCCTATGATCGGGGTGAGACCGATGAGTTTGTTAAGACCACCAGCATTATCCCCGCAGGTGAAGAGGTCGTAACTGTTCAGGATGGCGATGCAGTACTGTTCATGAACTACCGCTCAGATCGGGCCAGAGAGCTGACGCGAACCTTTATTGAAGAAGACTTTGATGGCTTTGCACGGACCCGGGTGCCTAAATTGAGCAGCTTTGTAAGTCTGACCGAGTACAGTAAGAATTTTGACATTCCCGTGGCCTTTCCGCCGGAGCGTCTGCAAAATGTCTTTGGCGAATATATTTCGAAACTGGGTTTGCGCCAGTTACGCCTGGCGGAAACAGAGAAGTATGCCCATGTCACCTTCTTTTTTAACGGGGGAAGGGAAGCGGTTTTCGAAGGTGAAGATCGGATCCTGATCCCCTCGCCGAAGGTTAACACCTATGATCTGAAACCAGAGATGAGCGCACCCGAGGTAACCGATGCACTGGTTACAGCGATAGAGAGCGATAAATATGATGCCATTGTCTGTAACTATGCCAACTCGGACATGGTAGGACATACGGGTCAGTTTGACGCGGCAGTGAAGGCTATTGAAGCACTCGATCAATGTCTCGGTCGAGTGGTTACAGCGCTGCTCAAAGTGGGTGGTGAGATGCTGATAACGGCGGATCACGGCAATGCGGAGCAGATGGAGGACAGGGAGAATGACCAACCTCACACTGCACATACGCAAAATCCGGTACCCTTGGTCTATGTAGGACGCCCTGCCCGGTTAAAAGATAACGGAGCACTGTGCGACATTGCACCAACCCTGTTGACTTTAATGGGCCTATCGATTCCCTCTGAGATGCAGGGACACAGTCTGCTGGAGAGCGTGGACGAAAATGAAGAGAGCGGTTTACAGCCGGCCTGATGAGGTGTAAATCGAGTGCAAAGCGCTGGGCTGTTGCTGGCCTGATGCTGCTGTTGGCTCTATGCCAGAGTTACGCAATAGCCAACGATGAGGCGTCGATTAGCAAACGTGAAAGCGAACTGAAAAAACTGCAGGGAGAGATCTCCACCCTGCAGAGCGATTTGAGTGAGAGTGAGCAGACACGTCAGGAGCTACAGCGTCAGCTGCAGATTGCAGAACAGAAGATCGGCAAGTCGACACGACATCTTCGCGTACTCTCTGGCAGTCTGCAGCGCCAACAGCAACGGCTGGATCAACTCAAACTTGAACGTGCTGGCCAGTTGCAGAAACTCGAACTTAATCGCAAGGCGTTGGCACATCAGCTGCGATCTGCCTATGCCATGGGTCGCCAGGAGCGGGTCAAGATTCTTCTGAACCAGCAGGACCCCGCCGTGGTAAGTCGTGTGCTGGTCTACTACGATTATTTTAACCGTGCACGGAATGAGCAGATTGCCCGTATTGGAACGGTACTCAACGAGATTAAAAAAACCGAGGCGGAACTGCTGGTCGAAGATCAGCGGCTGCGCGCCATCCAGGCCAAGGTTGAGAGCGAAATGCACTCCCTTGACCAGGAGCAGCAGACACGCCAACAGGTTCTGGCAAGCCTGAGTAAGGATATCCAGAGTAAAGGCCAGGTTTTACAGAGTTATAAAAAGGATGAACAGCAGCTGCAATCGCTGGTCAAACGGCTACAGACTGAACTGTTGACGTTGCCACTCGAGACGGAGAAACACAAGCCATTCAAACTATTGAAGGGCAAATTGAAATGGCCAACGACAGGCCGCTTGGCCAAACGTTTTGGTACGGCCCGAGGTGCCAGCCTGAAATGGGATGGCGTAGTGATTGCCGCTAAACAGGGTGTTGAGGTCAGGGCAGTTCATCACGGAAGGGTTGCCTTTGCAGATTGGTTGCGCGGGTTTGGCCTGCTACTGATTATTGATCATGGCGATGGCTACATGAGTCTCTATGGCCATAATCAATCGCTTTTCAAAGAGGCCGGTGAATGGGTCGAGCCAGGTGAGCCGATTGCACTGGTAGGTAACAGTGGTGGACAGACCAATCCAGGGGTATATTTTGGCATCCGATACAACGGGCGCCCGGTGAATCCCAAAAAATGGTGTGAAGGAATTCGTGGTAACAGGATAGGAGATCAGCGACTTGATGCGGCCAACTCTGCACAACTCGCCTCCGTAATTACAGGTTCTACCTGGATCAGTGGGCATACTGCCGCGAACCGGGTGACTGATAACCGAAGCAGAGAAGCAAGGTATGAATAATCGATTTGGCGTGGTGTTGTCACTCTCACTGGGTTTGGCGGCAGGTGTGTTAGGCACCTTCAGCATGAGCCCAATGGCAGAAGAGCCAAAACAACCCCTGCCAATGCAGGAGCTACGTGCCTTCGCTGAAATTTTTGGCCGGATCAAAGAGAACTATGTTGAACCTGTAGAAGACAAGGTACTGCTTGAACATGCCATACGCGGCATGTTGGCGGGACTTGATCCCCACTCCTCTTATCTGAATGCAGAGGAGTTCAGCGATCTGCAAGAGGGGACCAGTGGTGAGTTTGGCGGACTCGGTATTGAGGTTGGTCAGGAAGACGGTTTTGTAAAGGTGATCTCACCGATCGACGATACCCCGGCGCAGCGGGCAGGGGTCAAGGCAGGCGACCTCATTATCCGACTGGATGAGAAACCGGTGAAAGGGATGAGCCTGGAAGAGGCCGTCACCCTGATGCGCGGTAAACCGGGTTCAGAGGTGGTGCTGACCATTGCGCGTGAAGGTGTGGAGAAACCGCTCAGGATTACGATTGTACGTGATGTTATCAAGGTAGCCAGCGTCAAAGGGCGCATGCTGGAAGAGGGGTTTGCCTATATTCGACTGTCCCATTTTCAGGCCCGTACCACCGAAGATATGTTGAAAAAGATCAGCCAACTGAAGGCCAGCAGTAAGGATGGCATAAAGGGGCTAGTGCTGGATCTGCGCAATAACCCGGGCGGTATTCTGAATGGGGCGGTGGCCATCAGTGACGCCTTCCTGACCGATGGGATTGTGGTCTATACCCAGGGTCGCACAGAGGAGTCCCGACTCGATTTCAATGCGGCCCCGGATGATGTGCTGGAAGGAGCACCCATTGTGGTACTGGTGAATGGTGGATCGGCCTCTGCCTCGGAGATTGTTGCCGGTGCGCTGCAGGATCATAAGCGGGCGGTCATTATGGGCAGTCAGACCTTCGGCAAGGGTTCTGTGCAGACCATCATACCGGTTACTAAAACAGCTGCGGTTAAATTGACCACGGCACGTTATTTCACGCCATCAGGCCGTTCAATCCAGGGTGAGGGCATTAAGCCGGATATTCTATTGTCGGATGCCGAGCTGGTCCCTAAGGAAGCCAATGAAGCGACCCGGATTAAGGAGTCTGATCTGGCTGGTCACCTGGAAAATGGCAATGGAAAGAAACAGGCGACCGATCAGAAAACAGGCAAGAAGCAGCCAACTGAGGAGGCCGAAAAAGCGGCCATGGAGAATGATTACCAACTGAATGAGGCGCTTAATCTGTTGAAGGGCCTCAGTATCTTCAACAGCTGGGAATAACATGCGTCCGGGCACTGCTCAGCGCTTGCTCTTTTTGCTGCCATTGCTGGGTCTGCTATGGCTGCTCTCTTTCCAGGCGATTGCAGCGGGCAAGACCCCTCAACCCGTCATCGCCTTGATTATTGATGATATGGGTAACCAGGCGGTCTGGGGTGAGGCGGTGTTGGAGTTACCCGGGGCGGTTACCTATGCCTTCCTGCCGCATACCCCCCATGCCAGCAGGCTGGCAGAGCAGGCACATCTGAAGGGCAAAGAGGTGATGCTGCATCTACCGATGCAGTCCCATGAAGGAAACCCCCTGGGGCCGGGTGCCCTGACGCTGCACATGACCGAGCAGGCATTTAAACGCACCCTGGATGAAGATCTCAAGGCCATCCCCTATGTGAAAGGGCTGAACAATCATATGGGCAGTCTGCTGACTCGTCACCCCGGCGCGATGGCCTGGCTGATGCAGGGTTTGCAGGCACGCCCAGAGCTGTTCTTTATCGACAGCCGTACCACCCTGGCCACGGTTGCTCAACTGATGGCCAATGAGTATCAGATCCCCAGCGCCAGCCGGGATGTTTTTCTGGATAATGATAGAAGCCCGGCTGCGATTGAGCGGCAGTTTGACCAGTTGATCAAAAGGGCACAGCGCAAGGGCTATGCCATCGGCATTGGCCATCCCTATCCGGAGACAGCCAAGGTACTGAAGCAGAAACTGGCAGCGCTGCAGGCCCATGGTATAACGCTAATACCCGCCTCTGAGATGGTTGAATACCAAAGGAACAGATCACAATGGCCCGCGTCCTCATCCCCCTCGCCCAAGGTTGCGAAGAACTCGAAGCTGTAACCATAATCGACTTACTGAGAAGGGCGTCGATTGATGTCACCACCGCGGGTCTCGAGCCTGGTCCGGTGGTTGCCAGTCGTGGTGTCACTCTGCTGCCTGATCGACTGCTGGATGAGGTGATGGAGGAGACATTTCAGATGATCGTTCTGCCGGGTGGTCTACCGGGTGCCGATCATCTGAACAATGATCCAAGAATTCGGATGCTACTGCAGCGCATCAGTGGTGAACAGGGCTACACTGCAGCCATCTGCGCTGCACCCAAAGTGCTGGCCAGCGCTGGACTACTGGGTGGCCGCCGGGCCACCGGCTATCCTGGTGTGTTGGATAGCCTGAGGCTGAATGATGTGACCATCGACCCATCCGCCGTGGTCAGGGATGGGCCGATCATCACCTCTCGGGGCCCAGGGACAGCCATGGATTTTGCCTTGGAGCTGATCGCTGTATTGGTGGGTGAGGAGAAGCGTGCCGAGGTGGAAGCAGGCCTGGCGCGTTAGTCGCCCAGACTGGTGCCGACCCGTTTGGCACTGACCACCCAGGGGTGATCCAGGGGTACCAGCTTTTTCTGCCCAGCCACCTCCTCCAGCGGAACGGCAATGGCCCGTTCACCTTCCGAAGCCACCATCACACCATAGGTTTCAGCGGCGATGAAATCGGCACAGGCACTGCCCAGACGGGTGGCGAGTAGCCGATCTGCTGCAGAGGGCGCGCCGCCACGCTGCACATGGCCCAGGATAGTGACGCGACTCTCCAGGCCGGTCAGCAGTTCCAGCTGTTCCGAGAGCTGAACAGTATGGATACCAGAGTGATGTGCCTCCAGTGACTTGAGTTGCTTCTTGGCCTGCTTCTGCTCTTTTTTGCTCTCGGCATTGAGCTTCCTCTCCTCTGCGGCCTTTATCAGCGCCGCCTGCTCCAGTGAGCGAGCCCCCTCTGCCACGGCCACAATACTGAAAGGTTTACCGTGTTTTACCCGCTGTCGTATCGCCTCAGCCACATGGTTGATGTTGTAAGGGATCTCCGGCAGCAGGATTACATCGGCGCCACCGGCGATGCCCGCCCCCAGTGCCAGCCAGCCGGCGCGATGACCCATGATCTCAACGACAATGATCCGATGATGACTGTGAGCCGTGCTGTGCAGGCGGTCGATGGCTTCCGTGGCAATGCCCAGCGCGGTATCGAAGCCAAAGGTGGTATCGGTCCGGGCCACGTCATTATCGATGGTCTTTGGCAGGGTTATGATATTGAGGCCGTGCTGTTTCAGGTGCAGGGCATTTTTCTGTGTTCCACCGCCGCCCAGACAGATCAGGACATCCAGCTGGTTCTTATGGTAGTTCTGCACCAGGGTCTCTGTCATATCCTGTACTCTGCCGTCAACCAGCATGCGGTTGGGCTTGTCCCGACTGGTACCCAGTATCGTCCCGCCGCGCGTCAGGATACCTGACAGGATGTTGCCATCCAGGCGGGTTGAGCGGTCCTCCATCAGTCCGCGAAAACCGCCCATAAAGCCGATCATCTGCATCCCATAATGGCCCTGAATGGTTTTACCCACACCGCGAATGGCGGCGTTCAATCCGGGGCTGTCCCCGCCTGCGGTCAATATACCTACCCGTTTGCTCATTTTTATTATCCTGGATTAGTCAATTCATTTTATGACAAGATAGCAAATAAAGCGTATCGACAGCAGTGCACAAAATTGCGTCTGACATACGATAATAATAACCAAGGAGGTGTACGTGTCCTTGCGATTAATTAGTCGATCATGTCTGTTACTGATGCTTTACATAGCCCCTTTCGCTGGCCATGCCAAAACAACGGGTTATGATGTGGTAACTCTTAAAAACGGTGATATCTATAATGGTACGGTGGCGCAGCCACGTTTCACCTTGAATACAGAGTATGGCGTGGTGGCTATACCCTACGCTCGAATGGCTCGGTTGGTATTGGGCGAGGAGGGTAAACCGGATCATATCACCACCCATTTTGGTGATCGCTTCAGTGGTGAACTGCAAGAGAGTGAACTGAAAGTACTCCGCGTACTGGATCCCACACTGCCCGTAGCCGTAGCCGATATTAACGACATTCAGTTTGCCCACCGTACGCTCCGACCCAAGATACACAGAACACCCGATATTGTGATCACGCAGAGCGGCGATAACTTTTCTGCCCGCGTGTTAACTGAGGGATTGATGATGAACAGCCAGGCGGGGCTTAAGATCGTCAACCCTGCTGAAATTCAGTTGCTGGATGTTGTGTCGCTGAATGAGGGCGAAGATTATCTGGCACAGATTACCGCCAATGACGGTGAGATTATGCAGGGCAAGTTTGGACTGCCGAGCATTACTGTTGAAACACGCTTTGGCCATCATCTGGATATACCCCTTACCCAACTCAGCCGATTAGCACTGCGAGTAAATCACTCGGGTAAACGCACCCGTTTTCTCTCACTGCTACGACTTAACCCGGATGATCTGGTTCAGGACCGAATGCGGGATGGTTCACCGGGCCCCCAGTTGATAGCGCTAGGGGGTGGCCGCTTCTCACGGGGTGATTTGCAGGGTGATGGCGATGGGGATGAACAGCCAGCAGTGACGATACAGGTTGAGCCATTTGCCATCGGCATCTACGAAGTAACCTTCAACGAGTATGACCAGTTCTGTAATGATACGGGTCATCGCAAACCGGATGATCAGGAGTGGGGGCGGAGTAGTCGGCCGGTGGTGAATGTCTCCTGGGAGGATGCCAAGGCCTATGTCGAGTGGTTGAGTCGACGCACAGGACAGCGCTATCGTCTACCGACGGATGCCGAGTGGGAGTATGCGGCCAGGGCTGGAACCGGTAGCCGTTACTGGTGGGGCAATACTGCAGAACCGTATCGGGCCAATTGTGCCGAATGCGGTAGTCTCTGGGATGGCGAGAAGAGTGCGCCGGTGGGTCGGTTTCCCCCCAATCCTTTTGGCCTGCATGATACAGCAGGCAATGTATTTGAGTGGGTGGAAGATTGCTGGGTCGACAATTTTTCCGAGTTGTCACTGGATGGGAAAGTGGCCCCTCAGGCCGAATGTGGGAAACGGGTTATTCGGGGCGGTGCCTGGAGTTTTCCGATAAAGGAGGTGCGGTCGGCCAACCGCTGGCGCGACTTCCCCTCTCGTAGCAGCGATGACACCGGCTTTCGCGTGGTGCGGGAGTTGGATTGATGTTGCGACAGTGATTGCCTCTCTCAGGGGTCGGAGTGAAGTTTTAATTTGGCTCCGCCCCGAGCTATGACTTGTGCTGCTTGCTGCTTGCTGCTCTGCGGCCATTCATTTGATCGGGGTTCGCGCGCCCCTGGGGCGTGTCACCCTTGTTTCGGCAAAAGTGACCAAAACCATGGCGCCGTCATACCACCCTGCGGGTGCCCTGCGCTACTCATAAACCCGGGACAGCGCAAAACACGCTCACGCTCAGACAGTTGCGACGCTGATCCCTGGTTTCTTCCGTTGCTCGGTGGTATGAAAGTCGCAAAAGGCGCTGTGCCTCAATACCCGAGTATCTGATCGAGGCTTGGTGATGCCAGGGCGGTGCAGGGTTCGGAGTCAAATTAATACCCCGAGTGAGTAACCTAAGCTATAAAGTCAGTGACTCGACTCCTGCCAGGGGGTATCGGGCAGTGATTTGATATAGAGATCCTGTTTCATATAGGGGATCTCGATCCCTTCCGCCATGAAGCGCTTGTAGATGGTGCAATTGAGTGCGTGGGAGACCTTGCCCCGTAGTTCCGGTTTCTCTACCCAGGCCATCAGATCAATGACCAGGCCGGAATCCCCAAAACTGCGAAAGCGCACCCGAGGTACCGGGTCACTACACACCTGTGGTTCCTCTTCGCCAATGGTCTGCATCAGGGCACACACCTGATCGATATCACTGCCATAGGCCACGCTGACCCGGATGCGGATACGGTATTTTTCATGGGGCCCGCCCGACTCATTGACTACCTTGCTGTTGCCCATCACCGAGTTGGGTATGGTCACCTCTACATCATCCCGGGTCAGCAGGCGGGTGCTGCGGATACCGATATGGGTCACCATGCCGCGTACGGTATTGTCGATCACCACATAATCACCAATCTTGTAGGGCGAGTCGGCCAGAATGAAGACCCCGGAGAAGAGATTGGCCAGGGTGTCCTTGGCGGCAAAACCGATGGCGATACCGGCGATACCGGCTGAGGCGAGCCAGGCGGTCATGTCCACACTCCACGCCTGGAAGATAAAATAGACACCGAGGGCAATGATGATAATGGCGACCAGATTGGTGAATAGCGGTAGAGTCTGGGGCCGAACGAGGCTGGTCTCATCGCCATGCCGGCTGAAGCTGCTGAGTATCACCCTGGAGGCACGCAGGCCAAACAGCATCCACCAGAACAGCAGTAGGCTGATGATGGCCGCACGGGTGGCCACGAGCAGGGTGGGTGACAGTTCTGCAACGGTCGCGGCCAGTAACATGCCCAGCAAAACCACGGTCCAGAATAGGGGACGATGGAGCAGGGTGATCAGCTCATCATCCAGCGAGGTCTTGGTATGCCCTGTCAACTTCCGGATACCCCGGTTCACAAACAGGCCCACCAGTTTGGCTGCCAGCAGCGACAACAACAAAACAACGGCCGCCTTCATATAGGGCGATTGACCAAACAGGCCGATGACCGGCTTGAGCTGTTCCAGGATCGATTCCATCTATAATGGGCTCCAGTACATAGGTTGATTGCAGATCACTTATACGTAGGCAATCAAAGGTATTATTTTTTAACACACCCCGTGTCGCCTAGTACAACCTTTCCTGCCATGGTTCAAGAAAACCGGGGCAGGGTTCATGCTATGGTTCATCGTCACAGGATTACACGGCAAAAGGAGCATTCATGGCTTATATCCTGGCTATACTGGGTGGGTTGCTCGCCATCGGGGCACTGGGTTTTGAGGCCGGGGTCTTTGGTGCGCTTATTGGCTATCTGTTGGGCAGCGTTTTTTTGCAGGGGCGTCAGTTGGAGAAGCTCTCGAATGAGGTCCAGCAGCTGCGTTCCAAACAACAGCAACCTAGTCATCCCGAACGGGAAACGGCGCAACCGAGAGGTGTATCGGTAACGCGGGAGATGGATACGGAACCCCCTGAGATCGATTTTGATCTGGAGTTGCCGGATGAGCCGGTTGCGCGTAAAGCACCTTCAAAGCCTCTGCCGAAGCGGGCAGCGATAAAACCACAAGAGAGACACCAGCAACCTGACCTGTTGCAGAAGCTCTCAGCCGCAATCAAAGGCTACTTTACCGGTGGCAATCTGATCGTCCGGGTGGGTGTGATTGTACTCTTCTTCGGCGTGGCCTTCCTGCTCAAGTACGCTGCAGAGCATAGCCAGATCCCGATAGAGTTCCGCCTGGCCGGCGTGGCGATCGGTGGCATGGTGATGCTGGTCCTGGGCTGGAGGCTACGTAGTCGGCGGGAACTCTATGGCCTGGCCCTGCAGGGTGGTGCGGTGGGTGTGCTCTACCTGACCGTGTTCTCAGCGCTGCGACTCTACAGCGTTATCCCCGCAGAGATCGCCTTTGGTCTGCTGGTACTGTTTGTTCTGTTCTCCGGTTTGCTGGCGTTGTTACAAAATGCCAGCTCCCTGGCCATACTGGCGACGGCCGGAGGCTTCCTGGCACCTGTACTCACCTCCACGGGTGAGGGGAGTCACGTGGTGCTGTTCAGCTACTACCTGCTACTCAATGCCGGCGTGTTGGCGATGGCTTGGTTCAAGGCGTGGCGGCTGTTGAATCTGGTTGGTTTCTTCTTCACCTTCGTCATTGCTTCGCTCTGGGGTTATCAGTATTACCGCCCCGAGTTCTTCGCCACTACAGAGCCGTTTCTGATCGCCTTCTTCCTAATGTATGTGGCCATTGCGGTACTCTTTGCCCTGCGCCAGGCGCCGAATCTGAAGGGTGTGGTAGACGGTACACTGGTATTTGGTGTGCCGCTGGTTTCGGCCGCACTGCAGGCAGCTCTGGTGAAGGATATGCCGTTTGGTTTGGCGTTCAGTGCCGTGGCGATGGGTGCGGTTTATCTATTGCTGGCCCTCTGGCTGTTCAAGCGGGGTGGCAGCGCACTGAGGATGCTATCGGAGAGTTTCCTTGCAGCCGGCGTGGTGTTCGCCACCCTGGCGATTCCGTTTGCTCTCGAAGGGCGACTGACCTCGGCCTTCTGGGCGTTAGAAGGTGCGGCGATGGTGTGGATTGGTATCCGCCAGTCCCGCCGGATTCCCCGTCTGTTTGGTCTGTTGCTTCAACTCCTGGCGGGCCTGCTCTATCTGGAAGGGGGTTACTGGAGCGATTGGGGCATGCCGCTGTTGAACAGCCATTTCCTGGGGGCCACGTTAATCGCCTTTGCCGGCCTGTTCACCGCCTTCTATCTTGATCGACATGCGGAGAAGCGGGCGGCCTATGAAGGCCTGGTACCTCCGTTGCTGTTTATCTGGGGTATGCTCTGGTGGCTGGGTGGCAGTATCCAGGAGCTTGATCGCTTCAGTCATGGCAGTGATGAAGGGGCCTGGTTGTTGCTTCTGCTTGCCCTTACCGCCGCTGTTGCGGAGTGGCTCAGGGTGCGCCTTCCCTGGGAGCGGTTGGTTCAGGTCACGCTGGGTCTGCTGCCGGCATTGGCGCTGGCCTCGGTGGGCATCTGGCTGGATGAAGGCCATCCCATGACAGGTTATTTTGTCACCTTTGGCTGGCTCGTAGTACTCGCTGTTCAGTATAGCCTGCTCTATCGCATAGACCGGCAGGAGACACGGCCTCGACCCTTCTGGCATGCCGGCAGCTTCTGGTTGGTTACCTTCCTGTTGACCACGGAGGCGGCCTGGCGTCTGGACAGGGCGGTAGCCGGTAGCCACCTCTGGGAAATGATTCCCTGGGGAGCGGTGCCGGTGGTGATGGCATTGGGGTTGTTGACCCTGGGACAAAGGCTGGCCTGGCCGGTGCAGCGGCATATCCTCAGCTATAACATCCATGCGCTTCTGCCGGTCGCCCTCTACCTGCTGGGCTGGTCGATGTTGGCCAATGCGGTCAGTCCGGGTAACCCCTGGCCGCTGGACTATCTACCGGTGATCAATCCTCTGGATATGACGATTCTATTTTCGCTACTGCTGCTAGTGAAGTGGTGGCAGCGGGTCGGTGACTGGTTGTTGGAACGGAGTATCGCGGCACGGGACTATTTCGCTGTGCTGGGTGTGGCCCTGTTCCTCTGGTTCAATGGCATGGTGGCCCGTTCTGTACATCACTGGGCCGGGGTGCCGTTTGATCCGGATTTGCTGTTCCAGTCGCAGGTGTTTCAGGCCTCAATAGCGGTACTCTGGGCCACCCTCGGTCTGGGCTGCATGCTGGCTGGCACCCGCACGCAGCGCCGGGTGTTGTGGCTGGCCGGTGCCGGTTTAATGGGGCTGGTGGTACTCAAGCTGTTCCTGGTGGATCTCTCCAATACGGGTACGGTGGCACGCATTGTCTCCTTCATGGGTGTCGGTGTGCTGCTGCTGGTTGTGGGTTATTTCTCACCCGCACCGCCGCGGCAGATAGCCGAAGTAGAATCGGGTCAAAAGGAGGAGGTATGACGATGTGGCGGGTGTTCCTGATAGTGGCGCTGGTTTGGAGCGGTGGCTTATGGGCTGAGTCTGATAGAGTCCTTGAGCAGAACGATTTTGCCTGGGGAATATCGCTGGAGCCCACAACCAGCAGTCCGTTCTATCAGTTGCCGCTGCCCCCTGCGGTCTATCAGGGTGTCACGCGTGCGGACCTGGGCGATCTGCGACTGTTTAATAGCAAGGGTCATCTGTTACCCCATGAACTGTTGCTCCCACCCTTGAATAAAAACGATGGGGAGTCGTTGCAACCGGTGAAGCTGTTTCCGCTTTACGGATCCCGGACGGCTGATCTGCAACTGCTCTCCATGCGTATCAGCCGATCAACTGAACAGGGTCAGCTGACCCTGGAGCAGCGCCAATTGTATCGTGAACAGGATGAGGTATTGCGCGGTTATCTGCTACAACTCTGGGAGGGGGAGAAACGCCCCAAGATTCAGTCACTGAAGTTGCAGTGGCCAGCCCAATCCAAGGGGTTTATTCATCAACTTAGATTGGAGCAGAGTGATGATCTGAGCCGATGGCGTCCCCTTGATATACCGGCGGTGATGGCTGATCTCGGTTTTGCAGGGGAACGGCTGGTCAGGCGTGAAATTGATCTGCCGATAAAGGCTGCCCGTTATATCCGCCTGACCCGGACAGATGGGGAATTGCCGGTTGAGCTGGTGTCAGTTGACGCCATGATCAGCGGTCGTTCCGTGGCCCAGCCGCAATCAGTGCTAAACATCACAACGGTGAAACGTGGCGAACAACCTGGTGAATATCTGTTTGAGATGCCCGGGCGTCTGCCTGTAACCGGAATGGATCTGATACCTGGTGAGCGGAATACCATTGTGCGGGCTACGCTCTATTCGCGCCCGACTGAAAAGGCGGCCTGGATCTCTCGCAGCAGTGGCCGGGTTTTTCGGCTGATGGTGAACGAGACACCCTTTGAGCAGACCAAGTTGGTACTCAATCGGACCAGTGACCGTTACTGGAAATTGATCGTGGATGAGACCGGTGGTGGTCTGGGTGAGGCACTGCCCACCATCCAGATAAACTGGCTACCCCATCAGTTACAGTTTGCGGCCCGGGGAGAGGGGCCGTTTCTGCTAGCCTACGGCAGTGTGCGGGCAAAGCCGAGTCAGGGAACGTCGCTTTTAAATGGGTTTACCGCTCTAGAGCAGGAGCAACTGGTGAGTGAATCCATTGTCGTGGGTGAGCCTCTAGAGTTGGGTGGCTCAACGGCCTTGAGCGTTGAACGCAGCTATGACTGGAAAGAGTGGTCACTCTGGGGCGTGCTGATACTGGCTACGCTGTTATTGGGTTGGATGGCGTGGTCAATCTTAAGGCAGATGAATAGGGCGGGTAGATGAGGTGGGTGAAAGTTTTGGATGTATTATTCAATCCATGTAGGGTGGGCACAACATCTTACCCACCCTACCGAGCTTTTTTATTCTAGCCCTTCAGCCAGGAGCGGAGCAGGGTCAGGCCACCTACGGCGGAGAGTCCCAGCCCTGCGGTGGTGACAGCGGTAGCAGAGAGCAGTTGCCCGGGACCAAGCAGCAGGGTGAGTGTGCCAGTGATCAACAGGGTGCCGCCACTGATGGCGCCAATCAGATTGCGTTGGTGCATTTTAGAATCCGCCCGAAGTTTTTCCAGCTCTTCAGATTTCCAGTTCAGTTCCAACCGTCCTTCAGCAGCATCAACCAGCACCTTGTGCAGCAGGATCGGCATATCGGCCGCGTACTCGGTCATCTGCGGCAGGTTCTTTTTCAGCTTGCGGGTGAACGCTTTTGGGCCTACCTGATCTTTCATCCAGCGCTCCAGATAGGGCTTAGCGGTGGCCCAGAGATCCAGCTCGGGATAGAGCTGCCGGCCCAGCCCTTCGATATAGAGCAGGGTCTTTTGCAGTAGCACCAGCTGCGGTTGCACTTCCATGTCAAAGCGTCGCGCCGTCTGGAACAGGTTCAGCAGGAAGTGGCCGAAGGAGATCTCACTCAGCGGTTTGTTGAAGATCGGTTCACAGACCGAGCGAATGGCGGATTCAAACTCTTCCACCCGGGTGCCTTTGGGTACCCAGCCAGACTCCACATGCAGTTCTGCCACTCGGTAATAGTCGCGGTTGAAGAAGGCCAGCAAGTTCTCCGCCAGATAGCGCTGATCCTCGGTGGTCAGTGAGCCTACGATGCCGAAGTCGACGGCGATATAGCGACCACTAGGTTCGACAAAGATATTGCCGGGATGCATATCGGCATGGAAGAAGTTGTCGCGGAATACCTGGGTGAAGAAGATTTCGACCCCCTGGGTGCCCAGCTGTTCCATGCTGATTCCAGCAGCCTTGAGTGCCGCTATGTTACCGACCGGGATGCCGTGGATACGCTCCATGACCAGAACATTGGTGCGGGTGTAATCCCAGTAGATCTCAGGCACAAAGAGGATATCACTGCCTTCCCAGTTGCGGCGCAGCTGGGCGGCATTGGCGGCCTCCCGCTGCATGTCCAGCTCGTCCAGGATGGTCTTTTCGTAATCCCTTACCACCTCTACCGGACGCAGCCGTCTGCCATCTTTCCAGTAGCGATCGGCCAGTCCGGCGATGATATAGAGCAGTCCGACATCCCGACGAATGACCCGTTCGATATCCGGCCGGAGGACCTTCACAACCACCTGCTTGCCGTCCTTCAGCTCAGCGGTATGAACCTGGGCGATGGAGGCGGAGGCCAGCGGTTTCTCGTCAAACGAGTTGAGGACATCCTCAATCGGGTGACCAAATGCCTGTTCAATGATTTTTCGGGCCTTCTGGCCCGAGAAGGGGGGAACGGCATCCTGCAGCTTGGCCAGCTCATCAGCGATGTCATCCGGCAGCAGATCCCGGCGGGTCGAGAGTATCTGACCAAACTTGATAAAGATCGGCCCGAGATCTTCCAGTGCCTGACGCATCCGCACCGGATAGGGCGGTAACTTGTGCCGGCGCAACCAGTAGAAGGGCGAGAGGTAGAGCAGGAAACGCACCGGGCGAAACAGGTGGGTGGCGAGGATCACCTCATCCAGACCATGACGCAGCAGTACCCAGTTGATATGCAGGAGACGCAGGGCCTCTTTGGGACGGATCACTGGGTAGCGCCTCGCTTTTTGTTGTTAAATTTTTCCTGTAGCAGTGCGGTGCGGGCCTGGAGTCGCTCAACGTCATCCCGGGTCTGGTCGACTTCTGCAAGAAACTGTTCAATCTCTTCCCGCTCTGGAAGTATCTGGATCTCCTGCTGCAATAGCTCCTTGAAGTCCAGTTTGAGGGTATCAAGAGAGCGTCGTCCCCACCCGGCAATATCCTTTACCACGCCAACAATATCGTCGGCTACCAGCGTGCCGGTATAGCTGGCGAGCTTGGCCTCCCAATCGATGCTCATGCCACCCAGTATCTTGCCAAAGCGGTGTGCCAGTTCGGTATCTCCCGCGATCACCACATCACCGGAGAAGAGTTGGTCAGAGCTGGTCTGCTGGTTGCCCATGCGGGCCAGGGCCAGAGGGGTTCCCCGCAGGGTACAGTCCGGCTCATCTTCACAGCGGGAGAACAGCTGCACACCGGCCGGACCGGGGATCAGGTAGAGGGTCTGGCCAAGACCGGCCAGCTCAAAGGCGATCACCTTGCCATGCAGACTGGCCATCTGTGAGCGGGCTTTGGAATCCAGATTGAGATACTGGTTAAAGGCCTGTTCGAGGCCAGCGACTGCAACAGCGGATAGGCTCATTGTCAGAACCCCTGAGGTTACAGTTTGAAACCGCGGTGAACAGCGACGATACCGCCTGTCAGATTATGATAATCGCAGCGCTCCAGACCGGCCTGCTCCATCATCCCTTTCAGGGTCTCCTGATCCGGGTGCATGCGGATGGACTCAGCCAGATAGCGATAGCTCTCCTCATCATTGGCCACCACCTTGCCAATCTTCGGCAGTAGTTTGAATGAATAGAGGTCGTAGACCGTCTTCAACGGCTTGCCCTGAGGGTGGGAGAACTCCAGTACCAGGACGCGTCCGCCAGGTTTCAGCACCCGACACATCTCGTTCAGCGCCTGCTGTTTATCAGTAACATTACGCAGACCAAAGGCGATGGTGATGCAGTCGAAACTGTTGTCGGGGAAGGGGATCTGTTCGGCGTTGACCTGGGTGTAGGCGAGGTTGCCCACCAGCCCTTCGTCGGCCATGCGGATGCGACCCTGGTTGAGCATGGCGGCATTGATATCGGTCATGACTACCAGGCCGTCGGGCCCCACCAATCCAGCAAAGCGCGCGGCGAGATCCCCGGTGCCGGAGGCGAGATCAAGGATCTGCTGACCCCGGCGAATACCCGCCAGTTCAACAGCAAAGCGTTTCCAGATCCGGTGGATGCCGAAAGACATCAGGTCATTCATCAGGTCGTAGCGGGTGGCAACAGAGTCAAAAACGGCCTTCACCCGCCCCGCTTTTTCCTGGGCGTCGATGGTCTCAAAACCAAAATGTGTGGATTTGTTATCCGTCATGTTGCTGCCTTGAACAGATTGCTGATGATGGCAATATTACCGATTACTTTAATTGTATCGGTTTTTGACCTATTCAGGAACTAACCACTTAGTTGTCGGCCTTGCGTTTATGGCCAGCGGCTTCCAGGCGTTGCAGGTAGCTCTGCCAGTTCTGCTCGTAATTTACCCCAAGGCTGTAGAGATATTCCCAAGAGTAAATGCCGGTATTGTGCTCATCGTCAAAATGGAAGGCAACGGCATAATTTCCGACCGGGGTGATCTGGGCGATGTTTACATCCTCTTTACCAATCTGCAGCACCTCCTGGCCAGGACCATGGCCCATGACCTCTGCCGAAGGGGAGAAGACCCGCAGATATTCACATGGAAGTGTGAATTTAGCGCCATCATCAAAGGTGATATCAAGCACACGGGAGTGCTGATGGAGATTCAACTCTTTGGGTACATACTTGGACATGTCATCTACTCCAGACAATGAGTGCCGTGTTTAAAGAATAAACCGGCTCAGATCCTCATCCGAGGCCAGTTCGGAGAGGTTGTTGTCAACATAAGCCGCATCAACAATGACGTGGCTTCCAGGGACTTCGGTTGCAGTAAAGGAGATCCCTTCAAGGAGTCGCTCCATTACTGTATGCAGGCGTCGGGCACCAATATTTTCTGTGCCCTCATTCACCTGCCAGGCCACTTCAGCAATCCTGCGAATGCCGTCATCGGTGAAGGAGAGGGTGACCCCTTCCGTTGCCAGCAGGGCGATATACTGCTCAGTAAGGGAGGCGTCCGGTTCCGTCAGGATGCGAATAAAATCCTCGGTACTCAGGGCATCCAGCTCGACGCGGATCGGCAGGCGACCCTGCAGCTCGGGAATCAGGTCAGACGGCTTGGCCAGATGGAAGGCGCCTGAGGCGATGAACAGAATATGGTCTGTGCGCACCATGCCCTGTTTGGTGGAGACTGTACACCCTTCCACCAGTGGCAGCAGGTCGCGCTGAACGCCCTGACGGGAGACATCGGGGCCACCATGTTCGGAACGGGTTGCGACTTTGTCGAGCTCATCCAGGAACACAATACCCTGCTGCTCGACCTTCTCCAGTGCAGTGAGTTTCAGGTCTTCATCATTGACCAGTTTGGCCGCCTCTTCATCCTGCAGGATGCGTAGGGCATCCTTAATGCGCATCTTGCGCTTGCGAGTCTTACCGCCGCCCATGTTTTGGAACAGACCCTGCAGTTGGCTGGTCATCTCCTCCATACCCGGGGGGGCCATGATCTCGACGCCCAGGCTGGCACCGGATACCTCGATCTCGATCTCTTTGTCGTCCATCTCGCCATTGCGAATCTTGACCCGGAACTTGTTGCGGGTGGTAGATCCCTCTGAACTGTTGCTATCGGCCTCCCAGGTAGTAGGGCGGGGCAGCAGGACATCCAGAACGCGCTCTTCAGCCGCATCGGCGGCCTGATCCTTGACCTTCTCCATAGCCTGTTCCCGCACCATCTTCATGGCAGAGTCTGCCAGGTCGCGGATAATGGAGTCGACATCCCGACCCACATAACCGACCTCGGTGAACTTGGTGGCCTCGATCTTGATGAAGGGGGCGTTGGCCAGCTTGGCCAGACGTCGTGCGATCTCGGTCTTGCCGACACCGGTTGGCCCGATCATCAGGATGTTCTTGGGGGTGATCTCATTGCGCAGTTCAGGATCAACCTGACTACGACGCCAGCGATTGCGCAGGGCTATAGCTACAGAGCGCTTGGCGGCCGCTTGGCCGATGATGTGTTTGTCCAGCTCCTGGACGATCTGTTGGGGGGTAAATTCAGGCATGGTTTTGGGATTCAGCTTTCCGCGTCGAGTTCTTCGATGACGATGTTATGGTTGGTGAATACACAGATATCGGCGGCAATGCCGAGACCTTTTTCAACGATCTCCCGGGCACTGAGATCGGTATTATGCAGCAGGGCGCGTGCCGCTGCCTGGGCAAACGGGCCACCGGAGCCGATGGCCATCAGGTCCTCTTCAGGCTCAATGACATCACCCAGTCCGGTGATCATCAGTGAGGCGGTTTTATCGGCGACCAGCAGCAGTGCCTCCAGTTTGCGCAGGGTGCGGTCGGTGCGCCAGTCTTTGGCAAGTTCCACAGCGGCCCGCATCAGATGGCCATGGTGCTTTTCAAGTTTTGCCTCAAAACGCTCAAACAGGGTGAAGGCATCGGCCGTGGCACCGGCAAAACCGGCCAGTACCTGGTTTTTGTAGAGCCGGCGCACCTTGCGGGCATTGCCCTTCATTACGGTATTGCCCATAGAGACCTGGCCGTCTCCACCGATCACGACCTTACCATTACGGCGGATTGATAAAATTGTTGTGCCCCTGATCGGCTCCACGGCTCACCCCTTGTAGATAAATAGTCGTCTATTCTAACTGATCCAAGATGGGGAGAATAACCTGGAATTTCAAGGGAAGGCCTGATGCCGGGGAAAATATCGGTATAATCCGCGCGTGATCCAATTTGGATTCAATCGATGCGCGCGGAGTATTAGATGGCGATTACCCACTTCATAACCCACCATTTTCATCTGAATGAGCAGGCAGACCCTGCTGTGCATCGGCGCGAATCTGAACTGGCTGTGGATGACCTGACCGAGACCTTGGCGATGGATCTGAAACGGGCCTATCTGAGTCGGGTAAATCGCCAGCATGGCCAGTTTTCCGAGGGTGAATCTGCCGGGCTGGCCGATGGGTTGGAAGGGCTGTTGCAGGAAAAAATCAGTTTTGTCGAGTTTAGCGAGCAGGTCGCCAATCAGCTGCTGTGCCTGCTCAAAGATCAGGAGATAGAGCTGCGAGGCCACCTGGTGCTGTTTCAGGAACAGCAGTTTGATCAGCAGGCGCTCTATCTGTTTATTGTCAATCAGCGTATTGCCACACGGATTAATGAGCAACAGGAAGTAGAGCCGGTCCTGACGCTCGATATGGGGGCGTCACTGATGGCGATCAAGGTTGATCTGACCCAGTGGCGTAGTGATGAGGGGGGTGCCTATCTCTCGTTGACCGCCTCCCGTGCCGGCAAGGGTGGGGCGACGCTGCTGGAGCAACTGGCCGGATTCAGTGAAGGGATCGACAAGGCCGCCGTGACCCGGGATTTTCTCGAGCGCATCGAACTGTTTAGCCAGAAGCTTCCCGAAGAGCAGGTGAATGCCTATCGCAATCAGGTGGTCTCCTACTGCATGGAACAGGATCTGCAGGATGAGCCGGTAGAGATTACAGGTCTCGCCAAGGTGGTAGAGGGAGTTGATCCCTCCATCTTCTCCAGTTATCTGGCGGATAATCTGCCCAGTGGTAACAGTAAGCTATTGCTGGACAGGAAGAGTCTGCAGCGCTATGTAAAATTTGCCGGCAGGGAAAAAGATCTGGCGATCAGTTTCTCCTCCTATCAGCTGAATAAGCGTATCCATTATCAGGCCGATACCGATACCCTGAGTATTACCGGTCTGCCGAAGATGCTGCGCAGTCAGCTGTTGGGCCACGTCAAGGAGTAGCGTGTTGGTGCAAGCTCCAGCTTATGCAGGATCAGCCGCTAAACTTTGAGTAGCGCTATTCCATCTGATGTTCGACCTAACAACGTAACTAGATAATATGACCAAAAGAGCAGATGCATTACAGATTCGACCGGTAGGCGAGGGTGAAGGTTTGGTGTTCGTCACCCGGCGACTGGTGCGGTTCAGCCATGTGGATCCGGCCGGAATTGCCTATTTCCCCCGCATTCATAACTTTATCCATGAGGCCTTTGAGGATCTTTGGGAAGAGTATATCGGGGTGCGTTATTTCTATCTGATCCAGGATCTGCGCATCGCCTTCCCGATGGTCCATACAGAGGTGGATTTCCTGCAGCCGTTGCGCTTTGGAGAGCGACCCGAGATCCGCGTCTCCTGTTTCAAGCTGGGCCGCAGTTCGCTGGGCTTGCGTTACAACATTGTTGTGGATGACCGGCTCTGTGTGGATGCCCGCACCACTACTACCTGCATTGATGCAGATAAACTAAAGAGCCAGCCGGTGCCGCAGGAGTACCGGGTCTTCTTTGAGAAGATCTACAACCCACAATAGTTATTGGGTGTGGCGCTTCTGGCGAAAGGCGGCATCTTCTGATTCCAGGCGGGCCAGTTCGTTTTCACTGAAGCCGCACTGCAGTCTGGCATCCCGATTAAACGGGCCCTTTGGGAAATTACCCAGATACTGCTGCAACAGCTGGAAGAAAGTGGCGTCTGGTTCCAGCCCCTCCTGTTCGCATCGGTAACGGAACCAGCGCGTACCGGCACTGACATGGCCGATCTCTTCATTGGCAATCATGGTCAGGATGGAGGCCGTTTTACTGTCACCCAGCTCCAGAAATTTTGCCCGGGTCTGTGGCACCACATCCAGTGCCCGCGCTTCAAACACCCGATGCACGATGCCCATACGATCCATCAGATCATGCCCCGTCTCCACGGCACTGCCCCACAGCTCATCGTGGGCAGTGAAATCGCCATAGTCAAACCCCATTGCCCGCAGCTGATCACGCAGGGCGAAAAAGTGCTTGCTCTCCTCGCCGGCACATTTCACCCAGTCGGCATAATAGTCGCGGGGCATACCGCGAAACCGGTAGATCGTATCCCAGGCCAGATTAACCGCCGTTAGTTCGATATGGGCCAGCGAATGGATAAGGGAGGCGCGTTTGGCGACAGAGCCAAAGCCGCGCTTGCTCACCTGCTGGGGTGCTACCAGAATGGGACGATCAAGACGCCCAGGAACAGCGAAAGCGATAGGCTCATCATCGCCCTCCAGTGAAAGGTTTCCTGCATCCCAATCTGCCACCACGCTAAGTGTGGCGTCCAGTTTCTCATCCGGATCTGCGATCAGAAAGCAGCGCTTGGCCTCTTCGTATAGGGTCGTCACACAGATAATCCGTTAATTCGAAGGAGCTGTTTTGACTGCATCATTTCTTTTTTCGGGCCCGTGGATGAGCGCTGTCATAGACTTGGGCCAGATGCTGAAAATCCAGATGGGTGTAGATCTGGGTGGTGCTGATATCAGCATGGCCGAGCAGCTCTTGCACGGCTCGCAGATCGCTGGATGACTCCAGCAGGTGACTGGCAAAGGAGTGTCGAAACAGATGTGGATGCAAGTTACGATTAACCCCCTGTTTCAGCGCCCACTGTTTTAGTCGTTGCTGGATGGAGCGGGGCTGCAGTCGGGTGCCGTGCTGACTAACAAAAAGGGCCGTTTCATCCGGTTTGGCTAAGTTGTCCCGTACCTGCTTCCAGGCCGCAATCGCTGCCAGTGCCTTGCTACCCACCGGCACTCTACGGCTCTTGGCTCCCTTACCGACCACCTCCAGGGTGGCATCACTGGTATCGATATCATGAAGGTCAATGGAAACCAGTTCTGCCAGACGCAATCCGCTGGAGTAGAGCAGTTCCATCATGGCCAGATCGCGCTGCTCCAGGGCATTGGCTGGTTTGGCATTCAGAAGGTTTCCGAGCAGGTCGGCATCCAGGGTATCGGGCAGGTGCTTGTCTGATTTTGGTGCCCTTATGCCGTTGACCGGGTTGCTGTCCGCTTTGCCCTCGCGCATCAGATAGCGAAACAGTGAACGCAGGGCGGAGAGTTCCCTCTGCAGGCTTTTTCCGGAGATACCCTGCCGGTGTCGCTGTGCGATAAAGGCACGGGTGTGTTGGGGCGTGAGATTATTCCAGCTGTCAATTGGCTGCTTTTGACACCACTCTGCGACCCGTTCAAGATCGCGCTGGTAATTGGTCAGGGTATGGTGGGAGAGTCGTCTTTCGTGGCGCAGATAGAGGCAGAATGCTTCCAGATCCTGCTGTAGTGGATCAGTGGTTTGCATCAGAGGCCGGGTTCCGAAACCACCTCCAGTGTCTTGCTGACAATCTCTCCCAGGCGGATCAGGTAGTCAGTCCCCATGCCTGGGTGGAAACGGTGCTCGCTGTGGCTGCCAATCGCCAGAATGCCCAGCAGGCCCTCACCAGAGATGGGAATCAGGGCGGTTGAGGTGATGTCATCGGCTTGCGGGCCAAACAGGTATTTCAGCTGTTTCGTTGGGAAGCGTCCACAACGGGGTTTATTGCCGTCGAGAAACTCACGGAAGCCATCCAGATCAGGATTGGTTGAGGAATCGGCTTCACTGTTGGAGTAGAGATGCAGCTCCACCGCTTCTGCCCGGAAATCATCATGTAGCAGATCCTGCAGGGTATTGATCACTTCATCAAAATCGCAACACTCAATCAGTTTGACGGTGAGGTGGTGCAGGCGATCATTCAGTAGTTCATTCTCTCTGGCGATGGCAACAAACTCTTCCAGCTTGCGATGATTCTGTTCGGCCTGCTCGCGCAGTGCGACTACCTGGCGTTCAATCAGAGAGACCACATCACCATTGGTATGTGGTAACTCAAGCTTGCAAAGTACATCGGGGTTGCGCTGAAAAAAATCGGGGTTTTTGATCAGATAATCGATCAGCGCCTGTTCCGTTTCCGGATAGTCTGGTGTGCGTTCAGATTGTAGACTCATAGCTCGATGCTTCCTTCAAAAACCGTTGTCGCCGGACCGTACATGAGTACTGGCGCGCTGTTGTCTGGCCACTCTATCATAAGCTCACCACCGGGCAAGCTGACCTTGACCCTTTTGTTAAGCAGTCCGCGAAGCTGGCCGGAGACGACCGCAGCGCAAGCCCCGGTACCACAGGCCAGGGTCTCGCCTACCCCCCGTTCATAGACCCGCAGGCGGATCGCGTCAGGGGAGAGGATCTGCATGAAGCCCACGTTGACCCGCTGCGGAAATCGGGGGTGCTGTTGCAGGGCCTGGCCAATCGTTTCAACCGGTGCTGTTTCTGTATTTTTCACTACCATCACGGCGTGGGGGTTGCCCATTGATACGCAGCCCAATTTGATGTTTTCACCCGCCACCTCAACCCGATACTCCGCCGCCTGCTGATCGGCGATGAACGGAATGTCAGCCGGATTCAGAACCGGACGCCCCATGTTGACCCGGACCTGACCATCGGCCTCAAGTAACAGTTTGATGATGCCGGCGTTGGTTCCAACGGTAATTTCAGATTTATCGGAGAGGCCCTTCTCATGAATATAACGGGCAAAGCAGCGGGCACCATTGCCACACTGTTCTACTTCATCACCATCTGCGTTGAATATGCGATAGTTGAAATCGGTGTCTGGTCGGGTGGGGGGTTCCACCAGCAGGATCTGGTCACAGCCAACCCCAAAATGGCGATCCCCTAAAAAGCGGAACTGGGCAGTGCTGAGTTGCAGGGGTTGGGTAAAGGCATCCAGTACAACAAAGTCATTGCCGAGGCCATGCATCTTGGTGAATGCATATCGCATAGGGTGTCTATTTATCCTTTGCCTTTTCCTGCTGCTCGGCGGCGGGATCAGGTAGATAAAGTGGGCCTTTTTGCCCACATGCGGAGAGCATGCTGCTTGTTCCAAGGACCAGGATGACGAGCCAGAGAAGGTAGCGAGACCAGCAGAACATGGATAGTTGCTCCAAAATAATTCAATTGCAGGCATTGTAACCCTGAGAGGGGTCAAACCCAATGCCCTATTGAAGCTATCCGCGATTGAGCTTGAGGAGCGCCTGGTTCAGTCGGCCTTCCAGGCGCTTTTTGAATTTGAGCATTTGTATCGTGGTGTTGATCTCATCAGAGTCAATCCCGGACAGCTCCAGTCCGGTAAGGTAAATAGGATAGGCCTTCTGCCCGATACGCTGATTCAGCAGATGCTGTGCCACGGCACTATAGATAGCTGGACCATACTCCAGTGAGCTGAACTCCTTCTCCCCGCAAACCAACAGGTGAGGTGATTGACTCAGATCCAGACCTTCACTGATCAGGCGCAACTCCATGTAACTGTCGGGCAATCGATGACGGGGTGGCGTACGTGGCTCGGCACTGAATTGCCCATCACGGTCGCTCTGCAGCTGGTAAAACTCAGGTGCATCCAGCAGAAAGCGGTGGCTGGTTTGCTCGCTGTGGAGACTGCGTAATAGCTGCAAACCCTTCAAGAAACGCTGCTGCTGAACCAGAAGATAATGTTCATCGGCTTCGTGCATCTGCTGGTGATACAGGGAGCCCTGTTCATCCAATATATAGAGCTCTGTTTTGCCTGCCCGTGTGCTGTAGAACACCTGAACCACACCAGCGCGATTGAGCTGCATGATGCAGGGCAATGGGGTTGCAGCCAGTGTCAGGTTGTCGATGTGGGTCTGTCGATAGGTGTGTTGTGGTTCTGACAGGGTATCCATCACTTCCTCTTCACTCGACAGGGGGAAGTAGGAGAATTTGTCGTTCTGGTGATGTATCAGATAAAAGTCATCATCTATCTGTAGCAGGTAACGGCTATCAAGCCCGCCTGGGCAGCTTAAAAAACGGCTGGCAATATCATTGAACAGATTCTCAACTCGCTTGGCTGTGCTGCTGCCGCGTACAGAGGCAAAGCTGTGGGCTGAAACCAGCGGCGGCTTTTTCTGGCTTCCCTCTGAGAGGCTCATGCGGAGAAAATGACACAGTGCGTTGAGCAGTCCAGCGGTCCCCTTGTGTTGTGTAACCAGTGACTCACCCCAGCTGGTGGTAATCAGCTGTTCAACGGTCTCAACCAGGGAGCTGTGGGCTGAACCAAAGCTGAGGGGGTCACAGCGATCTGTGGTCAGCTGCTTGCCCAGTTTTGCCAGGTGTCCCATCGGATCGATGCCGGTGTTGATAAACAGGGTGCAGGAGAGAGCGTAGGGTGGGCGCTTCAGGCGCTTCATCGGTACCGGTTCGATATTCTGGTGCGGATAGAGTGAATACAGTGTGCTGAGTATGGCGCTCAACTCCTCCTGGCGAACCGGGTTATCTTTGGGATAGAGGGTTATGATCGTGTTCAGATTGATCAGCCGGTTCAGGTGGCACCAAGCCAGCACTTCGGTCAGGCTGGCGGTGGTCTTCAGCGGGCTGGTGACCCGGGATACCTTTTCGTTGACATCGCCCAGGTAGAGTGACCAGGCATACTGATTGCCCTGGGTCTGGGTGTAATAGAGCGAGATTCGCTCTTCAAACAGGCTGCGTGTGATGCCCGGGTTGATGCAGTCGATCTTGCCCGGCCGCTTTTCCAACGCAGAGTAGAGTTTGCGACCCAACAGGCTGATCTCTTCCGGATCGATGGCATTGGTGGAGACATACTCCCGGGCAAAATCGGTCAGTAAGCGATAACTGTCACTCAACTCCCGTACCAGGTGATTACGCTCATCCATCACCTGATCAATCTTCCAGCTATGGCGTGAATCCAGATTCACCAGCTTGCCGCGTCGCCAACCCCATTGATGGGTCATCTCCTGCAGAATCTCCCGTTTACGGTTGTCGCGCAGCCGTGGCTGGTCCAGACTGAGGGACTGCTCGGCTTTGAAATAGAGGCAGCGCCTCGCAAGCTCCAGGCGATCCTTCTCGTGCCGTTCTAACAGGTACTGTTCGACGCGCTGATACATCAGCACATAGGCATCCAGTTTTTGCAGATCCAGATCACCATTATAGATGGCGGTTTTGGCCTCCTGGCAGAGCCAGCGGATGTCCGGATAGTCGCGGGCGTAGGCCTCGGTCAGAAAGAGCTTGAGAATGGTCTTATAGGGGGATTCAATGCCTTTGAACAGTTGCCAGTGTGCGGCGCCGATAAACTCCTCCACCGGGATCGACTCCAGACTGCCGAAGTCCAGGCAGTCCATTGGGTCGATAAAGCGTTTCTCAAGCAACATCTGAACATACTGGGTGTAGTTGTGCTCCTCTTCAGGTGGCACCATCCACCAGATGGGATAACGTCCTGCCAGCAGTACGCCGGTACGATAGAACTCCTCCAGCAAAAGGTGTGGCTGGGTAGTGCCACTGCTCTCATGGGAGAGGTCATCCAGTTTGCCACTGCGGAAGGCATCCACGTCCATGATGAAAAAATGTACCTCCAGATTAAACTCACTACCCCAGGCCTCGATTTTTTTCGCTTTGAGCTTGAGCAACTCGCGCGCGGCTGATCCCAGTCTTGGGTCGTGGCAGAGCCAGATATCAAAATCACTGCCACTTGTGTGTGCGATACTGCCAATACTCCCCATCAGATAGAGGGCATGGATAGCGAAGCGTGGATGGGCGATTTTTTTATACTCAAAACTGCGGCTGAGTTTGCGGGCGATGCGTAGAGCAGTCTGGGAGGGCGTGTAATCCGGTATGCCTGTGGGCGCGTCAGTACCGGCAAAACCAGGTAGGGTGGGGTGATTGATATGGAATAGCAGCGGCAGGATGTCCAGAAACGCCTGTTGGCTAGGCGTCAGCTCTTGGCCGATAATGCGCAGGCGTTCCCGATGCAGTCCCAGAAAACGCCGGCGTATGGTGCGGAGCTCCTGGCGGCCGATGCCGTCTTTGTAAGATACTGCATCGGCCATAGTGTCTACCCTCAGGAGGGCGTAGCCTCGGTCTCGCCCTCGTACAGGTTGACGAATGCCTGTTTCATGAGCAGGCGCGCATCCTGCCCCTTATGCCATTCGGCGAGGCCAAACTGTAGGGAGAGATTGCCCGGATTAAATTGCTCAGGCCAGCTCAGATCGGCAAATTCCGCCAATACCTTGTCCATAAGTTCCTTGCCATCCTGGAGCGAGGTCTCAGGAAGAATGGTGATGAACTGGTTGTGATCCCAGCGCGCAATTAAGTCAACCCAGCGCAACCGATCCCGCAGATAGCGGCTGATTGCCAGGATAGCCTCGTTGGGCAGTGGTTCATCAGTTTCACTGTCAACCAGAGAGATGACCGCCAGACTCAGTGGATTCTGATAGCGTCGGCTGCGTGCCACCTGGGCATTCAGGGCCCTGGTCAGCGATTGGCGGTTGGCCAGACCGGTCAGTTCATCGGTGATGGCCAGCTCTTCAACCTGCTTCTGCAGTCGCTGGTTCTCTTCGCGCAGCTGTACCTGCTCGGTCACATCCTGAAAATATTTCAGGGTGTGAATGGTCGGATCAAGATCCTGGCTTTCAGCGACCGTGCAGAGCAGCCAGCGCTCCTGCTCAACACCCGGTCCAAACAGGTGCATGAGACCTGATCCTTTGAATAGTCCTCTGTGCGTGGTGAAAGGGAACTTCTCTCTGTTTTGACCTACCAGCTGATCTGACTTCAAAGCCAGCATCGCCTCCAGAGCGGGATTCAGCCAGCTTATGCAGCCAGCCTGATCCAAAATCAGCACACCACAGGGATTGGTCTGCAGACACTGGTAGATATTGCTACTTGTTTGAGTCACAACTTAGATCCTCCGATCTGATATTTTTTTATATGCTCAACACTCTATAGTTCGTCCATATTGCGCCAAACTTTAGATCTCACGGAATTTAATAGTCTATAGTTAGTTGCAACTTGTGGCTTATTGGTGAAGGTGAGCGATGTCCCTTCGAATCACTAATCAGGATGCACAGCTGGTTCCAGGGCGCCCGCTCTGGCACCGGGTGCCGACTACAGACCCATCCGGGAGATGCCTGAATGATTTTATGCTGTTGATACCGGGCCTGAAACAGTGGCCACAGGGTCGACGACAGCAGCTGCTGGATGAATTACAGCAGTTATTTGAGACATATGCCCACAGCGTTGTATTCGCCGATCTGAATCTGAAGTTGAATCTACTCTGGGTCAGTCACCGGCAAGGCAAAGGCATCACCCTGATGCTGTTTCAGGCGATCAGAGAGCGGGTTCCGGAGGCGGTTCTGGTGGCGAGTCAGGCGGAGGCACAGCTGGGTTGGCTGGAACAGCAGCGGCGCAAAAAAAAGGGGCTAAAACGACTCTTACGCTGGATTCGCTGAGAGGGTATTACGACTGATCGTCCGGGTACTCATCCGCCCTCCGGGCATCCCCGTAGACCTTTTGCGTCGGATAGCGTGACTCATTGATCTCTATCTTACGGTTGGCAGCTGCGATCAGATCAATGTCCAGCCGCTCTGCGGTGCGAATTGTATAGATCAGGATATCTGCCAGCTCCATGGCCACCTCTTCCTTTTTATTCGCTGCAAGCTGCTGGCTTTGTTCCTCGGTCAGCCACTGAAAATGCTCTACCAGCTCGGCGCACTCGGCAATCAGCGCCATGGCCAGGTTTTTCGGTGAGTGAAACTGCTCCCAGTCCCGTTCCTGGGCAAAACTCAGGAGCCGCTGATTGAGTTTGTCCAGAGAGTCTACAGTTTGATCAGACATCGTTAAACCCGCTTTGTAGTGTTGTGATAAGCGCTGACTTGGCGTCCGCCTGGTAGGGCTGGCGCTCTCCACATCCCCAGACAGGGCCGGGCCAGCAGGGATCATCTGTTCGCCGGGCCACCACATGCCAATGAAGCTGTGAAACCACATTGCCCAATGCCGCCACGTTGATCTTGTCCAGTGAGAAGTTTAGCTCCAGCACTCTGGAGGCCAGACTGCTCTCAATCATCAGCAGCTGTTGATCATTGGGCGTGAGCTGGTGCAGCTCGGTTATCTGCACCCGCCTGGGAACCAGGATCAGCCAGGGGAAACGCCGGTCATCCATCAGCCGCACTTCACATAGCGTCAGCTGGCAGATGGCCAGGGTGTCCGCCTCAAGACGGGGGTGCAGCCGAAACATGAACGGCTTACCGGTCTTCCCAGTTGGGTGGCCGTTTCTCTGTAAAGGCATCGATGCCTTCACCCACATCCCGGAACATCATGTTGTCGGCCATCGCTTCACTGGCATACTGGTAGGCCTGATCGACTCCCATCTCCAGTTGCTTGTAGTACATCGCCTTGCCAAGCGCGATGGAGGCGCTGGATTTGTTGCAGATGGCCTGGGCCAGTTTAAGTACTTCGCTGTCCAGCTGATCCAGGGGTACGGCACGGTTGATCAGGCCTTCAGCTGCGGCCTCCTGGGCGGAGATAAAACCACCGGTCAACAGCATCTCCATCGCCTGTTTTCTGCCCACATTGCGTGACAGCGGCACACTGGGGGTACCGCAGAACAATCCGACATTGATCCCTGAGACAGCAAACCGTGCACCCTCTTCGGCAATCGCGAGATCGCAGGAGGCCACCAACTGACAACCGGCCGCGGTAGCGATGCCATGCACCCGGGCAATGACTGGTTGGGGCAGGCTGCTGATACGGGTCATCACCTTGCCACAGCGGGTAAAGAGTTGCTGAAAATAGTCCCGCTCGCTCTGGCTACGCATCTGTTTGAGGTCATGTCCGGCACAGAAGGCGCGCCCATTTCCTGCCAGCACTACAACCCGAATCGACTTATTCTCTGCAATACTATCCAGCTGACTCTGCAGTGCATCCAGCAGCTCTTCAGAGAGGGCATTGAACTGGTTGGGCCGGTTCAGTGTGAGATAGGCGATGCCGTCCCGCTCTTCTCGCAGGATCAAGTCGGCGCTGTTTTCGTTCAGCTGGGGTTGTGTCATGGATTGCCCTCCTGATTGGTTGCCTGGGTAACTATACAGGCTGTGGGTGGGATAGTGTACGTTGACTGTTCAATTGTCTGCCGCACGTATCGCGGTGTTATACAGCCAGCCTTTTACGTGCACGCCCGATAGCGGCTCGAACCTGGGCAGGGGCAGTGCCACCGATGTGATTACGGGCCGCCACTGAACCCTCCAGGGTCAATACCTCAAATACATCAGCGCCGATCTGGTCAGAGAAGCTCTGTAGCTCTTCCAGGCTCAGGTCAGAGAGATCGCACTCCTTGGCCACGCCGAGTGCAACAGCCTTGCCGACCACTTCATGGGCATCACGGAACGGGGTGCCTTTACGTACCAGGTAATCAGCCAGATCGGTGGCGGTGGCAAAGCCCTTCATGGTCGCCTCACGCATACTCTGATGCTTGCAGGTGATGGCCGGAATCATATCGGCAAATACCTTGAGCGAGCCTTTCAGATTATCCACGGTGTCGAACAGGGGCTCCTTGTCCTCCTGATTATCCTTGTTGTAGGCCAGCGGCTGGCCTTTCATCAGGGTGAGTAGCCCGATCAGGTGGCCGAAGATGCGGCCGGTCTTGCCACGCACCAGTTCCGGGACATCGGGGTTCTTCTTCTGCGGCATGATGGAAGAGCCGGTACAGAAGCTGTCGGAGAGATTGATAAAGTTGAACTGGGCCGAAGACCAGATAATCAGCTCCTCAGACATACGTGACAGGTGCATCATGATCAGCGCAGCGGCGGCACTGAACTCGATGGCAAAATCCCGGTCACTCACCGAATCCAGCGAATTTTCACTGGGCCGGTCGAAGCCCAGCAGCTCTGCGGTGTAGTAACGATCTATCGGATAGGTGGTGCCGGCCAGGGCGGCTGACCCGAGTGGCATCACATTTAATCGCTTGTTGCAGTCAGCCAGACGGTCACGGTCACGATCCAGCATCTCGAACCAGGCCATCAAGTGGTGGCCAAAGGTAACCGGCTGAGCGGTCTGCAGGTGGGTGAAACCTGGCATGATGGTATCCGCCTCACGCTCGGCGGTATCCAGCAGGGCGTGTTGCAGGCGCAGGATCTCGGCCCGGATCAACTCGATTTCATCGCGTAGATAGAGCCGCACATCAGTAGCGACTTGATCATTGCGTGATCGACCGGTATGCAGTTTCTTGCCGGCATCACCGATCGCCTTGGTCAGGTGGGACTCCACGTTCATGTGGACATCTTCCAGCTCGACCGACCATTCGAAATTTCCGGACTCAATCTGGTCACGAATGTTCTCAAGGCCACCGATGATGGCGTCGCGCTCAGCTACGGTAAGAATGCCGGATTTGGCGAGCATGGTGGCATGGGCAATGGAGCCCTGGATATCATAGCGGTAGAGGCGCTGATCGAACTCCACCGATGCAGTGAAGGCCTCGACAAAGGCGTCAGTAGGCTCGCTGAAGCGGCCGGACCAGAGTTTTTTATCGCTCATGTGATAAATTTCCTGCTTGAGAACCAAGAAGCAATGGATCGTTAATAGTAGAGTGTAAGATATTACAGGCTAGCCCGCGTTGCGGGTAAATCGGGCTGGCGAATGAGCAATTGTATCAGGATTCGGCAGATCGTTAAGTTGCATTGGAGGGATATGGGTCAGAAAGGAGCCAATAGACGGGAACCGGAACGCGGGAGTGCCTCTTATCTGCCCAACTTCTGCAGTATTCGCATGGTGTTTGGGGTTGTCATTTCGGCCGAATTGCTGGCAGTGATACTGACCCTGGCCTCCCTCGAGTCATTCAGTGCCTTTGCTGGCGAACTGAGTCTGCGCTCACTCTACATTCAGTGGATTGCCCTGGTGGGTAGCGCCATGATCTGCCTTATTCGTCCCTGGATAAGCCATCTCAAGACCTGGATAGCGGGTCTGATCGCCTGGGCGACGCTACAGCTGGTGACACTGGTGGTGGCCTTACTGGCGTTATGGACGTTGGAGATCCCTGCGGGTAGCTCTTTTGTCCTTAAGAGTCTGGTGATCTGCGCCATAGTATCCGCCCTGCTGATGCACTACCTCTCTATCCAGTATCGCTGGCGGCTGCAGGTGGAGGCGGAATCCCAGGCCCATCTGCAGGCCCTTCAATCCCGTATCCGCCCGCATTTTCTGTTCAACAGCATGAACACCATCGCCAGTCTGACCCGCAGTAATCCAGCCCTGGCAGAAGAGGTGGTCTATGATCTGTCTGATCTGTTTCGCGCTTCACTCTCCAGCGCCCAGCGCATGTCGACACTGGAAGAGGAGCTGGAGCTTTGCCGGGGCTATCTGCGCATTGAAGGGCAGCGCCTGGGTAAAAGGCTGCAGGTCACCTGGGATCTGGCCGACCTGCCAGAGGAGGCTGAACTGCCAGCGCTGATTCTGCAACCGCTACTGGAGAATGCCATCTATCACGGAATTGAACCCTCAACAGAGCCAGGCGAAATCCAGATTACAGGACGCTACCGGAGAAAACGGGTGAACATCAGTATCCGTAACACGCTGCCGTCGGATGGGGCCAAGGGGCGTCGCTCGGGCAATCACATGGCGCTGGATAATATCCGTGAGCGGTTGCGCGGCTTCTTTGCTGAAGAGGCGTCACTCAGCGTCAGTCAGGTGGATGGAGAGCATCAGGTTCGGGTGGTATTCCCCCATCCATGGAAAGCGCAATGAAGATTTTGATTGTTGATGATGAGGCACATGCCCGGTCCCGCCTTAGGAGCCTGATAGAGGAGATAGGTCCCCCCAGTAGGGTGGTGGGTGAGGCAGATAATGGGACAGCCGCTGTTGACCGGTGCAAGAGGGGGGATGTGGATCTGGTTCTGATGGATATCCGCATGCCTGGTCAGGATGGCCTGGCGGCGGCGGCCGAGCTGGCCAAATTTCCTACGCCACCAGCGGTGATCTTTGTCACGGCTTATGATGAACATGCGCTGGCGGCTTTCGAGCGCGATGCCGTTGATTATCTGCTGAAGCCGATTCGGAGGGGGAGGCTGGAGAAGGCGCTGGAGAAGGCGGCGAGTCTCAACCGCCCCCAGCTGCAGGCGTTACAGGCGCTAAAGGGACAACCGGATGCGGGCTACATCAGCGTCAGTTTTCGTGGTGGGCTACAGCGTATTCCATTGAACGAGGTGATCTATTTCCAGGCTGATCAGAAGTATGTGACGGTGTGTCATAGCGGAGGAGAGGCACTGCTCGAGGACTCCCTCAGATCATTGGAAGAGCGCTATGACGAGCGATTTATCCGCATTCACCGAAATGCCCTGATTGCCAGGGACCGCCTTCTTGGGCTGCAGAAAATTGCGGGTGGTGGCTGCACGGTATCACTCTCCGGGAGCGATACTGCGCTTGAGGTAAGTCGACGTCATCTGGCGGAGGTGAGAAAACTGCTCCGCGGAAAGCTCTGAGCCGACGCAGAATGTTATCTGATAACTATTCTGCCAAAACGGTGCTGTTTCCAGGCTGTTTCTTAGCCTGGTACATCGCCAGGTCAGCCCGTTTGACAAATACATTGGCCGGTTCGTCGTCCTTGTACTGGGCAATACCAATACTCAACGCAACAGCCTCTGATTCACGGGCAAGGTCAATCAGGGTGCTTGGCATATTGTTATCAAAGTAGTCAATCAGCCGGTTAGTAAAGGAGGCTGCACTTTGGCTTGCAGTCTCGGGCAATAGGACCATGAATTCGTCACCGCCATAGCGAAAACCGAAATCTGAAAGACGTAAAATCGAGCAGATTGCCTCCCCGATGAAGCGCAGTGCGTGGTCTCCCTCGACATGCCCCAACTTGTCATTAACTGATTTGAAGTGGTCCATATCAAGGCATACCAGCGTTAGTGGGTGCTGATGGCGCTTGCAACGTTTAATCTCCTGGCCCAGAACAGAATGAAAATGGCGTTGGTTGAATAGCCCGGTGAGGCTGTCAGTGATTGACATATGTTTTAGGGATCGTTCCAGTGCCAGTCTTTCAGTCATGTCACGAAAGAAGCCTACACTGCCTATCTCTTCACCCTGCTCCACCACTACACAAGCCGAGAGCTGTATTGGGATGGATACCCCGTTTTTGGATAGCAGATTTGTCTTGTGACTGATCAGCTGGCCCTTTTCACCTTGATCATCCTGATACATCAGGCGTTTTATCTCACGCGCCGATTCTGGCGATGGGTAGAGCTGGGCGATATGGAATTTGCCCACCATCTCCTGACTGCTATACCCCAGCAACTGCTCTGCGGCGGGATTGAATAGAGTGATGATGCCATCCCTGTTGATCCCAATCACTGGATCCGGACAGATGAGTGCAAGTTCGTTATTAATCAAGTCGACGCCCATAGTGTTGTTGCTATCTGGTAAGTGACGGCTATCGGCCATCCCATCAAAAACTTGAAAGATTAAGTTATATTAAGCGGCTAAAATAGAATCGGGTGAAAAAACAGGTTGGTATTTGCCTGCGCAAGCCAGAAAATATAGCATTCCCCCTTTTCAATCGAGAAACAGTGATGTCCGAGCCTCTACGAATAGCCACGAGAAAATCACCACTTGCCATGTGGCAGGCAGAGCATGTAGCCAGCCTGTTGCGTCAGGCCCATCCCGGCCTGGAGATTGAACTGGTGGGGATGAGCACCCAGGGGGATAAGATCCTGGATACGCCACTGGCAAAGATTGGTGGCAAGGGATTATTCGTCAAAGAGCTGGAGCAGGGCATGCTGGAAGGGCTCGCCGATATTGCCGTTCACTCCATGAAAGATGTTCCTGTCGAGTTGCCGGAAGGGCTGCATCTAGCTGTAATTATGGAGCGGGAGGATCCCCGTGATGCCTTTGTTTCCAATACCTACAACAGCCTGGATGCACTCCCGCAAGGGGCGGTGGTCGGAACCTCCAGTCTCAGGCGGCAGTGCCAGTTGGCGGATAGCAGGCCGGATCTGAAAATTGCCCCGCTACGTGGCAATGTGAATACCCGCCTGCGCAAACTTGATGAAGGCGAGTTTGACGCTATTATTCTGGCCGCGGCTGGGTTGAAAAGGCTCGGATTCCAAAACCGCATTACCGTGTTTCTGGAAACCGACCAGAGTCTGCCCGCCATCGGACAGGGCGCTATCGGCATCGAATGCCGCTCAGATGATGCGCGGGTAAATGCCCTGATTGCGCCGCTTCATGATAAGGAAACGGCCTGCTGTGTAAGCGCTGAACGGGCCATGAACAACCGCCTCATGGGCGGATGCCAGGTACCCATCGCCGGCTTTGCCATTCTCAACCATGACAAGCTGTTCATGCGGGGCCTGGTCGGTGAGCCGGATGGCAGCCGGGTGATGCGAGCCGAGGTTACTGGCCCTGCATCTGAGGCTGAGTCGCTGGGTATCTCACTGGCTGAGGACCTGCTGGGTCAAGGCGCCGACCAAGTACTTAAACACCTCTACGAAAACTGAGTGTCCTGATATGTCTTTTCTCTCTCCGAATGTGGAGTGCCGCCTGCCGGGTGTGGGTGTGCTGGTTACCCGTGCTGCACATCAGGCCACCACGCTTTGTAAGTTGATTGACGCCAAGGATGGATTGCCCATCCGTTTTCCGACAGTGGAAATACTCGATCCAGATGATCCGGGTAGTGTGACGCGGCAGCTTGAACAGCTCTCCAGTTACGATATCGCCATTTTTATCAGCCCCAATGCCGTGCTTTGGGGTATCAAGCTGGCACCAGACCAGCAACTTCCCGAAGACCTGGCCTTGGCTGCCGTAGGCAAGCGAACGGCGCAGACCCTGGCTGAGTCGGGTTATCCGGTAGATGTGGTTCCAGAAGAGTCGTTTGACAGCGAGGGATTGCTACAGACACCTGAGCTGAAGGATGTCCAGGGTAAACGCATTCTGATTTTACGGGGTAATGGGGGGCGTGAATTGCTTGGTGAAGAGCTCTCCAAGCGAGGTGCCGTAGTGGACTATGCAGAGGTTTATCAGCGCGCCTGTCCAACAACAGAGTCCGATAATCTGATCCATCGCTGGGTCGATGATGTGGATGTAGTCACAGCCACCAGTAATATCCTGCTGGACAATCTCTTTGCCATGCTGGGTGAAGCGGGTCAGCCACTACTGCAGCAGACGCCGCTGGTGGTCGTTAGTGATCGGATGCGGCAGCACGCCCGTGAACTGGGATGTACTCAGGTTATTCTGGCACCGGGCGCTGACGAACAGGATCTATTGCAAGCGATCTGCCTCTGGGCCAGTAATCGAAACTAGGCGGTTCCTGAAGTACTGGAATTGTGATCTGGGCTCTTGGATGACTGGTGGTATAGTTATCTCGTACAGGTTATTTTGTTGCATAGCGACCATGTGTCGCCAGCATGCTTTGCTAGACTAGAAATAAGGTGCAGATAGCGTCTGTGCTGCTATCTGGCGTAAAGGACTGAGCATGCCCCTAGCTAATCTCAATCAGCCGGGATATCCGGTTGCAACATCAAGCAAGACGGAAGAGTGAATGAGCAATAAAGACGCAAAGGATTCAGGAATCGATGATGCAGCGGTAGTGGAAGCTGAATCACAGATTGAAGACGCAGAGATCATTGAATCAACACCGCTCAAAGAGACGCCGGAGAGACAGCAGACGGGGAATAGCCAAAAGTTGCCCCTTATTATGGCCGTCGTTGCAATCCTTCTTGTCTTCGGCACTCTCGGCTACGGATACCAGTACTGGAGTGGATTGCAGGCTTCGCTGCAGCAGATGAATCAGGCGCTGGGCAAGGCAGGAGAGCAGCAGCAGCAACTACAGAGCCAGCTTGCTACTGTTGAGAAGGCATTTGAGAGACAGAAAGACGAGATTGCCACGCAGCAGAGTGCCTTGGCCGCACAGGACCAGAAACTGACCGCCGAGCGAGACCGCCTGAGCAAACAGGCCAGCGAAATGAAACAGTCGCTGGAGTCGGTCTACAGCAAAGTGGGTCGTAGCAGTAACGCCTGGATGGCCGCAGAAGCGGAGTACCTGATGCGGGTTGCCAATCATCGGCTGAGATTAGAGGGCGATGTACGCACGGCGATCGCGGCACTGGAGGCGGCGGATGGCCGGCTGCGTGATACCGGCGACCCTGGCCTGATTGAGGTGCGTGAGGTGTTGGCGGGCGAAATTGCCACTCTTAAATCGGTGGGCCCGCTCGACCGGGTGGGGCTCTCAGCCAGGATCACCGGGCTGATTGGACAGGTAAAGGGACTCAAGATGGTCGGCCTGGAGTATTCACCATCTGAACCCGAGAAGGCCAAGGAGTCGACCTCTGAAGGTGAGCGCAGTGTCCAGACACTTTTGAAAGATGGCTGGGAAGGCTTCAAGTCAGTGATGGTAATTCGTCACCGCGACAAACCCGTCAGTGCCATGCTGGCCCCGGAACAGCAGTTTTTTGTCTACAAGAATCTGGAGCTACAGCTGGAAGCGGCCCGACTGGCGCTGCTCAAGGGTGATCCGGAGCTGTTTGCCACCAGTCTGAAACAGGCGACGGTTTGGGTCGGTGACTTTTTTGATGCGGATGCGGTAGCCACACAGGCGGTGCAGAAAGAGATAGCGGATCTGGCAACGGTGAATGTCAGACCGCAGCTGCCTGATATCTCCAAGTCATTGACAGCACTGCAGGCGCGTATGAAGGCGGCTGGAGAAGAGGGCGCCCAATGAAGGTACTGATCTTAGCTCTACTTGGATTGGCGGCCTCTGTTCTCCTTGCACTGGCCGTGAAAGAGGACAACGGTTACATCCTTCTGGGTTATGGCGACTGGACGGTAGAGGGCAGCCTGGCCTTTTTCCTGCTGATGAATCTGCTGATGTTTGGCGTGCTCTACCTGACGCTACGCATCCTATCCCGCATTGGCGCGACCCCGAAAAAGATCCATGATTGGCGTGAACAGCGGGGTGCCAAGCGGGCGCGTAAGGCGCTCACTCTGGGGTTGGTCGAGTTATCCGAGGGTAACTGGAAGCGGGCGGAAAAGGATCTGGTTCGCTTTGCCGGTCGATCCGAGACGCCGCTGTTGAATTACCTGGCGGCCGCGCGTTCTGCCCAGCAGCAGGATGCCCATGACCGCCGGGATCACTATCTACAGCTGGCCCATGAGAGTATGCCGGAAGCGGATGTGGCGGTTGGCCTGACCCAGGCTGAACTGCAGCTGGACCATGCCCAGCTGGAACAGGCCCTGGCGACTCTTAAGCATCTGAAAGAGATTGCCCCGCGCCACACCCATGTACTCAAACTCCTGAAAGAGCTCTATCAGCGTCTGGATGATTGGCAGGAGATGGCACAACTGTTGCCGGAACTGAAGAAGCGCAAAGTGGTGGAGGCGGATGAGTTGCTGGTGCTGGAACTGCGGGTTTATCACAACCAGCTGACAGTAGCCGCTCAGGATGAGAATCTGACCCAGTTACAGACGGTCTGGAATCGTATCCCTTCAGCGATTCGCGCGAAAGAGGAGATGATCACCACTTATGTTAATCATCTGATGAACCGGGATGAGCATACCCAGGTGGAACGCCTGCTGCGTGATGCCATCAACCGGCACTGGAGTGACGATCTGGTGGAGCTCTATGGTCGGGTCCCGGCCGAGGATTCCGCCCGCCAGTTGTCTGTGGCGGAGGGTTGGTTGAAAGATCGCTCGCGAAATCCCCTGCTACTGCTGACCCTTGGCCGCCTCAGTTTGCGCAATAAGCTGTGGGGCAAGGCGAGAACCTATCTGGAAGCCAGTATCGGTATCGAACCCAGTACAGCGGCCTATCGGGCGCTGGGCGCACTGCTGGAGAAGATGGATGAGAAAGAGAAGGCCCTGACCTGCTTCAAGGCTGGATTGGAGCTGAACAGTGATCACCACGGTGTGCTGGAGCTACCGGCGTCGCTGAAACTGCCTTCCGCGAAACAGGAAGCGGGCGAAGCCGAGCAGGAGAAGCCCAAGCTTGAGGTAGTGAGTAAACAGCAGGGTTGATAGTGTGTGTATTACTGGAGCAGGGGCCGAATGGCCCCTGCTCTGTTTAGCGATTTACTTGTTCGGGTTGTCCTGGGCCCACTCGAACACATCAGAATACATGCGATTGGCATCCAGTCCCGCCTCTACAAAGGCATCCCTGGCTGAGAAGATCATAACCGGTGGACCACTCATGTAGAGATCAAACGGACTCATGTCAGGGTGATCCCGCAGCACTGCCTCATGTACAAAGCCACGTTCACCCTGCCAGTCTGCATCCGGCTCAGAGAGTACCGGTGTGAACGAGAGATGGGGATGGGCGCGGGCCCATGCCTCTGCCAATGTACCCAGATAGAGATCCTGTTTGCTGCGGACACCCCAGTAGAGATGAATGGGTCGTCTGTCTGCAATATAGAAGCAGTGCTCGATAACGGCCTTGAGCGGCGCAAAGCCAGTGCCGCCAGCCATGAACACCATGGGTCGTTTTGAATCTTCCCGCAGGAAGAAGCCACCCATGGGGGCAGCGATCTTCTGTTCGTTACCCACCTGCATCTGATCGAATACATAGTCGGTAAATTCTCCGCCAGGTACATGGCGAATATGCAGTTCGATCAGTTCGTCATCATGGGGGGCGTTGGCAATTGAGAAGGCGCGCCGGCGGCCATCTTCCAGGATAAAGTCGAGATATTGTCCCGCCAGGTATTTGAGCCGTTCGTTCTCCGGCAGGCGCAGATAGACCCGCATTACATCATGGGAGAGTTTGTCCATCTGCTCCACGCTACAGACCAGGGTGCGAATCTCTTCATCCTCCTCATCCTCAACCTCGTGGGCCCTGATGGTAATATCACTGCTGGGGATAGCCTGGCAGGTGAGACAGTAGTCCTCTGGTTTATCGCAGACCAGCTCCTCGTCACCATCCAGATAGATTACGGTACCGGAAACCAGGATACTGGCACAGCTGCCACAGGCCCCATTGCGGCAGCCATAAGGGAGTGACACGCCCTGGCGGTCTGCGGCCTCAAGGATGCTTTCTCCTCTTTCTGTGGTAAATGTATGGCCACTGGGTTCAACTGTCACATTAAAACTCATAAAATTCCTTCAACTTTCATTAGGGTATCCTGAAATTCTCTACTATTTTACTGCGAAATACAAAGATGACGACGCATAAACTCATTATAGGCTGCGGCTATCTGGGAAAAAGGGTCGCAAGACACTATCTTCAGACCGGTGACTCCATCTGTGGCGTTGTGCGGAGTGCTGCCTCAGCTGAAGCGCTTAATGCGGCGGGTATTCCTGCACTGTCCTGGGATCTTGACCTGGCAGGCAGGCAACCTTTACAGCTGCAGGATGCTGAGCTGTTCTATTTCGCGCCACCCCCCAGGGCGGGTGTCGAAGAGACCCGGATCAAACACCTGTTAAGCGTACTTGATCGTACCAATAGCCCGAAGCGCATCGTTTATCTCAGTACAACCGGTGTCTATGGCGACTGTCATGGTGAGTGGGTTGATGAAGAGCGCCCGGTTCACCCGGTGGCTGACCGGGCCAGACGGCGTTGGGACGGCGAACAGCAGTTCAGGGCCTGGAGCCAGGCAACAGGGGGTGAACTGATCATCCTGAGGGTTGCGGGTATCTACGGACCAGACAAGCTCCCTCTGGCGCGTCTAAAGCGCCAGGAGCCGATGGTTAAAGAGTCCGAGGCACCCTACACCAATCGTATTCATATCACCGATCTGGTGCAGGTTTGTCTGGCGGCTATGGCCCGGGGGGGGAATGGCGAGATCTACAATGTCAGCGATGGCACACCGGGTAATATGACCGACTATTTCAATCAGGTCGCCGACTGGGCTGGACTGCCCCGGCCTGTACAGATCTCTCTGCAAGCGGCTGGGAGTCAGCTATCCTCGGGCATGCTCTCTTACTTGCAGGAGTCCCGGCGTCTGGACAGCAGCAAACTGCAGCGGGAGCTGGGTGTTGCGCTGGCATACCCAGATCTGCGGAGCGGCCTCCAGGCCTGCCGTTCAGAAAACTGAGCGCTACTTTTTCTCCAACCACTCCAGTACGGGATCCCACAGCTCGATATCCTGCCATACCTGCGAGGGGGCCATCTCAAAGATGCCCAGGCCACGCTCTGCGGCGCGGATATAGTTCTGGCTCTCCCGCAGGTGGGTCAGGAAAGGAATTTCCAGATGGGCCAGGTACTCTTCCAGCTGTCGGTAGATCAGGGTGTTTTCCCGCGCCCGGTTGGCGACGATAGCGATGCGCGTCTGCTTTTTTGAGACCCGGCCACTGCTTAAAAGCTCCTCGAGAAAACGTCGACAGGCACGCATGTCGATGGGGGACGGTAAGACGGGGATAATCAGGGATTGCACCTGCTTCAGCATGGCATTGATCTCGGCACCGTGGGTGCCGGCCGGGGCGTCCATGATCAGATAGTCTGTTCCCTTGGCGGGTTTTACCGGACCGTGGATGCCATCGATGCCCTCAATGACCGGTATCCCTTCATAGTCACGGCGCGCATCCAGCCAGTCCAGCGAGGAGCCCTGCGGATCAAAATCAGCCAGGGCGACGGTGGCACCTTCATCGGCAAACCAGGTGGCGATATTGGTCGCCATGGTGGTTTTTCCGCAGCCCCCTTTGGCATTCATCAACATGATGGTCCGCATCTTCACTCCTCCTGATTTATTGTTTTTCAGTAGAACGCAATTATAGCCTTACACCCCTGGGGCGGTTCAATCACCTGGTAGCTGAATATCCAAGGTTTGCCAGATTTCGTCGACTCGCTGTTTAACCTTAGCATCCATTGTAATGGGTTGCCCCCATTCACGTTGTGTCTCTCCGGGCCATTTATTAGTGGCGTCAAAACCGACTTTGGAGCCGAGTCCCGATACCGGAGAGGCGAAGTCGAGGTAGTCGATCGGGGTGTTTTCGATCATCGTGGTGTCCCTGGCCGGGTCCATCCGGGTAGTCATGGCCCAGATCACATCGTTCCAGTCCCGTACATTGACATCATCATCCGTGACTATCACAAACTTGGTGTACATGAACTGCCGTAGAAAAGACCATATACCCAACATCACCCGTTTGGCGTGACCGGGGTACTGTTTTTTCATTGATACGACTGCCATGCGATAGGAGCAGCCCTCGGGCGGCAGGTAGAAGTCGACAATCTCCGGGAACTGCTTCTGCAGGATGGGTACAAACACCTCGTTCAGTGCCACTCCCAGGATAGCGGGTTCATCCGGCGGCCGCCCGGTATAGGTGCTGTGATAGATCGGCTCACGGCGATGGGTGATCCTTTCGATCGTGAAGACCGGGAAGCTGTCCACTTCATTGTAGTACCCGGTGTGATCGCCAAAGGGCCCTTCTGGCGCCGTGTCATCGGGGTAGAGATAACCTTCCAGCACGAATTCGGCAGATGCGGGGATCTGCAGGTCATTGGTCAGGCTGCGTGCCACTTCCGTGCGGCTGCCCCGAAGCAGTCCTGCAAAGGCGTATTCCGAGAGGCTGTCCGGTACCGGGGTGACGGCGGCCAGGATGGTGGCAGGATCTGCACCGAGTGCCACGCTGATTGGGAACGGTTCGCCGGGATGGCGCAGTTGCCAGTCACGAAAATCGAGTGCCCCGCCCCGGTGGGAGAGCCAACGCATGATGACCCGGTTTTTACCGATCACCTGCATCCGGTAGATGCCCAGGTTTTGTCGGCTCTTTTCCGGACCGCGGGTGACCACAAGGCCCCAGGTGATCAGGGGACCGGCGTCACCTGGCCAACAGGTCTGTACCGGTAGCTTGGCCAGATTGACCCGGTCCTGCTCGATAACAGTTGCCTGACAGGCTGGATTCTTGATCTCTTTTGGTGCCATATCCAGCACCTTGCGGAACACCGGCAGCTTGGACCAGGCATCCTTCATCCCCTTGGGTGGTTCCGGCTCTTTCAGCATGGCCAGAAGTTTGCCAACCTCCCGCAGCGCCTCGACAGACTCCTCCCCCATGCCGAGGGCAACACGGCGGGGGGTGCCGAACAGGTTGCCGAGCAGCGGGTAGTCTGAGCCTTTGACATTTTCAAACAAGAGCGCGGGGCCACCGGCTCGTAGGGTGCGATCACAGATCTCAGTGATCTCCAGGTAGGGATCAACCTCGACAGAGACACGTTGCAGCTCGCCCTGGGCCTCAAGTTGCTGAATAAAGTCGCGCAGATCCGAATATTTCATAGTCGGGGTATCCGGGTTGCTGGATTAGATTCGGAAGCCGCCATAGCGTTTTGCCAGGCGGTAGTTTTTAAAGGCAATGCCCCCGATAAAACTAAACAGCAGGGCGAGCAACAACACCGGCAGGTGCCAGGCATTGAGGCGAATACCCGCCGATTCGGCTGAAAGGGGGGCTGCCTCTGCGGTCGAGTGGGCCGCGCCGACAATCTTCGCAATCTGATCGAGCTGCTGCTGGAGTTGTTGGTTGGTCTGTTGAAGCGCCAGCAGCCGAGCATCCTCAGTCTGTTGTTCTCGAGCCTTTAGTGCAGACTTTTCTGCCTCATCCAGTGCCTTCTGCAGCTCACTGATCTGTTGTTTCAGGGCGCTCGTCTCCTCCTGTGGCGGAGAGGCCGCTGGGAGTGCTTCCCGTTTCAGTAGCTCGATCTCTGCCTTGGCATCCGCCAGCTGTCGTTTCAGCTCAGCAATCTCCGGGTCGGGTAGGGGATTGGCCGTCCCGGATGTCGCCTGGCCCAATGCCTGCAGCTCTTTATTGGCCTCCCGGAGTTTCTGTTGCAGCCCACTGTTTTTGACCTGCAGCTCCAGCAACATAATTCGAGCGGGCTTCTCGTCGGTGATGAAGCGACTCTCCACCCAGCCCTCTGTGCCGTCTCCCAATCTGACCCGGGTAAAATCACCCTGTTTTTCAAGCCGCTCAAGCGGGGTGTCGCTGGGCACGACCCGTGCGGGTGTAGTGGCTGCATCAGGTGACTCGTAGAGCCCGGCCAACAGCTTGTCCGTGATGCGAGCGGCCTGGGCTGGGTTGATCAGCAGGCCAAGAATAAGCGCTACAAACAAGCGCCTTAATCCGTTGGCAGTCATGAGTTGATTCCACTGTGTCGAAGCAGTGCATCCACCTGCGGTTCCCGTCCCCGGAAGGCGATAAACAGCTCCATGGCATCCTTCGATCCCCCCTGTTCCAGTACATTGTGCAGAAAGGATTCACCGGTCTTTCGGTCAAAGATGCCTTGCTCCTCAAACAGCGAGAAGGCATCAGCCGATAACACCTCGGCCCATTTGTAACTGTAGTAACCCGCCGCATAACCGCCGGCAAAGATGTGCGAGAAGCCGTGGGCGAAGCGGTTGAAGGCAGGTGGAATCAGTACCGCTACCTGGTCGCGCACTTCTGCCAGTATCTGGTAGATCCGGCCACCCTGCTTAGGGTCATACTCCCTGTGCATACGGAAGTCGAACAGGCTGAACTCCAACTGCCGGACCATCTGCATGCCGGACTGAAAGTTCTTGGCGGCCATCATTTTTTGATACAGCGTATCGGGCAGTTTTTCGCCCGTCTCATAGTGGGCTGCGAACAGATCAAGCGCCTCACGCTCCCAGCACCAGTTCTCCATGAACTGACTGGGCAGCTCAACCGCATCCCAGGCGACGCCGTTGATACCGGCTACACCGGGATAGTCGACCCGGGTCAGCAGGTGATGCAGGCCATGGCCGAACTCATGGAACAGAGTCTCGACCTCGTCATGGGTGAACAGGGCCGGTTTGTTGCCGACCGGGGGTGAGAAGTTACAGACCAGATAGGCGACCGGGATCTGGTCGCAGCGGGGCGTGAACATGCGCACGACACACTCATCCATCCAGGCACCGCCCCGTTTGTTCTGGCGGGCATAGGGGTCGAGGTAGAACTGGCCCTGTAGATGGCCTTGCGCATCCCGTATCTCAAAGAAGCGCACATCCGGGTGCCAACTGTCGAACTCCTCAACTTGGCTGATCTGGATGCCATAGAGTCGTTGTACCACGGCAAACATCCCCGAGAGTACCTGGTGCTCCGGGAAGTAGGGCTTCAGCTCTTCCTGGGTGATGGCGTAGCGGTGCTGGCGCAGCTTCTCGGCATAGAAGCCGATATCCCACGCCTCGAGTTCGTTGATGCCGAATTGCTCTTGGGCAAAGGCCTTCAGCTCCTCCAGCTCTTTCAGCGCCTGGGGCCGGGATTTTTCCGCCAGATCGGTCAGGAAGGTGACCACCAGGTCTGTGCTCGGAGCCATCTTGCGGGCCAGGGAGCGCTCCGCATAGTTGGCAAAGCCGAGTATCTGGGACTGTTCATGGCGCAGCTGAAGAATCTGCTCCATGATCTCGCTGTTATCCCACTTGCCGGCATCCGGCCCCTGGTCAGAGGCGCGGGTCGAGTAGGCCTCGTACATCTCCCGGCGCAGCTCACGGTTGTCGGCGTAGGTCATAACCGGCATGTAGGAGGGAAAGTCCAGGGTCAGCATCCAGCCGCTCTGCTCCCGCTGTTCGGCTATCTGAGCGGCGAGACCCAGGGCGCTCTCTGGCAGCCCGGCAAGTTCTGCTTCATCGGTAATCAGCTTGCTCCAGGCATTGGTGGCATCCAGCACATTTTCGCTGTACTTGCTGGTCAGGCTGGATAGGCTCTGGCTGATCTCCTTAAAGCGCTTTTTCTTATCATCCGGCAGATCGACACCGGAGAGATGGAAGTCACGCAGGGCATTCTCCAGCATCTTACGTTGGGCGGCATCCAGTGTGGTGTCTGTCTCCGCTACGGCTTTATAGGCGGCATAGAGGGCGGCATTCTGTCCCATCTCAGTGCCGTAATCACTCAGCTTCGGCAGGCAGGCGTTGTAGGCCTCGCGTCGTTCATCACTGTTGACCACAGAGTTCATGTGGCTGACAGGCGACCAGGCACGGTTGATGCGGTCTTCCATAATCTCCAGCGGCTCCACCAGGTTTTCCCAGGTAAAGGGAGGCTTCTGGGCGAGCAGTTTTTCAGTCAGGGCGCGACTCTCAGCCAGTAACTGATCGATGGCCGCTTCGGCATGTTCAGGGCGGATTTTTGAGAAGGGCGGCAGGCCCTCCAGATGGAGCAGGGGATTATCCATGTTGTACGGGTTCTCTAATGGGTTACAGCATTTAGCACCTATTCTGACATAAATCGGCAGAAGGTGGGGAGCATGGGTTGCTGCCTTTAGCAGCAGTCAGTCAGAGACACTCTGCGGGGACCAGTAACATTGCTGTGCGATCTCATTTAAAAGTTACCGAGCGCCGCCAGGGTGACACATAGCAAGAAATGGGTCGTTTTTGGTGAAAGAAGTCGGTAGCTTTAAATCATTCTGTAAAATCACGATTTAAAAAATGGTCGGAGAGTGTCTAGTGAGTCCTGTGATGCCAGAACAATCAGCCGATTATGAGCGAATAGCCCAAGCGATCAGCTATATTCAGCAGCATCGGTTGGAACAGCCCAATCTGGACCAGTTGGCTGCACATGTCGGATTGAGCCCCTACCACTTTCAGCGTCTGTTCGTGCGCTGGGCCGGTGTCTCACCCAAGCGCTTTCTCTCCTTTCTGACGGTAGAGCATGCCAAGTTACTACTCAGGTCTGGGGACTCTATTCTGGATGTGTCGTTGAGTGTGGGTCTCTCCGGTGCCAGTCGTCTGCATGATCAGTTCATCACCCTGGAGGGGATGACGCCGGGTGAGTACAAACGGTCGGGGGCCGATCTGCAGATCCATTATGCCTTTCATCCCAGCCAATTTGGCCAACTACTGGTGTTGCAGACCCGCCGGGGAGTTTGTGGTTTGCAGTTTATAGAGGCTGGAGCAGACGCCGAGGCTTTAGCTCTGAACGGGGCCAAAGCAGAGTGGCCGTTAAGTCAGTTTGTGCATGATCCAGAGTCTACACAAGCCGTGGTAACACGCTTGTTGCCGGCGGTTGCACCTCGCGAGCCTTTGCAACTGTTGCTGCGGGGAACGCCGTTTCAGACCAAGGTGTGGCAGGCACTGCTGTCTATTCCTGAAGGGAGGATCAGCAGCTATCAGGCAATAGCAAAGGCAATTGGACAAGAGAAGGCCTCGCGACCGGTGGGGAGCGCCATTGGTGCCAATCCCATTGCCGTACTGATCCCCTGTCACCGGGTGTTGCGAGGGACGGGCGAGATTGCCGGCTATCGTTGGGGAGTGGAGCGTAAGCTGGCGCTTTTAGGTTGGGAGGCCTCCCGTGCGGAGAGGGCCGGTTAACAGTCCCTAGGATGCGAGACGCAGGTTGAGCAGCCAGACCGCTGCAATACCGGTAACAAAAAACAGGCTGATGGCGCCAATTGCCTTGAGTCGGTAACGGCGCACCAGGTCAAACTCCGCAAGGGTGGAGAGCAGGAAGGGGTAGCGGCTGGTTTCAGGTGATCCCAGTCGATGATGAATCAGATTAGCCTGCTGTTCGGCATGGCTCATTCGGGCCTGGGTTTCAGCTGCCTTACGGGCCAATGCCCACTCCCGGGTATCAACCTGTCCATCGCCATTGAGGTCGAAGCGATTCAGCAGAGTGGTTCGGTCTTGCTTCCATTCCCGTAACAATTCGCGCATCAGTTCGGACTTATGCTGGCGGTGATCCAGTTCATCCAGGCTCTTGAAGAGACCGATGGCATAAAGCCGGTCCCCCGGATAGATGCGCTCCTCGCTGTAGCGATAGCGGCCGCCACCAATCTCCGTATTAAGTAAGCCGATCAACTTGAGCAGGGGGGTACGGCCTATCCGCTGCTTGTTTGGTTGGCGATTCATTGGATAGCGCTCATGGCCATACCAGACGCTACGGTCACTGGGTGTCACCTCAGCACCCTCCGGGTCCAGCAGACAGTGGTCGGTCTCATCTTCCAGCAGAAAGGTCTCGTCACTGGTGTCACTCTCAACGGTGCGCCAGTTCTTATCGCCACGCTTTTCTATCTTATAGCGGTACCAGCAGCACTCGGTGCCGGTAAGGGGTGCGCAGATGGGTTCGCCGGCCATGAGGCGGGCATTTCCCACCAGTTCCACATAGCCCTGCTGCGCCGAGCGGATTTTTGCTGTGGGTGCATCCTCGATCAGGCGTGCCCGGGTGAGCCAGCGAAAGGCGAAATAGAAACTGACAATAGCAGCCCCAGCGCAGAAGAGGGTGAGCGCCCAGAACTCCATCTGGGAGAGATGGCGAAACTGCTCGCTGATACTCATCCGTTAAACAGGGACTTCAGGTCTACATCCTTCTTCTCTTCATCGGCAAACTCCAGCAGTTCGGCTGCCTTGAAGTTGAACATCCGGGCCAGGATCAGGTCGGGGAACTGCTCAATCCGGACGTTGTTGTTGTTAACGCTCTCGTTGTAGTACTCGCGCCGGTCGGCGATGCTGTTCTCCAGGCCGGAGATGCGTGTCTGCAGGTGCTGGAAGGTTTCGTTGGCTTTCAGGTCGGGATAGGCCTCGGCTACGGCGAAGAGATTACCCAGGCCCAGACGTAACTGGCTCTCGGCACCACCCAGAGCACCGATATCCCCCTGCTCACGTGCACTGGATACAGCGGCCCGGGCCTGCATCACCCGCTCCAGTGTCTCCTGCTCATACTGCATGTACTGTTTACAGGTCTCCACCAACTTGGGGAGTTCGTCATGGCGCTGTTTCAGCAGTACATCGATATTGGCCCACGCCTTGGTGACGCCATGTTTAAGAGTGACGAGTCCGTTGTAGATAACTACCGCATAGACGGCGACAGCAACAATGATGCCCAGTGTGATGAGTGAGCTGATTTCCATTACGTCTCTCCAGTGGTGTCGGTTTGGTTAGCCGAAAACTATACCATTCAAATGGTTTTTTAAAGTGGCTTGCGGATAGCGTTTGAACCCGGCGTGATTCACAGAGCAGATTCGGGCTGATTAATCCCGAGTGAGCCGCTTGTCGATCGGCTTGCCCAGTAGTCGTCCCAGCAGGATTTTTGAGCGCTCGGCAATCGAGGCGTGGCTCAGGCGCCGTTCTCTGAGCAGCAGGCTCTCCATCAGGAAGGACTCCTGGTAGAGGATATTCTCTTCTGGAGGGCTGTAGGGGGTGCCGATGGTGATACGGGCGATACGGCCCAGATTAATACCGCGACCATCATCCAGAAGTATCAGGTGGGGGGCAATGCCTTGGGCCGGGTCGGGTCGAGGGAAGTCGATGACATCGACCAGTTCATAAGGGGTATCCGAGAAGCGGATACCCATATTGATCGCCTCGGGTTTCAACTCCACCAGAAATATCGGTTTGCCGATGGATTGCTTCAGGCGTTCTACCTGGCGACTGTAGCCGGCTGATGGCCAGATCCTGTCACCCTCCAGTTCCCGAAACTCGAGTCCCTGCGGTTTGTTTCGCGTCATTCAACCCCCTTTGGCCATTTCAGGGAGATCACCTGAAACTGACTCCAGCATAGCCGGTTTGGTATGTCTGTTTCCAGCCTGTCAGAATTCCAAGTTAACAGATTGATATCAAGGTTTTGTTCCAGGGTGTGAGCCATTAGACTACTCCCACCCCTTTGCAAAGGTCTTAACAGGAGATCAGTATGTCCAACATCCGTTCCTTTGACGGCATGACGCCCAAGCTGGGTGAATCAGTCTGGGTAGATCCCACCGCAGTAGTCATTGGTGATGTGGAGATTGGTGATTACTCATCCATCTGGCCGCTGACCGCTATCCGGGGGGATGTAAACCGTATCCGTATTGGCAGTCGAACTAACATACAGGACGGCAGTGTGTTGCATGTGACCCATGCCAATCCGGCCTCACCCAATGGCCATCCGCTCATTATCGGTAGCGATGTGACCGCTGGGCATAAGGTGTTGCTGCATGGTTGCACTATCGGTGATCGCTGTCTGATCGGCATGGGTTCGATCGTCATGGATGGGGCTGAGCTGGCGTCGGATATTATCCTGGCGGCAGGTAGTCTGGTGACCGAGGGGAAGAAGCTGGAAGGTGGTTATCTCTGGTGTGGCTCGCCTGCCAAGCGATTACGTAAACTCTCTGATGAGGAGTTGGCGTTTCTGGCTTATGTGCCGGGGCACTATGTGAAACTGGCGGAGAAATATCGGCAAAGCCGGGTTTGAAATTACGTTGCTATTAAGGCAGTGAAAAGCGTATCAATTGCCATTCAGAAGGGTTCAGTGTCATGCAGGAGATCAGGTGAATACCAGCGGTGAAAGAGATGATTTGCACCACCAGCTGCCTGTACTCACGCAAGCTATTGACCAACTCCATGCTGACCTTGAGCCTGATCAGCTTTTTCGTCTATTGGTAAAATTTGCGGTTGAGCTGACATCGGCTGACTCGGGTGCTGTCGGTTTGCTTCAAGATGAAGGGATATGCATCAATAAGATTTTTACTGCAAACAGCTGGCAGAAGGTAGACAGTCGATTTGAGCCTGATGAAGGTGTTGCTGGGTGGGTGTTGGAGCAGGCAGCGCTCTTCACCTGTCAGGACTGCCAGGATAATCCACGTACTGTCTGGCAAAGGCTGCATATCCCTGGGGTCAAGTCACTGCTTGCTGTTCCCATCGTGGTCGGCCGAGAGGAAAAGCTGTTGGGCTGTCTTGAGCTCTATAGCCTGCAGAGTGAAGCCGGGTTTAGTGAGCGGGCGATAGATTTATTACGTCCATTGATCGCCAGCGCTGTCGGCGCACTGAAAAATATCCGGCGACAAGAGGCCCATATTGACAAGCAGCATGATATGGAATCCTGCCTGGATCGCTTCATACTCAGTCAGCGGTTTTCCGATATTGGCACCTGGGAATGGAATATTCAAACCGGTGAACTCTACTGGAGTGAGCGTATCGGATTGTTGTTCGGTCATCCCTCTGAAATGCCAGAGACAACATATGAAAATTTTCTGTCGGCAGTTCACCCGGGTGACCGACAGAGGGTTATTGATGCCACCAATAACTGTATTGAAAGCAGTAAACCCTACGAGATCGAACATCGCATCGTCTGGCCCGATGGCACTGTCCGCTGGGTTATGGAGCGAGGTGATGTGCAGCGTGATGCGGCCGGTATGCCTCTGCGTATGCTGGGAGTCGTGCAGGATATTACACGTCGCATAGAGGCAGAGGCATCCTTGCGCGAACAGCGGGATTTTGCCGAAGTGGTGATTGAAACCGCCCAATCGATCGTGCTGGTGGTGGATACCGCTGGGCGTATTGTCCGGTTCAATCCCTATCTGGAGGAGATCAGCGGTTATTCCCTGGAAGAGGTTAAGGGACAAGACTGGTTTAAATGCTTCCTGCCGGTGAGCAAGCGGTTGAAGATGCATGACCTGTTTCAGGATGGGATTGAGAATATCCTCTCCCGGGGAAAGGTTGGCCCCATCTTTACCAAGAGTGGTGAATTTCGTGAGATTGACTGGTATTACAAGAGCCTGAAGGATCAGCAAGGCAACGTAATTGGCCTGTTGGCAACCGGTCAGGACATCACTCATCGACGGAGAACTGAGCGTGCGCTGCGTGAGAGTGAAACGCGCTTTCGTGGATTGGTGGAGAGCACCAGTGACTGGATCTGGGAAACAGACTCGCAGGGTCGATATACCTACGTCAGTCCGCAGGTGGAGCGCATACTGGGTTATAAGCCCGATTCACTGATCGGGAAAACACCCTTTGATCTGATGCCGCCAGTTGAACGTGTCCGCGTACAGCAGACGTTTTTATCGCTGGTTAAACATCTGCAGCCAATCAGCCGTCTGGTCAATACCAACATACACGTTTCCGGTAGAGAGGTTATCCTGGAAACCAGCGGTGTTCCCTTTTATGACAGTTATGGGCGTTTTGATGGTTATCGGGGCATTGATCGTGATATTACCGACCGCACGGTGGCCGAACAGGCATTGAAGGAGCAGACACTGCGCAACCGGCTGATCCTGGAACACAGCCATGATGGACTTCTCATCGTGAACCTGGACGGTTCGATACGTGAAGTAAACGATGCCTACTGCAAGATGGTGGGCTATGAACGCGATACCCTCCTGAAGATGAGACTGACCGATCTGGAGGCAATCGAGTCACCTGTAGAGACAGCACAGCATATCAAATGGATCATGAATATTGGGCATGACCATTTTGAATCGAGCCACCGATGCCATGATGGCCATTTGATTGATCTGGATGTCAGCGCCAGTCATGCAAGAAGTGGTAATGATGAATTTATCTTTGCTTTTTTCAGAGACATTACAGAGCGAAGACTAAGAGAACAAAAAAGACTTAATGAGGTGCAAAAGCAGCGCGATACCCTGGTGAAGGAGATCCATCACCGGATAAAGAATCATCTGCAGGGTATCGTGAATCTTCTGCGAAACCATGTACAGGATAGTCCGGAACTGGCAGAGGCGATGGAATCGGCAATCAGTCAGGTTGAGTCGATTGCGCTTGTGCATGGCCTGCAGAGCCGATTGGACAAATGGATGGTCCAACTGGGGGGGCTGCTGGAGATGATCTGCAAGGCGAGCAGTTTTCTGGCACCTGCTGGAATTCAGCTGGAGGTTGAATGTCCGGAGACAGACATAAGTAAATGTCCGGAGACAGACATAAGTATCAGACCGGATGATGCGGTACCGTTGGCACTGATTATCAATGAGTTGCTACAGAATGCAGTCAAGCACAGTGATCTGTTGGATGCGTCGTTGCCAGGGATAAAGGCAACGCTTCAGTTGCAAGATGAGACAGTGATTCTGCAAATTAGCAATCCCAGTATCGAACCGCTACCGAGTAATTTTAATCTACAGCAGGGGGTTGGGTTAGGTACCGGGCTGACGTTGACAAGGGACCTGCTGCCGCATCGGGGTGCCAAACTTTCCATGCAATGGGAAGAGGGCCGGGTGATTGCCCGACTGACACTTATGAGTCCAGTGGTCAGTCTGGAAGAGAGATCAGATTGATCAAGCTTTTACGGATCCAAAACGATTAATGTAGTCTGTTGCATCAAGGATCTCGCGTGCTATCTCCTTTACTTTACGACGCTCCGATCTGGCCTGATCGCGGATCAAGTCGAATGCCTGGTGTCTGTCTATGCGGTGCCGCTCGGAGATGATGCCAACGGCAAAGTTGACTACATTTGCCGTGTCCAGGGCCTGGTTTAATCGGCCTTCAGCTGCATGCAGCTGCCGAAGATCATCCGCCCGTTTGATAGCGGTTTCGATGGTGGGTATCGCCTTGGCAACATCGATCGGTTTCACCAGATAACCCAAAGCCCCCTGTACCAGGGCGCTATTCAGTGTCTCTGAATCATCGTAAGCCGAAAGATGGATCACCGGAATTCCCAGTTCATAGAGTTGCATCGATAGATCAATGCCGGAAATTTCAGGCATGCGGATATCAAGAATGGCCAGATCTGGGTAGTCGCTTGAAGCCAGTTCCATTGCCTCCTCACCCGATGCGGCCACTACCACGGAGTAGCCGGCATCACGCAAGCCTCGACCAAAGGTTGCCAGTACCAGCGCATCATCATCGACCAGAAGAAGTTTCTTCGTCATTAGGTATTCTCCCAAACTGCATATAGGGTGTTGAATAAATATGTCCTAATGATGATTCCATGAGTGCGGAGTATAGCCCTTCATGTGTATCATTAAACTCTCTACATCATTAGCGGTAGTACTATCCCTGTTTGTCGTGAAAATGGAACATTAGTCTAAAAAGACCGTAAATCATCAATCGATAAACCTTGTAGCTGGTTTAAGCTATCATTTTGCAGACCGCCTAAGCCTTGCCCCAAATCAATTCATATAGATAGTCATATTTTTCCTTACAAGGTGGCTAGCCGCATGTTCTGCAAATAAAAAAGAGATAGGGCCATTTTTTATTTCTGCTATATTATGATATAAGTCAATCGCAATAGAAACTTATTGCGCTGAACTAATTGATAAAAAATGCTGGAGTAGTGCGCCATATAGCCGCGTCCGATTCAGCAAAGTAAAACCCGCCTTACCCTCGCGGAACCTGAGCATAGCCAGACGGATGCCTTTGCATTTGGCAGTATGTTTAGCAGTCAGGCCCTTTCCCCGCCTTAAAAATAGTCGTCAGTATTTCTCGCTTTGATAGTCAGCTGATTAATGGCTCTCCTGGCGTCTGAAATGCCGTTTCTCAATTCAGTTTTGACAATTTAAGAACACGATCAAGCAGATGCTTTAAAATCTGCGCAGGAATTTTAACCATGCATTCAATTACTGAAGGATTTGATTTTGATGAGTGGGTTGAGCTGGCTAAAGATGACCCGGCGACCTTTGAAAAGCGGCGCACTGAATGGTTGGAGGCGGCAATTCAGAAAGCCCCTGAAGATAATAAAACGCGCTTGAGGGGATTGCAGTTCCAGATTGATATGGTCAGAGAGAAGAACAAGCACCCCCTGGGTGCCTGTATGAAACTGAGCAGCATGATGTTGGAAAGTATGTACAGGGAAGCCCCCTTGATTGCAGAGATACTTGAGCCTGACGAAAAAAAATCATCTGCCCAATCAGCTCGCTCTGCTGAGGTTATCGCGTTTTGTCCCCGGAATGAGCAGGCGTAAATATGTGCAGGAGGGGCGCGTGGTGAGTCGTCGCGATAAACAGGTCTTCATAGACGATTGCTATGTAGGCACGACTGAGATCGTGCCAAACAAGCAATGGCAGGAGTTTGACTCGCACAGGGCAGTGTATCTGGAAAATATCCTTAATGCCCCAACCACGATGGCAATCATTGCCATGGATCTCGATTTTGCAATCAGCTACTACAATCAATCTGCACAGAGGTTATTTCACTTTCAGTCATCTGATGTGGATGGGAGGCGGCTCGGTGAAATTCCTGCGCTGGGACTGAGTGATGCCAATCGCTTCAAGGAGCTGGTTGCTACTGTCAAAAGTTCTGGAGAGTGCTACTACTCTCTGGAGCGCGTTGTCCTGGGCAGTTATCGCCTGATCGAGGCTGTAGTATCAGGCATCTATGACCATCAGCAGCAGTTGATGGGATTTATCCTGAATGCTCAGGATGTCACTAGCCGCAGGCTGCAACAGGAGCGGAGCACCCGAAAGGCCGCTGAAGAGCAGTGCCTGGGAGTCTTGCTACGTCTTTCTCTCGATAACATGGACGTGGAAACATTCTTGCAGCAGTCACTGGAATCGCTGCTTAAGTCGATACCCTGGCTCAACGTCCTACCCAAAGGTGCGATCTTTCTCACTGAACAACATGAGCAAAAAAAGACCCTTAGGATGGCTGCCAAATACCAATTGAATAAGGCTGTGGAAGCATCCTGTAATCAGATAGCTTTTGGCTACTGTGTTTGCGGTCGTGTGGCTCTCCAGAAAGAGTTGCTCTTCATTGCCGACACGCATGACAACAGGCATGAGGTTCAATATTCAGGAATGGAGCCACATGGTCACTATTCAGTTCCGCTGCTGTTGAGTAATGATCTCCTTGGTGTATTGACGCTCTATCTGCCGCCGGGTCATGGAGAGAAGGAGAGTGACAAGGCTTTTCTTAGGCGTATCGCTGATGTGTTGAGTATCGGAATCTCCAAGCGGCAGACGGAGAGTGCCTTGGAATACGAGGCGCAGTACGATGGACTGACCACACTACCGAACCGCAACCAGATAATCTTACATATTGATCGGGCGCTTGCCAGGGCCCGTCGTCATGGCCATATCGGTGCGGTGATGTTTATCGACCTGGACCATTTCAAAAACATCAATGATTCGTTGGGACACAATATTGGCGATGAGGTGCTGCGCCAGGTGTCCAGGCGTCTTGTCGATACACTGCGCAAAGAGGATATGGTGGCACGCCTGGGTGGTGATGAATTTGTTGTGCTCCTCTCAGAAGAGGGTTTCAATCCACGAACAGTGGCCCAACAGGCTCAACTGGTGGCGGAAAAGATCCGTGATGCGGTGTCGCAGACTTATGTCGTCAGCAGCTATTTATTAAATGTCACGCCAAGTATAGGAATAGCCCTGTTCCCGGAGAACAATGAAACAACGACCGAGGTTCTACAGCAGGCAGATACGGCAATGTATCGGGCAAAGGCAGAAGGACGGAACTGTACTCGCTTTTTTCTGCCCGTGATGCAGATGCTGGCCAATGAGCGACTGACGGTTGAACAGGATCTGCGTTGGGCCCTGGATGAAGGGAAATATCAGCTCTACTATCAGCCCCAGGTAGACTCTGTCGGGAGTATTGTCGGTGCCGAGGTGCTGCTACGCTGTCCAGGGCGGGATGGAAACTTTAATCGTATTGATCTCTGTATTGATGTGGCGGAGTCCACAGGGCTGATATTGCCTATTGGCGAGTGGATCCTGCGTGAAGCGTGTCAGAAGTTGAAGTACTGGTCAGACAACGGCATCGCCAAGTCATTGCAGCATCTCTGCATTAACATCAGCCCGAAGCAGTTTCTGCAGAGAGATTTTGTATCCCTGGTGCAGCGAGTCATTAATGAAACGAATGTAGATGCCCAGCGTATTGTGCTGGAGATTACCGAGAGTTCGTTGATTGATGCAAAAATGGACGCAATTGAGACCATGAAGGCCCTGAAAGAGCTAGGGATTCGTGTTGCCATGGATGACTTTGGAACCGGTTACTCATCGCTCTCCTATATCACCCAATTGCCATTGGACATCCTTAAAATTGATCGGTCTTTTGTTTCTGGTATCAGCCATGACCATAAAAATGCAGCGGTAGTGGAAGCGCTCATGGCAATGGCTCGTCAACTCGACCTCTATTTGATTGCCGAGGGCGTAGAAACTTCTGAGGATCTGGAATTTCTGGTGCAGAAAGGGTGTAAGTATTTTCAGGGGTTCCATTTCAGTCGACCACAATCGGTCAATGAGTTCACTGCCTACATGGAACGGCACTCCTAATAACTCCCAGGTATAGCCATTCCGTTTGGTTAATCGGATAGGATTGGGTCCCTGCAAAATAATTGACTATTTCAGGTAAAGATATTTTTGCACTTGCCGATACGCTGGACAATGGCACATGCATCCTTAGAAATCATGATGCATATGTTTCAGTTATCAGTGTCACCCTTCCCCCTGTGATGCTGGCCCGGTTGTTGAGCGGAGTTTTAATTCGATCATCAATTGGAAACTAACAATTTTATTCTGTTTTCAGGCCCTCCCCCTGCCTATTGATAGCCCATGGCTATCGCGGTGATTGTCATCCCTGTTTCTGAGTGGGTTACGTATGGCGGTGGGTATTCTCTGTGCCTGCACATCTCCAAAAGAAACAGTTCTGACGCATTGTAGATGTCAGTCCATTGGTCAGTGGCTGATTCGTCACGCAAGCGTTGTAAATAATAAAAGCTGTAACGAAACCAAAATGGAGACGGCGAGATGAAAGGCATTTTACTTCCAGCAATGTATCTGATGGAGCGGCTACGCTACCCATTAAAATTCGGGCTGATTTTCTTAGTTGTTCTGGTGCCGCTTGTAGTGCTTTCAATCAATCTGATCGCCCACATAGATGAAGGGCTTGAGATTGTGCAGAATGAGCGGCAGGGGTTGACTTATATAAAAGCCATTCGCCAACCGATCGAACAGATACAGCAGCATCGTGGTATGACCAGTGCCTATCTGAATGGCGCCGATAATTTTCGTGATCGAATTATGAGCAAGCGGATAGACGTGGATCAGAAGATGGCTGCGTTGCTGGTGGTGGATAAAGAGCTGGGAGCAGCGCTGGGTACGGCGGGCAAGCTCAATCTGCTGATGCAGAAGTGGGAGAATATCAAGGCCTCTTCCATGAATGAGCAGGCGGCTGCTGCGATCAAGGCGCATACCGAGCTTTTGAACGATTTGATCGGACTGATGAGTAGCGTAGCTGATGCTTCAGAGATTACGCTGGACCCGAAGTTGGACACCTACTATCTGGGTGACGCTGTAGTAAACAATCTGATTAATTTGACCGAAAACATGGGACAGGCGCGGGCGGTTGGTTCTGGGGTGGCGGCCAAGGGAATGCATACACAGCAGTCTTTCATCAAGCTATCCGTATTGGCAAATAATATTAATGCCTATGCAAAGCGATCCGATGCGGGGCTGGATGCAGCAATTCATGCCAATACGAACATTAGTGAAAAACTGGGTTCAGCGGTAGCGACCAATAATCGGGCGATTGCTGAAATGCAATCACTCCTGGATAAGGTGCTGCAGGATGCGAGTCAGGTTACCGTTAATGAAAAAACGGTATTTGATACGGCGACTGTGGCTATTAGCGGTTCTTACCAACTTTACGATGCTATTGCCGAACAACTGGAGATACTGTTCCAGGAGCGAATTGCATCGGAGACCGCGATCAAGAACACAACGATGGCAATTGTGATAGCAGTATTGGTGCTGGTGATCTACCTGTTTGCTGGTCTCTATTATTCAGTAGTGGGGAGTATCAATCTGATTGGTGAAGCAACCCGTGAGATGGCTCAGGGCAAACTGAACACCCGCTTGACCCTGAATACCCGGGATGAGCTGCAGCGGGTGGCGACTGATTTCAATGAGATGGGGGCAGCGTTCCAGGAGGTGATCATCCAGATCGCCCAAGCCACCACGCAACTCGCCACGATGGCAGAAGAGACCTCGGTGGTAACGGAGCAGACCAATCAGGCGCTGCAGAGTCAGTTGAGTGAAACCACTCAGGTGGCTACTGCAATGAATGAGATGAGTGCAACAGTGCAAGAGGTGGCATCCAGTACCAGTAGGACATCCCAGGCAGCCAATGAGGTCAATAGCCAGGCATCTGAAGGTCAGCGTGCGATGCAGGACACCATTGTTCAGATCCAGCAACTCTCGGAAACCGTGGAGGGTGCGGGGTCGGTTATTAAGCAACTGGAGCAGCACAGTGTTGATATCGGCAGTATTCTGGATGTGATCAAAGGGATTGCAGAACAGACTAATCTATTGGCATTGAATGCGGCGATTGAAGCGGCTCGGGCTGGAGAGCAGGGTAGGGGATTTGCTGTTGTTGCGGATGAAGTACGTAATCTGGCGAGCAAGACCCAGGTCTCAACGGAGGAGATCAATCAGATGATCGAGAAGTTGCAGTCCGGTTCTGCCCAGGCAGTGGCGGCTGTGGACAGCAGTCAGAAGCTGGCCCGATCAGCTGTGGAACAAGCCTCAAAAACCGGTGATGCACTCACCAATATCAGTAGCTCGATCGAGCGGGTCAATGATATGAGCACGCAGATAGCCAGTGCTGCCGAAGAGCAGAGTGCCGTGACCGAAGAGATCAACCGGAATATTGTGCAGATTAACGAGATGACCGAGCAGACGGCGGTTGGCGCCAAACAGACTTCGGCCGCCAATAGCGACCAGACGCGTCTGGCGGCGGAACTGCAGGGGCTGGTGGGACGCTTTAAGGTTTAACGGTTGGTTGACGAGAGACATGGATGTCTGAAAATTTAATGCGCATGGATTGATTTGTTGAGTGCCGGAAATAAAAGGAGTTGTTTCCGGTGAGCGTGTTTTGTAGTGGTATTTATTGAAAGCTATTTTCACCGGCCTTCTGCCTTTGTGACCAGCCAGTTGGAATTTTTAATCGCGAGGCGATACAAAACGAACCAAAGAGAATAAAACGTCAACGGCTCCGTAATTGCCGAATCACCTCTGCCGTCTCCGGCCTCACCCTTCGCCACAAAAAGAACGACTCTGCCGCTTGCTCAACCAACATCCCCAGCCCATCCAATGCCTTATCGGCTCGATGCTGTTTGCCCCAGCTGACAAAGGCGGTGGGTTCAGTCGCGTACATCATGTCATAGGTCCAGCCGCCGGGGGCCAGCAGGTTATCTGGAAGCGCAGGCACCTCTCCTTTTAATCCGGCTGCCGTGCCGTTGATGATCAGATCAAACTGCTGACCATCCAGCTCATCCAGACCGCATCCTTCGACGGAACCGAGTTGCTGAAGCGTATTGGCAACCGCTTGGGCCTTGCTGGCGGTGCGGTTGGCGATAACCAGTTTTTCAGGGCCACACTCCAGTAAGGGGCGCACCACGCCTTTGGAGGCACCGCCGGCTCCCAACAGGAGGATGCGGCAGCCACTTAGCAGATAACCGTGATTAATAGAGAGATCTCGTACCAGTCCTGTACCGTCGGTGTTATCCCCGCGAATCTGGCCATCATCCAGCAGAATCAATGTATTGACGGCACCGGCACTCTCAGCCTGCGGGCTTCTTTGATTCGCCAGTGTCCAGGCCTGTTCCTTGAAGGGGACGGTCACGTTTAGTCCGCGGCCCCCGTTGCTGAAGAAGTTTTTCACGTCCTCCTTGAAATGATCCAGTCGGCCGAGCAGTCGTTCGTAGGTGATGGGTTCACCGGTCTGCCGGGCGAAGGCCGTGTGGATCAGTGGTGACTTGCTGTGCTCAATGGGGTTGCCGATGACGGCATATCTGTCAGTCATGATCTGCTTTTTGTTGGCGTGTTTTCGTATTCAAATGGGTTGCAGTCCGTATTGACTCTGACCCCAGTAGGGTAGTTACTCATCTAGCCATTCAGCGGCCTGCTTGGCAAAATAGGTGAGGATGCCATCGGCACCGGCCCGCTTGAAGCAGAGCAGGGACTCCATCACTACAGCCCGTTCATCCAGCCAGCCATTTATCGAGGCAGCCTTCAGCATGGCGTACTCGCCACTGACCTGGTAGGCATAGGTCGGTACGCCAAAGTTCTCTTTTACCCGACGCACTATATCCAGGTAGGGCATGCCAGGTTTGACCATCACCATATCAGCGCCTTCGTTCAGATCCAGCTCAACCTCGCGCAGGGCTTCATCACTGTTGGCAGGATCCATCTGGTAAGTGTATTTATTACCGCCACCTAAATTAGCGGCAGATCCTACGGCGTCCCGGAACGGGCCGTAGAAGCTGGAGGCGTATTTTGCTGAGTAGGCGAGTATGCGGGTATGAATGTGGCCGGCAGATTCGAGGGCATTGCGTACTTCACCGATTCGACCGTCCATCATATCGGAGGGTGCAACCACATCGGCGCCAGCCTGCGCATGTGATACAGCCTGTTTCACCAGCACCTCAACGGTCTCATCGTTCATTACATAGCCGCTCGCATCCAGCAGGCCATCCTGACCGTGGGTGGTGAAGGGGTCGAGCGCGACATCGGTAATCACACCAAGATCAGGCACCGCATCTTTCAGGGCGCGTACGGCCCGCTGGGCTAGGCCATCGGGATTAAACGCCTCAGCGGCATCCAGCGATTTGGCGCTTTGCGGGGTCACGGGAAACAGCGCCATGGCTGGAATACCGAGCGCAGCAGCTGCCTTTGCCTCCTTAACCAGCAGGTCAATACTCATGCGTTCTACGCCGGGCATGGAGGTGACTGGCTCACGTTCACCACTTCCCTCCAGCACAAAGACCGGGTAGATGAAGTCGGCTGGAGTCAGATGACTCTCACGCATCAGGCGACGGGAAAAGTCGTCCCTGCGCATTCTGCGGGGGCGGGCAGCGGGATAGCGGGCGGATAGGGCGGTTTTACTCTGCATGGGTAATGCTCCGGCGTGCAGTTCTGTCTGTTTTGTTACTAAAAATGAAAACTGGCCCATACGATACCGCACACCCTGCGCCGCTCCAACTGGATGTGGTATCTTTTCTCGGTTTTTAACCGGTATGGCAAAACCCTTGGCAGTATTCAGTGGAGAGCAGTATGCAGAAATCGCCCTATAGTTTTGATGTGGACGTGGATGGATTTGAGGAACGGGTGCTGCAAGCCTCGCAGGTACAACCGATCCTGGTCGATTTCTGGGCAGAATGGTGTTCTCCCTGTCTTGCATTGGCTCCTGCACTGGAACGCGTGGTTGCTGAGTATGAGGGGCAGATACTGCTTGCCAAGGTGGAAGTGGATGACAATATGAAACTCGCCGGGCACTATCGATTGCGTGGATTTCCTACGGTGATTCTGTTTCACAAGCAGGAAGAGCTGGGGCGCTTTAGTGGTGCGCGTGCCAGCCACTGGATCCAGGAGTGGATTGACCAGCACTGGCGTTAACAAGGGGCTAGCTTTCATTTTCACATCTTTCTGAAAATTCCTACAAACAGCTAGGGGATTGGTACGGGTCGAATCCCTAACGTGAGACTAGACTTACGATTCTTACACCTTGATATTTGTAGTTCAGAGAAGCCCATTCTGATTCGGTAATTCCCTAGAAAAAGTGCTTCAGTTAATCGGGGTGGCAACCGATACAGGGTTCATGGTTCAGCTAAAATTTACTTTAAAGCCCTGCAGAGGGAGTTACAGGGACAACGGAGATAATCAAATGGGAAAAATAGGTTTGTTTTCAACAAAAAGACGCCAGTTTTTAATGCTGATATGCCTGCTGTTTACGTCGCTCTCAACCATGGCGGCGGAACAACTTGCCGGGCCACAGCAGGTGATTCAGCGCATCTCTGATGAGCTGCAAACGATTCTCGTTCAGAACCAGGATAGGTTGAAGGAAGACCCTGCATTTGTCTATCAGTTGGCCAATGATGTGCTCATACCGCATGTGGATTTTGGCCATGTCTCCAGTTTAGTGCTGGGTAAATACTGGCGCAGGGCTACAGATGAGCAGAAGCAGGAATTTTCCCATCAGTTTCAGCGTCTCTTAGTTAGGACATACTCCACAGCTTTCAAAGAACTGCAAGGTTGGGATATTAGCTATACCCCACTGCGTATGAACGTGGGCGATGAAGATGTGGCTGTTCATACACAGGTCAATCGTACCGGTGCTCCGCCAGTTGATGTGGTCTATCAGATGCACATTAAGGATGGCGACTGGAAGGCGTATGACGTGAAGATAGAGGGTATCAGCCTGGTGACAAACTATCGCAGCAGTTTTGCCAAAGAGGTGCGGCGTAGTGGTATGCGGGGTCTGATTGAGCGGATAACCGAGCTTAATGATCGACGTGCAAAACAAATTGTCGCGACTAACCAGAGCTAGCTTGGACTTTTGGTGTCAATAAAACAGAAAAAGTCAAAAAAACGTCTACAGTTTTAATAAAGGCAGCCGTTAAATAGAGTGAAGGTTAAGCCTGCTTCATAGATGAATCGGGCATGGCAAAGGGTATATCGTGGCATAGGGATGACGGTTGATTGAGTTTGCTTCACTTGACCGTCCTTCGTTGCAACTCCTCCGGCGCTTACACGGCGCTTTCCGGACTCATCACCTCCCCAGATGAGTCCGTTTTTTTTATTCTGACGCAATTCAAATGCGTGCTTTTTAGTTAGCCCCGAATCACCCGGCCGGTTACGGCATCGCGAATCGTTGACGGTGATCGGTTGTTGCCGAGTGGTGCATTGATGATGCAGTCCACGCCATCACCCAACTGTCTCCTCACTTGCAAGGCTGATTTAGCGGGATGTTGCCCGGAAAGATTGGCACTGGTAGAGACAATGGGGGAGTCGCAGGCCTGGCAGAGTGCCGCTGCAACAGGGTGATCAGTGACCCGAACGGCGAGTGTGCTGTGATTGCCAGTTAGCCAGAAAGGCAGGTTGTCAGCGGCAGGCAGCAGCCAGGTATTTGGCCCTGGCCAACTGGCAAAAACCATTTCCATGCATCTGTTATTCAATGGCTTGATGAAGGGTAGCAACTGCTCAAAATCAGCCGCAATCAGAATAACCCCTTTTTCCATCGGTCGCTGTTTCAGCGCAAGCAGCAGTTCCATGCTCCGCTGATTCAGTGGGTCGCAACCGAGGCCATAGACGGCCTCGGTTGGATAGGCAATGAGGCCCCCGTGATTAAAACATCGGACCGCCTCGCGTAACTTCCAGGGAGTGAGCGCTGTTTCCATCCGGTCCAGGGATTACAAAGATGCCTGTAGCTTGGCGTCCTTTTCAATCACGCTGGCTGCATTGGCCTCACGATCCGCTTTAATGCGGGCCGCCAGATCAGTATCTGAGAGCGCCAGAATCTGTGCCGCCAGATAGCCGGCATTCTTGGCACCTGCCTTGCCTACGGCAACAGTTGCAACAGGAATTCCACCCGGCATCTGTACGGTAGAAAGCAGTGCATCCATTCCCTGCAAGGGGCCGGCATCCAGAGGTATGCCTATAACCGGTTTCAAGGTTAAACCTGCCACGGTTCCAGCCAAATGGGCGGCGAGACCAGCAGCACAAATGAAGGCAGCGCAACCGCGGGAATCAGCATCCTTCACATAACGGTGAGTTGCATCGGGTGTGCGGTGTGCGGAGGTTATTTTAGCTTCAAACGGAATGCCGAGGGACTTGAGAACATCCATCGTGGATTGCAGAACAGGTAAGTCTGAATCAGATCCCATCAGGACTGCGACAAAAGGTTTACTCATGGTTCACTACCCAAAATCTTTATAAAAAATGAGCAAGTCACAATACCCGAAATATTTTTATCAATCCACTTTTTGATCTTAGGCTAGAAACAGAAAGAATTATTATCCTGATGATTTATCAATGCATCAGTTCGCTGTCTCTGGTCGTATAGGTATCCAGTATGGGTGGCTATATCTGAGGCTTCCTGTCGTGACAGTTTGAGAGGAAGTGGTGATGGTACAAATTGTTATTCGAAACTTTCATGTGGCATCCCGATTGCTGAGTCTGCTTTTGCTCGGTCTAGTCACAGGATTAAATGTTCAGGCGTCTGGTGAAGTGGAGCTTGGGATATCTGAATATGCTGATACCAGCAGCGCACATCTTAAATCAATTAATGATTCTCCGATTAAGATTAGAGTCAGCAGTTCTACTGCGGATCACTCTGAATTCAAGGAGTTGCAGGGACCTTTCAGCAGTGGCCCGGAAGTGACCGAAGCCTGCCTGAGTTGTCATAACAAGGCAGGCCATCAGTTTATGAAAGGCATTCACTGGACCTGGGAGTACAAGCATCCTGTGACCGGCCAGACACTGGGTAAGAAAAATCTGGTGAATAATTTCTGCACCAATTCTCGTGGCAACGAGGGTATGTGTGCCCAGTGTCATGCGGGTTATGGCTGGAAGGATGAAACTTTTGATTTTAGCGACCAGAACAAGATTGATTGTCTGGTCTGTCATGATGCTACTGGAAGTTACTACCGTACACCGACCTCAAAAGGTAATGCCGCCTGTTCAATCATGTTTGAAGGCAAGAAACCGATTGAATGGGCGACTGTTGCACAGAGTGTGGCGTTGCCAACGCGATCAAACTGCGGTACGTGCCACTTCTATGGGGGCGGTGGTGACGGGGTCAAGCACGGAGATCTTGATTCTTCCCTGAAGCATCCAGATAGGGCACTGGATGTTCACATGGATGCAGAGGGCTTGAACTTCAGCTGTACAGAGTGTCACCAGGGTGAAGGGCATAAATGGTCTGGCAGTCGGTATAACATGGCGGCAAAAGATGTTGAGGGTATAGGTAAGCCAGGCCAACGTCGGCAAGTGGCTACTTGCGAAAGTTGTCATGGTAATACACCTCATCCCGGTAACAATCTCAAGGCAATCAAGTTGAATGGGCATACCGATCGCGTTGCCTGTCAAACCTGCCACATTCCTACATTTGCACGTGGTGGTGTCGCCACGAAAGTGGATTGGGATTGGCGCACAGCGGGCAAACTGAAAAATGGTGAAGGCTTCAACATAAAAGAGTACACCCAAGGTAATGGTGAGCATCGCGCAACCTATAAATCAATAAAAGGTGATTTCAAATACGGCGAAAACATGCAGCCAAGCTATGCCTGGTTTGATGGCGTGATGAACTACACCACTATCGATACCAAATTCGATCCAGCAAATGGACCAGTGGAAATCAATAGTTTTAATGGCGCCTATGATGATCAGAACTCACGTATCTGGCCATTCAAAAAGATGCACACCACACAGCCCTACGATAAGGGAAACAATACCCTGGTCTATATGCATCTCTGGGGTAATGATGAAAATGCCTTTTGGGGAAACTACGATTTTGCTAAAGCGATCAAGGTTGGTATGGAGAAGAATGGAAAACCCTATTCTGGTGAATTTGGTTTTGTGGAAACCTACTCCTATTGGCCGATAACGCACATGGTTGCGCCAAAGGATGAAGCCCTTTCATGCAGTGAGTGCCATGCCAAGAAGGGTAGGCTAAGTGGACTGAAAGGCTTTTATATGCCAGGACGAGACGGCTTTGGTTGGTTGGATATAGTCGGCTATCTGGCTGTAATTGCCGCAATACTTATTGCATTCGTACACGGCATTGTTCGATTTGTTATGTGCAAAAAGCAAGTGACAGAACACTGCAAGGGAGAGGAGTAATCGACATGATCAAGAGAGAGAAACACGCGGTTACTATCTATACTCGTTATGAGCGTTTCTGGCACTGGTCTCAAGCAGTATTGATCTTTATGCTTGCCTTTACCGGGTTCGGCCTGCACGGCACCCATGATCTATTGCCCTTTCAACAAGCAGTGATGCTGCACACCTTCTCTGCGATAGCGCTGATTCTTCTATGGATCTTCACTACCTTCTGGAATTTCACGACAGGTAACTGGCGACAATTTCTTCCCAATACAAAAGGGTTGTTTGCCGTTATCCGGTATTATGCATGGGGCATTCTGTTTGGTGAGGATCATCCCCATAAAAAAACCTTAAGACGAAAACAGAATGCATTGCAGGGTTTGGCCTATCTGACATTCATGGTCATTATCGGGCCCGCACTTTGGATAACTGGCATTGTCTATATTCTTTATGATCTCTGGAATGAAATTCCAGGTGCAGCAGATGGCCTTTTTATAGTTGCATTTCTGCATACAGCGGCTGCTTTCCTGATGGTCACCTTTGTGATCATTCATATCTATATGACTACCACGGGGAAGACCCCGCTGCATTATATTAAGACCATGATTACAGGTGTTGAAAATGTCGAGTTAACCGAAGTAGAAAGGGCCTACTTGCAAGAGGAGCATCCAGACCGGTTACGTGATGGCTAGCAGCCTTTCAGTAAAGATGAATTTTGCGGAGGCGCGCTATACTGAAATATGTCTGTATAGCGCGCTTTTGGTTTGAAGAAAACTGGAAATACCCACGGCAGCGTCAATTACTGATAAAATGGCATTCACACAAATGACTCTATTTGAGGAGTGGGGCTTTGCCGGATTTGAAACTAAAGAGGCTCTGTGACATTGCTACCGAAGCGCACACGCGTATTCAACAGGACTTCAAGGATATTAATCCCATTGTCGGGGTGAGTCAGCATATGCGTAAAAATGGCGTGCCTGCAGATGCTATGACCATTGAATGCCTGAAGAGTGGTAAGCGTATTATTTTGGTACTACATGATCAGGTGCCAGACCTGATCAGTTATCAACTAACATATAAAGATGAAGATCCGGGTAAAGAGTTTGTTCGTATTGAATTCAAAGAGATGACGACTGATAGAATGTACGAATTGATGAAAGGCTATTTTTCCTGATGTCTAAATGGCTTTGCCGCACTGAATACAAAATTTGTTCCCCGGGATAATCGCTTCGCCGCAATAAATACAGTATTTAACAGACTGTGTCCGTTTTTCAGGACCGGGAGAAAGGGTTTGATTGAGTTCCGTGATTAATCGATCAACACCCGCATGAAAATAGGGCTCCGCCGGTATGGGTATAGCGTTTCGAAAGGCTAATGGCTTTATACTCTCTGGGAGTTGAGCTTCATCGGGCATCACGCCATTTTTTACCAGCACAGGTATGATCGGAATCTCTTTTTTCAGTGCCATCTCTATTTCGACTTTTACGGGATCACTGTCGAGTTCCAGCCGACGCTGTCCTGCGTTATTTTTTGCCTCAATCCATTGCGCGCCGATGACAATAAGAAAGGCACTGCATCCCTCAATGGTTTTACTGATGTGATTGCGATAATCGACCCCGGCGGGTATGGAGTCAACATCTCTGAAGATTGTCTCCTTGCCATATTCGTTATTTAACCTGTCACAAATACGCCCCGTGATCTCACGGCTGTCGTCCCGTCGATAAGAGATAAAGATTGACCCCATTGATTTGGCTTTGCTGGGTGACGTTATCTTTTCTGTGGTTTTCTCTTTTTTCAGGGGTGATGGGGATTGTTTGCCAGTCATTTTGACATAGAGGTACTGGCTGGGTTTGATGATCGAGTTGATGGATTTTTCAAGGCCCTTGAAGGTGAAAGCTTCTCTGATGGTTTCAGGCGCGCGATCACCACACTCCAGATGTATATTGTCATCTGTGTTCAGGTCTATCTGGAGTTGTTCACTTTTATAAAAATCGAGCTTGATGCCAATAGCATGTTTACCGCAGGATAATCTGAACTGCTTGACTTGGCCGGCCTGAATCTTGCCGACCACCTTATTGTCCACCGTAATGGCAAACTGCCGCAGTTGATTGGAACTGGTTTTGTTTCTTTTTAACGTGATAAAGGCAGATGATTGCGTCATTGGGCTAACCTTTGCAGACGTGTCTACATATCACTGCTGATGATGAAGTAGACCAGCATGATGCCCAGGCTGCCATAGAGCCACAATTTACCGACATCCTTTTTCTCTTCTGACTCATTTTGGGCAAGATAGATAATACCCATTATCAGACCAATAAACGGGATGAATACGGATGCAGCCAGGATGCCATATTTCATGCTGTCCGAAATGCCGGTTTGCCCGTTATCGATTTCTACCACATCGTCAATACGGTTATGAATGGGATCCTTCGTTGAAGTGCTCATCTCGTAGCGACAATTTCCGCAGAATTTTGCGCCATCCGGATTCTCTGTTCCACACTCTGGGCAAAACATATTGAGTCCCTCCTGTCGAGCCAAGCCTTTATTATCCCATAGCCAGCATCGGTACTGATAAGCCAAACGTTAATCAGTTACCTGTCTACACTATAAATACTAGACTACTGGTGTGATTACAACAGTAGCCAGCGGAGTATAAAGAGGATCAAAGTGATTGTGACTATGGTCGTGTGAATCATCCCTAGCAATATGCGCGTTGGCTATACTGGTCGATAAGGATGGATGCCCGGCAGTGATTGCAGTGTAGGGTGGGGGAGAAAAATGGATAAGCGTAAGGAGAAGACAGAGGTCCTGGTCAAAGAGGTCCGCGCCGTTTTGAATGGCCAGTCGCTGGATGCAGGTCTGGCCGATATCTTGGCTCGAAAACTGATTGATCTGGACATCCATTACTGGGCACGCCAGCTGCTGCTAAAGCTACTTGGCCGTACCGATCTGCAACGCCCTCAGCGAATTCGTCTGGTGCAGGCATTGGCACTGGCCACATACAAAGACACTACGCTGCTGCAAGTGGAAGCCTTTGACAAGGCCCAGGAGTTACTCGCTGCAGAGTTTGATCTAAAGACGACAAAGGATCAGGAGACACTGGGTCTGGTTGGGGCGCTCTACAAACGACGCTGGCGATTGGGTCATCGGAAACTGTGGCTGGAACAATCTCTACACTATTACCGACGCGGGTTTGACTGCGGGGTCATCGGCGATGCCGGGTATACAGCCATTAATGCCGCCTATATTCAGGATCTCCTTGCCTACATAGAGAGTCAGCCTGATAACTCGGTCGGTTCCAGAGAAGGTACTGAACTGCGCCGTGCAGATGCCCAGTTTATACGCCAGCAGGTCATTACCAGATTGAGCCCGGACCTGCCGGATAAAAATGCTACAGAAGAAGAATATTATTGGCTTCTTGTGACAATGGCAGAGGCCTATCTGGGTATGGGTGATAATGCACAGGCCAGTGTTTTACTGAAGCAGGCGGCAGAGCTGGATGATATTCCTGACTGGTGGAAAAAAAGTACGGTTGAACAGTTGATTCATCTGATACAGGTGCAATCACCTGATCAGGATGCAACACCGCTCAGTGAATCGGCATCCTGGTCAGCGGTTAATTATCTGTTGGGTGATGCGTCGGTAAAGGCGGCGGAAACACTGTTTTCCGGCAAGGTGGGGTTGGCACTTTCTGGTGGTGGCTTTCGCGCATCCTTTTATCACTTGGGTGTGCTGGCAAAATTAGCTGAGTTGGATATGCTGCGCCATATTGAAGTGCTCTCCTGTGTTTCCGGCGGCTCCATTGTTGGCGCGCACTACTATCTTGAGTTGCGCCGGATGATGCAATTTTCTAGCAGGGATTCTGAACAGAAAAATTACGGGTTGAGTGATGAGGCAATCACGCAAGATGACTATCTGGCACTTGTCGCGACCCTTATAGATGACTTCCTTGATGGTGTACAGAAAAATATTCGCATGCGCGTACTGGCAAGCCCGATTGCCAATCTGAAAATGCTCTTCCTGCCCACTTATTCACGCACTGAATATCTGGGGGAGTTGTATGAAAAATTCCTTTATAGCCGCGTCAAAGACAATCCGAAAAGTGACTCAGAAAAAACGGCACCGCGTCTGTTGAGAGAGATGATTATTCAACCGCCCGATGAAGTGGCAGGCTTCCGTCCTGACAATGTGAACTGGCGTCGCTGTAATAAGATTCCGCAACTGGTGCTGAACTCTACAACATTAAATACAGGACATGTGTGGCAGTTTACAGTGACCTGGATGGGGGAGTCCCCGAACCTGATCAATCGTGCGATTGATAAAAACCCGCGCTTACGACGACTCTATTATCAGGAGGCACCTGAAGTGCGGTATCAGAATTTTCGCCTCGGTCATGCAGTGGCAGCCTCCTCCTGTGTGCCAGGGCTGTTTGAACCGATAGAGCTGCCTCAGCTCTATCCTGAAAAAAACATTCGTCTGGTGGATGGGGGTGTGTTTGATAATCAGGGCTACGCCTCACTCCTGGAACAGGATTGCAAGGTGATGATAATCAGTGATGCCAGTGGTCAGCTCACTGCAGATGATGATCCAGCCGGAGGTGTACTGGGACCTGTCTTACGCAGTAACTCCGTGATGATGGAGCGTATACGCTGGAGTGGTTATGAGGATCTCCATGCGCGTCGCCGTAGTAGTCTTCTGAAGGGATTGACCTATGTGCACTTGACCCAGGGATTGGAAGGAAAGGAGATTGACTGGAAAAAAGAGACAGGGAGTGCTGTAGTGAATCCGATGGTCGAACCAAACACCGGATACGGAATCAGGCGAGAGGTGCAACATCGACTGGCGAGTATACGCACGGACCTGGATTCGTTTAACGATATCGAAGCACTTGCCCTTATGAACAGTGGTTATTATGCAATGGCAGAGGTTGCCGGCAATCTTGATGACTTTCCGCTGGTTAAAGATGTCAGGCATAACTGGATTTTTCAGCAACTTGATGAGGCAATGCAATCGACACAAGATTCAAACAGTAAGATCTCTGCAAAGAAACTGGATAACCAGTTGAAGATTTCCCATATGAAGTTTTTCAAGGTCTGGCGGTTAAACAGCACTTTGTATGGATTTGCGATTGCGGTTGCTGCAATCTGTCTAATCGGGCTGGGGTACTGGACCATTAACGCCCTCATTACTGATCCGACGATGAGCATAATGGCGACGGCTCCAGCTCAGTCACTCATCAGTAGTTTGACTGCGATTCTGACACTGCAGAATCTGGTCGCGGGTCTCTTTTTCCTGTTGCTCGGTTATGGGCTTTTAGCGCTGTTTGGTAAACGTGTGGGGAAACGCCTTATGCAGTTCCTCAAGCCACGTTCAGCAATGCAGCGGGTAACCATTGGACTTGGGATTGGGCTGATAGGTTGGATCTTTCCGCGCCTGCACCTGATGCTGTTTGATCGTATTTATCTTAAGATGGGCCGTGTGCGTGAGAGTAAATAAGGGTGCGTGTCTTTTACATTAAGAGGCGAAACTCGCGAAACCAGCGAGCGAGTTGCTCATGGTAGAGGTGGGCAGCATATTGAGGACCGTTGTAAAAGCGTGCGACTTTTCGAAAATCTTCCGTTGTTGGATCTCCTTTTCTGGTTTGTGATTCTCTTGGCTTTAAAAATTCGCCAACAAAGATAACCTGCTTCTCGACAGGGGCTGTAAATAATGCTGTGGCATTGCTGGCACCCACTGCCTGATAATTTGTACCCATAATTTGACCAAGGCCGAGGCTCATGGATTGCATGCGCAATTCAGGCAGTGATTGTTCGGGATGATTTCTATTGAGTCGCGAGAGATAGTGCTGTTCAAATCGGGGGCGAATTACCCCGGCCGTCTCCTGGCGAATGATGGCCAGTATCCATTCGGCTCTGACGGTAATCCCCTCCTGCTCACGAATTCCTTCAGATGCCGTTTGTGCCGATTGACCATAGTGTTCTAGGATTTCCCGGCAGTTGAGAAAGCGCCGACGATGCAGCGCATTAAGATGGAACAGGGCACTCTCTAGCTCTCCAGTCATGATCTGCTTATTCTTGCAGCGCTCTTTTGCAACGCTCAGCATGGCAGTGAGTGTTGGCTCTGTTAATGTGGCTTCGGGTACGCTGGTGATGAGTTTTTTGGCTGTATTCCACTGGCAGGGATAGCAGAGATCCTTCCTTGAAATGGTAGATGAAAGTTGATGTTCAAACTGAAATTGCGCAACAGCGCGATTGGTTCCACGCCCAAAGTCCCCATCAATGCTGAACGCACCACTGGCCGATGTTGAATAGCCTAAAAAGATAAGAAGTCGTTGTACTGCACTGATGGCCAACTCACCAACGGAGCGCCGGGTCAGTCTGATATCATGCTCAAGGAAGCGCTGTAGGTCACTCTGCCAGGTGACCGTATCATCATCGGGGTGGGTGACAATTTTGCGAATAATCGGATCGTTCACGAGTGCTGCAACGTCCATCTCACCATACCCTCAACTCAGAATTAATTAGAGTTTCCCTAATCCTTGTTTGTCGTTTCGCCTATCAGTTTCTGTCGATACTCCTTGATACAATCACTGCAGATAAAAGCATCAGGGCCCTGAATCATCTTCTTTACCTGGTTAGTGCCTTTGCCACAGAAAGAGCAGAAAGGAGGTTCCGGTTTTCTGTTTGAGGGTATTGTATTGCTATTCATCGGGTTCATACATCGCTAGAAAAAGTGTTTCCGCTACAGGATAGCCGTCTGTCCTGTCCGGATGGTTGAAAACAATAAAGTCACCCGCCTGATATTCCGACTCACCCTCTTTGGTTTTGATGCGCCCATTTGTATGAGCCTTTTCTGCCCAGACGGGGGTTGTCTTTAGATAGCGGCCCGGTTCAATTTTCTGGTAGGTTTTTTTAAAGGAGTCTGCATCAATCGAGTAGACATCACCGCCGTTATCTACCAGCCAGTCACCGGGCTTGCAGTGTTGCTCCGCGCCCCACTTGTTATAGTGTAGTCCCGGAGTATCCAGGGTGAGCCGTATAGCGGTAACGGCTTGATCAGGGCGCTTTCGATAGCGTTGCAGTGTGCTCATAACCTGAATGTAGCACGAATTTGTCAGGTTAAATAAATGAGGCTATCTACCAATGGTTTGTGAAGGAAATATGTTAATACCAAGATAGCCAGTTGGCTGGTATCAGAGACTCTTCATATTCCAGGATTTTAATATGGGGGCGCGCTACTTTCAGGTAAATGGATGAGCCGAAAAACACGGCTCATCCTGTATCTTTAAAAGCTTTTTGAAATCGTGAATATCCCCCGTCCATCGGCCAAGTGGTTGTTGCTGATATCCGTGTCCGTGTAGGCCAGCTCAAAATCAAGACCCGCATAGGATTTACTTAACCCTATTTTCCAGTCCGTTACCTCACTGCCGGTGTCTGGGTCGTTGTAGCCAAGATGCAGGCCAAGGCCGAAACCTTCAGGCAATTCAAAGTCGGCACCAGCCTCCCAGTAGGTATTCTCATGCTCAGGATCGTAGGAGACTTTTGCATTAATAAAACCATAACCAATCCCAAGATAGACCTCATTGAAATCACTGCTCCCCTGGCCGGGATAGTCATAATGAATCACACCTACATCATAGCTAAAACCACTTTCGAGTTCGTTGCTGTATCCAGCGTAAAGATCAATCTCAACATTTGCGGTGTCGTTAAAATCAACATTCGAACCCCAAACGCCAAGATAGAAGCCGCTCGCATGGGCGTAGTCTAGGCCGCCCTGAATGGCGATACCGTTATCGGTCTGTGATGTTCCGCGCCAGATATAATCTGATGTCAATGCGATGTTTGCACTGATGGGGCTCTCTGCGTGTGCGAGAGTGGGGAGTGTTGAGAGTGCGACAGCTCCCATGAGTAGAGAATTACGGATCTTCATTGCATACTCCTTAAAATGATAACAATTTGGCCGTGCTTAAATGATCAACCAGTTGATGGATTTGATAACTCTGTAGCAGGAGGTGTGCCAAAGATTATTAATGATATTAATCAATGGCTTGCCTGATGGTGTTTGGCGGGAGCGCAATGTTCCGCACTCTCTTGATGCTGGAGTTGAGTGGTGTGCATGCTTATGGTGCGTGCGGATGGTTTTGCCGGCCAGTCTGCGGTGGTAATGAAAAAGGAGCGGGTATGAAACCAAGAATCAGTATGATTACGCTCGGTGTTGATGATATTGAGCGCGCGGTGGCATTTTATGAGAACGGTCTTGGCTTTCCCCGAATGGAATCCCCGCCAACAGTCGCCTTTTTTACTCTCAATGGCAGTTGGCTTGGACTGTACGGCAGGGAGGCGCTTGCCGAAGATGCGCAGATCTCCGCTGACGGCGGTGGTTTTAACAGCTTTGCACTGGCGCATAACGTAGAATCGGAAGCCGAAGTGGATGCTGTATTGGCGCAAGCGGTTGAGGCAGGAGCGACTCTGGTTAAAGCTGGACAGAGAGTATTCTGGGGTGGTTATTCGGGTTATTTTAAAGATCCCGATGGCCATCTATGGGAAGTTGCTTACAATCCACACTTCTGGATTGGTCCGGAAGATAAATAAACCCATTTATCGTATAACTAAACAGAGGTGGATTAATGTTTCAATCTGATGGCAATACATATCCCGAGTTAGTCTGGTTTGAAGACTTCGCTGTTGGTCAGCGGTTCAATTATGGTGCCTGGCATATGACCAAGTCCGAGATGATTGATTTTGCAACGCTGTATGATCCAGAGCCGTTTCATCTGGATGAGGCAGCCGCCATTGCGCAGGGCTGGGGTGGCTTGATTGCCTCCGGTCCACAGGTTGCATCAATCTGGCGACGACTGAGTAAGGAGGCGTTCCCCAATGCTCAGAGTGTGATATCTCCGGGCTGGGAAAATATTCGTTGGATGAAGCCGGTTTTTGCTGGAGACAGTTTGTATGCGCGGACTGAGATAGGCGATATGCGTCGCCTGGAGAGTCGGCCTGGTGAGGGAATGATCAAGCTCCAGAACACTATTTATCGACAGGAAGAGGATGTTGTTTCCACATTGAGCTCAACCTGGTTTGTGCGCTGCCACCCCTGAGGAGCTGAATTATGGGTGTGTAACGGATCGAAACGGTTGTTTATTTGTCTGAGTTATTACTGCGATAAAATTGCAACAGGTGAGCCCATGTTAAACATGCAACCAATACTCAGTTTTCTGTTAATCCCCCTGCTGCTGACGGGTTGCATGTCGGCCCAGTCTCTGCGTGATGAACGCATCGAAACTGAGCAGGCCCTGTTTGATAGTTATCCACCCGACATACAGGAGCAGGTTCGATTGGGGCAGATCGATATTGGTTACAGCAAAGATATGGTGCGACTTGCCTGGGGCCCACCCGACCAGATTTTCAGGCGCACCACGCGCGCCAAGCAGTCCGTTGTCTGGAGCTATACCCAGTTACGAAGTTATCCCCGCCTGGATCGAATGAGTGTACCCATCTATTACATTGATAGCAGCGGTCGGCAGCAGTTCAGTTATCACAGTGTCTGGGTCAATCGTGATACACAGGAACAATTCACTGTGGCGCGGGTTGAGTTTGTCCAGGGCTTGGTAACGGCCATTGAGCAACTCAACGGTGATCAGTAGAGATGGTAAGCCTTGTTGAATTGTGTATATAAAAATTAGCCGGATGGGCTTAATTATTTTCCAATAAGCTCTATTGGATAGCCATCTGGATCCTCGACGAAGGCAATTATCGTTGTGCCTGCATTCATCGGTCCGGCCTCACGCAGGATTTTTCCACCACTGGCCTTAATCCGGTCTGCGGCCTGGTAGACGTCATCTACCTCAATCGCTATATGACCATAGGCATTGCCCATCTCATACTGTTCAACACCCCAGTTGTAGGTCAGTTCAATCACCGTTTGATCCGACTCTTTGCCGTAGCCGAGAAAGGCCAGGGTGAATTTACCGTCGGGGTACTCCTTTTGCCGGAGCAGTGTCATGCCCAGTACCTGGGTATAAAAGTCAATGGAGCGTTGCAGGTTGCCGGTTCGCAACATGGTGTGAAGCATTCTCATGGTATATGCGGTCCTTTTACAGTGGGACAAGTTTCAGGTTAGCGCTATTCATCAGCAGAAGGCAAGGAATCCTCCTGCTCTTCACGCAGTCGAATGGGGGTGGCATTGTCTGGGTGGCGGCCGGCAGTATCTGCATAGTAGGCACGGATCTGATCCATATCGGCCTTGATGTTTCCTGTTGGGAAAAGCGCTAGGCCGATGCGGGCGGTCCTGGTAGGAAAATCCAATGAGCCACACACGATGGGCACGTTGGCGGCTTGGGCGATCCGGTAAAAACCGGATTTCCAGTAGTCTCTTCTGCCCCGGGTTCCAGAAGGGGTGATCAGTAATACCTGCCGTTCTGCATCTGCAAGCTGCTTGGCCAGTTGCTTAGCTATTCCACCGGGGTTGGCCCGGTCAACAGCAATTCCGCCCAGCCAGCGCATAAAACTACCGAATGGCCATCTGAAGAGTGTGTCTTTGCCGACCCAGGATATCCGCAGTCGGAACACATAGAGAGTGGCGAGCCCAATTGGGAAGTCCCAGTTGCTGGTGTGGTGTGCGCCGATCATGAGGAATTTTTTATCGGCTGGCAGTTGCCCCTCTACTTTCCAGCCAAGCAGTTTCAGGAGAGCACGGCCCACCCAGTATCTGATCAGGCCAGAGGGATCACTGTGGTGGGTTATACTGGGGCTTGGCATCTACTCTTCGACCGAGCCAAGATCAAATTGTACGCCCTGGCTACTGACACCCAGATGCTGATTTCCGTCTTTCTCAAAAAGCTCGCCAATACTTACCAGCTCCATATAGACCGTTCGATTGATAAGGGCATCCAGATTATCCCGGCAATGGATGTAGGGGCGCGGCTCACCAGTTGCGTGGTCAAATTCGACCCGGATAGGGTGATGGACATCGGCTATGACCTGCTCGCCAATATTGGTAGTGAATAGTAGCGTGGATTGCTCTTTTTCGAAAATCTGCTCCATCTGAGTGACAACAAAAGGGGCGTCATCAACTTGTATCCGCAGCTTTTCCGCAGGTGTCAGCAGATAGAACTCACCATCAGACTCTTTTCTTAGAACGGTGGAAAAAAGTTTTACCAGACTGGCGCGCTGGAACGGACGCCCTTCATGGAACCAGGCGCCATCGGCTGCAATACGGATATCGATCTCCCCGCAGTTTTGTGGGTTCCAGGATTTCTTTGCTGTGCTGCCAGCTTCCCTGGACTGGATCTCTGATAACAGGTTTTCAACTCTGGGCATAATTTTCGTATCTTCTGCAACTAAAGTAGTTGGGCGGCTTATATCATAAAAGCGTAGTTGAGAATCCCTTCCGGGATAACCATAGTAAAGTTATGTGTTCAGCTCCTTGCACATAATGGTGGCACTTGCTGGGCAGATATGAGAGAACTCATCTGTTGCCTTGATCGCTTCAGGTGTTTCGTCCCGGCTGATGGAGTGAAAACCTTGTTGTAAGAAGTAATTGCTTGCGGTTGTTGTGAGCAGGTAGAGTCGCAATGCACCCTGTCTGCGGGCCGTCTGTTGAATATGGTTGACCAATTCGCGGCCTAAACCCTGATCCCGATACGCAGGTTTTACCATGAGGGAGCGAAGCAGGGCTTCCTTTTGGAAGCACTCCATACCAATCAGGCCAATAACCTCGGATTGATGTTCGACCAGATAGAAAAGGGCAGATGAGTCCTCATCGATATCGTCTGTTGGTAACCCTACGGAAGCCAGCAGTTGTTTGATCTGTACTCTATTATGGGCAGGTATAATCTTCATCTGTAAACCCAGTTACTGTTATTCGGGATAGTAGCCTATCTAGGGTCTGTTAACACTATGCTGGGCATCCGCATAGTGCTAACAGGCCCTAGACTCCAACGGCATACATTCAGATATTAATTTAAGAGTTTTCGTTATGTCTCTCCGCGTGCTGTTATGGAAAAAAGAGGCTGTTGCTACGCTGCTGCTGGCGGGCCCACTGATTGTGGCACAGCTGTTACAAGTGGGTATGGGATTTATCGATACCGTGATGGCGGGGCGCATGGGGGCCGCTGAACTCGCCGCAGTTGGTTTGGGCTCCTCACTCTGGGCGTTGATGCTGCTAGGCTGTCTCGGTGCTGTGATGGCCATCGCGCCACTGGTGGCCCATCTGAATGGCGCGGGTAAAGATGCAGCGATTGCGGGTGAATTTCACCAGGGGCTCTGGGTAGCCATTCTGGTTGGCAGTGTAGCGGTACCTATTACCTATGCGATTGCCGCGCTGCTGCTTGTACTGGGTGTCGACCCGGAGATTGCGCCACTGGCTCGTGATTATCTTGAGGTAAGTGCCTGGGGTATGCCGGGGCTCTGTCTCTATCTTGCGCCGCGTTATCTGAACGAAGGTCTGAGTAATACCAAGCCCGTGATGTTGATACAGTTTCTGTTGCTGCCGCTGAATATCCTGGGCAACTATCTGTTCATGTACGGAAACTGGGGCTTCCCCGCCATGGGTGCGGCAGGTGCGGCGCTCTCCACAGCGATCGGACTATGGCTGGGAGCAGCCATGATGTTTGGTTATCTGCGCTCTTCCAGGCGCTTTCAATCACTGGCACTGTTCAGTCGTTACCATGCCCCGAATCCGAAAGAGATCTGGCGCATCCTCAAGCTGGGTCTACCTATAGCGGTCTCCATTATTATGGAAGTGGGTATGTTCAGCTCCGTCGCCGTATTGATGGGCACCCTGGGGAAGGTAGAGATGGCGGCGCACCAGATTGCGGTGAATTATGCGGGCCTGATGTTTATGCTGCCGTTGAGTATCTCCCAGGCCATTACTATTAGGGTGGGTCATGCCGCTGGTGCGGGCGATATGCAACTTGCGATTACACGTGGCCGGCTTGGAGTGGTGATCTCAGGTGTCATCATGGCACTCTCTGCAACTTTTCTGCTTGTCTTTCCGAGTCAGATTGTCGCCCTTTATACGCAGGATGCAGATGTCACGGCTATGGCGATATCGCTGTTATTTGCCGCCGCTTTGTTTCAGTTTTCAGATGGATTGCAGGTGTCCGCGTCTGGTGCCTTGCGCGGATTGAAGGACACCGCCATGCCGATGTTGATTACCGTAGTGGTTTATTGGGCCGTGGGCTTTCCTGTTGCCTGGCTGGTAGGTATCGAGTGGGGTGTTGGTCCGCAGGGACTCTGGGGTGGGTTGGTCGTTGGACTAACGGGCGCAGCTATTCTGTTGAATCTGCGTTTCTATATTCTCAGCAGGCGGATGATGCTTGTCAAATAACGTTCAAAGCGATAGGGTAAAATCCAAATAGGACTTAGTTTACATACTGCAGGGAAGCATGCGAGTCTATCCAACAATCTTCTTTTTTCCCCTTATGGTCATTTATGCAACGTCCCAGGCTGAAATATATAGATGTCCTGGAGTTGATGGGACGCTGGTTTTTGCTGATAAGCCTTGTAATGCGATAGATACGAAGGAAAAGTGGATTAGCCTTGAGGAAGCTGATCGGATAGATGCAGAAAATAGAGAACGGATTGCCAAGGAACGTGAAAAAGAAAGACAGATGATGACGGAAAAGAAGAAAAAAGAAGCTGTTTCTGTAGTGTCTCCGCGAAGGGAGTTGCCCCCAAAAAGCGAGGCTTTTTTCTTATCCTTTGAAGATTGTTTGGCAAGAAAAACTCAAGTGATTGCATCTCTGGGTATTCATCCACAAAATTTGATGCCCATTGTTAATACTGGAATTTTGACAATCGATAGGGTCTGTACGGTTGATGGTAGTGTTCTAATAACCTGCAGTAAACTGGATAGGAAAATGATTATTACAACATCATCACACAATCAAGATGTCGGCTGCCGCTGAAACTTTTAATATATAACCAATCAGTAGGGCGCAATAACCGAAGGGCATTGCGCCTGTAATTCAGTCATTGTATTTCAGTTCATCATTATCACTTCCAGCCCAATTGTGCGGGTAGATGCCTTGTTGGACAAGACGGTGGAAGGTTGAAAATGGCCAGTCAGATACATGCCTAACTAAGCCGTGCTTTACTGGGTTAATATGCACATAGTCCATGTGTGCTTTATAGTCTCTTATGTCACGTATTAGATGTTCCCAGAATCGACGCTGCCATATTCCCCTTTCCCCTCGCTTCAATCTTGTGGCTGATCGTCGCTCGTTAGCCGGCTGCGTTTTTGAGAATGCCATCTTTATTAGACGCCAGCGTGTGGAAAAATCCTGGTCATTTGTTGGTAGTTCGATAACACAATGGAGGTGATCGGGTAGTACTACCCAGCCATGAATTATAAATGGGTGGCGCTTTTTTACCGATCTGACCACCTGTCTCAGATTATCAATCTCCTGAACAAGTAATTGGGTGTTGTTCTCTCTTAATAGGTTAACGGTGAAGAAATAGGTGCCGCCAGGTTGCCATACTCTCCGGTAGTTAGACATAGTGAGTACTTGCCTGATAAAAACGGCGCAATGCCCTTTGGTTATTGCGCCCTACGTTGAGGAGAGTCTTTCGGATTGTTATTGTTAAAGAAAAAATAAGGTGCATCAGTGTCATCCTTGACGAGGTTGTTGATTGCCTGGTTATGCTAAGTCATTAAAATCATCCGATCAATGCAGCAACTCACAATCAGAGGCTTTTACCATCAAAGATAGTGGTTTCAAGTGAAAAAGAATCCACCTCATCGAGACAGCCGAGGTTGACTCTGAAATGTCCCGGCATGCGCAGGGTCTCATGGAATGGATAGATGCCGCACTGTTTACAGAAGTAGTGCTTGGCTAAGCCACTGCCAAACTGATACAGACCGAGCCCGCCAGGTTTTGCATCAATCACCAGATCTTTTGCTGCCAGGGTAAAAGTGGACATGACGGCTCCTTTCCTTCTGCAGATGGAGCAGTTACAGCGAAGACCGGTGTGGATCTCGTCATGCTCAAATGTGAAGTGGATATCACCGCAGTGGCAACTGCCGTTATAGGTGGTCATGTTATCTCCTTCTCCTGAACTAATCGGTAACTTCACCGAGTAGAGTTATCTATTGATTAACTGAATGGCACTCTAACTGTACCAGATCAAACCCGGTTTGAAATCCATATGCTAAAGTTACCTCTGTAGGGCTCCTTCGCGAGTAATTTTAGGGAGATATCCGCACAGGCATATTATTCGCCTTTGCTGAATCTCCTTTATGCTGGGGATGAGGGTTATTGCTGTAAATCGTTGTGGAGTATTGCACGATGTCCGAGCGTGTAAATGGTGAGCGTGACAAAGTCATCGCCGCATTGAGCTTTCCCCGGTTGCTGATGGAACGGGAAATGAAAGAGCAGTCTTGTGATCAGCATTACCAATTTAACGAGCATATTGATGAGTGCAATGACTGTCTCTATGCATTGGAGTGCCAGTCCAACAGTGACAGACTATCCGTTGAAAATCTGCGGAATGCCTCCGCCGCTGAATTGAATAAACTCCTGGCCTTCGGCTATGAGTATGTGAGCTATCAGCCATCGCGTGATGACCATGAGACGGAGCTGTGTGACTGTCAGTCTTGTGGTTGGATCAGGGATGTAACGCCACTGCTGGAATCAGTTTGAGCTGCTGATCTGATTAAACAGACGCCGACTCCAGTCGTCCGCCCTTGCGTTATTTAGCCAATTGGAGGCGTGCTGCCTCCAGCCTTCTGAGAGTGCGGGATGATCGGTCAGCCGGCGGAGATTTTCTTCGCTGTACGGTTGGTTGTAGAGTGTATCCAGACACCCTCTTACACTGAGTCTGGTAGGTTCCTCTTCCTGTAGTTTTAAAGTATCACCCGCATTCACTTTCCCTGGTTGGAGAACACGAAACAGCCAGCCTGTTTTTCCAGTGGTCTGCATGACCAGGGACATCTGGGGATAACCAAAGCGGATATTTAACTTGAAACAGGGTGAACGTGGCTGGCTGATCTGTATCACGGCCTCACCCAGTGTAAAGATATCGCCGATATGAACCTGATCTTCAAGCAAGCCTGTATCGGAGAGGTTCTCACCAAAGGCAGCGGGTTTGAAAGGTGTGGCGGGGGTTGATAATCCCATGGCCTGCCAAAAAGATTTCCAATAGATAAAGTGCTCCTGGGGATAGTAGTGCAGGGCACGCTCTCTACCGCCATGATGTCGTCGGTCGGCCTGTTGATCGCCAGCCAACCCTTCAAACGTGCACTCCACTGACCCGCTGATAGGCTGCTTATTTATTGCGCTGGTGATTCCAGTATCAAGTGGGGCTATAGAGCCTGACAGGATAAGTGTACTCATATTAACGATGGGCCGTACGACTGGTAAGTTGTCTATCTTACAAGATGCGCTTGGCTTTCCAATAGGCACTTTGCCAATAAGTGCTATCCAGCTCAGAGATCATTACACCGCTACTCTTGGAGGCATGCAGAAATCTGTTTTTATCCAGATAGATGCCTACATGACGCGTGGTTCCGTTGATTTTAAAGAAGATCAGATCACCTGTGTGCAACTGAGTTTGACTGACGGGGTGTCCGACAGCGGCTTGCCGTTCGGTGGTGCGGGGCAGTGAGATGCCCAGTTTTCGCTGATAGGTCAACTGGACAAAACCGGAACAGTCAATGCCCCGCTTGCTCTGCCCGCCCATTCGATAGGGTGTTCCATGCCACTCTTCATGTTGCTGGTAGAGCGCCTCAAGGATGTCACGCTCCTCCGCATTCAGTGTTGCAGTATCAATCTGAGGGCTGGGAGAATAGTGTGTCTGTCTCTCCACTGTTGTGCAGGCAGTTAGTGATATGACAAGCAGTATGCCCACGATCTCTCTTAGCATGATCCATGACCTTTTAGATTCATAACATCAGCATAGCAATGATTTGCTGGTTTTGAAGGCGAGTATGAAGTCTGTTTAGCAAAATGATGAACCCGTCTCAGCGTGATGCAACCACTGTAAAAACAGCACTGACTCTGGCTCTGATTCCTCCGGTGCCCAGTCAGCAAAGACGGCTGCAAAATCCGGATTATAGGGACCCTGCTTGATTTCAAGGATGATCGACTGTTTATTTACAGGATAGAGGGTATGCCAGGTTCCGGGTGGCAACTCGATGCCCTGGGTGTGGCTTCGCTCAGAGAGCATAAAGCGCTGGGTAATTGTGCCGGACGGGTCAAATAGGATCAGGCAGGTTTCACCTTGCAGACCCAGGATCAATTCCCACTGATGGGCTTGCCTATGGGCGTGAGGCCTCACATAGGTGCCGCTAAGGAGGCCGATACAGACACGCTGTACAGGCTCATCATAGGATTGGTGCAAGTTATGATGAGCCCGTCTTCTGGGATTCACTTCTGCTTGTTCGATCAGCTGATCATAGAGTGACTGATCAATCAGCTGGCTCATCATCTTCTGTGCTATCTGCCGGTTTAGAAACCTGACCTTTGATTGCCCAGGCTCGGGCACGAAGCTTTATCGAACCATCTGCCGCGATGGGCAGGCGAGAATGGAGTAGATCGCGCAGGGCAATCTGTTCCTCTTTACTTTGTGAGAGCAGATAGGTGGGGGCGGTACCCTGACCTGCCAGGAAGGGGGTCCAGAACTGCTCAAAGTCGGTGAATTGCTGACTGACTTCGATTGAGGTGATTGAGATCTCCTCAAGTCCACCGTCTGTGAAAAGCTGTCGTAACCCTGGTTTGTCGGAATCTGCATAGCGCTTCCCTTCATGCATTACATCTGCCATCAGGTTGAGTTCTGCCGCCGCTTCCCAGAAATATTGCAACATCTCCATTCCGCCAGAATAGTCCCAGACGTAGGCCGCAACTGTCCCTCCATTGACGGTAACGCGAACCATCTCTTTGAGGGCAAGATCCGGCTCGGGAGGGATGTTTAATAGCAGACCAGAGACTGCAATATCCACGCTATCATCTTCAAGTGGAAGATCCATGGCATTGCCTACCTGGAGTTGTATATCCTTGCGCAAGCGCATCTGAGCCGTTTTTATGAAGCCCTCAGACTGGTCTACTGCATACATCGCGGCGGGTTTGTAGTGATTGAGAATAAGATCGCTCAGCGTGCCGGTGCCAATGCCTACATCAAGCCACCTCAGCCCCTCTCCGGGATTGACCCATTCGAGGAACTCCTGAGCAACGAGTCGACTCCACCGACCCATATAGAGTTCATAGGCATCAGCTGACTCCCAGGTAACTTTCATATCCGTTCAACTCCAGAGTGAAACTTCTCTATGTCCTAAGTTTGTACTAACCCCGGCATTTGTGGAAGTCCATTGTTCTGTTGGATATAGATGCCAGCGGTATCGTGTTCAATTTTCGCTGCCTGCACTAGGCCTCTTCTCCCTCAAGTATTGCCAGCTCTTTCGCCGTTGTCGATACACCCAGGTCGTGCAATATGCTGAATAGCGCTGGAACCAGCAGCAGTACCAGGAGAGTGGTGGTCAGCAGACCAAATACAATGCTGACCGCCAGCGGGATAAGTACTTGTGCCTGCATGCTTTTTTCTAATAAAAGCGGGACCAGTCCGGCAATTGTGGTAATTGAGGTTAATAGAACGGCCCGGAAGCGGTCACGACTGGCCATCTTGGCAGCCTCGATGATGTGGTGGCCCTCCTTGACACGGAGCTTGAGAAATTCCACTAACAGGATGGAGTCATTGACCACAATGCCTGCCAGTGATGTAAAGCCGATGATACCGGGCATGGTGAGGCTGAGGCCCATCAGCAGGTGCCCCCAGATGACGCCGATCAATGCCAGAGGGATGATGGACATTACCACCAGCGGCTCCACATAACTGCGAAACTGGAAGCTGAGCAGAATAAAGATTCCCACCAGGCCTATGCCAAAGCCACGTAACATGGATTGGCCGGTTTTGGCACTCTCTTTGGATTCACCTTCCACTGCGACCTCAATCCCCGGATAGCGGGATAGTAGCTCGGGGAGGAAGTTGGCCCGGGTGTGATTGATGATCTCCCGGGCATTTGCCAGGCGTGTATCGAGGTCACCCTGAATAGTTACAGTACGCACACCATTTACCCGCTGAATGCGAGAGAAACCACGGGAATTCTGGATAACGGCTACCGTATTCAGTGGTACCTGATCGCCATTCGCTGTGGTGATTCGGAACGCCTCCAGGTCGGTCAGTGTGGTACGGTCGGTTGCGGCCAGACGTATGTCGATCTCATAGGCTTCTGCCCCTACCTGAATCTCGCTGGCTGTAGTGCCATAGAAAGCGGCCCTGAGTTGTGAGGCGATGGTGGAGGCATCCAGCCCCAGGGATAGCGCTCCATCTCGCAGACGCAAACGGAGTTCCGGTTTTCCCGGGCGTAGATTGTCTGACAGATCGAACGCCCCCCGGTAGCGGCCAAGCCAGCTCTGTAACTCTGTTGAGGCCTGCTTGAGTTGGTTCAAATCGGGGCCAGTCAGGCGCAGTTCCAGTGGGATGCCGCCGGGTCCTATGGTGGGTTCCTTGAAGTTGAGTGCCACTAGATCGGGTATCTCACCAACCGTTTCGCGCCAGAAGTTGATGAAATCATCCAGTGTCCCATTCCGGGCCTCCGCTGTAAGCAGGTCTACGGTGATGGTTGCCAAGTGGGGGCCGGTTTCATTGGCATCCAGGTTGCTGTTAAAGCGTACCTGAATATTACGTACCAGCCGGCTGTTGTCCGGTTGCATGGGGGAGAAGTGATCGTCCATTACCTTAATGGCGTCTGTAATCTGGCCAACAACCATCTCTGTGCGTGATAGGGGGGTTCCCTGCGGAAGCAGGATGCGGGCTTCAATGATGTCGCCTTCGATATCGGGAAATGACTGGAATTTCAGTTTTCCGCCAACCAGCATACCGATACTGAGCATAAACAACGCAATGATGATACCGACAAACCAGTAGCGCTGATGTATGGCCCAGTCCACCAGGTGGCCGACGGTATTGTCACGGAAGTGAATTAACCGGGCATCAAAGGCCTGGCGAAATCGACTGGACTCCTGTTCGTGATGCTTCAGCGAATGGGCCAGGTGATGGGGCAGAATCAGGAATGCCTCAATGAGACTGACTGCAAGCACCAACAGCAGCACCATGGGAATGAATTGCAATACCTTGCCCATATTGCCGGAGAGAAAGGCGAGTGGGCCAAATACCGACACAGTTGTAAGAAAAGAGGAGATTACTCCTGGGGAGACCTGACTGGAGCCCTCAATGGCGGCCTGCATTGCCCCCTTCCCGTTGCGGAGCTTGGTGGCAATGTTTTCAGCGATCACAATGGCATCGTCCATTAGCAGGCCGGTGGCGATGAGCAGGGCGACCATGGTGATCATATTGATGGTCAGGCCAAGGATGCTCATAAAGAACAGGCCGCCAAGGAAGGATATGGGCAGACCCATAGCCACCCAGAAGGCAAAGCGACCCTGAAAAAACAGCCACATCACCAGAAAGACCAATATCAGCCCCTGGCCGCCATTTTTCAGCAACAGGCTGAGGCGATCCCTGACAATGGATGAACGATCTTGGGTAATATGAAAAGCGACCCCTTGGGGTGCTGTCGGACGCAGCTCGGAGTCAATGAAGTGCGATATAGCATCCATCACCCTGAGTGTGTCCTGCTGCTTGGTTTTGATCACCTGGAGCAGGGCAGCACGCTCTCCGTTGAACAGGATTTTCTCCTCATCCAGCTCAAATCGGTCCTGGATAGTGGCGATGTCGCCAAGTCTGATCTCAGCGCCTGAGTTAGCGCTTACTACGATCAAATTAGCCAGTTCTTCTGGTGTTCGTCGCAAATCAGTGAAGCGAATCAGCATGTCGTGATCGGCGGTTTCCAGTGATCCGGCAGGCAGGTCGATGCCCTGTCGCTTCACACTGTTCGCTACATCGGACATGCTGATGCCGTATTGGCGCAGGGCCCTGGCAGGGACTTCAATCCGCAGTTGGTGGTCTGAGAAGCCGTTCACTTCAACCTGTGAGACCTGTGGTAACCGTTGCAGCCGGTTCTTGCTCTGCTCGGCGAAGGCCTTCAAGTCGTTGGTGGACATGGGGCCGGTGATGGCGATTGCAACAACGTTCGAGGTGCGTCCGAGCTCTTTGATTACCGGCAGTTCGGTCTCTTCTGGAAAGCTGTTAATGGCATCTACTTCGCTTTTGACATCATCCATGAAACGGGCAATATCACCCCCCTCAACCATCTCAACAACCGAGATACTGACCCCTTCGCGGGCCTCACATTGCATCTCTGCTACATCGCTGACACCGTCAATGGCATCTTCCAGTCGCTGGCAGATGGCCTCCTCCACATCTTCTGCGCTGGCACCGGGATAGGCGACGGTGATCTGAAGCTGCTGGGCGGCAAAGTCAGGAAAGGTTTCACGCTGTAATCCTGGCAGTGCTGAGAGGCCCAGGACCGCCAGGAACAGCATCAGCAGGTTGCCAGCGGTTGGATGCCGGGCAAAAAAGGCGATCATAGCGCGGGGCCTCCGGTGGCGGCGTTCACCAGCTGATCCTGACTGGCTGGATCAGGCACGGGTTTCAGCAGCATGCCCTCCACCGCAGGGATAAGATCAGAGACGATGACCTGCTCACCCGGTTTGAGTGCCTTGTTGATAGTGACATATTCTGCCTGCTGCATAATCGGCTGTACTGTTCTGATCTCTAGACGTTGTTCCTTATTCACAACATAGAGCCTGTTTTCATGCAGTGCGGCACGGGGTATGACCAAGCTGTCAGGCTGTGGTTTTCCGGCAATGACAACCTGAACAAACAGCCCCTTAACCAGCGGCGGCCGCTTTCCTGGAATCACATTGGCATAGGGTTTATCCACTTCGACAATCACGCCGACGGTGCGTGTCTTGGGGTCAAGCGTGTCGCTCAGACGGGCAAAGCGGGCATCCCAGCTGGCGATTACACCATTCTCCTGCAGAGTTGCCTGGGCCGTGAGGCCAATCTCCTGCTGGGTTTCAGCGGGATTCAGATTGAGTATATCGATGGTGCGGTTGGAGCTGAGCAGGTTACTCATCTGGTTGATCGGTATCTGAACCTCAATCTCTGCACGGTCGAGATCATCGGCGATAACCAGAACACTGCCTTCCCTGACGTATTGATCCTGCTCGAAATTCACTTCCGCAATACGACTGGTAAAGGGGAGGCGTATCTCTGTGTGAGCCAGGTTGCGCTGTGCGGTAGCCAGGGTGGCATTGTGGCGGGCCAGTTGTGCCTCGAGCAGGGCCTTCTGACTGGGGAACAGGTTCAGCGTATTTATCTGCCCCTGGACACTCTGTTTCTGACTCAGCAGTGAACGCTCCTGACTCTCCAGATCAGACCGGCTGATACCACCTTTGCCGACCAACTGGCGTTTGCGCTCCAGCTCTTTCTGATTGAGTACCAGTGCGGCCTGCTCAATCTTCAGGGAGGCCTGTGTGTTCACTGCCTTCGCTTGCAGTTCATCAAGCTGAGCCCGGGTTGCCTGAATATCGGCCTCTGCCTGGGCAATGGCGAGCTCATAATCGGCTGGATCAATCTTCAGGATCAGTGTCCCGGACTCGAGGATAGCGCCTTTTTGCAGCCTGGGATGTTTCTGGGCAATCTTTCCCTTTATCTCGGCAACGGCATCCCATGTGCGGCTTGGTCTGACCGTGCCATGGCCGGTTGCCTTTGGAATGACCGTCAGTTGGGGTACCTCAATCACCCGGACCAGGGTTGCCTGCTCCTGTCGCTCCTCCTGAACAGGGGGGAGGCTGTTTTTTTTCAGCACAATCAGGCCGGCGATGCCGATGATCACAGGGATGAGGATGACCCACTTTCGAGTTGTGGCCATAGTTAAGGGCTCCGGTAACGAGAGGAAGTTGTTATTTGGTCACCTCTGATGCCGATATCACAGAGAGGTTCCTTTATTAGACTAAGGTTGAGTGTAAGGGATAGATTGAATGAAGTGCGATGCGATATATCAAAAACCGCCACAGGATTTCAGGGGTACATTGATTTATTGATATTAGTCAAAGATTAATTTGCATGGGTGCGAATGACTTCCATTCCAGGTGAGCGTGATTAAAAAGATCTATAAGAACGGTTGATGCAGGGTTAAATTGAGTTGACCTTGCAGGTGGTTTAGGCCTTAGAGTCGAATTATTACAGAGTCTTTAAGGTAAAGATTTCTACAAGGAGTTACATGGACGAGGTATTGACAATCGGTCAGCTTGCCAGACAGGCTGGAATGGGTGTCTCAGCTATTCGCTTTTATGAACAGAAGGGGCTGATAGAGGGGCCTCCACGAAATAAGTCAGGCTACCGGCTCTATTCGCCGAAAATGGTGGAGAAAGTCAGGTTCATCAAGAACTGCCGGGATCTGGGGTTCTCCCTGCGTACCATTGCCGATCTGCTGAAACTCTGTTTCACAAATAACGAGGCTGTTGATTGCGCCAGCGTGCAGGCGCGTATCAAAAAACAGCATGACGCGATCCAAAAGCAGTATGAGGTCTTGAATCAACAGCGTGAGAAGCTGGAGCAGCTGCTTGCGGCATGTCCTGTGGAAAACGATTCAGAGCAGTGTACGTTCATACAGGTGATGCTCGACTAGAGATAAACTGCATCTCACTTAGATTAAAGCCGCTTGGGAGATGAACTACTCCTCCCTGGCCAGGATGCGTCAGAGTGGTAACATGGAAACAGAGGCATCAATCGCGATAAATCCAGTCTGGAACAGGCTGTTCATTGCCAGCAGAAAAAACTTCACGCTTGTCCTATTCTCTATCTTGCTCTGTAGCCTGATTTATTACCTGTTGGGGCTTCTGAGTTTTCATTACAGCTCTCAGGTGCACGGTGTCCCTGCAATCTGGCTGCCATCCGGCCTGGCGCTGTTTATGGTCCTCCTGGGTGGCTATCGATTTGTCCTTGTGCCCCTGTTGGGCATGACCCTGCTGGTTATTCAGCAGCAGTATCCTTTACCCTTGGCGCTGGGTGCTGTTGCAGGTGCCACACTGGAATCTTTTTTGCCGGTCCTGCTGCTAAGAATGCTGGGATTTGAGCCGAGATTAGAGCGAATCCGGGATGTGATGCTGTTTGTGGCTTTTGGCACAGTGCTGGGGCCGCTGTTGGCGGCTTCGGCTGGTGTTCTTGGACTGAGTTTTTACGCACCTCCTGACCTCCTGTCATGGTCCGACTCCTGGCTCGCCTGGTGGCTCGCCGGCAGTGTGGGTTGCCTCGTGCTGGCTGGCCTTCTGTTGGTTTGGGCGACCTCTATTTCAGATGGAGTTACGGCAAGATGTCGTTTGTTTCTGTTTTCACTGCTTAGCGGTGTTGCCCTGGCCAGCATGCTCAGTCTGTTCGATGCAGCGGCCGGTCGACTCAGTCTGATCCAGTTCGCCGTGGTTCCGCTGGTTGTAATTGCCGCTACTTACTGCGGGCGTCAGGGTTCTGTGTTGCTTGGGGCTGGGGCCTTGGCGGCCCTGCTGGTCACTATGCAATATGTCTCGCCTGGGGCACAGGGATTGTCAGGGCACAGTCTCATGACGCTTAATCTGGCCTTAATTTGGGTGGCATCTTTCACTGGTCTGGTGGTGGCATCTGCCTACTCTGAGCGTGGTGCGGGGGCTTTGTATGCATACCAGGCGAAGCACGATGGGCTCACCCGTCTGATTAACCGGCCGACCTTTGAGCGTCGGCTGGAGCGCGCCATAGTGTCAGCACGGCAGGCTGGTAGGAGTCAGGTCCATGCACTGATGTTTATTGATCTGGATGATTTTAAACGGGTCAACGATCAGTTCGGTCATGCCACGGGTGATCTGGTTTTGCGAAAGCTCGCGGAATTGCTTGAATCGCAGGTACGTAACCGGGACACGGTTGCGCGCTTGGGTGGTGATGAGTTCGTCGTATTGTTGGAAAACTGCTCGCGCGACAGCTCCCGGCAGATGGCGGTGCGTATAGGATCCAAAGTCAGGGGGCTGTTGATACCCGTCGGGACAGCGAACTGTCAGGTGACCGCCAGTATCGGTGTGGTGCCTATTGGCGCCGATACTGGCGGGCTTGATTCAATCCTTTCTGCCGCTGATGAGGCTCATTACAGAGCCAAAAGCGGTGGAAAGAATCAGGTTCACTACGGCTATTCGGAAGGTGTCAGTGAGGAGTGCTGACGGGTTACTCCTCCTCTACCGGTTCAGCGAATGAGCACTCCTTCTGCGGACAGACCTTTTCGGTCCCTTTCCGCTTGGTCGTCTTGATTGTGAGAACAGGCCAGCCACAGCTTGGACAGGGTTCTGCAATCGGCTCATTCCATGTTGCGTAGTCACAATCCGGATAGGTTGAGCAGGAGTAGAATATCTTGCCCCGGCGGGACTTCCGCTTCATCAGTGTGCCTTTGGCACATTTTGGGCAGTCGACGCCCGTGTCTTCCGGCTTTTCCAACGGTTCGATATGACGGCATGTCGGGTAGCCGGTACAGCCTATGAATTTGCCGTATTTTCCGCGCTTGATAACCAGGTCAGAGTTACATTCCGGGCATTTTCTACCCTCGACAATCTCTGGCTCATCCTGCTCTTTCTTATCGCCGTTGATGTCCCGGGTGTAATCACACTCTGGATAATTGGTACAGCCGATGAAACGTCCGTGGCGCCCGAGTCGGATAGAGAGCGGCTTGCCGCAGGTCGGACAGGCTTCTTCCAGCGCCTCATGGGTCACATCGCTGCGCTTGACGTTTTCTTCGGTGTGATCAATGCGCTGTTTGAAGGGCGTCCAGAACTGCCTTAGCAGAGGAATCCACTCCTCCTCACCGCGGGAGATGGCGTCCAGTTCATCTTCCAGTTTGGCGGTGAAATCATAATCCACGTATTGGGTGAAATACTGGGTCAGGAACTTTTTCACTACCCGGCCGACGTCCGTAGGATAGAAGCGTTTCTTATCCAGCTGAACGTATTCCCGGTCCTGCAGGGTTGAGATGATCGATGCATAGGTGGAGGGGCGACCGATACCATGCTCCTCCAGTGACTTGACCAGGCTCGCCTCGCTATAGCGGGGTGGGGGTTCGGTGAAGTGCTGCTCTGGGCGTATCTTGCTCAGCGTGATCTGCTCGCCTTCAATCAGCGGTGGCAGTATTTTTTCATCGCTGTCCCCCTTCTTGGCATCATCCACACTTTCCATATAGACCGCCATGAAGCCGGGATTGGCGACAGTGGAGCCGTTGGCCCGGAAATTATTACCTTCTCCACAGGAGAGATCAGCCGCCACAGTATCGATAGTGGCATGGATCATCTGGCAGGCAATGGTGCGTTTCCAGATCAATTCGTAAAGCCGATGCTGATCCTTGGTCAAATGCGCTTTCAGTTCGTCGGGCATGCGCAGGATTGAGGTGGTACGTATTGCTTCGTGCGCCTCCTGGGCGTTCTTTGACTTGGTCTTGAACAGCCTGGGCTGCTTGGGGAGCTGGTCGGCGCCGTATTGCTGCTCAATGAAGGTGCGCAGTTCCGCTACCGCATCTTCTGACAGGTTGACAGAATCAGTACGCATATAGGTGATCAGGCCCGTGGCACCGCTTCCGGTGTCGATACCCTCATACAGCTGCTGCGCGGTGCGCATGGTTCTTTGTGCAGTGAAACCCAGCTTGCGTGAGGCCTCCTGCTGCAGTGTCGAGGTGGTAAACGGCGCTGCTGGATTGCGCTTGCGCTGTTTTTTCTGAACTTTCTCTACCGTCAATAGGCCGTTGGCCTTCTCCAGCAGTAACTGCTCAGCCGCTGTGGCCGTGTCACTGTTGTTGATGTCGAACTGATCCAGCTTGTCGCCCTGGTAGCGCGTCAGTTTGGCCGTGAATGGCTGTTCTTCCTTGAGCAGGTCGGCCTCGATGGTCCAGTATTCACGGGCTATAAATGCCTCAATCTCCTCTTCGCGCTCGACGATCATGCGCAACGCCGGACTCTGTACCCGACCGGCAGAGAGGCCGCGGCGTATCTTCTTCCAGAGTAGGGGGGAGAGATTGAAGCCCACCAGGTAATCCAGCGCCCGCCGTGCCTGCTGGGCATTGACCAGATCCATGGAGAGGTCCCGAGGTTTGGTTACCGCCTCCTGCAGGGCCTTTTTGGTGATCTCGTTGAATACAACGCGCTGTACTTCTTTGTCTTTCAGGAGTTTGCGGTTCTTCAGCAACTCGTAGAGATGCCATGAAATCGCTTCTCCTTCGCGATCCGGGTCAGTGGCCAGGATCAGGGTATCGGACTTCTTGAGTGCCTTTGCGATGGCCTGTACATGCCGGTCATTGCGTTCAATAACCTGGTATTTCATGCTGAAGTCGTTGGCTGGGTCAACGGCACCTTCTTTCGGTACCAGGTCCCTGACATGGCCATAGGAGGCCAGGACCTCGTATTCAGAGCCCAGGTATTTTTTAATTGTCTTACACTTGGCAGGTGATTCTACAATAACCAGCTTCATTGGATTTGTTCAGTAAGTTGTTAGCTAAATTTATCAGTACGGGCAGCGCATTATCTGTCCGCTATGGTTTCAAGCAATCGGTGTGTATGTGCGCCGATTACCCCGTTTATGGGGGGTATCAGTGCAGATAGGCAGGGATGTCGTTGTACACTAACTCTTCCATCTGTGCAAAAGCGGTCTCCTGACCTGGCTGATTTATCAACACCATCAATACGACCCACTTGAGCTCTTCAACGCCAATAGTGGGCGTGCCAAGCGCAATCGCGCGATCAATAACCAGCTCCCGGCCTGCTGGATTGAGTATGCTGTTCTGCTCCAGAAACAGCAGCAGCCCCCGCGAGTCAGTGTCAATGCGCCGTTGCTCCTCACCTGTATAGATGCGGGTTGAGCCTTGTGGGTGATGTTGAAAATGCTCTGGAGTCTGGCGCAAAGCCAGTTCATCCATCCACTGAAAGGCCTTGTTGACCTCCTGCTCAGGGAATCCGGCCTGGATCAACTCTTCATGGATCTGGCTCTGATCAGAAACAGGGTCCTGATCGTTATCCATGTAGTTCTCATAGAGGTATATGAGGATGTCGACGACGTTTTCGTTCATGCTGCGTCCTTCACTTGTCTTGCCAGTAAATGTCGGTAAAAACCGAGAAAATCTATAAAACTTTGGCTATTTGGCGCTCATCTTTCCGGCTCGACAATAGCGTCCGCCAGGCGCAGCTGAGACGAAACCCTCAAGCTCAAGTAGCAGAAGCATGGAGGAAACCGCGTCTGCGGTCAATCCGCTGCGCTGAATGAGCAGGTCAATCGGGGTTGGGTCGTAGTCCAGTGCAGCCATTAATTGCTCGTAATCCTGGTCCCATTGGCGCGGTGAATCGACCAGTTCAGTCTCACCTTTTCGGGGTGCTCTGAGTACTGTACCCAGTAAGGGGGCGAGCTCTTCGAGTATATCGCCGGCGGTCTCGACCAGCTTGGCTCCTTGCCGGATCAGGGTATGACAACCCCGGGCCAGCGGATTATGTATCGAGCCAGGGATGGCGAAGACCTCGCGCCCTTGCTCTGTAGCCAGCCTGGCGGTGATCAGCGACCCACTTTTCTGTGCCGCCTCTACCACCAGTGTGCCAAGGCTGAGACCGCTTATAATACGATTTCGCCGGGGAAAGTTGGACGGTATGGGCGGTGTTCCTGGCGGTAGTTCGGAGATCAGTGCTCCCTGTTCGGCAATCTGGTGTGCCAGGTTGCGATGCTTGGCGGGATAGACCCGGTCAAGGCCGGTACCGGTTACGGCGATGGTTGGGGTAGAGGTTTTCAATGCCCCCTGGTGGGCGGCTCCATCTATCCCGTCGGCCAGTCCGCTGGTGACCGAGAGACCGGCTTCAGAGAGATAGCGGGCGAAATCGGTTGCTGTTTCACGGCCGCTGGCAGAGGGGTTGCGTGATCCAACGATTGCGATCTGTGGTGCGCTCAGAATATTCGGGTTGCCCTGAATAAAAAGCAGGGGTGGGGCATCTTCAATCTCTGCCAGAAGTGAAGGATAGCGGCTGTCCTGGGGTGTCAGCAGATGACGGTTTTCACCCTCCAGCCAGCGCAGATCGTCCTCGACTGGCTCCCAGGGGGGATTTCTAAGGTAGTCAACGGACGGCTGCTTGAGTCCTTTATGGGCGGGGTGCTGGTTGGTAAACAGCGGTCGTGGATCACCGCCGGTCAAACCCAGCAGTCGCCGTATGCCGCGACTGCCAAGTCCTGGCGCACGATTCAGGGCCAGCCAATAACGGAGGGTGGCAACATGTTCCTGGCAGTTCTCTTCCTTGATCTGCTGAGTGGCGATTTCACTCGCTTCCTGTTTTTGCATCTGCCGCGCTGGGTAGCCCCCTCCGTTGTTGGCCTTATGGATTGTGAACCCGATCCTTTACATGGATGGCACGGGATGCGTCCATCACCAGGGCAAAACTAACCTTCTCGAAGGTGCGGAATACCATCAGGGTGCCGGCCTCTTCATCTGGCAGGGTCACCTTGTCCGTAGGATCCTTGGATACGATGTCGCGAATCGACTCGCCGCGATGGTCAATCGTGAGGACGCTACCCGGCTCAAGGCCGTCACGGGCACCCCGGTCCAGAACCACTACATTATATTGGCCAATCTGAGACACGCCATTCAGTACCGAGATGATGCTGCCGCTTACTTCACGACTGGGAGCGGCTGGGTAAAACGCGTTGAGTGGGGTATCCTCTGCAACCGGCAGGAGGCGATCGCCTTTAACTGCCTCCAGCTCCATATTGGAGATGAGCAGGGTAGCGGGATCGCCGGTCTTCTGAAGCTCACTGCTGCTGATGTAGAGCGCCTCGTAACCCAAAACCTCACCAGTCTCGGCATCTTTGTAGGCATCACCTGGTCGAACTACATCAAACGTTTTGTTGTCTCTGTTTTCGATGGCTCTGACATAGGCCCTGATGTCATTGCTTCCGAGGATGTGCTCATCAGCAAAGGCGACGATGTAAGGTGCGCTATCCAGGTCGTTTTGCTCCAGCACATAGGGTCGGGTGAGGAATTGGTGGATGGCGTCGATTGGAATCGCCGGGATCGCACCACTGAGTTGGGTGGAGCGAACCTGAGGTGACAGTTTTACCAATGATCCACGCTCCAGCCCCAGGCGCGGCTGACCATTCACATAAGTCATTGTGATAATATCGCCGGGGTAGATCAGGTGCGGATTGGCTATTTGCGGGTTAACATACCACACATCTGGCCAACGCCAGGGGTCCCGGAGGAAGCGACCTGATATATCCCAGAGGGTGTCTCCCTTGACCACCACATATCGATCTGGATGGTTGGGGTTGACGGCGACTGTATCGGCAGCCAGTGCTCCCCATGAGATGAGCAGGCCGAATATCAGGCAGGCGAGCTTGTTGCTAGACGTAAACATGGCGATCCCTTTGCGTTGACTGTTTTATTCCGGGTTACCAGGAAATCTGGCCAGATTGACAGTCCAGAATCCTGTATCATCATAATGTTAGCGAATTATTTTAGCTTTGTACTATAGATTGACGGAAAACCCAATGGCAATTCTGAACATACTTCATTTTCCTGACCCCAGATTGCGTAATAAAGCACAGGTTGTGAAATCTTTTGACGATAATTTACGAAAACTGGCGGCCGATATGCTTGAAACCATGTACCAGGCTCCTGGTGTCGGCTTGGCGTCAACCCAGGTCAACGATCTGCGTCGATTGGTGGTAATTGACGTGTCTGAATCCCATGATGATCCACTCTGTCTGGTTAATCCAGAAATCCTTGAAAAACATGGGGAACATAAGATGGAGGAGGGGTGTCTCTCGGTACCAGGCGTCTATGAGCCGGTCACCAGGGCAACGGATATTAAGGTTCGGGCGCAGAACCTTGAAGGCGAAACGATTGAGTTTGAGGCGGATGACCTGCTGGCGGTCTGTATTCAGCATGAGCTGGATCACTTGGATGGTAAGCTGTTTATCGACAATCTCTCCAATCTGAAGCGTCAGCGTATTCGCAAAAAGTTGGAAAAAGAGGAGCGCCAGGCGCAACCAGAACCTATCGGACAGGCGCTTTAGGCGTCTGTGCTGAGTTGCCAACGGACTGTGTCGCCACCACGCTATAACTTAGATGGTGCCGGCAGTGAGAAGAATAATGAATGACGCGCTAAAGATTATCTTTGCTGGAACCCCAGATTTTTCCGTCCCCCCTCTGCGTGAGCTGATCGCCTCGCCGCATCAGGTGGTGGCAGTTTATACGCAGCCCGACCGACCGGCTGGCAGAGGTCGCAAGCTTACTGCCAGCCCGGTTAAACAGCTGGCCCTTGAGCACGCAATTCCCGTTTATCAGCCGGCCAATTTTCGCCAGGAAGAGGCTATTGCCGAGCTGGAATCATTGGGCGCAGATCTGATGGTGGTGGTGGCCTACGGCCTGATTCTACCGCCGCGTGTCCTGGAGGCTCCCAGGCTCGGCTGTATAAATATTCATGCCTCACTGCTGCCGCGCTGGCGCGGGGCAGCGCCGATTCAGCGGGCGGTATTGGCTGGAGATCGATCCACTGGTATCACCATCATGGAGATGGAGGCAGGGCTGGATACCGGCCCCATGCTACTGAAGCGGGAGACAGAGATCGGCGAGAGAGAAACTGGTGGTGCCTTGCACGACAGGCTTTCAGAGTTGGGTGCTGAGGCGCTGATGGCGGCATTGCCCGGGGTTATCGATGGCTCACTCAAGGCAGAGCCACAGGATGACGCGCACGCCAACTATGCCAGCAAACTACAGAAGGCCGAGGCATTAATCGATTGGCAGACTGATGCCTGCTCAATTGATCGACAGGTGCGGGCCTTCAACCCCTGGCCCGTGGCGCAGACACTGATGAATGGGCAGATACTGCGCATTTGGGAGAGTGAATGGGTTGCGACAGACGTATCGGGTGAGCCTGGAGCCATTGTTGCCTGTGATCGGTCCGGGATCGACGTGATGACCCGTGATGGCCTGCTTCGGATCAAGTCGCTGCAGTTGCCGGGAAAGCGCGCGATGTGTGCCGCTGATTTCCTTAATGCGCATAATCCGCTGGGAGTGGTTCTTGGATAACGTGGCGGATAGCGCTTCATGGGTATGAAGCCCGGGGCCAAATCAAACCCGCGGGTGGTAGCCGCTCAGCTACTGCGTCAACTAGCGAATGGCCGCTCCATTTCCGATCTGCTCGAGCAGGGGCTTGGTAATATCACGGCGCGTGACCGGGGCCTGGTGAAAGAGTTCTGTTTCGGTGTGGCGCGTTGGCGTCCCCGGCTGGAGGCGATCGCCAGTAAGCTGATGAGTAAACCGATTAAAGCCAAGGAGGGAGAGGTTCAGGCTTTGATTCTGCTGGGGATCTATCAACTGGCCTATATGCGGGTGGCACCGCATGCCGCGGTGGCCGAGACAGTTGAGGCCGCCAGACTGTTGGATAAACGTTGGGCCGTTGGCCTCATTAATGCTCTGTTAAGACGATTTCAGCGAGAGCGGGAGGCACTGCTGTCGATGGCAGATGCTGATCCCGTAAGTCGCTACGCCATGCCTGGCTGGTTACTGAAGCGAATTCGAACCGATTGGCCCGAGCAGTGGGAGTCAATACTGCAAGCGTACAACCAGCACCCGCCCATGACGCTGCGTGTTAACCTGAGTCTGCAAAGCCGAGCTGACTATCTTGCCTTGCTGGCCGCATCGGGTATCCAGGCCACACCGGTTGATGCTGTCGCATCAGCTGTGATCCTTGAGCAACCGGTCGATGTGGATCAGTTGCCAGGCTTTTCCAGTGGCGCAGTCTCAGTTCAGGATGCGGGGGCACAGCTTGCAGCTGTCTTGCTGGAGAGCCAGCCCGGTATGCAGGTGCTGGATGCCTGCGCGGCTCCTGGTGGTAAGAGTGGCCATATCCTGGAATCGACGCCAGAGATCCAACTCACTGCCCTGGATCTGGATGAGGCGAGATTGGCCCGGGTGCACGAGAATCTCCGGCGTCTGAACCAATCGGCAGCGGTTGTCCTTGGTGATGCAGCCAATCCACAGGGAGAGTGGGCCTCGCGACAATATGATCGCATCCTGCTGGATGTACCCTGTTCTGCAACTGGCGTGATACGTCGCCATCCTGACATTAAGCTGTTGCGTAGATCAGAGGATATTGCCAAGCTGGCGAAGACCCAGGGTGAGATCCTGCGGGCAATCTGGCCCATGCTGAAACCGGGCGGGCGACTGCTGTATGCCACCTGTTCGCTGTTTTCGCAAGAGAATGAGGCGCAGGTGCAGGCCTTCCTGGGTATCCAGGCCGATGCGCGTGAAAGGGTTATTGAAGCCAAGTGGGGGCATCCAAGGTCGGTCGGTCGCCAGACGTTGCCGGGTGAGGCGAGTATGGACGGCTTTTACTATGCCTGTCTGGAGCGGATGTAATAGTAGATGCGATTACCTGAACGAGACATGAGAGAACAGGGTGCCAGGCTGGCATGCGCACTACTGCTGTTTCTACTCTCTGCAGTGCTACCACTGCAAACCGTCCAGGCGGATGAGTTTCTTATAGAGGGCCTGCAGGCTCGCGCGGTCGATGGGATCTACCTGATGGATGCCGCGGTGGACTACCGGTTCTCCGATGAGGCGTTTGAAGCCCTGGCAAGTGGCGTGCCTCTCACGCTGGAACTGCATGTGCAGCTGCGTCGGGATGGGGCCTGGATCTGGGAGTCTGATCTGGTGGAGGCCCGTTTACGCTTTCAGATCCTCCATCAGGCGTTGCATGGCCTGTATCAGGTGACCGATCTGTCGAGTGGGACGCAGCACTATTATGCCACCCGTAAGGCGGCGCTGACGGCCCTCGGGCGAATCAGTGATGTTCAGCTTATCCAGGCAGATAAACTGGAGAAGGGAGAGCGCTACCGGCTCTCAATGCGCGCGCGCCTGGATATCGAGGCGTTGCCCTTACCGCTAAGGCCGATGGCCTATCTCAGCCCGGCTTGGAATCTTTCCAGTGAGTGGAGTGTATGGTACCTGCAACCCTGAAGCGGCTTTCCAGTGGTGCCCTGCCGGTGATGGCACTGCTGATACTGGTGTTGATCTCGCTTCACCTCATGAGTGGTGCACTGCAGAATACTGAAGAGTTGAGCCGGCTGTTTATTCCACTCCTGGTTACCAGTGTTCTTGGCCTGTTTGCCATGGTCATTGTCGTTGGTGTCAATATTGTCCAGCTGATCGGCCGTTATCGGCGCCAGGCAGCGGGCTCCAGGTTGGCATTAAGGCTGGTGGTGGTGTTTGTGGCCCTCTCACTGGCCCCGGTAGCGGTGGTCTACTACTACTCACAGCAATTTTTACTGCAGGGTATCGACAGCTGGTTTGATGTGCATATCGACCAATCTATGGACGATGCCCTGAGTCTTGGTCGAGCCTCACTGGATTTGCACAAGCTGGAGCGCGTGAAGATCACTCAGTTGCTATTGGATGAGCTTACGGGCACATCCGTCGCGGGCCTGAGCTTGAGCCTGGAAGAGCTCCGAGAGCAGTTTGGTGCCAATGAGCTGGTGTTGATGGATGCCAGCGGCAAGGCGATCACCAGTGTCAATGCGGACCCGAGTATCCTGATAACCAGCAAACCGGATGGGGCCATTCTGCAGCAGATTAGATCCGGAGAGGACTTTGTCGGGGTCGAGCCTTCCCCCAATGCAGAGGGGCAGATGGAGGTTCGCGTAGTAGTGGCTGATCGTGTTCGCGCCCGTCTGTTGCTGGCGCGCTACCCCATATCCCGCGCCATTGCTGAGCTGACGACCAAGGTAGAAGGGAGTTACAGCCGCTATAAAGAGTTGGCATTTTTACGTAAAAGCCTGAAAAGCACATTTACCCTGTCACTGGCTATGGTGCTGCTCTTCAGTCTGCTGGCAGCGATCTGGGCGGCTTTTTTTACTGCCCGGCGTCTGGTCAAGCCGGTGGCGGGGATTGCCGAAGGCACCCGGGCGGTGGCAGAAGGTAACTATGGTATGCAGTTGCCGGTCCCCAAATCCCGGGATGAGCTGGGTTTTCTGGTGGACTCATTTAACTCGATGTCACGGCGTATTGCCCGCTCCCGGGATGAGACCGCTCGCACTCAGCGTCAGGTGGAGGCACAGCGAACCTACCTGGAGACGGTATTGGGTCGTCTCTCCTCCGGTGTTATATCACTGGATGCGGCGGGTCGTCTGCAGACGGCTAATCAGGCCGCGGGGGAGATTCTCAAGGTGGATGTGGCACTGTTACTGGGCCAGGATATCAATGGTATTGCGGCGATTTCACCCCGGCTCAGGCAATTCATCGAGGCGGTACGTGAGGCGGTGGAGCAGGAGCAGCGGGACTGGCGTGGTCAGATCAGCCTGATCGGTGGAGAGGGGCGCCAGGCGCTGCTTTGTCGGGGTACACCGCTGGCCCAGCCGGATGATGAGTCGATGGGTTACGGGCTGGTGTTTGATGATATTACTAACCTGATCAAGGCGCAGCGGGATGCGGCCTGGGGAGAGGTGGCGCGCCGGCTGGCACATGAGATCAAGAATCCCTTGACGCCTATCCAGCTCTCCGCGGAGCGTCTGCGACACAAGTATTTGAAAAAGATGGAGGGCAAGGATGCAGACGTGTTGGATCGGGCCACGCATACCATTGTATCTCAGGTAGAGGCGATGAAAGAGATGGTCAACGCCTTCTCGGATTATGCCCGCCCCTCACAGATTAACCCGCAACCGGTGCATCTGGATGATCTGGTTAGTGAGGTGCTTGATCTCTATCGGAGTGCCGGGTTTGAGGCGGGACTGAATATTCAGTTGGACGCCGGCGAAACCCGCGTTGAGGCGGACCCAGTCAGATTGCGTCAAGTGGTGCATAATCTAATTAAAAACGCCCAGGAAGCCACAGCTGTGGAAATAAACCCTAAAATAGACGTTAAAACAGAAGTAAAAGTGGATAATGACTGTCGATATGTCGAGTTGAGCGTAACTGATAACGGCCCCGGATTTGATGCAGAGATACTTGCCCACCTGTTTGAACCCTATGTCACCACCAAAACCAGGGGAACCGGCCTGGGATTGGCCGTGGTGAAGAAAATCGCCGAAGAGCATGGGGGTAATATCTGGGCCGAAAATCGCCCTGAAGGGGGTGCTCATCTTGTCCTCCGGTTGCCAACGATCACGCCTGATAATCCACTGGCAGACTGTTCCCAATTACCTGACCCAACCGTGAGGAGTAATACTGAATGAGTGCGCCCTATATCCTGGTGGTGGATGATGAGCCTGATATCCGCTCACTGGTTAAGGAGATCCTGGAGGATGAGGGCTACGATGTCGTCATGGCGGAGAATGGCAGCACGGCACGCAAGGCACTGCGGGACAGGCGACCTGATCTGGTATTGCTGGATATCTGGATGCCGGATGTGGATGGTATCTCGCTATTGAAGGAGTGGTCAGAGGGTGACGGTCTTCCGTGCCCGGTGATTATGATGTCCGGCCATGGCACGGTAGAGACGGCCGTTGAGGCGACCCGGCTGGGTGCCTATGATTTTCTGGAGAAGCCACTCTCCCTCGCCAAGCTGCTGGTTACGGTTGAACGGGCGCTGGAGGTGGATAAACTTCAGCAGGAGAATATCGGACTGCGCCGGCAGACCCAGCATGTGGTGGAGCCTACCGGAAAAAGCGCAGTGATACAGCGCCTGCGTGAACAGGTAAAGCGGATCGCACAGCATGATACCTGGGTGTTGATCACCGGTGAGCCAGGAACCGGGCGCGAGACCTTCGCCCGTTATCTCCACTCCCAAAGTGTGCGCCGGGATCGTCCCTTTATTGATGTCGGTGTCTCCTCCATCTCCAAGGGCAACTCGGCCCGGGAGCTGTTTGGCAGTGAAGAGGGCGGTCAGATCCATTACGGCGCACTGGAGCAGGCCCGAGGCGGTACACTGTTCCTTGATGAGGTCGCCGATATGGATATCGAGGCACAGTCACAGCTGCTGGGTGCGTTGGATGGCGGCTCTTTCATGCGGGTGGGTGGCTCTGAGCCGGTACATATTGATGTGCGCATCATTGCAGCGACCCAGCGGAATCTTGAGGATGAAGTGCAGGCGGGTAATTTTCGTGAGGATCTGTTCTATCATCTGAATGTTGTTCCGCTGAATATCCCACCGCTGCGCGAGCATCGGGAGGATGTTCCAGAACTACTCAACTATTATGTGGACAGTTATGTGGCGCATGAAAAACTGCCCTATCGGCGGTTTGATATGCGGGCACAGAACTATCTCCGCAATCACAGTTGGCATGGCAATGTTCGTGAGCTGAAGAACTTGGTTCAGCGGCTGCTGATTCTCGGGGCTGGTGACGATATTACCCAGGATGAGGTGGAGGCGGCGCTTGGAAGTGTCGGGTTGGCGCTGGATAGTGGGGCCCGTTTCCCGGTCTCCTTTGATCAGCCACTGCGCCAGGCCAGAGAGGCATTCGAAAAGGCCTATCTGGTGTACCAGTTGGAGAAGCATGCAGGAAATGTCAGCCAGATCGCAGTGGAGTCAGGGATGGAACGGACGCATCTTTATCGTAAATTGAAATCGCTAGGCATTGATGTGAAGGACAAACGGTAGTAAGTTCGCGGCTTTGAGCCGCACAGCCCTATCCGGATAGGGCTGATGATCGAATCAACCCGGAAAGCGACAGATTATAAAAAAATGAAAATTATTATCTTAGGTGCCGGGCAGGTAGGGACATCAGTCGCCAATAATCTCGCCTCTGAAGCCAATGATATAACAGTGGTGGATCAGGATGCCGATCTGCTACGGGATCTTCAGGATCGCCTTGATCTGGGCACTGTGCAGGGGCACGCTGCCCACCCGGAGGTTCTGATGCGGGCCGGCGCGGAAGACGCTGATATGATTCTCGCGGTTACCAATAGTGATGAGACCAATATGGTGGCCTGTCAGGTTGCCTACAGCCTGTTTCGCACTCCTACTAAGATCGCACGCGTACGTGCCCTCGGTTTTACCAAGTATCCCCAACTGTTTTCGCCAGAAGCGATGCCGATTGATGTACTGATCAGTCCTGAGCAGTTGGTGACTGACTATATTATGCGCTTGATTGAGAACCCAGGGGCACTTCAGGTGCTGGACTTTGCCGGGGGGCGGGTGCGGCTGGTGGCTGTACGGGCCTATTATGGCGGACCACTGGTGGGTAATGAGCTGCGTACACTTTATGACCACATGCCCAATATCGAGGCACGTGTAGCAGCAGTCTATCGTCAGGGTCGTGCCATTCAGCCGGAAGGGAATACCATTATCGAGGCGGATGATGAGGTGTTCTTTATCGCTGCCAAAGAGAACATCCGGGCAGTAATGAGTGAGCTGCGGCGTCTTGATAAGCCGTTCAAGCGGCTGATCTTTGCTGGCGGCGGTAATATCGGTATGCGCCTGGCCCATGCCCTGGAGCGGGATTATCAGGTCAAGTTGATTGAGCGCGATCGTGATCGTGCGCAGAAGGTGGCTGAAGAGCTCCCCAAGACCATCGTCCTGCATGGTGATGTGGCGGATGAAGATCTGCTGATGGAGGAGAATATTGAGGGTACGGATGTATTCTGTGCTGTCACTAATGATGATGAGGCGAATATTCTCTCCGCCATGTTGGCCAAGCGATTGGGTGCGCGCAAGGTGATGGCGCTGATTAACCGTGCAGCCTATGTTGACATGGTACAGAGCGGGCCGATTGATATCGCAATCTCGCCTCAGCAAGCCACTATCGGCAGTCTGCTAACCCATGTCAGGCGCGGTGATGTGGTGATGGTGCATTCGCTACGGCGAGGTGCCGCTGAGGCAATTGAAGCCGTCGCCCATGGTGACCCCAGCTCTTCCAAGGTGGTGGGTCGTGCCATTGACGATATCAAACTGCCGAAAGGGACCAATATCGGGGCCATTGTGCGAGGTGATACGGTGCTGATTGCCCATCATGACACGGTGATCGAGTCAGAGGATCACGTCATTCTATTTCTGGTGGACAAACGGCAGATCCCGGATGTGGAGCGCCTGTTCCAGGTCGGAATCACATTTTTATAAGAGGCAATAACCTCGGCGGGATGATGAAGCGCATCATGGTAGCTTGGGTGGCTGGGCAATATGCAATTTAGTGCCATACAACGCATTCTTGGAATTCTACTGATGGTGTTCAGTGTCACTATGCTGCCACCATTGATCGTCTCTATCTGGTACGGAGACGGTGCCTACTCCTCCTTTTTGATCGCCTTTATTATCATCCTGATGGTGGGGGCCATCTCCTGGGTCATGGTATCGGATCAGCGTCGTGAACTCCGGTTGCGGGATGGATTCATGGTGGTGGTGATGTTCTGGACCGTGCTGGGAATCAGCGGCTCACTCCCCTTTACCCTCTCAGTAGATCCGCACATGTCACTGACCGATGCGGTGTTTGAGTCGATCTCCGGGCTGACTACTACTGGCTCCACAGTGATCATCGGACTTGATGAGTTACCCCCTTCGATACTGTTCTATCGGCAGCAGCTCCAGTGGCTGGGCGGCATGGGTATCATTGTACTGGCGGTCGCGGTGCTGCCGATGCTTGGTATCGGTGGTATGCAGCTCTATCGTGCAGAGACGCCAGGCCCGATGAAGGACTCCAAGCTGACGCCCCGCATCACCGAGACGGCAAAGGCACTCTGGTACATTTATCTGGGCCTGACCATCGCCTGCAGTCTTGCCTACTGGGCCGCTGGAATGTCGCTGTTTGATGCTATTGGTCATTCGTTCTCCACTATCGCTATCGGTGGCTTCTCAACCCATGATGCCAGCATCGGCTTTTTTGACAGCACGGTGATCGAGATGATCGCTGTGCTGTTTTTGCTTTTATCAGGCGTTAATTTTGCCCTGCATTTCGTTGCCATCAGCCGCCGCAGTGTGAAGGTATATCTGCTTGATACCGAGTTCCGTTTTTATCTCTCGGTGCTGCTCTTTGTGGCGGTGATCGTGTCGGTGGTGCTCTACACATCGGGCACTTACGGTGATTGGGATGAGGCGTTTACCAAGGGGCTGTTTCAGGCTGTATCGATTGGTACAACAGCAGGATTCACCACGGCAGATTACTCTCTCTGGCCGGGATTTGTTGCTATCGTGCTACTATTTACCAGCTTTATCGGGGGTTGCGCCGGTTCCACAGGTGGCGGTATCAAGGTGATACGGTTTCTGCTTTTGATCAAGCAGGGGCTACGGGAGATCACCCGTCTGATCCATCCCAGCGCTCAGATACCGATTCGTGTGGGACGCAAGACCATTACCCCACGCGTGGTGGAAGCGGTCTGGGGCTTCTTCGCCCTCTATGTGGCCAGCTTTACCTTCATGTATCTTGCCCTCGCCCTGACCGGCCTGGATTTGATGACCTCCTTCTCGGCCGTGGCTGCTTCCATTAATAATCTGGGCCCAGGGCTTGCCTCAGTAGGCACAAATTATGCGGGTTTGAATGATCCGGCAAAATGGATACTCTGTTTCGCAATGTTATTGGGACGACTGGAGATCTTTACGCTGCTGGTATTGTTGTCTCCGGCTTACTGGCGTAAGTAGTCATGAATATGAGTGATCAATCCAAGGTGCTGGACAGGTCCGCGCTAATTAAAGAGCTGTCTACGTTTCTCCGTGAGACGCAGATCATCCATGAGCAGGAGGCGTTACGCCCCTACGAGTGCGATGGCCTTTCGGCCTATCGGCAGATGCCTTTGCTGGTGGTACTGCCGGCGAACAGTGAGCAGGTTCAGCAAGTGATGCAGTGCTGCCATCAGCGCGATGTCCCCGTTGTGGCACGTGGTGCTGCCACCGGTCTGTCAGGTGGTGCGCTACCGTTGGCCAATGGCGTGTTGATGAGCCTTGCAAAGCTTAACCGCATTCTGGAGATTGATCCCCTTAACCGAACTGCCCGGGTGCAGCCGGGGGTACGCAACCTGGCTATCTCACAGGCCGTGGAGGCTCAGGGCTTCTATTATGCCCCAGACCCCTCTTCACAGATCGCCTGCACCATCGGTGGCAACGTAGCGGAGAATTCTGGTGGTGTGCACTGCCTGAAGTATGGGCTGACGGTACACAATGTGCTGGAGTTGAAAGTGGTGATGGCCTCGGGTGAGCTGGTGACCATCGGAGGTGCCGCTCTGGATGCCCCCGGTTATGACCTGCTGGCCCTGATGATTGGCTCGGAAGGGATGTTAGGGATCGTGGTCGAGGTACTGGTTAAGCTACTGCCGACCCCCCAGCGTGCCCAAGTCTTGCTGGCGGCATTCGATGATGTCAGTAAGGCGGCCAATGCGGTCGGCGATGTGATTGCTGCCGGTGTTATCCCTGCAGGTCTGGAGATGATGGATGGCCTGGCCATTCGTGCCGCCGAGGATTTTGTCCATGCGGGCTATCCGGTGGATGCAGAGGCGATGCTGCTGTGCGAACTGGATGGTGCCAATGACGAAGTCTCGGCCCAGCTTGCCAAAGTGCGACAGCAGCTGCTTGATTCCGGTGCGACTGAAGTGCGCACGGCAAAGGATGAAGCGGAGCGCGCCCTGTTCTGGAAGGGGCGCAAATCGGCCTTTCCAGCCGTGGGGCGTATCTCACCCGATTACTACTGCATGGATGGCACGGTTCCGCGCAAGCGTTTAGCGGAGGTGTTGCTGGAGACCGCCCGCCTCTCTGAGCATTTTCAACTGCCCGTGGCGAATGTGTTTCACGCGGGAGATGGTAACCTCCACCCCCTGATCCTCTATGATGCAAACAAACCCGGTGAGTTGAAGCGTGCGGAAGATCTGGGTGCAGCTATCCTGGAGCTCTGCGTCAAGGTGGGTGGCACTATAACGGGTGAGCACGGCGTAGGGCATGAGAAGATCCACCAGATGTGTGTACAGTTCACTGCGGGTGAACTGACCCAGTTTCATGCGGTTAAGCGCGCATTCGATCCCAAAGGTCTACTGAATCCTGGCAAGGCGATCCCACAGCCAAAACGCTGTTCTGAATACAAGGCATTGGGCTCTGAAACCCTGACTGCCCCCAGTGCTCGCGGGAGTATGTAGTGCAATGGAGATGAAGAGCACAGATATTAGCTTGCAGCTGGAACAGGTGATAGCTGAGGCCGCAGAGGTTGAGCAGTCACTGCAATTTACTGGATCTGGAAGTAAGAGATTTATTGGTCGTCAGCCAATCGGCAAGCCGCTGGACGTAACTGCACATCAGGGTGTTATCAATTACGAACCCCGTGAATTGGTTATTACGGTCCGATCCGGTACGCCACTCTCCGCACTGGAGTCGTTGCTCGCATCAGAGGGCCAGATGCTGCCGTTTGAACCACCGCACTACGGTCCCGCGGCCACGCTGGGTGGCACCATCGCCTGTGGTATGTCAGGTCCGAGACGCCCCTATGTCGGTTCTGCCAGGGATTTTGTCCTGGGGACGACGCTGATCAATGGCCTTGGTCGGCGCCTCCGCTTTGGCGGGGAGGTGATGAAAAACGTGGCGGGTTACGATGTTTCCCGTTTGATGGTCGGTGCCATGGGAACCCTCGGTCTGTTGCTGGATGTCAGTATGAAGGTGTTGCCGTTACCGGAGCGGGAATGCACCCTGGTGCAGGAGCTGACAGAAGCCAAGGCGATTACACGGATGAATCAGCTGGCTGGCCTGGCGTTGCCACTCTCGGCTGCCAGTTATGATGGACTCAAGCTTTACTTGCGACTCTCTGGTTCGGAGCAGGGTGTGGCAGCAGCCCGCAGTGAGCTGGGTGGTGAAACGCTGGAAGAAGACGCGCTCTTCTGGCAGAAAATACGTGAGCAGCAGTACTCCTTCTTTAAAACAGATAAGCCTCTGTGGCGGCTTTCAATTGCGGCAGGCACCCCCCCGCTTGATCTGCCGGGCAAACAGCTGATCGACTGGGGAGGTGCATTGCGCTGGATTGTTATGGATGAGGTCGATGAGGCAGCCGCAACACTCCAACAGGTTGCCAAAGCGAACAGCGGTCATGCGCAGTTGTTCAGAGGTGGTGATCGAGCCGGCCGTGTGGCGCAACCGCTTTCTGATGGTCTGATGTTGATCCATAAGCAGTTAAAACAGGCCTTTGATCCCAAGGGTATTCTCAATCTGGGCCGACTCTATCAGGAATTCTGATGCAAACGACCTTGTTGCCATCTTTTCTGGATACACCGGTAGGCGAGGAAGCAGACGCTATCCTCCGCAGCTGTGTCCACTGCGGCTTCTGTACCGCAACCTGCCCCACCTATCAACTGTTGGGTGATGAGCTGGATAGCCCGAGGGGGCGCATCTACCTGATCAAGCAGGTACTGGAAGGAGAGCCCGTCACTCAGCGAACCCAGCGTCACCTGGATCGTTGCCTGACCTGCCGCTCCTGTGAGACCACCTGTCCCTCCGGCGTGAACTATTCACGTCTGCTGGATATTGGCCGGGTTGTTGTTGAGAGTAAAGTCAGACGCCAACCGCTGGCCGGTTTAATGCGCTGGGGATTGCGCCAGGTGCTGCCGTACCCCAAACGGTTCAAGATACTGCTTGGCCTGGCCCGACTCATAAGACCCCTGTTGCCGGCCAAGATGAAACAGAAATTGCCACCGGCTACGCTTGCACTGCCCCGACCAGCGACAAACCATGCCCGCATCATGTTGGTATTAGAGGGGTGTGCCCAGTCGGTTACCACGCCCAACACCAATGCGGCTGCTGCACAAGTTCTCGACCGGCTGGGTATCTCCCTGGTCTCGCCGATAGAGCAGGGCTGTTGCGGTGCCGTGAGTCAGCATCTTTCCGCAGAGCAAGAGGCAGCGGGTTTCATGCGGCGTAATATTGATGCCTGGTGGCCACATATTCAGGCAGGTGCCGAGGCCATACTGGTGACTGCCAGCGGCTGCGGCACGCAAGTGAAAGAGTACGGACATCTACTACAACATGACCCGCGGTATGCGGAGAAGGCTGCAAAAGTTTCCGCTTTGGCAAAGGATCTCTGCGAGGTGTTGGAAAAAGAGTCGCTGGAAGGATTGTTCTCAGCAAAGGGCGGGCAGCGAATTGCCTATCATTCGCCCTGTTCACTGCAACATGGCCAGCAGTTGGCGGGACGGGTAGAGTCGATCCTGACCCGTTTGGGCTTTGATCTCACTGCTGTGCCGGATGGTCACCTCTGTTGTGGCTCCGCAGGTACCTACTCGATACTGCAGCCGGAGCTTTCTCAGCTACTGCTCAAGAACAAACTGGCGGCCTTGGAGAGTGATAATCCTGAGCAGATTGTCACGGCCAATGTAGGTTGTCAGTTACATCTGGGAAGTTGCGCCAACCGCCCGGTCCGACACTGGATTGAACTGGTCGCGGACGCACTGGTGATTACGGCAGATTAATTTGGGACCGGCTTGCCGAGGCTCTGAAACAGACCATGTAGCTTTTTTGCAGTAACCGGCTTTGGTTCAAAGCGACACAAAGCGGGGTCAATTGACTCGCCATTTGTCCGCCCGCTACAGATCACAATCTGCAGATCGGGATACATCGCTCGCAGCTGCACAGTCAACTCGGTTCCACAGCCATCCGGCAGATTGTAGTCCAGCAGGGCCAGATCAAGCGGCACTCGCCCGGCGGCCGCCAGAGCGGTGCTGCAACAATCGACAGAAGTCACCCGATACCCCAGATCTTCGAATTCCCAGGTCAACATCTGCCGCAGCGAGCGGTTATCCTCGACAATCAGCAGATGTTTGGGTTGGCTCTTCACCTTAGGCGACCAGGGCTTCTTTCAGCTTGTTACGGGCCCGAAACAGGCGGGTGCCGACGCCAGCCGAGCTGATCCCAAGATGAATGGCAATCTCCTTCTGGGAGTAGCCGCCAATCACTTGCTGCACCAGGGGTTCGCGATACTCTTCAGGCAGATCCTCAATGGCCCGACGCAGTACAAAGGCCTCGGTAGAGGTGTCGTAGTAGTTGTCTCTGGACTCCAGTGTCTCGAGAGGAATATCCGACTCCTGCAGCTGTTTGCGCTCGAAACGACGGGCGTTTTCACGACGCAGAATGGTGAACAACCAGCCCTTGGCCGCCTTGGGGTTCTGCAACCGGTGCAGTGATTTCCAGGCGCGAAACAGTGTTTCCTGCACCAGATCTTCTGCGGTGTGCTTGTCGCCGGCGAGCCAGTGTGCATAACGCTGTAGATCTTTTGAGTAACACTCAACCAGTTCGTTAAAGAGGTTGTTATTATTAGAAGGTGACGCCTCAACAGTGGTCTGTTCGTTCCAAGTTTGTACAAGGGCTAGGTTGCTCATGCTCTTCTTCCTTACTTTCTGATTCGATAATTGATTTGCTTACCGAGAGTAAGAGCAGATGCCGTGCCAAGTTTGTATCTACTTGATTATCATATAAATAGTGCGATTATAGGCGAGCTATTATGTAACGAAACGTTGTAACGAAATGTTAAGCATAACGTTCTGTTGGAGTCTCTTTTGGATTCCTGATTACCTACCATCTACAGCCATGGCATTACAGAAACAAGATGAGATACTCGATTGTTCAGGTACAGCAGCTGTTGCGACTTTCATACCACCGGGCAACGGAATAACCCCGGGGATCAGCGTCGCAATTGTCTGAGCGTGGCTTTTGGCTGAATTTCGTGGGTAATCCAGGTCTGGATGTGAGTGGGCTACGGTAGGGTGAGATCGTACTTTTTGATTTTGCGGTCAAGTGCGGGGCGTGAGATGGCGAGAATTTCGCAGCTCTTGCCTTTGTGGCCGTGGGTGTAATCAAGCACCCGCTGTATATGTTCCGCCTCTACCTGATCCAGGGTGCGGACTACCAACCCGTTATCGGCCCCGGAGGATGGCGATTCGGCTCTGCCAGGGGTAGGCTGCTTGAACAGCAACAGATCGGGGGTGAGTACGTTCCCCCGGGTATGCACCATGGCTTGGGTCAGCAGGTTTTCCAGTTCACGGACATTACCCGGCCATCGGTAGCCCTTCAGCGCGGCCAGGGTTGCATCGGTCAGCTGGGCGGCTGGTTTATGGATCTTGCGGGCAATCCGGCTGATTAATGCCTCGGCCAACAGAGGGATATCCTCCAGGCGGTCACGCAACGGCGGGAGGTGGATAGAGACCACCTTGAGCCGATAGGCGAGATCCTCGCGGAAGCGCCCTTCTGCCGCCTCTTTAAACAGGTCCCGGTTTGTGGCTGCGATGATACGGGCATTGGTCTTGATCTGTTGACTGCCGCCGACCCGCTCCAGGGTCTGCTCTTGCAGCACACGCAACAATTTTGCTTGCAGTGGTGCAGCCAGTTCACCAATCTCATCCAGAAACAGGGAGCCGTCCTGGGCCAATTCGAACTTGCCCTGCTTGCGATCAGTTGCCCCGGTGAAGGCCCCCTTTTCATGACCGAACAGTTCACTCTCCAGCAAGGTGTCGACAATCGCCGCACAGTTGATAGCGACGAAAGGACCGGTCACCCCGGAGTGATTATGGACCAGCCGCGCCACCACCTCTTTGCCGGTGCCAGACTCCCCGGTAATCAGCACTGTGGCGTTACTGCCGGCGCTGAGGGCGATCTCCTTGCTGACCTTGAGCATGGATTCGCCGCGCCCAATCAGCTCCTGATGCGCCTTGGGTTCCAGATCATCCGGCTTGAGGGCTTTTACTTCCCGGGAGAGGCGCTGGTTCTCCAGCACCCGATCGACCACATGTTGTAACTCGCTGATCTTGATAGGCTTGTGAATGAAGTCGGCAGCACCCAGTTTGATCGCCTCTATGGCGAGCTCCAGATCATGCTGACCGGTCATCATAATCACGGTCTGGTCGAGCGATTCGTCGCTGATGCGTTTTAGCAGATCAATGCCTTTGCCATCGGGCAGCTGCTGATCCAGCAACAGGAGGTTGTAGGCCGATTGCTTCAGTTTTTCCAGGCCCTGGTCACAGCGGTTAACCCCTTCCACCAGAAAGCCCTGCTCCTCAAAGTGGAGTTGGAGCATCTGGTTCAGGCTGTCGTCATCTTCAATAATCAGTAGACGGTTGGTCATAGCAGCTTCGAGCCTCCTGGGCCTTAGCATAACGCAATTCAGCACAAGGACAGATCTGTTTTCCTCTTTCTGATAGTGCCCTGGTGTTGGGTGATTACTCTCTAGGTTACGGGAAGCAGGGTGTTCAAGGTCATCAGCAGGAGTGCATAGCGCAATGCCTTGCCTAAGGCGATGAACAGGAGAGCCGGTATCAGGCGAATACCAGCCCAGCCAGCAGCAAGGCAGAGTGGATCACCGATCACTGGAAGCCAGGAGAGGAGCAGGACCGGGCTACCAAATTGGCTGAGCCGCTGCATAGCTTTTTGATGGGCAGGTTTGATCAGCTGTCGAGCGGGATAGCGTCTCTGTATCCACCAGCCCAGCAGCCAGTTGGTTAATCCGCCCAATGTGTTGCCGACTGTAGCAATGATCCAGAGTAGCTCAATCGACCCAAAGCCCTTATGGGCAGCATAGATCAGGGTTGCCTCGGAACCGCCAGGGAGCAGGGTGGAGGCGAGGAAGCTACTGGAAAAGAGTAGCCAGAGGCCGGACAGGTCAGTCACGAGGGAGCCGCTAGATGGTTGTGTCGCGTTTGATCAGGCCCACAATCAGACTGAACCAGCCCGCCAGCAGGCATGTCCCGCCCAGTGGTGTAATCGCCCCTAGTGATTTGAATCCGCTGATAGCCATCAGATAGAGGCTGCCGGAAAAGAGGAGTGTCCCCAAAAGCATCAGCCAGCCGCTGCGTCTGATCCAGCGTGAAGCGGGCAGATGCAGCAGTAGCAGGCCGATTACCAGTACGGAAATGGTGTGCAGAGCCTGGTATTGAATGCCTGTCTGGTAGGCGGCCATCAGCTCTGCCGGTATCCGCTCGCGCAGGGCATGGGCACCAAATGCACCCAGTGCCACCGTCAGGAAACCGCTGATCGCGGCAGCAACTAGCAGACTTTTTGTTTCAGCGAGTGGTTTCAGTGCAGTCGCCCCTGTTCCAGGGCCTCTAAAATGCCAAGAACAAGCTGACGCGTCTGTTCGTTCATCCCCTTGCAGAGAGTGTCTGGATCGCGCTCTCCGTTAATCAGGGGGCGAATGATGGCGGCCAGTCTGGCCATCGGACCACCGGCTCGCTGCATCTGCTCCGCCATTTCGGCGGTCAGGGTGAGCGCCTCGACATTACCACTGGCCGCCGCCTGGATCATGCTGGCCAGGCCGGGTGCGGCGAGGGCGGGTTCTGGCTTCTGCTTAGGATCTGGCAGGGTGGAGGGATCTTGCAGGCCGCGCATAATCGCCTCGGCAATCACCTGATCCTCTTCGTCCAGTCCGCGGATCAGGCCCAGGTCTCGTTGTCCCGCGATAATTTTTCGAACCACCCGTACCAGTGTCTGCCAGCCGGCCGCCTCAGCTTGGCGTAATGTGGTATTCAGTGCCTCACGGGAGGCGGGGTTTTGTGATAACTGCACCACCTGGCAGATGAACGGGGCGTGCATGGTAATAATCTGTTGATGTCGGGTAGGGAGATTCTTCATATGAAACACAGTCTTGGCGTATTGATTACCACCTTAACTGAGTGCTGGTGTCATGAAAAGGGGGAGAATGAAAAGGGCGTCCATCAGTTTCTTATCAAGCCAATAAACAGGACTTATGCAACGCCCAAAACTATTGTTTGGCACTTTCATTAGCAAATCTTTATGTTGTCCTTCCTGATTTCTGGAATGCACCGTTATGCAGGTCAGGTTTGCAGCCTACTATCTGGCGCGACCTGTCTGAATATCCAGGTATAAATCATTAAGTTAAGTGTTTGATGATCTAACTGCAACTCATCACTCACCTCAAGGAACGAGACGAATTTGAGATTCTTCCCGGTATTTTCCGGGTATCGACTCGAGAAAGCGCTACCTGAAATGGGTAGTGATTTTAACACTGCAGTGAAACTAGGAGAAAAAGTACCATGCCTACATTTGTGCGTACTGATAAATGTGATGGCTGCAAGGGTCAAGATAAGACCGCTTGTATGTACATCTGCCCACATAACCTGATGAAGCTTGATATGGACGGCTCTTTGACCGGTCATGCCATGAAATCATTCAACCAGGAACCAGATCAGTGCTGGGAGTGTTACTCCTGCATCAAGATCTGCCCACAGCAGGCTATTGAAGCCCGTCCGTATGCTGACATCGTCCCACTGGGCGCATCTGTTCAGCCACTGCGTGGTACTGATTCCATCATGTGGACCATCAAGTTCCGTAACGGCACCATGAAACGCTTCAAGTTCCCTATCCGTACCACCCCAGAAGGCTCTATCGATCCTTACGGTGGCAAGCCAGAAGCTGATATTTCCAAGATCGCTGAGGCCGGTTTCTTCGTACAGTGCAACGGTTTCCGTGCTGGCGATCCTAGCGAGCTGATCAAGAAATAAAACGCGGCGTTGCCGAAAGTTTTCGTAAAGAATTTAGTATAAAGAGGAAATTCAAATGGCTGGTGAATTCGGAAATCCAGAAGTCATCGAGGAAGAGGTAGACATCCTCATAATCGGTGGTGGTATGGGCGCCTGCGGTGCTGCTTACGAGCTGGGCCCATGGGTAGACGCTGCCAAGAAAGAAGGCGTAGACATTAAAGTTAAGCTGGTCGACAAGGCCGCTATGGATCGTTCAGGTGCTGTTGCGCAGGGTCTCTCTGCTATTAACACCTACATCGGTTCAGAGCAGGATCCTGCCGACTACGCGCGTATGGTCTCTAACGATCTGATGGGTATCACCCGTGACGATTTGACCTACGATCTGGGCCGTCACGTTGACGAGTCTGTACATCTGTTCGAAGAGTGGGGTCTCCCCATCTGGAAGACAGACGAGAACGGTGAGCGTTTCGACGGCTCCAAGGGTATGACCCCGCTGAAAGACGGTGGTAAGCCTGTACGTTCCGGTAAATGGCAGATCATGATCAACGGCGAATCCTACAAGTGGATCGTTGCTGAAGCGGCAAAGAAAGCCCTGGGTATCGAGAATATCCAAGAGCGTGTCTTCATCGTTAAGCTGGTTAATGATAAGAAAGACAAGAACCGCGTTGCTGGTGCTGTCGGTTTCTCTGTCCGTGAACACAAACTGTTCGTATACAAGTTCAAAGCCTGTCTGCTGGTTGCCGGTGGTTGTGTAAACATCTTCCGCCCACGTTCAGTAGGTGAAGGTCAGGGTCGTGCCTGGTATCCAGTATGGAATGCCGGTTCTACCTACTCCATGGCTGCAGAGGCTGGCGCTGAGCTGACTCTCATGGAAAACCGCTTCGTACCGACCCGTTTCAAAGATGGTTACGGTCCTGTTGGTGCATGGTTCCTGCTGTTCAAATCAAAGGCTACCAATGCCTTTGGTGAAGTGTACATGGATCGCAATAAGGAGATGCTGGACGACTATCCTCCTTATGGCCAGGCGGCAGTTCCTGCTTCCTGTCTGCGTAATCACCTGATGCTGAAAGAGATGAAGGAAGGTCGTGGTCCTATCTGGATGGACACTGTTACCGCTCTCGCCAACCTGCGTGAGACCCTGACTCCTCGTGAAGTTAAGCATCTCGAAGCAGAGGCCTGGGAAGACTTCCTGGATATGTGTATCGGTCAGTGTGGTATCTGGGCAGGTGAAAACGTTGAGCCAGAGAAGAAAAACTCTGAGCTGATGCCAACCGAACCTTATCTGCTGGGCTCACACTCTGGCTGCTGCGGCATCTGGGTTTCTGGTCCTGAAGATGTAGGTGCGCCTACTGATGAAACCATGACCGACGTACCTGCTCATCTGCCAAAAGGCTGGAACTGGGGCTACCGTGGTATGACCACCGTACAGGGTCTGTTCACCGCTGCTGATGGTGTAGGCGCTTCTGGTCACAAGTTCTCATCTGGTTCACACGCTGAAGGCCGTATGTGTGCCAAGTCCATGGTCAAATTCGTTATGGACAACCAGGGTCACACCCCTGAGTTGGACACCAGCGTTGAAGATCTGGTTACCGAGATCTACCGTCCAGTCCGTACCTTCCTGGAGTTCAAGGACTACAGCACCGCGATCGATGTTAATCCTAACTACATCACCCCGCGTATGCTGCAGTTCCGTCTGCAGAAGATCATGGATGAGTATGTTGCCGGTGTTGCTACCTACTACACCACCAACGAGCACATGCTGGCGCTTGCTGAAGAGAAGCTTGGCTATCTGAAGGAAGACTCCCTGAAGATGCGTGCAAAAGATCTGCACGAACTGCTTCGCGCCTGGGAGAACTACCATCGCATCCTGACTGCTGAAGCACACATGAAGCACATTCAATTCCGTCAAGAGTCTCGTTATCCTGGTTTCTACTACCGCATGGATAAGAACTTTGTTGATGAAGAGAACTGGAAGTGCTTCGTGAACTCCATCTATGACAAAGAGACCAAGCAGTGGACATGCTTCAAGCGTGCCCACGTTGATCTGGTCGACAAAGCTAAGCTGTTCAAATAAGTCTATTTGACAGCCTGATGGCTTAGGAAGTCCGGGTGTCGCAAGGCATCCGGACTTTTTCATTTAGTGTGAAATACCCAGGGTAGGGTAGAAATAGTTTATTATTGTAAGGAGAAATCAGGACGCGCAGGCTGAAATGATCTGAAAGCCGGCGGATTTCTTGTCCCGTTAGATTCAAACCGTGCTATCCGAGGCTCCCATGAGCGAAAAATTCGATACTCCCTTTCAAAGTAATATTGTACCTACCATCCTGGAACTGGGTTCAACCCTTAAATTCCGCTGTTATAAAGGTATCTCCTGCTTCAATGCCTGCTGCAAGAATGCCGATATCACCCTGACACCCTATGACATTATCCGGCTGAAACAGCGTCTGGGTAAAAGCAGTGCAGAGCTGTTGAAAGAGCACACCGTGCCCTTCCAGATGGACCAGGATGGCCTGCCAGGTGTAAAACTGCGCACCACCGATGAAGGTGCCTGCCTGTTCATGAACGAGGAAGGCTGCAGCGTCTATGAAGACCGCCCGACGGCCTGTCGTTACTACCCACTGGGTAACATGATCCGCCTGGATACCGGCTCGAAAGAAGCGCATGTGGATTACGTGCTGATCAAAGAAGATCACTGCAAGGGGCATGAAGAAGAGCGTGAACTGACTGTGCATGAATACCTCGTAGAGCAGGAGACGGCACAGTACGACGAGATGAACAAAGAGTGGCAACAACTGATGCTGATGAAGCGCTCCGGCGGCCCCAGCGTCGGAAAACCACCAGAGGCCACCCTGCAGATGTACTTCATGTGCGCGTTTGATATGGATCGCTTCCGTCGATTTGTCCTCAGTGACAACTTCAAGGCCACCTATGATCTCGAAGAGTCAACCTACGAAGTATTGGCCAAAGAAGATATCTCACTGATGCAGTTCGGCAATCGCCTGATGAAACAGGTATTCTTTGGCCTGCGCACTATCCCGGAAAAGAACGGCATCTGGGAAAAACGTGTCGATGAACGCCAAGAGGTGTGGGATGCCCGTCGCCAGGCCGAGATCCAACGCCAACAGCAGGCCGAAGATGAGCGGTATAGTGGGGATGATTGATCGGTCAGAGATTTTGCAGTCTTAATTATTAAAGCATAAAAAAACGGCCACTTTGTTGAAGGCCGTTTTTTTATGTATGTCTCAGGGCTTAGGTCTATGCGACTTTGCGGCCTTGAACCAGACGAAAACCTAGCAGGCCTGCACATAGGATGGCGAGTGTGCCGGGCTCTGGCACAGATGCACGTGCACTGCGTACAAAGAAGCCGGGATTGATATCGCTGGCTACAGTCTGATTAAGATGGAAGTCATCGCAGCAATCGGTGTGCGCTGCAAACTCGGAAGGCCCGAAGGCACCGCCATTCAGCCACACAAACGGTCCGTGTGTAATGCTGTTGAGGCCATAACCGAGCGAAGCCATCATTGCATCGGCCTGACTGCTTGTGAAGTCGGTATCGCTATGATTGGAGCCATTCCATGCTGGTAGTGCCACCCCAGTAACATTCGACATCAAGGTAATGAATTGATCAGCCGTGGCAAGCGTCCAGTTGAAGCCTGCATGGGTAATGCCCCCAAGCGCACTCGCATAATCTGATGTAGTGGTGTATTCCGGGATATGAAGAAATTCAAGCCCTTGGGCGGTATCGGTAGTGGTTGTTGCGCCTACGATGATCGCTGCGTTGACGTTGAGGCAAAGCATCATGCCAACAAATGCTAAAACGGTGGTTATTTTTTTCATCACTCTTCCTTACAGTATGTTTTTGTTTATGCAACTTGATTGAAAAGCAAAAAATGTTCCGCTATTCATAATATATTGTTTTAAAAGGAATTATAGTGGTTTTGCATGTGGCAATTTATGGTTGCTGTAAAAAATCCTGACATATATTTAGAGATGAAGAGAGTAGTAGTTCCCGATAAATAGAAGAACTTATGGCTTTCTTGCTTTGTGTTCTCCAAAGCTACCTTCGGCGTACTGGCCAAGGGAGACTAATCACTGATTGAGTTTTGCAATTACTTATAAAGCAGGTCTTCTTCGGCCTTCGTACTATCTCCTAAAAGAATTGGAGTTGGGAGAAGCGTGCCGATGAACAACAAAAGATGTGAGATGTGCGCCGCCATGCAGAGTTATTATGTTGGTAGTAAACCGACGGTGATTGTTATTGCGGAGCTTGAGTTAGGGCGAGTCTTATAACGTACAATACGCGGGATACAATTTTTGTGCCCTCTCGGATGAAACGAGATTGACCGAGAGATTGAGCATGGATGTCCCGATATCGGTGATCAGTTGTAAAACTTAAAAAAGCCCATCGAGGGCCTTTTTTTGTAAATCGCCATATATAACTAAGGCGGGTAGTGTAGTTATTGATGAGCATCTTTTGTCAGACTTTTTTTACAATATAAATTAAAATACTAAAACCGGACGGTATAAGTCATGTTATTATTAATATATAAAACAATCAGTTGAGAGGTTTTGCTGTGAATTCGGCACTGTTTTTGCGCTGCACTTTTCGGCTAAACAGAAAACCAATTAACGAAGAGCGAGAATAGCTGATTAGGGAAAAAATTCTAAAGACACTTTTTATTTTGAGTGGACTGGCTTTGTATTCTTCAAGCAGCATTGTGAATGCAGGTGCTATTCTAAGCGCAACAAGTGGTACGATAAATAGTGGAGGGCCAGGTTTCGGGACACTAACAGAAACATTTGATCAATCTGGCCTGTCTGTAGGATACACGAGTGGTGTTACTGATTTTGATGCCTATATTGCATTAGGCCCCACACACACGGATACTTTTGGCGGCTTCGAATGGTTTAGTAACTCTGGAACATCGAGCGCTAGCGTTACTTATGATCTGGGTGGCATCTTTAGTATTGATGCGTTGGCGTTGTGGAATGAAGAATCATCCGGTATTGGCTCACTTGATTTACTCACATCTACCGACGGAGTTACCTTTACATCATTAGTAAGTGGCCTTTTGCCCACAGACCATTTTGCAGGTGCTTATTCCGCTGATGTATTCAATTTCTCTGCAGTGAACGCACAATACATTCAATTTGATATGTCTGGTTGCCCACAGCCTAATGTTGGCAGTTTTTCTGCTTGTTCGATTGGCGAGGTGGCTTTTCGTGAGGCTGGTGCCGCTCAGGTTCCGGTGCCGGGCACTATCGTGCTTTTGGGCCTGGGGATTGCAGGCCTGGGATCTATCCGAAGAAAAAGAACTAACTAGTTCCATAATGTTAAAACCCCGACGAGCGGGGTTTTAACATTTATCTAGTAAATCCTTGGCTGATCGTTCACAGCTAATCTAGAGACTGAACTGCAACATATATGTTAGCAATTATCATTTCAAAAATAGCAATATTGTGTGCTATCACATGATGTTAGATCAACTGACCATCAACGCTGCAATACCATAGGGATGATGGCTTTTTTCTAATAACCCTCTATAATCCTTCAAAGAAAATACGATACATAAATTGAAGTCAACGTAACCAAGAATCGTTGTTGATTTTAAATCTTCCGGGGTCACCCTGCCAATTGTGATGTCGGAAAAGCTTGTCAGCCTAATAACAATAAAGCGTACAGTCTGTCTTTTCCAAGGCCCTACCCCCGCCTTTAACTGCTCAAAGCATACTTATATCTGCCATCTGTCATTGCAGATAATAGCGCCATTTCTGATGACGCCTGCTGTCTCTATTTGTGCAAAATTATGCTTTTTTAGCAACGCTAGTTTCTCGTCGTTACATACCGTTTAACCACGAGACGGATACTGAGTAATCAAAAATTATTACAGAAGCAATAGGGAGATTGTTTGATGAAACCAGTGCACTATCCGACACCGCCGAATTGGATGGCATTTAATCAAACTGGTAGAGCGGGCGTTGTTCCTGATTTATTTATGGACTGAATTATGGACCTATCAAGCGCACGGAACAGATCACCAATGAATACTGGAACACCTGAAAGGCCCGTTAGGAAAGGTATCCAAAATCTTCATGGTATTATCTATAAGATCCGTATTCGACAGTTGTTGTTACTGATCTTTGGCCTGCTGAGTCTTATTGCGATTGCGGCAATTAGCTGGAACGCCGTGGGTGTATACCAACAATACATCCACGCTGAAAATATGGCCGGTTCCAATGTCGTTGGTGAGCAGTCACTGGCGTTAAATGTTTATCTGGCACGTGAGCGGGGTTTAACCGCAGCACTGTTAGCTAACAGAGGCATCTATGACGACAGAAACAGACAGCACTTAAACCATCTCCGTCAAAAAAGTGATGAATCACTGCGTCTGCTATTTCAGAAAATAAGTCAATTTCCTCGACTCCCCACCATCAGTCTAGTCCATAAACATGTCACCGCTGTTCAACAAAGGTTGGAACAGATCCGCTTGCAGGCAGACCACTCTCTTGATAAGGAAGGTGTGAAATTTGATTATACCGTCTGGATTAAAGCGATAACGGGCTGTATTGAAGAGGTTGCAACAGCCAATCGAATTGTCTCGACCCCTGTCGATAAAATCGATCATGCCGTACTTTATGGAACCACTGTTAAAGAGGCATTTTTTAACCTGAGTGAAAATGCGGGACGCGAACGTGCATTAATCAGTGCAGTTATTGCCCAGCATCGTCCTTTTAATGCAGAAGAGTACGATTTGCTGCGTATTTATAAGCATACCCGGGATGTGATTGGAAAGCAGATGGATGATATGCTGGGTTTTTTCCCGGACACAGCTGAAATCCTTGCAGCTCAGGAAAATCTTCAGCACACATATAAAAAAAATTACCAGGCTCTGTTATCCGCTGTTATGCAGAGCAGCCGTAATGGACTGGCATATCCGGTCACTGCCAGAGAGTGGTTTGACCGATCAACCGAAGCGGTAGATGCGATTATAAATCTATCCGGTGCTATTGATTCGCATATAAATGATGACATAGAGCTCATCAAATCACATTCCCGGAATACTGTAACAGCCCTCTTTTTTACTGTTCTACTTGTGATGATGATTTTCACCATTGCGTTTGCTATCACCTTCCAGCGCATTATCATGCCGTTAAGAGAATTGGAGTGGTCCGCCAATACCATTGCCAGAGGTGATTTTTCCGTACCCGTACAGATCTTTTCAAAAGATGAATTTGCCGATGTCGCCAAGGCCTTCGAGGTCATGCGTGATTATTTATTAAATGATCGGGAGCGGCGTCAGAAGGCAGAGGATCAGTTGCGCAAGCTCTCGACTGCGATTGAGCAGAGCACCAGTTCTATTATTATCACCGATATTCATGGTGTAACCGAATATGTTAATCCCCAGTTCTATCAGACTACCGGCTATACACCGGAAGAAGTGATTGGGCATAAATTCAATTTAAGGGGTACAGACAAAAAAATATTACCCAGTCATGACGATCTGTTTCGTACTATTAGAAATGGTCATGTCTGGCAGGGTGAACTGCTGAATAAAAAGAAAAATGGTGATCTGCGCTGGGATCTTGTTTCCGTTTCACCGGTACGAAACCGCGAAGGAAAGATTGCGCACTTTATTTGTATTCAACATGACATTACTGAGCGAAAGGCTCTCGAAAAACGTCTTGATTACATGGCTTACCATGATGAGCTTACTGGCCTGCCTAATCGAACGCTACTTATAGACCGCTTTGAACAGCACTGTGTTACAGCGAAAAGATTAAACGAAAAAGTCTTCTTGCTAATGCTGGATCTTGATCGATTTAAATTGATTAATGACTCACTGGGTCACCGAATAGGTGATCGATTGTTAGTAGAAGTGGCTAATCGTCTGAAACAGACGGCTCGTGGCAGTGATACGGTTGCCCGTTACGGCGGTGATGAATTTGTTATCCTGGCCAGCGGTTTTAGTGATAAGGACATGCCCATTGATCTCTCCAAGCGTCTGTTATCGGCCATTGAACAGACACTGGCGATTGAAAGTTATCAGTTACATGTCTCTGCCAGTATCGGTATCACTCTCTGGCCGGATGATGGGGATGACATGGATACACTGCTACGACAGGCAGATACAGCAATGTACCATGCAAAGAGTCTGGGACGCGGTCAATTTCAATTCTTTACCCGTGAATTGAACCAGCAGGTTACCCAACGTCTACGGCTGGAAAACGATTTACGGGACGCCATTGAAAATCAAGAATTTGAGATTTACTATCAACCACAGGTGAGTCTTAAAAGCGGGAAAATAGTTGGTGCTGAAGCACTGATTCGCTGGAATCATCCCGAGCTTGGGCTGGTCTCACCCGATCAGTTTATAGCCACGGCTGAAGATACCAATCTTATTATTCCGATTGGTGAATGGGTGATACGCTCCGCCCTGAAACAGGCGATTGAATGGAAAAAATTAGGGCATACGACACTCTCTATGGCGGTAAATGTGTCGACCCGACAACTCGATGACGCCAGTTTCATTTCCCAGCTTATCTCATCGCTGGAAACATTCGGGCTTGAAGCAGAGTATCTGGAGATTGAAATCACCGAGAGTTCGGTGATGAGTCAGCCGGAAAAAATGCTCTATGTGCTGAACTCGATAAAAAGTCTCGGTATCAAACTGGCATTAGATGACTTTGGCACCGGTTACTCCAGTCTCTCCTACTTGCGCCGTTTTCCCTTCGACAAGCTCAAGATTGATCGCTCTTTTATCAAGGATATTGCCAGTAAACCGGAAGATGCCGCCATCATTCGCACCATTGGTGAAATAGCCCATAATCTGAATATGACGGTCACCGGCGAAGGCGTAGAGACCGACATACAGGCCACTTATATGCGTCATTGCGGCTGTGATGAGATCCAGGGATATTTGATCAGCCGTCCGATTCCGGCGGCTCAATTTGAGCTTCTGCTGCGGCAATCGGCAACCTACCTGCCTCGTATTGCTGATGAGTCTGAACCTTCATCAACTCTTCATGCCGAGCTGGATTCTTGAGATGAGCAGTACATCCCGTATCCCGGTAATCCAGAGTGGTGATTCTGGATATTGAGAGATCGCCACTTCTGAGGCATCGCCGGCTTTATACGCCTCTGTAAATCTTCGCTTCATATCCTCCAGGCGGCTTAATGCAACCCTTTCAGATGCAAGCTGTCTATTTTGACAGCTTTTAAAAGCAGTGCTTATAATAAGCACTGCTTACTAATTATTGAACAGTGATGAATATGCAACAAGAGAGTCTCGGTTTTCTTCTGGCCGATGCATCCCGCTTGATGAGACGTGCGTTCCAGCGGCAGCTCGACGGCAGTTGCCTTACCCTGGCACAGGCTCGGGCCCTTATCCATGTTTCGCGACATGAAGGGGTCCGCCAGATCGATTTGGCAGAACTGCTTGAGGTCCAACCGATTACCTTGGCTCGACTGATTGACCAACTGGCGGAGAACGGATTGGTGGAGCGGCGCCCAGATCCTACAGATCGACGTGCATACCAGATCTTTCTGACGTCCAAGGCCACGCCACATCTGGCCGAGATCAAACGGGTCGCCAAGGCAATACGTGAAGATGTCCTTTGCGACTTGACAGCATCCGAGACGACACGCTTCCTCATGACACTGAGCCATCTACGCGACAAGCTTGCCGCTTATTAAGACGTCGGATCATCCTATTTTCCTCGGAGTTTTCGTTGTATGAACACCGCGCCAAACACTCAGGTACCGACCAGCGATCAAACAGTGTCGTCGCAGAACCGTGCGGTGAAGCGGCTGTTTCTGTTGATCGTGCTACCTACGATTACGGCAGTGATTGGCAGCGTTATATACCTTAAGGCAGGACGCTTTGTAGAGACCGACAATGCCTATGTCAAGGCGGACAAGGTACAGATCAGCACCGAAGTGTCCGGCATCATCGACAGTGTGACCGTTGCCGAGAACCAGCGGGTGACCAAGGGGCAGCTGCTGTTTCAACTCGACTCGGCACCCTTTCAGGTATCAGTCGCAAAGGTCGAGGCAAAACTGGCCCAAGTGCGTACCGATATTGCCGCGCTTAAGGCCACGTATCGTGAAAAGCGGGCTGAGATAGCTCTGGCACAGACCCGATACGACTTTTCATTGAAGGAGCAACAGCGCCAGCGCGATCTGTTGGCCAAAAACTTCATATCCACTTCCAAATATGATGATGCGAAGCAGAATGCCGACCTCGCTGCTTTACAGGTCGTTGCGGTTCAACAGGATCTGAAACGGATCACCGCCACCCTGGGCGGCAGTATTGATGCCCCTATAGAACAGCATCCGAATTATCTGGCAGCCCAGGCCGAACTCGAACAGGCTAAACTGGATCTGGCACGCACTGCGGTCCACGCTCCCCAGACCGGGGTTGTCAGTATGCCGCCCAAGACGGGACAGTATATTACCGCAGGAAAGACGGCGATGGCTCTGGTGGTCAACGGTAATCTCTGGATTGAGGCAAATTTTACCGAGACCGACCTCACGTATGTCCATCCAGGACAGACTGTCACTGTCCATATAGACACCTATCCTGACCATGCCTGGAAGGGGGTGGTCGATAGCCTCAGTCCTGCCACCAGTGCCGAATTCGCACTGATCCCAGCACAGAATGCTACCGGTAACTGGGTGAAAATCGCCCAACGGGTACCGGTACGCATCAAGCTTGATCAGACGCCCGATGATCCTGAGTTGCGGGCAGGTCTGAGCGCCGTCACCGAGATCGATACTGGTCATAAGCGCAGTTTGTTTGGCATTACACTCTGAGAACCGATCCATGCCGGGTGCCAGCAACAGCATAACGGAGGAGACAACCCGTCGGGGGTTTATCACCCTGTCTGTGATGCTGGCGACTATCATGCAGGCGCTGGATACCACTATTGCCAATGTCGCGCTCCCCCATATGCAAGGCGCAATGAGTGCGACCCAGGACCAGATTGCCTGGGTACTCACCTCCTATATCGTGGCGGCTGCTATCTTCATGCCACTGACCGGATTTCTCGCCGCCCGACTGGGCCGCAAGCGTCTTTTTCTCTGGTCGGTGGTCGGTTTTACCGTGGCCTCAATGCTCTGTGGGGCCGCTCAAAATCTGAGCCAGATTGTGTTATTCCGGCTGATTCAGGGTGTTTTTGGCGCCAGCCTAGTGCCACTCTCACAATCGGTGCTACTTGATACCTACCCGACTAAACAGCATGGATCAGCCATGGCCATGTGGGGTGTCGGGGTGATGCTCGGACCGATTCTCGGTCCCTCGCTCGGCGGTCTTCTGACTGAATACTATAGCTGGCGCTGGGTGTTCTATATCAACCTGCCGTTTGGTCTGCTGGCCTGGTTCGGTCTGATGGCCTTCGTCCATGAAACCCCCATCATCCGCACGCGGCGTTTTGATTTGAGTGGTTTTATCATGCTCAGTATCAGTATTGGTGCCCTGCAGATGATGCTTGACCGTGGCCAATCCCTCGACTGGTTCGCCAATCCGGAGGTGTTGATTGAGGCGATCCTCTCGGGACTCGCCCTCTACCTGTTTATCGTCCATATCTTCACCAAGGATCACCCCTTTATCGAGCCGGGGCTATTCAAAGACCGCAACTTCAGTGTGGGGCTGATATTTATCTTCATTGTCGGCATTATTCTGCTCGCCACCATGGCCCTGCTACCGCCGTTTATGCAGCATCTGATGGGCTATCCGGTAATCAATGTAGGTTATGTACTGGCACCCCGCGGGGTCGGCACCATGATCGCTATGCTGACAGTGGGAAAGCTGTCCGGTAAGGTAGATCCGCGTTACAAGATTTTCCTCGGCTTGATTCTCACTACATTTTCGCTCTGGGAGATGACCTTCTTCACCACGGACACCGCTGCCTCTGAGATCGTCCGCACTGGTATCGTCCAGGGGCTTGGACTTGGCTTTCTCTTTGTCCCGCTCTCCACCATCACCTTCTCGACACTGGCGAGTCACTACCGCAATGAGGGAACGGCACTGTTCAGCCTATTACGGAACCTCGGCAGCAGTATAGGAATCTCCGTGGTGATTACCTATCTGGCCCAAAGGACACAGGCGAACCATGCCGCCTTCGCCGATTACATCAACCCGTACAGCTTCGCCCTGCAGCAGGGGGTAGACTCGGGGATCTACGATCTCACCTCTGCACAGGGATTGGCGCTGATCAATAGTCAGGTAAGTCACCAGGCGGCAACACTCGCCTATCTGCAGGATTTCCGTCTGATGATGTGGATTACACTGGCGGCCATTCCGCTGGTACTCCTGTTACGGAAACCGGCAACGACCAGATCGTCGAAAACGGGTTAGCCGCCGTTCTCCAGAGCCGATGGTGGTTAAATAGAGATATCCACGGTATATCTGTAGCGGTCATGCGGAATTTTTCTACCATCACGGGACAACGCCGTTTGTTTCTTTATTCTCTATGACTGTATTTCTCCAGGGGGGAGGCTATATGCCAACATAGCAACCCCTTTTATTGCAGTGGCTTTACCTGGTTTTTAGTACTCTGAATTCGATGCTTGTTGTTTCAATAATTAGGAGATGCGGCCGTCAAGCCGCCAGATAAATTTCTGCGATTCACACTTCGTCGCTACATTTTTTTGATAAATGACATATTTACCCATGGCTGGCCTAAGAAGCGTGTTTGGTTCTGGGTCATTAGCTGCTTCAGGCAACCAACGTACAGCGAAAAAGCTTGTGTCGGCAAGACTGCCAGATGGATCAATAGCCAGTGATGCATCACTATCCGATGGTGTTCCGTCATAGCCGTCTGGGAAGAATGATATTGCCTGAACTCCATTGTCAGCTAAGTTACCAGAACCGTTGCTTATAACAGCGCGGATTCAATTCGCTAGTGCAACGGGTGGATTGAATCCTAAAAATACCTGATTAGGTGTTTTAATGCCAAGGCATTTTCTTGGTTGATTGTTGAGTTTGATCATGGCCTGGTTGATTTCCTTTTGGGTTATGGTTGTGAAATCCCTGTTCTTTGGGAAGTATTGTCGAATGAGCCCATTGGTGTTTTCGTTCAAGCCGCGTTCCCATGAAGCATAGGGATGAGCAAAGTAAAATTTGGCGTTGAGTTTGTTTGCAATGTTTTTGTGATCCGCAAACTCTTTTCCATTGTCTGAAGTCAGGATAAGAACCTGATCAGATAGGGGTGACAAGAGCTTAATGATAGCTTTAGAAACGCATTGAGCAGTTTTACGTTCGACCTTTTGAATGAGGGTGTAGCGCGACTTGCGTTCAGTTAATGAGACGATGGCCTGCTTATGTCCTTTGCCAATGATGGTGTCGAGTTCCCAGTCACCGATACGGGAACGCAGATCGACTACTGTAGGTCGTTCATCAATGCTGACACGGTCAATTAGCTGGCCACGCCGATTATAGCTGCCATAGCGCTTACGACGTTGTTTCTGGCAGCGCAGGTGTTGATACAAATCACCGCCCTCGGTTTTATCCTGGAGAACATACTGGTAGATCCATTCATGACTGATAGAGACATCAATCTCAGCTTTAAACCACAGGCTGATCTGTTCAGGGCTCCAGTCCTGCCGGAGCAGTCTTGTGACATTGTGCCAGACCGTGTGACAGATACGTGGTTGAACCTTGGCTTGCCTACGTTCTTCTGTCAGTCGTTGGGCCTGCTTAGGCCGATAGCCACGAAGGCCTGTGTTACGGCGGATCTCTCGGCTGACTGTCGATTTATGGCGATCCAATATCATGGCTATCTCAGATTGTGTATGTCCTGCTTTCAACAGGGCGTAAATTTGGTATCGTTCTTCCTGGGTAAGCTGTTTGTATCTCATTGTGCTCCTCTAACTTTGGTCGGTGAGAGAAAGCTCAATAATACAGCAGCTTACCCTCTGACCAACTCGTTAAGAGTTGCACTTACAAATTGAATTCACGCAGGAAATATGCCTGAAGAATCCATAATTGTGCTGCCACCCGTCATGACATCAGTCAGTTCAGTGTGTAGGTTTCACCTAATACGGTCAACATCAAGTCGGTGACAGCTGTGTTTGATAGAAATTTAGACGCGGAACTATCTAAACTAGTGTCATCAAACTGCACATAGCCTGATACACCAGCCACACTCGTAGCATTAAAGTTAATCAGTGTGGTTTGAGCTTGGCCCACTGAGAGTAGAAACCCACAGACAGCGAGTATTAGATTACGGAAAGGCATGATTATTGTCTCCAACAGGTTAGGGCAATTAATTACTGCAGTTGGGCACTTTGTGAGATCGTATTCAGTTGAAATGCTTACTTCTATATATATTGGATACAAGGAATATTTGATATCAAAGACTCAACAGTGGGAGCAACAAAAAATATATTACTTGTAATACTGTAGCTTAGGTCGAAGAAGAGATATGAATACAGCTAGTCCTGTAAAGAAAGCTTACAAATATCAAAGTAAAAATTACTCTTTTGTGTGTCATAGGATTTCCCCCTGAGGCAACCTTGCAGATATACTTCATATGTGCGTTTGATATGGATCGCTTCCGCCGTTTTGTCCTCAGTGACAACTTCAAGGCCACCTATGATCTTGAAGAGTCGATCTACGAAGTGTTGGTCAACGAAGATATCTCACTGAAGCAGTTCGGCAATCGCTTTATGAAATAGGTCTACTTTGGCTTGCGTACTATCCCGGAAAAGAACGGCATCTGGGAGATGCGAATCGATGAGCGCTAAGAGGTGCGGAATGCTCGTCGCCAAGCCGAGATCCACCGCAAGCAGTAGGCGGAGGGTCAATGCTACAGTGGTGACAACGACTGAACTGCAGCCGTGATATTGGTAACTGTAGGGCAGGCTCCGTGTCTGCCCTGATTCTGCATAATTTGATCATCGTGTAACCAATCCAGCTAGTTTCCGAGCAGACATAAAGATGGCGCTCTATCAATCGCCATTTCTATTTACGCGCCACACCTCACGTTCTCACGTAGCCAAAAAAGCACAAAATATGCTGTCCCTATCTAACTGGGATACTTGTATATACTGCATTCAGAAGAAAAATACTGCGGGAATACTCTTTTTTATGGTAAAGTTTTTCGTAATTAAAGGGCTTTGACCTTCCCTGGATTGATTGCTTCTTTTATAAATATGAAAGGGGGTGTAATGCGCTATTTAGCATTGGTGTTGATATCGATTTTTTCATTGGGGTTTGGTGGATGCGCAAGTATTACTTCATCGGAGATGCAATCGATTGCCATTTCAAGTATAGCAAACACAGGAGAGCAGGTAACGGCGGCAAAATGCTCACTAATTAATGATAAGGGAAAATGGAGTATAGAAACACCAACAGTAGTATCAATACATAAATCTTCACAAGATCTATTGGTTGATTGTGAAAAGGAAGGATCTGACAAGGGCTTTGTTCGAGCAGTTTCAAGTGCTTCTGCTGGAATGTATGGGAATATCATATTTGGCGGCATTGTTGGAGCTGTTATTGATCACAGTAAAGGTAGCGGATATGAGTATCCATCTAATATTGCCGTCATCATGGGTTCGCAAAATGTTGTCTACGTGAATGACCAGAAAATTATACTGCCAGTTACTAGCGATAAAAGTGCATATAAATCTAATGCCATTTCAAATGACAGTGAAAATGCAGTAAGTTTGACTATAACTGAGAGGGTAGAAATATCTTGTACGCGATGTTTAGATAATCAGTCTTGCCCTTTTGCGGATAACAAGGATGGGACTGTTACTGATAAAAGAAATAATCGAGTCTGGATGCGCTGTAGTTATGGGCAACAGTGGAACGGTCGGACCTGTGTCGGTGAAGCAGAGCAAGTTTCTGTTATGCGTGCAAAGACAATCGGGAAGCAATTACAGATTGGTGATAAATTTGGATGGCGAATTCCACAGAAGTCAGAAATGAGTAATCTCATATCGAGTACTTGTTTGCCTATGGTAAATGCTGAAGTTTTTCCCAATACGCCAATGGGTGAATATGTTTCATTCGATGCAACACAGTCCGATTGGCATGCTCACTACTTTAATCTGAAAAATGGCGATAGCTATAATGCGTCCCATGGTGGAAATGCTAAATCTTACATTAGGTTCGTGAGTAATTGATCTTGGATTCTGATCAATGGGGTTTCGATTGATAACAGATTAAAGGTGTAGTCTGATAGGCTGGTCGCGTCTTACATGCCCACGCCGCTTTTGATGAAAGTAGGTAAGAAAAAGCAGAACAGATCGGTTTTATCTGAAATTTCAGGTGGAGCAGGGCTGCTTAATCGCTACATTACCCCAGCAAGCCACTCCCCCAGTTTCATGTCGACCACCAGAATGTGCTCAGTCAGCCAGTGCTCCAGATACTCAAAGTCCGTCTCACTCATTTTTCCGCCATCCTGCAGATACTTCTGCTGAAATGCGGCGGCGCTCTTGATCAGTTCCCGGTGTTCGGCTCTGTGTCCAGTGAATTTCGGGTAATTGTATTTCAGCATCAGGCGTTCTTCGTGCTTGAAGTGCCAGACTGTGCAGGCGATCAGCTCCTCAAGTACGGCCTCCCGGTACTCTGGCGATTCACTATCAACCACGGAATGCCTGAAGACGTTAAACAACTCCACCAGCCGCCGATGATCCTCGTCTATCTCATCGACTGCGACACTCAGCGTTTTGTCCCAAATCAGTTCTTTCATGGCAGTCTCCCTGATCGGGTAGGTATTAACGGAACAGTTGTAACTATATTACCCTTCAAGCTTACTGGAAGAAAGGTCATGTGAATTTCTGTGATTTTAACTCCAACTGCATGTTAGGCAGGCAAAGCCTGATGATGGTATGTTGCTATCAATCATGACAGGACACTAGAGAAACATAGCCAGTCTTATTGCCAAACTTCAGTGAAAATGGATTCAGCGTGCACTTTGGTATACTGATGGTCTTGAATTAAGGGGCCTTTTCAATGGTCAGATATCATTATCTGACATTGCCTCTAGTTGGCATTATAGTGATGCCTTTATCTATTTGAGGTGAAGCAGGTAAGATTATCCTGTGGCATCTGTTATTAGACTCTAATCGCCCGGGTCTAAAAGATGGACTCATTTTCTATTCATTTATATCTGTGATTGGTTTTCGCCATTCTCCTAAGCCTTCACATACTTGATCAAGGAAAAAACTGTTTATGTCTGAACATAAAATTGATCTTGACTGGAAGGGTGCCCCTCCCTCTTCTGACCAAACCACTTACAACCGTAACCATACGGTTTCCTTCAGCGATACTGTTCAGGTTACGGTATCTTCAGCGCCGGAATATAAGGGTGACCCTAATTGTGCAGACCCGGAAAAATTGCTGACCAGCGCTTTGGCCAGTTGTCATATGCTGACATTCCTTGCTATTGCCGATCTCAAGGGTTTCAAAGTAGAGAGTTATAAAGACCAGGCCGCGGGTTTTCTGGAGAAGGGTGAAAGCGGTCGGCCGCATATAACTCGCATCGAACTGCATCCGAGTATTGTATTTGCCGGAGAAGAAAAACCAGATGCGGCCACCCTTAAGCGAATGCATGCCAGTGCTCACAAGAATTGTTTTATCGCCAATTCAATCAAAGCTAAGGTTGATGTGCTCGATACTTAACGAGGTTGCAGCGGCAGAGAAAAAGGCATACCCATCCTGCAGGATGGGGTAGGCAAGGGGTTAAACGAGTAAAAGTATTAAAGCTTGAGCCTTTTATCTCCTGGCCCCAAAAGGAACCACAAAATAAGCCCAAGCAGAGGAAGAATCAGAACAACCACAATCCACAATATTTTCAGGCCGGTTGATTCACTGCTTTGAGCAATTTTTATAATGGCAAAAATATCTGCAATTAAAAGGATAAGGCCAAGTATGCCATTGACTTCCATGAGTATCTCCTTGTTCCGTTTTGCATGTGTTCAGTATAAAAGAGTTTATCGTTAATCGTGGGGATAGTGAACGGAGTACACTCTTTGTTGACAATTCTTTACATCGGATTGAGTCGCAGAAAAGGCAGGTATCCCGGGCCTCCCAGCTGACGAACTTCCTGGCGTATATCCTGGGCTCTTCCGCGGACGTAGTCGCTTGGCGACGCAGCATACATCCGTTTGGGGTTTGGCAGTACCGCCGCCAGTAATGAACTCTCATACAATGTAAGACGATTAGCCGACTTACTGAACAGATGTTGAGCTGCAGCTTCTGCGCCGTATACGCCCGGTGCAAATTCGGCTACGTTCAGATAGACTTCAAGGATACGACGCTTAGACCAGAGGCTTTCGATAAGTAGTGTCAGGTAGGCTTCGACCCCTTTGCGCAGATAACTTCGTCCTCCCCACAGATACAAATTCTTCGCAACCTGCTGGCTAATAGTGCTGGCACCACGTGTTCGTTTACCCTTGGATGACAAGGCGTCAAGAATAGAATCCATGTCAAATCCGTAGTGTTCGGGGAACTTTTGATCCTCGGAGGCAACAATAGCGATGGCCAATTGTGGAGATATTTGTGCGAGTGGAACCCAGCGATAGTCTATTGCGTTATCCGTTTGCCAGATTTCTGCCAACATAAAAGCACTGGTGGGGGGCGCAATCCATCGCCATGGCAGTACTAACAGTACACTCACAATTACCGCGCTTATCATGCTAAAGATGATCAAGCGCTTAAATCGAAGTAACCACTTGGATTTTGGCTTTTGAGCTATTTTTTTCGGTAACTTAGCTATATTGGTATCACTAACAAGAAGGTTAAATTGATCCAAAACACAGTGGGACGTCAGGGATCGGTAATTTTCTCAGGTTTCAATGTGCGAACTCATCACGAACCAAAGGCACGGCTTACAGCACTATTATAGTGCAATATGACTATCGGTGACTGCCACTGACGGTGCCCTGGCATTCTCCCTGTGGCGTTTCAATAGAGCGTCATCAGGCCTGCTTCGGGATGGGCCTCATGTCGAAAGCAGCGATTTTATTCGACCTAAAAAAGAAAGGACTTTCATGTTTATCTCTTTTTACCTGCAATATCTTCCAAATATTTGGTACAAATGAGCTCCCCACCCAGTGCCACATTGGTCCCGCACAGCTCTCGAATCAACCTGCGAAACTAGGCGTGCACAACAAATGAAGTGATGGGCGGCGCGAACACTTAACACTGGTATTGGTGTCTATATCTATTTAGCTAGTTACGCTATGTTGTACTGTCTAACCAGCTAATTACGGCTGACCTTATTGATCATGAGGATCAAGTATGAGCGCGTACCTTATTGTCGATACAAAAATCAATAATCCAGAAGTGTATGAAGAGTATAAAAAACTGGCCAAGCCTATTGCTGAAAAGTTTGGTGGTGTCTATCGGGCAAGAGGAGGAGAGATGGATGTGCGAGAGACAGATTTATGGACGCCAACCCGCGTGGTCATAATCGAATTTCCCGATATGAAAAGCGCGCAGGCCTTCGTTGATTCTGAAGAGTATGCGCCGGTAAAGCCGATGCGCTTGGATAATGCGGAGTGTACTCTATTAATTTTAGAGGGCTGTTAGCTTTTGGTGGTTTTCTACCCGACAAAAAAATGGCCCTCAAAAGAGGGCCAGGTTTTTATTATTATGTTTATTGCTTTTAGTGGAAACTATTTGCCTGCAATATCTTCCAGCGACTTGGCGCGGATGATCTGACCATCCAGGGCTGAGTCTTTGCCATTGCGGCCAAAGGCGACACTCATGAGCTGGCTGTAGTAAACCACCGGCATGTTGAACTTGCTGCCGAAGCGGGCATTGATCTGATCCTGGTAGATCTCCACGTTGGCCTGACACAGTGGGCAGGGGGTGGCGATCAGATCGGCGCCGTGATCGTAGGCGGCCTCGATGATGCCGTGGATCATCTCCTGGGATTTCTCAGGCTCTGAGAAGGCCAAGGCACCACCACAACACTGCACCTTTTTCTCATAGGTTGGGATGGACTCTGCGCCTACACTGTCGATCAGGTGATCGAGGTAGACGGGATTCTCAAACGACTCCTCAGCGATACCGAAGGGACGGTTGGTCTGACAGCCGACGTAGCTGGCAATCTTCAGGCCTTCCAGTGGTTTTTGAACCTTGGCCTGGATAGCTTCAAAGCCGATATCTTCAATCAGTACCTCAACCATGTGTCGAACAGGCGTCTGGTTGTTCAGCTTCAGGTTGGCTTCGTTGAGTGCCGTGTTGGCATCGCGGAACATGTTCTGATCTTCATGCAGGCGCTCTTTGGCTTCCCGCGTGGAGAGCCAGCAGGCGGCGCAGGTCGCGACAATGTCCTGTCCGGGGTTGTGCTGCTCAGAGAGCGCTATATTGCGCGCTGAGAGTGTCAGACGTGGCAGTTCGCCGCCGCCGCCATAGCCAATGGATGCGCCACAGCAGTTCCAGTCCGGTATCTCGTTGAGCGTGATATCCAGCTCTTCGCACATGGTCTGGGTGGCGCGCATCATGTTTGATGAGGAGGCCCCTGTTTGTGAGGAGCATCCTGGGTAGAATGAGACTTCTTTCTTAGCCATTTTGGTATGTCCTCAGTTAGCTGTTGCCCTGGATTTTGGCATCTTCAATTTCCTGGGCTTTCTTGATCATCTTCTGCAGACCGCTGGTGTCTTTGATACTGTGTCCACCAAAGAGCTCCATTGCGCTCATGCGCTTCGCCTTCATCATGTTCTGTCCCAGCGTCTTATTGGCCATGGCGTTTTTGATGCCCTGTCCAAAGCCGTCTTTGAAGTACATGGAGAGGCCCAACTTCAACTCATTGACCCGGCCTTTCTTCATCAGGTTGTCCCAGAAGATCTGTGCAAACTGCTGAGTGGGCTGATTCTTGGGCGACAGACCCAGACGTTTGGCGTAGTGCGCCAAGCCGTGCATGATGTGGGTGATCGGTAGTCCACGGGGACAACGTGCAATACAGTTATAGCAGGAGGTACACATCCACATGGCGTCGGATGAGAGAACCGCCTCACGCTTGCCTGCACGAATCATCATGAACAGTTTCTGAGGGGTGTGTTCCCAAGCGTTGCCCAGTGGGCATGAGCCGGCGCAGACGCCGCACTGCATACACATCTTGACCCACTCGCCCTCTTCAACGTTTGCTTCAACTTCTTTGAGGAAGCTGCTGCGGTACCTTTCGGTCATTGCGGTATTTAAATCGCTCATAATCCGTATCCCTTAGAACTTGAATGGGCTCAGGCCGATCTTCTCAACCGTCTCAGCCATATCATTGATCAGTTTGGGTGCGCGCTCTACATCAGTAATTGCGACCTCATAGACCACAACGCGTTCCGGCTCGAGGTTGAGCGAGGAGAGCGTGTCGCCTACCTTGCCCATACGCTCATGCGCCATCGCAGAACCACGTACGAAGTGGCACTGATAGTCGTCACCTTTCGCACAGCCCATCAAGACAATGCCATCATAACCGTTGTTCAGGGAGTCAGTGATCCAGGAGAGACTGACAGAACCGAGACAACGTACTGGAATCACACGTGCCCAGGGATTGATCTCAACCCCGTTCATGGCCGCCTGGTCCAGTGCTGGGTAGGCGTCATTTTCGCAGGCCAGTACCAGTATGCGTGGCTTCTCGTCAAACTCCTCTGGAACTTCGACGTTCTTGATCTGCTGATTTACGGTCTCAACCGAGTAGTTCTCAAACGAGATTACGCGTACCGGGCAGGCACCCATACAGGTTCCGCAGCGCCGGCAGCGGGACTCGTTGAACATCGGGTAGCCCTTCTCGTCCTCGTTGATTGCGCCGAAGGGGCACTCTACCGTACAGCGCTTACACTGGGTGCAACCATCCATACGGAATTTCGGGAACGAGAGATCCCCGGCGCGGGGGTGTGCCGCCATGCCCTTGCCGGCATTCTCGGCGGCCTGAATGGCCTTCATGGCTGCGCCGGCGGCATCGTCTTGCGCCTGACGCATATCCATCGGGCGACGCAGAGGGCCAGCAGCATAGATGCCGGTACGACGCGTCTCATAGGGGAAGCAGATGAAGTGCGAGTCGGTAAAGCCGTTCTTCAGGTGTGGCAGATCCGTACCCTGACGGTAATCCAGGTTCAGGATGGAATCTACAGTGACGGTGGGGGCCTTAACCTCGACCTCCTCCGTATTGTCAGCGTCTTCGTCAATGACCATCGGGACGGCATAGGGATCGGGTCCGGAGTTGGGCATCATGCCCACATCCAGTACTACCAGATCGGCCTGCATGCTGGTCTCTTCATCCAGGATTAGATCCTTGAATTTTACTTCCAGGCTGTCACCTGGTACGACCTCAGTCACCTCGCCTTTGGAGAAAGTGACCATCTTCTCCTGGCCGGCGCGGTAGAAATCTTCACCCGCCGCACCTGGGGTACGCAGGTTGTTGAACAGGATGGTGGTATCACAATCGCCATTCTGCGCTTTGAAATACATGGCCTGCTTGATGGCAATCAGATCGCCAATACCAGAGTGGTAAGAGAGCTGTCCCTCTTCGGTTGAGCTTTGACCCACGTTCTGTACGAAGGCGACAGCTTTGACCTCTTTGCCATCTGATGGACGCTTGATCGGACCGCCATTAGATGCCTTGACCAACTTTTCCAGCTCACCGTTGGTGATGATGTCTGGGCTGTTGCTATAGGCATATTGCTTCAGATCGGAAGGATCATACAGATTGAAACCGGTGGCCTGGATGATGGCGCCAAAGGTTTCAGTCACAACTGCGCCTGATTCAGTGGCGATATCAACACTGAAGCGACCCGGTGCACCGGCGGTCTTGGCGACTGTGCTGTTCAAATGAACAGTGATCAGATTGTTGGCTTCTATGGCCGCAATCATTTCGGCTACGCTGGTATCCTGCGGCTCACTGTAGGGCGAGCGGGTAGGGATAGACTTGGTGTAGTCGGCGGCCTGGCCACCCAAGCGGCCTGTTTTCTCGATGATGTGGGCTGGATAACCGGCAGCAGCGGCTTCAATAGCCGCTGTCATGCCGGTGATACCCCCGCCCACAACCATAATGGTCTTGTTCAGCTCTTGCTCACCCGATGAGGCGGGCTTGGACATAGAGCGCAGTTCGGCACAGGCCATACGCACATAATCGTCGGCCATCTCCTGGGTGGTCTCCTGATGCTCATCGGCATCCGGGCGGACCCAGATGACACCCTCGCGCAGATTGGCGCGAGTCAGGGCGACATCGGTAAAGTTGAATGCCTCGACCTTGGCGCGACGGGAGCAGGCGGCGATCATCACATGGGTAACGGCATCATTGGCGATGTCGTCACGGATCATCTGTACGCCTTCGCTGTTGCAGAGCATTTCATGCTGCTTGCAGGACTGCATTTTACCCTCGCGGGTGGCAATCATCTCCAGTTGGCTCGAATCCAGTCGGTCTCCGATACCACAGCCAGTACAGATATAACCGGCAAATTTCTTTTCGTCAGACACGTTGTTAACCCTCCGTTCCGGCGACGCGGTTGACTACCTGAATAGCGCGCAGTGCGGCGCCCGTGGCTTGCTGAACTGCACGATTGACATCCAGCGCATCAGAGGAGCAGCCGGCAGCAAAGATGCCGCCATTCTCACTGGCAGGCTCAATAAAGCCCTCCTCATTGATGACGATGTCGACCGGGAAGCTCGCCTTGTCAACGCTGGGTTGCATGCCTACGGCGAGTACCACCAGGTCATGCTCGTTTTCGTAGCGGTGATAGCCCTCAGTATCGACGCCCTTCAGTACCGGGTTGCCGTTCTCTCTGTTCTCGACGATAGAGGCGACCTTGGACTTGATGAACGAGACATTGGGATTTTCACGCACGGTCTGATAGAACTCTTCAAACCGGTCAATCGCGCGGATATCAATATAGTAGATCGTGGACTTACCTTCATCCCCCAGCGCTTCCTGAACATAATGGGTCTGTTTCAGGGTGGCCATGCAGCAGATGCGTGAACAGTGCAGCAGGTGGTTCTTGTCACGGGAACCGGCGCATTGAATAAAGGCGATATTTTTCGCAGGTGATCCATCGGCGCGGAGAATTTTTCCACCCGTCGGTCCGTTGGGATCAGCCATACGCTCGAATTCAACATTGGTGATGACATTACTGAAGCGGTCATAACCGTAGGGTTGAATCTTGTTGGCGTCATAGGGCTGCCATCCGGTAGCCCAGACCACCGCGCCTGCCTTAAAGCTGACGGTCTCTTCCTGCATATCCAGATCCACGGCATTTACCTTACAGGCCGCCTTGGCCTTTTCAGCGTCGTCAGTGCCGAGGATGGCAGGATCAATGACATACTGCTGGGGATGGGCCATGCGGTGGGGCAGATAAGCACCCTTGCGTTTGCCCATGCCATAGTTGTACTCATCGTCGAATTCAGCGGTCACGGCCTTGCCGCAGTCGCCACAACCAGTGCAGTTATCGTTGACATAACGCGGGCTGAGCTTGACGCTGGCGGTATAGTTACCCGCTTCGCCCTGAATATCGGTAACCTCTGCCATGGTCAGGATGGTCAGGTTCGGGTTCATCTTGGCCCGACGCTGATTGATCTCCAGCCCACAGGTGGGATAGCAAAGCTTGGGAAAATATTTATACAGCTGGGTGACGCGGCCACCAACGTAAGGACGTTTTTCAACCAGAACGACCTGTTTTCCGGTTTCTGCGGCTTCCAGGGCAGCGGTTAGTCCGCTGATACCGCCACCGACTACCAGAATGGTCTGATTGGTTGCAATTACTTCCGTCATGGATTTTCCTCCGTTGCGGAAAAGGTTCATTCGAAAAGCTGGGCTGAAAATAGCTCCGAAGCAGGCTGTTCAGCCGCCATACCGGGCACGCAAAAACCCATAATTTAGAATTTGGTAAGATACTCTTAATGAGCCGTTCCTACCAGATCAATCGGGGACTATATCGATCGAAATTTCCAATGACACCATAGGCGTGATGTATGAAGAGATAATGGCCTAGTAATTAGTAATAAAAAGCGCTGCCATATACTTTGGGGCTATACTTGTAATTAGGGTAGATTGAATATTAACGCGTCAACAATTGGGCTGATTTAAGTGCAACCAGACCTCGACGTTTTACCGCATAGCAGATTAAATACCGGGTGAGTTGTGCCTAATGGGTCTTCGTAACCTTAAGCTAGCTCCGATTGAGTACTCTAAGAGAGTAAAATAAAAACCAGGGAGAGAACCCGTGAAAGAAGTCAGTAATCCCTATCTCCTTCCACACCGAGCACCCCTTAGTAGTGGTGATGATACCTTTGAGCCAAAGCGCTTCAAGCGTCTGGTGGAAGAGTTGCCTGTGGGTAATGTGGGCCAGGTGACGCAGACACTGTTAAAACTCATCAAACAGATGAATGCCGCCAGTATCCCGGTTGCCAGTCGGGTTAGTAACATGGAGCAACTCCTTGAGCCGCTGCTCTTTACCCTCAGTATCCTGAATAAGGGCTTTGCCAGGGAGCATCTGCCACTCTCGCCGCGGGTCGTGATGATATCGGAATTACATGAAGAGCTCTGTGTGCTTTGTGTGCAGGCCTACAAAGTAATATTGGATCAGTATCACAACGAATCGCTGGCGGGACATCTGCTGCACAAATCGAATCGTGCCATGGCGCTGCATAGAGTGCTCTATTTTCTCGGACAGAACCTATTGCAGTGTTATCTTCTCTATCGACCGGCGCCTCAGCACATCTGGCATGAGATTCATGGTATCCACCGCTATGCAGTGGACCAGAAGCTCTCCGATCGGGCAGTAGACAATGAAGGCGAAAACAGAGCCCGGCAGTCATCGGTCAATGACATGTATAAACGGTTGTTACTGCTTTCGCTGTCTGGTCCTTATCGTCTTATGCAGGGGGAAGTGCAACGCGTCTACCTGGCGCTGATGCGCTGGGCACCGAGGGCACATTTGTTTGATCTTGGTAAGAGCAATGGTGATGCGGGTCAGTACATTGTGGATATCGGGGCTGATGAGCCGCCCCGTGTAAGAGGTGCTGAACGTGATCATCAGGTTCTGAAAGGCTGGGTATTGGAAACCGGTGAGCTTGCAGTTCACTTGGCGGATGAGTTGGAAGCGAGTGAAGTCCCGCATGGCGTCATGCGACCACAGGTTACTCCTGACAAGATCGCCCCAGACTTGCTGGCGCGATTGATGTTGACCTGGGGTATAGGTTCACAACGTGTTTCTGATCGGGATGACACACCAGGAGAGTTGTCCCTGGTGTGTGGATTGGAGGCCATCTATGCCTTTGTTGGGGGTGAGCAGATTCCAGGATTTTCCACAAAGCCGGGCGCTTTTAATGGAGTCTCTGCTCCAGAAAAAACGGTGAAAAAAACCACAGGTGTCCCGCGGGCGCTATTAGAGCCAGATGAGCGAGTGATTGATGATGATCCTGAATTGGAGAACATCAGGAAATGGATTACCCAGAGCAATCAATCGGTAGTTATTGAACCGGTAGAACAAGAGCCGCCAGCAAGTAGCCCCGAGCCTGCTGAAGATGAATTGGTTGGAATTGAATTGCCAGTGCCTCGAAGTTGTCTGATTTATAACGAGAGTGTCAATGGCTATCACCTCGGCTGGACGGGTGGCGGTGATGAACAGATTACGGTTGGTGAACTGGTCGCCGTGTCGGGACAGGGTGGGCATGACGCAGGGCTATTACGCTTGGGGGTAATTCGGTGGATGCGAGCGGAGCACCCAGATGTCATCGATTTTGGTGTGGAGCTCTTCCCTGGTGATATTACTCCAGTGATCTTTTCTCGAAAGTGGGGGCGTTCGAAGCTGCCGGCCTATTGGCCAGGGCTTTTGCAGCAGCGACCAAATGAAGATCCGACAATTATCACAGCACCGTTTTACTCCGAAGAGAATGAAAAGACCTGGCTGACGGTGGATGGCGAGAAAAGGAAGGTATTCCTGACCCGGGTTATTGAAGCGACTGCCTCCTTTATTCAACTCTATTATCAGGATCAGACAGCCGCAGTAGAGCAGGCCGCATCGCAGACGGAATTTAGTGAGAAAGATTTTGATCAGCTCTGGACCAGTCTATGATGATTCTCTGGTTGATGCCGAACGAGTGTGCTAAGACCGCGGCTAGGCTGTATGGAATTGAACTCGGGGCAACTGGCCGATGTCATCATTAAATAGCAGATGTTAACTGCCGGCTATTTGAGGGTGCGATGAATCGGGAGCAGAGTGTTGATGCCAGGGGTGTCGGAAGATGGATGATGATCATCTCCTGGGTGTTGTTGCTTGCGTTACTCTCCTATCTGTTTAATGGAGTACTGGAGCATCAGAATAACCCCAATTCCTCACCAGAGACATCGACCAATGCGAGTGGAACAGCGGAAGTTATCCTGGTAAGAAACCGCGCCGGGCATTACGTGGCGAATGGACGTATCAATGGACATGAGGTGCTGTTTCTGCTGGATACCGGCGCAACGGATGTGGCGTTGTCGCTTGAGTTGGCTGAAAAGCTGGAGTTGCCACGTGGTGCGCAAATGATTAGCCAAACGGCGAACGGCGCAGTGATCTCCTGGCAGACACGACTGTCTGAAGTGAGCTTGGGTGATATAGCCCTCAGCAATGTCAGTGCCAGTGTCTTGCCTTCGATTTCAGGCAATGAAGTGCTTTTGGGGATGAGTTTTTTAAAACGACTGGAGCTGATTCAACGAGGCGACCAGCTAACGCTAAGAAAACTTTGATAGGGGAGATGTGTTGGTATTTTGATAGGAGTTAGGTGGCCTGAGAAGACTCAAGCCACCCCTGTTGATATTAGGCAACAGTATCTTTTAACGCTTTCAGCGCGGTGACCTTTACCACGGTCGTTGCTCTTTTAGCGGCGATCTTGATCGCTTCGCCAGTGGCTGGGTTGCGACCCATGCGAGCTTTGCGTGCAGGCTTGACCACACGACGAACCTTTACGCCAGTCTCTGGTATAGCAAATTCACCAGATCCACGACGCATCATGTGACCCTTTACCAAGCCGCCCAGTGCTGTAAATACATCAGCGACTTGCTTCCTGGTCAGGCCGGTATCTTCGGCAATGGATTGGAGTATTTGGGTTTTGGTCTGTTTGGTGGTGATTGCCTTTGCTGTTGCAGGTGCAGCAGCTTTTTTTGCTGGTGCCTTTTTCTTGGCAGGTGCCTTCTTAGCAACAGCTTTTTTAGCCACAACCTTCTTCTTCGTGGCTACCTTCTTTTTTGCTACGGGTGCTTTTTTCGCAGCAGGTTTTTTTGCGGCTTTTTTCTTGACGGCCATGGAAAACTCCTAAGTTAGACCTGAAGTGTGCGCGCTAAACATAGCATAGATTTAAAGTTTTCCAAGTACTTATGACATGAAATCGCAGAAAAACCGGGCTTTTTCACATTTCTTCGGATTTTTACCTCCTGAAAAGCGTCTTTTCCCAATGAATAGCGGGCTGAGAGTGATCTTTTCCTGGTCGTATGTGAAGCATGAGTGAGTGGGTGAGGTGATGGTTTTTGTATATATGCTTAACTGTTTTATCAGCGCTTTTATTGCTCAGAGTAAATAACAAATCCCCCCTCTTCGACTATCACCCGCGCCTGAAAGTTGTCCGTTCTTCTGACGCATGACAGAGTGAGCGCCGCCAAAGAAAATGCTTTTGTCTGACCAGGCGTTGAGCTGTGGGAATTGTGAACGAAGAGCCGTGATAACCGACTCAGCTGGACCGGGCTCAATATTCAGCAGGTCGTTTTCAAAATGCATGCGGGGCTGCTCAACGGCTTTTTCAATGGTCATATCGAAGTCAATAAGATTAACCAGTACCTGCATGATTGCACTGCGTATCCTGTTCGACCCACCTGATCCCGTGGCGATTACATCGCCTCTTTTAGAGATCATCAGGGAGGGTGACATCATGGATGCAATACGCCGATTTAGCGGCCATTGATGGAACCCGTGCGGGTTGATGTCCTCTTCACCCAACATGTTGTTCAGCATGATGCCGCAGCCGGGTAACACGTAGCCCGACCCTTCGCCATTTGAAATGGTCATGCTGGCCATATTACCCCAACGATCTGCAGTACTGATCTGGGTGGTTCCCCTGGAGAATGTCTTGTGGTTGGACAGAATATCGCGGTAGCTGCTGAGAAACTCGTTATCGAGTATCTCCAGGTCAGCATCGAGGTTAGTGCTTGCGCCAATTGCCCTGGCGTTTCGCAGCTCATGGGTTAGCTTCATGGCATGTGCGATGCGTTGCAGATGATCGCTGCTGTTGACAGCACAGGACCCAAGGTCTGCTGTTTCGAGCAGAGAGAGGGTGAAGGCAATGAGTATGCCCCCAACAGATGGAGGTGGATTTGTGAACAGGTAAGATTGCCGATAGTTGAGGGTCAGCGGTTTTCTTCGTTCAACTTTATAGGATTCAAGATCGAATGGTGACAGGCAGCCACCCTGATCGCGGCAGGTATCAGTCAGCAAACGACCCATTTCGCCCTGATAGAAGAGGGCTTCACCTTCATGGGAGAGGATCTCAAAGGCATCGGCCATTGCAGGGTTGGCGATGATCTCATCCGGCAAGGCGATCGTACCGGGCTGTTGCAAACTTTCGTGTAGACGTAGTGCTTCAGGGCTGGATTTGATTATAGGAGATACCAGATCAGCAATATGGTGTTGAAAGCGGTTAATCCTGACGCCGTTCCGAGCTGCTTCACAGGCGGGTTGTATGATCTCCTTGAGTGGTAGTTTGCAGAGGTCCTGGTGAATATGGAAGGCGCCCTTTATCACCCCCGGGGTGGCGATTGAGCCCATACCAATATGGAACTCCTGCTGTACCGTGCCAAAGTCCGCGACAATCGGGTAGAAATCTACATCTTCTTCAGGCGGCCTATGGTGTGGGGTCTGCACAAAAAAATCGTACAGTTTGGGTTTTTCTCCCTTGGATTGCGCCATCAGGAACCCCCCACCGCCCAAGGATGCGAGTACCGGCTCGGCTACACAGCTGGCAAAAAGGGCCGCCAGAGCGGCATCAAATGCATTACCTCCAGCGCGGAGGATCTCCCGGGCAGCATTGGCGGTCACCTCGTGGCCTGCTGCCACGACCCCTTCAGACTGTTTCATAATGCATGTTCTCAGCGTGATTCTGTGGCATCAGTTCAAGTATTGGTCTAGGAATGCCGATAAACTTCTTATTATCTAAAGATAAACATAAGTATTTTATTCTTCTGTCAACTATCAGTATGTCATAAATTTCCGGGAAATTTATGCTCACTTTGTCGGATGTGGCGACAGGTTTGATATATGCTTTGGGATATCTCTTGCGGACCCTGCAGGTGCTGATATGGAACTAGAGCCAGCAGGGCAGGAAAGCTTGTCTGTTTTGACGTGGTGTTCAAAAGGACAATCGAGGGTAATCAAACGGACTTGCCGGGTTAGGTGAAGAGGGAGTTGGTGTATGGCCGTAGTACCCAAACAGAATGGGTTGGATATCCTGCGGAAGCTGGTTCCGCTTAATACGCTTACAGAGGAGACTCTGGCTGAGCTGATGGATACTGTTGAGTTTGAAAAAGTATCCAAAGGTGCTTTTATATTCCGGGAGGGGGATTCTAGTCCGGAACGGATCTATCTGTTATCGGGCAAGGTCGCATTGCTGGAGGCCGGCAAAGAGATCGATACCGTGGCCGCTGGCACAAACATGGCGCGCTACCCTGTGGCGCATCATATTCCCCGTAGATACAGCGTACAGGCCAAAACCCGAGCGGAAGTCGTACGTATTGGCAATCGATTGCTGAGTGATCTGCTCTCTCGTGGTGGAAATGCCCTCTACCAGGTGGAGGAGTTAAATACGGAATCAGAAGATGACTGGATGAGCCAGTTGTTGCAGTCACCCATCTTTCAGCGTATCCCTGCGGCCAATATTCAGAACATCATGATGCGTATGGAGGAGATGCCTGTCTCTTCCGGCGAGATAGTGATACGACAAGGTGATGAGGGAGACTTTTTCTATCTCATCAATCGGGGGCAGTGTGCAATTACCAAAGAGCAGGAAGATGGTGAGATAGCGGAGATCGCGCGCCTCGGTCCGGGTGATTCGGTGGGCGAGGAGTCACTGCTCTCCGGTCAGAAACGGGGTAGCACTGTCAGCATGTTGACTGATGGCGTTCTGTTTCGTTTGGGCAAAAAAGATTTTATCGAATATATCAAACTACCCCTGGCTAATGCGATTGGCTACGAAGCGGCGCTGGATAAAGTTTCAAAAGGCGCTGTATGGTTGGATGTGCGCTCGGCACTGGAATATGAGCGGTCACATATTCCTCAGAGTATCAATATCCCTTTCAATGATCTTCGCTCAAAAGTTTCCGAGCTCGATTCAAACAAGACATACGTGGTCTATTGCCAAGATGGGTTAGTCAGCTCAACAGCCATCTACCTGTTGATGGAGCGTGATCTGGATGGCTTTGTTCTGGAACGTGGCCTTGAATCAGTGCCAGATGAAATCGTTAATAAAGAGCGGACACAGGATGGTGCTCAGATCATCAATTTCAGACCTGACCTGGATGACTCAGCTACCACACAAATTGATAGCAGCACCGCACCTGATGATGAAGCGAGCCTGCTAAGAGAGCGTCTACACAAGACCGAGGCCCAGGCTCAAGAGCAGTTACAGCGCGCCAGAAAAATGAAGCTGATGCTGGAGAAGCTGAAAGGACGTTTGGCTGAAGCGGAAGAGGAGGGTGGCAAAGAGAGCAAAGAGCGCCAACGCCTGGCGGGAGAGATAGAGAGCCTGCAGCATCGGTTACGTGAGCGTGACGAGGCACATGGCGCTTTGAAACAGAAGCAGTCAGCTGTAAATGAACAGTTGAGTGATTTGAAGGCGGAGCGGGATCAGTTGCAGGACGAGCTGACCAAGATGTGCCAACAGGTTGGCAAGCTTGAGAAACGTCTTGAGGCGAAACAGCAAGAGGAAGAGGCGCTTAAAAGTCTGCAGTCTGAGAGCCAGCAGAAAGCGCAGGCACTGATAGAGCTGAAGAGTGAGCTTGATACAGAGAGATCGAACCGCCTTCAATCAGATGAACAGAATAAATCATTACAGCTGGCGCTGGAGGAAACCAGAGCTGAGATCAACAAACTCAATAATGAACTGCAAACCCGCGACACATCAATAGAGCAACTAGAACAAAAGCAGCAATCAGTGGAAGCAGCCCAGACTGAACTGGAGACAGAGCGCACTTCGCTACAGAATGAAGGGCAGAAGTTACAGAGTGAACTTGATCAGGCGCGGGCTGAGATCGATAGATTAACCGGTGAACTCGCAACACAAGTCCAAGCGATCCAGGCGCTCGATGGTCAACAGCATACATTGGCGGAAACCCAGTTGGAACTTGATCGGCTCAATAGAGAGCTGCAAGCGCGCGATGAATCGCTACAACAGTTACAGCAGAATCAACAATTGCTGGATGCTAATCAGAGTGAGGTGGCTGCATTAGAAACCGCACGCGCCGCACTTGAGACTGAGCATACGGCACTCAAGTCTGAACTCGAACTGGCCCAGACAGAAATCAAGCAGCTGACAGTCGAGATAACAGACCATACAGAGGCGAACCAGAAACAGAAGTCCGAGCTGGAGCGTTTGGAGCGTGAGCTGAAAGAGGCGCAGAATTCCGTTATCAGTTTACAGGCAGAGCAATCCCAGGCGGGAGAGAGCGAGCTGTCATTAAAGGCCTCTCTGGAGACGGCAGAGAGTCGTATTGCTGAACTTGAATCAGAGATCTCCAATCGAGAAAGTGATGAGAACGAGCGAGCCGAAAAACTGACTCTCCTGGAAAAGCAACAACTGCTCCTGAATTCAGAAATTGATCAACTGCGTGGTGAACTGGAGGGCGCCTCTGCCCAGGTTGCCGCGCTTGAGTCTGAGCGAAATGAAGCTGAAAAACTGTTTCAACAAAATAAGACAGAGCTTGAGTCAACACTTAAACAATCACTTTATGAGGCGGTCGAAGGGCGTACGCATGCTGAGAATGAGTTGCGGAACATCACCGATGAGCGGGATCGACTGACCGCAGAGCTGTCCGTGCTCAAGACTCATCATGAACAGTTATTGCGTCAGGCCGATGAGCATCAGCAGGCATTAGCGGAACTGGAAGGAGAGAAGGCGACTGCTGGCAGTGAGGTGCTGTTGTCGAGTCAGGTGGAACAGGCCAGGTTGGCTGAAGCACTGGATAAGGCCAGCGCAGAGTTGACTGGATTACAGGCGTCAATAGAAGAGAAAGACCAGACATTGGCGGAGCTCTCCAAGACCCTGAATGAAAAACAACAAGAGGGAGAACAAGCCAGCACAAGATTACTTGATGCTGAAAATGAGCTCAAAACGTTGCAGGCTGCAAGTAAAGAGCTGAATGAAAATTTACTCAATCTGCAAGCAGAAAAGGAGCGTATAGAAACGGAATTTGAAGCTGGCCAGCAGGTGATTGTTGATCTTCAGTCGAGATTAGCCGCAGCAGAATCACAAGAACTGCAAGAGTCCGCAGAGTTATCCAGCTTGCGCGCAGAGCTTGAAGAGATGGCAGCCGCCAAGGCCGCTGCTGAGGAAGCTGTTGCGCTGGCTCAAAGCCGCAGCGCAAAAGGCAGTGGCGTTAATGCTGACGTGAAGGTCTTGCAGGCAGAGCTGGCGACACTGAATGATGCCCTGGATGAAGCGGATCATTCATATGAACAGTTGAATAAGGAGAAGCTGGCGCTTGAAGGGGAGCTGAGTCGCTTACAAGCAGATGCCTCTAATGTGGTTGAAGCGAGTCATAAAGAGGCGGCAGAGCAGGAGGTGACCAGGCTGACGGCGGAGCTGGAGCGCTTGCAAGAACAGCTCTCCAGTAATGAATCGTCCAGTGAGAAAATTGCGGCACTGGAATCAGAGTTGGCGTTGGTTCGTGAGCGGACAGAAATCGACCTCGGACAGATGCGCAGTGCCTTGGGAGCCGCAGAAAAGGGCGAAGGAGGAGTTCAGCCCGTTGTAACTTCTGCAGAACTTGATACCTTGCGCGCAGAGTTGGACGAAGCACGCATGTCGCTCAAGGAGTTGGAGTTAAGCAGTTCAGCCGATGCAGCCGAGAGCGAGGTCTTGCGTCAGGATATCGATAAACTGACACGCTCACTGGATGAGCGGAGTGCGGAACTTGAGAAGGCCCGCAAACAGAGCCTGCTACTTGAGGAGAAGACCGAAGAGCGCAACAGTGAGATTGATCGACTTAAGCTGGCACTTGAGGCAGCGCAAGTCGATGCAGATGAAGCGCAGTTCAAAAAAGATGAGGCGCTTGAAGCCAGGAAGCAGGTGGAAGAGGCGCTGTATAAGCTGCAGAAACAGGTTGAGAGTGAACGACCCAGAGACGATCTTCTGGATAAGCGCGTTGCAAGCAATGATGCGGCCTTTTCCATCCCACAGCAGGGGGGGCGCAAGAGTGCATTCTCTGCACTGCTGATAGGTGCTGTTTTGGCGTTTGCAGGAGCAGAGGCACTCTCTATTCTCTCCGGAAAAGGGGAGATCGTCAGTGGCTTCATGGATGGGCAAGATGCCGCCGTCTTGAGAGAATCAGCTGCGCCGGCTGAGTCATCGCGGGAGCTGGTGCCGACTCCTGTTATTGATACGCCTGCACCCAGCCCGAGTCAGATTGCAATAACCAAGACACCATCCGCTGAAACAGTGACTGAGCGGGCTGAGCCTGAGGTTTTAACAAAGCCGATCATCACTCCACCGCCTCCAGTTGTAACGCGCAGGGAACCCGTGGTTGCCAAGGCGCCGCCAAAACCGAAGGAGCCGGAAACCGGCAGTCCGATTCAAGATAGACTTTTTGATGGGGGTAGCGGACCAGAGATGCTGTATGTTCGGGGCGGAACATTTGAGATGGGCAGCCGGATCAATCATCTGTCCAGTGAAGAGTTGCCTGTGCATGAAGTCAGGCTGGGCAGTTACAGTATAGGTAAATACGAAGTGACTTTCCGGGAGTATGAGCTGTTTGCCGCTGCAACAGGACGGCCTCTACCGGATGATCTGGGTTGGGGCCAAGGGCCGCGACCGGTTATTAATGTAAGCTGGAATGATGCAAAAGCCTATACAGTCTGGCTCTCTGAACAGACGGGAAAACGTTATCGACTACCCACCGAGGCTGAATGGGAATATGCTGCCGCTTCGGGTACGGATACACCGTACTGGTGGGGTTTTGATCTGGGCAGTGAAAATGCCAACTGCTTCAATTGCGGCAGCCAATGGGATGGTGTTTCCACAGCACCAGTTGGAAGGTTTGAGTCCAATGCTTACGGTTTGCATAACACGGCAGGCAATGTCATGGAGTGGGTGGAAGATTGCTATCACAACTCATATGAAGGTGCGCCAACGGATGGTTCAAGCTGGCAAGAGCTCGGTTGTAGTGAACGTGTAATACGTGGAGGAGCTTTTAATAAACCCGGTGAGAGTCTGCGGGTGACAAAACGAGGCCGGTATGACGCGGATGCCAAGTTGTTTGTACTTGGTTTCAGGGTTGCGCGGGATGTTCGGTAAACATCTTGCAATAAACTGGCTAGATGCGAGCCGGGAGTAGTTTTAACAGTTGTAGGGAAGTGTTTATTCAGAAATCCCTAGCAGACAAAGTATCAGGCACAAAGTAAAGCCCCAGGTCGCTGCAGCAATCTGGGGCTTCTTGTACAGCCTGTTTCCAGTATGTGTTAATCAAAGAAACTATCGATAGGTTTCGTTGCGAGATCAGGTGTAAATCTGGCCGGCTTGCGCGTATGCACTAGTGGGATCTCTTGAAGTTGCAGGGAAGGGTACAACATATCCTGTGGTCCGTGATTGGGGACCGCTGATTGGTAGTTTTCGGAACTGCTCATTCCAAGCAGTGCACCACTCGCCATGTCGTATGTACGGATCATCTTGCACCCCCCTTTAGCCGGTGGATTAATCGACCTCATATTATTTAGCGGTCATCCTTGGCATATCTTTAATAACATTTTCATTGCGCAATATTTTCAACAGCTGACCTGGGAAGATAACTATTCAGGATAACAGGCCCTAATATATCCTATTGAAATTCATCATCTATACTCTCAGTTGTTAGGCTTTTGAACTTTATTGGCAGGTTTATAAACAGCAGGAATGAAATGAAAAAACAACAAGAACCGGGAGAATTGTCAGCCAGAGGTACAGGTCGTGCGCGTATGTTGGTTGCGGCAATACTGGGTGCCCTGCTACTCAATCCACCGTTGCTGGAGATTTTTTCAGTTGACCCTTCAGCACGTCTGTTTGGCTGGCCATTAATACTCTTTTACATAAATCTGACCTGGATTCTCCTGATTGTCATGGTGTTTCTTCCGAGGCTAGCTGTTTTGTTTAAACCTCTGGGATCTGCAGCTCAGCGGCTGCTGGGTAAAAGGTCTGACTGATGCAGTTTGCCTGGTGGGTGTTCTTTATCTCTCTGGCCTATTTGGGGTTGCTGTTTCTGATAGCTCATTTTGCTGACAGGCGCGCAGCGCAGGGAAAAAGATTTGGCGCCAATCCTTATGTTTATTCGCTCTCTCTTGCTGTGTACTGCACCTCCTGGACATTTTATGGCAGTGTTGGGCGGGCAGCTACGGATGGTATCGGTTTTCTACCAATCTATCTTGGGCCGACCCTTCTGTTTATGGTGGCCCCCTTTCTGCTGAGAAAAATTCTCAAGATTGCGCAGGCACAACGTACAACATCCATTGCCGATTTCATCTCTTCCCGTTATGGAAAGAGCCAACTGCTTGCCGGACTGGTAACGGTGGTAGCTGTGATTGGGATCATGCCTTATATCGCCCTGCAACTGAAAGCGGTCTCTACCAGCTTCGATATTCTGAGCCGCTATCCCGTTATCGCGGCTACGGCTTCAGATCCTGTTGCGGTGCTTAGTGATAAGGCTTTTTACGTTACGATTCTTCTTGCCCTGTTCACTATTTTTTTTGGAACTCGCCGGTTGGATGCCTCTGAACACCATGAGGGTTTGATGGTGGCGATTGCATTTGAGTCATTGGTAAAACTGTTTGCGTTTATTGCAGTCGGTGTCTTTGTCACCTTCTTTATGTTTGACGGGTTAGAGTCGATCTTTGACCAGGTGACGGATAATGCGACACTGTCCGAGTTGATTTCAGGTCGTGCGCTTTTTGATAACGGTAGCTGGACGTTTCTAATGCTGTTGTCAGCGCTGGCCGCTTTCTGTCTTCCCAGGCAGTTTCAGGTTACCGTTGTAGAGAATACACATCGCTCCCATCTGGACACGGCGATGTGGCTGTTTCCACTCTACCTTCTGTTGATCAATCTGTTTGTGCTTCCAATTGCCATTGCAGGTTTGGTGACTTTTCCTGGGGGCGGCATAAATGCAGATACCTTTGTTCTGACTTTGCCGATGTCAGCCGCACAACCGGCACTGGCATTGTTGGTTTATATTGGCGGACTCTCGGCGGCCAGTGGCATGGTGATTGTGGCAACTGTGGCACTCAGCACCATGGTCTGTAACGATCTGATTGTGCCGGTGATGATGCGCTACCGGTTGCTACATTTTGGGCGTATGGAGTCCACAACTGCCACCGGAATGCTCAAGGCACTTAGACGCATCACGATCATCGCTATCCTGCTGCTCTCATACAGCTATTTTAAAATTATCGGCGATTCCTATGCTTTAGTGACCATCGGATTGGTCTCTTTTGCTGCTGCAGCCCAGTTCGCACCGCTGATTATTGGTGGAATTTTCTGGAAAGGGGCTACATTAAAAGGGGCAATAGCCGGACTCAGTACGGGCTTTTTGGTGTGGGGGTACACACTGGTCTTGCCAGCCTTTGCCCAGTCAGGCTGGTTGCCGCTTTCGTTTATTGAGCAGGGCCCGTTTGGTTTAACCCTGTTAAAACCACAGGCGCTGTTTGGCGTTAGTTGGGATAGTCCGCTGTTACACAGCCTGTTCTGGAGCGCCTTCATTAATGTTGGTCTCTACCTCTCCGTATCCTTGTTTACCCGGCAAAATCTGATTGAGTGGACGCAGGCAAGGGCATTTGTTGATGTATTTGAACATAAAAATGAGTATGTCACGCGTCCCTGGGAAGGCCAGATAAGGATCGCCGATCTGGAGCGAACAGTGTTGCGCTTTGTTGACTCTGATCGGGCTATGAGTCTGTTTGGTCGTTATCGTGATAGTAGTTTGTCAGGTTATTCGCCAGGTATGGATGCGCCTGCCGACCTGCTTACGGAAGTTGAGAAATTACTCTCCGGGGTTATCGGCTCGGCCTCGGCAAGAGTGCTGATCAATACCAGTCTGCGGCGTTCCAATATCAATCTGGACAATGTTCTGGATATTATCGATGAGGCCTCGTTGGCAGTTGAGGCCAGCCGTGAGGTATTGAAGTCGGTTATTGAAAATGTTGACCAGGGTATCTCCATGTATGACAAGGAGATGAATCTGGTTGCCTGGAACAGACGCTTTGTTGAAATAAATGATATACCCGAGTCGCTGCTACGGGCCGGTGTGACTTTGCGCGATCTCTGTCTGTATAACCTGGATAAGGGTGAGTATGGCGAGGTGGAGGATCGTGACGCGTTTATTGAACGCTATATTCATGACGCCTTTCAATTACAGCGCACAGTGTTCGAAAAGAAACGCCCGAATAACACCATTATCGAGGTGCGCAGAACACCGCTGGCTACGGGGAGTGTGGTCACTACCTATACCGATATTACCCAATCCAAACAGGCCGAACTGGAACTGACCCGGCTGCGGAATTTATTGGGGAATATGATTGATTCCATGCCATCTGCACTCATTGGCATTGATGTCGATGGTCGGATAACGCATTGGAATCGTGAAGCGGAACGCATGAGTGGATTGCGTGCCGTGAATGCGATTGGTCAACTGTTATCCGAACTGTTTCCGCTGTTTCCTGATGTACTGCGTAAGATAGCGCGCTCAATTCAGACACTCTCACCTGATCAGGCCAGCAATCTGCGCTGGGAAAATGACAAGGGCGAGGTGCGCTATATGGATGTGACCGTCTATCCGTTGCTGGGTGAAGGCGTGGAGGGTGCGGTGATTCGACTGGACGACGTGACTGAAACAGTACGCATGGAAGAGATGATGGTGCAATCGGAAAAGATGTTGTCGGTAGGTGGCTTGGCCGCAGGTATGGCGCATGAAATCAATAACCCGTTAGCGGGTATAGTGCAGAGTGTTCAGGTTATTAATACCCGGCTAGGACGCGAGATGGATAAAAATCGTAAGGTGGCGGAAAGCTGTGGTACGTCGATTGATGCAGTGGCTGATTACATGGATAAGCGTGGCATAACGGCCCTGATGGAGATGGTTTCTGAATCCGGCAAACGGGCAGCAAAGATCGTCAGCAGCATGTTGAGTTTCAGTAGAAAAAGTGATCTCAAGTTTGAGTTGCGCGATCTGCGTTTGCTGTTGGATGAGACAGTCGAGATTGCCTCGAATGATTACAGTCTGGAAAAGAATTATGATTTTCGCAAGCTCATCATTCATCGGGAATATCCGGATGAACTGCCGGATGCCTGGTGTGAAGGCGGGCAGATTCAGCAGGTGTTGCTCAACCTGTTAAAAAATGGAGCACAGGCGATGTTTGAAGCGGCGGCCGCAACACCACAGGAGGGGCGCAATGATGCCTTTATTTTGCGCATTTATGCGCGTGGTGAGTGGGTCTGCGTAGAGGTAGAGGATAATGGTCCGGGCATGAGCCCAGCGGTTCGGCGGCGCATCTTTGAACCCTTTTTCACCACCAAGGAGGTGGGCTCTGGGACCGGACTGGGTCTCTCTGTCTCCTATTTCATCATTACCCAGAATCATCGTGGCAGTATTGAAGTGAAGCCGGGCCAAAAGGGCGGCAGCTGTTTCGTTATCCGGCTTCCCACGGCTGCCCCGGAAACGGTTTAATACAGACGATTTAGCAAAAACCGTTCGAATGACTGGATTCTGCCTGGCTGGCTGTTGTATGGTCATCCCCGATATTTTGCATACAAACCTTCCCGCAAAGAGATAACTAACAGGAGGCTCCCGTGAGCTGGTGGGGAAAATTGGCCGGCGGAGCGTTCGGCTTTATGGTGGGTGGTCCCATCGGCGCCATACTGGGCGCGGTTCTGGGGCATAACTTGGACAAGGGGCTAAAAGGGCTAGGCAGTGATGAAAGGTTCGCCCCGGGCGATCAGGAGCGGGTGCAGACAGCCTTCTTTACAACCACCTTTACTGTCATGGGTGCCATTGCCAAGGCGGATGGTCGAGTCTCTCCTGATGAGATTGCCCTGGCTAAGTCGGTTATGGCTGAAATGGATCTCAGCAGTGAGATGCGCCAGGCCGCCATCAATCTGTTCAATCAGGGGAAATCTTCGGACTTTCCGCTGGATGAGGTGTTAGAGCAGTTCCGCACCGAGTGTCATCGGCGCAACACCCTGATCCAGATGTTCATCGAAATCCAGCTGCAGGCCGCCTATGCGGATGGCACGCTGGACAAGGCAGAGGAGCAGCTGCTGCTCCATATCTGCAGTCGCCTCGGGATACCGGAGTTTGCCTTCCGCCGACTGGAGAAGATGGTCCGTGCCGAACGCCATTTTAGTGGTCAGGCAGGTGGTGGGCGTCGTGCGGATAGCCGCCCTTCCGGCCCGACCCTGACCGATGCCTATGCGATTTTGAATGTTTCATCAAAAGCGAGTGATGCCGAGGTGAAGAAGTCTTATCGTCGGCTGCTCAGTCAGCATCACCCGGATAAACTGGTTTCGAAAGGTCTGCCGGAAGAGATGATGAAGATGGCGGCACAGAAGACCCATGAGATACGCCAGGCCTATGAAAAGGTCAAAGAGGCGCGGGGTATTTAGTGCCAGAGATCCTAGGTCGTTCAGTAGTCGGCATAGACCTGGCTGTTACCCTTTTTATCAAAGGTCAGCACTTGATAGTGATCTTTTCGGCCCCCCTCCATGCCGGGAGATCCCATTGGCATGCCAGGTACAGTGAGTCCACTAACAGCGGGTTTCTCTTGTAGCAGTCGTTTAATCTCATTCGCCGGTACATGGCCTTCAATTACATAACCAGAGACCTCTGCTGTGTGGCAGGAGGTGTGTTCCGGTTGGACTCCTAGCGACTGCTTAACCTGCTGCATTTTTGTTGTGTTATGGGCGGTGACTTCAAAGCCGTTCTGCTTCAGGTGTTTAATCCAGGCGCTGCAGCAGCCACAGGTGGGTGATTTGTAGACGGTAATGCGTTCGCCAGCGAAGGTGTGTGTACTGTTCAGTGTGAAAAGAGTCGCCGTAATCAAGCGCAGGATTTGTTTCATTATCTGCAAGCCTTATGTAAGTTGAGTCGCTGACTATTTTACTTCTCTGTCTCTGACGCCCAGGAGATAAAGGATACCATCCAGCCCCAAGGTTGAGATCGAGTGCCGGGCGTTTTCACGAACCAGCGGTTTGGCGTGGAAGGCGACGCCCAGTCCAGCCAGGCTCAGCATGGGCAGATCGTTGGCGCCATCTCCTACGGCGATAACCTGTTCCAGGCTGATGCCCAGATCGCGGGCCATCTCCTGCATCAGTTCAGCCTTCTTGGCTCCATCCACAATCTCTCCTTTCACTTCGCCCGTTAGCTTTCCATCCTGAATATCAAGTGCATTGGCCGAGAAAAAATCGACCCCCAGTTTTTGCTGTAGGTGATTGGCAAAATAACTGAATCCGCCCGATAGGATGCCAACCTGATAGCCCAGGCGTTTGAGGTTGGAGATCAGTCTTTCCGCGCCTTCCGTAATAGGTAAGTTGTCGGCAATTCCTTTCAGTACCGATTCGTCCAGTCCCTTGAGCAGGGCCATACGCCGGCGAAAGCTCTCATTGAAATCTATCTCTCCACGCATTGCTGATTCCGTGATGGCGGAGACCGCTTCGCCGACGCCGGCTGCCTTGGCGAGTTCATCGATCACTTCCACCTGAATCAAGGTGGAGTCCATATCAAAAACAATCAATCTGCGGTTGCGCCGATAGAGGTCATCGGCCTGGAAGGCGACATCCACCTCATCCCGGCTGCTGATCTCCAGCAGGTCCTGTCTCAGCAAGGTGATATCCTCAGTCGCACCCCGTACCGTGAATTCGACACAGGCGCGCTTGTGATTATTTGTGCTGCGCAGTGAGAAGCGTCCTGAGAGGCGTGTGATGCTGTCTATATTGAGGCCGTGCTGTGAGACCACCTGGGCCACATGGGCAATCGTTGATGCGGTCAACTTGCGCCCCAGCAGGGTAACGATATAGCGCTGTTTGCCCTGATGGCTGACCCAGCGCTCATACTCATCCTCATCAATAGGGGTGAAGTTGATCTGCAGGCCGAGTTGGTGTGCCTGGAACAACAGGTCTTTCACTACCGGACCTGACTGGGCCTGTGGGGGGATCTCCAGCAACATGCCAAGCGAGAGGTGGTCATGAATCACCGCTTGGCCCACATCCAGTATATTCACCTCATGATCCGCCAGTACTCCGGTCAGGGCAGCGGTCAGTCCAGGGTGATCTTTACCTGTAACATTGAGCAGGATGATTTCACGCATGGCCTAGATGGTCTCACCGTCGTTCATGTCCGGGATCAGGTTGGGTGGCATCTGCAAATGATAGCCGATGTTTTTCAGGTTGTTGATTACCTTGCTGACATCCTCTCTGGCAAGATTGCGATCAGGATGCAGCTCCAGTTCCATGACCAGCAGGGGGGTGCCAAAGCGTTTCATCAGTGCATCAGGAATGTCTTCAAAGTTTTCCTCTTTGGCATGATAGAGATACATCTCCTCTTTCTTGCTGCTGCGGTAGATCCAGCAGGGGGTTGTGGTGCTGTCAGTATCAGTCATGGTGGGAGCAGGGCCGGCAAAAAGAGCTATTCTAACCTGATTTAGCTCTCTGCGCAGAGATCAGCCGGCGCTTATCGAGGGCGCTCAGCTGCTTCAGTTCCCATTCACGTCGACAGGCTGCTGAACGGGTATCGGCCGGTTCATGGTAAACCAGTTCAAGGGGCCTTCGTGCGCGGGTGTATTTAGCTCCCTTGGGGCTGTGATTATGTTCGTGAACGCGACGTTCAAGATCGGTGGTGATGCCGGTGTAGAGGGTGCTATCACTGCACTGCAGGATATAGACGTACCAGATTTGCATGCCAGAGTGTAAGCGACCCGGCCGCGAACGGCCAGGTCAGGTTCGGTCTAGAAGAAGTCTTCGTCCGAGATCGACATGGAGGCCTTGCCTTCCACATTACCACTTTCAGCGAGGCGGATTTTCAAAGAGAGGTTGTTACGTGAGTCCGCATTGGCCAGCGCCTCTTCAAGGGTTATCTGTCCATCTTTGTAGAGTATGTAAAGGGCCTGGTCAAAGGTCTGCATGCCGCGCTCGGTACCCTGCTCCATCGCCTCCTTGACAGCATGGATGTCCCCTTTCTGGATCAGTTCCGCCACAAACGTGGTCAGCAACATGATCTCTACCGCAGGCACGCGCTTGCCATCCTTGCTCTTGATGAGTCGCTGTGAGATCACTGACTTCAGGTTGAGGGAAAGATCCATGTAAAGCTGGTGATGTGCTGAGTCGGGGAAGAAGTTGACGATACGATCCAGTGCCTGGTTGGCGTTATTGGCGTGCAGAGTGGAGAGACAAAGATGACCTGTCTCGGCATAAGCGATGGCATGCGACATGGTCTGCCGGTCACGAATCTCACCAATCAGGATCACATCCGGTGCCTCGCGCATGGCGTTTTTCAAGGCCACCTCGTAGGAGAGGGTGTCCAGTCCCACCTCGCGCTGATCGACAACGGACTTTTTATGGGTATGCAGGAACTCCACGGGATCCTCGATGGTGAGGATGTGGCCTGTCGCATTCCGGTTTCTGTGGTCAATCATGGATGCCAGGGTAGTGGACTTACCCGAGCCGGTTGAACCTACCACCAGGATCAGGCCACGGGGCATCATGATCAACTCTTTCAGTGACTGGGGCAGCTTTAACGCCTCGATACTGGGGATATCGCCCTTGATGTAGCGAATTACCATCGCTACATCGCCCCGTTGGCGGAATACGTTGACACGAAAACGACCCAGACCCTCAATCGAGACCGCCAGGTTGCACTCCATGGTGGCCTCAAACTCTTTCACCTGATCATCACTCATAATCGAATAGGCGAGTTTACGAACGGCACCATGACCCATAGGTGTATCGCCAATGGGCATTGTGCGCCCTTCCGCCTTCAGGTTGGGGGGGGCACCTGTGCTGAAAAACAGGTCAGATCCGTTTTTCTGAACCATCAGCTTCAGGTAGGGGATGATCTCCATAATTTATTTCTCCGACTGGGCTGGCCCAATAATCATTCTTGTTCCATTATAGGCGGCAGATATCTCTGGGAATGAAGGGCAGGATTGAAAAGGAAGTGTGACACAGTTCACAGCTGGCTGTAGTGCCGATTTTCCCGACTACTTTTCTGGGGCAATTTGGCTTCCATAGTTAACTTATAACGACATACTTAACAAGGAATCTTCATGGGTGAACTGACACTCAGCCAGCTCTACTTTTATCCCGTTAAATCACTACGCGGGCTGTCTCTTGAACGGGCACCGGTGGATGGGCGTGGTATTCATTTTGATCGACACTGGATGGTGGTTGATGACCAGGGGGATTTTGTTACCCAGCGCCAGCATCCAAAAATGGCCTTGGTACGAACCGCCCTTACCCCGTCAGGTCTGCGCCTGTCGGCACCGGCGATGGCCGATCTGGATATTGAGTTTGAGCCAAAAGAGAGCGAGCAGCAGACGGTTCAGGTGTGGGGTGATCACTGCCTGGCAGAGAGCGCGGGTGTTGCAGCCGCTGAGTGGCTCAGCCATTTTCTCGGCCTGAATTGCCGACTCTTCTTCATGCCAGAGTCGACCCGGCGTCCGGTTGATCCGGGTTATGCGGAGACGGATGACCAGGTTGGATTTGCCGATGGATTTCCCTTCCTGCTCATCTCGGAGGCTTCACTGGCAGATCTGAACGGCCGACTGGAGCAGCCGTTGCCCATGCTGCGCTTCCGTCCCAATCTGGTTGTATCGGGCTGCGAGCCCTATGCTGAGGACAGCTGGCGGCGTATCCGTATTGGCGATATCACTTTCCGGGTAGCCAAGCCCTGTTCACGTTGCGTGATTCCGACTATCAATCCAGAGACAGCCGAGAAGTCTGTTGAGCCGTTGCGTACGCTAAACAGCTATCGACGCGAGGGAAACAAAGTCTATTTTGGTCAGAACCTGTTGCATGACGGTGTTGGCGAATTACGTGTTGGCACGACGGTAGAGGTGTTGGAGTAACCCTCTGGCTGACTGCAGATTGGCTACTCTGGTATCAGGTTCTGAATGGTGTGATGGCCTTCCTCAGGCGCAAACCACTGCTGGAGGCGGGGTAACAAAGCCGACAGTTCAGTTGCCAAAGTCCAGGGTGGATTGATCGCAATGATTCCGCTGCCGGTCATGCCATGATCCGGTGTGTCGGGTGAGAGGCAGAGTTCAAATTGCCACACATCTTTAATCGGGCGCTGTCGCAGCTGTTTGATCATGTCAACGATCTGGGTCCGCTGTACAACCGGATACCAAAGCAGAAAGGTGGCGTTGGGCATGCGCTTGTGGCCTTCCCCCAGGGACGCTACGGCCTGTTTGTACTCCTGCTTGACCTCAAATGAGGGGTCCATCAATACCAGTGCCCGTCCCTTGATAGCCGGGAGCAGCGACTTGAGTGCCAAGTGCCCATTGCTCTGGGATACCTTGATTCTTCGGTCAGCCCCAGCCCACTGACTCAACCTTGGAAAATCGGTTGAATGGAGCTCAAAGAGGCGAAGCTGATCACGCGGACCTAAAAGATCAGCAGCGATCTGGGGCGATCCGGGATAGTGCCCATTTGATAGGTGCCGCTTGAGTATCTCTCCATAGGGGGCAAACTCAGAATCAAGCAGCTGCTCTTTGACTGCGCCAACGCCCCGTTCGAATTCGCCCGTCTTCTGGCTCATCGAGTTACCAATCGGATAGCGCCCAGTGCCCGCATGAGTGTCAATGTAGAGTATCGGTGTTGGCTTCTGGGTCATGTAATGCAGGGTCTTTGCCAAGATCAGATGTTTTAGAACATCGGCAAAATTTCCGGCATGGAAGGCATGTCTATAGCTGAGCATAGAAAAATCCAGGCAGAATCGATTATGTGGGTCTGTTGCAAAAGCTTTTGTGTCTGGCCTGAAAGCGAGAATTAATCGTCGGCTTTTTTAACCCGGATTTTACTGCCTGCCAGGTCAAAGCCGTTGAGCATCTTCATGGCCGCTTTGGCCTCACCCGGCTTGGGCATGTTTATAAAGCCAAAGCCTTTGGATAGGCCGCTCTCCTTATCCATGATAATGGTACAGGACTGTATCGCCCCATAGGGCTCAAACAGGGCTTGCAGCTCCTCTTCCGAGGTTGTGCGTGGGAGGTTGCGGATCAGGAGTTTCATGGAGTTACCGTATTGAAAGGGTGATTTCTGATTATACCTCTGACAGGGGTATGAGGAGGTATTTTTATTGGCGGGAGAGGGGGTGACGGGTTAGTAATCCTCACTAACCAATGCGGTTTCAGTCTGCTCCAGCTCCTCGCAGGCCATCAACCACTGCTCTTCAGTCTCGTTCAGCTCCTGGGTGATGCGGGTTTTGTCAGCCAACAGTCTCTTGAGCTGGGTCTTCTGGCTGGCGTCGTAGATAGCCGGATCGGCCAGGGCCGCTTCTAACTGGATGGACTGATGATTCAGTTCTTCGAGCATTTTCTCCAGTTGCTGCACCTCTTTGCGCAGTGGTTGCAGCTGTTTTCTGCGCTCGGCTTCCAGGCGTTTCTTATCTTTGCGGGCGGCGGCGCTGGTTTCTGGCTCACTGCTGTTGCGCTCTTTGCGCAGGTCGGCACTGCGGTTATCCGCCAGCCAACGGGGGTATTCGTCCAGATCGCCTTTAAACTCATCGACATTGCCGCCGTGCACCAACAGAAGTACATCAGTGGTGGTGCGTAGCAGATGCCGATCATGCGAGACCACCACCATGGCCCCTTCAAAATCCTGCAGGGCCTGACTCAGTGCGTGGCGCATCTCCAGATCGAGGTGATTGGTGGGTTCATCGAGTAGCAGCAGGTTAGGCCGCTGGTAGACCAGCAGGGCCAGGACGAGACGGGCTTTTTCGCCACCCGAGAAGGGTGCCACCGGGCTCTCGGCACGCTCTCCGGCAAAGCCAAAGCCGCCAATGAAATCCCGCATCGACTGCTCAGTGGCTTTGGGGTCCAGTCGTAACAGATGGGCGAGGGCACTCTCCTGTGGATTCAGCTGATCCAGCTGATGCTGGGCAAAATAGCCGATCTTAATGTCCTGTGCTGTTTCACGTTTCCCACCGCTGGGTGCGAGTTCGCCAGCCAGCAGTTTGATCAGGGTCGATTTGCCCGCCCCATTGGGGCCGAGCAGGCCGATTCGATCGCCGGGAGAAAGATTCATATTGACCCGGTTCAGAATCTGTTTCTCCGCATAACCGGCGGAGGACTCCAGCAGCTTGAGCAGCGGATTGGGTGTCTTGTCCGGTTTCTTGAAACTGAAATGGAACGGTGAATCGACATGGGCTGGAGCGATCAGCTCCATCCGCTCCAGGGCCTTGAGTCGACTCTGGGCCTGCCGTGCCTTGGTGGCCTGGGCGCGAAAACGGTCGACATAACTGCGGATATGGGCCACTTCCCGCTGCTGCTTCTCAAAGGCCGATTGCTGATTGGCCAGTCGTTCTGCGCGTATCTTTTCAAACGCCGAGTAGTTCCCGGTGTAGAGGGTCATCCGCTCCTGTTCGATATGGGCGATATGGCTGGTAACGCTATCGAGAAAATCCCGGTCATGGGAGATCAGCAGCAGGGTGCCAGCATAACTCTTCAGCCACTCTTCCAGCCAGATGACGGCATCAAGATCCAGATGGTTGGTCGGCTCGTCCAGCAGTAGCAGGTCGGAGCGACACATCAGGGCACGTGCCAGATTGAGTCGCATACGCCAGCCACCGGAGAAACTGTTCACCGGATGGTGTTCTTCGCCTGGCTTGAAGCCGAGTCCGTGTATCAGGCGGGCCGCACGGGATTGGGCGGTGTAGCCGCCGATAATATCCAGCCGGTTGTGCAACTCAGCCACAAGCTCACCCTGGTGCGCAGCTTCTGCTTTGGCCAGTTGCTGCTCAATCTGGCGCAGTTCACTGTCTCCGTCGAGGACATAGTCCAGTGCCTTTCGCGGATCGGCGGGTGTCTCCTGGGCGACATGAGCAATCACCCAGTCCTTGGGGCAGTAGAAATCGCCGGCATCGGCATGTAGCTGATCACGGATCAGTGCGAACAGGCTGGATTTCCCTGTGCCGTTGGCACCGGTCACGCCAACCCGTTGTCCTGGATGGACAATAAAGGTGGCGTCGGTGAACAGGGCTTTAATCCCTCGGCGCAGGCTGAGTTTATCGAATCGGAGCATGGCGGCGGATTCTACCGCGTTATCTCTCCAAACGGGAGGGTGCGTTGCGTTTTCTCGCGCCGGGTAAATGGATCAGGGGTTGCTGGGCATACTATCCTGCCGTGCAGCCAGGACGTCATAGCCCTTCAGTTGAAACTCTGCAATCTCAATTGAGCGGTCGTAGTGTTTGTTTAACTCTGCAATGGCTCCCTTCTCGCCTTTTTCCCAGGCGCGTTTTGCAAATGCCTCGGAGAGGGCGATGAACATGCGCTGGGTATGGTAATGGGTTAGGTCATGATTGGGTTTGTGAGATTGCAGTCGATTGATTACCTGGAACTTCTGCAGCAGTTCGGCATGATAGGCGCGGTTATAAAAGAGATTGGCAATAGCCGTCTCACCGCAGTTTTCTGCCAGCTGACGCATCTGGCTGGGGGCATATTCGCTGCTGTGGGAGAACGGGTTATTGCAGTCATTATGACCGGCCATGACGGAGCTGCTCATGATTGGCAGACCGCTCAGTACGACCAGAATCAATAGAATACGGTAACTCATACGACACCTCACACCCGTTCTTTTTCAATGCCTTAGTTACCAGTGTAGACAGAATATTTCAGATTTGTGTAAACAAAGGTTACTGACTAGTTAGGGAGCTGGTTTTGCCGGTCCAGGCTTCGGTAGCTGATGGCTTCTCCAATGTGGGTTGAGAGAATGGCCTCGGAGGCCTCCATATCGGCAATCGTGCGGGCCAGTCGTAAGATACGGTGGTAGGCGCGTGCGGAAAGGCTAAGCTGATCCATGGCACGTTCGATCAGGCTGCGCGACTGGGGCGTGAGGAGACAGCTCTGCTCCAAAAGGCGTCCGGTGAGCTGGCTGTTTGGGCAGCCATTGCGTGACAGTTGTAACTGCCGGCTCCGCTCGACCCGCTGGCGCACCTGCTGACTCCCCTCGCTTTTGTTTGCTGGGCGGCTGAGTGCCTGTGTGGGGAGGCGGGGTACTTCGATGGTCATATCGATACGGTCCAGCAGCGGCCCGGAAATACGCCCCCGGTAGCGAGCAACCTGGTCGCCGGTGCAACGACAGTTTCGCCCGCTGGTATCACCGAGATGACCGCAGGGGCAGGGGTTCATGGCCGCGATCAGCTGAAAGCGTGCAGGAAACAGCTCCTGGCGGGCGGCGCGGGAAATGGTGACCTGACCGCTCTCCAGCGGTTCACGCAGGACCTCCAGTACCTTGCGATCAAATTCCGGCAGCTCATCCAGAAACAGCACGCCGTTATGGGCCAGTGAGATCTCACCGGGTCGCGGGTTACTGCCACCTCCCACCAAGGCGACGCCAGAGGCGGTATGGTGGGGGGCGCGAAACGGTCGTTGTTGCCAGTCGGCAGTAGAGAATCCCAGATTGCTAATGGAGCGAATGGCGGCTGCTTCCAGTGACTCCTGTTCTGTCATGGAGGGGAGAATGCCTGGCAGGCGACTGGCCAGCATCGACTTGCCCGTTCCAGGCGGTCCTATCATCAGCAGACTGTGATTCCCTGCCGCCGCAATCTCCAGGGCACGCTTGGCCCGTTCCTGCCCCATTACATCAGCGAGGTCAGGGTGGGTTTGCCGTGCGGTTGTCTCTGGAGTGCCGGTGAAGGGGGGGATTCCCTCTTCGCGGATCAGGTGTCGGCATACAGCCAGTAGATGGTTTGCCGGGTGGATCGGGATGTCGTTCACCAGGGCGGCCTCTGCAGCACACTCTTCTGGCAGAATCACTCCTCGGCCGGCTTCGCGTGCGGCCAGCGCCACTGGAAGTACGCCTTTTACCGGGCGCAGTGCCCCGGACAGTGCCAGCTCCCCAATAAATTCGTGGCAGTTGAGGGCCTGGGCTGGAATCTGTCCTGAGGCCGCCAGGATGCCCAGGGCGATGGGGAGGTCAAAGCGTCCGCCCTCTTTAGGGAGATCAGCGGGTGCGAGATTAATCGTGATGCGGCGTGCCGGAAATTCGAATCCTGAGTTAATCAGTGCGCCCCGGACCCGGTCTTTGCTTTCTCGTACCGCCATCTCAGGCAGACCAACGATGGAGAGGGCCGGGAGGCCATTCGCCAGATGAACCTCAATGGTGACGAGGGGGGCGTTGATGCCGCTACGGGCACGGCTGTAAAGTGTTGCGAGAGACATGCTCACCTTCCATGGTGTGTGTCTGGCCCATCATCAATGATCGGCTATCTATTAGGGCCTGTTAACAGGCCCTAACTGGGATTTCAGTCGTTCTGGTCGATCTTCTTTTCCAGTTCGGCAATCTGTCGTTCCACTGCCTCCAGTTTCTCACGCGTTCGGAGTAGAACAGCGCGCTGTATCTCAAACTCTTCCCGGGTCACCAGCTCCATGTGACTCAGGCCAGCCTCAAGGGCTGAGCGGAGATTTTTCTGCAGGTCTTCCTGCAACAGTTGAAGGCCGACCGGAACGCTACCGGCCACACGTTTGGCGAGATCGTCTAGAAGTTTGGAATCAATCATGCGCGCAAGATAACGGTGCCGGGGCTCCTTGTCCAGTCCTGCACAGAGTAATTCCCATAGGATTAGACTGGTATTTAACGCACTAATATGGTGCGACTCAAGTGTGAAGCATTCAAATGGTGCGCCTATTCTGGTGCAAGCGCTGATACAAATAATCTAACCCATTGAATTTTAATTATTAAATAGTATTGGCACGGGAGCTGCAAAAGAGGGGATAACCCGGGCCGTCTGGTTCCGGCCCATTAACCATAATGGCTAACCATCTCAAAACAGCAGGAGAATATGTAATGAAATTGGTTTCTGCAATCATCAAGCCTTTTAAGCTGGATGACGTCCGCGAGGCTCTGTCCGAGATTGGCGTGTCCGGAATCACTGTCGTTGAAGTCAAGGGCTTTGGCCGTCAGAAAGGGCATACAGAACTCTATCGTGGTGCTGAATACGTAGTCGACTTTCTACCCAAAATCAGGGTGGATGTGGCGATCGCTGCCGACCAGCTTGACCAAGTCATTGAAGCAATCACCGAGGCGGCCAGAACTGGCAAGATCGGTGACGGAAAGATCTTTGTTTCCGAATTGCAGCAGGTGGTACGTATCCGCACGGGTGAGACGGGTCCAGAGGCACTGTGATCCCTTTCTTGATCTATTAAGAGGTTTAAACAATGGAAGACATACTCAATCTTCGATACGCCCTGGATACCTTCTACTTTTTGGTATCGGGTGCGTTAGTAATGTGGATGGCGGCAGGGTTCGCCATGCTTGAGGCGGGCTTGGTTCGCGCTAAGAACACCGCTGAAATTCTGACCAAAAACGTCGCTCTGTATGCGATTGCCTGCATCATGTACATGTTGATGGGTTACGGCATCATGTATCCAGAGGCTGGGAATGGCGTCATCCCGTCGTTTGATTTCTCCTTCATGATGGGTGGTGACCATGATGCTGGCGCTGTATTGAAGCAGGATGCCGCCGGCTGGTATGACGGCGATTACTACTCTGGCATGTCTGACTTCTTCTTCCAGGTAGTGTTTGTCGCTACCGCCATGTCCATCGTCTCAGGTGCGGTGGCAGAGCGGATGAAACTCTGGAGCTTCCTGATGTTTGCCGTTGTAATGACCGGCTTCATCTATCCGATGCAGGGTTATTGGAAATGGGGCGGCGGTTTCCTGGATGGACTCGGTTTCCAGGATTTTGCAGGCTCCGGTGTGGTTCATCTGGCAGGTGCCTCAGCTGCTCTGGCGGGCGTATTGCTGCTGGGTGCACGTAAGGGCAAATACGGTCCTGATGGTCAGATTCGTGCCATCCCCGGTGCGAACATGCCAATGGCGACCCTGGGTACCTTTATCTTGTGGATGGGCTGGTTTGGTTTCAACGGTGGATCTGAGTTGATTCTCTCCAATGTCGGTGAGGCGAACTCAGTGGCTGCGGTCTTTGTAAATACCAATGCGGCAGCCGCAGGTGGCGTAGTAGCTGCACTGTTAACTGCACGGGCCATCTTTGGCAAAGCTGACCTGACCATGACGTTGAATGGTGCGCTGGCTGGTCTTGTGGCCATTACAGCCGAGCCTCTGGCCCCAAGTCCAATCTGGGCCACAGCAGTCGGTGTGATCGGTGGTGTTCTGGTTGTGTTCGCTATCCTGTCACTGGATAAGCTGAAGATCGATGATCCAGTCGGTGCAATTTCGGTTCACGGTATCGTTGGTATGTGGGGTCTACTGGCTGTTCCTTTCTCTAATGGCGATGCCACTTTTGGCGCACAGATTACCGGCCTGCTGGTGATCTTCGGCTGGGTTTTTGCTGCTAGCTTCCTGGTATGGCTGATCCTCAAGGTGACAGTGGGCATCCGTGTCTCTGAACAGGAAGAGTACGAAGGTGTGGATATCAGCGAATGTGGTCTGGAGGCCTATCCTGAGTTTGTCGGTTCTCGGGGCTCCGGTATCTGATAAAAAGTTCCTCAATACGAAAAAGTTTTGGGCGCCCTGGGGGCGCCCTTTTTTATTTTAATGCTGAAACATTCTTATCTTATCCGTAGAATCGGGCTTTTACTCTGATTTCCTACTGTGGTGTGAATGAGCAGCAATAATAACAAGACAGCGAGATGCCCTGTTGGTGAAAGCCGGTGTGAGCATATCGATGCATTGCTACTGCTACGGGAGGAGCGCGATGCGCTTTCCGAACTGGTCCTGACAGATCCTCTGACCCGGCTGTTCAATTATCGTCATTTCAGCCAGTCTCTGGAGCAGGAGCTGGAGCGCACACATCGAACCGGTCATCCTACAGCATTGATCATGTTGGATCTGGATCATTTCAAGCGAGTCAATGATCAGTGGGGCCACGAAGCGGGGAACCGGGTGCTGCGGCAGACGGCTGACCTGATGGTTTCTCTACTGCGTAAAATTGATGTTCCCTGTCGCTATGGGGGTGAAGAGTTTGCTCTGATCCTGCCGGGTACGCCCCTTCCCCGGGCGGTTAATGCGGCGAATCGGTTACGCATGGCCATTGAAGAATCGCCTGTGTTGATTGATGATCTGCCGCTGTCTATCACCGCCAGTCTGGGTGTCGGAGTCTATATGCGGGAGAGTCATTTTTCCGCAGAAGCATTTGTTAAGCAGGTGGATAGTCTGCTTTATCAGGCCAAGGAGTCGGGCAGAAACCGAGTGGCCCACCCTGACCTGGAGAGCCTTAAACCGAAGGGACAGGTGGGAGCAGAGGAGAAGGCCGCTCTCTACGGCTCCGATTAAAGTTACCCTAATGGATTGGGAGAGGTAATGGCGAGATTGAACTGGGTCTGCGTTTTTAGTTGCCTGCTGTTGTTTTCCATGCTGCAGGTTGCAGAGGCGGCGGTTTTTCGCTGGGTCGATGCGCAGGGGCGGGTCCAGTTCGGAGATCGGCCCCCTCCGGATCAACAGGCGGAAGAGCTTGAAATCAAATCATCTCCAATTGGGCGTGGTGATCCTGACAGCCAAATCACTCAGCAGCGGAATGAGCGGCGGCAGAAAATCCTGGAAAGCTACCAGGATGAGCGTGAAGAGAAGCGGCAGGCGCAGAAAAAACGAGATGCCAAGGCAGCTCAGAGAAAGATCCGCTGTGCTGAGGCTAGGAATCGACTGCACGAGTATGAAAGGGCAACTGCCCTGTATGAACTCCAGTCTGATGGTAGTCGCGTCTATCTGACCAAAGAACAGTTTGAATCTCAAATCGAAACGGCAAGAGCGTCGGTGAAAAAGCTGTGTGGTTCGAATCAATAAGCCACTGGGATCTGCGTTCGAGCAAGGCTATTTTAATTTTACTTGTTTTCCTCTGCATGTACGGTCCCTTGATCAGGTATCATACGCCCATTATTTTCATCCGCCTCGTAGATTAATATGAAAAAAAAGATGCATACTGTGCCCCAAGATTATGGAATTCACCGATGGGGTGATGGATTTTTCGGCATTAATGAGCAGGGTCATGCCACAGCACGGCCAATTCGTGATGGAAACGTGGAGATTGATCTCTATCGATTAGCCCATGAGGTGAAGAAGTCAGGTCTCTCCTGGCCAGTACTGATTCGGTTTACCGATATTCTGCACGAGCGGGTCTCCTCACTGTGTGATTCGTTTGCCATGGCCATGGAAGAGTTCGAGTATAGCGGCCAGTATATGGCGGTTTATCCAATCAAGGTGAATCAGCAGCGTAGCGTTGTTGAAGAAATCCTGGTCAAGAAAGAGGGTCACGTCGGCCTGGAAGCGGGCAGTAAGCCTGAACTCTCTGCTGTACTGGCCCATGCACCGGTCGGCGGTGTCATTGTCTGTAACGGCTACAAGGACAGCGAATATATTCGCCTCGCCCTGATCGGCCTTAAAATGGGCCACCGGGTCTACATCGTCATTGAGAAGCTCTCTGAGCTGGAGCTGGTACTGGTGGCGGCAGAAGAGCTTCAGGTTGAACCTTTGCTCGGTGTCCGCGTCCGGCTCTCCTCTTCAGGTACCGGTTACTGGCAGGACTCCGGCGGCCAGAAATCGAAATTTGGTTTGACTGCGATGCAGGTGCTCAAATTGATCAAGCGCCTGGAATCCGTCGGAAAGCTTGATCGACTGCAACTGCTGCACTCCCATATTGGTTCGCAGATTCCTAACCTGCGGGATATTCGGCGTGGAATGGGTGAGGTGGCACGCTTTTTTGCTGAGCTTTACCGTTTGGGTGCGCAGATCAAGGTGGTCGATGTCGGCGGTGGTCTGGGTGTGGACTATGAGGGAACCAGCTCCCGCCATGACTGCTCCATGAACTACAGTATGGAAGGCTACTCCCGCGAAGTGGTGAAGGCGATAGCACGCATCTGTAGTGAGCAGGATCTGCCCCATCCCAATATCTTTAGTGAGTCTGGCCGTGCGATTACAGCGCATCATGCCATGCTGATGGTCAATGTGATTGACAGTGATCCTGCGCCGGAAACGCTCGACTCGGTCAAATTGCCGGAAGATGCGCCAGAAGTACTCAGCTCGCTGGCCGAGTTGGTCGGTCTGGATGATTATTCGGTAACCGAGCTGTTTCAGGAGGCGCGCCACGGGCTTGAAGAGGCCCATGACATGTTCGAGCGGGGTGAGTTGGATCTGCAGCAGCGGGCATTGGCAGAGGGGATCTTCAACACCATCTGCAGTCAACTGATGCCTCGCTTGAGTAATAGCTCACGCCGCCATCGGGAGCTGCTTGATCAGCTGCGTGAACAGCTCTCGGATCGTCTGTTCTGTAACTTCTCCCTGTTTCAATCACTGCCGGATGTCTGGGCGATTGACCAGGTCTTTCCTGTGATGCCGTTACATCGGCTGAATGAGGAGCCCAAGCGCAGCGCGGTATTGCATGATCTGACCTGTGATTCCGACGGCTGTATTGAAAACTATGTCGATCAGGATGGTGTGGAGAGCACACTTCCGGTACACCACATTATTCCGGGTGAACCCTATCTGCTGGGGATCTTTCTGGTGGGTGCCTATCAGGAGATCCTGGGCGATATGCATAATCTGTTTGGTGATACCGATGCGGTGAATCTGGAGCTGGATGGAAAAGCGGGTTATCGGTTAACCCAGCCAGAACAAGGTGATTCAGTAGATGAGTTGCTGCGTTATGTGCATTTTTCTCCCGAGGTGATGCTGGAGAAGTATCGGGAGAAAATGGCCATCGCGGGAGTCAGCGCAGAAGAGGCCGAATTGCTCTTCAGCGAGTTGGAAGCCGGCTTACACGGTTATACCTATTTCGAAGAGTAAAGGAGTGACGGAGGTCCGCCGCCAGACTCACTTTTTCACGGTTTTGGGTGGAGCAGCCTTTTTGTATGAACGGTTTGAGGCCTGAATTGCAGGTTTTTTAACCGGCGGTTCAGTTTGAATGCTGCCCTGGGTATTATTGGTATGCCAGAAGCCCTGGCGTATCATTTCAGTAATCTCATCGGCGGAGATGGGCTTGCTGTAGAGATAGCCCTGCATCTCATCGCAGTTCTCCTTGCGCAGGAACTGCATCTGTTCCTCTGTCTCGACCCCTTCAGCCAACACCCGCAGATTCAGACTGTGGGCCATTGCGATAATAGCCCGGCAGATGGCGGTATCATTGCTGTTGCTAGGCAGATCCTTGACAAACGACTGATCGATTTTCAACAGGTCGATTGGCAGTCGTTTCATGTAGCTGAGTGATGAGTAGCCGGTGCCGAAATCGTCCACGGCGACTTCCAGCCCAATGTCCGCAAAGCGGCCCAGAATCTCCTCCATGAATTCGGCATTCTCCATCAAGCTGGTTTCGGTGATCTCCAGTTCGATGCTGTTACCACTCTGCAGGCAACGCCCTGTAATGGCCTTGACCTTGTCAAAGAACTCCTGTTGTTTCAGCTGAAGTGTCGATACATTGACCGCAATGCGCAGTCCTGTGATGCCCAGACTGCCCCAGCGAATGGCTTGCTGAGTGGCAATCTTGAGTACCCGCTCGCCCAGCTGATGAATCAGGCCGGTATTTTCAGCAACCCGGATGAATGTGCCAGGCGAGATGACCCCCATTTCGGGGTCATTCCAGCGTGCCAGTCCCTCCAGTCCAACAATGGCGCCTGTATGAAGATCGAACTGTGGCTGGTAGAGGAGTTGAATGTTGTCACTTTCGATCGCCCGCCTCAGGGCTGTCTCCACCTCCAGGTTCCAGCGGAATGGCTCGCTCATGTTGGAGTCAAAAAGTTGGTAGTTGTTGCCACCGAGCTCTTTGGCGCGATACATGGCGGTATCGGCAAACTTGATTAGATCATCTACTGTTGATCCGTTGTCCGGGAACAGCGCAATGCCAATGCTGGGTGTCAGGTAGAGCTCATGGTTATCCAGGCGCATGGGCGACTTGAAGGTGTGCAGGATCTTTTCTGCAACCAAAACAGCATCAAACTCCTCGCTGATATCCTGCAATATAATTGTGAACTCGTCACCGCCGAGTCGGGCCAGTGTATCGGTCTGGCGTACACACTCCTGCATGCGTGTGGCTGCGAGAGAGAGGACCTTGTCTCCGGTTGAGTGTCCCAGTGTGTCATTAATGTTCTTGAAACGATCCAGATCAATAAACAGCAATCCCAGAAGTCGATTATTTCTGCCCGCGTATTTAAGCGCCTGATCGAGTCGGTCATTAAACAGCTGACGATTCGGCAGCCGCGTCAGGATGTCGTAGTAGGCCAGCCGGTGAATCCTGTCCATCACCTGCCGTTGCCGAGCTACGTCAGAATAGATGCCGATGAAGTAGCTTGGGATGCCTTGTGTCTCCTCCAGGGCGATGATATTCAGCCACTCTGGCAGGATAGTGCCACTCTTGTCCCGGTTCCAGATTTCGCCTTGCCACTCACCCTTTTGATTAATCTGGTTCCACATGTCAGTAAAGAATCGGGCGTCATGGTAGCCTGACTCGATCAGGCTGATCGAGTTGCCCAGCAGTTCACCCAGGGAGAAACCGCTGTTTTTCACGAAGGCCGGGTTGGCTGAGATGATACTGCCCTTGCTGTCGGTGACTATAATCGCATCGGGACTGTGTTCGATCACCTTGGCGGCCAGTTTTAACTCGGTCTGGGTATGCTGGCGCTCATCAAGGATAACCTTGCCAACCAGGAGTGAGGCACAGATAGTACCAAAGTAGAGCTGCAGAAAGAGGATGGCAAAGTGGTCTTCTCTCAGAGCAAAAGGGTCATTTTCCAGTGTGGTGCCAATCAGTGCGCTCATGGCTATGATCAGCATGATTATGGTGACTGTTCGAATGCCAAATCGCAGTACACACCATATTATCAGTGGGGCAAACAAAAATGTTGTGGGATAGTGCTGCAACCCGGATGGTAAGTAGCCTCCAAACAGCACGCCAGATACCAGTAGGGTAGCCAGTGCCAGACTTGCTGTTTCAATTAAACTGCGCGCAGTCTGTTTATTCTCACTGTTAAGCCAGGCCAGCAGTAATGGGGTGATGATGAGAATGCCTATTGAATCACCCACCCACCAGATAGCTATCGATTTGGCAAGCGCTTCTGACGATATCGTGCCGGAACTCCAAAGCATCAGATTACCTACTACGGCACTGAACAGCGGGGCGATGGCAACACAGAAGAGTAGAAATTGGCTGAAATAGACAGGTCTGGAAAGAAGTTTTCGTGGCTCCGAGAACTGTAGCATCAACCAGTAGCCTGCCGCCGCTTCCAGCAACACGCCGACGGCCGTGCCGGCGCTAATAACCCAGGAGCTGGTGATTAGCAGGGCTGTTGCTAGGGCACCCAGCAAAATGCCGATGAGCACTTTGTAGCCGTGGCGCAATATCCCTGCGATGGCGACCCCAGAGGCAAACCAGATAGGCGACACATGGCCATCAAAAAATGCCAACTGCATGCTGACTTGTGCAGCTACAAAATAGAGCAGGCCGTAAATCAGCCAAGGTGGAATCCGTTGTGGTCTGGTGACTTCCTGTATCATTATTATTGCGCTCTAGTGCCTGCTGATGGACGCATTCATAATCATTTCATTTAACTGCGGTGGGTAGATCGGTTAATGAACTTAAAGTCAGTGCCGGTGTTTTCCCCCATGGATCAAAATGGTTGCTATCAACACGTCTTATCCAAGCGGTCTGAAGACCGACCTTTAACCCCCCCAGAAGATCAAACGGATTACTGGATACCAGCCAGCAGCGGCTGGCCGCTGCGCCACTTCTGCTGAGAAAATGCTGGTATACGGCCGGATTCGGCTTGAATGTCCTGATCTCATGCACACTGACGATATCCAGAAACTCATTGCGTATTCCTGCCGATGTGAGGAGTGATTCCAGGTCATCCGGCAGACCATTAGAAAAGGCGTAGAGTCGGTGGCCAGCGTCATTCAGCCGCTTGAGGGCTGCCTTAGTATCCGCAAAAGCCGGTAGATGCCGGTACGCTTCGAGCAAGGCTTTTTTATCAGGTTCTGCGATGGGCAGGTTCAACTGTGTGGCCGTGAATTCGAGTGCTTCCCGGGTACAGACAGAAAAATCGACATAATCCTGCATTAGGCCACGCCGGAACGAGTATTCCAGCTGCTTGTCACGCCAGCGGCTTGAGAAGCGCGCTGCCTGACTGCCCACAAGTTGCTCAAGGTTCTGGGTGATTCCGGCGGTGTCGATCAGGGTGCCGTAGACATCAAAGGCAAAAGTTAGGGGCATGAGGACTCCGTTCTCACTTCATTTACTCTATTTAGCATACACCTGTATTCGGAGAAAAGTGTTTATCCTCATTCATTTATTTCGTTTTGCCTGTGAATGATGCTACAAGCGCAAGGATGAACTTGGTACAGGGTGAAGGGTACGAAGCCATCTTTTTTGTGTGACCTAATTCAATATTCAATGCCCCTCATTCCATAGCAGTACGCTTATTCCGGGTATCTGTCAGGCGGTCTGATAGGGTATCCTGCGACTCCTGATTAGATTCCCAAATGAAAAGAGATCATGGCTTCAGATACCCCTTTTATTCTCGTGGATGGCTCCTCCTACCTGTTTCGTGCCTATCATGCGCTCCCGCCGTTGACCAACTCCCGGGGTGAGGCGACTGGTGCCATCGTCGGTGTAGTGAACATGCTGCGCAAGCTGATAAGCGAATACCATCCGACACACATGGCGGTGGTGTTTGATGCACCAGGGGGCAGCTTTCGCAATGAGATGTATGACCAGTACAAGGCCAATCGCCCCCCTATGCCGGATGACCTTCGGGAGCAGATAGAGCCGCTGCACCGTATTGTAGAAGCTATGGGGTTGCCGCTTCTGATGATACCGGGGGTTGAGGCGGATGACGTGATCGGCACCCTGGCTACTCAGGCTTCGAAAAAAGAGATGCATACCCTGATCTCGACTGGAGACAAGGATCTGGCACAGCTGGTGGATGATCACGTCACCCTGATCAACACCATGAGTGACACTGTTTTGGATCAAGCGGGTGTGCGGACAAAGTTTGGTGTCACGCCGGAGCAGATTATTGATTATCTGGCGCTGGTGGGTGACTCCTCGGATAACATTCCCGGCATTCCCAAGTGCGGTCCGAAGACAGCGGTCAAATGGCTGGCTGAATACGGTTCAATCGATGAGCTTCAGCGCAATGCGGATGCGATCAAGGGTAAGGTTGGCGAGTATTTACGCGAGAATCTGCAGCAGCTGGAACTCTCACGTCAGCTGACCGCCATAAAGCTGGATGTTGATCTGCCGCTGAGACCAGAAGATCTAAGACCCGCTGCTCCAAACCAGGAGGCACTGCGCGAGTGGTATTCACGCATTGAATCGCGGCGCCTGCTGGAGTCGATTGATCCTGCTGCAGCGGATAGTGAAGTGGTTGCAACATCAGCGGGAGAGATGGCTGAGCCTGCTGATCAGTCGTTGGATACGGACTATCAGGTCGTGTTTGATCAGGCCTCGTTCAATGTCTGGCTGGAGCGATTGAAAACAGCGGACCTGTTCGCCTTTGATACCGAGACAACCAGTCTGGACTACATGCAGGCCGAGATCGTAGGGGTCTCCTTTTCAATTACACCCGGTGAAGCGGCCTATGTGCCCGTGGCCCACTGTTATCCAGGGGTTCCAGATCAGCTGGATCGCGACTGGGTTTTAGGCCAACTGAAACCCTTGCTGGAAGATCCGAAGCGGAAGAAGGTGGGGCAGAACCTGAAATACGACATGAGCGTGCTGGCCCGCTACGACATTACACTTAGGGGCATTGGCTTCGATACCATGCTGGAGTCCTACGTGCTTGATTCGACTGCTACCCGGCACGATATGGACTCGCTGGCTGAGAAGTACCTGGGCGTAAAAACCATCAAATTTGAAGCGGTGGCCGGGAAGGGCAGCAAGCAGCTCCGTTTTGACCAGGTACCACTTGAGCAGGCAGGCCCCTATGCGGCTGAAGATGCCGATATTACGTTGCGCTTACACCTAAAGCTCTGGCCCAGTCTGGAATCTGAGCCCCGGCTCGCTGCCCTGTTGAGGGAGCTGGAGGTGCCGCTGGTTCCGGTGCTTTCCAGAATAGAGCGTCAGGGTGTGCGGGTGGATGATGCCTTGCTACTGAAACAGAGCCAGGAGCTGGCCGGCAAGATGCATGAGTTGGAACAGCAAGCCTATGCCGTGGCTGGGCGCAGCTTTAATCTCAGTTCACCCAAGCAGATCGGTCAGATCTTTTTTGAAGAACTGGCGCTGCCGGTGGTCTCCAAGACGCCCAAAGGGGCACCGTCGACTGCGGAATCGGTGCTTCAGGAGCTGGCTGATCAGGGTTATGAGCTGCCAGCACTGATACTCCAACATCGGGGATTCTCCAAGCTGAAATCGACCTATACGGATAAACTGCCGCAGATGGTCAATCCTGACACGCACCGGGTGCATACCTCCTATCATCAGGCGGTGGCCGCCACGGGAAGGCTCAGTTCCTCGGATCCCAATCTGCAGAATATCCCTATACGCAGCGAAGAGGGGCGGCGCATTCGTCAGGCCTTCATAGCAGAGCCTGGCTACAAGATTGTTGCGGCGGACTATTCCCAGATTGAATTGCGCATAATGGCTCACCTCTCAGGTGACGAAGGCCTGCTCAAGGCGTTTGCCGCCGGAGTAGATATCCATCGTGCAACGGCCGCCGAAGTGTTTGATGTGGATAGCCCTGAGCGTGTCACGGCGGATCAGCGGCGCTCGGCCAAGGCGATCAACTTTGGCTTGATCTACGGAATGTCCGCGTTTGGCCTGGCCAAGCAACTGGGCATTGAGCGTAGCGCCGCACAGAGCTATGTGGATCTCTATTTTGATCGCTACCCCGGGGTCAGGGCCTATATGGATAGAATGCGCGCTGAGGCGCATGACAAGGGTTTTGTGGAGACAGTGTTTGGCCGCCGACTGCATCTGCCTGAGATCAATGCCAGAAACAAGATGCGCCAGGCTGCTGCTGAACGGACAGCGATCAATGCGCCGATGCAGGGTACTGCCTCGGATATTATTAAGCGGGCTATGCTGGCGATGGATCACTGGATTGAGCAGGAGAAGCCGCCGGTTCGGATGATTATGCAGGTACACGATGAGCTGGTTTTTGAGGTGGCGGATGATTATCTGGATCAGGCCAGGCAGCAGATCCGGGTTCATATGGAGTCGGCCGCAACGCTGGAAGTGCCCCTGCTGGTGGATGTCGGGATGGGCAATAACTGGGATGAGGCACATTGACCAACTATTTCAGTCGGTATTGAACTATTCCAGATTTCTGCTATCTGAATATATAGCGCCATCTGGCGCGGTCACTTCTCCCCAAGTGACCTGTACCCGACGACCCCATGTCGGGATCTAGGACCCTGATCACCTTGACTCCCCTTGGGTGACAGGGTCTTTTTTTGTCCAAGTATGGCCGGATCTACCTGCTTAGGACATCTCTTCCGTGGTTGTATTTTCTTCGGGCATACTCGATTCAGCGAGCCATCTATCCAGTACAGCATGTGCCTCATCAATACCCTGTCGTTTGAGGGCAGAGAAAAGCTGGGCGGTGTGAATACCTTTAATCTCCTTCAAGGCTTTTTTAACCTGCAACAGGCTTTTCGATGCCGCTCCCCGTTTCAATTTATCCGCTTTGGTCAGCAGGATATGCACAGGTAGCTGGATTGAGCCACTCCACTCCAGCATCTGCAGGTCAAACTCCTTGAGTGGATGGCGCACATCGGCCAGCAGTATCACGCCGCGCAGTGATTTACGCTGCTCAAGATAGGCGGCCAGTTCAGCTTGCCACTGCAGCTTGATTTTTTCCGCGACTTTGGCGTAACCATAGCCTGGCAGATCCACCAGGCGGTGCTCGTCATCAAGGGAAAAAAAGTTCAGCAGCTGGGTACGACCCGGAGTTTTACTGGTCCGGGCCAGACTCTTCTGTTGACACAGGGCGTTGATGGCGCTGGACTTTCCGGCATTGGAGCGTCCAGCAAAGGCGACTTCCGCCCCAGTGTCGGATGGGGATTGTTCAACCTTGGCGGCGCTGGTGAGGAATTTTGCTTGATGGTAGAAAGGATTCATCAGTTTCGACTGGTAGTGAAATGAAGCGAACATACCCCATATATTGCGTTGCCGCTACAAAGGGGTATGTCAGCGGATGTTTAGTCAGCGTACTATTATCCCCGAATATTTGACCAGAGTCGCTTGGCCCAGGACTTTTTTCCAATCATTTTCTGAGCCCCCGCCTCTAAAAATAATCCTCTATACTTCATCCCCCCCTCCATTATGTGCTTGGAGAGCCAGACTTTAAGGAAATGCATCAGTTCAAATCCAATGGCGTGCTTTCCTGTGGCAATCTTCTTTTGCAGATCCACGATTTGTTGAATCAACTCTTCGTGTAGATCGTGGTGCTCTTCATAGCCAGGGAAATGGAGAATGCGCATAAGACTCTCCTCTACGGCGAAATGGATACGGGTATACTCAGCCAGTTCTGCAAGGATGCCCTCAACAACGTCACTGCCGTGGCGCTGATGAATTGCATCATGCATTCGATTGATTAGCCGAATCAGAATCTTATGCTGTTCATCGATCTCTTCGATGCCGACGCTGAGTTCTTCAGTCCAAGTAATGAAGGTTTTCATCGTAATCTCCCATAAAGATAAGAGGCCGGCAGGCCTGCATATATAACCACAATAATTTTGCGGATATTAATGAGGATTTATCGCTGGATAAACACAATAAGCGTGTTTAGTTGATGAATGTCAGGAAGAATACTGATATTACATTGGGTTTCTCATCCAGTGGCCAGATTTGCCACCCGCTTTTTCCAACAGTTGGACGCCATCGATGGTCATGCCACGATCTACCGCTTTACACATGTCGTAGATGGTCAGTAAGGCCACCTGGGTAGCACACAGCGACTCCATTTCGACGCCTGTCTGTCCGCGGGTTTTGACTGTGGCCACGCAGTAGACGGAGGAGCGATCAGGTTCAGGGGTGAGATCAATGCTGACGTGGGTCAGCGCCAATGGATGGCAGAGCGGGATCAGTTCAGCCGTTTTTTTTGCAGCCATAATGCCTGCCACCCGGGCAATGCCGAGCACATCACCTTTCTTGTGATCGCCGCGCTGAATCAGTGCCAGCGTTTCAGGCAACATGACTATCCGGCCCTCTGTGACAGCTACCCGCTGGGTATCCTGTTTATCACCCACGTCTACCATGTGGGCCTCGCCAGACTGATTGAAATGGGTCAGTTTGCTCATGATTGGTGCTCTATGCTCTTGGGAATATCGAAGAACTCAAAGCTCATGGTATCAAGATCGGCCATAGTGTAGGTAGCAGGAGCGCCGCCGACGCCACCCACAGTGCCTGGGTTTATGAGCATGGTTGTGCCGCCCCGGATATTGGGTATCTCTTGTAATTTCACCGAATGGCTGTGTCCGCAACAGACCAGATCCCAGTCACCGGTGGCTGCCATGGCGCGGGCATAATGGGGGTAGTGAACCAGAAAAATCTTTTTTCCACCCAGCTCAATCCCCGCATCCATTCCATAGTAGTGAATAGGATTGTCCGGATTGCTGGCCAGCTGACCCAGAGTGAAGAGATCGCCGGTATTATTACCGTGGATCACATGGGTTGGGAGATGGTGTTTGATGAGGCATTTCAGGGTGCTCGGGGCGACCACGTCTCCGCAATGGACAACGGCTTCTGCGCCGCGTGTCTTGGCTTCGGCCACGGCATAATCGAGAAGAGGGATATGGTCGTGACTATCGGAAAGTATACAGATTTTCATTGGGTTCCCGATGGAGCGCCATCTCTGGCGCGACGGTGCTGCACAGAGGCAGCACCGTGTCACGACTCAAATGATGTCGTTCCTTTCCTGCTAGGGATCAGAAGTTAGGTTTCTCAGGGGCATCATTGTACATCGCGATGCTGTCCTGAATCTCTTTTTTCGCTTCATCAACGCCACCCCAGCCCTGAACGCGTACCCATTTTCCCTCTTCAAGATCCTTATAGTGCTCGAAGAAGTGGGAAATTTGATTCAGTGTGTCTTCAGAGATGTCTCTGAAGCTCTCGACGGTGCGATAGCGCTTTGACAGTTTATCAATCGGCACTGTCAGTACCTTGGCGTCATCACCGGCCTCATCGGCCATCTTCAGCACGCCAATCGGGCGGCATTTGATCACAGAGCCGGGAATCAGCGGATAACGGGTTACAACCAGTACGTCGACCGGGTCACCGTCCGCGGAGAGGGTGTGTGGGACATACCCGTAGTTGCACGGATAACGCATAGAGGTGGACATGAAGCGATCCACAAACATGGCCCCTGTTTCCTTATCCAGCTCATACTTTACCGGGTCTGATTGGGCAGGGATTTCGATGATGACATTGATTTCGTTGGGTACATCACTTCCCGAACTAACTCTATCCAGATTCATGGTTTCTCGCCGTACAAAATTGTGAAATATGACCGGCTATTAGACCTGACAATAAGCTATTTTTCAAAATATCTTATAATTCTAGATGATATTCCCATAAGTTTAATGATGGATATTGATGGAGTAGTGCCGCTTTCCGATGATCTTTAGCCCATGCCCCGGCAGAAAGCAGGGCATGGGTTTTCTCATCCTAAGGTCGGTTATAACTCGAAAGGAGGCAGCTTCTTGTCGACGATGGCATTTTTCAGCGTGACGTATTCCGGCATGCCGTTGTCATCGTAAGTGGGGTAGGACTCACCCTTGATCAGCGGGTAGAGGTACTCTTTACACTTATCGGTGATACCAAAACCATCTTCCGTGATGAAATCCATTGGCATCATCTTCTCGACATTGGCCACTTCACTCAGGGGTGCTTCGCCGATGTGCCATTTATAGGGGCTGGATGAATCACGTACAACCGTAGGCATGATGGAGTTTTTGCCCTCCAGTGCCTTTTCAACAGCGGCTTTCCCAAGGGCATAGGCCTGTTCAACATCAGAGGCAGAGGCCAGATGGCGGGCGGCACGCTGCAGGTAATCGGCAACGGCCCAGTGGTACTTGTAGCCCAGCGCATCTTTAATCAGGTTGGCAACGACCGGTGCGGCACCGCCCAGCTGGGCATGGCCGAATGAGTCGCGAGTCCCCTGTTCTGCCAGGAACTTCCCATCAGGCCAGTGACAGCCCTCGGATACCACGATAGTGCAGTAACCGTGCTCTTTGACCTTCTCATCAACTGAAGCGAGGAACTTATCCTGATCGAACTCAATCTCCGGGAACAGTGTCACGACAGGAATGCCATAATCCTCTACCAGGGCGCCTGCAGCGGCAATCCATCCGGCATGGCGACCCATTACCTCGATGACAAAGATTTTGGTAGAGGTAGCGGCCATGGAGCGGACATCGTAGCTGGCCTCCAGGGTGGAGACAGCGATGTATTTGGCTACGGAGCCAAAGCCGGGGCAGTTGTCCGTGATCGGCAGATCGTTATCAACTGTTTTCGGTACATGGATCGCCTGGACAGGAAAGCCCATCTTCTCTGAGAGCTGGGAGACCTTGTAGCAGGTGTCTGCTGAATCACCGCCGCCGTTGTAGAAGAAATAACCGATGTTGTGGGCCTTGAAGACCTCAATCAGTCGCTCGTATTCGCGCTGATTCTGCTCCAGACTTTTGAGCTTGAAACGGCAAGAGCCAAAGGCGCCTGAAGGGGTGCTGCGCAACGCCGCAATGGTGGCGTCCGTCTCCTGGCGGGTGTCGATCAGTTCCTCGGTGAGTGCGCCGATGATGCCGTTACGACCGGCATAGACGGTGCCAATTTTGTCAGCATGTTTGCGTGCTGTCTCAATCACACCGCAAGCGGAACTGTTTATAACGGCGGTCACGCCGCCAGATTGTGCATAGAAAGCGTTTTTCTTGGTCATGCTTTCATTATCCTCTCGTAGGTTTATTAATAATTCTGTATTGGCCAGCCGAGCCGACTGCTTACGCTATATGTCACCGCGCTCTTTGGCCTCGAAATCGGCCTGGGCTTGAAGAAGCGATACCACGCACTCGGTTATATCGGTGTATTCGTAAACCCCGGTGTTGTATTGGCGATAGGGTTTGTAGAAAAACTGACAGCGATATTTTTTGTCACCTGTTTTGAAGATCACAAAATGGCAACCATCCCACTGCCAGTACCAGACTGGACAGGCGCTCAGTTCACGGTCGGAGGGGCGCAGGCGAATCTCAGAATCAGCCAGTTGCAGCTCAACCTCCTGGCCATAGCGTTCGCGCAGGGTTGTGCGAATGATCCAGGTTTCATTGTCTGTAATATCGGGTATGATTTGCATGTTTATCTTATGTCTGAGTAACGAACCATAAGGATAACCTATCCAGCGTCTATTTGCCCAGAATAACGATATATTTAGTGATTGACTTGGCGTGATTGATCCGTTTACTGTAGCGGACGTTTTCACGAACGACCAATGCAAATGTTGGATGTGGGCATGGAAAAAGCTAATTCCTACTAAAATTCAATGCATTAGGTGTTGAAAGGTGGCCATGCAAAGAGTAAGGTTATACGCTGCGTAGAATAGATAGAAGGAGGGGGAGCTGGTCCAGAAATATCTGGATCATTGCCAGGAGGCGCCGTAGAGACTTAATTCACCAAGCTGATTTCATAGAGTGAAAGGTCTGATAAAACAGGCAAAGTAAAAAAAGAACGTCCTGTACGTATCAAAAAAGCCTGGAGGAGTTTTCATGGGACCATTATTGGTCCCGTTTCTTTTTGCGCGTCGGGTTAGGCTGCTACTCACCTGCCACAGTCATCTGCTCAATCAACAACGAGCCGGTGCGGATATTTCCGCGGCGCTCTTCATCATTCCCGACTGCCAGCAACTGAGCGAACATCTGTTTCAGGTTCCCGGCAATCGTGATCTCTTCAACAGGGAACTGAATCTCTCCCTGTTCAACCCAGAAGCCAGCTGCTCCCCTGGAGTAATCCCCCGTGACCATGTTGACGCCTTGGCCCATCATCTCAGTAATCAACAGACCGCTGCCCATCTCTTTGAGTAAGCCATTCAGGTCAAGGTCACCCGGGGTAATGCTGAGATTGTGAGTGCCGCCGGCATTGGCCGTACTCTGCATGCCGAGTTTTCGTGCTGAGTAACTGCCCAACAGGTAGGTCTCAAGTACGCCATTGCGGATGATCTGTTTGTCATACGTGGCGACACCTTCGCTATCAAAAGAGGCGCTGCCCAGTCCGCCTGGGATGAGCGGGTTTTCCTGTATCTGTATGTGAGCAGGAAAGATTGGTTTGCCCAGATGGTCGAGCAGGAAGCTGGCCTTGCGATAGAGACTAGAGCCGCTGATTGCACCCACCAGGCTTCGCAGTAATCCCCCGGCGATATCGGCGCGGAAAATGACAGGTGTCTGGCGCGTACTGATCTTGCGTGCACCGAGCCTGGCCAGGGTGCGTTCACCCGCCGTGCGGCCTACCGCGCTGGCCGTTTCCAAGTCGGTAGACTTTCGTCCTACGGTGTACCAGTAATCCCGTTGCATCGCGCCATCCTGCTCTCCGATTACAGAGCAGCTGAGGCTGTGGCGGCTGCTGGGATAGCCGCCAATGAAGCCATGGCTATTGCCATAAACATGCAACCCACTGTGGCTGTTAATGCTGGCTCCCTCGGTGTTACTGATTCTGCGATCGAAATCCAGTGCGGCCTTTTCGCAGGTGATACCCAGCTCAATGGCGGCTTCCGGGGTGATGTCCCAGGGGTGGTAGAGGTCGAGATCCGGCAGGTCGGTTGCCATCAGCTCTGCATCGGCCAGCCCGCTGTAGGGGTCTTCGTTGGTGTATCGGGCGATGTTACAGGCGGCGCGAACGGTATCCTTGATTGCGCCTGGTTTGAAATCCGAGGTGCTGGCGGAGCCTTTGCGCTGACCAAAATAGACGGTAATCCCCAGTCCCTGGTCGCGGATGTGCTCTATGGTCTCCACATCGCCCTTGCGTACGCTGATGGAGAGACCGCTGTCACTTGAAACGGCGGCCTCTGCAGAGGATGCCCCGAGTTGTTTTGCCTCTTTCAGCAGGTCATGGACCATCTGTTCAAGCTGTGCCTGACGTGTTGTCATCTGATTCTGTTCACTCATGAATTTGTCTCGCCGGGAGTTTTCAGGCGCTGGTGCCGCCAACGGTCAGGTTGTCAATTCTTAGGGTAGGCTGTCCGACGCCAACGGGTACGCTCTGGCCCTCTTTGCCGCAGGTGCCTACACCTGCATCCAATTCCAGATCGTTACCGATCATGCTGACTTCGGTGAGCACTTCAGGCCCACTGCCTATCAGTGTGGCTCCCCGAACCGGGCGAGTGACTTTGCCGTTTTCAATCAGATAGGCCTCGCTGGCAGAGAAAACAAACTTCCCCGAGGTAATGTCCACCTGTCCGCCACCAAAGTTGACCGCATAGAGGCCTTTCTTTACCGATGCGATAATCTCGCCGGGGTCATGCTGGCCGGGAAGCATGTAGGTGTTGGTCATGCGTGGCAGCGGCAGGTGGGCATATGATTCGCGCCGTCCATTGCCAGTAGAGCGGGTACCCATCAGGTGGGCGTTATGCTTGTCCTGCATATAACCTTTGAGCAGACCGTCTTCAATCAATACGGTGCATTCTGACGGTGTGCCTTCGTCATCCATGTTGAGCGAACCTCGCCGACCAGGCAGCGTCCCATCATCAACCACTGTACAGCCTGATGCCGCCACCTTTTCACCCATTCGACCCGAGAAAGCGGAGGTTCCTTTGCGGTTAAAGTCGCCCTCCAGTCCATGGCCAATCGCCTCATGTAGTAGAATTCCGGGCCATCCCGATCCGAGAACTACCGTCATGGTGCCGGCAGGTGCTGCATCAGCTTCCAGGTTGACCAGTGCCTGACGAACCGCCTCTCGGGCATAGCCCAGGGCGCGATCTTCATCGATAAAGAATTGAAAACCCTCTCTGGCGCCACCGCCACTGGATCCCTGTTCACGCTTCCCGTCTGATTCGACGATCACGTGTACGTTGCAGCGTACCAGGGGGCGCACATCGCCACACAGGGTGCCATCACTGGCGGCCACCAGGACCACATCGTGTGCCGCCACAAGACTGGCTATCACCTGCTGCACACGTGGATCCTGTTGACGTGCCTCGGTGTCCAGCTTGCGTAGCAGGGCAATCTTCTCTTCTTCTGACATGGAGTCCAGTGGATTGATTGCTGCGTAGAGTTGCTGTGCAGGCGCTGTGCGACTCAGACGCGTTTTGCCCTCTGCTCCAGCCCGGGCAATGGCGCGGGCTGTGCGGCCGGCCTCTAGTAGGCTGGGTAGTGTGATCTCATCAGTATAGGCAAAACCGGTCTTTTCACCGCTTATAGCTCGCACCCCCACACCCTGCTCAATGTTGTAGTTGCCATCGCGAATAATGCCGTCTTCCAGTACCCAGGATTCCAGCCGGCTAGCCTGAAAGTAGAGGTCGGCTGCATCAATTTGCGAGGTAAGCAATTGATCCATCACCCGATCAAGATCGCCGTCACTTAGTGAGGCGGGTGTAAGTAGCGTGCTGCGAGCAATTTCAATATTGTCTGACATACCGGTTTTTAGTCATTCCAGTGCAATTAGAGCCTTGGCAACTGTCATAGGCCAAGATGGGAAAGCCGCGTATCGCAGCCCCGTTTATATGCTTCAAGCCTGATCGTATATGAAGGTAGACAGTTTCCTGCTCCTATAGTTTGCGGTGATTGATGGTTGGGAAGTTGCGTCGGAGCGAAGCCAAGTAGCCCAGATCCAGTTTACAGCTCACCGAACCGGTACCTCGTGGCACCTGTGAGAGGATATTGCCCCAGGGGTCTACGATCATGCTGTGTCCGTGTGTCTCTCGCCCGTTGATATGAAAACCGCCCTGGGCCGCGGCTACAACATAGGAGAGGTTTTCAATCGCCCGTGCCCTGACCAGGGTATCCCAGTGGGCCTTGCCGGTGATGGCGGTGAAGGAGGAGGGCATGCAGGCGATCTCCATCCCTTTATCCAGCAGTCGGCGGAAAAGTTCTGGGAAGCGGAGGTCATAGCAGACGGCAATGCCCAGACGGCCAAAGGGGGAGTCGAGTACTACGATTTCATCGCCCGCTTCAATGGTTTCTGACTCAGCATAGCGCTCATTTGCCTCAACCAGATTGACATCAAACAGGTGGATTTTGTCGTAGCGTCCGACGCGTTTCCCCTTGTCATCGTAGACGATGCAGGCAGCACGCACCTTGCTGTTATCGTGCGCTTCCAGCGGTAGTGTACCGCCGACAACCCAGATTTCATGACGCTTGGCCAGATGACTGAGAAATTCCTGTAGTGGTCCGTCATTATCGGCTTCTCTGAGTGCGCAGAGGTCGCGATCCTGTTTGCCCATAAAGGCAAAATTCTCGGGCAGTACTACCAGGCCTGCTCCGTTATCCACGGCCTCAGTGACCAGTCTTTCAACTTCCAGCAGATTGGCGCTGACGTTGGGTCCGGTTGCCATTTGAATGGCCGATACTCTTGATCTCTCTTTACTCATGGTTAAACCGATTATCCTCTGTTATGCAAAGACCTAGCCTACGGTCCCTGTTTTTTCGGAGCATAGCATTAACCCTACTATCGACCAAGCATAGCCCCTTGGAAGCTACTGGAAATCACCGGGTGCTTCTTTATATTTGGGCCCTGTCGGCTTTAACTTTTCCAATAGACGCGAGAAGAAGCGTGAGGCCTTGTTTGTCTTTTTCTCACCGGTTTCAGTTTCACTGGGCGATTCCTGCGGGTTCACGTCGCTATTTTCTGTTGCGCTTTGCGGTTCTTCGTCTACCTGAAGATCAATTGTGGGGTCAATTTCAGGGAGCTCATAGGGCGCTGCTTTATTCTCCGTCGCCTGGTTTTCCGTCTCGGTATTCTCTCTGCCTTTGGGAGTCAAAACAGGATTGTCCCAGCTGCCGGTGGCGAGATATTGCAACTGGGTGACCTTATCAAAAGACTCCCCCATCAACTGCTGGGCAATGAAAAGTGCGGCACCGACGGCCGGTCCTCCGGCGATGGCGCCTGCAATGGGTATGCTGGACGAGATCTTGGGTGTGATGGTCACCAGTGCGTCAAAGTCTTCATCACCCAGGCCGATTCGCCCGGAAAGCTCAATGTTGGCGGAGGGGCCCTTCATGGCGAAATCATTGGTATAGGCATCACCACTGTCTAGCAAGAGTGAGCCTGTAATCGAATCAAACGAGTAACCTTTTTTGAAGATGTCACTAAAATCCAGCGTTAAGCGGCGCTTTAGTGCGCCCAGGTTGAACAGGGCAAACAGTCTGCCAACACCGGGGTCGACCTTTAGAAAACGCCCGTTGGCGACCTGCATGCTGATCTGACCATTCAGGTTTTTACTGCTGAAATCCAAGGGTGTACCTGTCCATCTGATGCGGCTGTCTATCTCCACAGGGGCCTCTCTCAGATTGTCTGATAAGGCCAGGTCTTTGAGAACGGAGCCAAGCTCGCGACTGGAGAGTGACAGGTCGACCGCAGTGTTGGATTGGTGTGCTGCATCCAGAAGCCAGCTGCCTGTTGCTGAGAGTACGGCCCGGTCTGATTTGAGTGAGGCTGTCTGCAGATCAATGCCACTCTCGCGTCGTTGGGTGATGATCTGGAGTGTGCCAAAAGGTTTTTCATTAATGGAGACAGATTTAGCTTGTATTTCAATTGCGGGTAGCTGGGTTGGGTCAATCGATTCTTTACTAACTGAGCGACTCGCTTTTTTCTGACTCAGCAGTGAGTCGTCGATGGTCAGGTTCAGCTGGTTTAAATCCAGGCGAATGGGTTCAGCTTGCCATCGGTGTGGTAGCACAATGGTGCCGTCAAAGCGATTACTCCGGTAGTTACCCTGCCAGCTGTTCTGCTGTTTATTCAGATTGAGTGAAAAGTCGGTAATGGTGATAGCTTTCAGGGAGAGTTGATCGGCCGTGACACTGATTTTTCGGAGACCCTGTCCCGTGTTTTCGCTGTTGTTTTTCTGTCCGCCGATCATTTCGAGCCAGGGATCAAGGCGGATCTTCTTTAGCTTAACAGTGAGATCATCTGCCTTGGCTTTTTCGAGGGGATAGAGAATCCCTCCCTCGGCCCAGTCACTGATAATGGTGCCTTCCCAATGAGTTTCGCCTCTGTTTAACAGCAGGCGAGTCATGCCCGAGTGCATCTCATCAAGCGCTAAATTATCAATCTCAAGTGACACATTATTAAGCGGGAGCTGGCTCGGTGCAGTGTTACTGGGGCCCGGCATATAGCTTAGCCAGGGCATCAGATCCAGTTCCTTTAACTTGCCGCGTATTTCAATCCCGTTTCGCTTGGGTAATAGTGCATCGGCATCGCCAAGGGCAACGCCAACATGGGTCAGCTGTGGTTTCTGCGGGTTCTTTCTATTCAGTGCCAGGGCCAGTTTTATCTGGTCGTTATAGCGAATATCAAACTGCTGTACCGTGCTATTGCTTACCTGGGTTTTAAGTTGAAAAGGCCAGGATTGCTCAGCTGTTTTTCCCAGTGGCTCGGGCAGGTCGATCCGGCTGCCTAGGAGATCAGAGGTGACGACTAGCCGGGTTGGCACATTAGGTCCAGCTGAGAGATGGGGTATGTCGAGGTCCATCTTCCATTGACTCTGCCCGGTAAGGAGAGCCTGGATGTCCTGTGCTGGAAACTGATCTTGTAGTGTCTTGCTTGAAATCGAGGCGTGGGCAGAGATGCGGGTTGCCTTGGAGTTGTTTTTGGGGGTTGATACATCGACTGATATGGGAAGCCCAAGGGCTTTGCCTTTAATACCGGAGGCAAAAATGTGGTCTTGATCAAATTGCAGATTGCCCTGGATATTATTCAGCGCCAACTGCCATTCAGTTAAGTTCAATGTTGAATCAAGGAATTCCAACTTACCTGCCAACGTAAAAGGTGAACCGTCATCAATGGGTAGACTGAAATCGAGTTCGAGCTGGGCTTCACCTTCACCTTTGAGGTCTTTTACCAGGGGGCCAAAATCCTCTTTCAGCGGTGACTCGGTTAACAATCGAAGATTGTCGTGAAACGGTCCCTTGACCCGGCCGGACAGTTCCAGCGGCGAGGTAAGCGACAGCTCTTTTATGGAGGCATGAGCCGATTGAAGCTGACTATCCAGAATCTCGCCACTACTTGCCCAGGTGTCAAAGCTGTTATTCAGGAAGCGCACATCAGCGCTGAGATTATTCAGTGCAGGCCAATCAGGCCAGTAGCCGAGTTTGAGATTCTCTACATTAAAAAAGACCTCAAAGCGCCCACTGTGGGTGCGGTGAAAGGGAAAGTCACGTAGTGGGCCACGTACCACCACACTGCCTTCGGTGACATGGCCTTCGCCGATGCTGCGATCCAGCCAGGCAACCACATTTTCCCCCATGATGCCGGCAGGCAGATAGCGATGAGTGGTTATTGCATCGCCGTCCCAGTAGTCACTTTGTAGATCAAGAAAGAGAGGCGTCTCACTGCTCGACGGGATATCCATGCGCATGCGGCTAACGGTGCGGATATCATCATTTGCTGCAAAAAGCTGATCTGTATTGAGAGTGATAGTGCCATCACTGGCCGTTTTCCAGGTCAGATCGCCTGTCAGCTGTTTTAGTATCAGGGGATCACGGAACAGGTCGGCAAAGTCCAGCGTAACGTCTCTGGCATCAAGAGCCAGCGTGCCTTGGTTTGGGCCGAGCCAGAATTTGAATGGCAGGTTGCTGATGCCAGGGATGCCATTCAATGGTCTGGAGTGAAGCGCCGAAATCTCACCGCTTGCAGCCCAGTCGACGCCATCGGTTTTCTGTTGGTATCTGAGGCGCAGATTATTCAGGCTGCCCTGCGCATCGACATCATTCAGTGTCTGCTCTATCTCTTTACCCATGCCCGGGAAGAGTGTACTGATTGCATGAATGTCCTCGAGACGAAAGTGGCTGCTCCCTGCCGTGATCTGCCAATTCCCGTCTGGATCTTTTTTGGCGATAACACCCATATGAGCCTTGGGCCATTTTGCCCCCTTTCGCTGGACCTGCAGATCGGACAGATTCATCTGCCAGCCCTCTGCAAGCCGTTGGATGCGCACGGCCCCTGATGCTTTATCGAGTTCCAGTCGGCTTGCCGGACCATCTGATTCGGCCGAGTTCCGGGTAATGACCACATGGTCCCACTCAGTCGTTCCTTCGAGGCTGACCAGTCCCCGGGAATTCCACTCACCCCATAACATGACATCGGCCTGGTTGTTGCTGAAACGGTACTCCTTGGCGATCCGACGATTGAGCAGAAAGGCCAGATCAATACCCCGGCTCTGCATAAAGCTGCGTGCGCTCCAGGTCTCAATATGATCCAGCTGGCCGTTCATGTCGATGGAGAGCTCAATCGTTCCATGTTGTTTGCCCGGTAACGTGACACTGCCATTCAGCTGATGTCGGGCACCGCCATTACGCAGATGGAGATTGACATCTGTGAGCCGGAGCGGGGGTGCCTTTGCTGTCAGGTCATCCCAGATTACCTCACCGCCTATCAGGCTCAAATGGGTTGGCAGGAGAAATGCTGAGCTACCATCACTCTGTTCCAGTTGATCCAGGTTGCCAATCGTAATGGCACCGTTTAGCTGCCGGGTGACACGAAGACGAGGAGAGATGAATGAGACCTTGCGCACGACAGGGCTAAACCGTCTTAAAGAATCAACCAGGCCGATGGAGATCCGCACCTCCTCCAGATAGAGAGTGGCTTTGTTGGTTTTTCGGTTCAGTAATTGAAGGTCATAGAGTACAAGCTCCGGACCCAACCCCCGCCAAGTGCCCTTGAGGCGTCCGATTTCAACCGGTTGCCCCAGCAGGTCACTGGCCCATTGTGCGACATCGGCCCGGTATCCGGCTGCCAGTGGCGCTAGCAGACGACCGGCAATGATCAGAATGCCAGTGAGGATAATCAGTATAATCAGCGTCCGGCGAGCGGTTCTGACGGAAAAGTGGTAGAGACGTTTCATGCCCCTAAATCAACACCACATCATAGTGTTCCTGAGAGTAAAGGGCCTCGGCTTGCAGGCGTATGGTCTTTCCGATGAAGCTGCCGAGTTCAGCGAGGGTTGCAGACTCCTCATCGAGCAGTCGATCAACGACCTCTTGCGAGGCCAGTACCAGGAGTGACTCGACATCAAATTGTCTTGCTTCACGGAGGATCTCGCGAAAGATTTCATAGCAGGTGGTTTCTGCTGTTTTAAGCGATCCCCTTCCGCCGCAGCAGGGACAGGGTTCACACAGAATGTGTTCGAGCGATTCACGGGTTCGTTTGCGGGTCATCTCCACTAGCCCCAAGCTGGAGACCTCAGTAATATGGGTCTTTGAATGATCCCGGGCGAGACACTTCTCCAATGCACGTAACACTTGACGCTTGTGCTCTTCTTCAGTCATGTCGATAAAATCGATAATGATGATGCCGCCCAGATTGCGCAAGCGCAGTTGTCGGCAGATTGCCTGGGCGGCCTCCATATTAGTCTTGAATATAGTCTCTTCCTGATTACGATGCCCGACAAAGGCCCCAGTATTGACGTCGATGGTGGTCATCGCCTCGGTTTGATCGATAATGAGATAGCCACCTGACTTGAGCGTCACCTTCTGGTCCAGTGCCTTTTGGATCTCATCCTCAACCCCATAGAGATCAAATATCGGCCGCTCTCCCGGGTAGTACTCAATCTTTACCGGGCTGTCAGGGATCAGCTTTTCAGCAAATTGGGTGAGGCGCTGCCAGTTTTCTCTTGAGTCAATCCGCAAGCGTTCAACGTCGGCAGTGATCAGGTCGCGCAGGGAGCGCAGGTAGAGGGGCAGGTCTTCATGGATCAGCTGTTTGGCTGGTGAGGTCTGCAGGCGATCCTGGATGGCGTGCCAGAGGCGGGTCAGGAAGCGGATGTCTGATTTCAAGGTCTCCTCGTCCACGCCCTCTGCCGCTGTGCGGATAATGAAGTTGCCTTTGAGTGAAGAGTCGCCGAAAAAACCGCAGACAATGTCTCTCAGCCGGTTTCTCTCCTGCTCATCTTCGATTTTTTGTGAAACGCCCAGGTTGGTCAATTCAGGCATAAAGACCAAGTAACGGGAGGGGATGGAGATGTGGGTTGTGAGCCTTGCGCCCTTTGTGCCCAGGGGGTCTTTGACTACCTGAACAATCACCTCGGCGCCATCGCGAACCAGCTCATTGATGTTCTCGTTACTTTCTGAATTACTGCTGCTGATGTCGGAGGCGTGCAGAAATGCGGCTCGCTCCAGTCCAATATCAACAAAAGCGGCCTGCATGCCGGGCAGTACACGGCATACTTTGCCCTTGTAGATGTTTCCCACCAGACCGCGACGCTGAGCCCGTTCGATTATAATCTCTTGAACTACGCCATTCTCAATTACTGCTACTCGGGTTTCCGGTGGTGTAACATTGACCAGTATCTCTTCACTCATAGGTTTTCTCTATTAACATCTGAGAGGGGCTATACCCACCCGTTGTAAAAGTTCGGATGTCTCAAAAAGGGGGAGTCCCATGACGCCTGAGAAGCTGCCTTCCAGTCTGGATATGAATAGAGCGCCCACCCCCTGAATGGCATAGCCACCGGCCTTATCAGCGGGCTCGCCACTCTGCCAGTACGCCAATGCCTCTTCTCTGGATATGGCGCGAAACTGAACATGGCTGACGCTCAAGCGGGTCTCCTCGTGCTGGTCGATTACGGCCACGCCGGTGAGGACTTTATGTGTCGTATTTGAGAGCATCATGAGCATCTCAATGGCGTTGTCCCGGTCTTTTGGTTTTCCCAGAATCTGCTGATTGACTACAACAGCCGTGTCCGCCCCCAGTACGGGTTGCAGATTGTGTGCATCCGCTTTTTTCACTCCCGCCCGCGCCTTCTCCAGCGCCATCCGTATCACATATTCTGCCGGAGCCTCGTCTGCCATGGGTGTTTCATCCACACTTACGTTAATCACTGTGTGGTGGACTCCTATCTGCATAAGGAGTTCACGTCGGCGTGGTGAATTGGAGGCGAGATAGATCAGCGGCTGCATGGTTAGCCTGTACTTTTTTGCTTATGAAAAAGAAACGGGTTGTTGTGCCAACAGTGCGTTAAAAATATCGTTATTATTGACTGCCAGATCCCTCGGGTCTATGTCGCTCAGGTAGGGCCAGTCCTCGGTATTAACCCTACACCAGTGTGATTCTGAAAGACAGCAAAGATTAAGCTGGTTGCGGCAGGGTTACTGTTTTGCCTGAGTGGTGTATTAGCTAGGCGCGATGATAGGGGTGATTTCTCAGCAGACTCCAGGCGCGATAGATCTGTTCAGAGACAATCACACGAACCAACGGATGTGGCAGGGTAAGCTTGGAGAGCGACCAGTGACTATCTGCATGTTGCTGGCAGGCCTCGGCCAGGCCTTCAGGTCCGCCGACTAACAGCGCGATATCCGCACCCTCATTCATCCACTGTCCCAGCTGTGACGAAAGTTGCTCTGTACTCCAGGGTTTACCAAGAACATCCAATGCCACTACACGACATCCCTTGGGTATGGCCTTTAGCATCCGTTCGCCCTCATCTTTCAGCGTCCGCTTTATATCGGCACTTTTGCCGCGGTGACCGGGGGCTATCTCGATCAGATTTAATGAGCATTCAGTGGGCAGCCGCTTGGCGTACTCCTGGTACCCTTCCTGAACCCAGCGGGGCATCTTGTTACCGATAGTTATCAGGTGGATGATCATGACAGTACTTCTACGATCTGTATTTTTCTGGATGTAGGGCTACTCCGGCCATGGCCGGGTAGTGAGTGGGTTACCGTATCAAGCAGATGGAGGTAATGCAATTTGCTTTCTGTATACTCCGGTTTGAAGGTCAGTCATCCAGCGTGTTGACGCCAAAGACGACCACCAAGAACCAGACTACCCGTCGTGGCTGGATGACGAACCAGCCTGCGATTGGCGCAATGCCGAGTAGAAAAAAGGGAATGGTGTAATAGTCCCGCGGCAGGAATATCAGCAGGATCAACCAGCAGCCCAGCCACATAATAAACAGGGTGCTAAGCCACTGAATCAGTTTTGTTCGACTCTCCGGTAATGACATTTTGGCTTTCCATGCATCGGTGTCTGGTCCGGGGTTTGGGGACTTTTACGGTTGGTTTTTTTGTACCTTGTTATTCCCTGGAATTGAACAGGAATCGTGGTTATTGTAATGAACTAAAAGCTTTTTGTGTAGGTTATTTTTCCGTATACAGTGTGAGCATACACTCAAGCTGCTGCTTAATTCGTTCTCTTAGCTGTGCTGGAGCGAGGACTTCAACATCGGCCCCGTATTTCAGGATGTCCATCACCAACTCCTCTTCCCGGTGGTAAGGAATTCGCAACTCATATTCCCCCGAGGCTGTCCAGCTTGCTTCCTGGTGCGGATGCCAGGTTTCCCGGGAGACCCAGCGGGCGCGCCTTTTGCTGAACCGAAGGCGGGCCACCAGGCTGGCTTGACCGGCAAAGATGCCGTATGAACTCATGGTGTGCGCATCCAGTTCAGAACTGGAGAGATCAATGGCGCTTTCAGTTTGGATGCGGGCCGTTGTCACCGCATCCAGGGCAAAGGTGCGCAGCCCTTTACGCAGGTGGCAATAGGCATCCAGATACCAGTTGTCACGATAATAGGTCAAGCGCTGGGGGGAGAGGGTGCGCTCGGTCGTTAAATCGGAGGACCGTTTATAATAGTCTATCTTCAGGCGTTTACGCTGGGCCAGCGCACTGCTGATACGCTGAAAGTGTTCACCTGCCGGGCGAGAGGCCGCACGCAGGATGCGGATGCGCTGTGAGAGATTGCCGCCGCCAATATCCTGGGCTTTCAGCAGTGACTCAATGCGGCTCTTCAGCGGGGCCAGTTGTTGTTCAAGCAGGCCGGGTTGGACGTGTTCCAGTAGTTGCTGGACACTCAGCAGGGCATGCAGTTCAGAGCTGTTAAACCAGACACCAGGCAGTTCATACATGGCTTCTTCACGTTGATCATAGTAGTAGCCATTCTGTTCCCGGTCATACTTGATTGGCGCATTCAGGTAGAGTCGCATGGCATCAATGATGCGTTTTGCGGTTGCCCTGGAACATTCCAGCTCCTGCTCAATACGCTGTCTTGAAACCGGATAACGGGTGGCGCTGAGCAGTTTATGGAGATCAAAAATGCGGTCAAATCGATCCATCTGGGTCGGCTCGTGAGCGTAACAGGGTGTGAGGGAATCTGTTTAGTGCAGCTGGGCGTTCTGGGTACTGCTGTCCGGTGTATCCATCTCCCAGAGCCGTTCGAGCTGGTAAAAATCGCGCACTTTAGTCTGCATTACATGCAGTACAACATCATTCAGATCCACCAGTACCCATTCACCCTCTTTAAGCCCTTCAGAGCCAAGCAGGGCTACACCGGCCTCCTTTGCCTGGAAGGCGACGGTCTCTGCTATGGAGGTTACATGTCGATTGGAGGTGCCGCTGGCGATGATCATGAGATCGGTGATGCTGGTCTTGCCTCTGACGTCCAGCACCTTTACATCCAGTGCCTTCATGTCGTCTAGTGTCTTAATAATGAGGTCTCGAAGTTCGTCTGTCTGCATATCTCTCTACGCTGTGATGGATAAAAGTTACTACAGTGGTAATTTTATATTAAAAATGGGGTCGCCACAGAAATTTAGGCTGAATGATAGAGTTTTTGTCTGGTTATCTCATCGAGTACGGCATCTGGAAGCAGGTAGCGAGGTGAATGACCCTGCTTGATCATCTGCCGGATCCGGGTGGCCGATATTTCCAATTGAGTGACGGCCATGGGCAGGATCAGCCCCGCTGTTTTTGCTCGTAAATCATCGGCTAGGTGGGTGAGGCGGTCATGATAGTGCAGGGGGTCGGGCTCTCCCGGTCGTTGCATAACCACCAGATGCGCAAGTTCCAGAATCTGCTCTGGCTGGTGCCAGAGATGAAAGCCATTGAAGGCGTCGCTGCCCAATAGCAGGCAGAGTGTTTCGTCAGGCTGTTCTGCTTTTAACGATAAGAGGGTGTCAACTGTGTAGGATTTACCCCCACGTTTCAGCTCCCGGTCATCAATCGTCAGGCGTGGCTCATCTGCGATAGCGATCTGTAGCAGGGCCAGGCGTTGCTCTGGGGTGCTGCTGGGGGCCGGTCGGTGTGGTGGATCTGAGAGCGGGATCAGGCGCATCTCTGAGAGCACCAGCTCCTGCTGAACATCCAGCGCGGTGCGCAGATGTCCATAGTGGATGGGGTCGAATGTACCGCCAAGCAGGCCGATCATGACTTTCTGTAACCCCCCTGACGAGGGGGGTTATAGTCAGGTGCGGATGTGACCATCGCCCAGGACGATGTATTTGACTGAGGTTAGCCCTTCCAGTCCAACTGGGCCGCGGGCGTGGAACTTATCGGTCGAGATGCCGATCTCGGCACCCAGCCCATACTCAAAGCCATCGGCAAAGCGCGTCGAGGCGTTGACCATTACCGAGCTCGAGTCGACTTCAGTGAGGAAACGGCGTGCCCTTGTATAGTTCTCGGTGATAATGGATTCCGTGTGATCTGAGCTGTGCTGATTAATGTGATTAATCGCTTCATCCATATCCTTTACGATCCGAATGGAGAGGATCGGACCCAGGTACTCCGTGTCCCAATCCGCATCGGTGGCGGGCAGGCAGTTTTCCAGGATAGAACAACAGCGTGGGCAGCCGCGCAGTTCCACTTCATGCTCGGCAAAGGCCGCACCCAGCATGGGTAGAATTTCTTCGGCAATCGCTTCAGCTACCAACAGGGTCTCCATGGTATTGCAGGTGCCGTAACGCTGGGTTTTGGCGTTTATGGCAATATCAAAGGCCTTGCCGTTATCGGCCTGATCATCAATGTAGACATGGCAGATGCCATCCAGGTGCTTGATGACAGGAACCCGTGCGTCCTTGGCGATCCGTTCAATCAGGCCTTTCCCGCCACGGGGTATGATGACATCTATCGCTTCGGGCATGGTGATCATAGCTCCGACAGCCGCTCTATCTGTTGTGGCAATCACCTGCACGCACTCAGCAGGCAGGCCACTCATTTTCAGCCCCCGTTGAATACTGGCGGCGATAGCCTGGTTGGAATGAAAGGCCTCAGAACCGCCTCTCAATACCGTTGCATTACCTGATTTCAGGCAGAGTGCGGCAGCATCGGCGGTCACATTGGGGCGGGATTCATAGATGATACCCACAACGCCCAGAGGTACACGCATGCGTCCCACCTGAATGCCGCTGGGACGATACTTCAGGTCAAATATCTCACCAATTGGGTCGCTCAGGGCAATGATCTGCTGGATACCTTCAATCATGCTGTCGATACGGCCTGAGGTCAGTTCCAGTCGATCCAGCAGTGCCGCATCCAGGCCTTTCTCCCTGCCGGCGATGAGGTCGCGCTGGTTCTCCTGCATCAGGGCTTCGCGATTGGCCTCAAGGTCTTCCGCAATTGCCTGCAGGGCGGCGTTTTTATCGCCAGTCGAGGCGGCGGCCAATTTTCTGGAAGCCAAGCGGGCGCGCTGGCCGAGCTCGGCCATATAGCTGCTGACGTCTACTATTTCGCTGGACATGATGATTCCGCTGTTCGCTAACCTAACTGTATTGGTGGAAGTCTAACAAATTGTTTGGGGGTTGCGTGAGTCAATCTGCCTGGGTTACCCGTCCAGTAGTGGTGCGCCTGCCATACGGGTGCAGATCCGCTGCATCTGCAGCCACGGGTCCTGCGGGTCCTGTCCCTTGATGGCCCGGTCGGTGAGACAGCAGAGTTGTAGCAGTTTTTGCCATTGACTGGTGTTCAAGCGTTGCAGTCCCTGAGTGACCAGTGGTTTGCGCTTGTCCCAGACTTCCCGTGCGGCTGCTACCACCTGCTGGGGTGAGCGCCCCCCTTCAACCTGTTGCGCCAGCGAACAGATGAGTCGTATCTCCCGGGTCAGCGCCCAGAGGATTACTGGTGCAGCCGTGCCTTCTGCACGCAGGCCGTTTAGCATCCGAATACTCCGGCCGATCCCGCCTGCGAGGGCGCTGTCGACCAATCCATAGATGTCATAACGTGCGCTGTCGGCGACGGATTCCTGCAGTTGCTCAAGGCTGATTACTCCAGCACCAAAAAGCAGCTGGAGCTTATCAATCTCTTGTGCTGCGGCCAGCAGGTTCCCCTCAATACGCTCAGTCAGCAGTGCGGCAACCTGGGGGCCGGGTATAAGGCCTGCCTGGCGCATGCGCTGCTCAATCCAGGGCTGCAGGCGGCTGCCCTCGATCGGCCATATCTGGATCAGCACACCTTTTACTTCCAGTGCTTTTAGCCATTTACTGCTGAGCTGGGCCTTGTCCAGTTTTGGGAGTGTGATCAGCAGAACGGTATCTTCGGCCGGTCGAGCGGCATAGTCAGTCAGTGCCTTACTGCCCTCTCTGCCCGGTTTTCCGGAAGGGATTCTCAGATCGAGGATGCGTTTTTCGGCAAACAGAGAAAGATTGTTGGCTTCTGCGGTCAGTTCATCCCAGTCAAATTTTGCTGAGGCATCCAGTATGTCGCGTCCTCTGTAGTCCTGCGTTCGTGCAATGGCACGAATGGCGTCGGTTGCCTCGTTAATCTGCAGTGGTTCATCGCCACTGACCAGATAGATGGGGGCGAGGCCATGCCGCTGAATGTGTGCTGGCAGTTCATGGGGGCGGACTCGCATGTCAATATGAGTGCCAGGGGTTAGAGTTGTGCCTGCAACCGGCGCATGATCTGTGCAGCGAGGTCTCGCTGCATGTCTCTGCGCAGTGTGCCCTCTTCCTGTTGCTTGCCCAGTACCTCGGTCTCAGAGTTCAGGTAGGTGGTGGTAATAGTGACGGGCTGCTCTTTCACCAGTTCATGACCACCGGCACCGATCAGGCTGAAGCTAGCGCCTTCATGCAGCTCGTACTCAGCTACATTGCCGTTTCCATCAACAGAGATTACCCGGCGATCACTGGTACGCTGACTTATTTTCAAGATACTGGAGGCGGTGTCGGGGTTCTTGACTACTTGTATATCGCTGTAGGCAATCATATGAGTCAGTTCCCTTCCCAGTTCCTCATGTTCACCGACGCCCTGAATAAACACCGGGCCTATCGAGCTGGGCAGATTGGTACTGCCACGCAATTGAAATCCACACCCCTGGAGTATCAAAGAGGCTGCAAATATCAGTAGGGCAAGATGGCGTGACTGTTTCCCGATCATGTTTTTCTCCGCTTATGCAGACAGTGTCTGCTCCTTTAAGCATTACTTTGCGACGATGTTAACCAATTTGTTGGGTATGACAATAACTTTACGTATTGGCGCATCAGCGATAAATTTTTGGGCATTGGGATCGGCCAGGGCAATCTGTTCAACGGTTGCCTTGTCTGCGTTGGCAGAGACTTCGATCTTGGCCCTTACCTTGCCATTCACCTGGACGACGTACTGTATCGTCTCCTGGATAAGCGCACGTTCATCTGCCAGGGGCCATTCTGAGTTAAGTATTTCATCACCAAAGCCCAATGTGCGCCACAGTTCATGGGTAACATGGGGGGCGATGGGTGCGAGAAGGCGTAACACAATGCCCATGCCTTCACTCAATATTGTATTGTCGTTCTCCTCGTCACCCAGTTTGTAGAGCGTGTTTACGATCTTCATGGTGGCAGAAACCACCGTGTTGAACTGCTGGCGATCATAGTCGAAACAGGCCTGTTTTAAGGCGGTGTGTATTTCAAGTCGAGCGGCCTTCTGTTCGGCATTCAGCTCTGTGGGTGGTTGGCTTGTGTTGGCTATGCACTCATGTTTCTTAAAGGCCAGCGCCCAGAGTCGACGCAGAAAACGATTTGCTCCTTCGACCCCATCATCTGACCACTCCAGGGACTGGTCAGGGGGAGAGGTGAACATCGTATAGAGGCGCACTGTGTCCGCACCAAAGCGGTCGACCAGTGATTGGGGGTCTACACCATTATTTTTTGATTTTGACATCTTTTCGATGCCGCCAATCTCTACAGGGTTGCCATCGGCGAGCAGTTTGGCGCTGATGACGCGACCTTTTTCATCCTGCACGGTTTCAACGTCGGCCGGATTAAACCAAGCCTTTCCGCCGTCATTCTCATTTCGATAGTAGGTCTCCGCGACCACCATGCCTTGTGTGAGAAGCTTGGTGAAGGGTTCGTTGTTATCGATCAGGCCGGCGTCGCGCATCAGCTTGTTATAGAAGCGCGCATAAAGCAGATGCAGAATGGCATGTTCAATGCCGCCTATGTAGTGATCGACGGGTAGCCAGTAGCGGGCTCTCTGATCCAGCATCTGCTCATCAGCGTCAGAACAGGTGTAACGGGCGTAATACCAGGATGACTCCATAAAGGTGTCAAAGGTGTCTGTTTCTCTCTCGGCATCAGCGCCACATTCGGGGCATTTGGTCTGGTACCACTCGGGCATTTTTTTAATCGGAGAGCCGCCGGTCGCATCAAATTCAATGTCTTCTGGTAGTACAACGGGAAGCTGATCTTTGGGTACCGGTACGATACCGCAATGATCACAATGCACCATCGGGATCGGGGCTCCCCAGTAGCGTTGCCGTGAAACACCCCAGTCACGCAGGCGGAAGTTAACGCGCTTCTCACCCTTGCCTTCCGATTGAAGATGTTGGGCGATCGCCTCGAATGCATCAGCCGAACTCAGGCCATCAAAGACACCGGAGTTGGTCAGCACGCCCTTGTCGGTATAAGCCGCCTGGTCAATCGAGCAATCACTGCCATCTGCTGAGAGGATGACCTGTTTAATCGGGATGCCATAGCGGTGGGCAAACTCCCAATCGCGCTGATCATGTCCAGGAACCGCCATAACCGCACCGGTGCCGTAACCCATCAAGACAAAGTTGGCGGCAAAGATTGGTACGGTCTCTCCGGTAATGGGGTGCAGGGCATTGATGCCGAGGCGATGACCTTTTTTCTCCATCAGCTCAATATCTGCTTCGGAGGTACTGCCTTGTCGGCACTCATCGATGAAGGTGCGTAGTTCGGGATTATTCTCTGCGGCTTTTAAGGCAAGGGGGTGCTCTGCTGCGACGGCCATATAGGTGACGCCCATCAAGGTGTCTGGACGGGTCGTGTAGATGGTGACTATCTCGGTAGAATCTTCGATGCCGAAATCCATCTGTACGCCTTCGGAGCGCCCGATCCAGTTTCTCTGCATGGTGCGCACTTGCTCAGGCCACTCCTCCATGCGATCCAGTTCTTCCAGTAACTCATCTGCATAGTCCGTGATCTTGACGAACCATTGTGGAATCTCGCGGCGCTCGACCAGTGCGCCTGAGCGCCAGCCTCGGCCATCAATCACTTGTTCATTGGCGAGTACGGTCTGGTCAACAGGATCCCAGTTGACTACCGAGTTCTTGCGATAAACCAGTCCTTTTTTGAACAACTCGGTAAACAGCCACTGTTCCCACTTGTAATAGTTGGGTTTGCAGGTAGCCAGCTCGCGCCCCCAATCGTAACCAAATCCCAACTGCTGAAGCTGGTTCTTCATGTAGTCAATGTTGGCGTAGGTCCATTTGGCAGGCGCCATCTTGTTTTTGATCGCCGCGCCTTCAGCAGGAAGACCAAAAGCATCCCAACCCATGGGCTGCAGGACATTTTTCCCCAGCATGCGCTGATAGCGTGTAATGACATCGCCAATGGTGTAGTTCCGCACATGTCCCATGTGCAGTTTGCCACTGGGGTAGGGGAACATGGAGAGACAGTAGTACTTCTCCCTGGTCGTGTCTTCAGTGACCTGGAAGCTCTTGTTCTCTGTCCAGTGTTGTTGTGCTGCAGTCTCAATAGAGGCTGGGGTATAGGTCTCTTTCATTGTCAGGGCAGGTTGCTGGTAAATGCTGTGGTTTAAACAGTCAAGGATACCTTACCGCTGGTTATACATGAAGGCATATCAGTAGCTGGGATAGGCGGAATCCCGATTACAGTAGTGCTTTTAATCAAAAAAGAGGAAAAAAGCGCATATTCTTAGTTGTGATGATCTTGAGTTATGGCGCGGTTGGTGTAAAACATACTAATAGAGGTTGCCGTTTTTAACGGTCATCAATAGAGCTGAGGTAAGGGATGCGCTATGAATGATAAAGACGAAAAAGATCCTGTTGAACGCATGGTCGATGCTTACGAACGCATGCTGGAGTATGTGGATGGGGTGATCGGCAAGGCGGAAAAGAGCGCCTTGCCCACGCTGCAGAAGAGTCTGGATGCGGCCAGGGAGAAGGCGGTTGAGCTGAATGAGTTGACCCGTGAAGAGGCAGAAAAGATTGCCACTTATGTTGAGCGGGACATGAAGGAGGCGGCCCATTTCCTGGTAGAGACGGGTGATGAGTTTCGGGACTGGTTCCGTTTCGATGTAAAACTGATCGAAGGACGCTTAATGGAGATGTTTGCCTCGGTGGCAGACAGGACCCGTCTGGAACTGGATCGATTTGCCAATCAGGCGAGGCAGGCGGCTATCTATCGAACAGGCGAGATTACCGGACCAGGCACACTGGTATGTGATCAGTGCGGCAAGGAGATGCACTTTCACAAGGCGGGGCATATCCCTCCCTGTTCCCAGTGCAGAGGTACCACCTATCGACGCAGTACTACGGATGAGGCGTAAGCTTTAAGTAGCTAAATAAAAAACCCGTCGCATGCGACGGGTTTTTTATGTGCATCACAGAAGCCCAGGATTATTTAATCTTGGCTTCCTTGTACATGACATGCTTGCGTATCTTGGGATCAAACTTTTTGATCTCCATCTTGCCTGGCATGTTGCGCTTGTTCTTGGTGGTGGTGTAGAAGTGGCCGGTTCCGGCACTTGATACGAGTCTAATTTTATCACGCATGGTCTCTGCTCCTTAGACCTTTTCGCCACGGGCACGCATGTCAGTCAGAACTGCATCGATGCCCTTTTTGTCGATGAGGCGCATGCCACTGGCAGATACGCGCAGACGAACCCAACGGTTCTCGCTCTCCACCCAGAAGCGATGCTGGTGGAGATTAGGCAAGAAGCGACGACGGGTCTTGTTGTGGGCATGGGAAACATTGTTCCCTGTCACAGGACGCTTGCCCGTAACCTGACACACTCTGGACATGGTTAAATCCTCGAAAAACTGTCTTTTGCTACCCTGAAATTCAGGATGCTGTGAAATCGTTTGCACCCCCAGTGGGGTGAAGAGGCGGATTTATAGCAAAAAGAATTTTCCGTTACAAGTTTTCTTTCGCTGTTTTTTTCATGCGGCGCTTGGATATCTTTGCGCCTTCTTCTGAATAATTCAGTATTAACAATGAGTTAAAACACTTTTTGCTAGATTGCCCCGCGTTCTGACAAAGAAGTCACTTCGCCATGGCCGACTATCATATGATCCAGCAATCGAATATCCACCAGGGCAAGCGCATTTTTGAGTCGTAAGGTAATTGCGTGGTCTGCCTCGCTGGGTTCTGCAACCCCGGATGGGTGATTGTGAGCCAGAATCAGGGCGGCTGCATTATGCTGTAACGCACGCTTCACCACCTCTCTGGGATGAACGCTGGCACCGTCTATTGTACCCCGAAACAACTCTTCATACTCGATAACGCGATGGCGGTTATCCAGAAATAAGCAGGCAAAGACCTCGTGTGGATAGTTAGAGAGTCGAGCCTGCAGATAATCGCGGGTCAAAGAGGGACTGGTGATGGCATCGCCTCTGTCCAGGTTTTCACGCAGATGACGCCGGCTCATTTCGAGTACTGCTTGCAGTTGCGCATACTTGGCACTGCCCAGACCATGGCTACGGCAGAAGCTGGTCTGGTCTGCGGCCAGCAGATTCCCCAGCCCCCTGTGCTGGTCGAGCAGCTCCCTGGCAAGGTCTACCGCACTTTTGCCAGGTACCCCGGTACGAAGAAATATTGCCAGCAGTTCTGCATCCGAGAGTGCCGCTGGACCTCGTTGTAAAAGTTTTTCCCGGGGACGCTCAGCGGCAGGCCAGTCAGTTATCGCCATACACACCTCCTTGTTGTATTAGGCGATAAAATCATATCAAGGTAACGGTGTGGGTTCCAGATAATCCTCCATTAAGTTAATCTTGATAACTTTATGGCCAATATGAATCTGAGTGATGCAGACTGATACGATAAACGGGCTCTCAGGGCGGCGGATATTACTGGGTATTACTGGTGGTATCGCTGCCTATAAATCAGCTGAACTCATACGGCAGCTGATAAAATCAGGCGCCGAGGTTCAGGTTGTGATGACCAGTGGTGCCAGCCAGTTTGTTACGCCCATGACGCTTCAGGCCCTGTCGGGGCGTCCCGTGCGGCAGGAGTTGTTCGATGCAGCGCATGAAGCCGCTATGGGGCATATTGAACTGGCACGCTGGGCAGATGTGGTGCTGGTAGCTCCGGCCAGTGCCAGTTTCATGGCCCGATTGGCGCATGGTTTTGCTGATAATCTTCTGGCAACGCTCTGCCTGGCAACGGCGGCACCGGTTGTTCTGGCGCCGGCAATGAATCAGCAGATGTGGCAAAACCAGGCAACTCAGCAGAATGTGGCGACCCTTCATCAGCGCGGCATTCAGCTCTGGGGTCCTGCTTCGGGTGACCAGGCCTGTGGGGAAGTGGGGCCTGGCAGGATGGTTGAACCAGAAATGCTGTCTCAGCAGTTAGCGGCCCATTTTTCATCGGGATCGCTCAGCGGTGTACGGGTACTCCTGACCGCGGGTCCTACCCGAGAGCCGATTGATCCGGTTCGTTTTATCGGCAACCGCAGCTCTGGAAAGATGGGATTCGCCCTGGCCAAGGCCTTTGTTGCGCTGGGTGCCAGCGTCGAGTTGGTTGCGGGGCCGGTTATATTGACGACACCGTCAGGCGTTAATCGTATTGATGTTGAAACCGCCCGAGAGATGGAGCAAGCGGTACTCCAGCGGGTAGCAGGGTGTGATATTTTTGTCGGTTGTGCGGCGGTGGCTGACTACCGTCCTGACGTGGTGGCTGATCAGAAGATCAAGAAGAACAACGAGCAGATGGAGATCCATCTGGTACGCAATAACGATATCCTTGCGGCTGTGGCGGCTTTGCCGGATGCCCCCTTTACTGTTGGCTTTGCCGCAGAGACGCAGTCACCGGAGGCGTATGCGGAGAAGAAACGGATTGCCAAACGGGTAGATATGATTGCTGCCAACCTCGTAGGGGGAGCGGAGGGTGGTTTTGAGCGGGATCAAAATGCCTTGACTCTGATATGGGAAGGAGGGCAGATTGCCCTGCCGATGGCAGACAAAGAGTCCCTGGCACAACAATTGGTGAGTTTGATTGCGGAACAATATGAAAACAGACATACAGCTTAAAATACTTGATACCCGTCTGGGTACAGAGTTTCCCCTGCCAGCCTATGCCACAGAAGGTTCTGCCGGTATGGATTTACGTGCCATGCTGGATCAGTCCATGGAGATTGGGCCGGGTGAGACCCAACTCATCCCAACGGGCATGGCGATTCATGTTGAAGACCCCAAGCTGGCCGCAGTCATTCTTCCGCGTTCAGGGCTAGGGCATAAGCATGGTATCGTCCTGGGGAATCTGGTTGGGTTAATTGATTCGGACTACCAGGGACAGCTTTTTGTCTCTTGCTGGAACCGTGGCAGTGATCTCTTCCGCATTGAGGTTGGCGAACGTATTGCACAGCTGGTTGTTATTCCAGTGGTCAGGGCAGAATTTGAGATAGTTGAAGAGTTTCGTGCGACAGAGAGAGGCAGTGGTGGTTTTGGTCATTCCGGAAGGCACTGAGCACAAATTGGCATCCACAAATTGCGTTGCCTCTGTCTGATGTTGTAAATAGTAGAAAAATTGCACTGTAGATCGGTTGATGCATCAATTGATCAGAGGAGAGTCAGGGATGCAGTTATGCTAAAAAGAAAAAAAACGGTGACTGAAGAGGAGATGGCTGCACCTGCGACGAAAGTTGTAGCTGTCGTTGGGAGCGCTGGCCGCTATTTTAATATTGCGGCCCTGGTGACGCTTACCATTTTATTGCTTGCAGCTGCCGTGATCCTTTTTTTTCAGGTTCAGCAGAGTCAGCAGGCTAACCAGAAACAACTTCAGGTTATCGCTAAAAGCCTGGCAGAGGGGATCTCTGATCGTCTGGCGTCACAGAGAGACTTGCTAATCGGGCTGGCGGCAAAACAGGAGCTCATCAATCCCTTAATAAGTGAGGATATCGCCGCATTGCATGACCAGGAGCAGCAACTCCAGCGGTTATTAACGGATGCCCTCAAGGTACGCCTGTTGCCAAAGGGCTGGGATCAGCTGGAAGCTGACAGTAATCCCCCCTTCAGTTATGCATCGCTGGATATGCTGCGGAGTGTGGAGCGAAGTGCTGCCCCCTCTGCTGCAGAGGTTCATCAAATCGGCACGACCCAGCAGCATATTGCATTGGCTGTCCCTGTCTTTTCTGAGACGGGTGGTCCGGTTCTCGGTGTGCTGCATGTCTCCTATCCATACTCCTGGCTGGAAAAAGCGCTTTCCACGCTATCGGGAATCGATGGCCGTGTTGAGTTGCAACAGATTGTCAAAGGTGTGCCGGTAGTAATTACAGCGGTGGGTAATCCGGCTAGTCAGGCGGCTGGCTCTTCAGTTATTGCAGGCAGCATCTGGCAGGTGGCATTTGCCCCTGGCGCCGTGAATTGGTTGGGTGAAACTCAGCTGTTGATTCTGGCCGTTATTGCTCTTTCCGCGCTGCTGATTATTGGCGTGATCCTGTTACAGTCAAGGCACTTCAAGCAGGCCATGCGTGAAGATCTGGAATCGATGTTTGCTTTGGTGGATGTGCTGAAAAGTGGCACGGTTGGCCGGATAAATCAGCCCCGGCTGGAAGAGTTTGGCCATGTGTTTGGGCTCATAAGGCAAGTGTGGCAGCAATCTGCACGTAAAGCGCCGCCGGTATCAGAGAGTACGCCTGCTGCAAGTACTAACGAGACACTTCTTCCTGATCTTGAAAGTCTCGATGATAGTCTGGACGGCTCCGAGACAAGCTACAGTGAACAGCTTGGTGCACTACCGACCTCTATTTTCAGGGCCTATGATATCCGTGGTGTGGTTGGTCAAACACTGAATGAGCGTATAGTTTTTGAGCTGGGTCGGGCGATAGGCAGTGAGGCCCAGGATCAATCACAACAGACTGTGATTGTGGCGCGGGACGGAAGGCACTCTGGCAGTGCGTTCAGTAAGGCGCTCAGTGACGGCTTGCAGGCGAGTGGTTGTGATGTACTGGATATTGGCATGGTGCCTACACCGGTACTCTATTTTGCCACCCATTTCCTGGGTACTAAATCCGGGGTCATGATTACGGGTAGCCACAACCCATCCGACTACAATGGTCTCAAGATTGTAATAAACGGTACTGCACTCTCGGGTGAAGGGATTGCCAATTTACGCAAGCGCATAGAGAGTGGAAATCTGCGGCAGGGTCAGGGAGTGCTGCATGAGCAGGATCTGTTGCCGGATTATATTGAGCGCATTGTCGATGATGTACAACTGAGCCGTCCTCTCAAACTGGTGGTGGATTGCGGAAATGGTGTCGCTGGCGTTGTTGCTCCGGCCCTATTTCAGGCATTGGGTTGCGATGTGACGCCACTCTTTTGCAAAGTTGATGGTGACTTCCCCAATCATCATCCGGATCCAGGCAAACCAGAGAACCTGGCTGATCTGATTAATGCCGTCCGAGATCGCAAGGCCGATCTTGGGGTGGCATTCGACGGCGATGGTGATAGGTTGGGCGTGGTTGATGCCAATGGCAAGATAATCTGGCCGGATCGACTGCTCATGCTGCTGGCACGCGATGTCCTCTCCAGGCAACCGGGTGCCGATGTCATCTATGATGTCAAATCAAGCCGCCATCTGGCCGACGAGATACTCTCATACGGCGGTCGACCGATCATGTGGAAGACGGGTCACTCGCTGATCAAGGCGAAGATGCGGGAGACAGGGGCGCTGTTGGCGGGTGAGATGAGTGGTCACCTGTTTATCAAGGAGCGCTGGTACGGTTTTGATGATGGGTTATACTCTTGCGCCCGATTGCTGGAGCTACTTTCTGTAGAGCCGGTATCGGTAACGGAAGTGTTTGCAGGTCTGCCGGAAAGTGTATCGACGCCGGAGCTGAGTATGAGTTTCCCCAATGAGGGTGATAATTTTGCTCTGATGGATAAATTGGCTGAGCAGGTCAACTTCGCAGACGCCAAGCTGGTGGATATCGATGGATTGCGTATCGAGTTTGAAGATGGCTGGGGACTGGTCAGGCCGTCAAACACAACGCCATCGCTCGTGTTCCGTTTTGAAGCGGATACTGAGACCTCACTAAAACGGATACAGCAACAGTTCCATGATTGGCTGTTAGGCGCGGAGCCAGGTATCACCCCCCCCTTCTAGGTGGCCAGTTTTTCGTTAACCGGTGATGGATGGATCCCTTGCACTCGATCAGGTGATGCCAATGCAAGTCTGCTTGGCGTGTTTAAAATTATTATTCAATAGTGAACTGTAAAATGAGTTTATCTCCAGAATCTGCGCATAATGTGGCCCACGTACTGACCGAGGCGCTCCCCTACATCAAACGCTTTCGCGGTAAAACTGTAGTAATCAAATACGGTGGCAACGCAATGACAGAAGCCGAGCTGAAGGATGGCTTTGCCCGTGATGTCGTGTTGATGAAGCTGGTTGGTATCAACCCCGTGGTGGTGCATGGCGGTGGACCACAGATCGGTAATCTGCTGGCGCGTCTGGGTAAGCAGAGCGAGTTTGTTCAGGGTATGCGGGTCACCGACAGCGAAACCATGGATGTTGTGGAGATGGTGCTGGGTGGTCAGGTTAACAAAGAGATCGTAAATCTACTCAATCAGCACGGGGGATCTGCTGTTGGCTTGACGGGTAAGGATGGTGGTCTGATCCATGCGCGGAAGCTGGTTGTTAAGCGAACCGCCCCGGAGCTACAGGTGCCTGAGATCATCGATGTCGGTCATGTGGGTGAGGTGGCCAGTATCAACAAGGCCGTTGTGGATATGTTGGTAGGTGGTGATTTTATCCCGGTGATTGCCCCGATTGGTGTGGGGGATGATGGCCGCTCCTACAATATCAACGCTGATCTGGTGGCGGGGAAAATGGCCGAGGTGTTACAGGCGGAAAAGCTTATCCTGCTGACCAACACCCAGGGGCTGCTGGATAAAGAGGGTAATCTTCTGACCGGGCTGACCTCCGGGCGTGTTGATGAGTTGATTGCTGACGGAACGATCTACGGTGGCATGTTACCTAAAATCAAATGTGCACTGGACGCGGTCAACGCCGGTGTTAACTCGTCGGTGATTGTTGATGGCAGGGTCAAGCATGCGGTCTTGCTGGAGCTGTTTACTGATCAGGGTATTGGTACCTTGATCAAGCGTCGCTGAGTTTTTCCTGATGAATCAGAAGGTGTCGCGCAAACAGATGATCCTTGAGTCGCTGGCCGCTGAGCTGGAGCGCAGTCCGGGGGAACGAATTACCACGGCCGCACTGGCGCGGGCAGTGGGCGTATCAGAGGCTGCGCTTTATCGGCATTTTGCCAGTAAGGCGAAAATGTTTGAGGGATTGATCGGCTTCGCAGAAGAGTCGGTGTTTGCGCGTATCAATCAGATACTGGAGGGTGAACGGGAGACCCGCGCGCGTTGTGCAAAACTCCTTTATCTGCTGCTGGCCTTTTCCGAGCGTAATCCGGGTATCACCCGCGTGCTGCTCGGCGATGCGCTGGTCGGTGAGACAGAACGGTTGCATCTGCGTGTTGAGCAGTTTTTTGCCCGCCTTGAGACGCAGTTACGTCAAATACTCAGGGAATCGCGTCTGCGTGATGATGTGGTCTGTGTAGATGCAGAGGGTGGCGCTGCCCTGATGCTGTCACTGATTGAGGGGCGGATGCATCAATTTCTCAGGACACGGTTCAAGACCTCTCCCACCCTGGGTTGGGAGCAGCAATGGGCCATTCTGGAGCGGGCGTTATTCCAAGCAGCCGCCTGATAAAGCTGAGGTTACTGGTTGAGTGAATCGGCCAGGTATTGTTTGAAACCGACGCGTATCTGTTCGATCTGCTCTGTTTGGCACAGGTCAGCTCCGCGCGGGGAGGGTTTGCACTGCAGGTCCATAAACAGCTCTGCGCCCGGCCGATCCTTGTAACGGATACGTGAGGCGGTCAGGCTGATGTCTTCATCTTTGACAGGAGCTGCTGACATGATGATCACATCACTGAGCATCTGCAGTCGGGTAGTGGCATATTTTCTGACGTACTCCTCGACTTTCTCCCAGGCCTTGTCACAGGCCGGATCGTCAGAGCAGATGACCACGGTATCGAGGAGCGAACGGTCTTTCTTCGCCGTGAGTTGAGGGTCGGCATTCTCGTCGCGCAGATTTTTCAGGCTGCGGAATCTTGCCAGATCCTTGGCCGCGACATTTCGGATCACTTCCTTTTCCTGTTCCTTCTGAATGATCGTGGTGTAGCTGTCTTTCAGCTGAGTACGGGTGTGCTCAATATCTTTGAGCAGGTTGGTAGAAAGGGATTGCCCCTGGCGCTCCATGGAGGCGGCGCTCTGCTGCATCTCGGCTAGACGGGTTTTCATGCGTCGGATATTGCCGCGAATCACATGAATATTGGAGTCGATAGCGGTCAGTTTGCCATTGCGGGCCATCAGCAGGTCATCTTCCGTGCGGAAGGTTCGGAGCAGCACTTGATCCTTGGCGCGTTGAATCTCAATCAGGCGCTGCTGTTCTGCCCGCAGCTTTTCCAGCTCTTGCTCCTTGGCAATCTCTTCCTCAGTCTTGGCCTTCTGGACGCGGTCAACCTCACGGCCGGATTCGCTGAGGACAGAGCGTGCATTTTTGGAGTATTCCGTCGGTACTTTATCAGAGAGGTGGACTTTACCTTCCGCATCTACCCAGCGATAGATCTTGCTAGCTTCAGCCTGCATGGCGAAAAGCGCAGCAACTGCAAGAAAGCCTTTGAATAGTCTGTTAGCTCTGTTCATGATCCCTTGGGTGTCTCGATATTTAGTAATCTGCCATCTAGTTTAGTAGCACTATCAGACAGATTTTGTGCTGTGTAAAGTCAATCGGTCACACTCCATACTGATCACGATAGGACTGGATCAGTTCCAGCGACTCTTTGGCATCCTCTTTTGCAGCCAGGTAATCGACCAGATGCTCAAGTCGAACGATGGCTGCGACGGGCATGTTGTAATCTTTTTCGACCTCCTGGATGGCGGAGCGTTCCCCCTTGCCGCGCTCTTGTCGGTCAAGGGCAATCACCACGCCCGCCGGTGTTGCCCCCTGTGCTTCGATGATATCCATGGATTCCCGGATGGCAGTACCTGCGGTGATCACATCATCAATGATCATGATGCGTCCTTCCAGTGGATGGCCCACAATACTACCACCTTCCCCGTGATCTTTTGCCTCCTTGCGATTGAAAGCGTAGGGGATATCGATGCCATGCTGGTCGTAGAGTGCGGCGGCGGTAACGGCGGCCAGTGGAATGCCTTTATAGGCGGGACCGTAAAGTACGTCAAAAGCTATGCCGGAATTGACAATGGCCTGAGCGTAGAATTTTCCTAGCCGCGCCAGGCTCGACCCGCTGTTAAACAGGCCGGCATTAAAAAAGTAAGGGCTGATACGTCCTGACTTCAGGGTGAATTGTCCAAAGCGAAGTACGCCCACATCAAGGGCGAAATCGAGGAAATCTTTTTGATAGTTTTGCATGGTTACTCCCGGAATTGTCGAGCGAATTTTCCGTGCAGCGGGTTCAATATGCAAGGGCTCTTTCCGATATCCGCTTTTGGTTGGGTTATACTTTGCGTTTTTCCGGGGGAGGCGGTAGGCCAATTTCGGTAGCAGACAGGGCATGGAGCGATAGTGAATTCCCCCGTGATGGATATGTTGAATGTATTAACCAGCGGCCGCCTGCTGGTGCATGTGCTATTCGGCTTTGTCTGCGGTTTGCCGTTGCTGCTTACTGGATCGCTGTTACAGGCCTGGATGAACGATGCGGGGGTGGATCTCTCCACAATCGGACTGTTTGCTTTTGTTGGCTTGCCCTACACCCTGAAGTTTCTCTGGGCTCCATTGTTTGATCGCTATACCCCTTCACGGTTAGGGCGGAGGCGCGGTTGGCTGCTCTTGGTGCAGCTGGTACTGATACTCTCCCTCGTGTTACTGGCCTTTTCCCAGCCAGCTACCAGTCCGTTAACCCTGGCGATGGCGGCACTCCTGGTGGCTTTTTTTTCCGCCAGCCAAGATATTGTAGTGGATGCCTACCGGCGTGAGAGCCTCACGGATGAGGAACAGGGGCTGGGGGCGTCTTTTTATGTCAATGGCTATCGATTGGGGATGTTGCTTGCCTCGGGAGGCGGGTTGATCATGTCCGATCTCATCAGCTTCCGTTCGGTCTATCTGGTCATGGCCGGGGTCATGCTATTGGGCTTGGCGACTACGCTGCTGTCTCCTGAGCCGGATGAGCCGCAGGGCCAGCCGCGAACCTTGCGTGAAGCGGTGGTGGAACCGTTTGTTGAGTACTTTCGTCGTCGTGATGCCCTGCTGATTCTGCTTTTCATTCTGCTCTACAAGATCGGCGATACGATGGCGCAGCATATGACCACGCCGTTCTATCTCGATATCGGTTTCAGTAAAAGTGAAATCGGCACAGTGGTAAAATTGTTTGGATTTTCGGCGACGATCCTGGGGGGCTTGCTGGGGGGGGTACTCATTTTACGCCTGGGTATTTTTCGCGCGCTCTGGAGCTTTGGTGTTTTGCAGGGAGTTTCTACAGCCGGCTTCGCGTTACTCGCCTTGCTGGGTAACAACCTGGGCGGTTTGGCTGCGGTGATCGCTTTTGAGAATCTGAGTGGGGGGATGGGTACAGCTGCCTATATTGCCTTCATGGCCAGTTTGACCAATCAGCGGTTTACGGCCACTCAGTATGCGCTGCTGACCAGTTTTATGGGGATACCCCGGGTGATGGCGGCGGCGCCAACCGGATTTATGGTTGAATCAATGGGGTGGTTCGGTTTCTTCCTGTTCTGCACATTGATCGCACTGCCTGGATTGCTGTTGCTCTCCTGGCTGCAGCGGCGTGAGGTCAGTTAGGTGAGAACTGGTCATATGACGCATCCTCAGGCCAGCCTCAGAACGGGTGGTGGTGTATGCGCATGATTATTGGTTCGATGGGGTGGGATCACCCCGAATGGTGTGAGCAGTTCTATCCGGACGATCTGCCGTCTGAGTGGCGGTTGACCTACTATGCCAATGCGTTTCCCCAAGTGTTGTTGCCTGCCGCTGACTGGATGTCTGGAGACAGCGAACTGTTTAGAAGTTGGTATGCGGATGTGTCAGATACATTCCGATTTATCTTGGATGTCACCGGTATAGAGGCGGCGGATAGCCAGGTGTTGATCCAGTTGCAGTGTTGTGTCTCTGCGTTGGGTGAACGATTGGCCGGTGTGGTCTCCTGGTCTGCATTGCCACAGCGGTTGTGCACACAGTTACGGGTCCTGCTGGGTGACGAGGCGTTTCTCGCCACACCTGCGTGCCCTTCAGTTGATCCGGAGGTGCAGTTGGCTGGCGACAGGGCAACATTGTGTGTTTTGGTGTCGAGCGAGGTAGGGCGTGATTTGCATCGGCTACGTTTGGTTTTTGACGCACTGATTGAGCAATTTGCCGCGATGCCCTCTGTTTGCCTGTTTATTTCAGGGGCGCCGCCTGAAGTCAAAGTGATGCGGGATGCAGCAACACTCTGGCAGCTTATTGCCGGGATGCAACGTTAACGAGTACCTATCAGGCTTGACGCTGTTGTTTGCAAAAGGTGAGAATGCCCCTTTGCCTATGGGCGCGCCAGTAAATTCAATGGAGTGGATGAGTGAGAGTGGTTGAGTGATGGTGGAATCTGCTGACAAGCAAGAGCCTTTGGTCCGAATCAGGGGGCTGCGTTTTTCGCGCGGAAGTCGGGTTATATTCGATGGCGTGGATATTGATATACCCCGTGGAAAAGTAACTGCCATCATGGGGCCGAGCGGGACCGGCAAGACCACTTTGCTGAAGCTGATCGGTGGGCAGTTGCGCCCATCTGCCGGTACCATCCATGTTGATGGTCAGGATATTCATCGCCTGAGTAATCGGGATCTGTACAGACTGCGGATGCGTATGGGCATGCTGTTTCAAAGTGGCGCGCTTCTGACCGATATCAGCGTATTCGAGAATGTGGCCTACCCCTTAAGGGAGCATACCGATCTTACACCCTCCATGTTGCGCAAGCTGGTGTTACTGAAATTGGAAGCAGTTGGTCTGCGCGGTGCCCGGGACCTGATGCCCAGTGAGCTATCCGGTGGAATGGCACGCAGGGTGGCACTGGCTCGTGCCATGGTGCTGGATCCGATGATGATCATGTACGACGAACCTTTCACTGGACAGGATCCCATCTCGATGGGGGTCCTGGTTGAGTTGATACGCGCCCTGAATGATGCGAGTCGAATCAGCAGCATCATTGTTTCTCATGATGTGCAGGAGACGGCGGCCATCGCCGATCTGATCTATGTGATCTCAAATGGCAAGGTGATTGAATCGGGTGCGCCCGACGCGATGATGAACTCCAGTTCCGATTGGACCCGTCAATTTATGCAGGGACTGGCGGATGGCCCTGTGCCGTTTCACTATCCGGCAGAGGAGCTGGCAGCCGACCTGCTGGGATCATCATGTTAAATTCTCTGGCGCGCTTAGGACAGGTTGGTATCGGCATTCTGGAGCGGCTGGGGCGCGGCCACTTGCTGTTGTTGGGTATTTGCCGCGGTTTGCCGGATCTTTTTCCCAGGCCGGGTTTGCTCACCAAACAGATCTATTCCGTCGGCGTGTTGTCTATATTGATTATCAGCGTTTCTGGCCTGTTTGTTGGCATGGTGTTGGGTTTGCAGGGTTACTATATCCTCTCCCAGTTTGGTGCAGAGCAGACGCTGGGGGTTATGGTGGCGGCCTCCCTGGTCAGGGAGTTGGGTCCGGTGGTTGCCGCGTTGTTGTTTGCGGGACGGGCTGGTTCTGCGCTCACCGCAGAAATCGGCCTCATGAAAGCCACCGAACAACTATCGGGATTGGAGATGATGGCGGTTGATCCGATCAGGCGCGTGCTGACACCGCGTTTTTTTGCCGGATTTATCTCTATGCCGCTGCTGGCAGCGCTGTTTAGTGCGCTGGGTATAATTGGCGGTTACTTTGTAGGCGTGGGTCTGCTGGGTGTTGATGATGGTGCCTTCTGGGCCCAGATGCAGGCTAAAATTGATCTGCATGAAGATGTGTTCAATGGCGCTATAAAGAGTGTGGTGTTTGGCATAGTGTGTACATGGATTGCGCTTTTCCAAGGTTTTGATGCCATCCCGACCTCTGAGGGTGTCAGCCGGGCGACCACGCGGACGGTGGTTCACTCGTCGCTGGCGGTATTGGGACTGGATTTTATTTTGACGGCACTGATGTTCGGGGATTGATGAATGATACACAACAGGACGATAGAGATTCTGGTCGGTGCCTTCATGGCGGCAGGTCTGGTCGCGTTTTTCTTCCTGGCCATGCAGGTCAGTAATCTGAGTAGCTCCAGCAATGGTGATGGATACGAAGTGATTGCCCGATTTGATAATATAGGCAGTCTGAAGGTGCGTTCACCAGTGACTATGGCCGGTGTAAGGATCGGCCGGGTGAGCAATATCAGCTTTGATCGCAAGACCTATGAAGCGGTGGTGACCCTGCGGGTAGAGTCGCAATATAACGTCTTGCCAGAAGACAGCTTTGCCAAGATCTTCACAGCAGGCCTGTTAGGTGAGCAGTATATTGGCCTCGATCCTGGTGGTAGTGAAAAATATCTGCATGAAGGATCAGAAATCTCTCTGACTCAGTCTGCCCTGGTTCTGGAAGAGATTATCGGACAATTCCTGTTCAGCAAGGCAGAAGAGGGTAATAAAGTTGAATAAGCGTTTATTTGTATTGAGTTGGTTGCTGGTTCTTTTGCTCCAGACGGGGGCTGTGTTTGCTGCCGTGATGCCCGAGCAGGTGGTGCGTCAGACGTCAGATCAGATCCTGGGTGAATTGATGAGCCGTAAGCAGGAGCTTCAGGCTTCTCCGGGCAAGATCTACGATCTGGTTGAGTATATCGTTTTGCCACGGTTTGATTTTCAGCGCATGTCGCAGATGGTGCTGGGGAAGTACTGGCCAAGAGCCAAGCCGGAAGAAAAAGAGGCTTTTATCAACGCCTTTCGCCAGCTTCTGGTGAGGACCTATGCTACTGCTCTGCTTAGCTATTCTGGGGAAGAGATTGCCTACCTGCCCAGTCGTCAGGAGGCGGTTGGCTCAGAGGCCATGGTAAATACCGAGGTCAAGGCATCAGGCGCTTTGCCTATCCCTATCGATTATCGTCTCTACATGAAGGGTGAGGAGTGGTTGGTTTACGATGTCTCTATTGATGGCATCAGCCTGGTGTCCAATTACCGTACCTCCTTTGCCTCGCAGATTAGACGCTACAAATTGTCCGGGCTGATTGAGAAGCTTGAACAGCGCAATCAGCAGAAAAATTGAATGACTTCGACACTGGCTACAATGGATGATCAGGGCGTGCTGCGCCTTGAGGGTGATCTGATTTTTGCTAATGTGACCTCACTGCTGGGTCAGATTGATAAGCAGCTGCAGGGGGCAGGGCAACTGATTGTTGATCTGGAGCAGGTGAGAGATGTGGATAGCTCGGGACTTGTGCTGTTACTGGAGGTGCAGGAGCGGGCTCAGCAACGAGGGGTTAACGTCCGGTTTCGGGCGCTTTCTGATGATTTACTCGGTATAGCGCGTTTGAGTAATGTGGAAAATCTGCTCTTGGTTGAAGAGCCCAAGAGTGCGTGATCGCATCTCCTGGCTTCTTTTCTTTCCGTCCTCCTCTTTTTTTCATAGAATAGTCAGTTCCCTTGTGTTTTTGTCTTTATGGCGCTGCACAGCGTGTGCGCGGTAACAATGGTTCTTTATAGATGGATAAACTGATTATCACGGGTGGTGCTCCTTTATCGGGTGATGTACGCATTGCCGGAGCCAAGAATGCGGCGCTGCCGATCCTTGCTGCCACACTTTTGGCCGATGGCCCGGTTACGATCGGGAATGTGCCCCACCTGCATGATATCACCACTACGATGGAGCTCTTGGGCTACATGGGTGTTCAGCTGGTGGTGGATGAAAAGCTCTGTATCGAGACTGATACCAGCAGCATACGGGATTTTCATGCACCTTATGAGCTGGTGAAGACCATGCGCGCATCCATTCTGGTGCTTGGTCCCCTGCTGGCCCGGTTTGGTCGCGCGGATGTCTCCCTGCCTGGTGGTTGCGCAATTGGTTCCCGTCCGGTCAATCTCCATATCGAAGGTCTACGCGCCATGGGGGCCAAGATCGAAGTGGAGAATGGCTATATACGCGCTTCGGCCAAAAAACTGAAAGGTGCGCACCTGCTGATGGATGTGGTGACGGTGACCGGCACCGAAAATCTCATGATGGCGGCCACCCTGGCTGAGGGTGAGACGGTGATTGAGAATGCCGCTCGTGAGCCGGAGGTGGTGGATCTGGCGGATTGCCTGAACAAAATGGGTGCCAAGATCACGGGCGCTGGAACGGATACCATCACCATTGAAGGTGTCGATCGACTAATCGGAACACATTACGATGTGTTGCCGGATCGTATCGAAACCGGCACCTATCTGGTGGCCGCTGCCATTGCGGGTGGTAAAATCAGGGTGCGTGATACCCAGCCTGCGCTGGTCGAAGTAATTACTCACAAACTCCGTGAGGCAGGTGCTGAAATCGAGATAGGCAGTGACTGGATTACGCTGGATATGCACGGTCGGCGGCCGCGCTCAGTTGATATTCATACAGCTCCCTATCCGGCTTTTCCTACTGATATGCAGGCCCAGTTCACTGCACTGAACTGTGTTGCAGAAGGGGTGAGTACCATCACTGAGACCGTGTTTGAGAATCGCTTTATGCATGTCCAGGAGATGCAGCGCATGGGCGCTAATATCAAGCTTGAAGGGAATACCGCTATCATTACCGGTGTTGAGCGCCTGACGGGTGCCCCGGTGATGGCAACCGACCTTCGTGCTTCAGCCAGCTTGGTGCTGGCAGGCCTCGTGGCTGAGGGTGAGACTATCGTTGATCGCATTTATCATATTGATCGGGGTTATGAAAACATCGAAGAGAAACTGGCAGGGCTGGGTGCCCAGATCCGCCGGGTACCGAAATAGCTTCGGGTTTCTTTTTGGATAGCAGACTGGATACGTTATGAATTTTGAAACCCCGATTACTATCGCCCTCTCCAAGGGGCGGATATTTGAGCAGACCCTGCCGTTACTGGCACACGCGGGAATTACGCCAACCGATGATCCTGAGACCAGCCGAAAGCTGATCATGGATACCAATCACCCCAATGTGAAGCTGGTGATTATTCGCGCAACCGATGTGCCCACCTATGTACAGTGGGGCGCGGCGGATCTTGGTGTGGCAGGCAAAGACGTACTGCTTGAGCATGGCGGAGAAGGGCTTTATGAACCGCTGGATCTGCAGATAGCCCGCTGTCGGCTGATGGTGGCTGGTGCGGCCGGTGCGAGCCTGGAGGGTGACCGCCTGCGTATAGCGACCAAGTATGTTGAGTCGGCCAGGCGTTTTTTTGCGGCCAGAGGGCAGCAGGTAGAGATTATAAAGCTCTACGGATCAATGGAGCTTGCCCCGCTGGTGGGCCTGTCTGATCTGATTGTTGATCTGGTTGAGAGTGGCAATACGCTGAAGGCTAACGGTTTGGTCCCACTGGAGCATATTGCTGATATCAGCTCCCGTATGGTAGTCAACAAGGCTGCCTGGAAGATGAAGCATGCTACGGTCATGCAGTTATTGGATGCATTGCAGGAAGCGATTGGCAAGGCAGCCTAAGCAGCGAGAGGCCCTAGTTAATAGTTACATAGTTCTTTTTTTAATCCTGGATTGACCATGTCCGAAATACGCCAACTCTCTACTTCTGATAGTGATTTTCAGCAGCAGCTCGACCAGCTTTTGGCCTGGGAGTCTGTATCCGATGCGTCAGTGAATAATATCGTCAATGAGGTACTCCTCGCTATTCGCCAGCGCGGCGATGCGGCATTGCTGGAGTACACCAATCGCTTTGATGGCTGGAAGGCGGCCACGGCTAATGATCTCGAGGTGCCCCTGGCGCGTCTGGAGCAAGCCTGGAATAACTTGCCTGAAGCACAGCAGAAGGCTCTCAAGCATGCGGCGGATCGGGTACGGGTCTATCACGAAAAGCAGAAAGGTGAATCCTGGAGCTATCAGGAGGCCGATGGCACCCTGCTCGGTCAGAAAGTAACGCCACTCGACCGGGTGGGACTCTATGTGCCGGGTGGAAAGGCCGCTTATCCCTCATCTGTTCTGATGAATGCACTGCCCGCAAAAGTGGCCGGCGTCAGGGAACTGATTATGGTGGTGCCGACCCCGGGTGGCGAATTGAATGAGCTGGTCCTGGCGGCTGCACACATCTGTGGCGTGGATCGGGTATTTGCCGTGGGTGGAGCCCAGGCTATTGCTGCGCTGGCCTATGGTACTGAGTCGATACCCGCTGTCGACAAGATTGTTGGCCCAGGTAATATCTATGTGGCCACTGCCAAGCGTGCGGTGTTTGGCCAGGTTGGTATCGACATGGTCGCTGGGCCCTCTGAGATACTGGTGGTCTGCGATGGTAAAACCAACCCGGACTGGGTGGCCATGGATCTGTTTTCGCAGGCTGAACATGATGAAGATGCGCAATCGATCCTGATCTCACCGGATGCGAATTTTGTAGCCCAGGTTAAAGCCAGTATTGATCGACTGCTACCCACAATGGAGCGTGAGCCGATTATTGCAACGGCCCTGCGAGAGCGTGGTGCATTGATTGTCTGCAAAGATATGGATGAGGCGTGTGAGATCTCCAACTACATTGCACCAGAACATCTGGAGCTCTCTGTGGAGGATCCACTCAACCTAGTGGAGCAGATTCAGCACGCCGGGGCGATCTTTATGGGGCGCTATACCTCTGAGCCGCTCGGTGATTACTGCGCGGGGCCCAATCATGTGCTGCCCACATCTCGCACGGCACGTTTTTCATCGCCACTTGGTGTCTATGACTTCCAGAAGCGATCCAGCCTGATCATGGTCTCTGAGTCTGGTGCCGATACCCTCGGCAAAACAGCCTCGGTATTGGCCCGGGGCGAGGGTCTTACTGCCCACGCACGCTCTGCAGAATATCGCCTGAAATAGGTCTTCCTGCTTGGTAAGCCACCGCCCGTGGGGGTGGGGCGCTACTCGCTCTTCTGGATCCTCGGGCGCTCGCTGACTTCGACATCAATATCGAAAGATGCGCCATCGCGCCAGCCCTGAATATTAACTTTTTCGCCCGGTGGGACGGCGGCGATGATATTCAGGATGTCATGGGAGCGGGTGAGTACCTTGTCGTCAATTTTGGCAATGACATCGCCGGGCTGAATGCCGGCCTTGTCAGCTGGCCCACCATTTAGTACGCCAGAAACCAGCACACCGCTGTGCTCTTTTAGGCCAAAAGACTCGGCCAGTTCCGGGGTGATATCTTGCCCGGCTATCCCCAGCCAGCCACGTACAACACGTCCTTTTTTCAGTATTTGTTCCATTACACCTTTGGCGAGCGTGACAGGAATGGCAAAGCCGATGCCTTGGGAACCGCCGCTCTTTGAGAAGATGGCGGTGTTGATGCCTACCAGTTCGCCGTGTGCATTGATCAGCGCACCACCTGAGTTGCCAGGATTAATCGCCGCATCTGTCTGGATAAAATTCTCAAACGTATTAATACCGAGCTGATCCCGGCCTGTCGCACTGACAATGCCCATTGTGACCGTCTGACCGACCCCATAGGGGTTGCCGATGGCGAGCACAACGTCACCCACCTGAATGGCCTGAGAGTCGCCGATGGTGATGATTGGCAGATCTTTGGTGTCGGTCTTCAGGACCGCCAGATCGGTATCCGGATCAACGCCGGCAATAGTGGCATCCAGTGTCCGGCCATTGGAGAGCACAATGCGTATCTCATCTGCATCCGCTATAACGTGATGGTTGGTCAGAATATAGCCCTTATTGCTAACAATGACGCCAGAGCCCAGGCTGGTTTGGAGTTTTTTTCTTGGTTGGCTCTGAAAGCGATCGCCAAAGAAGCGTTGAAACAGTGGGTCATTGAACAGAGAGTTGCTTCTCTGTACGGTGACCTTGGCGGTGAAGATGTTGACCACAGCGGGGGCCGCCAGTTGTACTGCACTGGCATAGGAGACAGGCCCTTCCTGGTGGATCTGGCTGGATATTGATCGCGTTGTTGGGGAGAGTTCCTGAGTGGGTGTTGTGAAGAGTGACACCGCTATGTAGGCGGCGGCTACACCTGCCAGGGTGGAAGTGGCAATATATGTGAAGGCTTTATGCATGTGTCTGCCAGGTTGTTTTGTCGGGAGTAAAGATATTGAATTATTCTATTACGTCCCCTGTATCAGGGATAGGTTGAGTTATTGATGATAGAACTTTTAAAGTTGGAACAATACTGCAATGAACTGCTGGGCGTGGCACGCTTTGATGACTATTGCCCAAATGGCTTGCAGGTGGATGGGGGTAAGCCAGAGATAGGGCATATTGCCAGCGCTGTCACGGCCAGTCAGGCGGTGATAGAGGCAGCGATTGAACAGCAGGCTGATCTATTGCTGGTGCACCACGGTTATTTTTGGCGAGGGGAGCCCGCACCCCTAACCGGTATCAAGGGGCGACGTATCCGTTCGCTGCTCCATGGTGGCCTTAGCATGATGGCCTATCATCTGCCTTTGGATGCACACCCGACGCTTGGAAATAATTATCTGCTGGGCGAGCGACTGGGGTTTGTCAATGCGGCCCCTCTGGATCAGGGATTAGTCTGGCAGGGCGAGTTGCCAGAGGTTACCCCTGAGGTGTTGGTTGACCGAATTGCCCAGCATTTGGATCGGACTCCATTTTTGATCCGCGGACACAGTCGGCTGGTTCAGAGTGTTGGCTGGTGTACCGGGGCAGCACAAAATGCGATCAGCGAGGCCGCCGCAGCTGGTCTGGATCTGTTTATCAGCGGCGAAATATCAGAATCCACCACCCATCTTGCCCGTGAGTTGGGTATTCATTACATTGCTGCAGGTCACCACGCGACAGAGCGTTATGGTGTGCAGGCATTAGGTGAACATCTGGCTAAAAAATTTGTGCTGACGCACCAGTTTATCGATGAATTTAACCCGGTCTGATACATTGCGACCGATTGATTCATATTCTGAATTAATGACCAGAAAAGCAGGTCAATCTTGACCTCAGGCGACGCATGTAAGAGAATGCGCCGTCTATTTAGGGGTAAATATCAGCATATACTGATTTTCCTGCGCCAATTCTGGTAAGATTCGGCCGGGATAATTAGCGTCCGGCCTACTCCGGGAGTCTTAAAATAATGAGTGTGGATCTAAAAAAGCGGCGGTTTTTAACGGCTGCAACCAGTGTGGTCGGTGCCGTGGGCGCTGGCTTTGTCGCAGTACCCTTCTTAAAGTCATGGAATCCAAGCGAAAAGGCGAAAGCCGCCGGTGCGCCGGTTGAAGCCGATATCGGCAAGCTTGAGCCTGGACAGATGATGCGCGTCAAGTGGCGCGGCAAGCCGGTTTGGGTTGTTCATCGTACTGAAAAGAACTTGGCCGATATGGAAGGTTTGGTTGGATCGCTGGCTGATCCAAATTCTGATCAGCCACAACAGCCGGAATACTGCAAGAATGCTCATCGTTCGCGCAAACCGGGTTACTTGGTCGCGGTTGGCATCTGTACCCATCTGGGCTGTTCGCCAACCTACCGCCCCGAAGTGGCGCCGCATGATCTGGGTGCTGACTGGGTGGGTGGTTTCTTCTGCCCTTGTCATGGATCGCGCTTTGATCTGGCAGGACGCGTCTACAGCGGCGTACCTGCTCCAACGAACCTTGTAATTCCCCCTTATCAGTTCCTGACGGATACCCAGATATTGGTGGGTGATGATGGAGGAGCTGCCTGATGAGTTTCATGAACTGGATTGATGAGCGCTTCCCTGTAACCAAGGTGTGGAATGAGCACCTGGCAGAGTATTACGCGCCGAAAAATTTCAACTTCTGGTACTTTTTTGGCTCTTTGGCCATGCTGGTACTGGTGAATCAGATCCTTACAGGTGTTTGGCTGGCCATGAGCTATAAGCCGGATGCCCTGCTGGCATTTGGATCGGTAGAATACATCATGCGTGATGTGGAGTGGGGCTGGTTGATTCGCTACCTGCACTCTACCGGTGCCTCGGCCTTCTTTATCGTCATTTACCTGCACATGTTCCGTGGCCTGATTTATGGTTCATACAGGGCTCCTCGTGAGCTGCTCTGGATCATCGGCATGGTGCTCTATGTATTGATGATGGCGACCGCCTTCATGGGTTATCTATTGCCTTGGGGCCAGATGTCCTACTGGGGTGCACAGGTGATTATCAACCTGTTCTCCGCTGTGCCGGTAATCGGCCCGGATTTGGGTGTGTGGATTCGCGGCGATTATGTCATTTCTGACGCTACCCTGAACCGCTTCTTTGCGTTGCACTTCCTGCTGCCATTCCTGTTGGCTGCGGTAGTGTTTATTCATATCGTGGCGTTGCACAAAGTGGGCTCGAATAATCCTGATGGCATCGAGATCAAGAAAAATAAGGATGAAAATGGTATTCCAAAAGATGGTATTCCATTCCACCCCTATTACTCAGTGAAAGATATCGCGGGTGTGGCGGGCTTCCTTTTCCTCTTTGCAGCGGCTGTCTTCTTTGCCCCGGAGATGGGTGGCTATTTCCTTGAGCCGCCGAACTTCGATCCGGCCGATCCGTTGAAGACACCACTACATATCGCCCCGGTCTGGTACTTCACACCTTTCTACGCCATTCTTCGCGCGGTGCCATCCATGGCAGGTTCTGCCTTCCCGGGTGTTATCGCGATGGGTGCGGCTATTGTGGTGATGTTCTTCCTCCCTTGGTTGGATCGCAGTCCGGTCAAATCAGTCCGTTATAAGGGCATGATTGTGAAAGTCGCGATTGGGATTTTTGTAGTGGTGTTCGTTCTACTCGGCTGGTTGGGCACTCAGCCTGCCACACCTCTTCTGACCTGGTTGGCGCGGATCTGTACGCTGCTCTACTTCGCTTTCTTCCTGTTGATGCCAATCTACAGCAAGATGGACAAGACCAAGCCTGTTCCTGAGAGGGTGACCAAATGAAAAAGCTGATTGTTGCACTATTATTGGCTGTGGCACCTGTATTGGGTCTGGCAGCCGGTGGCGGAATCCACCTGGACGATGCGGATATCGATGTCTCTGATCAGGCATCACTACAGCGTGGTGCCAAGTATTTCGTCAACTACTGCCTGAGCTGCCACTCGGCCAAGTTCCAGCGCTACAACCGCATGGCGCGTGACCTGGGACTAACCGAGGACGAGGTGAAAGAGAACCTGATGTTCACCAGCGAAAAGATCGGTGACACTATGCAGATCGCCATGGATCCGGCCAACGCTCTGGCCTGGTTTGGCGTGGTTCCGCCGGATCTGTCACTAATCGCCCGCGCTCGTGGCGTAGACTACATCTATACCTATCTCCGTGGCTTTTATGTAGATGAGAGTCGTCCCTTCGGCGTCAACAATCGGGTGTTCCCCGATGTTGGCATGCCGCACGTGATGTGGGAGCTGCAGGGAATGCAGAAGGCTGTATACGAAGAAGTGGATGGCCAAAAGGTAGTCAAAGAATTGGTCCCAGTTGAGGGCGCGGCAGGTAAAGGGAAAATGAGCGCGGAAGAGTTTGATGGCGCCATGCGTGATCTGACAGCCTTCCTCAGCTACGTGGCTGAGCCGATCCAGTTGGAACGTAAACGGCTAGGCATCTGGGTGCTGCTGTTTATTGGTATCTTCTTTGTGCTGGCCTATCTGTTGAAGAAAGAGTACTGGAAGGATATCCACTGATCTAAAAGTGGCAGATCCGTTAACCCGGGGGCGTACAGTTTAATGTATACTGTACGCCCCCGTTGCTTTTAGAGCTCCGGATTTTTCGTTTTTGATCCTGATACTATTTTGGAGTGGTTTGTATGGCCGTTGTTGCGAACAAAAGATCTGTGATGACTATGTACTCGGATCCGAGTAGCCCCTATTGTCATCGTGTACGTCTGGTGTTGGCTGAAAAGAGCATTACTGTTGAGATTAAGGATGTCGATCCACTGAATATCTCTGAAGATATTATGGACCTGAATCCCTACGGTACACTCCCCACCCTGGTTGATCGGGATCTCACCCTGTTTGAATCCCGTATCATTATGGAATATCTGGATGAGCGTTTTCCGCATCCACCCCTGTTGCCGGTTGATCCCGTTTCACGTGCCAGTTCACGACTCTACATGCACCGTGTCAGTAAAGACTGGTACACCCAGATGGAAGAGATTCTCAGTGGTGGCAAGGGTGCTACAAAGGCACGTAAAGAGCTACGCGAAAGTCTGATTGCGGCGGCGCCTATCTTTACCCACAAGCCGTTTTTTATGAGCGATGATTTCTCATTGGTCGATTGCTCTATTGCCCCATTGTTGTGGCGCTTGCCTGTGTTGGGTATTGAGATGCCTCCCCAGGGTAAGCCGGTAATGGATTATGCCGCTCGCCTGTTTGAGCGTGAGTCATTCCAGGATAGCCTCTCTTCCGTCGAGCGAGAGATGCGCGACTGATCGTCGCTGACCTGCATGATGACCTCCAACCGTCCCTATCTGATCCGCGCACTCTATGAGTGGCTGGTGGACAACGATCTTACTCCGCACCTGCTGGTTGATGCGGCAAAAGAAGACGTGGTCGTGCCAGTCCAGTTCGTCGAAGAGGGACGTATCGTTCTGAATGTAACCCCCACGGCCGTACGTGGTCTGCAACTTGGCAATGACTACATTACTTTCAATGCCCGCTTTGGTGGTACGCCCATGGATGTGGTTGTGCCGCCGGAGGCCGTGTTGGGCATCTATGCGCGGGAGAATGGCAGGGGCATGCTGTTTCCGGATGAGGTGTTACCAGAGGATGATGACACTCCGCCAGATGATGACCCCAAACCACCCCGGGATCGGCCTACGCTCAAGGTAGTGAAATAGCCAAGCCTAGTCATCCGGTGGTCGTGGTTTGAAGGCGACCACCTTGTTTTCTCCGCTGGGCAGACCCAGGCTGAACTCCTCCAACTGGACACCGACCATGATGACATGGCCATCCTGGCGTCCCATTCCCTCCTCGCTATAGTCAAACTGAAACAGACGTCGGATTCGAATGCCTTGTCGTGTCCAGCGCAGACCGCTACGTCTCAGTGCCACCGTTTGATCAAGAAATTGCAGATTATTCCTTTCACAGCCAGCCTTGCAGATGCCGGTTGCTATCTCCCGCGCGCGGGCGCTATCTAGCCAGAACCAGATCAGCAAAGCAATTATCAGCAGTGGGAGAATCGAGGACATGGCCTCTATAGTACATAATTAAAAGGTGAGGTGAGAGTGGTCAGGAGGTATGGATGAGTAAGCTCACAATTTTACGGGGCGATATAACAACCCTGTCGGTAGATGCGATAGTTAATGCCGCCAACCCCAGTCTGCTAGGGGGAGGTGGGGTGGATGGTGCAATTCATCGTGCAGCCGGACCTGAGTTGCTGGCCTGGTGCCGTACCCTGGGTGGCTGTGCCACGGGAGAGGCCAAAATAACACCTGGTTTTAATCTGCCTGCGGGCTGGGTCATTCACACGGTTGGCCCGATCTGGCGCGGTGGTGATGCGGGGGAGGCCGATCTTTTACGAGCCTGCTACCGAAACAGTCTGAAGTTAGCCAGAGAGAAAGTTCTGCAAAGTATCGCCTTCCCCGCTATCAGTACCGGAGTGTATGGCTTTCCCAAACGGGAGGCCGCCGAGATAGCGCTCGCAGAGCTGCAAAAGGCCGCAGGATTTAGTGAGCTGATTGCCTGCTGTTTCAGTGAGGCAGATGCTGCACTCTATCGGACTGTATTGGAAAAGATGCAGAATTAGTTCGTAGCGCTCTTGGCGGGTGATAAACTGACTATCTTGAAGAAACAGAGTAGGGAAGTGTTTTGGATTGGAAAATATTTGTAACAATTTTTATATCCGTATTTATTGCTGAGTTAGGCGACAAGACGCAGCTTGCAACCATGCTGTTTGCCGCAGATAAAGAGGTGAGCAAGTATACGGTGTTTATTGCCGCTTCGGCCGCTCTAATTGTGGCGTCCGCTTTTGGTGTTTTAGCGGGTAGCTTACTGTCAGAATATATCAATGCTAAATATCTCCACTACATTGCTGGAATCGGCTTTATAGGCATCGGTTTTTTTACCCTATACAACGCATAAAGCAGATCAAAAGACCCGGCAATAAAGGCGCTTTTGTATGCTGTAGCTACTCAAGGATTGTTATTTTCTGTGCTTACTTAATTGGAGGTGGATGTGGCCTGGCTTGATGAGTTTTCCCTCGTGTTAATCATCGCGGCCTGTCTGTTACTTGGGCTGGCGCCGTTTACCCCGGAACCCCATGTCTGGGAAAAACTGAAGATGTTATTTGATGGGCGTCTGGTTCGGCCCCTGGATATTTTTGATCTAATACTACATGGGACACCATTTGTCATATTGTTGATGAAGCTGCAGCGCATGCGGCGGCTGGGTTGATGCTGATTCCCAAGCCCCCCATTGGATGGAATCTACACTGAGTCGGCCGCTGTTTGATGCTTGCTCTGTGAGCGTGTGTTATTGCTCATCAAGGACGTTATTGGTCACCAAGGCCGCCGTCACTGATGCAGATGCCTGATGCAGTGTATCGACCATCGGCAAGGTCAGCGGGTTTTCCGGTCTGCTTGGATAGACCACATAAGCAGGCAGTTCAAAACTGGGTGCAGTCTCTACTTTAAATAGCCTCTTCTGTTGGATAAGCGTTTGTACCAGACGGTGTGGGAAAAAACCTGATCCATGGGTCGTTAGGATATGTTTCAAGCCCATCCAGCTAATTCCTACGATGACACGTGGGCTGCTTAGTTCAGGTAAGTTGCCAACTAGCTGCAGTAAAAATTCAGGTCCCCAATCCACATGAACATAACGATCAGGATTCGGTTTTTGAATTTCTGTCGGGTCGCTTGTTACAAGGATTAACTCCTCATTGATCAGGGGTTCCACCTGCAGAGAGGGGCGGCTTTGCGGTGTGTACATGACACCAATATCGAGAGAGCCATCGACCAGATCCATCATCAGATCCTCCTCGAAACCAATCTGAGCCCTTAGCTGTACATCAGGGAACTTCTCGCTCATAGCGTTTAGCCAGGGCAGAAGTAATCCATCCCACAGTCCGAAGCGTCCACCAATAGTCAATGCTCCCGTAAATGAACGAGCTACCCCCACTTCATGCCGGGCACGCTCGAGTGTCTGCACCATGCTGGCGGCATGGCGAAGAAATCGCTTTCCGGCGGGCGTCAGGGATGCACCCGCTTTGTTGCGTATAAAAAGGTCACATCCCAGATAGCTCTCCAGCGTGCTGATGCGCCGGCTCACAGCGGCTTGTGTGATATGCAGTGTCTTGGCTGCGCGAACGAAACTGCCGGTATCCACCACCTTTAAAAATGTACGTGCAAATTCTATATCCATCGATATCGATCTCTTAATATAACGAATGGTTATATTATGGTTGATTATTTTTCGTTTGTGTAATGCATGGTGTAGGGATTATGTTTGAATCGTAAACAGGGTTTGTGCGAGTTGCCGTTGTATTTGGTATCAAGAGGGAGCGAATCGGTACTGATTTTAGCGAAACCAATTGCTTGCCAGCAGTACATTCTGGCCATCTTTAGAGACTGAAAAATAGTGGTTGGCTACATATGTTTTTGATGGCGCCAAACAACCCAATGAATTTCTGAACTTAAAATTGCAAGGAGGTCGCCATGGTCATTTCCCCTTATGCCCGAATGATATTCTCTTCACATGCCGGCTGGGAGGATGTGGAGCGCGTCCATCCATCGGTCATTACGTTATTTCTCTTTCTGGTGTTGCCGATGTCCTTTGTGCCACCAGCCATGATTCTTTACGCTGGATTTGATTATGGTGGTAATTACTTCGAGGCCGCAAGTGGAGCCACCTGGGTAATCAGTTCACTAGTGTTCCTGGTTGCTGAATTGATCACCGTGCCGCTGATGGCCTGGGCGATAAAAAGTATCGCCGGGACGCGCCGTATCCGTACAGAATATCGTGATACCTTTGCGGTGGCATCCATAGCAGCGATGCCAATGTGGTTCTCTTCCATTGCGTTGTTTGTGCCTAACCCTGCCTTTGTGATTGGCATGGTGCTGATCGGTCTGCTTGTGTCGATTAGTCTGGTCTACCATGGAATCGCCGGGATGATGCATCTGCATGAGGAGGTGGAAGTGTCGTCTATTACCTATACGACTATCTGCCTTGGGATCGTTACCTGGATGTTCTTGATAACGTTGGTTTTTCTACCCCTGTTATAGAGGGCTTATGTCAACCCGGCCGATTGGCCGGGTGTTAGAATGGCAATAAGGTATTTCCGCATCGGCAAACAAGACGCTTGAAGAGCAGGCTAGGGACTTGAGAGCCGATCCAGTCGCAGACGTTGGCGCTCATCAAACAGACGGCGTGACCCAATCCAGACCGCCACGATGGCCCCCAACCCGGTGCCGACCGCAATCAACAGCAGGATCATGATCTGATATTTTGCCGCCTCCAGCGGTGGGCTTCCCGACAAAATCTGCCCGGTCATCATTCCGGGCAGGCTGACAACACCTGCGGCGGCCATCGCGTTGATAATAGGGATCAGACCTGAACGCAGTGCCTCACGGCGTATCTCGCCAATGGCAATATTCCAGTTATCACCCAGTATCAGTCTGGCCTCTATTGTGCCGCGCTCCTGCCAGGCGCTTTTCGTCAGGTTGTCCAGGGCAATCGCCATCCCGGACATGGTATTTCCCAGCAACATGCCCAGTAGCGGTATCAGGTATTGCGGGGTGTACCAGGGATCAACCTGGATCACCAGATGCAGTGCCAGCAATGTAATACTGAAGGAGGAGACGAACATGGAGAGGGTGCCGATACCGATCCCCCAGGCCCCCTTGAAACGCCTCTTCTGCCTCGCCATCACTTCGTAGCCAGCAACGCCCAGCATGAACAGGGTCAGGGCTATGATTGGAAGCGGGGCGTTATGAGTGAACAGGGTTTTCAGGACCAGTCCGAGTAACAGCAGCTGCACAATGCTACGCATTGCCGCAATCAGCAGTTGTCGCTCAACTCCGAGCTGCAGTTTCCAGGAGAGTCCTGCCAGCCCCAGGACCAGCAACGCGGCGATTGATAGATCAACGGTGCTGAGATGGATCAGTGTCATGCGCTGGCCTCCGCGATTATCCGGCTATCAACTATCTGCAGCCGGCGCTGGCTGATCCGTTTGCGTTGTAGTGGATCATGACTGACCCAGAGAACGGCGGCACCGTGTGCTTTGGCGTAGCGGAGTATCAGCTGCTCAACATGTGCCGTATTTTCGGGATCGAGATTGGCAGTTGGCTCATCCAGCAGCAGCACAGTCGGTTGCCGATCAAGCAATCGGGCGAGGGCGAGGCGTTGTCGTTCTCCGCTGGAGATGCGGGAGACCTGCCACTCAAGACAATCGCCATCTAAGCCGAGATCGCCCAATAGCTGTGATGCCGGGTTGGTGAAATGTTCGCCGACCTGGTCACACCACCAGTGACTCTCTGCAGGCAGCAGGCCAACCTGTCGACGCCAGTCGGGTGCGGGCATGCCCAACATGGATTGTCCTGCGACCAGGGCATCGCCCTGGTGTGGATCAAGATCAGCTATGGCTCGCAGCAGACGGGTTTTGCCACTACCTGAAACCCCGGTCAGGCTCACGCATTCACCCGGCTCTATTTTGAGATCAATCGGTAGCAGACCGGGGCCTTCAAACTGTTTGAGTTCCAGGCCGCTCATAACTATCAGGCTGGCCGGCGGATGAAGATGAGATCCCAGACACCGTGTCCCAGCCTATGACCCCGCTGCTCAAACTTGGTCAATGGGCGGTACTCGGGGCGGGGCGTATAGTTTCCCTTGCCCACACTGTTCTGGAACTGCTCACTGGCCTCCCCAAGCACCTCCATCATCTGCACGGCGTACTCTTCCCAGTCGGTTGCGGCATGGAAGAAACCGCCCGGCTTGATCACCCTATAGAGCTGCTTGAGAAAGGTGGGGTTAAGAATGCGGCGTTTGTGGTGGCGTTTTTTATGCCAGGGATCAGGGAAAAACAGAAACAGCCCCTGCAGAGAGGCATCAGCCAGGCAGTTGTTTAAAACCTCGATGGCATCATGTTTCATAATGCGGATATTTGTCAGGCCAAGCTCCTGAATCTTTAGCAACAGATGACCCACGCCAGGTCCATGTACCTCAATGCCGAGATAATTCTGCTCGGGGTGAGCGGCTGCCATCTGTGCCAACGACTCACCATTGCCGAACCCGATCTCAACCAGGGTGGGGTTGTCATTGCCGAACAGGGTTGTCAGGTCCAGTGGTTCGCCTGTGTACTCAATACCGTACAGTGGCCACAGGGCATCAAAGGCACGCTGTTGCCCTGGGGTGAGTCGTCCCTGTCGTAATACAAAACTACGAATGGGGCGGTGCATCTTTTGCTGATCAGACATGATAATTCGGCTGGCGGTAAAGTTTAGCTGCCTGGCTGCTTAATGCCACCAATTGCAGCGTTATAAGGGTGTTTTCAGGCGGATTCTACACTAAACTGGCAGGGCTCGTGATTGGATTCACCTACAAAATAATAACAGGAGTGGAGGGGTGGGGCATTGAACCAGTGGACTGAAGATCTGATATCGGTTGACCTGGCGGAGACCCTGGATGGTCTGTTTATCCAGCGTATCAAGCGTTCACCTGAGCGACTTGCCTATCGCAGCTACAATCGGGCCAGCAAGTCATGGCAGGATTACAGCTGGCGCGAGATGGGTGGACTGATAGCACGCTGGCAAGAGGCGTTGTCAAAAGAGCATCTGAAACCCGGTGATCGGGTGGCCCTGTCACTGCGGAACTCGCCCGAATGGGTGGCGTTTGATCAGGCCTGTCTGGGGCTCGGATTGGTGGTAGTGCCGCTCTACACGGATGATCGGCCAGATAATATCGCCTACATTCTGGACGATGCCGATGTCAAACTGTTGCTGGTGCAGGATGGCGGCCGTTGGAAACGGTTGGCTGAGGCCATTGGCAAAGAGTCGAGCTTGCAGCGGATTTTGCTTCAGGATGCAGGGGCTGATGATGCCGCGTTATTGGCGATTGATGATCGTCTGCGCAGCGTGGATGATACGCTTCCAGCGAATGCTCCCCCGTTGCTTCAGCGTCGTGGGAACCCTCACGGATTGGCGTCAATAGTATATACCTCAGGTACAACAGGGCGGCCCAAAGGGGTGATGCTGAGCCATCACAATATGCTCTCAATTGCCCATGCTTCAATCACAGTCATCGACTGTTATCAGGAGGACTGTTTTCTCTCCTTTCTTCCACTTTCGCATACGCTGGAGCGGACGGCTGGCTACTATCTGCCGGTGATGACCGGCTCTTCGGTTGCCTACTCCCGTTCAGTTGGGCAACTGGCAGAAGATCTAACCTTGATGCGGCCAACCGTCATGATCGCGGTACCGCGTATCTTTGAGCGGGTCTATGGACGAATCACAGATCAAATGGCCAAACGACCGGCGCTGCCTAGAAAGCTGTTCAAGCTTGCGGTAGAGACCGGCTGGCGACGCTTTCAACGGGATCAAGGGCGGCTTGGGTGGCGACCTTCGTTGCTTTTCTGGCCCATTCTCAATCGACTGGTTGCGTCAAAGGTGACAGCTCGGCTGGGTGGCCGGCTACGAATCGCGGTGAGTGGTGGGGCAGCGCTCTCGCCCGAGATTGCACAGCTGTTTATTGGCTTGGGGATACCGATTTTACAGGGTTATGGTCTGACCGAAACCAGTCCGGTGGTGAGTGTCAATCCCCTGGAGGATAATGATCCCGGCAGTGTTGGAGTACCGTTGCGCGGCGTGGAGGTGGCAACCGGGCAGGATGATGAGTTGCTGGTGCGTGGGCCGGGAGTGATGCTGGGTTATTGGAATAATCATGCGGCTACCGCCAAGATGATCGATTCCGAGGGTTGGCTGCATACCGGCGATCAGGCGCGGATTGAGAATAACCACATCTACATCACCGGTCGGATCAAAGACATCCTGGTGCTCTCCAATGGTGAGAAGGTCCCGCCGGGCGATATGGAACTGGCTATCGCACTGGATCCTCTGGTGGAACAGGTGATGGTAGTGGGTGAGGGTAAGCCCTTCCTTAGCGCCTTGGTGGTTATGGAGGCGGATAACTGGCCAGGTTTTGCGCAGGATTGTGGGCTTGATCCCATGTCCCGTGAAAGCCTCCGGCATCCACAAGTCGTATCTGCCGTGCTGCAACGAATCAAGCTGGCACTCAAGCATTTTCCCGGTTATGCCAAGATTCGCCGCGTCACACTGCAGTTGGAGCCCTGGACTGTGGATAACGGCCTGCTGACGCCAACACTTAAAATAAAACGCGCCCGTGTCATGCGGCACTTTGCGCGGGAGATAGAATCCATGTACAGCGATGGCCCTGCACAGGGTAAGCCATGAGCGGGATGGGTGATATCTGCATAACGCTTGCGTCCCACCCCCGGCAGCGCATAGAATCGGCAGCGCATAGCGGGTGTAGTTCAATGGTAGAACGGCAGCTTCCCAAGCTGCATACGAGGGTTCGATTCCCTTCACCCGCTCCAATCTCCTCCGCCTCTCTTTTTTGACTCTGTCATGCGAAAACTCTACGAGTGTCGCGATCGTCTTCAGGCACAGATGCTGCTTGATGACCTGGAGTCACACCATATTGAAGTGGTTATTCTTGGCGACTATTTAACAGGCGCGGCGGGTGAACTGTCTGCCATTCAGTTTCCTGTGCTATGGGTAGTACAGGATGATGACTACACGCGTGGCCGACAGCTTATTGATGAATACCTGACGGAATCCATCCAGGCTTCAGCGGCTTGGCAGTGCGCACGTTGCGGTGAGTTGATTGAAGGCGGTTTTGAAATCTGTTGGAACTGTTTATCTCCCAGGGAATGAAAGGTAAAAAGGTAGCTAGGGCCTGTCAGGAAATCAAATGTGGTAGTTTCTACTTCTAAAATGGCGTAATGGCCCCTACTGATGCGCGGTCGCAGCCAGTATTTATTCAATCAATGATTGCTCTGCAGCGTAACCCGATGTTATCAATCAAACCAGTGATGCCAGATCCAAGCAAAAGCGGCGGTTCTGTAACAGAAAAGATGATATCGATAGCCCAATATCTGGGGTAGTAATTTTATAAAAGACCAATTACTGGTCAGGTTTCTGCGCAAAATAAGAGTCAAGGGAAAACATGGACACACGATCATCGTTGATATTCAAAGAGTTTGCGCCTACGGGTCTCTTGACAGCTATGGAAGGCGAAGATGTTCCGCTTTTCAATATAGCCGCCATTGAAGATTGCGGGCCCGGGGATCTGGTTTTTGTCGATAGGGCGAAAGCTGTCGAAATAATTCGAGACAGGCGGCCTTCGGCCGTCGTCACATCTCCGGCGCTGCAGGAGTCATTGACCGCACTTGGTGGCATGACCGTGCTCATTGCCAGCAATATCAAATTGGCCCACGCACTACTGCGGCAACGTTATGTCGATCGTGATGTTCTTTTGTCTGAGTGGCCGGATATCCATCCCTCAGCGGTGATTCACCCTAGTTGTGAGATCGAAAAAGGCAGTCGGATCGGCCCTAATGTTGTCCTTGGTAAGGGTGTTAGGATTGGTAATGAGACGGCGATCATGGCTGGATCAGTTGTAGAAAATGGGGCGAAAATAGGAAATCAATCAGTGATTCACCCCAACGTAACCATCGGCTACGACTGTGAGATTGGGAATGAGGTCATCATCCAATCCGGTGCAGTCATTGGTTCCGAGGGGTATGGTTTTGCCCAGGATGAGAGCGGACATAGTCATCGCATCCCCCAGCTCGGCAAGGTGGTGATTGAGGATCGGGTCTCAATCGGTGCAGGCTGTTGCATTGATCGCGCGACTTATGCAGAGACCAGAATAGGTGCCGGCACTAAACTCGATAACCTCAGCCATATTGCACACAATGTACAGATAGGCCAAGATTGCCTCCTTACCGCCGGTTTCATTGTGGCGGGGTCGACCACGATCGGTGACCGGGTCATCGCCAGCGGACAGACAGGTGTTCTGGATCATCTGGAGATATGCAATGACGTGGTCCTGTTGCATCGAGCCGGTGTTACCAAGAGTATCGATAAGCCTGGAGCGTACGCGGGTCTTCCGGTTCAGCCTCTGCCTGAGTATATGAAAAACACGGCCCTGATGAAGAGACTCTCCGAATTGCGTAAGCAAGTACAGCAACTGGAGAAAAGGCTACCCAAGGAGTAAGGGAAAAGGCGCCCGTCTTGTAGTCAGGCGCGAATTGTTTGAATTAACAAGATGACATGTTGTGTCACTATTTCTGGTCACTATCCGCTTGTTTTATTGCGCGATCTTTTTCCGGTAGGCGTTGCTGTAAGGTTGAATCTGCATTGATGCGGTTTCCATTCTTCTACGGATTGCCCGGGTTGCAATGCAATCAATGCAGTGAGCAGGTGGATAGTCTGTTCGTAATCGGCTGTAACGACTATTCCCAAGAAACTGAAAGGTTAAAAGATGTTTCAGTTGGCACTTTCTGCGTCCCTTCAGGTGGTACTTCAAACGGTTTTGGTTCATGCTTATAAGTCACAGGGGCAGTGTACGCAGGCATGATCCGTCCCTGATTGGATAAAAATAACGCATATAACACGGAGTATGTGATGGGTAAGTTATTCAAGATTCTTGGCAGCTTGCTGGCGGTTGTGGTGGTGCTGGTGGTTGCGGCGATCATTATCCTGCCAATGGTCATTGATCCTAATGACTACAAAGGCGAGATCATCAGCCAGGTAAAAGAGCAGACCGGCCGGGATCTGACGATAGACGGTGATCTGAAGCTTTCTGTTTTTCCCTGGCTGGGCGTGGATATTGGCGGGTTGTCGCTGAGCAACGCTAAAGGATTTGGCGACAAGCCCTTTGCCGTGGTGAACAGCGCGGCGGTAAGGGTCAAGCTTATGCCGTTGCTTAGCAAGCAGCTGGAGGTGGACACCATTGGTCTTGATGGATTGGTGCTGAATCTCGCCAAGGCAAAGAATGGCACAACCAACTGGGATGATCTGGCCAACGGTGGCGAGAAGGCGGCTGAAGGGGAGTCGAAACCGAAAGGCGGCCCAGGCCTGGAAGGCTTTGTTATCGGTGGTGTGGATATTAATAACGCCAATATCAGTTGGGATGACGCCAGTACAGGACAGAGTTATTCAATCGATCAGTTCTTTCTTAAGACGGGCGCCATAAGTCAGGGCAGCCCGGTCAGTCTGGAATTGGGCGCACAGCTACAGAGTAAAGAGCCTGAGCTGAAGGCCAAGATGAAACTGGATGGCACAGTGTCATTGGAAGAGGCGGCCAAACGGATACTGATCAAAGGTTTGAATCTTCAGGTTGATGCCACCTCTCCGCTGTTTAAGCAGGGGGCGATGAGCCTTAATCTTGCAGCCGATGTTGGCCTGACGATGGATGGGCAGTCACTGACCGTCGATGGCCTGACCGTCACCTCCGATGCTCTTAAACTGACTGGAAACCTGAAAGGCAGCAATCTGGCGGAAAAGCCGGCCTTCAGTGGGTCGCTTAATCTGGCTGAGCTGAATCTGCGCGAGTGGCTCGCCAGTCAGGGTTTGGCGGTGCCAGAGACAGCAGATCCCGAGGTGCTGACACGCGTTGGGGCATCGCTTGAGCTGGCAACAAAGGGCGATGTCACTCAACTCAACAAGCTGGTCATTGGCCTGGATGATACCAAGATCAATGGCAGTGCCAGCCTGAAAGGGGCAGCCATCGGCTTTGCCCTGGATGTCGATACCATCAATCTGGATCGCTATCTGCCGCCGGTCAAAGAGACGCCAAAAGCAACGGGTGAAACGGCTGGCGCGGGTCGAAAGGCGACGGGAGATGAGCCGTTGCTGCCGATTGAGATGCTACGTTCTCTCAACCTGAATGGCACGCTCAAGATTGGCCAGATGATTATCAACAAACTGACCGCCAAACAGGTTGAAGTGACACTGAAGGCGAGCAAGGGCAAGATCAACCTGGACCAGAAGATCGGCGCATTTTATCAAGGCAGTTTTTCCGGGCGGGTTGATCTGGATGTGGCCGGTAAGACACCGCTCATGCGCGTTGAAAACCAGGCCAAGGACATTCAGGCCGGTCCACTGCTAAAAGACCTTATTGCCAAGGACAAGTTTGATGGCAAAGGCAATTTTCAGGCAAAGTTGCAAACAAACGGGAACAGTGTCAATGCCATAAAGCGGGGGCTGAATGGCGATCTCAGTTTTCGTTTTGAGGACGGCTCAGTAAAGGGTTTCAATCTGGCGCAGATGATTCGCGAAGGGAAGGCCAAGCTGAAGGGTGAGAAACTGCCAGCCAGTGACACCCCGGCCCAGACCGATTTTTCTGAGATGAGTGGCAGTGCCGTTATTAAGCAGGGCATAGTAAACAACCAGGATCTGCTGGCCAAGTCTCCCTATCTCCGGGTGACCGGTGCCGGTCAGGTAAATCTGGTCGCTGAAACCCTGGATTACATAGTCAAAACCGTCATTGTAAGTACTGCCGCTGGCCAGGGTGGCGAGGGGCTGGAAGAGTTACAGGGTGTTCCTATCCCTGTTAAGCTGACCGGGCCTTATGCCGCTCCAAAATATTCGATCGATTGGGCTCAGGTGGCCACCGGAAGTCAGAAGGCCAAGCTGGAAGAGAAGAAGGCCGAAGTCAAACAGCAGTTGGATGAGAAAAAGGAAGAAACCAAGAAAAAGCTCGAAGATAAGCTCAAAAGTAAGCTAAAAGGGCTGTTTAACTGATCTTTAGAGCCGGATTGTGACGTTTTCGTACTTAATTCATTTGAGTAGCGGACGTCTATCCCATATTATATTGAGAGGGATACTGCTAGGTCAGCACCTGGCGGGAACTGCGCGTAAAATACAAAACAACACTAGGAGATGACGATGACCAATAGCACCCTTAAGAAGCTTGCCGCAATGGCGCTTACTCTGGGTTTGGTGACAGGCTGTGCCAGCACCGATCAAATTAAAAAAATGCAGGCTGATATAGCTGATCTGAAGGACAACACCAGCGCTGCCATGTCTGCTGCAAGAGATGCCAAGCTGACGGCTGATACCGCAGATCGCAAAGCATCTGCTGCGATGAATGCTGCCAATGCTGCTCAGGCTTCTGCTGACGAGTGTGCAGAGAAGTGTGACCGCATTATGCAGAAATCCATGGCGAAGTAATCAATCGCTCTGGTAAATAAAAAGGCCCGATGGTTTTTACCATCGGGCCTTTTTTTGTTTGTCGAACTCAAGTAATAGAATCCATTCAGTCCGTTTCTGGCTCCATCTGATCAAGTGAGTTGGACAGCAACAAATTACTTTGGGGTGATAGCAGTGGCTTATGCAACTTGGTCGGTGGGGCAGAGGTCACCGCTACCGGAATTCCCCGTTGCCCTTTCGCCGCCAGCTTCATGGCATCCCAGTCTGGTTTTAAATCCTGTTCGCCGATTGCCTGTAGAATAGCCCTGACCATTGGGGTGAAATTAAAACCCTGTTCTTCTCGCTGCTCACTGAGTGGTGGATGCGCCTCGACAAACAGTTGGCCATTCTCCCAGCCGGCCTTATAGGGGGTGTTGATGATACGCACCGGGGTATTGACCGGTACTTGGCTGAAGAGTGATGCAATATCCTCCGGGTAGAGTCGGATGCAACCGTGACTGACTCGCATACCCACGCCATAGGGCTTGTTCGTGCCATGGATCAGATAGCCTGACATACTGAGATAGAGTGCATGCTCACCCAGTGGGTTATCGGGTCCGGGCTTAACAACCAGTGGCAGTGGGTCGCCTTTCTCTTCATGCTCTTTGCGAACCGATTTGGGTGGCCGCCAGGTTGGCTTATGCTGTTTACGTATGATACGTGTCGAGCCTGTGGGTGTACTCCATCCTTCGCGGCCAATCCCTAGCGGATGGGTGATGACCCTTCCTTCACCCTTTGGGTAGTAATAGAGGCGTAGCTCGGCCAGGTTAATCACAATCCCCTCACGTGGCCCGGCGGGAAGAATAAAGCGTGCCGGCAGGACAATAGTTGTCCCTTCACCCGGTAGCCAGGGGTCTACCCCGGGGTTGCTCTCGGCCAGCTCGGCGTAACCCAGATCATTCAGTCGGGCGATATCAGAAAAGGTATCCTCATAGCGGGTTTGAACCTCGCGGGTCTCACCGACAATATCATTTCCTTCGGATGGCAGAGGGAAACTCAGTGCCACACTGCTACCAGGCAGACCGAAGAGAAGGGCGGTTAATCCAAGCTGAGGTATATTCACTGATGCAATATCGGGTTGTTCGTAATCACTCTATTGTGACATAAAGCGTCTAAACCGTCTGCGAAGTCGTAGACAGGCTGGGCTGGCACGAGGAAAAAATGCAGAAAGACCCGGAAGCGTTCTCCAGTAAGATCATTGCGTGGTATCACCTGCATGGGCGTAAAGCACTGCCGTGGCAACAGAACCCGACGCCCTATCGGGTGTGGGTCTCGGAGATTATGCTGCAGCAGACCCAGGTGGCTACCGTCATACCGTATTTCCAGCGTTTTGTGCAGCGATTCCCCGGGTTGCCCGATCTGGCCAAGGCAGAACAGGATGAAGTGCTGCACTACTGGTCAGGACTTGGTTACTACAGTCGTGCCCGCAATCTGCATAAAGCGGCACAGCAGATCATGCAGAGCGCGGCAGGTCAGTTTCCAGAAACCGTGGATGCGCTGATGGCGCTGCCGGGTATTGGCCGTTCAACGGCCGGTGCGATACTGTCGCTGGCGTTGAATCAACCGCAACCGATCCTGGATGGCAATGTAAAGCGTGTACTGGCGCGCTGCCACGCCGTGACCGGCTGGACAGGCACGGCCGCCGTACAGAAGCAACTCTGGTTTTTGACTGAACAACTCACACCCCGTCAGGAGACCAAGGCCTACAACCAGGCCATGATGGACATCGGTGCGACAATCTGTCTTCGCAGCAAGCCACACTGCGATCGTTGTCCGGTAATGACACTGTGTCAGGCCCATGCGCAGGGTGATCCAACGGCCTATCCCCAACCCAAACCACGAAAGAAGTTGCCGACCCGGTCGGTGGTCATGTTGCTGGCCTATGACCAGCAGGGACAGGTGCTGCTGGAAGTGCGCCCTGATAACGGCATCTGGGGCGGTCTCTGGGGCTTTCCCGAGTTCGATGACCCGGAGACTGCAGCAGCGACAGCGGCAACCTGGTTTGGTGATCATCAGAGAGCGGCTGTCTGGTGGGATGAGCGACGACACACCTTCAGTCATTTTCACCTTCTGATCACACCACTGGTGGTTAAACTTACACAACCGGTCGCATCGGTCATGGATGGGAACAGTAGAGTTTGGTATAACACAGATAAGCCTGATCGTCGGGGTTTGGCCGCGCCGGTTTCACAACTAATCGAAGCGTTAAGAGAGTTACTAAGAGGAGAGGGCAATGAGCCGTATGGTGGAATGTGCAAAACTTAAGAAAATGGCCGAAGGTTTGGAACGGCAGCCTTATCCAGGAGAGCTGGGACAGCGGGTCTTTGATAATATATCCAAAGAGGCGTGGCAACTCTGGCTACAGCAACAGACCATACTGATCAACGAAAACCGTCTGTCACTGGCCGACCCAAAATCCAGAGAATTTCTGGAAGAGCAGATGATCAAATTTCTGTTTGAAGGGGGTGGCACCCAGGTCAACTTCACGCTCTAAGGTCACTATCTGGCAGGAGAACCGGGTTAGCCTTACATCCTGCCGGTTAGTGTGAGCGAAGGTCTGAACAGGATCAAAAAGAGGTATTCAACCTCAATTCCCACTTGACTCAGGCAGCGTGTATCGGTTTAATACGCCCTCTTTAAGGCTAGGTAGCTCAGTTGGTAGAGCAGCGGATTGAAAATCCGCGTGTCGGCGGTTCGATTCCGTCCCTGGCCACCATACATCAAACGGCCCGCATTTATGCGGGCTGTTTGCGTTTCAGGCTATTCAATCGAGTCTGTCCAGCGGGCTGGTTACAGCATTTCCACCCTTGCCCAGCACGTGGGTGTAGATCATGGTTGTTTTTACATCGGTATGGCCAAGCAGTTCCTGAACTGTGCGTATATCTGAGCCCGATTCGAGCAGGTGTGTGGCAAAGGAGTGGCGTAGGGTGTGGCTGGTAACCCGCTTGGTAATGCCAGCTTCAATAGCCGCCTTGCGCACGGCACGCTGGATAACGGTGGGGTGGATATGGTGGCGGCGTTTGGCATTAGAATGCGGGTCATTGGAAATACGGGTGGCTGGAAACAGATACTGCCAGCGTAACTCTTTTGCTGCATTGGGGTACTTTCTGGCCAGTGCGTCGGGCATAAAGACTTCACCGTACCCGGCTTCGCAGTCTGCCAGGTGTTTCACTTCCACCCAGGCGATCTGCTTCTTCAGCGTCTTAAGCAACGAGCATGGCATGGGCACCACCCGGTCCTTTTTTCCTTTGGATTCATGGACGGTGATCTTCTTGTAGTCGAAGTCAAGATCAAGCAGGCGTAAACGCACGCATTCCTGAACACGCAAGCCGGTTCCGTACATCAGTCGCAGCATCATCCCGGTTTGACCGCGCACCTGGTTCAGCAAGGCAGTGACCTCTCTTTTGCTGAGAACAGTGGGGACACGCTGGTGTCGCTTAGGGCGACGAAAGTGTCCAATTTCACCCAGCGGTGATTCCAGCACCCGCCGGTAGAGAAAGACAATAGCATTCAGCGCTTGTCCCTGGGTTGCGCCGACCACCTTGCGTTTTACCGCCAAGTGTTCTAAAAAGGAAGCTACTTCAGTCTCCGGGTTGTCTATAGGAATTTTACCGTCGTGGAATCGAAGGAACCGATTGATCCAGCTGAGATAGCTCCGTTCAGTATTGAACGACAAATCAGAAACACGGATTGCTGCCACAAAGCGCCGATAATGGTCCGGGTGTTTCTGGCCAAGATCGTTGCCGCTTTTTTCTGCGCCCTGCGAACTCGACTCATAGGTCCTGGCAACAGTGGGGTGATCCTTGCCCAAGACCGGCGCGTCGGCAGACCAGTAGTCCCAATCGAAACCACCCGCCCAGTTCTGTTTCAGCAGGTAGCGAAACAGCATTCGCAGTGCATCGACCTTCTGCTTGTAAAGCCAGAGGGGGAGCTGGTTACTACTGCTCAGTCGGGACAGCCAGCGGGTCAGCGTCTCGGGCGAGTGCTCTTTCAGGCGGATCCCCGGGTGCTGGTCGATAAACTGCTGAATGTGTTTTCGGTACCAAGGACGGCTACCTGGATTTACGCCATATCGTTCCAGGACAGAGATATAGGTATTCCAGAAGCGCCCAATACTTGCATCCATGGTGTTATTTTCTCTGATATTGCCCATAAAGCCTCCTTGCGAATTGGCTATCAGTTATAGAACATGTATAGAACAATAAGTCCAGTATTGCAACTTATTGTGCGAATTTGCTGGGTAATCAACTGTTATGTGAATAAAAAGGAAAAAGCAAATGAGTGATTTAGATGGTTCACAACACTCACATGATAAAGAGATACAAAATGAAATTGTAAATGAACTAAAGAAAAGCAACGAATTACTTGAATCACTTTTGAAAATCCAAAGTAATGTGCAAGCAAGACAGCGTAAGTTTTTGTCGATGGCAATAGCTCAAATAGCTTTAATAGTAATTGTGTTGGCATGGTGGGGGTCTAAATATGGTTTTTAGTTCATTGATAATGTCATCACATAACCAGTCGCACCAACCGATTCGCCACCGCTGCGCGGCGACTCTCGGTTGTGCGAAACGTTAAATTTATATGGCGTATAGGAAAATGCTAAAAATAAAAAATCATATCGTTGTAGTGGTCCTGTTATTCCTTGTTGCAGGGTGCGCCACTATTTCAAAAGAAGTACCGGACGGGGCGAAAATTGCAGCTGACGAAGGTCTGATATTAGCTACTGTAGATTTGAAGTATCTAAACACTGATCGAAAGGACACCCCACTTCTAGAGCTCAGTTATACACCGGAGAATGGCTCACCGAACATGGCAAAAATATTTTTCGGTAGCGGAAAGGAAGTCATGCTTGTTAAAGCGAAAACAGGTGAATATGTGTTAACCCACTCATTTTTCGGTTTTGATCTTATGTCTCACCGAGAAAGGCTTAAATTTCATGTAAAGCCTGGAAAAATCACATATTTAGGAAATTTCACAGGCGTGGTAACTTGGCCAAAAATTGGCCTACTATCTAAACGCCGGCTTGAGGTTAGAAGCCAATTACAGAGGGATAAAGCGGTTCTGATCAAAAATTACCCTAATACCGAAAGGCAATATGCGGTGATTGATGGCAGTCATCCGGCACTATTGGCAAATGAATTTAATAAATAAATTTAACAAGGCCTTTCAGCGGATGCAGTCGCTAGCGCGCCTGCTCCACTGAAGGCAGCGTTATGCCGCATGAAATGACATCTTCGCTCGTCTTTAGCTCCATTGACGGATCGCTCCACATTAAGGGCTGTCCAACCACGATCCAACGAGGCCTTGATAGAGATTTGGCTGCTTCAGCGTTCTCGAAGTTCTACCGTACGGCCATCGATCATAAGAATGGTTACGAGTGGCTTGCTTTTCATGGCGTTAACTTTGGTGGCTATCCTTGTGGCTTCTCTCTTGGCTTTCACCTTGGAAGGCTTGAGCAAATTCATTGGGGTGTTGCGCTTCCAAATGCAAAAATGGAAGGCGGGTGGCCTACCCGCGAGGCCATCGATGCAGAGATAATTTTTGTACGCAAGACTCTTTCCGACGCTTTTGGTCGTGGTTTCCGTTCTGGGCAAGAGAACTTTGAGTGGGGGTGCGTTTGGTGTGTATTCGATGCCAAAGGGTTTCAAGCTAGCTCTGGGCTACGCTATGCAGCATAACCCGGCGCTCAACCCCGTTCGCTTCGCTCTCTGGACGCTGCGCGATAAACCCGCGCAGCGCCGGTTAGCTCTACGTTATACGCCATGAAGAAATGGGTCACCGAAGAGTTCGACGAGATGTCATGGCATGACGTGCATGTTCACGGCTTCAGGCTTGTCGAAGGGGAGCATGGTGCTGGCGAACTCGTTCTCGACATCGACTACATCTTGGAGTGGTTGCGGGACGAAGAGTCCTTTCGCTTTCGTATCGCACCAGCGACTTTACAGTTCCATCAGATCAGCAACCTCCGGTTCTACCTTGACTACGCCACACCCACTATCGGTATTGTTCCGTTCTCGCTCAATGCGATAACGCGGGCGCCAGCCACCTATCGAACTGGATACAAGACCTTTCGGTGGAATTTGGAGATCAATTGCCCGGTTGGGGAATGTTCATTTGAGTGTCCCGGCTTCACTCAAACACTTCGTGCGCCTGAGCAGATTTCAAACCTTCAGCGGTTGCTTCCCTCAGAACGTGGTGAAATAAATGGCGTATAACCAATCGCTCCATCCGACCGTCAAAACGCTGTGAACTAGCACCACTTTAATGGACAGTCGTTGACTGATCTATTGAAGGGGTATGAGATGGGACAAACCAAGAAGCGGAATTACGATAGATACACACTCGAGTTCAAGCAGCAGGCCGTTAAGTTGTCTAATCACC
>VMRY01000046.1 GCA_007713595.1 Sedimenticola thiotaurini
CGATAATACACACATTGCTTAAAGCTATTTCCATGCCAATTAGAAAAAAACCAATAAAAACAATAAAATAAAATTTATTATATTTTAAGTGACGAAATAATGACGTTCAAACGCGGCTGTATATTGTCGCCTGTTGCCGCTTTGACGGCAGAATGGCTGTTATCAGCTGATGTTGGGACTAATCTGTCCGCTATCAACATCAGCTATAGCTCAGTGCTTGGCCAGTGGTCCCAATGCTGTCCGGACCCATGAGCCAGAGATAATCGGCAATCAGGGCATCAGGTGTCTTCAGGGTTTCTGCATCTTCCCCAGGATAGGCTGTGAGCCGCAATTTTGAGCGGGTTGGTCCTGGCGCGAAGCTATTCACCCGAATGTTGCTGCTCTCTCTTGTCTCATCAGCAAGTATCTGCATCATCCCTTCAATACCGAACTTGGAGACACCATATGCCCCCCAGTAGGCTTTGCCTTTGCGTCCCACCTGATCGGATGTAAACACCACTGAGGCGTCCTTGGCCTTTCGTAGCAGAGGCAGACAGGCCTGGGTCAGCAGGAAGGGGGCATTCAGATTCACCTGCATTACCTGGTACCAAGTCTCGGCATCATAGTCGTCGAGACGGCTTAAAAGCCGCAGTTGGGCCGCATTGTGCAGAAGTCCCTCAAGTGATCCAAACTCCTTGGAGAGGGTCTCTGCCAGTTCCGAATAGTCATGTGGTGTGGCGCCTTCCAGGTTCATCGGATAGATGGCAGGTTGTACGCCTCCGGCGGCCTCGATGGCATCGTAGACGGACTCGAGCTTTGCAATAGTTCTGCCCAGAAGAATAACCGTTGCACCGTGTCCTGAGCAGGCAATAGCGGCGGTCTTTCCCAGGCCATCGCCCGCTCCCGTGATGAGAATGGTACGGCCAACCAGAAGGTCTTTGGGTGGGTGGTAATCGCGCATGTCCTGATCCTGATGTGTGGTTTCAACTTATTCTAACCGGGCGGCCTGTTCTGTTCGAGTGCCAGCGAGTGATTCAGTTGCTATTTACCAGTCCGATCTTTTTAAGAAGATCCTCTGGCTTAGCTATAAGATCATCCGCACCCCAGCTCTCAGGCCGATCTTTTTCACCCAGATAACCAAAGAGTGCGGCAAGCGTGGCTGTTCCAGCCTCTCTGCCAGCGACAATGTCACGTTCTGCATCGCCAACATAGATACAAGCCGTTGGAGTAACACCAGTCTGTTCACAAGCATAGAGTATAGGGCCTGGATGGGGCTTGCTGTTGGGCGTGGTATCACCACTGATAATGCAAGCAGCACGTTGCGACAGACCCATGCCGGCTACAAGCGGGTCAGTAAGCCAGGCGGGCTTATTGGTGACGATGCCCCAGCCGATACCCAGCTGTTCCAGCTGTTCCAGAACCTCGGCCATGCCGGGAAACAGGGCTGTTTCCCTGACGATGTTCTGCAGATAGATAGCCAGCAGATCCTGACGGTATTCCTGAAAGTCCGGATGATCAGGCTCAATGCCGAATCCGGCACGTATCAGGGCAATGCCGCCGTGGGATACATGGGGGCGTATATGCTCAAACGGCAAGGAGTTACGGCCATGTTTTACCAGCGTCTGGTTCAAGGCGTAGGCGAGATCGGGGGCAGTGTCGGCCAGGGTGCCATCCAGATCGAACAGCACCAGGTGAATGGGCCGCCCTGCAAAGGAGGCCTTATGAAGCAATGTTTGAGTCATCCTGCTCTTTGCTGCAGCTCACCATGTAGTTGACATCCACATCACCAGGGACCAGCCGGTAATGCCCGGTCAGTGGATTATAGGTGAGGCCAATCATCTCGTTGCATTGCAGATCTGCCCGGCGAATCCAGCTGTCCAGCTCTGAAGGCTTGATGAACTTGGAGAAGTCGTGGGTGCCTTTGGGCAGCAGGCGTAGCAGGTATTCAGCACCGACGATGGCAAATAGGTAGGACTTTGGATTACGGTTCAGCGTTGAGAAGAAGAGATCTCCACCCGGCTTGGCCAGTCGTGCGCAAGCCTCAACTACTGAAGAGGGATCGGGCACATGTTCCAGCATCTCCATGCAGGTGACCACATCAAATGATCCCGGTTGTTCATCGGCCAGTTGCTCTACCGGTATGCGCTGATAATGCACATCCAGTCCGGACTCAAGCAGATGCAGTCGAGCCACCTGCAGTGGCGCTTCACCCATATCGATACCGGTCACATCGGCACCTTCCCGTGCCATGCTTTCGGAGAGAATGCCGCCGCCGCAACCGACGTCGAGTACACGCTTGCCCTGGAGTCCGGCGATCTGGTTGATGTAGCCCAGGCGCAGTGGATTGATCTCATGCAGGGGCTTGAATTCACTGTGCGGATCCCACCAGCGGGCCGCCAGTTCTTCAAATTTACTGATCTCGGCGTGATCGACGTTGATGCTGCTGTCAGTCATGTTAATTAAGCCTTTTACTCACTAATTGGTTGGCTGTGGAACTTACTTGTGATCGGCGTGATTACCGCGAGTCAGAGTATAACCCAGATTACTCCATGGCCTCTCGTATGATGCCCTCGTAGAGTTTTATCAGTGCGGCTTCTGCTTCTGTTGCGTTCCCGAGCATTTGGGGACGTTGATAGCTCAGAAACAGTTCCCCGGGCTGTGATTTGAGCGTGTAGATGCCAATGGTCAGCGGGCAGATCGACAGATTGGCAGGATGCACGCTGGACATCTGATGGGAGAGTTTGATATTGCAGAACTCCAGGGATTCGGCCTTTCCGTAGAGATTATTGGTCAGCCCGGTATCGGCCGCTGTGCGCTCAAACATCTCGCTTATATGCAGCGTTTTGCTGATCAGCATGCCGCGCCCGGTGATGGCAAGTTCCAGGTTGGATTTTATCGACTCATAGTCATCCTGCAGCTGGTAGACAATGATCGGGGCGTCGTCGGGGGTAATCGGTGGTTGGGCCATTGCCAGTGTAGCTTGGAGGAACAGTGTAATTAGTATGAGGTGGCGCATCATTAACTCCTTGATTGCCAGATGAGCATTGTTGATACGTATAGTATCAGGTGTATCGAAATCTTAATCACCTTTAAGAAGTGCTCTATATCTATTCGAACTCTTCAATACGACCTTGCCATAGCTGGGCTTGCTGGATGATCTCGTGGTTATCCAGGGTGGTAAGGCGCCCGCCATGCAGAACCTGCTTTCCAGCGATCCAGACGTCGGTCACCTTGTCTCTTCCCGTTGCATAGACCAGCTGGGAGATCGGGTGATAGATTGGCTGTGTCTCCAGGCTGCCCAGATTGACTGCCGTAATGTCAGCGGCTTTGCCTGCCTCCAGTGAGCCTGTCTTGTCAGCGACACCCAGAGCCACCGCGCCGTTTAATGTAGCCATGCGCAGAGCGGTGTGCGCTGGAATGGCGCTGGCGTCATCGGCCACACCCTTGGCCAGTAGGGCAGTGGTGCGCATCTCGCTGAACATATCCAGATCATTATTACTGGCAGCGCCATCGGTACCAATGGCGATATTGATACCAGCCTGCTGGAGTTTGACGACAGGGCAGAAACCGGAGGCCAGCTTCAGGTTGGATTCGGGACAGTGAACCACACTGGCCCCACTGTCAGCAAACAGGGCTATCTCTTCATCCTCAAGCTGGGTCATGTGGACCGCAGTGAGGGCGGGTGAGAGCAGGCCCAGTTGCTGCAGGCGTTCAATGGGGCGGTTGCCATAGCGGCTGATTCCCTGATCGATCTCGTCCCGGGTCTCATGCACATGCATGTGGATGGGAATCTCCAGTTCATCTGCCAGTATGCGAATACGCTCGAAGGGAGCGTCTGATACCGTGTAGGGAGCGTGTGGCGCAAATGCTGTACTGATCAGGCTGTGATTACGGAACTGGTCATGTACCTCCAGGCCCCGGCTGATGTACTCATCCGGGTTGTTTGCCCAAGCGGAAGGGAAGTCGATGGTGATCAGGCCCACAACGGCCCGCATGCCGGCGGCCGCACACACCTTGCCAGTTACCTCTGGGAAGAAATACATATCATTAAAACAGGTGGTACCGCCGCGGATCATCTCAGCGATTGCCAGGCGTGTACCATCGGCGATGAACTCTTCATTAATCCAGCGACCCTCTGCAGGCCAGATGTGATCGTTGAGCCAGCTCATCAGCGGGAGATCATCCGCCAGCCCGCGCATCAGACTCATGCTGGCGTGGGTGTGTGCATTGATCAGACCGGGGATCAGCGCATGTTGCGGTAATTCATGCACGCTTTTGGGTTGATACTTGGCGCGCGCCTGCTCAGCAGGAAGAATCTCCAGGATCTGGCCCGCCTGAATGGCCAGGGCATGTTCACTGAGTACCTGCTGCTCCGGAATAACCGGGATGATCCATCGTGCAAAAATGAGCGTATCAATAATCAATAGAGTGTCCGTTTGCTATGCGCCTGGGAGGCTAAATCAGTTAGAATATGCTGAATTTGCCACGGGTTTACACAAGATGGAAGCACAACCGCTCACGATTCGCGCGAATGCCGATAAAGCTATTGTCTGGGAAAATGACCGGCTCTATCTGTTGGATCAGCGAATATTGCCGACCGAAGAGGCCTATATCGAGCTGAACACAGCACTTGATACAGCCCATGCAATCCGCGATATGGTGGTGCGTGGCGCGCCTGCCATCGGTATTACGGCGGCCTTTGGTGTGGTGCTCGCGGCCAGGACCTGTTATGCGGATTCAGCCGAACGCTGGCGTGAATTTATTCTGGCCGACATGGAGATTCTTGCTGCTTCAAGGCCGACAGCAGTGAATCTTTTCTGGGCGCTGGACCGTATGAGAAAACTGTTCTCTGAAATTGGCGCTGATAATCCTGAGCCCCGCCTGTTGCGGGAAGCGCTGAAAATCCACCAGGAGGATGTGGCGGCGAATCGCGCCATGGGTGCATTAGGTGCCAATTTGATCGAAGAAAATACCTCCGTCATCACCCACTGTAATGCCGGTGCATTGGCGACCGGTGGTTATGGTACAGCCCTGGGTGTGATTCGCAGCGCGTATGCAGCTGGCAAGATCAGCATGGTCTATGCCGATGAGACGCGTCCCTGGATGCAGGGTTCCCGGCTGACGGCCTGGGAGCTGGCGCAGGATCAGATTCCAGTTACCTTGCTTACCGATGGTGCGGCGGCCAGTCGGATGGCGCAGGGTGGCATTGGCTGGATCATTGTCGGATCAGACCGTATAGCGGCCAATGGGGATGTGGCCAACAAGATTGGTACTTACAATCTGGCTGTTGCCGCAAAATACCATGGCGTGAAGGTGATGGTGGCAGCGCCCACATCCACAATCGATATGTCCGTGGCCACGGGGGGAGATATCCCTATTGAGTTTAGAAACGCCGCAGAAGTCCTGCAATGGGGTGGACGCCAGATTGCTGCCACTGGCGTGGATGCCTGGAATCCGGTGTTTGACGTGACCCCGGCAGCTTTGGTGGATGCCATTGTGACAGAGCGGGGGGTTGTATTATCGCCTGATAGTAAAAAGATGGCTGATTTGATGGGTATTTAGGCTGAGAGCCGCAAAATGCCGTTTTCAGCGGCTTTTTTTTCAGGTAGTACCTTCCCGGAATGTGTTACTATATGCGGCTTAGAAAAGCCGCAAGTCAGGTCTGAGAATATCTCCACCTGGATTGTCCCGAATTAGAAAGAAAGTCGTCTAATAAGACAGGGTTAATGAACCGCCTATGACCGATTTTGCCAAAGAAGTCCTCCCGGTCAATCTCGAAGATGAGATGCAAGCCTCCTACCTCGATTACGCCATGAGTGTGATCGTCGGACGCGCCCTTCCCGATGTGCGTGACGGACTGAAGCCAGTCCATCGTCGTGTGCTGTATGCCATGAGTGTGCTGGGAAATGACTGGAACAAGCCCTATAAGAAATCTGCCCGTGTCGTGGGTGATGTGATTGGTAAGTATCACCCGCATGGTGATACTGCCGTTTATGACACTATCGTCCGTATGGCCCAACCCTTCTCCATGCGCTATATGCTGGTTGATGGACAGGGTAACTTCGGTTCTGTGGATGGTGATGCACCGGCCGCAATGCGTTATACCGAAGTGCGTATGGCACGCATTGCCCACAGCATGTTGGACGATCTCGATAAAGAGACCGTTGATTTTACCCCCAACTACGATGAGTCCGAACATGAGCCAGCCGTATTGCCGGCTCGGGTGCCTAACCTGCTGGTTAACGGTTCCACCGGTATCGCGGTGGGTATGGCGACCAATATTCCGCCACACAATCTGACCGAGACTGTGAACGGTTGTATTGCGCTGATTGATGATCCCGCTATCAGCATTGATGGACTGATGGACTATATCCCTGGTCCCGATTTCCCCACCGCTGCCCTGATTAACGGGGCCCGAGGTATTCACGAGGCCTATCATACCGGCCGTGGTCGTATCTATGTACGTGCGCGCACCGAGATCGAGACCAACGAGAAGACCGGCAAACAGACCATCGTGGTTCATGAGTTGCCTTATCAGGTCAACAAGGCACGCCTGCTTGAAAAGATAGCAGAGCTGGTCAAAGAGAAACGCATAGAGGGCATTACCGAGCTGCGTGACGAGTCTGACAAAGACGGCATGCGCATGGTGATTGAGTTACGTCGGGGTGAAGTGGCTGAGGTGATATTGAACAACCTCTACCAGCACACGCAGATGCAGAATGTGTTCGGCATCAACATGGTCTCCCTGGTGGATGGTCAGCCAAGACTGCTCAACCTGAAGCAGATGCTGGAGTACTTCATCCGTCACCGCCGTGAAGTGGTGACCCGTCGAACCCTGTTTGAACTGCGCAAGGCGCGGGATCGTGCTCACGTCTTGGAAGGTCTGGCCGTCGCACTGGCCAATATCGACGAAGTGATCAAACTGATTCGCGAGGCGGCCAGTCCGGCAGATGCCAAGCGCGGCCTGCTGGAACGTCACTGGAAGTCAGGTGCAGTGGAAGCGATGCTGGAGCGGGCCGGTTCCGATGCCTCCCGTCCCCAGGAGCTGGCCGCAGAGTTTGGCCTGGGTGAGCAGGGCTACCGTCTGACAGAGACCCAGGCACAGGCAATTCTCGATCTGCGTCTGCATCGTTTGACGGGCCTTGAACAGGATAAAATATTAAATGAATACAGTGAGATAATAGATAAAATTAAAGACTTACTTGATATTTTATCCAGTCCCGATCGCCTGATGCAGGTGATCCGGGATGAGCTGATCGCTATCCGGGATCAGTATGGTGATGAGCGTCGTACCGAGATCATTACAACTCGCTTGGACCTGACCCTGGAAGATCTGATCACAGAGGAGGACGTGGTTGTCACGCTCTCGCACGCCGGTTATGCCAAGGCGCAGACGCTGGATGTCTATCAGGCCCAGCGACGGGGTGGTAAGGGCAAGACGGCTACCAGTACCAAGGATGAGGATTTTGTTGATCAGCTGTTTGTGGCCAATACGCATGACACCATCCTCTGCTTCTCAAGCCGAGGCCGAGTTTACTGGATGAAAGTCTATGAGCTGCCACAGGCCGGTCGTAATGCCCGGGGTAAGCCGATTATCAATCTGCTGCCGTTGGAGAAGGATGAACGGATCAATGCCGTGCTACCAATCCGTGAGTATTCCGAAGATAAATACATCTTCATGGCGACCAGCTCTGGTACCGTGAAGAAAACACCGCTGGTCAATTTCTCCCGTCAACGGGCCAGCGGCATTATCGCAGTGGATCTGCGGGATGATGACCAGTTGATCGGTGTGGCTGTAACGGATGGTAATCAGGACATTATGCTGTTTACCTCCGCCAGTAAGGCGATTCGTTTTAATGAGTCGCAAGTGCGTCCGATGGGCCGCACCGCCTGCGGTGTACGTGGTGTGAGACTGGCTGAAGGTCAGCAGGTGATCTCATTGATGATTGCCGAGCCGGATAAGACTGTACTTACTGTGACCGAAAACGGCTATGGTAAGCGCACCCCGGTCGAGCAGTTCCCGCTGAGAGGGCGCGGTGGTATGGGCGTGATCTCCATCAAGGCGTCAGCACGCAATGGTGAGCAGGTGGGTGCAGTGCTGGTGGATGAGGGTGATGAGGTGATGCTCATTACCGATGGTGGCACGCTGGTGCGGACACCGATCTCCGACGTGTCGGTCATGGGGCGTGATACTCAGGGTGTCACCATGATTCGCCTCTCCAAGAAGGAGAAGCTGGTCAAGATCGAGCGCATTGAGTCGCTTGAGGGCGACGACGATGATTCGGAGCTGGATTCCATTGATGATGCACTGGATACAGAATCTACCGAGGAGTAACAGACTCCTTGTTTCATAAAAATAGAGAGCTGGAGAGTTAATGATGTCACGAGTCTACAATTTCAGCGCTGGGCCTGCCGCCCTGCCAGAAGAGGTACTGAAACAGGCCCAGGAAGAGATGGTCGATTGGCAGGGTTGCGGTATGTCGGTGATGGAGATGAGCCATCGTGGCAAAGAGTTCATGTCCATCGCTGCCGAAGCCGAGGCCGATCTGCGTGAACTGATGGCCATTCCTGCTAACTATAAGGTGCTGTTCCTCCAGGGTGGTGCCTCCAGTCAGTTCTCTATGGTTCCAATGAACCTGCTGCGTGGTAAGAGTAGTGCCGATTACATCAACACCGGCTCGTGGTCGAAGAAGGCCATCGCCGAGGCGAAGAAATACTGCAGTGTCAATGTCGTAGGTGAAACACCTTCCGGACAGTTTACCGTGCCGCCTGCCAATACGCTGAGCCTGAATGCTGATGCGGCCTATCTGCACTACACCCCAAATGAGACCATTCAGGGTATCGAGTTCCCCTATCTGCCTGAAAGTGGTGATGTGCCGTTGGTGGGTGACTTCTCTTCCACCATCCTTTCGCGTCCCGTGGATGTCTCAAAATACGGTGTGATCTACGCGGGTGCCCAGAAGAATATTGGTCCTGCCGGGCTGACTGTGGTGATTGTTCGTGACGATCTGATTGGTGAGACCATTGCCGGCACGCCGGCCATGTTTGATTACCAGATCCAGTCAGAAGGCGATTCCATGTATAACACGCCTCCGACCTATGGCTGGTATCTGGCTGGTCTGGTATTCAAATGGCTGAAGGCCAAAGGCGGTCTTGCGGCCATGGCTGAGATTAATCAGCGTAAATCGGCGGCACTCTATGCGGCGATTGACGGCTCGTCTTTCTACAACAATCCTGTGGATGTGAATTGCCGCTCCTGGATGAACGTACCCTTTACCCTGGCGGATGCGGAGCTGGATGCCAAATTCCTGGCCGAGGCGAAAGAGATTGGACTGGTTACCTTGAAGGGACATCGTTCCGTCGGAGGCATGCGTGCCAGTATCTACAATGCCATGCCGGAGGTGGGTGTCCAGGCCCTGATAGACTTTATGGCTGATTTCGAAAAACGTAACGGCTGATCATTCAGGGACGTGGAATAGATAGAGATGGGGTGGTTGTTCATGTATTAAAATA
>VMRY01000048.1 GCA_007713595.1 Sedimenticola thiotaurini
ATAGCTGCATTCAGCTATACTTGCTGTAGGAGGGGGGCACAGCCTGTAAACTTTTTTCCCGACAACACTGGGGTAGTTAACTGAAAAATTCAATTCAATTCCCTTATTTATTCAGGGAATTAATCAATTGTAATATTTTGTTTCTTACTCTAGATATTCCTCCAAGGCTGTGACAAGCTTCATACTACAGAACGATGAGAACGTTGGATGAGCTTTAGCTACATCGATTGTTTGAGTCACTACTTCAAGGCAGAAGATGTCTGTACATCAGGCGCCATAGTTAATAATAGAGAGGAAAAAATGGCACAATTGAAACACAAAAAACTTATTGCAATGCTGGCACCACTGGGTCTGATTGGCGGTATGGCATTGTCTGTAGAGGGACTGGCTGACAATCACAACCGTTATGCGATTGATGCGTCTAAAGGCGTGGTTAAAAATAGCGCGGGTGAATGCTGGTTTACTGTTGGTGGCATCATGGAGAAGATGGAGGCCTGCGGCGATATGGTTGCAGTCGATTCCGATGGTGATGGTGTAACCGATGACAAGGATCAGTGCCCAGGCACCCCTCGTGGTGCTCCAGTTGATGCCAAAGGTTGTCCGCTGGATTCAGATGGCGATGGCGTGCCAGACTATCTGGATAAATGCCCAGGTACCAAAGCGGGTGCCAAGGTTGATAAAGACGGCTGTGAAGTCATGATGAAGCCGATGGTAGAGAAGGTAGTCATCGATAATATCCTGCTGTTTGACTTTGATAGTGCAACACTGAAAGCGGGTGCAGCCGATGTACTGAACAGCAGTTACGCCAAGTTCAAAGGGAAAGATGAGGTTAAGTCTGTCACCATCATCGGACACACCGATAGCATGGGTTCTGACGCCTATAACCAGGGACTCTCCGAGCGTCGTGCCAATGCAGTACGTGATTATCTGATCAGTCAGGGTGCTGATGCCAGCAAGCTTATGACACAAGGTGCCGGTGAGTCTATGCCTGCATTCGGTAACGATACCAAGGCAGGTCGTGCCATGAATCGTCGTGTCGAGTTCAAGGTTATGATGAAATAAGGTATAGCCATTCGGCTAGCTGAAATAGAAAAAGCCGGGGTTTGTAACCCCGGCTTTTTTGTTTCGACAGATCTATATTGCTCTCTTTCTGTACCGAATATCAGATCTTTTTTGCCTGCTCGATCGCATTGCCTATGTAACTGGCAGGAGTCAGTTTACGCAATGCCTCTTTTGCCTCTTCGGGCATATCAAGACCATCAACAAAAATTCGCAGCTCAGCGGCACCGATGCGATGACCCCGGGTAAGATCTTTCAGTTTTTCGTAGGGTTTCTCAATGCCATAGCGACGCATCACGGTCTGTATGGGCTCTGCAAGTACTTCCCAATTATGATCCAGATCATTGGCCAGAGTGGCTGCATTGGCCTCCAACTTACTGATGCCCTTGAGGACCGACTGGAGCGCTATAGATGTATAGGCAAATCCGACCCCTACATTGCGTAATACAGTTGAATCGGTTAGATCCCGCTGCCAGCGGGATATGGGTAACTTCATAGCCAGATGACTGAACAGGGCGTTGGCGATACCCAGATTTCCCTCGCCATTTTCAAAGTCAATCGGGTTGACCTTGTGTGGCATGGTGGATGAGCCTACCTCTCCAGCAACTGTACGCTGCTTGAAATAGCCAAGCGAGATGTAGCCCCAGATATCTCTGGAAAAATCGATAGTGACAGTATTGAAGCGGGCTGTCGCATCAAACAGTTCAGCCATATAGTCATGTGGCTCGATCTGGGTGGTGTAGGGGTTCCAGGTAAGACCTAGTGACTCTACAAACTGTTTGGCAAAACCTTCCCAGTCAATCTCAGGATAGGCTGAGAGATGGGCGTTATAGTTACCGACAGCGCCATTGATTTTCCCCAGAAGGGGGACGTTTGCCACCTGGTCACGCTGCCGTTGCAGACGGTAGACAACATTGGCCATCTCCTTGCCAAGGGTGGTTGGGGAGGCCGGTTGACCATGGGTTCGAGATAGCATTGGGATCTCAGAATGGGCGTGGGCCAGTTTGCGGATTGCCTCAATTAGCTGATCCATCTCGGGCAGTAACTGGTTTTGACGGCCCTGCTGCAGCATCAAACCATGGGAGAGGTTATTAATGTCTTCAGAGGTGCAGGCAAAATGGATAAACTCGCTAATCGCCTCCAGTTCACGGTTACCGGCGATCTTGCGCTTCAGGAAGTATTCAACCGCCTTTACATCATGATTGGTTTCCCGCTCGATATCTTTGACCAGCTGGGCATCGTCTGTGCTGAAATTGTCTAAAATATCTTTGAGTGCACTGTTTGCCTCTGAACTTAGTGGTGGAACTTCGGTGATTTCCGAATGCGCAGACAGTGCCTGTAGCCACTTTACCTCGACCTGGACGCGGGCATAAATGAGGCCGTATTCACTGAAAATAGGGCGGAGATCGGCGGTTTTACTGCCATAACGGCCGTCAACCGGAGAAATTGCGGTAAGTGTAGAGAGTTCCATGATTTTCCTGCATGCGGTTCAACTAAAAATTGCCTGATTGTACCATTTGAACGGAGGGTATGACTAAATGTTAGGCTGAATTTTATCCACCGGGTCAGCGTAGTTGCTCGCTAAAAGGCCGGCTTTGGGTTAATATCCTTGCACGAAATATTTGAAAAAGGATGATTGTCCAAATATTTCCTGGTATTTTTTGGTAAATATTTCTGCTGCAGTGCAGAAATTTTCCTGATTTTACGTTATAAAGAGATCTTAGCCATAAAGTGGCGAGTTCTAATCCCTTGAATATTTAGATGAAAGAGCCTGATCCAGGCATCAACCCAGGAGGATCACTCGGTGTTAGAAAGCTATCGCAAACACGTAGAAGAGCGTGCCGCAGAAGGTATCCCGGCGCTCCCGCTCAATCCGGAGCAGACAGCTCAACTGGTAGAGCTACTGAAGAACCCTCCTGCAGGTGAAGAAGCCTATCTGCTGGACCTGATTACTAACCGGGTACCTGCCGGTGTGGATCAGTCTGCCTACGTTAAGGCAGCATTCCTGGCTGATGTTGCCAAAGGTACCTGTGACTGTCCGCTTATTGATCGTGTGAAAGCGACTGAGCTCTTAGGCACCATGCTGGGTGGCTATAACATTGCGCCACTGGTTGATGCGCTGGATGATGATCTATTAGCACCAACGGCAGTTAAGGCCTTGTCCCACACACTGCTGGTGTTCGACGCCTTTAATGATGTTAAGGAGAAGGCCGATGCTGGTAACAGCAGTGCGCAGGCGGTTCTGAAATCATGGGCTGAGGGTGAATGGTTCACACAAAACCCTGAGCAGGCGGAAAAAGTCACCCTGACCGTGTTCAAGGTGACTGGCGAGACGAATACCGATGATCTCTCACCGGCGCCAGATGCCTGGTCGCGTCCCGACATTCCACTGCATGCCAATGCCATGCTTAAAATGGAGCGTGAAGGGATTGTTCCGGATCAGCCGGGCGTCCTGGGTCCTATTAAGCTGATCGAAGAGCTGAAGGCCAAGGGCCACCCTGTGGCCTATGTTGGCGATGTGGTGGGTACTGGTTCTTCCCGCAAATCTGCAACTAACTCTGTATTGTGGCACATGGGTGATGATATCCCGTTCATTCCCAATAAACGTGCGGGTGGCTACTGCCTGGGCGGCAAGATTGCGCCTATCTTCTTTAATACGATGGAAGATGCCGGTGCACTGCCTTTCGAGTGTGATGTCTCGAAGATGGCAATGGGCGATGTGATTGATGTCTATCCCTATGAAGGTGTGGTCAAGAATCACGAGACCGGTGAAGAGCTGTGTCGCTTTGAGTTAAAGACCGATGTGATTCTTGATGAGGTACGTGCTGGTGGCCGTATCCCGCTGATTATTGGTCGTGGTCTGACTGCCCGTGCCCGTGAAGCATTGGGGCTTGAGCCTTCCACCCTGTTCAAGGCGGCTGCACCTGTGGCAGATACCGGCAAAGGCTACTCGCTGGCGCAGAAGATGGTGGGCAAGGCGTGCGGTGTTCCGGGTGTTCGTCCGGGGGCCTATTGCGAACCCAAGATGACCACCGTTGGTTCTCAGGATACCACCGGTCCGATGACCCGTGATGAGCTGAAAGATCTGGCCTGTCTGGGTTTCTCTGCTGACTTGGTGATGCAGTCTTTCTGCCATACGGCGGCTTATCCTAAGCCTGTGGACATCACTACCCACCACACCTTGCCTGATTTCATATCATCCCGCGCCGGTGTCGCACTGCGTCCGGGTGATGGCATTATTCACTCCTGGCTGAACCGTATGTTGCTGCCTGACACGCTGGGAACCGGTGGTGATTCACATACTCGCTTCCCACTGGGTATATCTTTCCCTGCCGGTTCGGGTCTGGTGGCTTTTGCCGCGGCAACCGGTGTTATGCCACTGGATATGCCAGAGTCAGTGCTGGTTCGTTTCAAGGGTAAGATGCAACCAGGAATCACCCTGCGTGATCTGGTTAATGCCATCCCTTACTACGCCATCAAAGAGGGTCTGCTGACTGTTGCCAAGGCAGGTAAAAAGAATATCTTCTCTGGTCGCGTGCTGGAGATTGAAGGATTACCTGACCTGAAAGTTGAGCAGGCGTTTGAGCTCTCTGATGCCTCTGCTGAGCGATCCGCTGCTGGCTGTAGCATAAAACTCAATGAAGCCCCGATAATTGAGTATCTCAACTCCAATATCACCCTGTTGAAATGGATGATTGCCAGCGGCTATAAGGATCCACGTACACTGCAGCGTCGTATTGAGGCGATGCAGAAGTGGCTGGAAAATCCAGAGCTGCTGGAAGGTGATGCAGATGCTGAATACGCCGCCGTTATCGAGATTGATCTGGCTGATGTTAAAGAACCAATCCTGGCGTGTCCAAATGATCCGGATGATGTAAAACTGCTTTCTGAGCTGGCTGGTGAGAAGATTGATGAGGTCTTCATTGGTTCCTGTATGACTAATATCGGTCACTTCCGTGCAGCAGGTAAGTTGCTGGAAGGTAAGCATGATATTCCGACCCGACTCTGGATGGCCCCCCCAACCAAGATGGACGCCTATATCCTGAACGAGGAGGGCTACTATGCTATCTTCGGTAAGGCCGGTGCACGTATGGAAATGCCCGGTTGTTCGCTCTGTATGGGTAACCAGGCGCGGGTTAAAGACAATGCTACGGTTGTCTCTACTTCAACCCGTAACTTCCCGAACCGTCTCGGTACGGGTGCCAATGTCTATCTCTCATCTGCAGAGTTGGCAGCGGTTGCTTCTATCCTGGGTAAGCTTCCAACGGTTGAAGAGTACATGGTTTATGCGGATCAGATTGATGCCATGTCGGCTGATATCTTCCGCTATATGAACTTCGACCAGATCGAGGCCTATCAGTCAGTAGCGAACAGGGTGGAGTTTACCGCCTGATCATTGCCTGACATGCTGTAAATAGAAAGCCCCGGTTGAGTGATAACTGGGGCTTTTCTTTTGGCCGGACTTTTTTCTGACTGAGCGGAATAGTTCAGGGTGGATTTATCTCAGTGAAGGCTGATTATGTTCTTTTCTGGCAAAAGGTAGTTGGGTCGTTTTCGTAGATAGAGACGCTCAAACTCTGCGACAGGAACCGGTCGACCTAGCAAAAATCCCTGTCCATAATCACAGCCCAGTTTTTTGATGAATGCCAGCTGCTCCTCTGTTTCAACGCCTTCCGCTGTCACCAACAGATCCATATTTTTAGCCAATGCGACAATTGAAGAGACGATTGCTGCGTCATTGCTATCCTCTATAACATCCTCAACGAAAGAACGGTCGATTTTCAGGGATGTAATAGGGAAGCGCTTCAGGTAGCTCAGTGAAGAGTAGCCGGTTCCGAAGTCATCGATGGCTAGTGAGATGCCCATGTTACGAATTTGAGTCAATGTTTCGATCGCTGCCTCGGCACTATCCATCAGTACACTTTCTGTAATCTCAAGTTCCAGCAGAGCCGGGGGGAGGTGATTGGCGGTTAATTCCCTGGCTATGGTTTTCAGCAGGGTTGGGTTGAAATGTCGGGCTGAAATATTGACGGCGATATGCAGGTTTTTGAATTCAGTTTTTTTCCAACGATTGAGTTGTTGACACGCGGTCTTGATTACCCAGTCACCAATCGAGACAATCATGCCAGTATCTTCAGCCAGGGGAATGAAATCGGCGGGAGAGATGAGTCCTTTCTCTGGATGATGCCAGCGAATCAGGGCTTCCATCCCGATCAGTTTGCGGTTGGATAGATCAAATTTAGGTTGGTAGTACAGCTGCAGTTGCTCATCTTCCAGCGCATGGCGCAGACTACCCTCAAGCAGAAGCAGTCGTATGGTCTGCTCATTCATATCACTGGTGTAGAACTGGAAAGTGTTGCGTCCAGCATCTTTGGCCCGGTACATCGCTGCATCAGCACACTTCATTAGCCCATCCACGCTGAGTTCATCGTCTGGAAACAGACTAATGCCGATACTGACAGTCGGGAAGAGTTCGATCCCTTTGATGACCATTTTTTTGGAAAGTGTATTCAGACACTTGGTTGCTACCGAGGCAATGCTGCTGGGGTCAGACAGCTCTTCAAGGATGATGACGAATTCATCTCCACCCAGGCGGGCTACCGTGTCATCACCGCGGATGGCTTTTTGCAGGCGATTTGCTACCTCCTTCAGCATGCCGTCGCCGACATCATGTCCCAGGCCGTCATTGATATTCTTAAAACGGTCGAGATCAAGAAAGAGCACGGCTACTTTTGTGTTTGTTCGGTGCGCCTTACGCATGGCGTGATCCAGGCGATCATGGAACAGCACGCGATTTGGGAGTCCGGTAAGCGCATCATGATGGGCCTGATGGCGAAGCCGGGCTTCGTTATCGCGTAACTGACGCTCTGTATTCAGGCGCTCAGTGATATCCTTGGAGATCTCTATGATACCGGTAAGGTGCCCATTGCTTTCCCAGTAGGGTGAGGCATCCAGTTCAAAGAGTCGGGATTCAGTGGAGTTGCACTGGTGTTCATGGATCAGCGTAACCGGTTCAGCCGTTGCCATGACCTGTTGCAGTGGGCAGGGGTGATCATCACCTGAACAGGGGGTGTCTCGACCATGGGATACCTCGTAGCAGCAGTATCTTTTATCAGTCAAGGTGTCATCAGGCAGGTTTTTTCGGGCTGCCTGATTCATCATGATGATCTGGTAGTCACTGCGAATCACCATAATAGGGTCAATTACGCCATCGATTACCGACTGCAGAAACTCCTGTTTCTGCTGGACGGCTAGTTCGGTCTGCTTTCGAATAGAGATATCCTGCACCATAGCAAGATAGAGCTGCTCCTCGTGGATTTGAACCGGTGTCATGATGAGAGCGACAGGAAAAAGAGCGCCATCCCTGTGTTGTCCGGTAACTTCAATTCGTTCTTGATTCAGGTTCAGCTCATCGGTTGAGCTAAAGAGCTGTTTCAGTCCCTCTCTGTGGCTAAGGCTGATCTCATTGGGGAGAAGGAGAGAGAGTGGTTTTCCAATTATGGTTTTTGAAGAGAACCCGAAGATACGTCCGGCGGCAGGATTGAAGTCACGGATAGTGCCCTCGCTGTCTATCAGCAGAATACCGTCCCCTGCCGCCTCTACAATTGCCCTTGTCCGCTGCTCACTCTCTTCAAGATCTTCAGTGCGCATCTCGATTGCTTCGGCCATGGCATTAAATGCAGATGAAACCTGGGCTATCTCGTCACTGCCTTTGGAAACGAGACGGGCTGAATAATTACCCGCGGCAAGTTCAGCTGCTGCCTTTGTCAGTCGGGTGATGCGGACAAGCAGAGTCTGTTTTAGCAGCAGAAAGACCGCCAGGAATGTAAAGATAAAACCGAAAAGGTAGCTCAGACTGGAGTCCCAGACCTGCTTTATGGCACGGCGCTCCAGCTCTTCAGCTGGAAGTTTGATACTCAATATGCCGCGCAACTCACCCAGATTATAATCATAGGCTGTATCATATTGTTCCCGAATGCTCGGAGGAGCATCTTCACGTTTGCCGTGGCAGAGCAGGCAGTCCTTAGTGGTCCAAATGGGCGCAGAGAAGTGGTAGAAAGATTTTCCATTCGCACTGAACGGCACCATTCTTTCATCTATATCGGCGTTTCTTCTGAAGTACTGTATCGCCTCCAACTCAATGGCATCGGCCATCAGTTTTGGATTGCGGGGACGATCCGAAACATTATTAAAGGTGAGCCCGGAGGTGACTGTCCGTCTGAATTCATCTGAGATTCGGCTCAATGCGTGAGCTGGAAGGAGCCCGACCGTCTTGTCATTTAAAGGTATTCCGCTGGTCATGAACTCATGCCGGTAAACCCGGCGTGTGGCCGCCATCATCCCTCTGATAGAGCGGGCTTCATTCATTAACCCCTCGACAATCTGACTGCGGGTATTTTGGTAGTCGATGTAAGTTAAAACGCCAAACGAAACCAGGAATACAGCTCCGATGGTGATCAGCAGTTTGGATTTCAGGTCGAGCATGGGAAGGGGTAAGGCTGACTCGAGCAATCCATGTTAGTCCTGTCCATCTTTACAGTGCCTCGGCTTCATAAGGGGAATTACCCTGGGATATCGACCATGAGGGATAAAAGTTAATTGATCAGGGTCAATGTACTGGCCCTTTCCGAGCGGAAGTCTACAGAGGTTCGTTTGTCAAATATTTGACTTATGACAAAAAAAGACCATATGCCCGGAAAATTCCGGGCATGGATAGGCGTGAACCTAAAGCTTAATCAGATGCTTGTGGCAGAAGGAGAGGTTTGTTGCGGTTCAGATGATTGCATCGATTTGTTATAGAGAGATTTTGACTTGTCGACCAGTGCGGTTCCCCATTCACTCGTCTTATCAGCAATACCAGCACCTATCTCTTTTATTTTAAGCCAGATTGAGCGTGATGTTTCGGCAACGGCTTGGCCTGCCTTGCTGCCGTTCTTTTTTGCTGATTGATAGAGCTCTTTTGTCTTATCTACCGTGGCGGCACCGATCTTCTGACTGGATTCAGCTACGCCTGCGCCAGCTTCCTTGGTCTTCTCCCAGGTGCTTTGTTCACTGGTTGTGTCATTCGTTTGATTGGCCGGGTGGTTATCCGCTATTGCACAAAAGCTGAGTACTGAGAGTCCAAATGTCAAAACGAGCAGGGGGAGAAAATGTTTATTCATTGTAAGGGCCTACGGCTGCTGGTGGCACTATTGTGACACCTCGGGATGCTTAATATTTGTGAAGCCTTCCCATTTTTCACTACGTTTCAATTCTATTGGAAAATCTGTGATGCCCAGCACATGCGCTTTGACATCTTAGAGTACATGTAATAACCGACGAGCCTCTTCTGATAGCTTTTTGCGGTTCAGGATGATCTGCCATCGGCTGCCACCGCATTGACGCCATAACATGGCTGATCGTATACCTGCCAGGAGGAGCGCCCGAATGCGATTGACATTGTCAGGGTTCTGCAGATGCAGTGGTTCGCCTTGTACCATAATGCGTGGTTTCAGGGTGCTGATGGTATTGGAATAGATATCGGCCAGTTGGGCGATGATGTTGGCATGTAGAAGGTGGAAGTGATCTCTGCGTCGCTCGGCCAGTTCAATACCCTCTTTTATCTGCATCAGCATGGCCGGGTTTTTGCTCAGTTTTCCCTCGAGATGCAGCAGTGCGATTACATACTGTGTCACATTGATGGCATCCGTCTTCTTTTCGCCCAGATGCTGTTGAATCAGGCGTAGGCCCGACTCGATGCCCCGTAGCCCACCATAGACATCTTCCACGCTGTCTGCATTCAGCTTGAACAAGCTGTGGATACTGGCCTCCATGCTGCTGCTATCTGCATTGCCCTGTTCTGCTATCTGGGCAGCCAGGTGGGCGGCCTGAAACACACCTGCCAAGGCGATTGATCGTTCTCTGTTGCTCTTCATTAAAAGGCTCGTTCGATAATGCCGCCACCAAGACAGAACCTGTCCTGGTAGAAGACGATGGATTGCCCGGGTGTAACGGCCCGCTGTTTCTGCTCAAAATGTACCTGCACATGACCGTTTTCAAGAGCCGCGATGTGACATTTCTGCAAGGGCTGGCGATGTCGGATGCGCGCCAGACACTCCAGTGGCATTTCCGGAGCGCATCCGGCTACCCAGTGCAGCTGACTGGCATCCAGCCCCTGTTTGAGCAGTAGCGGGTGGTTATGCCCTTGCGCCACAATGAGTCTGTTGCGGTTCAGATCTTTCTCAACAACAAACCAGGGATTGGCTTCACTCTCTGCTCTGCCACCGATACCAAGGCCTTTTCGTTGGCCCAGGGTGTAATACATCAGCCCTTGATGTTCGCCGATGGTCTCGCCTTCCGGTGTTTCCATCACGCCTGGATTGGCCGGTAGATAACGACTCAGAAATTCGGTGAATTTGCGTTCCCCGATAAAACAGATCCCGGTGCTGTCTTTTTTCTTGTGATTGGGTAAGCCGGCCTTTTCCGCCAGTAATCTGACCTCCGATTTCTCCAGCTCGCCAAGCGGGAACTGGCTCTTTCTGAGCTGCGCTTGCCCAAGCATATAGAGAAAGTAGGTCTGATCTTTGTTTTCATCCTTGGCACGGATCATCAGCAGTTGATCATCCTGTTTTTTCAGTGCGGCATAATGTCCGGTGGCAATCCCATCCGCGCCGAGGTGCAGGGCGTAGTCGAGAAAGGCCTTGAATTTGATCTCACGATTGCAGAGTACATCGGGATTTGGGGTGCGTCCGGCCTGATATTCAGCCAGAAAATACTGAAATACGTTGTCCCAGTATTCACCGGAGAAATTAACGGTGTGTAGCTGGATACCCAGCTGATCCGCTACTGACTGGGCATCGGCCAGGTCTGCCGTGGCCGAGCAGTACTCCTGCGTATCATCCTCTTCCCAGTTTTTCATGAACAGGCCTTCGACCTGATAACCCTGTTCGATTAACAGCAGGGCCGCGACGGATGAGTCGACGCCGCCGGACATTCCGACAATGATTTTCTTACCTTTTTGCATTAGCTAATTCTGTATAAAGGCCTGACCCGAAAGCCAGGCCTCGATGGGTTGAATCACCGGAGGGTGACCGTTCTTAAAAAACCAGGAGTCAACAGCATAAACCTGCTGGCTTTCCCTCTCCAATATGGTGGCACTCCAGTGGATATCAAACAGCCAGGGATTACGTCTCTTTCGTTCTGCTACCTGGTGCCATTTTAACAGGTTGTCCTGTTCGATGAGTTGCAGATAAGTGGTGGTGTTCAGTGATTCTGCAATGCAATCGAGTTGTCCTGGCTTCGAGCCTTCCCCGTCATTCTCGGCCATGTCCTGTGCGGTTCCGTTCAACGCGCCAACGATTTGTTCCATGCGGGCAATGGCTTTTTTGATCTGTGCCCGTTCGGCTAGCGCTGTCAGCTGGGGCGTAAACAGCTGGCGAATCTCCTGCCATTGTGAGGTATTCAGAGTGACCGAAACGCGCACATCACAGTGATAATCGGTGCAGGTTTGAAATGGTGGTGGCGCATCCAAGGCCACGGCAGGCTGGGAGAGTGCCAAATACAGAATTCCTGTTAAGCCTATTGATCTCATTACTTTTCTGGATGCCAACCTGATTTCCACAGGCTCAGTGGGATAATCTCTGGCACCTCGCCGTTATCATGAAACCAGGAGTCAATAGCCCATTCTGTTTTTTCATTAATCTCTGCTATCACTGCCGTTGTATGTGGCCAGCCGAAGAAGAAAAAGCCACGGGTTACCGGGTCTCGCAGCCGGTGCCAGCGAAGCAATCCTGCTTCCTGTAGCAGGTAAAGATAGGTGGTTGAATTGGTCGACTCATCAATGCAGTCCATTCGATGACCAACAGGGGTGTCCGGTGGTTCATTTAAACCCTTGTCCTGGTCGGTTCCAGTCATCTCACCGATATATGTTTCAAGAAGAGCAATTGCGCGACCGATTTTTGTGCGCTCTTCTGCTGGCGTTTTGGCCTCTGGATGGAATAGTTCGTTAATCTTCATCCACTGACCTTCTTTGAGGGATAGCTGGGTGATTGTTTTGCAGCTGTTGTCAAAGCAGATAGAGAAGTTGTCGGGTGACGGTGTTGTATTGATCTCGTTGCTGACAAAGACAACTGCACTGGCATGGAATGGCCATGCCAGAAGAAACAGGATGCCATGAACAAGGCATACCTTTTTAGCCAAGATCATTGAGCAGGTCCAACGGATAGCGACAGCCAGCGAGATAATCGTCGATACAGTGCAGAACCATAGGACTGCGCAGTCGTTCTGCATGCTCGGCCAGCTCATCCCGGGTCAGCCATAATGTGCGGATAATTCCCTCATCCAGCGGCAGTTCTGGCTGGTGATCGTGACAGTCACCGTAAAAGCAGAAACGTAAATAGGTTGCTTCTGCCGGAGGTACCTGTCAGCGGTAGATTCCAATCAGTGACATCGGGGTAAAACCCCAGGCAGTCTCCTCCCGGGTCTCCCGAATTACCGCATCCAGCAGGGTTTCGGCCTCTTCCAGATGTCCTGCGGGTTGGTTAATAACCGCCTCTCCGCTACTGGACATCTCCTCAATCATGAGGAATCGGCCAGCATTTTCAATCACAGCGGCAACGGTAGTGTGGGGTGTCCAGATCATGAACCTATTTTAACCTGATTTTGTTCGAGATGCTGGCGATTGGCGGTGCCGTTTCTTTCTGGTTTGCGCCTGTTTTACCCGACTGGGTGAAGACACTTCCTTTTCAATCCAGTGGCCCGGTTGAAGTGAGCCAAGCTCCCATTGACCAATGCGACTCCTGACCAGGCGAAGCGTTGGAAAGCCTATGGCCGCCGTCATACGACGGACTTGTCTGTTGCGCCCTTCACGGATCTCAATTTCCAGCCATTGAGTTGGGATGTTGGCGCGGAATCTGACGGGTGGATTACGTGCCCAAAGCCGGGGTGGCTCAATTAATCTGGCCCTTGCTGGCAGGGCAGGGCCATCTTTCAATTCAATACCATTATGCAGTTGTTGCAGTGCGGATGGATCAGGTATGCCCTCTACTTCAACCCAATACTGTTTCCAGGTTTTTTCTCGTGGATTTGCCAGATTATGTTGCAGCTTTCCATCGTCGGTTAGTAGCAACAGGCCCTCACTGTCGCGATCCAGACGTCCTGCTGGATAGACGCCTTTAATGTTGATGTAGTCAGCCAGCGTCTCGCGCCCTTCGGCATCGGTGAATTGCGTGAGCACACCATAGGGCTTGTTGAATAGGATCAGTCTGGACATAGTAACGCTAATAAAAAAAGGGCCGTCCGATTATCGGCGGCCCTGTTTATAGGTCAAGCTTTTAATCAACTAATTAGCGGGTCTGTCAATGACTACCCGGTTTCTGCCTTCATCCTTTGCGCGGTAGAGTGCGGCATCTATACGCTGAAACAGGGAATCAGTGTCATCCTTGGGAGTGAGTTTGGTGACGCCCAGACTGACGGTCATACGAATCCCTTTCTCGGTGATGGGCAAAAGGTTCTCGACATTCATCCGCATGCGCTCGGCCAGCAGTTCGGCACCATCCAGATCGGTTCCAGTGAGGAGAATCAGGAACTCTTCACCGCCGTAGCGGAAGATCATGTCACTCTCGCGAATGCTCTGCTCGGCACACTGGGCCGCAGCTTTCAGTGCTTGGTCTCCATAGAGATGGCCGTGTTCATCGTTGATGTTTTTAAAGTGATCAATATCCATAAGGATCACAGAGAGCGGTGTGTTGTGGCGCTGTGCTAACCCAATCTCCCTTTTCATGGAGCTGTCCATTGCGGCCCGGTTTCTTACGCCTGTCAGCGGGTCGATGGTGGCTGATTCAACGGCCCGTTGGTAGAGCAGGGTATTTCTGAGTGGATAGAGCAGTCCCGCTAGAAGGTTCTCTATCATCTCCAGTTCAGAATCCTCAAAGGGATAGTTACGGAAGAAATTGAGATCGCCCAGATGATCGCCCGCAACCACCAGTTCATAGGCACAATTGTGCACTGGTTGATCACCGAGCTTGATATCTATTTTTAATGAGGGGAAGCGATAGGTAAGTCCGTCATATTTAATAAATTGCCGTATCTCCTTGGCAAATAACGCTAACAGCTCATTGATTTCCAGGGTGCTCTGAAGAATTCCGCTGAGTGCCAGAACCTTCGATGCAAACCGGTAGTGTGTCTCTTTATTGTTATCGGGGTGAGCCGGATGTGGGGTCACCCTCTTTAGATTTTCTGAAACGTGTTGAAACTGGTTTGTCATAATCAGTCTTCCCAACTAGCCATACGCGATAATACACACATTGCTTAAAGCTA
>VMRY01000122.1 GCA_007713595.1 Sedimenticola thiotaurini
ACATATGTTTTATTACCATTAAGTTGATTTGTAATATAACAAAGCTCTTTAATGTCTTGACCACAAGTGCAATTATCCCAGTCCTCTTGTATTTCAACATCCACTAGCTTCCATTCATTTTTGGCTGTATGGAAATCTTGCGAATTAGACAAAGGCAATATATGTTCTTTGAGTTTTTCAAAATTATGGCTCACTTTTGACTCCGTTCATTTTTTTACACATAACGCCCCGCACAGGGGCAGACAAATAAGCGCAGCGTTTTGGCTGTCCCAGCGACCGAAGAGAGCGATTGTTGCCGCTTGTTATGAGTTGGGTGCATCGCCGAACCAAAGCCAACAAACCACCCATCCTAATGACCCCAAAACAATTGGGTATGAAATGAAGTCAAGAACATGAAGCAAATATATTTGAGCTTTCATTACCCACCAATCAATGCCTTTGATTTCGTAATTTTCTGGCATTTCAAGCTTCGCTCGAAAATAGTCACCTCTAAAATCATTGTTTGCATGTGTTTCATAGAGTTTTAGCACTCCATGATATTCATCTCTGAATGAGTCATATTCTTTTTGATCATGTTCTTTTTCTAAGTGAGGGTGAACTTTTTGCTTGAGCTCTCCTAGTTTCGAAGCGCATGAATACATTTTTTCTGAGAGATTAGAGTAATCGTTCTTATCTATAAGCAATGAGTAAACCAGAACAGCTACTGCTGAAAAGACCTGTATAAAACCCACTAAACTACTTTCAATGTTATTGCCAAGGCCGTAAGCCTGCATAAGAGAAATTAATATTAAACCTAGCGATATTATAACCACCGTATATGTTGAGAACTTTGAATGAAGCCTTAAGCGTCTGGATGCGTTAAATCTAGTTTTTGATGTTGCATCCATCTTTTTGTATAGGTTATTAAAGCTATCTTCTTTTTTCACGCTATATCCTTGGTACGTACTTACTCATAACATCTGATTATGCAGCTTCTACGCTGCCATAAGTGAGAAATGCAGCAAGCACGCACGAATATTTCAATACTGCAGCATAGCTACTGTATTTATCACTTACTGAAGGGGAGCCACCAACCGGCAGCTATCTATAGATGAGATCAGCATCCTGCCAGGGTGATATCCTTTAGTTCATCTGAGGTTATCAGATTCAGAATCTACATGAAATAAGTTCTCAGCCATGTCTGTCTACCCGGCAGGGCCAGTTACGCGCCTAATCCCTTCATTTCGCATTCTCCCTTAAGCCATTGCTAGATAAGCAATTATTCATAAAACCACTCAAACATGAACTATATTGCCTAAATAAAAACGTGACAAATGTCATTTATTGCCATATCCTTAGTCGAAAGGTAGGAAATATAGTGCGTATTTTCTTTATCACAGACGGGGATATCCATGATCAGTTTTCAGACCAATCCAGCGGCATACCAACATTGGGAGCTGGCCTTTGAAGGCCCGGTGGCCAGGCTTCGTATGGGTGTTAAGGAAGATGGCGGGCTGGTGCCCGGCTATGAGTTGAAGCTCAACTCTTATGACTTGGGCGTGGACATTGAACTCTATGATGCGGTTCAGCGGCTACGCTTTGAGCATCCCGAGGTGAAGACCGTCATTCTGGAGTCGGCCAAAGAGCGCGTCTTCTGCGCCGGGGCCAACATCCGCATGCTGGGCAGCTCTACCCATGTGCATAAGGTGAACTTCTGCAAGTTCACTAATGAGACCCGCAACAGTATAGAAGATGCCTCCGAATTCTCCGGCCAGCGCTATCTCTGTGCCATTAATGGCACAGCGGCAGGCGGTGGCTATGAGCTGGCGTTGGCGGCTGATCACATCATGTTGATTGATGATGGCAATGCCAGTGTCTCACTCCCCGAGGTGCCGCTGTTGGCGGTGCTGCCGGGAACAGGTGGTCTGACCCGTCTGGTGGATAAGCGCATGATGCGCCGTGATCTGGCGGATGTGTTCTGTTCTATCGAAGAGGGCATTAAGGGACAGCGCGCCGTTGACTGGCGTCTGGTGGATGAGACCGTGGTCTCTTCCCAATTCCCTGAAGCGGTAAAGGCCCGAGCCGAGGCGATGGCGTCGGGTTCTGATCGTCCTTCAGATGAGTCAGGTATCTCCCTGGAGCCATTGGGTATTATCAGTTCGGATGATGAGCGACATTACGCCCATGTGGATATCTCTGTAGACCGGGCGGGCCGCACGGCGGTTGTCTTATTAAAGGGCCCCTCTACACAACTGCCTGCTGATCTGGCTACGGCGAAACAGCAGGGTTGCAACTTCTGGCCGTTGGCGCTGGTGCGGGAGTTGGATGATGCACTGCTTTATCTGCGTACCAATGAGCCGGAGATCGGCACGGTGATTTTTAAAACTGCGGGTGATTCCGCACAGGTCGCCGCTTACGAAAACTTCCTCAGTGATCATCAGGGCGACTGGTTTATCCGGGAGATCATCCTCTATATGAAGCGAACCCTGAAACGGGTCGACTATACCTCCCGCAGTACTTTTGCCTTTGTTGAGCCCGGTAGCTGTTTTTACGGTTTCCTGGCGGAGCTGCTGTTTGCCGTTGATCGTAGCTATATGTTGGACGGTCAGTTTGAAGATGACGATACTGCCGCTCCGACGATTACGCTCTCGGCATTTAATTTTGGTGTGCTGCCAATGGGCAATGGCCTGACCCGTTTGCAGACACGCTTCCTTGGTGAATCGGAAACCCTGGAGAAGGCGCGTTCAGTTATTGGTGAATCGCTATTGGCTGATGCGGCAGAGCAGGCGGGACTGGTGACCTTCGCCCTGGATGATATCGACTGGGAAGATGATATTCGCTTCCTGCTGGAAGAGCGGGCCAGTTATTCACCGGATGCGTTGACCGGAATGGAGGCGAACCTGCGTTTTGCCGGGCCGGAAACCATGGAGACCAAGATATTTGGACGCCTGAGCGCGTGGCAGAACTGGATATTCCAAAGACCGAACGCAGTGGGCGAGCAGGGTGCGCTGAAGTGTTTTGGCACAGGTGAAAGAGCAACTTATGATCAAAAAAGGGTGTAACACGATGAGCGAGCAGACTACAGAGATGACCCCGACCGTTGAAGTGAACTACGCGGATAAGATACCGAATAATGTCAACCTGTCAGATGACCGACGACTGCAGCGCGCCATGGAGAAGTGGCAGCCGGAATTCATCGACTGGTGGAAAAGCATGGGGCCGGATGGCTTTCAGGATGCTGAGGTTTACCTGCGCACGGCGGTGGGTGCCGACCCCAAAGGCTGGGCGGTGTTTGATTATGTAAAGATGCCAGAGTACCGCTGGGGTATCTTGCTGGCACCCAAAGAGGAAGGTCGCGTTATTCCCTTTGGTAAACACAAGGGCGAGCCTGTCTGGCAGGAAGTGCCGGGTGAATACCGCTCCATGTTGAAACGCCTGCTGGTTATTCAGGGTGATACGGAACCGGCATCGGTTGAGCAGCAACGCTATCTGGGCAAGACCTGTCCCTCGTTGTATGACTTGCGCAATCTTTTTCAGGTGAATGTGGAAGAGGGGCGTCACCTCTGGGCGATGGCCTATTTGCTGCAGAAATATTTTGGTAAGGATGGGCGTGAAGAGGCCGAGGCGCTGCTGAATCGGCGTTCTGGTGATGAAGACAAACCGCGCATCCTCGGTGCATTCAATGAGAAGACGCCGGATTGGCTCTCTTTCTTCATGTTTACCTTCTTTACCGATCGTGATGGCAAGATGCAGTTGGAGTCACTGGCACAGTCGGGTTTTGATCCGTTGGCCAGAACCTGCCGTTTCATGTTGACCGAAGAGGCGCACCATATGTTTGTTGGTGAGTCGGGTGTTGGGCGTGTGATTCGTCGTACCCTGGAAAAGATGAAAGAAGCGGGCATCACGGATCCCAATGAGGTCGATAAGGTTAGAGCGCTTGGGGGTGTTGATCTGCCTGCATTGCAACGCAAGGTTAATTTCCACTTCTCAGTGACTCTGGATCTGTTTGGAGCGGAGGTTTCCACCAATGCAGCGAATGCCTTTAACGCCGGTATAAAAGGTCGTTACCGGGAAGATCGTCTGGAAGATGATCACCAACTGCTTAACGAAACCTATCCGGTATTGCGAGGTGTGGATGGCAAGCTGGTGGAAGTTGAAGAGCCGGCGCTTAATGCGATCAATGCAAGACTGCTTGATGACTACATCAAGGATGCCTCTGCCGGTGTTAATCGGTGGAATAAAATATTTGACGAATTTGGTATCGACTTCCAAATCACTGTTCCCCACAAGGCGTTTAACAGACGAGTGGGCGAGTTTGCCGAGATGCATGTGGATGTGGCTGGCAATGTGATGAGTGAAGCGGAGTGGAATGCGCAGGCTGCCAACTGGCTGCCCTCACAGGCCGATGAAGATTATCTGCTGAGTCTGATGAAGCCGGTTACTGAAAAAGGCCAATACGCTGATTGGATTGCCCCTCCCAAGGTGGGTATTGATAAGAAGCCCGGTGATTTTGAGTATGTGACCATCGAATCCTAATCTCTCTGTTGTTGTGTTTTTTAGGCAGCTCTTTATAGGGCTGCTTTTTTTATGGCTGGCTGAAAAGATACAGGTTCATTTCCGGTAAACGCTGTTATAGAGTTGATCTGTTCAGATGGTACTAAGCGGTACAGACTTGAAATTACACCCTGATAGCCCAATTCTAACGTCAGTTATGTTCATAATTTGGAGTCTCAACGGATGAAGCGCATTGTTCTGTTCTTGGCAACCAATCTGGCGGTAGTGGCTGTGCTGTCGGTCACCCTGAGACTATTGGGTGTCGAACGTATTCTGGATGAGCAGGGTATCGGTCTGGATATCAACTCTCTGGTGATCTTTGCCGCTGTACTGGGCTTTGGCGGAGCGCTGGTCTCGCTGTTTATCTCCAAGTGGACGGCCAAACGCATGATGGGCCTGCGGGTGATTGAAACCCCGTCATCAACGGCAGAGAAGTGGCTGGTGGATACCATCAAGCGGCAGTCTCAAGAGGCCGGTATTGGTATGCCGGAGGTGGCGATCTATGAGGGTGCAGAGATGAACGCCTTCGCCACTGGCTGGAATCGCAATAATGCCCTGGTGGCGGTGAGCACCGGACTGCTTCAGCAGATGGATCGTTCCGAGGTGGAGGCGGTACTGGGGCACGAAGTGAGTCACGTCGCCAATGGCGATATGATCACCATGGCGCTGATTCAGGGCGTGGTGAATACCTTTGTGATTGTGTTGTCCCGCGTGATCGGACATATGGTTGATCGGGTAGTGTTCAAGACAGAGCGGGGCCATGGTCCGGCCTTCTGGATTACCTCAATTGTGGCGGAGCTGGTGCTGGGTTTCCTGGCCAGTATTATTGTCATGTGGTTCTCAAGGCAGCGCGAGTACCGTGCGGATGCGGGAGGTGCCAAACTGGCTGATCGCAACAGTATGATCAATGCACTGGCACGACTGGGTGGTGTACAGGCCGAGGGACTGCCGGATCAACTGGCGGCCTTTGGTATATCCGGTGGCAAGGGTCTGGGTGATCTGTTCAGGACTCATCCGAAGATTGAAGATCGTATCGCCCGTCTGCGTGCGGAAGCCTAAGTGTTCAGGTACTGCAGCTGTCGCGACTTTCATACCGCCGAGCAACGGAATAACCCAGGGGCCAGAGTCGCAACTGTTTGAGCGAAAGCGAGTTTTGCGAATCCCCTGGTTTATGAGTAGCGCAGGGGACCCGCAGGGTGGTATGACGGAGCAATGGTTTTGGTCACTTTTGCCGAAACAAAAGTGACACGCCGTAGGGGCGCGTGAGCCCCGATCAAATAAATAGCAATGAAGCAGCACAGATAATAGATTAAATATAAATGTCCCTTTGCGTAGCTTTTGGGCTGAATTTCGTGGGTAATCAGGTAAATCAAAGATGTCTGTTGATAGATCAAGGAAGATGCCGGTGCGGCATCTCTTTCTGCTGTTCATTGCTACACTGTTAGCTGGTTGCGTCACCGTGGCAGAGAAAGAGGCCTTTGAGTCTCAGCCGATGTATGGCCAGCCGGAGCAGGTACGCCCGGATTATCTGAAGTGGGAGGATGCCTCCTTTATAAAACAGACTACACAACGTTTTAATGGTGATCCGAAACGGGCCAGTAGGGTTTGGACACAGCAGGGCAATGAGTTGCTTCAGTATGGTGACGTGGAAGGGGCCATGCGCAAGTTCAATCAGGCCTGGCTGCTGGATGATTTAAACTATCAAGTGTACTGGGGATTTGGTCAGGTGATGGTGATCAAAAATGAGTTGCCTGATGCAAAACAGTACCTGTTGAAGGCCAATGAACTGATTGATGACCCCTTTCAAAAGCCGGCGCTGCTGACGGATCTGGGGACGGTTGTTTCGCTTCAGGGTGATGCATTCTCGGCTATGCAAACTGCTGAACGTGAGGCCCTGTTTTTACGTGCAAATGGCTATTTCGAAAGCGTACTTGAGTTAGATTCTTCGTACTTTCCTGTCTGGCAACGTTGGGCGCAATCGCTCTATCGTGAGGGGAAGTATGCTGCTGCCTGGGAGAAGATTCATGAAGCCCAGGCGCGAGGTGTGAAACAGTTTTCCAAGCGCTTTATTGAACAGCTTTCTGCGAAACAGCCTGAGCCAAGATAATCAGCCTGAGCGCACTATACGCAAGAATATATAAATGCAATCAGCTTCTGGTGCTGCTACGCCACCATTCATTTGAACGGGGCTCGCGCGCCCCTGCGGCGTGTCACTTTTGTTTCGGCAAAAGTGACCAAAACCAGTGCTCCGTCATACCACCCTGCGGGTCCCCTGCGCTACTCATAAACCAGGGGCGTCGCAAAACTCGCTCACGCTCAGACAGTTGCGACTTAGATCCCTGGTTTATTCCGTTGCTCGGTGGTATGAAAGTCGCGATAGGTGCTACACCTCAACAGTCGAGTATCTCGTCTTGCTTTTGTGATGCCATGACTGAACTTTGTGGGTAATCAGTATTCTTTTTGAGATGCGTTTAAGCCAGTTTTCCGTAGAGCGCCTCATACTCTTGAGTCAGTTTGTGGCGCGGGTCGAAGTGGATCATCGGGCGGGCACTCTGGTGTGACTCTCTAATCCGTATGGAGGGCGAGAGGTAGGTATCCAGAATGGGCAGGCCTTCGGCAATCAATTCATTGACCAGATTTTGTGGCAATCGTGCACGGGACTGGAACTGGTTTACTACAATGCCTTCAATCTCCAGTTCACTATTGTGGTCATCCTGTATCTCACGCACATTACCCAGCAGGGTGTAGAGTGCGTGCCGGGAAAAGTCATCACAATCAAACGGAATAAGACAACTGTTCGCCGCAATGAGCGCGGAACGGGTGTAGAAGTTCAGTGCCGGGGGAGTGTCGATATAAACAGCGTCGTAATCTACCAGTGTCTCCAGGGCATCACGCAGTTTGAACATCTTGTAGCGTGATTCCAGCTTTCCCTGTTGCTCTTCCAACTCCGGGTGGGCGGGCATCAGATAGAGATTCTCAAACGGGGTTTCGTGGATATAGCCGGCGGGTCCTTTCGGTTTGAAGCTATAGGAGAGGATCTCCTTGAAGAAATCCACCAGTGTGTCGTTCAGCTCAGCCGGATTGACACCCATCAGGTAGCGGGTTGAGTTGCCTTGCGGATCCAGATCAATCACCAGGGTACGCTTGCCCCGGGCGGCACTGATGGCGGCCAGATTACAGGTGATGGTGGATTTGCCCACACCGCCTTTCTGATTGAATACCACACGACGCATGAGAGTCACTCCCTGAATTTGGACTGATTGATGGGGTGAGTGTATCGCCCCTAATTGTGCGTTGCAACAAAAGTACTCTCTGTTGTTCAAGAGGTTCATTCTCGCGGGGTGAGTGGTTACACTCTCAGTTCTGAATTTGTCTTGTCAGGATATTGATGGCTACCAAACCGCATCCCCATGAGCGTATCTGGCGCACCGTTTTGGCGGTACCGGAAGGATATGTGGCCAGTTATGGGCAGATCGCTGATCTGGCCGGGTTGCCAGGACGTGCGCGCATGGTGGGAAAGGCGCTGGGATTTGCCCCGGATGACCTTCAGGTGCCCTGGTACCGGATTGTGCGAAGTGACGGGCGTATCGCCTTTCCTGCGGGCTCTGAGTATGCTGAACGGCAGAAGCAGCAGCTCCTGGAGGAGGGCGTGGTGGTGCTGAAAAATCGCATAAAGATGAATGAGTTTGGCTGGAAGCCCGATTTAGCTGAGTTGCTGATGAAACTGGAATTTTAATCACGTTGTATTATAGCGCTTTGATTTATGCACTCCTTAGCGCCAAACATAATCTGCCTGAAAGCAGCAAAGAGAAGTCTTTATATTCAATGCGTTGGCTGTGCAGTTGCGCTGCCATTAATTTGAACGGGGCTCGCGCGCCCCTACGGCGCGTCACTTTTGTTTCGTCAAAAGTGACCAAAACCATGGCTCCGTCATACCACCCTGCGGGTTCCCTGTGCTACTCATAAACCAGGGTCGTCGCAAAACTCGCTGTCTCTCAAACAGTTGCGACTCAGGTCCCTAGTTTATTCCGTTGCTCGGTGGTATGAAAGTCGCGATAGGTGCATATTTGACCATTCGAGTGTTTTATCTGCTTTCTGCAATGTTAAGGCTGGATAAGTTGGACATGAAAGCATGCTTTTGCCGATTGCCGCTGTGCAGTTCTTTGCTGTAGTATAAATCGCATGTGGGCAGATACTCTGCCCTGATTGAAGCGGGGGTGCCGCCTTGACGGGTGGCTGAGAAATACCCTTTGAACCTGATCCGGGTTATACCGGCGTAGGGAAGCTGGCTCTATTCTGTGTCGGAATCAGGGCATCTCTCCTTCCCCTCTGTTCAAACTCCCGTTTCGTCTGATAACCCCCTTAGTGGAGGACGAATCGAAATGCAAAACAAAGATAACGCGCAACCCCTGCAAGCTGTCGATACCGATAGTATGGCGGTACAGCCCTTTCCCGGTTCACGGAAAATCTATATTCAGGGCAGTCGCCCTGATATACAGGTGCCGATGCGTGAGATCACCCTGACCGATACGCCGGCCACCTTTGGTGCCGAGCCCAATCCCCCCGTGTTGGTCTACGATACATCGGGCATCTATACCGACCCCAATGCCAAGATTAATCTCAAAGAGGGGCTGCCTGAGATTCGTCGCAACTGGATTGAAGAGCGGGGCGACACTGAACAGCTCTCTGGTGTCAGTTCGGCCTTTACCCTGCAGCGCAAAGAGAACAGCGAACTGGATATTCTGCGTTTTGCCCATCTGCGGGAACCACGTCGTGCCAAGGCCGGGGCCAACGTCAGCCAGATGCACTATGCGCGCAAAGGCATTGTGACGCCTGAGATGGAGTACATCGCGCTGCGTGAAAACATGCGGTTGCAGGAGGCGCGGGAGCAGGGACTGCTGAAACAGCAACATCCGGGGTTCAGTTTTGGGGCGGCGATTCCCAAAGAGATCACACCTGAATTTGTTCGGGATGAGGTGGCACGGGGTCGCGCTATCATTCCAGCGAATATCAACCACACCGAACTGGAGCCGATGATCATTGGCCGCAACTTCCTTGTGAAGATCAATGGCAATATCGGTAACTCGGCTCTGGGTTCCAGTATTGAGGAGGAGGTGGAGAAGATGGCCTGGGGTATCCGCTGGGGTGCGGACACCATCATGGATCTCTCTACCGGTAAAAACATTCATGAAACCCGCGAATGGATTCTGCGTAACTCGCCGGTTCCCATCGGTACGGTGCCTATCTATCAGGCGCTGGAGAAGGTGGGTGGTGTCGCTGAAGATCTGACCTGGGAAGTGATGCGGGACACCCTTATTGAACAGGCCGAGCAGGGTGTGGATTACTTCACCATCCATGCCGGTGTGTTGCTGCGTTATGTACCGATGACGGCGCAGCGCGTGACCGGTATTGTCTCGCGTGGGGGTTCGATTATGGCCAAGTGGTGTCTGGCACATCATCAGGAGAACTTCCTCTACACCCGCTACGATGAGATCTGCGAGATCATGAAGGCCTATGACGTTGCCTTCTCACTGGGTGACGGTCTGCGTCCGGGCTCCATTGCCGATGGTAATGATCAGGCCCAGTTTGCCGAGTTGGAGACGCTGGGTGAACTGACCAAAAAGGCCTGGGAACATGATGTTCAGGTGATGATTGAAGGTCCGGGTCATGTGCCGATGCAGATGATCAAAGAGAACATGGATAAGGAGCTGCAGGAGTGCTACGAGGCCCCTTTCTATACCCTGGGCCCGCTGGTGACGGATATCGCCCCCGGCTATGATCACATCACCTCCGGTATCGGTGCTGCCATGATCGGCTGGTATGGCTGCGCCATGCTCTGCTATGTGACGCCCAAGGAGCATCTCGGTCTGCCGGACAAGGAAGATGTGCGCGAGGGTATTATCACCTACAAGATTGCAGCCCATGCGGCGGACCTGGCGAAGGGTCACCCCGGTGCACAGATTCGTGATAATGCCATGTCCAAGGCGCGCTTTGAATTCCGCTGGGAAGATCAATTCAACCTCGGCCTCGATCCAGAGCGGGCCCGTGAATACCATGATGCCACGTTGCCCAAAGATTCAGCCAAGGTGGCGCACTTCTGTTCCATGTGCGGACCGAAATTCTGCTCCATGAAGATCTCCCAGGATGTGCGTGAATATGCCAATAAGAAAGGCCTTGATGATCTCTCCAAGGCGGTTGAAGTGGGCATGAGCGAGAAGTCCAAGGAGTTCACTGCAGGTGGTAGTGAGATCTACAAAGAGGCCTGAGGGTTAGGCAAATGCACATATATGTGAATGACGAAGAGACGCCTATTGAGTCCGGCGAGACCCTGGACTCACTGCTCTCGCGATTGACCTCGGGTGGCAAGTTGGCGGTAGCGGTGAATGATACCGTGATCCGCCAGGCTGAGTGGCCCGACTATCAGTTGCAAGCGGATGACCGGGTGCTATTGATTGCACCGGTACAGGGCGGCTAGTTGACGCGGCGTCTCTTTGAAACGGAAGGAAATGGTTAATCATGAAAACTGAACCTTTGATCATTGGTGATTACACCTTTGAGTCTCGCCTGTTCCTGGGAACCGGTAAGTTTGGCTCAAATGCGTTGATGCATGATGCGGTGTTCGCCTCAGGCAGTGAGCTGGTGACAGTGGCACTGCGCCGTGTCCGGCTGCAGGAGCAGGAAGATGAGGTCGTCTCTCACCTGCAAATTCCGGGCGTGAATCTGTTGCCCAACACCTCGGGTGTGCGTACGGCTAAAGAGGCCGTGCTTGCTGCGCAGCTAGCCCGCGAAGCACTACAGACCAATCTGTTGAAACTGGAGATCCATCCTGATCCCCGTTACCTGCTACCTGATCCTATTGAAACCCTGGCGGCTACAGAGATCCTGGCCAAAGAGGGTTTTATCGTACTGCCTTATATCAATGCCGATCCTGTCCTCTGTAAGCGCCTGGAAGATGTAGGCGCGGCGGCGGTGATGCCGCTGGGTGCGCCGATTGGCACCAACCAGGGACTGCAGACCCGCGCTATGCTGGAGATCATTATTGAGCAGAGTGCTGTTCCGGTAGTGGTGGATGCGGGCATCGGTGCCCCTTCACAGGCAGCAGAGGCGATGGAGATGGGCGCCGATGCGGTGCTGGTCAACACTGCGATTGCTGTAGCCGGTGACCCTGTGGCCATGGCCAATGCCTTCAGAATGGCTACCCTGGCGGGTCGTATCGCCTTTGAAGCAAGAATGGGTGCGGTAAGTAAATCTGCCGCCGCCAGCAGTCCATTGACTGCCTTCCTGGGTCAGGAGTAAATCGGCCATGAGCTTTTTATCGGTCTTTGAGCAGCACTCCTGGCAAGGGATGTCCGAACGGATCAATGCCAAGCAGGCGAGTGATGTTGAACGGGCATTGAGCAGACGGGGCAAGCGTGACCTGGATGATTTCTGTGCGCTGATTTCTCCTGCAGCAGTGCCCTACCTGGAGCAGATGGCACAGATCAGTCATGACCTGACCCGCAAGCGATTTGGCAATACCACACAGATGTACATCCCGATGTACCTCTCCAATGAGTGTCACAATATCTGCACCTATTGCGGATTCAGTGTGAATAACAAGCTGGAGCGGCGGACACTGGATCAACAGCAGATCATGCGCGAAGTGGAGGCGATCAAGGCGCACGGCTTTGAACACCTGCTGCTGGTAACCGGGGAGGCCCATCGGACGGTCGGCGTCGATTATCTGGAGCAGGCACTGGAGTGGGTCAGGCCCCATTTTTCCAGTCTCTCCATGGAGGTGCAATCCCTGGATCAGGCCGATTATGAACGGCTGATTAAACAGGGACTCAACAGCGTGCTGCTGTATCAGGAAACCTATCACCGGGACAACTACCCGCAGTACCATCCGAAAGGCAAGAAACGCAATTTCGAGTACCGCTTGGAGACACCGGATCGACTGGGCCGGGCCGGTATACATCGAATTGGGCTGGGTACCTTGCTGGGACTGGAGGAGTGGCGCACTGATGCCGCCTTTGTGGCGCTGCATCTGGGGTATCTGGAACGTCAGTACTGGCAGACCAAGTACTCCATCTCACTGCCCCGTCTGCGTCCCGCCGAGGGTGTTCAGTCACCCAATGTGGAGGTGACGGATCGGGACTTTGTACAGTTGATCTGTGCCTATCGTATCTACAGCGAAAATGTGGAGATTTCACTCTCAACCCGCGAGCGTCCGGAGTTTCGTGATCATTTGCTGAAACTGGGTATTACCTCCATGAGTGCCGGATCCAAGACCGAACCGGGTGGTTATGCCATTGAGGAAGAGGCACTGGAACAGTTCGAAATCAGTGATGAACGAACACCGGAAGAGGTAGCCGCGATGATCCGTCGGCAGGGCTTTGAGCCGGTCTGGAAAGATTGGGATTCAGTGCTCGGTTAGTCTTTGCTCTCCTGCAGCAGCTGTTGATAGTTTTCCGTGTGATAGGCTGAGAAGAGATAGGAGATCTCATCCAGATGGTCCTCAATCACATAGGGCAGGGTGTTGGTGAAGCTGTCGAGCAGCACAATTGCGTTTACCGACGAGTCGGTTACGGTGGCGCTCTTCAGGCGTTTGGCAATATGCAGATTTACGATGTGCATATTTTCGTAGATCTTTCTTAAGCCATGTAGCCCAGGATCACTGGTTAGGCCCTCTTTTTTGAGGAAGAACTGCGCCAGAAGATACATACCGGCTGCGCGATAGATGGTGTTCTCTTCCGAGGCGAGCGGCAGATGAAAACGGGCCATCGGTTTGAAAAACGCGGTATGGGGACAGCCGGAGGTGGCCATCAAGAGTCCCAGCAGTGAGCTGATTGCCCGCTGCGCCGTGGTGTGTTGAGTGACACGCCGCTCCTCGGTAATCACCTCCAGGTCGATCTCGTCAAATGAAACAATCCCGTCAAGGTTCTGAATAATCTCAGTCAACCCCATGGCAACCGGGCAGTGTGGGTGATTATCGGGCGTCAGTGGGCAGTGAACGCACTGTTCATTTTCAAGATTGGTCCAGTCAGGAAGTGCGCTGCTGTCAATGGCAACACGATTGAGACTGGTTGGATCGAGGTGAATGTCAATCTCGTGGACAGTCTCAGCGCTCAGGCCAAACCGGTATTGGATGTCAATCGTTCCCATCACTACTCCCTGGTTAACATCGTCGACCCCCGAATCAGGACGAGTAGCGATGCCATCTAAATTCCAGCAGAAGCCGTCTTGCAATCGAGCCGTCCTGGCTGATGGTGTTTAATGCCGAATCAATCAACCTTATCTGGCTTCAGTGATCCTGTGATGAGTGATCACTTTTGTCTGATTACAAAATAAACTCTAGTCCTTTATCGGCGGATTGTGTGGAATATTTATAATCAGCGGGTGTGATTACCCTGTCTCGCTAGAAATAGCGCTCCAGTGTCAGTTGCAGGTGATCGTCTTTGCGCAGGGCGGACAGCGGGTCATTGACGTTCTTTCCAGTGAATAATCGAAGATCCATGCTGGCCTTCCAGCCTTCTCCTATGCGCGTGCTGGCCTCTATCTGCAGGCTATAACTGTGGTAATCCAGATCATAGCCAATACCGGCCAGTAACTCGGTACTGTCAACATCATTCAAGGCGATACGGCTACCAAAGAAGAGGTCATTCTGGGCCAGGCTGGTTGACCTTTTGCCCCGTTCATCCCAGCCATATTCCACCAGCAGGCCCAGATCTGCATTACTCTCTGCTATACCGTACAGGGTATATTCGAAACCACCCTGCAGTGCCCAGAAGGTGTCATTGCGACTATCGCGCCAGCGTGTCTCCAGTTTCCAGAGCCAGTCATCCAGAGTGGCTTGAAGATCCATGCCGATCTGATTGATCTGCTCATAGTGTGGGATCAGTACCGGCGTTCCCAAGCTATTGAGTCCAGCCTGTAACAGGGGATCACGATTGGTGCCGCGAAAATAGTGTAGGCCGAGATCGAAGTCTCCAAGGGTACGACTCCATCGAGCGGCAAAATCAACATGCTTGTCACCGGCACCAGACTCATAGCTGGCCTGCTCGGTGGCTACAACCAATCCTGTTCTGAGTCGTCCATCAACCCCGGGGAAGGTGCGTTCTCTAAAACCGGGCAAGGCATACAGGTCTAGAATGCCCCACTCCCTGGCAATGGAGAGATGGATCATCGGCTGACCCAGCTTATCCTCGCCATCAATATCTTCAACGCCGTCTGACTGGTTGATTGTATCCACCAGATGTTGAAATTCTGTAACGCCCCAAAAGACCTTGCTTATGCCACTGTGCAGTTCCCATCCGTCAGCAATATGGCTCCAGGTAAGCTGGCGTATGTCACCGTGCGTGCGTTCCTGATCATGTTGATCCCAGCGCAGATAGGGTATGAATTTCAGATAATCTGTATCGTCATTCCAGGCGTAGTAGAACTGAGGCTCAATAAATCCGGATAGATTTGAGGTTGAATACTGTTGTGCATAGCCAGGGCTATGGGTGAACAGACGCAGTTCCAATCCTGATTTACCACTGATCTGAACTTCGTTGTCTGCATACGCTATAGAGGAGCAGAGCAGCAGGGACAGGAGTAACCGTTTTTTCATTTTACCGGGCACGCTTCAAGCTGTTTTTATTGAAATCCGCATCATTAAGGCCATTACCAAAAGTGTAATTTTGCCACAGTAACTCGGTGCTTTTTCCCGTCTGATGGTTGAGCATATCCATCTGGTCGGGGCGCCAGTATTTATCAAGATACGGTTTGTAC
>VMRY01000042.1 GCA_007713595.1 Sedimenticola thiotaurini
AAGAATTGGTAGGGTATGTAACGTTTCATTGATTTGTTTTAACGATGTGATGGTTTTAGATCGGATTGTGAATTAATGGATTGGGCTGTAGTGTCACAATGTGACGTTTTTTGATGGAGGCTGGCCCCCTCGCGTTGATATCTTTTCAAAATAGCACCGACCGTGATTCTATTTTCGAGCTTACAGTAGAAGGCCGGGTGAGCGGATTGACAGTAAATATGTTTTTTTGATTCGTCCTGTATCGCTTCGCGATGTTATTTTGATTGGGGGTCCCGGCCCCCTTTGCCGGGTTACTTTTACGGGTAAAAGTAACCAAAACCCTCGCTCCACCACTCCACCCCTACGGGGTTCCCTGCGTTTCTCGCCGGGCACGGGGCGCGTATAACTCGCCGCTCTGGCGGCTCAAACAGATACGCGCCTTAATCCGCACCCGGCTGCGATACTCGGTGGTGTGGATGTCGCAAAGCGGTGGGGTACCTCGTGCTCTTCACTTTTCAACAGGTGTCGGAGTCTCGGCTAGGCCGACTCCGACACCTTACGGTTAAACGAACTGATGGTGATGCCACTCTCGACCTGTCCCCTTCCGGCCTGTCGAGCATCGCAGGGGTGGGCGGAAGAGAGCGCTAATTTGTTTGAGTCGCTTTAGCGGCGAGTTTATTAGCGCGCCGCTCACACCGAGAAGCACAGAGGACCCGAAGGGCAGGCTGGCGGGGAGAGACTTTTGGGTACTTATGGTCACAAAAGTACCTCGCAAAGGCCGAAGGCCGTGTGAAATGAAAACTTGAAAGAAATAGTAACGAAGGGGTCGGGTCCCCCCCCCATTAAATGAAGGTCGCGCAGCGACACCTGTAGTATTTAGAACAACATTGCAGAAAATGCCGGCCAATCACTCATACTCAGACGGCACCATACACATAAACACCAACGGCCGATCCCCGGTATTCCGATATTGATGCACCTCATGAGGCTTCACCAACAGATAATCACCTTGCTGAATCTCCCGGGGTGTATCACCTTCCATCGCTACACCACGGCCCTCCAGAATATAATTGAGATGCTCACTCTCATGGGAATGGTGCGGTGTGTGGCCACCCGGTTCAACCGTAAACACACGAATGGAGAAGTTGGGGGCACCATCGGCCTTGCCAACAGGGACTTGTTTGATAACGCCCTGAATCCCTTCCATATTAACCGGTGTTGTCTCACATTCGCTCAGTCGGGTGATTTTCATGGGGTTACCTATAGTATCGGTCAGGCGTCGAGATCAGGAATCATCTCATCTTCAAGACGGGTGATCTCATCCTTCAGCATCAGCTTGCGTTTTTTGAGTCGTTTGAGCAGCAGGTCGTTTTTATGTGGCACCTCAGAGAGTGCTGCAATCGCATCGTCCAGATCCCGGTGTTCCAGGCGTATCTCGTACAGTCTGTTTCTCAGCTCTTCATGTTGTGCGTCAATAGAGATCATAGACTGGTTCTTCAGGGTTTAGAGTATCTATAAGTCTAGCGATCACAGGCTGATGTGCAATCAATTTTATGCACATCAGCCTGATGCTCGAGAGTTCGGTTATAGCGCCTGTATCTTGGTCAGCTGCTGTTGCAGATTCTCCAATACGGCAAGATCAGCGGTTACCTTGTCTTTCTCTTTCTGGACCACCGCTTCCGGGGCTTTATCCACAAACTTCGGATTGTTGAGCTTGCCTTCGATGCGGGCGATATTCTGCTGCACTTTACCGATCTCTTTCTCCAGACGGCTGATCTCGGCGTCCTTGTCGATCAGGCCGGCCATTGGAATGAGTATCTTCATTTTGCCGATCAGCGCAATCGCAGACTCTGGGGCATCATCGCTATCTTCCAGCAAGGTGGCTGATTCGAGTCGAGCCAGGAAGTCCAGGTAGTGACGATTGCGGTTCAGGCGAGCCTGATCTTCTGTGCCGGCATTCTGCAGCAGGACGGGCAGTGGCTTGCTGGGGGCGATATTCATCTCACCCTTAATCTTGCGAATCCCCAGGATGAATTGCATTACCCACTCCATCTCATCCACTGCAGCCTGATCAGCCAGTGTGGCATCACTAACAGGGAACGGTTGGGTCATGATCGTAGCTTCATTGACGCCGGCCAGCGGTGCAACCCGCTGCCAGATCTCTTCCGTGATGTAGGGCATGATCGGGTGTGCCACGCGCAGCAGCTGTTCCAGAACGCTGACCAGCGTATGGCGGGTACCGCGCTTGGCCGCGTCGCTGGCGCTTTCACCTGTCAGTACCGGTTTTGAGAGTTCCAGATACCAGTCACAATATTCGTTCCAGGTGAATTCATAGATCGCCTTGGCAGCATGATCGAAGCGATAACTTTCAGAGGCATCTATAACGGTGCTGATGGTGGCCTGGAGTCTTGCCAGAATCCAGCGATCTGCCTGACTGAATTCCATCTCGCCGCCGTTTTGGCCACAATCCTGATCTTCAGTATTCATCAGCACATAGCGGGCCGCATTCCATAACTTGTTACAGAAGTTGCGGTAACCCTCGATGCGCCCCATGTCGAACTTGATATCGCGTCCAGTGGTGGCCTGCGAGGCAAAGGTGAAGCGCAGGGCATCGGTGCCAAAACTGGGGATGCCGTCCGGGAACTCTTTGCGGGTGGCCTTCTCGATCTTTTTGGCCAGCTGAGGCTGCATCATACCGCTGGTGCGTTTTTCAACCAGGGCTTCCAACTCAATGCCATCGATCAGGTCAATGGGATCCAGGACATTACCCTTGGATTTGGACATCTTGTCGCCGTGGCTGTCACGTACCAGGCCGTGGACATAGACCTCCTTGAAAGGTACCTCATCCATGAATTTGATGCCCATCATGATCATCCGGGCGACCCAGAAGAAGATGATGTCAAAGCCGGTGACCAGCACGCTGGTCGGGTAGAAGGTCTTCAGTCGATCGGTGTTCTCCGGCCAGCCCAGGGTAGAGAAGGGCCAGAGGGCGGAGCTGAACCAGGTGTCGAGGACATCTTCATCTTGTTGAAGGGCGTAGTCATCAGCTAGATTGTGTTTCTGGCGTACTTCGGCTTCGGAACGGCCCACATAGACATTGCCTTCTTCGTCATACCAGGCCGGGATGCGGTGTCCCCACCAGATCTGACGGCTGATGCACCAGTCTTCTATGTTACGCATCCACTCGAAATAGGTGTTCTTCCAGTTGTCCGGAACAAACTTGATGCTGCCGTTCTCGACGGCCTCGATGGCCGGCTTGGCCAGCGGCTCAACCTTCACGTACCACTGATCTGTCAGGAAGGGCTCGATAACAGAGCCGGAGCGATCACCCCGTGGGACCATCAGTTTATGGTCGTCAATCTTTTCCAGTAACCCCTGTGACTCAAGATCAGCCACCACCTTTTTACGGGCATCAAATCGATCCATGCCGATAAAATCAGCGGGTATTACACTCTCTTCATCTTCTTCATGATCACGGATAGCGGCGTCGATGGTGAAGATATTGATCAGACCGCTATTGGGCTGTTCCGATATCGCCTTCTCATCACGATGGCGCGTCCAGACCTGGTAATCATTGAAGTCATGGGCCGGGGTGATTTTCACACAGCCGGTGCCGAACTCTGGATCGACATAGTCATCCGCAATAATGGGGATGCGACGGCCGGTTAGTGGCAGTTCAACAAACTCACCCAGCAGATGTTTGTAACGCTCATCTCCTGGATGAACCGCAACCGCACAGTCACCCAGCATGGTCTCGGGACGGGTGGTGGCGACGATCAGATTGCCTTGGCCGTTGGTCAGTGGGTAGCGCATGTGCCAGAGGAAACCGCTCTCTTCTTCAGACAGTACTTCCAGATCGGAGACGGCGGTATGTAGTTTGGGATCCCAATTGACCAGTCGTTTGCCGCGGTAGATCAGACCCTCTTCAAACAGTCGAACAAACACCTCTTTTACCGCATCGGACAGTCCGTCATCCATGGTGAAGCGTTCGGTCTCCCAATCAAGCGAGGCACCCATGCGACGCAACTGGCTGGTAATGGTGCCACCGGACTGGCCTTTCCACTCCCACACCTTCTCCAGGAATTTTTCCCGACCGTAGTCATGCCGAGTCTTGCCTTCTGCATTGATCAGTCGTTCCACCACCATCTGGGTGGCGATGCCGGCGTGGTCGGACCCCGCCTGCCACAGGGTGTTATCACCCTTCATGCGATGATAGCGGGTCAGCGCATCCATGATGGTATCCTGGAAGGCGTGACCCATATGCAGGCTGCCGGTTACATTCGGTGGCGGGATCATGATGCAGTAGGGTGTGCCGTTTTCGGTGTCGCTGGTGGGGGCGAAATAACCGCGCTCTTCCCAGGTTTGATACCAACGTTTTTCCAGGCTGTGGGGGTCGTAAGTCTTATCCATGGATCACTTGAGGCTGTTGTCGTTAATCTTGAGGTGCGAAATCGGGCATTATAACGCAAGCGTCAGTTAATGAATGGAATATTTGAGGCCCATCTTGGCTCTGATTTGGCAGGGATTTAATTTCAGCGCACGATACACTGCATAAAGAACATTAGAGCGCTGGGATTACCCAGTGGGGAAATAAAAAGGAATTTAGTGCGGTCATTTGTCATAAGAAACATTAATAATTAGAGGGAGTCCCATGAGCCGCAACCGATTCGTCATGCTTATTGTACTGGTAATATTGATCGCCAGTTTCTTCATTTTTGATCTGGGCCAATACTTCAGCCTGGACTATCTCAAGTCGCAACAGGCCGCTCTGGAGGGTTACAAGGCGGACAATCCTGTGCAAACGGCTGCGGTGCTGTTCCTGATCTATGTCGTGGTGACCGCACTCTCGCTGCCGGGCGCGGCGGTAATGACCTTGGCTATAGGGGCCATATTTGGGCTGGTCTGGGGTACGGTGCTGGTGTCGTTTGCATCGACGCTGGGGGCTACGCTGGCCTTTATGATCTCGCGCTTCCTACTGCGAGATACAGTGCAAAATAAATTTGGTGACAAGCTGAAGGCGATCAATGACGGTATCGAAAGGGATGGTGCCTTCTATCTGTTTGGTCTTCGGCTGGTTCCGCTGTTTCCCTTCTTTGTCATCAATCTGGTGATGGGGTTAACCACGCTAAAGACGTTTACTTATGCCTGGGTGAGTCAGGTGGGGATGCTGCTGGGGACTGTTGTCTATGTGAATGCGGGTACCCAGCTGGGAAAGATAGATTCACTATCAGGGATACTTTCACCGGGCCTGATTTTTTCTTTTGTACTGCTCGGTCTTTTTCCTCTGATTGCCCGCAAGATTTTGGATGGCATAAAGTCCCGTAAAGTTCTGGAAGGTTATACAAAACCGGCTAAATTTGATCGCAATCTCATTGTGATCGGTGCCGGTTCTGGTGGATTGGTCTCCGCCTACATTGCCGCGGCGGTGAAGGCCAAGGTGACACTGATAGAGAAACACAAGATGGGTGGGGATTGCCTTAATACGGGTTGTGTGCCTTCCAAGGCGTTGATCCGTTCGGCGCGTTATCTGGCACAGACCCGACGGGCTAAAGAGTTCGGTTTCAAGTCAGCCTCGGCGGAGTTTGATTTCTCAGAGGTGATGGAGCGGGTTCAGCGGGTGGTAAAAACCGTAGAGCCGCATGATTCCGTGGAACGTTACACTGGCCTGGGAGTGGATGTCATTGAAGGGGAGGCGATGATCAAATCCCCGTATGAGGTAGAGGTGAACGGTCAGACACTCACCACCCGCAATATTATAGTCGCTACAGGTGCCCGTCCTTTTGTTCCGCCCATTCCCGGTCTGGATCAGATTGAATATCTCACCTCGGATGATCTCTGGACCCTGAGGGAACTTCCTGGGCGTCTATTGGTGTTGGGTGGTGGCCCCATCGGTTGTGAATTAGCCCAGTGCTTTGCCCGTTTTGGATCGGAGGTCACCATTGTAGAGATGGCACCACGTCTGATGATCAGGGAAGATGATGATGTGGTGGAGCTGGTGACGGCGCAGTTTCAGTCCGAAGGGATTAATGTCCTCTCTGGGCATACGGCAAAAGCGTTCGCTGTGGTGGATGGCGAGAATCTCTTAACCGCGGAGTATCAGGGTGAATCGGTAGCCATTCCTTTTGATCAGGTGCTGGTAGCCGTTGGTCGGGCAGCGAATACCACCGGCTTCGGCCTTGAGGAGTTGGGTGTCAAGCTAAACCAGCGGCGCACCGTTGAGGCCAATGAGTTTCTGCAGACTAATTTTCCGAACATCTATGTCTGCGGTGATGTGGCCGGGCCTTATCAATTTACCCATACAGCTGCCCATCAGGCTTGGTATGCGGCGGTGAATGCGCTGTTCGGTTCATTCCGTAAATTCAAGGTGGACTACTCAGTAATCCCCTTTGCCACCTTTACCGATCCAGAGGTGGCTCGTGTCGGGCTCAATGAACTGGAAGCGAAAGAGAAGGGCGTGAACTACGAAGTGACTACCTATGGGTTGGATGATTTGGACCGCGCCATTGCGGATGGGGAGGCGCACGGTTTTGTGAAAGTGCTGACCGTACCAGGTAAAGACAAGATCTTAGGTGCAACGATCGTGGGTGAACACTCGGGGGATCTGATTGCCGAGTTTGTCACGGCCATGCGGCATGGATTAGGGTTGAACAAGATACTCGGTACCATCCATATCTACCCGACCTGGACCGAGGCGAACAAATTTGCTGCAGGTAACTGGAAACGTGCGCACGCACCTGAGAAGGTGTTGGCTTGGGTTGAGCGTTTTCACGCCTGGCGGCGGGGTGCTTAATGTTTCAATAGTTGCGGTAGCAACTTTCGTGTCTGCTTTATCAGGGCCCCTGAGTTCTCCTGACTCAGCGTGCACTGTAGGTTCCGCCTTAACGCAGACTCTTTCCATGGTATTAGATACTCTGCTGGGGATGGCGCTATGGGGCGTTGGCATGGTCTTATTACGGTTTCTGTAAAGAACCCTGCATAATATCTCTACGCCCCATTGTAAAATCTTACCCCTTCACTATATTTATCCACTATGCACACGGGCGTGTGCGTGGTCACGACCTCCCTGGTCGGTTCTAAAGGCTACTAGTCGAGCAATTCGATTCAAGTGAGCAGCAAATTCCTATGCTGGTCTATTGGTAGCCATAAGGAATTGAAATGAAAAATACATTTGTCATAATCGCGCTATCATTAATGGCGGCGCCATTATTTGCGCAAGATCCAGTTATTTCAGATGGCGATAAATACAAGGTTATCTTTGAGAACGATAAAGTTAGAGTGCTTGATTACAAGGATCAGCCGGGAGAAAAGACACATGAGCACAGCCACCCGGCATTTGTGCTTTATGCACTCGTACCCTTTAAACGGAACATAATGCTACCAAATGGCAAGATTCTCATGCGCGAGTTCAAAGCGGGGGATGTGCTCTACTCGGATGAACAAACACATATCGGTGAGAATGTGGGAGAGACACCAACACATATCATTATGGTTGAAATGAAATCAGGTATGAGTATGGGGGTAAAGTAGTCGCGGTCTCAAAGGGCTAACACTCTTGATCTACAACGACTGTTTTACTTGATGCTACTAATGGCTCCTTCGGGGGCCGTTTCTACAAAGAAACTGAACCTGATCTGCAGGTTATCCAGCTTGGTATTAAAATGAAGGAAGTAAATAATTAACTTATGCTATAAAAAAACCAGTTAACTCATCGAATTAACTGGTTTATATCTGGTACTCCCTAGGGGACTCGAACCCCTGTTGCCGCCGTGAAAGGGCGGAGTCCTAGGCCACTAGACGAAGGGAGCATTGCGCTCAGGCCGGTGTATTATACTCAGGGTTTGTTTCGGCTCAAGTTGTTATTACCATTTTTTTTACCCCCGCTATTCTGTACACTCTGGGCGCAGCATTTTTTTGATGTTAAATATGGAATAGATAAAATAGCTACGCCGCATATCATTTCACGCTCTGACCACAACATTTCCAGGGCAAATATAAGCGAACATGCCACTAAGGTACTGTATCGACTAAAAAACGCCGGTTATCAATCCTACCTCGTGGGTGGTGGTGTACGTGATCTGCTCCTGGGTCGTGAACCCAAAGATTTTGATGTGGCCACTGATGCCACGCCGGAGCAGGTAAAAGAAGTCTTTCGTAACTGCCGTTTGATTGGTCGCCGCTTCAGGCTGGCCCATGTCCATTTTGGCCGGGATATTATCGAGGTCGCCACCTTCCGCAGCATGCAGGATGAATCTCAGGGGGATCGGGAGACTGAGAACGGCATGCTGGTTCGGGACAATATCTACGGCTCTATCGAAGAAGATGCCCTGCGCCGTGATTTCACCATCAATGCGCTCTACTACAATATTGATGATTTCTCAGTGGTCGATTATGCCGGTGGTCTGGATGATCTCAGGGCAGGTATGCTGCGATTACTGGGTGATCCGGAAACGCGCTATCGGGAAGACCCGGTTCGGATGCTCAGGGCGGTCAGGTTTTCCGCCAAGCTCGGTTTCATGATCAACCCGGCGTGTGAGAAACCACTGTTTGAGCTGGGTGATCTACTCCAGAGTGTTCCTGCCGCCCGCCTGTTTGAAGAGGTGCTGAAGCTGTTCATGGCTGGTGTTGCGTTAGAGACGTTTGAGAAACTGCGCCATTATGGCCTGTTTGGTGAACTTTTCCCGCAAACTGAAAAGAGCCTCAGCCATGAGGATCACGAATTCCCCATCACCTTCGTAAATCGCGGGCTCAAGAATACCGATATTCGGATCAGTGAAGGAAAGCCAGTGACCCCGGCATTTTTGTTTGCGGTGCTGCTGTGGGAACCGGTTCGGTTATTAGCCAAGCGACTGATAGCCGCTGGTGATTCACCGCTTCAGGCGATGCAGGAGGCCGGCACGGATATTCTGATGCGGCAACTTGACCGTGTCTCTATCCCAAAACGTTTTAGCATACCTATGCGGGAAATCTGGAATCTACAGCACCGCTTTGAACAGCGGGCTGGAAAGCGTCCGCACCGGTTATTGACCCATCCTCGATTCCGCGCTGCCTATGACTTTCTTTTGTTGCGCGCCGAGTCAGGTGAAGCCGATCAAGAGCTGGCAGATTGGTGGACCCGTTTTCAGGAGACTGAGGGTGAAGAGCGTAATCAGTTGATACGTCAGGCGAATAGTACAGGTGAAAAGCCACGTCGCCGTCGCCGCCGTAAAAGACGCGTCGCCAAACCTGCCGATCCAGAATAGATTCAGAACAGATGAACAGCGCTATCAGAAAAGAGCCGGTGACGGCCTATATTGGGTTGGGTAGTAATCTGGACGATCCGATAGAGCAAGTTCTGACCGCCTGTGGTGAACTGAAACAGCTCACTGAAAGTCGGCTGCTGGCTTGTTCAAGCCTCTATCGAAGTCCTCCCATGGGGCCGGCTGATCAGCCTGACTATATTAATGCCGTCGCCGCAGTTGAAACCTATCTTGAACCTCATCCTTTGCTTGCCGAACTACAGGCCATTGAGCAGCAGCACGGGCGAAAACGCGAACGCCGCTGGGGTGCCCGCACCCTGGATATGGATCTGCTCATCTATGGCGATCGAGTCTTATCTGATGCAACATTGACTCTGCCCCATCCGGGTCTGGCAGAGCGCGCTTTTGTGCTCTATCCACTGCAGCAGATAGCCCAGTCCCTGATCGTCCCCGGCCTCGGATCAGTTGACTCATTAGTAACCCGTTGCCCATTGAATGGCCTGGAAAAAATATGAGTGATCCAAGCGTGACGCCTCCTGGTTATATTGTGGTTGAGGGTCCAATTGGTGTGGGCAAGACCAGCCTGGTAAATCGCCTGGCCGCCAGTTTTTCAGCAGAAACCTTGCTGGAAGAGGTCGAAGAAAACCCGTTTCTCGATCGGTTTTACAATGATGGGCAAAGCGCCGCTTTCCCCACTCAGCTGTTTTTCCTGTTTCAGCGCAGCAGACAACTGGAGGGATTACGTCAGCGAGACATGTTTCGCACGGCCCTGGTTGCTGATTATATGCTGGAAAAAGATCGCCTGTTTGCTGAGATCAATCTTGAAAAGGAAGAGCTGAATCTCTACGAGCAGGTTTATGCCCGACTGACTATGGAGGCGCCATCGCCGGATCTGGTGGTCTATCTCCAGGCCCCGATTGATGTCCTGCTAGAGCGGATTCGTAAACGCGGGCGGCCACAGGAGAGACGCATGGATGCCCTCTATCTGAAGCGGCTGAGCGACGCCTATACCGATTTCTTCTACCATTATGATAAGTCACCTCTGCTGATTGTAAATGCAGCGGAGATCAACCCAGTCGACCGCGACAGCGACTATAAGTTACTGTTGGAACAGATCTGCACGGTTCGTAGTGGAAAACATTATTTCAATCCGGCACCACTCTTGTTGTAATATTGCACTGCACAAAACGGGTATCCGATTCCGACTAACAGTGGAAAAAGAGAAAACGGGGTAAAAAGCTATGTCCCATGTAACAACCGCAACATTGATACAAATGAAGCAACAGCATGAAAAGATTGCTGTTTTAACCGGTTACGATGCAAGTTTTGCCAGCCTCATAGAAGATGCCGGTGTGGAAGTGATTTTGGTCGGTGATTCGCTTGGAATGGTGATTCAGGGACAGGAGAGCACGCTACCAGTTGATGTGGAGGAGATCGTTTACCACACCCAATGCGTCGCCAGAGGACGCCGAAAAGCGCTTCTGATCGCTGATATGCCTTTCATGAGCTACAGCTCCGCGGAGCAGGCGCTGGGGACCGCTGGCCGGCTGATGAAGGATGGTGGAGCCCATATGGTCAAGCTTGAGGGCGGAGCGACTCAGTTGGAGACGGTACGCCAGCTCACAGCCAATGGCATTCCTGTCTGCGCGCATCTGGGTCTGCTTCCTCAATCTGTGCATAAACTGGGTGGCTATCGGGTGCAGGGTCGAGATGATGAATCGGCCCGGATTATGAAGGAGGATGCCCTTGCCCTGGAGACTGCGGGTGCACAGATGCTGGTACTGGAGTGTGTGCCAACCCAGCTGGCCCGAGAGATCAGTGAAGCACTGGCAATTCCGGTTATTGGTATCGGTGCCGGTCCTGGTTGTGATGGTCAGGTGCTGGTGATCTACGACATGCTCGGTATTACGCCGCGGCAGAGTCCCCGCTTTGTGCGGAACTTTCTTGTAGGTGCCTCTTCAATTCCTGATGCACTCAGTCAGTACGTAAAGGCAGTAAAAGAGGGTAGTTTTCCTGCTGAAGAGCACAGCTTCAAATGATTACGCTTGAAACTGTTGCGGATCTGCGGCTTTCTGTATCTACCTGGCGATCGGCGGGGCAACGGGTAGCGCTGGTTCCCACGATGGGGAATCTGCATGAGGGACATCTGGATCTGGTCAGAAAGGCCAAGTCACTGGCTGATAGGGTGGTCATCTCCATCTTTGTCAATCCTTTACAGTTTGGTGAAGGTGAAGACTTCTCATCCTATCCGCGCACGCTTATCAATGACTCGGACAAGCTCAGTAGTGTGGGCGCTGATCTGCTCTTTACGCCACCAGTCAGCGAAATGTACCACCGGCCTCAGCCGCTACAGACCAAGGTAGAGGTGCCGGGGCTGTCGGATCTCTTTTGTGGTGCATCACGTCCTGGCCACTTTGTCGGTGTGGCTACTGTTGTCTGCAAGTTATTCAACATGGCTCAACCGGATGTTGCGCTGTTTGGAGAGAAGGATTATCAGCAACTGATGGTCATTCGTCAGATGGTAGAGGATCTCTCATTGCCGGTAGAGATCATCGGGCTTCCAACGGTAAGGGAAGTGGATGGTTTGGCGCGCAGTTCACGCAATGGTTATCTTACCGATGCAGAACGTTCCATTGCACCTGCACTCTATCGTCAGTTGCAGCAGAGTGTCGTTGAGTTGAAAAAAGGTAAATATGATCTGGCCTCACTGGAACGTCAGGCCAAGATCCGCTTGGAAGCAGAAGGACTGCGTCCCGATTATTATGCTATTCGCAATGCAGATGATCTGGCGGAGCCAACACAAGATGATCGATCACTGGTGATACTGGCGGCAGCCTATTTGGGAAAGGCCAGGCTGATCGATAATATTCGGGTTGACCTGGAATAAAATCATACTTCGCTTCGATTCACATGAGCAGGCCGGGATGGCCGCTCATGCCAGCCATTCACTTCTTAGCGCATCAATCAAAGAGATGCGTTTCCAGCAGATATGAGTTGGAACATCTTGATCTTAATAATGACGAGTATCATCTCCCAATAAGGGTGTAGGGTTTAGACAGTGCCTTCACATAAAGGTACTATTTAAGACCTTTGTAGTCCTGCTTTAAAAGGGAGCTGTTGAACATGTGGCGCTCATTATTGTTACTCCTGATTCTGTTATTCAGTTTTTGTCAGCCGGTTATTTCACAGGAGAGTGTGGAGACTGCTGAAGAAGCCAAACAGAGACTGGCACCTCCGGCAACCCTGAGTTCTCCCCGGGCGACAATAGAGACCTTTCTTCATGCCATGAATGATATTAAGCGTGGTGATCCTGAGCGCATTAATGATGCTGTCACTACACTTGATCTTTCCGGCGTAAATCAACTGGTACGTAAAGAGCGTGGACGTGATCTGGCCTGGATGCTACTTGAAGTGATGGATCGTACTCGTCTGGTAGACACCAAGCGTGTACCAGCGCGTACAACTGGCAAGCCCTATCTCTTTTCCAATTATAAAAGTGGCACTATCCAAATTGTGCAGATGGAGGATGGCCGCTGGCTGTTTGGCCGTGAAGGTGTGGACAAGCTACCTCTGATTATGGATGAGTTGGCGGCGGCCAAAAAGGTGAAGGAGGATGAGAACGAAAAAAACTACCTGCCCCTGCATCTGCGCCTGAGAGAACAGATTCCTGAGCGCTTCAAGCAACGCGATTTCCTACTGGAGAACTGGCAGTGGTTCGGCATATTGTTCATTATCCTGCTCGGCGTGGTTGCCGATAAGCTCATCTCACTCTTTTTTCGCAGCTTGGTGCGTAGCTGGAAGAGTCGTACCAGCAGTACAGAATTCAAGGCACTGTCTGACCAGATCCTGCGCCCGCTGGGGCTGATGGCCATGGCTGTTATCTGGTGGATCGGGATTAACCTGCTCGGGCTGGGGGAAGAGTCGCTTTTAGTCTTGCTTGTTGCAGTGAAGTTCCTGGCCAGTTTGTCGGGTGTCTGGGCGGCCTATCGCTTGGTGGATATTATTGCGGTTTATTTAATGCGCCGCGCACTTGCAACCGAAAATAAACTGGATGATGCGCTGGTACCGCTGATTCCAAAAACGCTTAAGATATTCATCACCGTTATCGGTTTTGTCTTTATCGCTGATAATATCAATGTCGATATCTCCAGTCTGCTGGCTGGTCTCGGACTGGGTGGTTTGGCCTTTGCCTTGGCTGCCAAGGATATGGTGCAGAATCTGTTTGGTTCAGTCACGGTATTGATGGATCGAACCTTCTCTGTCGGCGATTGGGTTGTCGTAGGCTCTGTTGAGGGCTCTGTGGAGAGTATCGGTTTTCGCAGTACCCGTATTCGGACCTTCTACAACTCGGTAGTCACTGTACCCAATTCGAAATTTATAACCGCCGATGTAGATAACATGGGAGAACGTCGTTTCCGACGTCTCTCCTGTAAACTCTCCTTGACCTACGATACACCGCCAGATCGGATCGAGGCCTTCTGTGAGGGTGTCCGTGAATTGATCAGGCGGCATCCCTATATGCGCAAGGATTACTATCAGGTCTATCTGAATGAGTTTGCAGCATCGTCACTTAATGTACTGCTCTACGTGTTCTGGGAAACGCCTGAGTGGAATACCGAGTTGCGTGAACGGCATCGCTTTTTACTCGATATTTTGCGGTTAGCTAAACGATTGGGTGTTGAATTTGCCTTTCCGACCCAGACGCTCTACATGCGTTCTGAAGCCTATGAGGGGGTTGATTCCGAATCGCTGGAACAGAAGCAGGCGTTTGACCTGGGTAGGCAAGAGGCCATTGCCATTGTTTCAGAAACAACTGGGTTGGGGGTGAAACCTGATCCTGTTGTCTTCCCTCCTGCACCATGAAGCCTGGTCGTCTTCAATCGCTATTTATCGTAGCAATGATGCTCTGGAATGGTGCCATTTCTGGAGCGCTGGATCCCATACAACAGGGTTATGCGGCCTTTGAGAGAAAACAGTGGCGAGATGCCTATGAGTACTGGGTACCGGAGGCGGATAAAGGGGATGCGCGGGCGCAGTATTATCTGAGTATTCTTTTTTCCAAGGGACTGGGTGTGGAGCAGAGTCAAGAGACGGCACTGACCTTTTTGACCCTGTCGGCGGAAGGGGGCTTTCCCCCTGCACAGTATCATCTGGGTAATAATTTTCAGCACGGTGAATGGATAGAACAGGATTCTGAGCGTGCCTTGTTTTGGTGGAAACAGGCGGCTGAGCAGCAATTTATTACGGCGCAATTGAAGATGGGCGCAATCTATTATCTGGGCAGAGGGGTAGATAAGGACCTGGATAAAGCGACGGAGTGGTATAGACAGGCAGCAAAGAACGGTTCGCCTCAGGCAGTAGAGACATTGACGCGCCTGGGCGTAACAGATATTGAGCAACCGCGGGCAGCGGTTTTCTCATTCAGTACTGCAGCAGAGATTCATCAGGCGGTTGTCAGTCCCGCCGCAATGAATACGGTTATCTTTGATGAGCCGGCTAAGTTTGCTATGGAGAGCGGTGACAATAAAAATAAAATTCTTCCAGTGCAGCTCAGTTATCGATTACAAGATCAGTTGATTTCAGCAAAGGATGCGGCAGTCAGAGAGAGTGCGCTGGTGGCTCTCAAAGAGTCATCAGCGTCATCTGGCCCGCAGACATCGGTCACGGTCGATGGCCAGGATGATATGGAGTGGATCGCTCATCAGCCGGCTGAGAATTTTACACTACAATTATTCAGTAGTGATAAACAGGAGAGTGCTGAACGGGTTGCGCGCACCCTTAAAAGTGACTGGCGGGTGATACTGTTCCCCTTTGGTCGCTATGGCTACCGCTGGTATGGTGTGCTGGCAGGGAGTTTTGAAACCATGGCGCAGGCTACCCAGGCACGCCAGGTGCTGGTCGAACAGAATAAGCTTGAGACGCCGTGGATAAGACGTTTTCGCAGTATTACAAAGCGGGACGACTAGAGAAACGAATCGTCCCGCCCAATGCAGGTATGTCTGTTAAAGTCCGCCCATGCAGAGGTATTTCATCTCAATAAAATCATCCATACCATAGCGTGAACCTTCGCGACCAATACCCGATTCCTTAATGCCACCGAACGGTGCCACAGCCGTGGATATAATGCCTTCATTGATTCCGACCATTCCGGTTTCCAATGCCTCTGCAACGCGCCAGACGCGGCCGATATCCCGGGCATAGAAGTAAGAGGCCAGGCCAAAGGGCGTGGCATTGGCCATCTCGATCGCCTCTGCTTCTGTAGAAAATTTAAACAGCGGGGCAACGGGGCCGAAGGTCTCTTCACAGGCAATCTGCATGTCGCTTGAAACATCGGCCAGAATGGTCGGCTGATAAAAGGTTCCCCCCAGTGCGTGAAGCTTTCCGCCAGTCAATAGTCGAGCACCTTTTGTAACTGCATCATCCACCTGCCGCTGTACTTTATCGACAGCCGCCTGATTGATCAGTGGTCCCTGTTGGGAGTCGCTGGTCAACGCAGGGCCTACCTGTAAATTGGAAACGGCAATGGCGAGTTTTTCAGCAAATTCATCGTAGATGCTCTCCTGTATCAAAAAACGGTTGGTACAGACGCAGGTCTGGCCGCTGTTACGATATTTTGAGGCGATGGCACCTGCCACGGCAGCGTCAATGTCAGCATCATCAAATACCAGAAACGGGGCGTTTCCTCCCAGTTCAAGGGACACCTTTTTTACCGTGCTGGCGCATTGGGCCATGAGCAGTTTTCCAACGGCTGTTGAACCAGTAAATGAGAGTTTGCGGACAGAAGGATGCGCTGTGAGCGCTTTGCCAACACCGATTGCATCAACTGTTGTTATGACATTGAAAACACCGGCAGGAATACCTGCTTGTTCGGCAAGGGCTGCCAGTGCAAGTGCGGAAAGTGGTGTGTCGGGCGCGGGCTTTACCAGCACTGTGCAGCCAGCGGCCAGGGCAGGGGCACATTTGCGGGTGATCATCGCATTGGGAAAATTCCACGGGGTGATTGCAGCGACCACACCAATAGGCTGTTTTATTACAACAAACCTTTTGTCTGGTGCATGCGCAGGGATAACATCACCGTAGATTCGCTTTGCCTCTTCGGCAAACCATTCAATAAAACTGGCTCCATACGCGATCTCACCGCGGCTCTCAGCAAGTGGCTTTCCTTGTTCCAGGCTGAGCAGTTGAGCGAGCGCTTCCTGGTTTTCCATGATCAGTTCAAACCAGCGTCGCAACAGATGGCTGCGTTCCTGAGCGGTCCGTTTACGCCAGAGTTGAAAAGCGGCATCCGCTTGCAGGATGGCGCGGTTTGTCTCTTCAGCGCCTAGTGAGGGCACTTGAGTAATTATGCTGTTGTCAGCCGGATTGGTTACATCGAAAGTCTGCCCACTGTCGGCAGAAATCCACTCGCCGTTCACATAGGCCAGATTTTTTAATAAGTTCGTGTCAATTTGCATAGCGATATCCAAATGAAAATGCTGCAAGCAAAAGAATCCAGGCTGGAGTCAGTGCAGCAAAGCAAAGCGTACCTCATGGTGGCACTAATTATCGAGTCGATCAATGCTGAAGTATTAAGGGGATCCTGATTACCATCTTATTCAGCCATGGTCTCAACAAAGCGGACACGCTGTAGGGGCGCGCGAGCCCCGTTCAAATGAATTCCCATGTAACAGCACAGGTAACTGTTTGTATATAAATGCTTCAGTCAGTTGCTTTCAAGCTGAGTTATGTGGGTAATCAGAAGGAAATGGCGCTAACCGGTAGCAAGAGCCGGGGCCGGGTTGTCGATGGCATGCTGGTAAATATCCAGGTAGCCATGGGCAGTTTCTGAAGGATGAAAGCTTTGATCCATCCCATGCAACGCTAGTTTTTGCCACCAGATTTCCGGCTTGGAGTTAAACCGTTGAATCCTTGTGAGTGCAGACAGTAGCTGTTCCAGAGTATGATCACTATAGAGGAATGCTGTGGCAACGCCGTGCAGTAAGTTGGCCGGAGTTGCGTCCGTTAGAATCTCCAGCATACTGTCTGTTGCATGCACAATGGGTACTGTCCCATAGCTTAATGCGCATTGTGCCAGGAGAGGTGATGGATATGTCAGGCTGGGTAGTAAGAGAGAGTCACAACCTGCCATGAGGCGGTGATTGAGTTTTTCATTTTCACCGAATTGGATTGTGGCGGAGGGTGTGGCTGTTTTTCTGTAGGGCATCAATGGTTGTAGACAATCCGGCTCACCCGAGACTAAGGCAAGAAGGTGTATGGATGTGAACTGCTGTAGCTGGCTTAGTAGTTCCGCTATCAGCTGGGCTTCCGCAGCAGAAATAGTGTTACCTATATAGCCGATTAGCAGGCCTTTCTCATCCAGGCTGATGTCAAACTCTGATAATAACCGCTGGCGGTTTATTCGCTTCAGCTCAAATGATGAGCTGTCATAGTGTTGCTCAATATGCGGGTCTGTGGTTGGACTCCAGCGATGGTAGTCGATACCAGCAGGTACACTGCTGAATCGCTCCAGTTTTGATTTCAGGAGACTCCCCAGCGGGTAATCGATTTTGCCATCCAGCAGTCCTATACCAAAGCCTGGACTTGGCGTTGTGATATGGTCAGCCATCATCAAGGCACCGCGTTCATAGGAGAACTGACCATCGACTGAGAGCGCACCGGATTTTAAAATCTCTACCGGTATTGATAGCGGCACTATCTGATCACTGGTGAAAAGTGGATGTTGGGTTTGGTGCAGGGTGTAAACCGTTGCGGGACGGCTCCATTCTCCCGCCAGCATGGCGATCGCCAACGCGCTTTGCCAGCCGTTGCAATGCAGCAGGTCAGGTTGCCAGTTAAGGCCCGTCTGATTGATCGCCATCAGGGTAACTACACGACTGAACAGGCCAAAGTTCAGTCCACTAACTTTTTGTGAGGTGAGCTTGTCAAACTGTCCGGGGATGTCGACCAGATAGAGTGTAACATCCTGGTTCAATTTCCCTTGCAGTAAGCGTGCGTCATTTTGCGCGCCGAGCAAGCAGACACGTGAAAGCGGAGTAAACTGATCTGCCGTAGCCAACAACTGAGGATAGGCTGGAAGTACCAACCGAATATCATGTCCCATTGCACCGAGTGTAGAGGTGAGTGTGGTGACAAATTCAGCGATATCACCAATGCCCGTTACTGATTGGGCCTCATTTGCGGCGACAAGAATTCGGAGAGGTGTGGGTGATAGGTCGCTCTTCATGGGTGCGATTATATATTGTTGTCAGCGGTTATTTTTTATTTGTTTGCTGAATCTATTAAGTATATACCGGGAAAAGTATATATATAAATTCCTATTATAGCGAGTCGTCTGGTTGATCTTCGAGAAACCCTCGGATTATATTTATCCAGGCGCTGGCGATATTAATTTTGTTGTAGCCACCACCGCCCAAGGCCAGTACACGACCCTGGCAATGTTTTTTAGCATAGCGACTAACCATTTTAGCCGTTTCAAGATGTACCTGGCTGCTGAGATGAAGATGCGTTATTGGATCATCAGCCAGACAGTCAGCGCCACACTGCAGAATAATAAACTCGGGTTTCTGCCTATCCATAAAATCTGTAATACGTGACCAGTTACTAAAGAAGAGTGCGTCTGTTGCGCCTGGTGGAAGTGGGATATTCAGCTTGGTGCCACGTGCCGCACCCGCTCCGGTTTCACTGGCAGAGCCTGTACCAGGATAGAGATATCTACCATCTTCATGGGTATCAATAAATAGCAGTTCAGGATCCTCCTCAAAGGCGTAGAAAACACCATTGGCGTGATGGGCATCAATATCGATATAGAGTATACGGCGAATGGCATAGCGCTGTCTGAGTGCCTCTATCGCAATCCCGCAATCATTAAAAACACAAAAACCGGCAGACTTACTACGGCTGGCATGATGCAGTCCTGCAATAGGAACAAAGGCTTGCTCGGTATGACCATGCATGATCTGATCAACGGCATCCAGCACAGTACCAACAACAGTCAGGGCGATATGAAAAATGCCAGGGATGACCGGTGTGTCAGCGTCCAGCATGCCCTTGCCGAGGGCAGATAGCTCCTCTACCCGCTGAACATAGGCGGCCGTATGGAAGAGTAGGGCATCAACGGTTTGTCCTTGGACGGGTTCTTTTATGCTGGTTCGCATTACCAGGTCGGATGCTTGAAATGCATTCCAGAACGAATAGAAACGATCAGGGCCCAGGGGATGACCTTCACCAAATCCATAACGTGCTAGCGCTTCACCTGCATAAATATACAATGATTCAGCTCCGAGTTTAGCTTGTAATCCCCGTCAATCTGTTCTATTTCCTGTTTACAATATCAGGAAAAGAGCTTGCCCAGCCAGGATCTCTTCTTCTCCTGGTTTTTCTCTGTGCCCCTGCCTTTCTTCAGTGTTATGGGGCGTTTAATAACACCCTTAAGACATTGGTTGCATATTTCATTGTACAGTGAACGTGATTCCTTCAGCAGGGCCTCTTTGTCACGTACAAAATAGTCACTGGCGCTCGAATTAAAGGCATCGACGATATCTTGAAAACCAGTGAAGGTTTCGGCAATTACAAATTGTGCGGCATCATTATTAAGAAAGACCAGTTCATCAATCATCTCACGCAGTGATTTATCTTTCTGTTTGTCCTGGTCCATAAGGCCATGCAGTTTGATCTTCAGGATTTCACTGAATTGTTTGAAGTGTGACACTTTCTCATCTTCTGGCAGTATCAGGGATCGATCCACGACGATCTTTAGCTGTGCTACATTCTGTATCAAGTGATAGGTCGTCAGATCAGAAATCAGGCTACGCATTTTCTCCAGCTGAATATTCTGATCCTTTGTGGCGATAGCTCGGCTGTGTGAAAGTAGGTTGGCATTGGAAAACAGGATGGAGTAGATCTTGATCCAGCTTGCTAACTGGCTTGGACTGAGTGCGGTTGATATGCTCAGTGCGGCTCTTTCAAGTTCGGTAAATGGTTTGGTTGCCGCAGTCTGCATCTGTTTTGTAGAGAGTTCAAAAACCTCTTTAAGGCAGAACATCTTCTCCAATGCGACTTTTATCTTTCCTTCATTTTCATCAGATACCTGATTGGTGTCAGGGCCAATCTGTTTGAGAAATTCGTTGGTAAGCGCCAATTCAGATTCAATCATTCGATGGCGAATACGCATCTGTTCCTCTGCGCAGAGGTACTCATCAACAAATGTGGCTGCCAATTTTCTTAGAATAGCCGGTTCATCCTGATTTATCTGTAGCAGTAGATCTTCAAACAGTTTGCGTGCCTTGGGTGATAGCGGATTGGCACCTTTGTAGTGCAGGACAAAGGTTATCTGATTCGATATCTTGCTATAAATCTCTTCAGGCAGAAGTTGATGTTTCTTTATGTATTTCAGTAGCCTGGTGAAGGCATAATGTACGGAAATCTGTGTTGCCAGTGAAGGTTCAATGCCACTGCTGATGTAATCTCTGAACAGATTACACTCCTTCAGCTCTGTCTCATCCTTGTCATGCATGCCAGGTGCACAATCATCACCCAGTGTGATCTGGGCAATTTTTATCAGATAGGGTTTAACCGAAAGGTATTTGTAATTGGAGCGCAGCAGTGCATAGATCTGATTGAACTCGCTGTTCAGGATGGTGGCATGTTTTAACGGGAAGTTACTGTAAGGCTGTAACAGTTCAATAATGGTTCTTCTGCCTTTCTCTATTTTTATTAGGGCATTCTTGTACTCTTTGACTAAGTCATCAGAAAGCTTTTTGGTATCACTGCTCTCTGAGTCCTGGCGTATCGCAGTGATAAAGTCATCAGGCATCTTAGTGGTGAGATAGATGTTTTTAGCTTCCGTGCCAAATTTTTTCCCGATCTGTTCGCTGATCTCAAAATAGCTTGCGTTGATCGTTCGGTCATTGTTTGCATCCAGCGTCTCTTCCAGCTCGCTGAGCAAAGCAGATGCGAGTTCTTCCATTCGTGCAGAGTTAACCGAGAGTTTGCCTTGTCCCAGCAGACGCCGGTAAGTGGACATGTAATCAGGTGCGTTCTTGATCTTATCAATCGCACGAATCAGTCCTAATACGTCTCTTCGATCGTACTTATCCAGAAGTGCTTTTTGTTGTACAGATAATTCCATGTTCAACCTGACTGGCAAATTGCCATACTACGCCAACCCATTGGCTAAAGATCCTTTGTTCAGTAACGGAATTCCCTCTGAGCCAGAGGGGATTTTCCCCTTAAATCATAGCTAGATAGCGGCATAATATAAGAGATATTTAATGAAATGGTCTGTTTTTTCAGGAATTGATACACAATCGACTTTTAAGTTATCCGCCCGGCAAGAGATGCGCTGACTTCAGGGGTTGATTCTGGATAGCTAAAATGGTTTGTGTTCGATTGCAAATGACAATAAAAACAGCAAGGTATGATTTGTTGAAATGGGTAAGTTGATTGTTCTAAAGCTATTCTATAGGTGGCCGCTATCCTAACATCTGGAGACAAAAATCCGTTGCTTTGTCAGAAAAAAGTACATTAGCAACACCTTAACCCATTGATTGGCGGTATGTAATGGCAAATTTTATAGATTCTGTAGACAGTCGTACTCAATTGGCAGGTACTAACCGGCTGGAGGTGTTACTTTTCAGTCTTGGGCGTGACTCCGTTACCGGCAGGGAAGAGACATTCGGTGTAAATGTTTTCAAGGTGCGTGAGGTGATGCATATCCCAGCGATTACGCGGGCACCAGACATGCCAGCATCGGTTGAGGGGATGGTCAGTCTCAGGGGGAGCATGATACCCATCATTAACCTACCCAAGTTCTGCGGAGTAAATTCAGAAGAGAAACCCAGCATTCTTATTGTCACTGAGTACAACAAGAATGTGCAGGGATTTCTGGTGCACTCAGTGGATAACATCGTCCGATTAGCCTGGGAGGATGTGAAGGTCCCACCTAATATGATGGCACAGCAACACGGCGGTCTGGTGACGGCCGTCACCGAACTGGCCGATGAGCGCATTGTGATGATCATGGATGTGGAGATGGTACTGGCCAAAACTTCAGGATTTGGCGAGGGCGAAGATCTGTTTGAAGGCATAGAGAAGATTAATCGGGATGATATTACCATACTGTTTGCGGATGACTCGGCAGTAGCCAGAGACCAGATAATCCGAACGCTTGACCGGATTGGGGTGAAACACTTCAGTGCATCCAATGGTATGGAGGCATGGCAGAAGATCAAGGAGATTGCGGATCGTGCCGAGGCCAATGGTAAAAGTGCCAGTAATTATGTTCAGCTGATCCTTACAGATGTGGAGATGCCGGAGATGGATGGCTATGTTCTGACAAAAAATATTAAGTCTGACCCACGACTGGCAGATATACCGGTCATTATGCACTCCTCACTTTCTGCCGATGCCAATCAGGAATTGGGCAAGGGTGTGGGAGCAGATGCCTATGTACCAAAATTCCAGCCAATTGAACTTGCGGCTAAACTGAAAGAGGTTCTGAGCTCACACTTATAAGGTAGGAGGCTGAAGAAGGAGCTGTCGTCAGGCATCATGCTTTCGTTAATCACAATCAGCGATCACAGACCATGCTTGATCTGATACCGGAGCACCTTCGTCTCTTTTTTGTAATAAGCGGCCTGCTGATGACTCTGCTGTTACTTGGCAGCCTATCGCAGAAATATGAGCAGTATATGGCCGCAAAACGGCTTGCGGTCAATCGCGTAATGGCCGGAATAACTCAGATTGAGGCAGCCCTGGAGAAGACCCAGATAGCTGGGTTGCCACCGGGTGTTGCCAGACTGCTGAGAAATGAACTGCTTGCACGCTATATAACCATTAGACAGATCTATCCTAAATATCCTCAACTTAATCAATTGATTGCACAGGCTGAAGAGCAGGCAAGGACAGAACCAGAAGGTTCAGATTCTGTGAATGGTGCGGCTATTACCACCGTTGCTCAGCTCAACCGCTACATCATTGGATTGAGCGAGGTGCTGGCGCTATTCAATGGCCAACTATTGGGGCGTGCCCGTTCAGCGGCTGATCGAAAGAGTTCCCAGATCAAACTGATTGATTTTCAGCTTATGGCAGCACAGCGGTTTTATACCCGTATAGTTACCGAATACGCCCAAAAAGGTGAGTGGCAGGCCGGCTTAAAGAGTGCCCGTTCACTGGATTCATTCCTGCTATCAAAACCAAAAGTTTCCCCGTTGGCGACTCAGCTTCGAAATGAAGCTAAGGTGTTAGTGCAGGCCATGACTGAGCATCGGCTACCTGGACAGGCAGCGCAACCAGCCTTGGAGCAGCAACCGGCCTGATACTGAGAGGCCTTCGATTCGTCTGCCATTTTTATCCTGACGCTTCAATGCCATAGCGCAAACTCCCATGTATAATGACCACTCTCTAAACAGTGGGCAGATCAGCATGGACAATCACGATATTAAAATCCTTCTTTCAGAAACCATTCCACTCGGGAGCGAGGTGACGGTTCGTGGATGGGTTCGATCGCGACGAGACTCCAAGGCCGGTTTCTCTTTTGTCGCAGTCTACGATGGTTCCTGCTTCGATGCGATACAGGCTGTGATTCCCGGCGATCTGGAAAATTATAGCGATGAAGTGCTTAAACTTACGACCGGCTGTTCCGTAGAAGTAACGGGCATTTTATCTGCGTCTGAAGGGAAGGGGCAGGCGCGGGAAGTTCAGGCAACGGCGATCTCTGTTACTGGATGGGTGGAAGATCCTGACACCTATCCCATCGCCAAAAAACGGCACACTTTTGAGTACCTACGCCAGGTTGCCCACCTGCGGCCGCGCACCAATGCCTTCGGTGCAATCTCCAGGGTGAGAACGACCCTGGCAAACGCCATCCATCGGTACTTTCATGAAGGTGGCTATCATTGGGTCAATACCCCAATTATTACCGCCAGTGATTGTGAAGGGGCGGGGGAGTTATTTCGTGTCAGCACCCTGGATCTGAATAACCTACCGCGCACTCAAAGTGGTGCAATTGATTTTGAGGCCGATTTTTTTGGACGCGAGGCCTTTCTGACTGTCTCGGGACAACTCAATGCTGAAGCCTATGCGCTGGCGTTAAGTAAAGTCTATACATTTGGCCCCACCTTTCGTGCGGAAAACTCCAATACCAGTCGCCATCTGGCAGAGTTCTGGATGGTGGAACCCGAAGTGGCGTTTGCTGATCTATTCGACAATGCACGGCTGGCAGAGGATTTTCTCAAGTATATATTCAAGGCCGTTCTTGATGAGCGCGCGGATGATATGGCCTTTTTTGCTGAGCGGATAGATAAACAGGCCATTCAACGACTGGAGTCTGTTATCAGCAGCGACTTTGAACTGATGGAATATAAGACGGCCATCGATATTCTGATTAAGAGTGGAGAATCTTTTGTTTTCCCTGTTGAGTGGGGCCTGGATCTTCAGTCAGAACATGAACAGTATCTCGCAGAAAAGCATGTTGGAAGACCGGTGATCCTGATGAATTATCCTGCGTCTATCAAAGCTTTCTATATGCGTCTGAATGATGATGAAAAGAGTGTTGCCGCGATGGACGTACTGGTGCCTGGTATTGGTGAGATTATCGGTGGCAGCCAGCGAGAGGAACGACTGGATGTGCTGGATCGTCGAATTGAAGAGCTGGGCATAGAGGGCGATATGAGCTGGTATCGTGATTTACGTCGCTACGGTACCGTGCCCCACGCGGGTTTTGGGATGGGCTTTGAGCGGGTGCTCAACTATGTCACGGGCATGGAAAATATCCGGGATGCCATACCATTTCCGCGGACGCCTAAACACGCGCTATTTTGATTGCTGTATCGAACGATAAACAGGTTCAGCCGAATGTGTGTGCAACCTGGGCTATAGCTCAATCTCATCGTTCTTCTGGCCTGCCCTCGCAGCAATATCGTTAGCCGACTGCTGGATAAAGATCAGAATAACGGTGTGTATCAC
>VMRY01000124.1 GCA_007713595.1 Sedimenticola thiotaurini
GTTTTTGGGTCAATCCCTTTTATATTAAGGAATGCCTATATTGGTGTATTAGTTTGGTCCTGGCTGAGTTATATGAATCCACATCGTTTTGGATGGGGATTTGCATATGATTTTCCGTTTGCACAGATCATTGCGATCGTCCTCTTTGTGGCAACAGTTGCTTGTAAAGATAGGCGCACTATACCGTTTAATGGATTGACATTTTTTTGGTTTATATTTCTTTGCTGGATGTGTGTTACAACGTTATTTGCACTCCAACCTGATCCCGCGTTAATACAGCTGATTAAAGTATTAAAAATCCAGCTTGTTATCGTATTTACGTTGATACTGATCCACAAAAAAGAGCATATTATTGCACTCATATGGGTGATTGTTCTTTCAATAGGCTTCTTTGGTGTTAAAGGTGGTGTATTCACTATATTAACAGGCGGTTCATTTAGGGTTTGGGGTCCACCAAGCTCCTTTATTGAAGATAATAATGAGTTGGCGATTGCATTACTAATGCTGCTGCCATTAATTTATTATTTAAAAACACAAACAAACAACTTTTGGATACAAAGAGGACTGCTTGTTGCAATGTTACTATGCACTCTCTCTGTATTTGCTTCATATTCAAGAGGGGCGTTTTTAACAATAGGGGTTGTCTCGGTATTCTTATTGATGAAGACTAGGCATAAGTTTGTCGTATTAACACTGCTTTTAATTGGAGGGGTTGCAGTACTTACATTTTTACCAAGTAAATGGCATGAGAGGATCGACACAATACAAAACTATGAGCAAGATGCCTCAGCAATGGGGAGAATCAATGCATGGACGTATAGTGTGAATGTGGCTTCTGATAGATTGACTGGTGGTGGATTTAGTTCTTGGTCAACTTTGACATTTCACCTTTATGCGCCTAACCCAAATGATGTACATGCTGCTCACAGTATCTATTTTGGCGTGCTAGGGGACCATGGCTGGATAGGGCTATTATTGTTCCTCCTTATTTTGTTACTTGCTTGGCGAACGGGGACATGGATATTAAAAAATACCAAATCGATCGAAGAATTGAAGTGGGCCTATGACTTAGTATTCTTTTTACAAATAAGCATGGTTGCATATTGCTTTGGTGGGGCATTTTTGAGCCTCGCTTATTTTGATTTGCCATGGCATCTTATAGCTATTATTCTCTTAGTGAAACGCCTTGTGCAGGAACACCTGGCTAATCCTAACTCATCCGAGATCATAGGAAATGTTGAGAATGTTTGTATAAAACGCCAAAAAACTACAAAAAGCAGCCATCAAAATATTATTGGTGAAAAAACATCATTCTGATGAATGGATATTTAACCTCGATGATGCATTGGCCATTCTTAAAATTAATTACCTCATCAGGAAGTAGAGCTAAACTCTCAATTCTGAATTACCATCGGGTACACTCTGAATTAGATCCAATAAATCCAGGAGAAGTCGATGCTGAAGTCTTTAACTGGCAGATGGATCTCATCTCTAGAAACTTTAATATCCTGAAGCTTGGAGAGGCCGCCTTACTGCTGAAACAAGGAAAATTACCTGAACGTTCCCTATGCGTTACATTTGATGATGGATATGCAGATAATGTTGATGTGGCGTTACCAATTCTTCAGCATTATTCGGTGCCAACCACCTTCTTCATCGCTACAGGATATTTGGATGGCGGAATGATGTGGAATGATGTGGTCATTGAATGCATCCGAAAAATTCCCTCAGATTATATCGACTTATCTGAAAAGAAGCTGGGTAAGTATAATCTTAACAATTGGGATGAACGCCATGCAGCCTATAGTGAGATCGTCAAAAAAATAAAGCACTTATCACAGAGTAAACGTCAAGAGTTGGTGGAATGGTTGTCATCATTCGTTATTGCTGCTGAACTGCCTGAACTAATGATGACAAGTAATCAGGTTCAACTTTTACATGAATGCGGAATGGAAATAGGCGGTCATACTGTTAGCCATCCCATATTATCTTGCATTCCAGATGAACAGGCTGAGCGGGAAATAGCAGATGGAAAGAGAAGATTGGAAGAGATTATCCAAGATTCTGTAAAAGTATTTGCCTATCCTAATGGAAAGCCTGGTCAGGACTATCTTCCAAAACATGTCAATATGGTTGAGAGATTGGGATTTGATGCTGCAGTATCAACAAAGTGGGGGGTCTCAACAGTAAAAACGGATAAAAATCAATTGCGGCGATTTACACCATGGGATAAATCGCCAAATCGATTTATGTTAAGATTACTCAGAAATTACAGCCATGCAGATTAATCTGTATAAATTCAATCCGCCTCTGAATTGATGTTTAGTAGCATATTTTCTTTTGCTGATTTCTATATCGGATGATTAGTTATGCTGGTCCATCCAAAGATGGAGTACAGTAAGTATCCATATTAATTCACCATAATAAGCGGCATGTCCACTACGATGAAGCTCAATAGCTTCATCGATAAATTTACTGTTAAAGTAGTGGCTCTTTTTAAGGCTTAATAGACTATTATATGCTAGGTCTTGGAGTGGCTTATGAGTTTGCATCCATACACCAAATGGAAGACCAAACCCCTGTTTTCTCTTGCTAATGGTTTCTTTTGGTAACCAATTAGTTAGTGCAGTTTTATAAAAGTAACGTAGTTTTTTCCCTTTTAATTTCAAATCACTTGGTATGGTAGTAGAAAACTGTAATAACCGGTCGTCGAGCATTGGGTATGTCACTTCAATACCAGCTAATGCACACATGTGGCTTACCTTTCTGATGTCATTATCAGCAAGTGTGTACTGCCAATCGAGGTAGAGCATTCTATTTTGAACAGAGGCATCAAGTGGTCTGTTATAGGTTTCACTCTGTAAAGCGATAGGAGAAGCAGTATTAATTTCAGATAGAAATTCTGATGAGAATATCTCTGCAGGTTGATGCCGATGTAGAAAGTTATAGGTTTGTAAGCGATCAGGTAAAGGTACATTTGCTTGATTGATATAGCTTTGCGCCTTACCAACAAGTCGCACTGATTCTGGGAGGGCGCCAATAAGTGGTTCAAGCAGGTAGTGCCGTAATGGAGCAGGCACTGATTTATAAGTTTCAAACACCTTCTGTTTGGCATATCTTTCGTTACCTGCAAACAGCTCATCACCCCCATCGCCGGCAAGTAACCGTGTAATACCATCATCAGCAGCTAGTTTTGCACAGAAATAAGCCGGTAGTGCTGATGAATTTCCAAATGGTTCATCGTAGCTAGTGGCAATTATTGGTAGTGCCTTTACGACATCTTCTGGTGTTACATAATACTCATGCAGATCAACTCCAAAATGCTTAGCTGTTATACGTGCATAGGCCATTTCATCATAGCCCTCAGCAGAAAAACCTATTGAGTACGCACGTACTTGTTGATCACTGATTTCAGATAAAATGCCTGTTACTGTTGAGCTGTCAAGTCCACCACTGAGGAAAGTTCCTGTAGTGGTATAGTCACTGACAGCGTCAGAAACTGATTGCGTAAGCCGTTCTTTAAGCTCAAGCGATAGCGAAGAAATTGAGCGCGTATTCTGTTCCTGAAATTCAGGTAGCCAGTAATGATCAACTGATACACGGCCATTTTTGTATATAACATAGTGCGAAGCGGGTAGTTTTCTGACATGTTTAAAAATGGTAACAGGGCTAGGCACCATATGAAAATAAACATAGTCATAGATACCCTGTTCTTGTAGTGTATGGGTTACTTGACTGCAACCTAGAATGCTGCCAGCTGAAGAGCCAATAGCTATACCGTTGTCGGTTTGGGCATAAAAGAGTGGATATTGTCCTAATCTATCGGTGCCTGCAATAACTTGCTCTTTATCAGGGTCAATAATAATGCAGGAAAAAGCGCCCTCCAGGTGCTTCAGACATTCAACTCCGTATTGTTCATATGCAGTTATCAATGCAGAGGCGTGACCATTATTATTTGCAATTGTGGCTAAATCTGCCTGCGTCCAACGTGGATGTCCCGTTATAGCAATCAATCCGTTATCAGACATTCGTACAATCTTATCAGAAGCGGCACATGCACAGCGCCCACTTGTATGACTTCTAAGCGGGATTGATGTATTTAAGCCGGCAGACATTCTCCTGAGTTCAGATCCCAGGTCTTCTCCCGGATTTCTTGAATAGATACCAATCAAAGAGGGAGCCAGTAAGGACCCCCTGACAGAATCGAGCTCACTCACTTCCAAAGTCCTTTTTTCTTAAGTTTATTCTTTAGGCCAGGTAATGGGTAGCCGTTGGCGTAGGCTTTCTCGGCATAGCTCAATGCTTTGCTATATTTTTTCATATCGAAGTAGACCAAGCCTATATTGTATGCGAGTTGAGTTGATTCAGGTTGTAGTTTTTCTGCTTCGCTATAAATTTCTAAGGCTTTTTCGTACATATTTAATCTGTGAAAGAAAAGCCCATAAAGCATTTTTACAGTTCCATCGTCAGGTTTGAACTTTATAGCGCGTTGAAAATAGCACTCTGGAGGTGTAACCAGCCTATTGTTCGGTACCCTTTTATTTGAATCTGGCAAAAACCAATATCGAGTTACAGCATAGAGAGCTTGATGATGATTTGGGAAGGCACGAATTGTGTAATCAAGATCAGATATAATCGTTGCATCACCAATTTCTTCTACAAGTTGTTTTACACGGTTGTCAAAATGAGCGCTTTCAACTAAATAAAGCTGCTGGCCTCTATTTTTTGGATTTGTGTAATCATATGGCCCATACGAACTTCCTTTACCTGTACAAGGCGCACCTTTCAATGTGTCGCCAATCCAAGGTGCTGTTTGTGCGAATAATACTGTCGGGAAGAAAAGTAGAAAAGCGAATGTCAGAGTAACATCTGATAGGGTGCTAATTGATCTGGCTAAATCGGTCAGTTTCATGGCCCTGTTGATCCTTTTTCTATTTAGACTGTGCCGAATAAGAATATAGTTCTATTTTGTAATTCAATTTATGCTGTACTTCTAGCATTTTTTAGTTGTCTATAGGCACCAAGTATCTCTTTCTGAATTGGATGATTAAATAGTCTAACTGCTATTAGCCATACTAATCCCACTACAAAGGCTTGTATTGGTAATATTAACAGATCATGAAGGGTAGTAAGTTCGAGGAGCTTTGTTGTACCTACAAGCGAAGCAATCGATAGAATAGATACCTTTAAGCTTCCAGAAGCACTTTTAGCGAGCTCAACATATGTAAATCGCATTGATACTGAAAGATGGTAATTGTACAGAATAAGCGCAATCGACCATGTACTAATCCATATGGAAGCAACCGCCAAAGTAGAAAATGTAGAAGCAATGGCAATGCCGATAATATGGAAGGGTGCAATCAATGCGCTTATTTGAAGGCGACGTTTGACTTGTCCCATTGCAATCAAAGCGTTTGGTGCGAGTGCAAATGTGGCAGAGATGAGTGCTGAAATAGCGAGTATGGTAGCTATTGGTGCTGCCGCTAACCATTGATCACCAAACAGTAAGTGTATGATTCGCTCCGACTCTAGGGCAACAAAGCTAAAGAATGGCCATGCAATTACAGTGAAAATAGCCACTGATTTGCGGTATAGCGCAAACAATTGCTCTTCAGAGTTGCGGTAAGTAGATGCAAAGGCAGGTGACGCTACCCGGGTAATCGCTGCAGTCACATTGGTCCAAAAAAGATTAATCAGACCAACCGCTCGGCTGAAAATACCCAAGGCTTCAAATCCGAATTGTCGACCAATAAAAAATTCATGTATGTTATTTATTAATACATCAATAGTCCGGGAGGAGCTGAACATCAGCCCGAATCGCCACACGTGGGGGATATGAACTGGATTGGGAAGAATTAGAGAGTCTTTAGGTCTATATAGCGTAATTAATACTGTTTGCAAGGCGATGCCGGCAAGTGATGCCCAGGCCAGGCTCATATAGCTGAAGCCCAGGAAGGCAA
>VMRY01000139.1 GCA_007713595.1 Sedimenticola thiotaurini
AGCCACATCCTGGTGGCTGGTCGACTTCAGCCTGCACGTTCCAGGCATTATCAACCTGCTTTTGGTCAAGTTTTCACTCACATTAGCGCCGATGGCGCTTTGCGGGGTATATTGGCCTGCAAAGTCACTGATTCAGGTTTACCTTTGTTTCGACTATGGAACATGAAAGCCTTCCTGTCAATTCCAGCTACATGACACTAAGGTGAGGCTCTGAGCAGGTCGCCAAAATTATCAATAATGTTTTCATTTACAGCCGCTTAGAGTCGTTACTACAAGGGATCAGGCCACCAACGCTGAAGCTGAATACCAGGCTAAAAAGTGCAGCGAGATCTTTTTTTGAATGGATTAACAAACTGATCCCTCGGGAATAGCCTTAGCGTCAAGTACCCAGTTATTATCTGAATGGTCAGAACGGGCAGCATCTCGCCTGCTCACGTTGCCTACCCCAATATAATAGTATGAAAGATGAGAGACCCAGAACTTTCGTTCTTAAATTAAAACTCAACTCAGATCATGAATAGTTCCAAGCGTTCCGTTATAAAAAATTATAGGGAAACCTGTATTTAATTCTATGCCAAGCGCATAGGCATCACACACCGGGCATATACTGCAAACACCACCAAATTTAGCAACCATCTTAGTAGATAAGGTTTTAAAGTTTGGCTTTACCATTTCTCTTATTTCATCCAAAGTATCTTTCGTCAAATACACTAAATCACTACCACAATAGTCACATAACTTATTCATTACAAATCTTCAAATTCAAAAAAATTAAACATGTTAATCTATCACCAATAAGACTCTACAAAAATGACATTGTCCTAAATTTCTACTACCTAGCCTATTATCATAATCTTTTTTGAAATTTTCTAATCTTTATCAGTTTTGCATTGATTAACTACACCGTCGAGAAAACATCATTAATTGCGAGGCGGCGTTGACTTCCGATTAATATATTTTGTGATTGAAACTTGAACTTGACGCCAATAAAACATAAAATATTAAAGGAAGTTATATCACTCTATTAGATTGAAACAGCAAAGTAAACTCAACGCCATTCATGATAGCTGATTTACACCTAAATCGTGGGAACAAAATGCCTTTATCAACCACTGGGATTTGCCATCACATTGTATCTAGTCTCAAAACCTACAGACAGCATAATCTCGGAACATGCAACGACTGCAAAGTCGTACTAAATCACCTGATTAGGAAACTCAGCGAGCCTCTTGAAAGAAATGGTCGCCAAAAGATTTTTTACTCTGAAGATGCCCAGAATTCTTCCGATGTTGTAAAAGAGCATCTCGTTCCAGTAAATGTGATAATGAAAGAACTGCTCAGTATTGATCTTTCTCTAAATAATCTGACTGAGCACATTGAGAACTACCTCGAACGCTCCCTTACTATCGTTATTATCACACGAAAAGAGGATGAGTTGTTAAACAAATCCGGCCTCCAGAGAAGTATGCCAGAATGCTACTTTGATAACCAAAGTGATCTTTATCTAGACCGATGGGCTCGGTATAAATGTACTGGAATCTATGACAAAATCATCAAAAACAAATAGTAATAGGTCTGCGAAAATTGAATTATCAGTTTAAATGTTCTGCAGCTTGTTATTAACTGCTGATCTCCATTTTACAAAGTCGTTTCAGCACCCACTTGAGCGTATCTTCAACCCCCTTCCGCTACCACGCAGGCCCAGGATATCCCCGTGGTCCGCTTTGCCGATTCGCCAACAGCGCAAAGTCCCGAGTTTCGCCCACGGTGCCGGCCAAATCGATAACCTGTTTATTAGCTAAGTCCAGCAATGCCATCTCTGCCATATCATCATTCAGCGTATCCAAGAAACTCGGCCATCATACTGAATGAAATGGCTGAGATTAGTTTAGAGGCTCTGGCGGAAAATCCCTGACTTGAATGTCCGCTTTTGTTTAGTGAGCCTGGGATACGGGACGGTCGCAAAGCGAACATTCAGATGGTGCGATAACGCCTTGGCTTTGCGGTGCACCGAAGCGCCAGCGTTGCTGCGTCCGACAACAGCCACTGGTTATATGGCACGTAAACGATCCCGCCGAGCTACTCTGCGTGACTCCGC
>VMRY01000134.1 GCA_007713595.1 Sedimenticola thiotaurini
CTGAATTTATCAATATACCCAGTAAGTTGTAGTATTATCTTCAGGTGGTGAGTGAGTTTATGCACTACTCTTCCTGATAGATATGAATCTATCGACTAACTATGGGCTAGTGTCGGATCGATGTGAGAGCTTTAAAATAGTTCCTGAATAGCGTGTTAATTGGGGATGTCCTACTTGAAATACATGGGGCGTCTTTGTGGAAGCAAAGTTCGCAATACAACATAAATAGTGTGAGGGAGAACATACTCGTGCCTATCTACAAACTAAAATCAGCGCGCCGGATATTGGTCCAATGTCTGGCTATCTCTTTGACCATGCTGCTTGCTGGCTGTGCAACATCAAAATATCCGCAAGTAACAGGCGACCAAGTTACTGCAGTGCAAGATTTTGACTATGTCATCGGTCCAGGTGATAGCTTAAATATATTTGTCTGGGGAAACTCTGAGCTAACGGTTACTGTACCAGTGCGTCCAGATGGGAAAATTACCACCCGATTGGTCGAAGATATTGAAGCGAGTGGTAAAACACCTACTCAATTGGCTCGTGATGTTGAAAAAGCATACTCTGAGTACGTAAAGAATGCAGTTGTCACGGTTATTGTTGATGAGTTTGTGGGCATTCCATCACAACAGGTACGTGTGGTAGGTGAGGCGGCAGAGCCTTTGTCAGTGCCTTTCAGAAAGCATATGACCTTGCTTGATCTTATGATTGCAGTAGGTGGTTTAACAGAGTTTGCAGATGGCAATAAATCTGTCCTGATTCGCAATCTTGATGGTGAGCAGCAGGTGTATAACGTCAGGCTGGAAGATCTGATCAAGGAAGGCGATATCTCAGCCAACCTTGCATTAATGCCAGGGGATATCATGATCATTCCCGAAGCATGGTTCTAGTCGCCAGTAGCAGTCTGGAATTGTATTAACCGAAATCATTGGACGAAAGGTTGTTCACTCGATTGATGTGAGTGTAGCAGGGGAATATGCAAGAGCTCCTTGAACAGTTATATGAGTACATATCTGGTGCATGGCGCTTCCGCTGGGTAGCACTTATTGCCGCCTGGGTTATCGCTATTGCTGGTTGGGTAGTTGTCGCTCAACTGCCTGATAAATTTATGGCAACGGCGCGCCTACATGTCGATTCAAATAGTGTTTTAAGACCTTTGCTGAGAGGTTTGGCTATTCAACCGGATGTTGGACAGCGTGTAGCGCTTATGAGTAAGACGCTGTTAAGTCGACCCAACATGGAAAAGTTGATGCGCATGGTTGATCTCGACCTGAAAGTCAGGAATGACTCCGATAAGGAGAAGATCATCACTGAATTGCGTAACAATGTAGGCCTGGTTGGTGACAGCAGAAACTCCTCTCTATACTCAATCTCTTATACTCACTCTGATAGATTAATTGCACAGCGAGTTGTTCAGTCCCTCATCTCTATCTTTATTGAGAGTACGCTTGGTGACAAGCGCAAGGATAGCGCGGGTGCCCAAGAGTTTCTGGATAAACAGATCGCTGAATATGAGGTGCGGCTTGCCGAGGCCGAAGGTCGCCTAGCTGATTTCAAAAGACGCTATGTAGGGGCGATGCCAGGTGAACAAGGTGGTTATTATCAGCGCCTGGAGATGGCTAAGGGTTTGTTAAGTGGTGCTCAACTGGAATTGCGTGAGGCAGAGAACAGAAGGGATGAACTAAAACGACAACTTGCTGGTGAAGAACCTGTTTTCATACCGAGCGGCAATGAAGAGTTTGGTGTTGAATCGAGATTAGATCAGCGCATTCAAAACCTGGAAACCAGGTTAGATGATCTGCTTTTGAAATATACAGAGCGCCATCCAGACGTTATTGAGTTGAAAACTATTATTGCTAATCTGGAAAAAGAGCGCGAAGAAGAGCTGGCAAAGCGAAATGAAATGCAGGTTGCAACACCACAAAACGGTCTGCAGTCGAGTCCTGTCTATCAACAAATGCGTAGCATGTTAGCTGAGTCAGAAGCCCGTGCAGCAGAATTGCGCGTGAGAACGGCTGAATACAAGAAGCGGGTTGAGGAAATTGAAAGCAAGGTTGATCAGATCCCGCTGATCGAGGCTGAGCTACAGCAGCTTAATAGGGACTATGAAGCGGTATCACAGCAGCATCAGCAGCTATTAACCCGGCGTGAGTCAGCGCATCTTTCAGAGAAGGCAGAGCAAGATGCCTCGGAAGTTAAATTTCGTGTAATTGACCCGCCTTTCGTGCCGCTGAAACCTACGGAACCTAACAAACTGTTATTAAATGCGGCTGTTTTTGTCGGGGGGCTGGTTGCTGGAATTGGCCTTGCACTATTGATTTCACTTATCAGACCGGTATTTCATACCCGGGGTGCCCTTAATCGTGTAACAGGTCTTCCTGTGCTTGGTTCTGTCACCTTTATGGCAACAGAGTTAGAGAAAAGAAAAGCCCGCATGACCGGCGCTGTCTTTATTGCCTTAGTGCTTTTGCTAACAAGCACTTTTGTAGGTGTTAGTTTGATGCAAGATCTAGGTATCGATCTGGTTGAAAAGTTACAAAGTCTCAGGGCAAAAATTATATGAGCATCATTGAAAAAGCCATTCAGAAATTAAACGCTGATGGAGTCAGTGGCAAGGGTGATGACTTGGATGCTAAGGCTGCATCTGTGCCTGAAAAAAGCCAAACGCCTATATCTGGTAAAAGTAATAGTAATGCGCCGGCACATGATTCTGTAGATGCAGCTGTTGCGGCACAGTCTGGTGGTAGTGTAAAGACAAAGCATTACATGGAGTTACCACTTGAAAAACTAAGTTCCATGGGTATGGTTACTCCAGATCAACCCCGTAGTGGTATAGCCGAAGAGAATCGGATTATTAAGCGTCCCTTGCTGATGAATATTGCTGATCAGGGCGCAACAAGTGTCAATAATCCAAATTTAATTATGGTAACCAGCGCCCAGCCAGGTGAAGGCAAAACTTTTACGGCAATCAATCTCGCTATCAGCATTGCCATGGAGCAGGATAAGACTGTCCTATTAGTAGATGCTGACGTGGCTAAAGCCTCTGCTGCCGCAATGCTGGGTATACCCGATGATGTACCTGGCCTGATCGATCTTTTGATGGAAAAAGGAACGCAGATCAGTGATGTTTTACTCCACACAAACATACCCAATCTACGCATTTTACCAGCAGGTCATCCCCATGAACGTTCAACTGAACTACTTGCAAGTTCAGGAATGCAGCGTCTTATGGAAGAGTTGGCCCAACGCTATCCTGATCGGGTGATTATTTTTGATTCACCTCCACTGTTATTTACAACAGAGGCCGGTGTACTGGCGAGTCTTATGGGGCAAATTGTTTTTGTCGTTGCAGAAAAGCAGACTCCACAAAGTAAAGTAACAGAGGCTCTCAGTCGTTTAGGCGAAGACAAGATAATCGGGCTCATACTGAATAAATCAAAAAGCCAGGGTAAGGGTGCTTATGGTTACAGTTATGGTTACGGTTACGGCTACGGACGTGAACGCACTGGGAATTCGGGGGGCTAATTAGGATGGTTATTTCAGCTCGATCACGCTCTGTTCATAATGCCGCCATTCTCATCGGATTGTTGCTATATTCCGTATCGTCTCCTGCAGCTGAGTGGCGATCTTCCGCATCTATCAATACCAGTGCAGTTTATACCGACAATGTGAATTTGGTGAGTACTGGTAAAGAGAGTGATTTGACTCCAACGCTCACGCCGAGTATTTCACTGCATGGAAAAGGTGCTCGTGCGAATGTCGATGTAACTGCTGCTGCAGAGATAAATGGACAGGGAGGGAGCAATGACTCAATTAATCCTCGTCTGCAGGCGGATGCAAAAGCAGAGCTGTTGGAACGCATAGCATTCATAGATCTAAATGCCACAGCAACACAGAACTCAATTGAACCGCTTTCTACATCGGGCAGCGGTAATTTAAATAATCGTGGTAATAAAACCACATCCTATAGTTACAAGATCAGTCCCTATCTAAAGAGCCGGTTTAAGGGGTTGGCTGATACCGAGCTCCGTTATACCTATAACGGACTTAATCATAGTGAAGGAAGTGTTGGGGATACCACTAGTGAATCAGTCAATTTGTCTATCGACAGTGGTTCTGATTTCAAACTTTTTTCTTGGGGTGTGAACGCCAGTAATAAGACAACTGATGACGATCAGGGGCAGATCAGCGAATTGAGTTCGCTGGACTTTAATCTCGGCTATCAGTTTAACAGGAAATGGCGTGTAACGGGCTCTATCGGAACGGAATCCAATGACTTTTCATCCACACAGTCAAGCACAGACGGATCAAGATGGGATCTGGGTGCCGTCTGGACGCCGAATGAAAGAACCGTTTTTGACTTTGGGTTTGGTGATCGTTTCTTTGGTAACACCAAGCGCTTTACTATTACACATAAGAGCAAGCGATCTTCCCTCACCGCGTCATACTCACAAGAGCTCACTGACTCCAGTACCTTATTGAGTGAACAGGTTATTTTTCAGGTTGTGGATGTATTCGGTCAGCCCGTCCTTGACCCTGTAACAGGCGATCCACTTCTGCTATCTCAAAACATTTCAACAATTAATAACAGTACTTTTGTCAATGATCAGCTGTCAGTCAACTATTCGCTGAAGGGAAGGCGTACTACTTTCAACTTGACGGGTAATCTATCCGAACAAACCTACCAGGATTCTACCCGCGAAGTTTCAACTCTGAGCTTAGGTGCTTCTATCAATCGTAAACTTTCAGGGAAAGTTTCTGGTGATGTTGGATTGAACTGGAATGAGTCAGAAGAGAAAGGCACAGCCAGTACCCAATCGGATACCTGGAGATTATCCGCAGGTATATCGCAAGAGTTGGGCCCTAAAACCAATCTAAGATTTAACTACAGTTATACAGATCGCAATTCCAATCAGTCGACTGATAGCTATGAAGAGAACAGACTCTCCTTGACCCTTAATCACACGCTGTAATATTCATCCATATGCCAAACCAGAACATCAAAATACTCTGCGTCGTCGGAGCGCGACCTAATTTTATGAAGATTGCGCCTATCATGCGTGCCTTCAAGCAGTCGCCTCATAACATTGAGGCGGTTTTGCTGCATACCGGACAGCATTACGACGCAGCAATGAAAACGGCCTTTTTTGATCAGTTGCATATCCCTGAACCCGATATTGACCTGGGTGTTGGGTCTGGGACACATACAGTACAGACAGCTGAGATCATGTTGCGATTTGAACCGGTCCTGGATGAGATTAAGCCCACTGCAGTATTGGTTTTGGGTGATGTTAATTCAACCATCGCCTGTGCATTGGTTGCGGTTAAAAAAGAGATACCGGTTATCCATGTTGAGGCAGGACTGCGAAGCTATGATCGCCTGATGCCAGAGGAGGTCAATCGGGTTCTTACAGATCAGATTTCTGATCTGTTATTCACGACGGAGCGGAGTGCTGAAGCAAACCTGACTCGAGAGGGTATTTCAGTATCACGCATTCACTTTGTTGGGAATGTGATGATCGATACACTGCTCTATAATTTGGATAGTGCGGTTGATCCAGTTGCTATGATCACACGTTCTGTTAGTGCGAGCGAACTGAAGGGCTATCTGGATGGCTATGGTCTAGTCACCATGCATCGTCCGTCAAACGTCGATAACCCAACAAATTTGAAAAGCCTGCTTCAGACGCTGCACAAAGTGAGTGAGCAAATACCGCTGATATTTCCAGTACATCCCAGAACGGCACAACGTATCAATGAGTTCGGCTATGAGTCGTTAATTGAGTCGCCACGTATATTAAGGATGCCGCCTCAGGGCTATCTTGAATTACTGGGCTTGATGAAACAAGCGAAGCTTGTATTGACTGATTCTGGTGGCATACAGGAAGAGACAACAGCACTGGGTGTCCCCTGTGTGACGCTAAGAGAGAATACCGAGCGTCCTATTACGGCTGATGAAGGAACCAACACGGTTGTAGGTATCGATCCAGAAAAAATACACCCCTGTGTCGATGCGATTCTTGCTACCGGTGGTAAAGCAGGCCGGGTACCTGAATACTGGGATGGGAAGGCGGCTGAACGTATCGTTGAGTTGATTTGCACATGGGCTGCAGGAATAAAGCGTGAGGCCAGCTGATGCCGTCTGCTGGATCAACACTTGATCAACAAGGTATTATCAATGCGATGACGGTTGATGTGGAAGACTACTTCCATGTGTCAGCATTTGAGAATCATATCGAAAAAGCTCAGTGGGATACACTCGAGTGCAGAATTGAAAGAAACATCGCACGAATCCTCGCCCTATACAGTGACTGTAATATCAAGGCTACATTCTTCATCTTGGGCTGGATTGCAGAGCGCTATCCAGCGATTGTTAAAACAATAGCAAAAGAAGGTCACGAAATAGCCTGCCATAGCTATTGGCATCGACGTGCCAGTAGTCAAACAAAGTCTGAATTTGAAGCTGAAATTGTTGAGACAAAGACATTACTCGAAGACCTCAGTGGAATAGAGGTTATCGGTTATAGAGCACCCAGCTATTCTATTGGGGCTGATAACCTTTGGGCACATGATATTCTTTTAGAGGCGGGCTACCGTTACAGCTCCAGCATCTATCCGATCAGTCATGACCACTATGGTATGCCGGATGCCCCACGCTTCTCTTACCAGCCGATAGCGGACTCAGATTTTCTTGAAATACCCATTACCACAGCCTATTGGATGAATAAAAAGTTACCCGCAGGTGGTGGTGGGTATTTTCGATTTTTCCCCTATGCCTTCTCCAAGATGCTGTTGAATCGGGTCAATAAAAATGACAACCAACCCGCCATTTTTTATTTTCATCCCTGGGAGCTGGACCCTGATCAACCCAGGCAGTCTAATATCAGTATGAAGACACGCTTCAGACATTATCTTAATCTGAATAGAATGGAGCGACGGCTTGAGAAATTGTGTCAAGATTTTAAGTGGGGTCGAATGGATGAGATCTTCTTGTCAAATAGTGTGAAAGACAGGGCATAATTATTTCCGCGTAACTTAACGGACCGGTCTTGGCTTTTCTTAAGTGCAATTTATTCCTGACTTGACGCATTTATTGTAAAATTAGCTGGCTTTAGCTTTTATACCTCATCTTTGTTAGCAATCGCGTGATTGGAACTAAATTGTTCAGCCTGTGTGCCGATAGATAATCTGTCGGATTAAAAATCGTTGAAAATATCCATCTGATAACTGGAAAAAGGAATTAAATGTGAGTGAAGTTGCTAGCCAAGCCAGTAATACACAGGCTTATACCCAGTCAACATCAATCCAGCTTTCAGAACTCACCGACCAGGATTATTCGCGGTGGGATGCTTTTGTTAATCAGGCCGCTGGCGGTACTTTCTTTCATCTTTCAGGCTGGAAACGTGTTGTCGAACGCACATTTGGTTACAAAACCTATTTCCTCTTTACTGAGCAGGCGGGTGAGATAACGGGTGTCTTGCCCCTTGGACACATTAAAAGCCTGTTGTTTGGAAATACGCTTATTTCAATGCCTTTCTGTGTCTATGGCGGTATTCTTGCTGCGAATAAAGAAGCCGAAGCAGCCCTAAGGCAGAGAGCGGTAGAGCTGGCCGAATCATTGCAGGTGGATGCACTGGAATTAAAGAACCAATCGGCTACCGCGTCCGGTTGGCCAGTAAAAGAACTGTATGTCACGTTTCGGAAAGAGATATCCGCTGATCCTGAAGAGAATCTTAAGGCTATACCCAGGAAGCAGCGGGCAATGGTACGAAAGGGCATTAAAGCTGGCTTAAAAAGTGAGTTTATCTCTGGTACCGATCGTTTCTTTCAAATCTATTCTGAGAGTGTGCGTAATCTCGGCACTCCTGTGATGCCGGCAAAGTATTTCCATAATTTAAAAGAAGTATTTGGCGACGCCTGTGATGTACTCATGATTACCCATGAGGGACAGGATATTGCGAGCGTGTTGAGCTTTTATTTCAAAGACGAAGTGTTGCCCTATTATGGCGGCAGTATTCCTTTGGCGAGAAATCTGAAGGGTAATGACTTCATGTATTGGGAACTCATGCGTCAATGTGGTGAACGGGGCATCAGAATATTCGATTACGGACGCAGTAAAGTGGATGCAGGCTCATACAGTTTTAAGAAAAACTGGGGGTTTGTTCCAGAGCCGCTCCACTATGAATACTACCTTGTCAAATCTGCAACTGTTCCTGAAATCAATCCGAATAACCCTAAATACGAACTGTTCATAAAAGCATGGAAAAAGTTACCGCTCTCAGTTGCTAATACGCTGGGACCGCTATTAGCTCGTAGTCTGGGCTAGCAGGGTAGAAATCGAGTGAAGCCGCCGTTACTCTATCTCTGTCACCGAATACCCTATCCTCCGAACAAGGGCGATAAGATACGCTCATTCCATCTTCTTAAAGATCTTAATGAACATTACGAGGTCTATCTTGGTGCATTTATTGATGATCCAAAAGATTGGGAATATGTGCCTAAGGTAAATGATCTATGCAGAGCATCCTGTTTTTTACCATTAGATGCCAGTCGGGCCAAGTTAAAAAGCCTTATAGCACTACCGCTGGGTGATCCACTCACACTTCCTTACTACTACAATCGTAAAATGATGCAATGGGTTGATCAGGTGGTTACTCAACACAAAATTGAGCGTGCCATTGTCTATTCATCAGCCATGGCACAATACATAACGGATAAACATCCTGCGCTAAATCGGAAAGTGATCGACTTTGTCGATATTGATTCAGACAAATGGCGTCAGTATTCACACAAACAGAGTTGGCCGTTGAGTTGGGTCTATCAACGGGAGGCAGACAAATTATTTGCTTATGAGAAGAAGGTGGTAAGCGAGTTCGACGCGAGCCTGTTTGTTTCATCGGCGGAAGCGGCACTTTTTTGCACGATGACTTCATCACATCATGAGCGAATCGCTTATTACAATAATGGTGTTGATACCGAATATTTTTTACCATCAGCAGAATTCACTAACCCCTATCCAGATGATCGGGATGTTCTGGTATTTACCGGAGCCATGGATTATTGGCCAAATATTGATGCAGTCAGTTGGTTTGTTGATGATGTATTGCCTTCTCTGCTCAGGCGTTCACCAAATATCTATCTCTATATCGTTGGCAGTAATCCAAGCGATCGTGTCAGAAGATTAGGCAATCAGCCGCATGTTGAGGTAACGGGGCGGGTAGAAGATATTCGTCCCTATATACAATATGCCAGAATGTCAGTTGCGCCGATGCGGGTGGCTCGTGGTATTCAGAATAAAGTTCTTGAAGCCATGGCAATGGAAAAGGTTGTCATCGTAACACCGCAAGGCTTTGAGGGTATTCACGCGATCCCGGGCACAGAGATGCTTCTTGTCGAGAGCGCGCAAGAGATGATTAATACCATTCCTGAAGTACTGGAAGGCGATTATAAGGAGATGGGCAAGGCGGCACGAAGCCGAGTACAATCCGACTTTAGTTGGGAGGAAAATCTGCCGATAGTAAGAGAATGCCTTGAAACCGGTAAAGGGAATTATGACAGATAATATCACTCAAACACTGCCTGAGAAAAACGCACATCGATCACAATCATGGTCAGTAACACTCCCCATTTTATTGTTGATGCTGGCGGCTATTCTTGCAATCTTTCATGAAACCGCTTGGTCAATGGTATCTATCTGGTACCGTTCTGAGACCTTTGCCCACGGGTTCATTATTGCCCCCATCACTATTTGGCTGATCTGGGAAAAACGTAGTCAATTGAGCAGGCTCTCTGCGGTCCCGGAATACCGCGTATTGATACTACTGGCAGCTGCCGGATTTATCTGGTTACTGGGGTATCTGGTCAGCGCACTGGTAATTCAGCAGTTGGCGCTGGTAGCCCTGTTGATTTTCAGTATATGGGCTGTGCTTGGTAATAAGATCAGTTGGGTAATCTCATTTCCACTAGCCTATCTTTTTTTTGCCGTACCTATGGGTGAAGATCTGGTTCCCCCGCTGATGGAGATTACAGCCACAGCCACCGTTTATTTAATCAAATTAACCGGTGTGCCGGTTTTTCGGGAGGGATTGTTTTTCTCTCTTCCGTCAGGTGATTGGTCAGTCGTTGAGGCGTGCAGTGGAGTTCGTTATCTCATAGCCTCAGTCACATTAGGTGCGCTCTATGCCTATATGACCTACAGCAGTTTAAAAAAGCGTACGATTTTTATAATAGCATCGATGATAGTACCAATTATCGCAAATAGTCTCCGTGCCTACATGATCGTAATGCTGGGGCATATCAGTGATATGAAAATTGCGACAGGTGTTGATCATCTGATTTATGGCTGGCTCTTTTTTGGATTGGTCATGCTGATTTTATTTGCCGTGGGTGCAAAATGGCGGGATGATCCAGAAAAAGATACAAACGAACAAGAAACTTCAGGATTGATACTGCGTGACAATAAAAGGCCCCTTTTACTGGCCTCACTGGTGATGGTTGTTTCTGCAGCTATTTGGCCTGTTTTAGGTTATGCCATGATTCATCGGGCAGTCATTGTTCCTGATGAAAAACTTACTCTACCAAAGCAGATTCAAGAGTGGCAAGAGCACTCTGCAGATTCAATCTCCTGGAAGCCGAAATTCAAAGGGGCATATCAGACCGTTTACTCTAATTACCTAAAGGATAGTCAGGTAATTGGTGTTGCAGTTGGTATCTATGGTCAGCAAGAGGAGGGGGCCGAGCTGATCAATAGTCAAAACCTGCTCCTTGACCCAACAGAGAAACAATGGCGGATTACCGATCACCAAAAAGTTATCCTCCTGCATACTGGAAGCCCGATGGAGGTTGACCAGTATTTGGTAAAAGGGCAGGGCCATTCATACCAGGTGTTTACCTGGTACAGGATAGGTTCATTCCACACTGCAAGTCGCTATAAGGGCAAACTACTGGAAGCGTTTTATCGACTTACCTTTGGGCGGCAGGACAGTGCACGAATAGTACTGATGATGCCAATTAACAGTGAACAGAGTCATTTGGTCATGCCAGATCAGGTGTTCCTTGATCAGCTACTCTCTGTGCTTGAAATAAAACTCGATATATTGGCCAGCAGTGAATCTGAATAAAAATCGAAGAAATTATATATGTGTGGAATAGTCGGAATATTTGATACGAAGGGTCAACGTGAGATCGACAGAGATCTCCTTTCCCGCATGAATGAAACCCAGTTTCATCGTGGTCCAGATGAGGGTGGGCTCCACACAGAAAAAGGCCTTGGTTTTGGTCATCGCCGCCTCTCGATCATAGATTTGGCAAGCGGGCAGCAACCCTTGTTCAACGAAGATTACACCGTTGTAGTCACTTATAATGGGGAGATCTATAACTTCGGAGAACTATCTGATGAGCTGAAGTCTCTCGGTCATGTGTTTCGTACGCACTCAGATACCGAAGTTATCGTCCATGCATGGGAAGCCTGGGGTGAAGCCTGTGTGGATAGATTTAGAGGCATGTTTGCATTTGCAGTATGGGATAGAAATAAGCAGACACTGTTTCTTGCGCGTGATCGATTAGGGATCAAGCCACTCTTCTATACGTTGTTACCCGATGGCCAGTTTTTGTTTGGGTCAGAGCTTAAGTCGTTAAGGATTCACTCAGGTGTTTCCAGAGAGATTGACCCTGCAGCAGTTGAAGAGTATTTCACTTTCGGTTATATCCCTGAGCCAAGGACGATTTTCAAGAGCGTC
>VMRY01000031.1 GCA_007713595.1 Sedimenticola thiotaurini
ACATCTGCAGGGTCTTTAGCTCCGGATCACCCAGGAACGACGCCGGGCCCGTCACCGCCAGAAACGTACCGATCTTGATCGGATCCGCCGCAACAGCCTGTCCCGCGCCCAGCGCCAATACGCCGCTGATCGCCAGGGCTGATACCAGTTTTTTTAATTTCATTATTACTCTCTCCTCGATTTCACTGTAAACAGTGTAGTTAGGCTGCGGATACATAGCCCGCAGCAGTTATAAAACAGTTAGGTTTTTGGGCGTTTATCAATCACCCGCTGTGCCTTGCCTTGTGACCGATCCACATGCCCCGGGTTGCACAACATAACCTGAGTGCTGATACCAACATAGGATTTAATTTTATGCCACAGGGTATTGGCCAGGGTCTCACGTTGATTCTCATTCAGTCCTGCATCGGCTTTAGGTTCAACAAACACCTTCAGTTTATCCAAGTGGCCTTCCCGGTAGAGCTCTAGTTGGTAGTGTGGCGATAGTTCAGGCATGGTCAGGATGATCTCTTCGATCTGGGTCGGAAATACGTTTACACCACGAATAATCATCATGTCATCGGAACGGCCGGTAATTTTGTCCATACGGCGCATGGTGCGTGCGGTGCCCGGCAGCAGGCGCGTGAGGTCGCGGGTCCGATAGCGAATCATCGGCAGGGCCTCTTTGGTGAGCGAGGTAAATACCAGTTCGCCGGGTTCACCGTCAGCTACCACTTCACCGGTCATAGGGTCGATGATCTCGGGGTAGAACAGGTCTTCCCAAATGGTAAGGCCATCCTTTGTCTCGATACACTCCTGCGCAACCCCTGGGCCGATCACTTCCGACAGACCATAGATATCCACCGCATCGATACCCATACGCTCTTCCATCTCCATGCGCATGGCATTGGTCCAGGGCTCGGCACCGAAGATACCAATCTCCAGAGAGCTCTCTTTTGGATTGAGTCCCTGGCGCTCCATCTCATCAATGATGTTAAGGAAGTAGGAGGGTGTCACCATGATGATGCGGGGTTCAAAGTCAGCAATCAACTGGACCTGCTTTTCGGTTTGACCACCGGACATGGGGATGACCGTACAGCCCAGGCGTTCCGCACCGTAGTGTGCACCCAGGCCACCGGTGAACAGGCCATAGCCATAGGAGATGTGGCAGGTATCACCCGGTCTGCCGCCACCGGCTCGGATCGAGCGGGCTACCGCATTGGCCCAAGTGTCGATGTCGTTTTGGGTGTAACCGACTACAGTGGCTTTTCCCGTGGTACCGCTGGAGGCGTGTACCCGAACCACTTGCTGCTTGGGTACAGCGAACATGTTGAACGGGTAGTTATCACGCAGATCCTGTTTGTTGGTGAACGGGAATTTGCTCAGGTCGGCCAGGCTATTGAGGTCATCCGGGTGGACGCCCGCTTGATCAAAACGCGCTTTATAAAAAGGGGAGTTGTTGTAGGCATGGTTGAGTGACCACTTCATTCTTTCCAGTTGAAGTGATCGCAACTCGTCAATACTGGCCTTTTCAATTGGATCCAGCGCGGCCTGTGGGTGATTCATCTCAACAGCTCCTCTCAAATAATTTTATTGCCGGGCGTTATGATTATTCTGTTCTGCCCGATCAGTTTTTTAGTGCGGTATATTTGGCTCAGTCGCCTGGATCAGACGCGTTCAATGATCATTGCGATACCCTGTCCAACACCGATGCACATGGTGCAGAGAGCATAACGGCCACCGGTTTGCTGCAGCTGGTACATGGCGGTTGTCACCAGGCGCGCACCACTCATTCCAAGGGGGTGACCCAATGCGATAGCGCCACCGTTTGGATTGACGTGCGCTGCATCGTCAGCCAGCCCGAGATCCCTCATCACGGCCAAGCCTTGGGCGGCAAACGCCTCGTTCAGCTCAATGACATCCATCTGCTCAATGGTGAGGCCGGTCATGTTGAGTAGTTTGCGGGTGGCAGGTGCCGGGCCAAAGCCCATGATGCGAGGTTCAACACCAACGGCTGTGGCAGCCACCACACGTGCCTTGGCTGTCAGACCATAACGTGCCCCTGCCTCTAGTGAACCCAGTAGCAAGGCACAGGCGCCGTCGTTAACCCCGGAGGCGTTGCCGGCCGTAACCGAGCCGCCTGCTCTGAACGGCGTCGCGAGGCTGGCCAGTTTTTCCAGCTTGGTATCAGGTCTGGGGTGTTCATCGATGGAGACAGTCAGGTCATCACCTCTGCGTTGGGGAATGGTGACCGGGACAATCTCCTGCGCCAGTCGACCATTGGCCTGCGCTGCACCGGTTCGCTGCTGACTGCGCAGGGCAAAGGCGTCCTGATCTTCACGTGAGATGCTGAACTGTTCAGCGACGTTTTCAGCGGTCTCCGGCATGGAGTCTATGCCGTATTGCTGTTTCATCAGCTTGTTAACAAAACGCCAGCCGATCGTGGTGTCATAGATCTCTGCCTTGCGGGAGAAGGCACTGTCGGCCTTGGGCAAGACAAAGGGGGCACGGGACATGGACTCCACGCCTCCGGCGATCATGAACTCGGCCTCACCGGTTTTAATGGCACGGGCCGCCATACTGATCGCATCCATTCCTGAGCCACAGAGACGGTTTACTGTAGTGCCGGGTACTTCAATCGGCAGTCCGGCCAGCAGTGCAGACATGCGAGCCACATTGCGATTATCTTCACCTGCCTGATTTGCACAGCCAAAGATGACATCATCTATCCGCGACCAATCCATAGTGGGATTGCGATCCATCAGGGCCTTTAAAGGTATGGCACCTAAGTCGTCTGCGCGTACACCCGCCAGTGCCCCGCCGAAACGGCCGATAGGGGTACGGATGGCATCAAAAATATAGGCGTCTTTCATATTCATACTCTCGTTTGGTAGTGCTATTTTTTTGTCTGACTGGTACTGGCTAGGCATAGAAGCGATTGCCGCCTTCGACCTTTCTTCTCAGCAACTGGGATATGCGATAACGATCCAATCCATACGCTTGCAGTAGATTTTCCAGAACGGCCAGGACATGGGGCAGGCCTATCTCATCGGCCCAGGCGAGTGGTCCTTTGGGATAGTTCACGCCGCTCTGCATGGCCGTATCAGCACCCGCAACATCGCAAACTTGTTGAAAAACGGTATCGGCTGCTTCGTTGGCAATCGTGCAGATCGTGCGCATGACTACCATACCGGGGATATCAGCAATGATAGTGACCTTCTTACCTAATATCTGGAATAGACCGGTGGCCTTTTGGATCGCTTCAGGGGAGGCGTTATCCCCGGCGGCAAGGGTAATGCGCGCTGTTTTTGCAAAGTCGATCGCCAGGTCAAATAGAATAGTATTGGGCAGGTTCTCGTCCGCGGCTCGCCGGGTGGCACTGCGTCCGTCCGTCAGGGCTATCCGGGTCTTACCAGACTGAATCCACCCTTCGCCCTCGTTACGGATGATCTTGATGCCGGCTTGTTGCCAGAGCTCAATTAATGGCTCTGCAATACCCAACTCACCTGCGACCTCGATACTCTTTGGCGCATCGGCGGCAGGTGCATCCACGATCACAGGTTTCACGGCACCTTCGCGGTAATCATAAAAGCCCTGGCCACTCTTGCGGCCATACAGACCACCGTCTACCAGCTCCTTTTGAATCAGGGAGGGCAAGAAGCGTTGATCGTAGTAAAAGCCGGCGTAAACCGTGCTGGTTACAGCATAGTTCACATCATGGCCAATCAGATCCATCAACTCGAATGGGCCCATGCGGAAACCACCGGCTTCACGGATAATGGTGTCGAGGGTGGCGACATCTGCCGCCCCCTCTTCAAGCAGTCGCATCCCTTCTGCATAAAAGGGACGGGCTACGCGGTTGACAATAAAACCGGGTGTTGATTTGGCATAAACCGGGTGTTTGCCCCAGTTGGCAGCGGTGGAGAAAACGGTTTCTGCAATCTCAGGTCGTGTGGTGATGCCCGAAACCACTTCGACCAGTTTCATCACTGGGGCCGGGTTAAAGAAGTGCATCCCCACCAGATTGCCAGGTCTGGCCAGGTTGGCGGCAATGGCGGTTACAGAGAGTGAAGAGGTGTTGGTTGCGAGGATGGTCTGCTCGCTACAGATGGACTCGAGCTGTCCAAACAAGTCCTGCTTTACCTCCAGATCTTCGAGGATTGCCTCAATGACCAGACTGGCTTCGGTCAGCTCTTCCAGTTTTGTTGCCGGGCTGATATTCGCGAGTAGTGCAGAGCGATCTGCCTCAGTCATCTTGCCGCGGCTGACCTGCTTTTTCAGACCACTGTCGATCTGTGCCACTCCGCGTTCAATGGCTTCCGGATTGAGATCAAACAGCAGGGTGGGGTGACCGGCTGCTGCAGCGATCTGGGCAATGCCTGCCCCCATTGTACCGGCGCCAATCACAGCTATGGTCTGGTTTGTGCTCAATGCAGCCATGGGTCTTTATTCTCCCTTGAATACCGGTTTACGTTTGCCTACGAAGGCGCTGACACCCTCGCGGTAATCGTGGCTGCAGCCAGCGATGTATTGCAAGTCACACTCCAGATCAAGTTGTTGATCCAGACTGTTACCACCGGCGGCATTGATAGCGCGCTTGGTCAGGGCTAATCCTTTGGTGGGTTGTGTTGCCAGATGGGCAGCGAGTGAGTTCGCTTCATCCATCAGTTTTTCATCATCTACGGCCTGCCAGATCAACCCCCACTGTTCGGCCTGCTCTGCTGACAGTTTGCCGCTGAGCATCGCCATCCCCATAGCCCGGGCGCGGCCTGCCAGTCTGGGCAGAGTCCAGGTACCACCAGAATCGGGTATCAGGCCGATCTTGGAAAAGCCCTGTATGAAATTGGCTGAGCGAGCGGCTAGTACGATGTCGCAGGCCAGCGCAATATTGGCACCTGCGCCCGCAGCGACTCCGTTGACAGCACAGATTACCGGCTTGTCCAACGTCATGATCGTGCGTACCAGCGGATTATAGTTCTGCTTGATGGATTGGCTCAGATCCGGCATCGCCTCACCGGGCGCGACTGCACGGTCATTCAGATCCTGTCCGGCACAAAAACCACGACCGGCACCAGTAAGCAACAGACAGCGGATACTGCTCTCCTGCTTAACCTGTTTCATCACCTGACGGATTTCATTGTGCATCTCTGAGGTAAAACTATTCAGGCTGTCCGGCCTGTTTAAGGTCAACGTGGCAACGCCACTCTCCACCTGAAATAGAATATTGTTGTAGCTCATGATCTCTTCTCTATTGACCTTTGAATTGTGGTGAACGCTTTTCCATGAAGGCCTGTATGCCCTCTTGGCGATCCTCGGTGGCGGCTAGGAAAAGAAACGCCTTGCGTTCCAGTTCGAGTCCCTGACTTAATGGGGTTTCATAGGCAGCCAGGATAGTCTCTTTCGCTATACGAATGGCAATGGGTGATTTGCTGGCGATGGTTTCAGCCAAGGCTATTGCCCGTTTCAGGGTCAGTTCGGGCTGGGTTATTTCGGCAATCAGGCCAGCGGCCAAGGCTTCCTGCGCCGTTATGAACTCACCACTCAGGATCAGTTTCATGGCCAGGGATTTTCCTACGGATCGAATCAGTCGTTGTGTGCCGCCTGCGCCAGGAATAATGCCGAGGTTTATTTCGGGCTGGCCGAATTGCGCATTTTCACCGGCTATGATGATGTCTGCGCTCATCGCCAGCTCCATGCCGCCGCCAAGACAGTAGCCATTGACGGCAGCAATCACAGGTTTGTGAAAGGCCTTGATGCTGTTCCAGTGCTGTGGACGTTTATCCTTCCAGATGCCGACCGGATTCAGTTCAGCCATCTCCTTGATATCGGCCCCGGCGGCGAAAACTTTTTCGGAGCCAGTGATAACAACGGCCCTAATCTGATCATCTTGTCCGGCGTCTGTCAGGGCATCTGAAAGTTCACCCAGTAGGGAAGTGCGTAGCGCATTGCGTGCTTCAGGTCGATTCAGCCTGATCAGCTGCACTCCTTGAACGGGGGCATCTACAGTGATGTCTGAATGGGATCTCATCGCCTCTCCTTACACTCCGATCTAAGGCACCTGCAACCCTTTTTATTAACAAGGATTAGGTGGCTTATTCTGGTTGCCCTCTGTTTGGGGTGTGTCTCTCCAATCTGAGGCATGTTGTATCATAGGTTGATTACAAAATGCTACAGAAAAAAAATTAAATCATAAAAAATTGTATCGTATTAGATTACGAGCTACTATCAAGTCAGTAGTTTGTTTTTGGATTAAGTCTACCTGTGATCATAGTCTCTTTTGAGCGCGGGTAGTGGGAACATCCGTTCCATCCATATGAGTAATAACACCAAACTAGATCAAATTTGGACCCTGGCTGGGTTTGAGGAGCTGAAGATGCGTTTAAAAAGTTATGCCTGCGGTGCCTGGGTAGAAGGCGAAGGCAAGGGCGTTGTACTGAACAGTGCCATTACCGGTGAGCCGGTTGCTGAGATAAGCAGCAAGGGTGTGAATTACGCCGCCATGTTGAAGTACGGGCGAGAGGTCGGTGGGCCTGCACTGCGCGCATTAAGTTTTCATGAGCGTGCAATTAAATTGAAGGAGTTAGGGCTTTATCTGCAGGAACGAAAAGAGGAGTTCTATGAGCTCTCCAAGGCAACAGGTGCTACACGGTCTGACTCCTGGATCGATATAGAAGGGGGTACCGGAACCCTGTTTGCCTACTCCAGTAAAGGGCGACGTGAATTGCCTAACGGTCAGGTTTATATTGATGGAAATCCTGAGATCCTTTCACGCAAGGGAACCTTTGTCGGGCAGCATGTCTATCTGCCACTGGAGGGGGTGGCGATCCATATCAATGCGTTTAACTTTCCCTGCTGGGGAATGTTAGAGAAGTTGGCGCCAACCTTTATTGCTGGGGTGCCCTCAATTATCAAACCGGCCAGTCAGACAGCTTATCTCACCGAATTGATGGTGCAGCGGATTATCGAATCCGGGATTCTGCCGGAAGGGTCACTGCAGCTGATCAGTGGAAGTGTGGGCGACCTGCTGGATCACGTCACCTGTCAGGATGCTGTGACCTTTACCGGTTCTGCTTCGACTGGCCTGATGCTGCGCCAGCACCCGGCGATTATCAATAACTCGGTTCGCTTCACCATGGAGGCCGATTCACTTAACTCCTCTATTCTCGGACTTGATGCCGAACCAGGAACCGAAGAGTTTGACCTCTATATTAAAGAGGTTGTACGCGAGATGACAGTGAAGTGTGGACAGAAATGTACCGCTATTCGCCGTGCCATTGTGCCGCGTCACCTGGCTCCTGCTGTGATCGATGCACTTAAAACAAGGCTCGATAAGGTGGTTGTGGGTAATCCCGATGATGAAGGAGTGACGATGGGTGCCCTTGCCAGTAGTGATCAGTGTGCTGAAGTACGTGATCGGGTGGGTGAGCTCGCCAACTCCTGTGACATCGTCTATGGCGATCCTTCTGCGTCAGCCGCAGATGGAAGTGCCTTCCTGAAGCCGGTTCTGCTCTATTGTGATCAACCCCTGACGAGTCCGGAAGTGCATGAAGTCGAGGCCTTTGGCCCAGTGAGTACCGTAGTGCCCTATGGCGATGTTGCTGAGGCTGTGCAGATCAGTCGAATGGGGCAGGGTAGCCTGGTCAGCTCAATCTTTACCTATGATGACGAGTTCGCCAAGGCGATGGTGATGGGGCTGGGTGCCTGGCACGGTCGACTACTGATTGCCAACCGGGATTGTGCAAAAGAGTCTACCGGGCATGGTTCGCCTCTGCCTTACCTGATTCATGGCGGACCAGGGCGTGCCGGTGGTGGTCAGGAGATGGGTGGTATCCGCGGTGTACTACACTATATGCAGTGTGTTGCGCTTCAGGGTTCACCTTCCACGCTCTCAGCAGTGACGGATAAATGGATTCCCGGTGCCCGCCGAATTGAAGATACGGTCCACCCCTTCCGTAAAACTATTGAAGAGCTGCGGATTGGTGAGGGCATTATCTCTGATAGCAGGGTTATCACCCTTGAAGATATCGAGCATTTTGCCGAGTTCAGTGGGGATAAGTTCTATGCTCACATGGATGAAGAGGCGGCCAAGGCAAACCCATTCTTCGAAGGGCGGGTAGCGCATGGCTATTTCATTGTCTCTGCCGCTGCAGGTCTGTTCGTGGATCCGGCACCCGGGCCTGTTCTGGCCAATTATGGCCTTGAGAATTTGCGCTTCCTCACACCACTTAATCCTGGGGATTCGATTCAGGTGACTTTTACCTGCAAGCAGAAAGTCCCCCGGGTGAATGAGGAGTACGGCGAAGTTCGCTGGGACTGCCAGGTGAAGAACCAGCATGGTGATCTGGTGGCAACCTATGATGTGTTGACCCTGGTAGCCAAGAAATCAGCCGTTTGAGCTATATGCTGAGCAATCAAAAGCGATACAAAATAAAATAATTATAAAAATATATTGTATCATAACGAAGAGATTGGTATGGTCTACTCATGCGCACGATGTCGCATCGAGATTGTCTACCCAGATAGGGTTCACTGTGTGGCTACAGAATAGAGTTGAGGAGCGAGAACGATGAGTGAGAGAGAATGGTTTGCAGGCAAGATGGAGTTTCCACCCGAGACGCCACAGCCCAATATCTATCCGCTGAGCTGGGTGCGCAAAACCACCAAGATGCAAGAGGTGTGGGAAGCGGCGCAGCGCGAGACCTGGGATCCTGAAAAACTTTCGTGGGACACCTTTGATCCTGACCAGTACAGCTGGGAAGAACGTGAGTCAATCGCTTACTGGTGGACCCTGCTGTCAGTTTTTGATGCATCTGCTCCCCCTGTGTTTGCGGAAGCACTGATCAAAACCTATGAAGATCATGAAGAGGATCCCGTGCGCCGCTGTTTCTTCTCTGTTGTTCGAGATGAGCAGAACCACGAGCAGATGTGTGGTCTCGCAATCACTAAACTGCTGGATCATCCCGATGCACTGACCTATACCCCCAAAACGGAGCTGGGTAAAAAGCTGCAACGTAATGCCAAGTGGCTCTATTTTAACGGTGGCCGTTATTGGAACGGCTACAAAAAGGCCGTACCAAAATACAGTCTGGCTGTTCTGTTCAGCTCCTTCCTGATGGGTGAAATTGCGGCTGCAACCATTTTCCACCAGATGGCGAAGGGCTGTGAAGAAGAGGTATTCCAGGAGGCGTTTAAAAATATCGGTCGTGATGAAGGGCGTCACATGGCGATCTGCATGGCGCTGATGGAGCGTGATTACCCGGGTCTGCAAGACGAAAATAAGTCTGTTATCACCAAGCAGATTCGTGCGGGCTACCTGTTTCTCTCAGCGGTTCTGTATGAGCCTCCTATGGAGTTCTGGGATCTGCCGGAAGACTTCATCGCCACGCAACGTGAAGCGGAGGAGATTGCCCGCAATGCCGGGTTCGGTATTCCAACAGCAGAGGCAAAATTGGAGAACTGGCGTAATGCCATGTTGAATCTGAAAGGTGTGCTGGATCGCTACGACATTCCTTTCCCCGCTATCCCTGAAGTGGGTATTACCGGGCAAGAGGTTCTGGACGTTGATCTGGAAGAGATCATTCCGATATTCTAAGCCTTTCCTTATTACCGGGAGGATTAAGCCTCCCGGTTTTTATTAGATGGTCCGCTTATGAAGAAAATCCGTTTATATCCCTCTGGCCATGAAGTTGACTGCGAGCAGGGGCAGACAGTTCTTTCTGCCCTGGAGAAAGCCGGTTATGCACTGCCGAATAATTGCCGTGCTGGTGCCTGTGGTGAATGCAAGATCAAGGTCAGGGAGGGTGAGTTTGATCAAGGCATGGTGTTGGATATGGCGCTTGCCCAGGAAGAACGGGAGCAGGGTTTTGGTCTGATGTGCATGGCCAAGCCTCTATCGGATTTGTTGGAAATTGAGTGGGGAACGGAAGACGCCCAACCAAAACTTTTTCCACCGCGGGAGAATGTCTCCTTTGTAGTGGTTGAGCGTATTGAGCGCACCCATCGCATTGTTGAATTAAGATTACGGCCTGTAGGCAAGCCGTTACGTTACTGGCCGGGGCAGTATGTGCAGCTTAATCATCCCGACGGCAAGATGCCGGCACGTGCCTACTCGATTGCAAATGCCTCTCGCCCAGATGGTGAGATCACTTTACAGATTGCCCGGGTAGAGAATGGCGCTATTAGCTGCTGGGTGCATGATCACCTCAAAGTCGGCGATCGAATAAAACTCTCTGGACCTTATGGAACCTTCATTGGTGATCCTGCGGCTGCAACCCCGGTACTCTGTCTGGCCGCTGGAACTGGTTTGGCACCTATCATGGCGTTGGCTGAGGCCGCGCTGAGCCGCGGTTATCGCCAGCCGGTTACAGTTATTTTTTCGGCCCCACGAAGCGAAGATATCTATGATACGGGGCGTTTGGCACTGTGGCAGGCCAAGCATAGAAATTTCAAGTTCGTCCGAACGCTGACCCAGGAAGAGGGAGAGGGTTTGAACGGTCGGATACCCTCGGTTCTTCCCGAGATGTTCCCTGATCTCTCTCAGCACAGTATCTACGCTGCAGGCAGTCCGGAGTTTGTCGATGCCTGTATAGAAGCGGCTAAACAGCTCGGAGCCAAGGAGTCCTTGATCCATACAGAGGGCTTTTTTGAACAACAGTTGCCGGAAACACCCGCCGCAAACCGTCTGCTCTAATCATCTGTTACATCAACCCTTGCCCTCTCAGGCAGGGGTCTCTTTACCAAGCCGTAAAACGTTCTCTGAAACGGGGAGATGTCTGCCTGAATGGGCCAGCCTGGTTTTCACATAAGGCCAGAATGTGCTTTTCTGAGATCGCCTCCAGTGGTCGATAGATTGCAGCGCAAAGATCCTGGGCCTGTTGGCCAAGCCAGTTATCAGGGAGCAACTCAGCGGGTAATTTGGGATCAAGCAAAAGAATGCGCCGGTAGTGGTGGATCAGCATGATTCGCAACATGAAACAGTGTTCTGGATCTTCATTTTCGACCTGCTTGGTGTTCTGCAGCGCCTTTGCCAGCGATCGATAATGCTTGATAAATGCGGCGTACTTTTTTTCCAGATCACTCAGCTTGAAACACTGACGCACCATCCCCTTTGTCCCCAGTCCATACATAGGATCATAATTGTGGGCACGCAGAACGACGACCTGATTAGTCACGCCTACACGATCAAGAATTGCCTGGGTTGGATTGATCGGTGCCGTTGGATGACCATAGACATTGGGTGCTATGATGCCATACCCCAACCAGGTGAGCTCTTTTCTCAGCTTGGCCCTCTGTTTGGCGTTGATCCCCTGGGTGCCTGTAAATACCAGCGTCCAGTCACCATCCCAGTGCTTGCTTGATGGGTAGTAGATCAGTTGATCATATTGACCAACATTACGGCGGGCGTTTTCGGTGAGCCGATAGTAACTCTTGCGCCCAATCTTGATGCTTTCGACAAAGTTATCCTTCGCCAATCGGTAGACCGCTGTCCGCACTAATCTTTCATTGACACCAAACGGTTCGAGCAGGGCGGTAATACTGCCAAGCCAGATCTCCCGGTCATGGGATTCCACCACATCACCAAACAGGGTGGCGACCAGAGAAGGGGTGCGGCTGGGCGGCTCCTTGCGGAAACCGTCCAGGATGGATTTGAGTTGTCGTTGGAAAGGGTTGTTGGCCACTGTTTCTCTGTCATCAGCTGATTTGGAATCGGGTGATTCTATCAGCCTGATAACAATGAGTCACAATGGATGACATAGCCCCGGTAGAGGCTATGTCCGATTATTAGTCAGGATTTCGGTAATACCTCAGTGATCAGTTCATAACCGATCTCCTCAAGGTGGTCATCCAGTGCCTCTGGTTTATCGGCAATATAGCGCACAATGGCAACGCGTTGCGGGCTATCCATATGGGAGACGGGTGAGACGACGGTAGCGATATAGCCACCGGCATCATTGATCTTGTGCAGCAGGCCGGCGAGGGCACGGGCCTTGTTGGGCAGGCTGACCGCGATGCGGGTGGTGTTCTCCAGCCCACAGCCCATGATATCGAGAAAAAAGTCGAGGATATCGGTCTCACTGACCACCCCGACCAGCTCGCCGTTGTCGATCACCGGCAGGTTGCCGATGCGTTTGTCACGAATC
>VMRY01000068.1 GCA_007713595.1 Sedimenticola thiotaurini
TTGTCAGCTTTATGCAATATGATTTAGGATTTTTTGATGAAAACGAAGAAAGGGTTGAGCCTGCGCTCAACCCTTTTCTGACCGAAGTGTTACCTATCTCTCCGGTATAAAGTGTGACCTATGTGCTCGGTACACACCCTTCTTATGTTTGGTAGCGGGGGCAGGATTCGAACCTACGACCTTCGGGTTATGAGCCCGACGAGCTGCCAGACTGCTCCACCCCGCATCTGGAGGGCAGATAATACGCAGATGAATAATGTTTTACAACCTTTCTTTTAAAATATTTTTTCATGGTGAGATTCACTTACAGTTCAACTGGACTGCAACATTTAGAAAGGTACCCAAAAACAAAAACTCTGCCGTTTGGCAGAGTTTTAATGAGTTGCACTACTTACTCTAAACGTTCTAGCTAAGTGCGGCCGCGCAGAGTGATAACAATCCTGCCGGGAACAAACCCAGGGCTAGCATAGAAAGTCCATTCACAGAAAGAGCAATGCGTGTATCGATACCCGCCTCCAATGGACTGTTATCCAGCGGCTTATCGAAATACATCAATTTAACGATACGCAGATAGTAGAAGGCACCGATGATGGAGAAGAATACACCTACCAGCGCAAGCCAAGTCATATCAATACTGATGACCGCTTCAAGCACAAACATCTTGGCAAAAAAACCAACCGTAGGCGGTACGCCTGCCATGGAGAACATGACCAGCAGCATCATGGCGGCAAACCAGGGGCTGCGCTCATTCAGTCCTTTGAAGTCATCCAGATTCTCAGCTTCAAATCCACGACGACTCAGCAAAATAACAATACCAAATGCACCCAGTGCCATGGCGGCATAGACAATACTATAGAACATGGCGGCTGTGTAGCCTTTGGTCGTACCCGCAAGAATACCAATCAGGATAAAACCAACATGCGATATAGTTGAGTAGGCCAGCATGCGCTTGATGTTGCCCTGCGCAATCGCAAACACATTACCCAGACCCATTGATAATATAGCCAGTATCACCAACATATACTGCCAATCGGCATGAAGCCCACCGAGCCCATCAACGAGCATGCGCATGGCCAGTGCAAAAGCAGCAATCTTAGGCGTACTACCAAGGAAGGTAACTACAGCTGTGGGTGCGCCCTGGTAGACATCGGGAACCCACATGTGAAATGGTACCGCACCAAACTTAAAGGCCAGACCAATAACCACAAAAACCAAACCAAAAACCAGCACCATCTTATTAACATCTGGATTCGCCAGGCCTTCACCAATTGCCTGAAAACCAATCGAACCGGTTGCGCCATAAATCATGGAGATACCGTAGAGCAACATGCCCGAGGCAAGTGCACCCAGTACAAAGTACTTCATCGCGGCTTCGGAACTCTCTGCAGAGTCACGATTAAATGCAACCAGGGCATAAAGAGAGAGCGCCAACAGTTCAAGACCAAGATAGACCGTCAGGAAACTGTTCGCGGATACCATCACCATCATGCCGAGCACTGCAAACAGGCCCAAGACGTAATATTCACCCTTGAATAGATCTCTGTCTCGCAAATAATCCTTTGCGTAGAGGAATGCACCCGCACTGATAATAAAGATAGCGATCTTCAGCAGGTCACTCATGCCATCACGAACAACACTACCGTCAAATATTATGCGCGTTTCGCCCGGGGAAGTTATCAGGGTAATGACCACCGCCAACAGAAGGCTAATCTGTGTCAAACCGTAACTGATTACCCGCTGCTCCTCTTTAAGAAACAGATCAACCACCAGAATCACACAGGCCGCTGTTAGGATAAAGATCTCCGGTAAAACCGGTATCAGCATGGATGTATCAAATTGCATCGAATCTCACCAATTCCTTCAATAGGGCCGGTTAGGGTATTTTTGTTACAGCAATATGTTTAAGCAAGTTGGCGACTGAAGCGTCCATTACTTCGACCAGTGGTGCCGGCCAAAGCCCTAGGATGAGTACAGCAACCGCAAGAGAGCCAAGGATCAGAAATTCACGGCCACTGATATCTTGCAAAGCAGCTACTTTTTCATTGGCAACAGGGCCAAAGATAACCCGTTTCACCATCCACAACGTATACGCTGCACCAATAATCAATGTAGTTGCGGCCAGGAAGGCGAACCAGAAATCAGCGCGGAAACTGGCCAGGATAACCATGAATTCACCGACGAAACCTGAAGTTCCTGGCAGACCGGCATTGGACATCGCAAAGAAAACCATGAAACCTGCAAAGATTGGCATGGTGTGTACCACGCCACCGTAGTCTGCAATATTGCGACTATGAATACGGTCATACAGGACACCGACACAAAGGAACATCGCAGCTGAGATAAAGCCGTGAGACACCATCTGCACCATACCACCTTCCATACCCAAGGTAGCACCGCCATTGGCATTGCCGTTTTGGGCAATGATAAAAACGATAAAGAATCCCAAGGTAACAAAGCCCATGTGGGCAATTGAGGAGTACGCAATCAGCTTTTTCATATCCTGCTGAACCAGCGCGACGAAACCAATATAGACCACGGCAATCAGCGACATGGTAATAATCAGCCAGTCGAGATGATTGCTGGCATCCGGGGTGATTGGCAAACTGAAACGGAGGAATCCGTAACCACCGATCTTCAACATAATAGCGGCCAGGATAACGGAACCGCCGGTAGGCGCCTCGACATGCGCATCAGGCAACCAGGTATGAACCGGCCACATGGGGACCTTAACGGCAAAGGCCATCAGGAAGGCAATAAAGATCAGAATCTGGACATCCAGCCCCATCTTCAAATCATGGAAGGCAAGAATGTCAAAACTACCCGCCTGGAAGTACATGTAGATCAGTGCAACCAGCATGAACACTGAACCAAAGAAGGTATAAAGGAAAAACTTGATTGTGGCATAAACGCGATTCGGTCCACCCCACACGCCGATGATCAGGAACATCGGTATCAACATCGCTTCCCAGTACACATAGAACAGCATGGCATCCAATGAAGAGAAGACACCTACCATAACGCCTTCCATAATCAGGAACGCCGCCATGTAATGAGAAGGTTTGTACTGAATCACTTCCCAGCCTGCGATGATGACAAAAATCGAAATAAATGTCGTAAGGATAATCAGCGGCATAGATATACCGTCGACACCCAGGTAGTACTCGATCTTGAACAGCTCAATCCAGGGCGCTCTCTCTACAAACTGCATACTCGCCGTTGTGGAGTCGAATCCTGAATAAAGTAGCAAGCTCACAAGGAAAGTGAGGATCGCAATGATCAGTGCCGTCCAGCGCGTGGCGTTGGCGGCCTTGTCGCCACTTGCGAGCACCAGAATGCCACCAATTATTGGCAGCCAGATGGTCAAACTGAGAATGGGCCAGTCTGCTAACATGCGATGCGTCCTACCTAACTTAAGCGATCACGAACCAGGTCAGCAAGACAAGCAGACCCAGAATCATGGCAATTGCGTAATGGAAAAGATAACCGGTTTGGATATTGCGTACCCAACCAGCGAAACGTCCGACTGAACGCGCGGAGCCATTGATGATCAGACCATCAATAAGTCCCTTGTCGCCAATGTTCCACAACAGTTGTCCGATCCCCCGACTGCCCCCGGCAAACAACGCCTGGTAGGTCTCATCAAAACCGTATTTTTTGTCCAGAATTTGGTAGATACCGACGTTTTCAAAGCGTTTCTTCCAACTCTCTGCCAACTCGGGTTTCTTGATGTAGAAGATAAAGGCAACGGCCACGCCCGATGCCGCCAGCAGCGTCGGCAGGCCAAAGATACCGTGCATAAAGAAGCCCCAGGTACCGTGAAAGCCAATCTCAGACAGCGTGTCGTGCTCAGGAAGCACAAAGATAGCGTCCTTGAACCACTCACCAAACACCATATCCCCAACAGTGAACATACCAATAAACAGCGAGGGCACGGCCAGCAGAATGAGCGGAATGGTTACAACCCAGGGAGATTCATGCAGGTGCGCCTTGGCATGCTCATCCCGGGGGCCTTTCCCATGGAAGACCAGGAAGTACATACGGAAACTGTAGAGCGCAGTAATGAATACACCTGATACAACTGCAAAGTAGGCATAGCCAGATCCAGCAATAGTGGAATGATGCACAGCTTCAATAATGGCGTCTTTTGAGAAGAAACCGGAAGAACCAGGTAAACCAATCAATGCCAGCGATCCGATTAATGAAGTTATCCAGGTGATGCGCATATACTTGCGAATACCACCCATGTTGCGGATATCCTGATCATGGTGCATACCCATAATGACTGAGCCAGCAGCCAGGAACAGTAACGCCTTGAAGAAAGCATGGGTCATCAGATGGAATACACCAGCTGCATAGGCGGAAACACCCAGAGCAACCATCATATAACCAAGCTGTGACAGGGTTGAGTAGGCAACGACACGTTTGATGTCATTCTGAACTATGCCAATGAGCCCGGTAAACAATGCCGTAGTTGCACCTATCACCAGTACAAAAGTCAATGCAGTTTCTGAGAGTTCATAAAGTGGTGACATACGCGCCACCATAAAGACGCCTGCAGTTACCATGGTCGCCGCGTGGATCAATGCAGAAATAGGGGTCGGACCTTCCATCGAGTCAGGCAACCACACATGCAGTGGGACTTGGGCTGATTTACCCATGGCGCCGATGAACAGGCAGATACAGATCACCGTCATCAGCGACCAACTCGAATCACCTATCAGATTGATCTGCGTGTCAGCCAACCCCGGCGCCAGCTTAAAGACAGCCGCATAATCCAGGCTATTGGTATACATCGCTACCGCTGCAATGCCCAGTATAAAGCCGAAGTCACCAACACGATTGACCAGAAACGCCTTTAGATTAGCAAATATTGCTGTCTCGCGGACAGACCAGAAACCGATCAAAAGATAGGAGACAAGACCAACCGCTTCCCAACCAAAGAACAGTTGAAGGAAGTTATTGGACATAACCAGCATTAGCATGGAGAAGGTGAACAGCGAAATATAGCTGAAGAAGCGCTGGTAGCTGTTGGTGCCTGCCAGACTTCCGTTCGGCCAGTTCTCTTCATCGTGCGCCATGTAACCAATGGTGTAAATGTGCACACAGAACGAGACAAAAGTAACCACCACCATCATCATGGCGGTCAGCTGATCTACCAGAAAACCAATCTCCATCTTGATGCCGTCGCTAACCATCCAGGTATAGAGGCTATCGTTATAGATATTGGTACTGCCGTTAATAAACTGCAGTAAGACATAAACAGAGAGCAATGCAGAGAGACCAACACCACCGCTTGCTACCCAATGGGCACCCGCACGGCCAATCTTCGACCCGAAAAAGCCGGCGATGATAGCGCCCATCAGGGGCGCCAGCACGATAAGGAGATATATCTTTTCCATGCTTAACCCTTGAGTGTATCGAGATCTTCAACATTAATGGTACGCGTGTTCCGGAACAGCACCACAAGAATCGCCAAGCCAATGGCGGCTTCAGCAGCAGCCACAGTCAGAATGAAGAACACGAACACTTGTCCTGCCGTATCCCCATGAAAATGAGAGAAGGCGATAAAGTTCATATTCACTGCCAGTAGCATTAGCTCAACGCACATCAATAGAATAATGACGTTTTTACGATTCAGAAAAATACCCGTAACACTGAGTGAAAACAGTATCGCGCCGAGTATGAGGTAGTCAGAAAGTGCAATCATGTCAGTTCCAATCAGTCCTCAGCATCCATCTTGACCACCCGCAGACGGTCAGCCTTTTTAACCTTCACCTGCTGTGATGGATCCTGATACTTGGTTTCAGGACGTTTACGCATGGTGAGACCGATTGCAGCAATAATACCAACCAACAGAATGACAGCTGCAATTTCGAATGGGTACATATAGACGGTATAGAGTACGTTACCGAGCTCCTCGGTATTGTTGTAGCCCGGGCCCTGTGCAGCCGGCGCAGGCATTTTATCAAGCCCGAAATTAGCAGGCCCAACTACCATAAACATCTCAATGGCCATCACTAGTGCCACCAAAGCACCGACCGGCATATACTTTATAAAGCCAGCTCTCAGCGTAGCGAGATCAATATCCAACATCATCACTACAAACAGGAACAACACCATGACTGCACCGACATAGACGAGTATGAGTACAATCGCGAGAAACTCAGCTTCAGCCAGCAGCCAGATACCGGCACTGGAGAAAAACGCCAATACCAAAAACAGCGCCGAGTGCACCGGGTTTCGCCGGGTGATGACCATTGATGCAGCAAACACCAGAATGGCAGCGAATATATAGAAGACAAACTTTTCGAATGTCATGGGTTAGTCCAGTTTAATATTGTAGTAATCATTATTAGCGGTACTTGCCATCGGCACGAATACAAGCAGCCAGAGCGGGCTCATGTTTATCCCCAACCTCTAGCAACTTGCTTTTAGTCATTACGGCATCGACACGATTTTCAAAGTGGTATTCGTAAATTGGTGTCTCAACAATGGCATCAACAGGACAGGCTTCCTGACAATAGCCACAGAAGATGCACTTGAAGAGATCAATGTCGTACCTTGAAGTACGACGCGACCCATCAGGTAGCGGCGGTGAAACCTCAATAGTGATTGCAGCCGCAGGGCATGTCGCTTCACATAATTTACAGGCGATGCAGCGTTCTTCACCATTCTCGTAACGCCTTAGTGCATGCAACCCCCTAAAACGGGGAGAGATTGGTGCATTCTCCTCGGGATATTGAACTGTAAACTTCTTCTTGAACATGTATCCGCCGGTGACCCTCAACCCTTTGAGGAGCTCCAACATGGCCAGACTTTTGATGTAATCGCTTAGCATTTTCATCTTTCATCCAACCTCAACTAAACCAGGCAAATTTATAGACGACCATCAAACCCACAACCAGAATCCAGACAATCGTGATGGGAATGAAGACTTTCCATCCCAGACGCATGATCTGGTCATAGCGGTAGCGAGGGAATGTGGCACGGAACCAGAGGAAGAAGAAACCAGCAAACGCCGTTTTCAGGAATAACCAATGGATACCATCGCCTAACAGGAATACACCATCAACCCAGCTTGCAGGCAGTGGTGACAACCACCCGCCCAGGAACAGCAGTGCTGTCAGGGCAGAAATCAGGATCATATTGGCGTATTCACCAAGGAAGAATACGGCAAACGGCATACCGGAATACTCGACATGGAAACCAGCGACGATCTCTGATTCACCTTCCGCCACGTCAAATGGTGCCCGGTTGGTCTCCGCAACACCGGATATAAAATAGATTATAAACAGTGGAAAAAGCGGCAACCAGAACCAGCCAAATAGGCCAGCATCACTCTGTTGTGCTCTTACGATTTCGCCCAGATTCAGACTTCCCGCTGCGACAAGTACACCCACCAGCGCAAAGCCCATGGCAATTTCGTAAGCGACAATCTGTGCGGCAGAGCGCATCGCACCCAGGAAGGCATACTTTGAGTTGGATGCCCAACCGGCAATAATTACGCCGTACACACCGATAGAGGTCAGCGCCAGGATATAGAGTAGACCCGCATTCAAATCTGCCAGCACCAGACCGTCGGTGAACGGGAATACCGCCCATGCCGCCAGGGCCGGTCCCAGCGTCAACAAAGGAGCAATCAGGAACAAGACTTTGTTAGCCTTGGTCGGGATTATAATCTCTTTGAACATCAGCTTGACGGCATCGGCAATCGGCTGCAGCCAACCTTTGGGTCCGACACGGTTAGGACCGATACGTACCTGCATGTAGCCAATCAACTTACGTTCTGCGTAAGTAAAATAGGCCACACAGAGCATCAGTGGTGCAACAATGACCACGATTTTGATCAGGATCTGAAGAACGATCAGGTTAGTACCGAGCCATTCCCAGAGAGCTATCAATGAGTCCATCGTTTAAACCTTCTCCAGGGTCACTTCACCAAATTGAGCGCCCAGTTGTTCAACACCCGCCAGACCAGCAGGAATTCTGGCGCACCCATCCGGTACATATGGATCAATAAAAATAGGCAGCTGAATCCGGCTGGTGTCTTGGATCACAACTGCATTCTCACCTTCAGCAACGCCCAGCTTGCCGGCTTCTTCAGCATTGATATAAACGCCAGCCGCAATAGCATCGTGTGTTTTTTGCAATGACCCGGCATGACGAACCAGCGGATCCAATGCATAGATAGGCACATCACCCACGCGCTGCAGGCCCTTAACGGGAGTACGTAGATTCACATCTGCCAACACTGTATTGACAGCGTTATCCGGCGTTAAGCCAGCCATTGTTCCATTGATTTCGGACAGCACTTCAGCTGTATCAACATAATCGAAACCCGGAACATCCAGCAGATTTCCAAGCACTCGCAGAATCTTCCAGGCGGGACGTGTATTTCCGCTTGGGGTTATAACCCCGGCAAAGGATTGCAGAGTACCCTCTGCATTAACAAAGCTGCCGGAAGTTTCTACAAATAACGCCATGGGCAACAGAACATCAGCAGCCGCTTCAAGAGTGGCGCTTCGGTAAGCGGTCAATGCCACCACAAAATCAGCCTGCTCAAATGCAGTCTCCGCTTTGACTGGATTCCAAAGATCAAAGCCGGGCTCGATCCCCATCAGGAGATAACCCTTGCGCGGCTCATCCAGCATCGCCTGTGCATCATTACCGGCAGTTGCAACAGCACCAATCAAACGGGCACCTATGCTATTGGCCGCCTCCGGAAGATAACCAAGTTTCAGATCACAAGCCGTGGCTATGTCTGATGCCAAAGAACGTATGATGGAAAAATCTGCATGTGCCGTGGCGAGATTACCCAGCAACAGGGTGCCATTAGAGGACCCTTTAAGCTTTTCAGCTAACGCCTTATGCTGATCGGTCACTATTGCGTTATCAATCAGAGTCCCACTGGCCCCTGCCGCCTTTGCCACAGCAGCCAATTCGGTGATCATCCCGGCGGGTGTTACGACTATCTGCTGCGCAACATAATTCAGATCCAGCTCCATCGGGTTGATGAAGCTGATCTGGGCACCTTCCAGTGCAGCTTTTCTCAAACGATGCGCTAACATCGGCTGCTCTTTTCGTATGCTGCTACCGACAACGAGCGCCCCGTCGACTGTTTCCAGCGACTCAATCGATTGACCAAGCCAAGGGAAGCGTGGCTCTTCGCCACGGAAATCGCCCTGCCGCAAGCGACTGTCAAAAGCTTCACTGCCCAGACCTTTAACCAGTTTTTGCGCTAGGTAAAGCTCTTCCAGAGTACTGCTGGGCGATACCAGCGCACCCAGATTGGAACCGACACCCTTGAGGCTATTCACTACAGCTGACAAGGCATCGTCCCAACTTGCAGCGTGCCATTCACCATCACGCTTTAGCATCGGCGTTGTCAGGCGATCAGTGCTGTAAACCCCTTCGTAACTGAATCGATCACGGTCTGAAATCCAGCACTCATTGATTGCTTCGTTATCCTTGGGATGGACACGAATCAACTCATTGCGACGTACATGTACATGTATGTTTGAGCCAACTGAATCATGAGGTGCGATCGTGTCACGCTGAAGCATTTCCCAGGCACGCGCCTTGAATTGCGAAGGTTTGGAAGTCAACGAACCAACCGGACATACATCGATAATGTTTCCGGAAAGTTCAGAATCAACACTCTTTTCAATATAAGTGCCGATGGTCATATGCTCACCGCGACCCGTCGCCCCCAGTTCACGTATACCGGCAATCTCGGCGCCGAATCGGACGCAGCGGGTACAGTGAATACAACGTGTCAGGTCGGTCGTGATAAGAGGTCCAATGTCTTTATCTTTGACGATTCGCTTGCCTTCAACGAAACGGGAGATATCGCTGCCGTATCCCATAGAGATATCCTGCAGCTCACACTCGCCACCCTGGTCGCATATAGGGCAATCCAATGGGTGATTGATCAGCAAAAATTCCATGGTGCCTTTTTGAGCAGCCAGGGCAATGGGTGACTTGGTAAAGACCTTCATCCCATCATTGATCGGCGTTGCACAAGCTGGCAGCGGTTTCGGAGCACGCTCCACCTCAACAAGACACATCCTGCAGTTGGCAGATACCGACAGCTTCTTGTGATAGCAGAAACGGGGAATATCAATTCCAGCCGCATCTGTCACCTCGATCAGCATCTGACCAGGCGTGGCCTGAATCGCTTTACCGTCAATCTCGATTGTTATCGTCTGGTCTTCAGACATTGATTTAGTTCTCTAACCAGTAACCGTTAAAAACGTTCATGCAGGGAACGGCATCAGCCAACCATGCATTTCTTATGTTCGATGTGATATTCAAACTCATCACGGAAGTGCTTCAGCATTCCTTGTACCGGCAGGGCTGCCGCATCACCCAGCGCACAGATCGTACGACCGGCAATCTTCTGCGTGACATCATCCAGTAACGCCAGGTCTTCTGGACGTCCCTCGCCTCGCTCTATTCGACTTACCACGCGATAAAGCCAGCCCGTGCCTTCACGGCATGGCGTACACTGTCCGCAGGACTCTTCGTAGTAGAAGTAGGACATCCGCTCAAGGACTTTTACCATGCAGTTGGTGTCATCTAGCACAATGACCGCACCAGATCCCAACATCGAGCCTGCCTTGGCTATTGCATCGTAATCCATGGTCAGATCCATCATCTGATCACCTGGAATAATCGGTGCGGACGAACCACCAGGGATTACTGCTTTGATCTTGCGACCATCTTTCATACCGCCCGCCATTTCCAGCAGTTCGGAGAAAGGTGTACCAAGCGGGATCTCGAACACGCCTGGATTATTCAGATTTCCGGAGATGGAAAACAGCTTGGAACCACCGCTATTTTCAACGCCCAGCTGTTTGAACCACTCACCACCTTTTTCCATGATGACAGGAATAGATGCCAGTGATTCAGTGTTATTAATAATAGTGGGTCGACCATAGAGACCAAAGTGAGCAGGGAAAGGCGGCTTATAACGCGGCTGCCCTTTCTTCCCTTCAATCGACTCCAGTAGTGCGGTCTCTTCACCGCAGACATAGGCGCCACCACCCAAATGGGAATGGAGTTGGAAATCGAATCCAGAGCCGAGGATATTGCTACCCAGAAAACCGGCTGCACGCGCCTCTTCGAGAGCGGCCTCGAAGCGTTCGTAGGGTTCCCAGAACTCGCCGCGAATATAGTTATAGCCTACAGTTGCGCCGATAGCGTAACCCGCAATGATCATACCCTCTACCAGCTGATGAGGGTTATAGCGCAGGATGTCGCGATCCTTGAATGTACCCGGCTCACCTTCGTCCGAGTTACAGACAACATACTTCTGACCCGGTGCATTACGTGAGATAAAACTCCATTTAAGACCGGTAGGAAAACCTGCACCACCTCGACCACGTAAACCAGAAGACTTAACCTCTTCAATCACCTGCTCGGGTGGAATTTTCTCCTGGAGGATCTTTTTTAGCGCAGAATAGCCACCACGACTCTGATAGGTTTCCATCAGCCAGGGGCGCTCAAGATCATTATTTCTAAGACAGACTTCATTCGCCATATTGCTTACTCCAGTCCATCCAGAATGGAATCGACCAGCTCAGGCGTCAGATTCTCATAATATTTGGTACCAATCTGGAACATGGGTGCGCCACCACAGGCACCAAGGCACTCAACCTCTTTCAGGGAGTACTTGCCATCTTCCGTAACCTCACCCAGTTTGATACCGAGCTTTTTCTCCATGTGTTCCACGATCTTGTCTGAGCCATTGATCATGCAGGAGACATTTGTACAGACGCAGACTTTATGTTTGCCGACCTTCTTGTGTTCATACATTGAGTAGAAAGTGGCAACTTCATAGACCGCAATTGGAGGCATATCCAGATAAGCTGCGACCTGATCCATCAGCTCCTGCGTCAGGTAACCACCATTCTCATCCTGTACGATGCGCAATGCAGCCATCACGGCAGATTGCTGCCAACCTTCCGGATATTTAGCAATCCAGGTATCAATCTCCGCCCTTACCTTTTCAGAGAACAGGCGTTCCTTATTCTCTGACGGCTTTACGGTTGTCATTGGTAGATTCTTGAAACCCATCAGCGATCAATCTCCCCGAATACAACATCCATGGTGCCGATAACAGCAACCACGTCGGCCAACATATGCCCACTCACCATCTCATCCATTGCCGCAAGATGGGCAAATCCGGGAGCACGAATTTTCAAACGGAATGGCTTATTGGCACCGTCAGAAACCACATAACAGCCAAACTCTCCCTTCGGTGCCTCGACAGCAGCATAGGCTTCACCCGCTGGTGGACAATAGCCCTCAGTAAACAGTTTGAAATGGTGAATCAGACTCTCCATATCACCTTTCATATTGTCCCGAGAAGGAGGAGATACCTTGTGATCTTCAACGATCACCGGGCCATTATTTTCACGTAGCCACTGAACACACTGTTTTATAATGCGATTTGACTGACGCATCTCTTCAACACGTACCAGATAACGATCATAGCAATCGCCATTGACACCCACTGGAATATCAAAATCGACCCGATCATAGGCCGCATACGGCTGCTTCTTTCGCAGATCCCAGGCCAAACCTGACCCCCGTATCATAGGCCCCGTGAAGCAGAGCTGCTTGGCCCGCTCAGGGGTAACCACACCAATACCGACAGTCCGCTGTTTCCAGATACGGTTGTCGGTCAACAGGGTCTCATACTCATCCACCAGACCTGGAAAACGATTGGTAAAATCATCAATGAAATCAAGCAATGAGCCTTGACGCGTTTCATTTTTACGCGCGATATCAGCATCGCTGCGGAACTGGTTATTGGCATAGCGTGGCATGACATCGGGCAAGTCACGGTAGACACCGCCTACTCGATAATAGGCCGCGTGCATACGAGCGCCTGAGACCGCCTCGTAGCAGTCCATCAAATCCTCACGCTCTCTAAATGCATAGAGGAATACGGTCATGGCGCCCACATCAAGCGCATGAGTACCCAACCACATAAGGTGGTTCAGGATACGGGTAATCTCATCAAACATGGTACGGATGTACTTGGCACGCAGTGGCACATCCAAATCCAGCAACTTCTCAACCGCCATTACATAACCATGTTCACTACACATCATGGATACGTAATCAAGACGATCCATGTACGGTATGCTTTGGTTAAACGGTTTAGATTCAGCCAACTTCTCTGTCGCTCGGTGCAGCAATCCGATATGTGGATCAGCACGCTCGATCACCTCACCATCCATTTCGAGGACAAGACGCAATACGCCATGTGCCGCTGGATGCTGCGGACCAAAGTTGAGTGTGTAATTACGAATCTCAGGCATCAGTGGAGTCCTGCTCTTCAATACTTGCAGACTGGAAACGGTTATCCTCGCGGATTACCCTTGGTACGAGCACGCGGGGATCAAGCGTAACTGGCTCATAAACTACCCGCCCCTGCTCAGCGTCGTAACGCATCTGGACAGTGCCCTCAAGGGGGAAGTCCTTACGGAAGGGATGACCTACAAAACCGTAGTCAGTCAGAATTCTGCGCAGATCGGGATGGCCACTGAACATAATTCCATAGAGATCGAAGGCTTCACGCTCAAACCAGTCAGCGCCACGCCAGATACCAACTACTGAATCAACAATCGGTTGGGCTGCATCCACGAATACGCGTACGCGCAGTCGCTGATTGTTTGCCATAGAGAGCAGATGATAAACCACCGCAAAACGGTCATTCTCTCCACGGACGGAAACATCGATGTCATAGCGATCCACCCCACGACAGAAACCAGACTCAGAGGCCTGCTTGGTTACCCACTCTGATTCGCCATAGCCGGCATAATCAATACCACATGCATCGATCAACTCTTCAAACAGAAAAAGCTCATCATCCCGCAGTTCCGTTGCGATTGCGGTCAGCTGCTCCCGCGGGACCACCATGGTGACTTCGCCCAATGCTTGAGTTACCACACAACCTTTACTCGCATACCGATTAGCCAGGTTAGCCTGAAGCGTATCATGCCGTTGTTGTGATTTCGTCTTGACTGTCTCGTTCATGAATCTGACTCACCTAGTCCTGACGTGCAATAGTGCTGGTACGTTTAATCTTTTCCTGCAACTGAATAATGCCATACAGCAGTGCCTCTGCTGTTGGCGGGCAGCCTGGAACATAGATATCTACCGGGACGATTCGATCGCAACCACGTACTACCGAGTATGAATAGTGGTAATAGCCACCACCATTGGCGCAGGAACCCATGGAGATTACCCAACGGGGTTCAGCCATCTGGTCATAAACCTTACGCAACGCAGGGGCCATTTTATTAACCAGGGTACCGGCCACAATCATCACATCTGACTGTCGTGGACTGGGCCTAAAGATAATCCCAAATCGATCCATGTCATAACGCGCAGCCGCCGCATGCATCATCTCAACCGCGCAGCATGCCAAGCCGAAAGTCATTGGCCAGAGTGAGCCCGTACGAGCCCAGTTGATCAGCTTATCGGCGCTTGTGGTGATGACACCCTTTTCAAGTATGCCTTCTACTCCCATTCCAGGGCCCCTTTCTTCCACTCATAGATAAACCCGACAACCAGCACACCAAGAAAGATGGTCATGGCGACAAAACCAACCATACCAATCTTGTCGAGGACAATGGCCCAAGGGAAAAGAAATGCGATCTCAAGATCGAAGATGATAAACAGAATGGCAACGAGGTAGTATCTGACGTCGAATTTCATTCGGGCATCTTCAAATGCCTCGAATCCACACTCGTAGGGGGATAGCTTCTCATCATCCGGACGTCTTGTGCCAAGTACAAAACCCAGTGACACCATGACAACACCTACAATGAGGCCAACACCAATAAAAACCAGAACGGGTAGATAATTCTCTAACATGTGCTCTTCGCCCTTCTCACCGGGTTCTCATTATTAGTGGTCCCAGCCGTGAGTTTAACGGAGCGAAATGGTAGAGCAGCAAGAGTGATCTGTCAAGCTTATAGCGATAATAAAAAACTTTATAATCAGCTACTTATGTTTGATTTTCCTCACAAAAAACGGCATCACCCTCACGGGTGACACCGTTCTTTGTTATATGGTGCCGATGGCCGGATTTGAACCGGCACGGCTTGCGCCACTACCCCCTCAAGATAGCGTGTCTACCAATTTCACCACATCGGCATTTGGGGAATTATACCCCATGTCTTGCTAATTTATTCTGTTGCTTTTGGCTTCTCTTCGTTGCTATTAACCATCGGCACAGCCGAAGTGGTCTCTGGCGTCGTACCTGGAATTGTGGGCACTTCAGAGACTGGTGCAGGTGCAGTTGCAGGGATTTCTATCGCTGGCTTCTGATCCTCGATAATCAGAGCGGGCCGCTCAACAGACTGCATGGCATACCAGGCCATTGCGAGACTGGTGATGAAAAACAGCGTTGCAAGTACCGCCGTTGCGCGACTCAGGAAATTAGCAGAACCGGCGGCACCAAAAACCGTTCCAGAGGAGCCCGACCCAAAGGCCGCACCCGCATCGGCACCCTTGCCGTGCTGCATCAGCACGAGGCCAATGACACCAATCGCAAGGAAAAGATGAACTACAACCAGAACTGTATGCATTCGGTTTTCCGTTTTATACCTGGAAAATTAAAGCGCGCATTGTACATGATGCAGATGCGATAAAGAAGTCACATACACGCCAATTTTGTTTTTTTTGGGATTTTTTTCTGAAAAATAACCGGACGAACATCCCAATGAATCGAGCAAACCCGCTTTTTCGGCAGAATTAATTGGCTGCCGTACAGATTCCGAGGAAATCACCTGCTTTTAGCGAAGCACCACCGATAAGCCCGCCATCAATATCCGGTTTGGCAATTAATTCCCTGGCATTATCAGGCTTCATACTACCACCATAAAGAATGCGTAATCCCTCAGCCACTCCCGCGTCCAAACCCGCCACACGACTGCGAATAAAGGCATGCACATCTTGCGCTTGCTCGGGAGAAGCCGTCATGCCGGTACCAATAGCCCAGACAGGCTCATAGGCCACAACACCATCAGCCAGAGCAGCCACGCCCTCAAGATTGATCAGTGCATCCAGCTGCCGGGCAACTACCGCCTCGGTTACGCCCTGCTCACGCTCTTCCAGCGTCTCACCTACACAGAGGATAGGGATCAGGCCAGCGGCACGGGCAGCGGCATATTTTTTTGCCACTGTTTCATCACTTTCACCATGATAGGCACGACGTTCGGAGTGACCGACTATGGCGTATTTGCAACCAAACTCTTTCAGCATCGAAGTGGCTATCTCGCCAGTATAGGCACCAGACGCCTCAGCTGAAACATCCTGACTACCCCAGGCTACGGCGCTACCCTGTAGCTGCTGCTGAACCGCAGGGAGATAGATCGCGGGAGCGCACACGGCAACCTCGGCCTGCTTTACGTCACTCATGCCGGCCTTCACGCCCTCTAACAGTAGCTTGATGCTCTCCAGAGAGCCGTTCATTTTCCAGTTACCTGCAACGAGTGGTCGACGCATTGATATCTCCTGACAACCTGCCTTCAAAGTATGACTATCCATGGGGAGAGATCCCTATGGATTAATGAACCAAAAAGTCTATCCACCGGATGAGGTGAAATCAAATTAGGAAAAAGTATAGATGGGATCAATTATGCCTATGCTTAAGTCTCTAGACGGATGCGACCTGCCTGTTATCCGACTCTCCTGACACCATCGTCTCCAGCAGATTGGCAATCCGGCTGGCCATGGCCATTATCTGTTCGGCATCACGCCCTTCAACAGTCACTCGAATCAACGGTTCGGTACCGGAGGGACGCAGCAAAACGCGACCAGTATCAGCCAGCTCTGTCGCAACCGAATCAACCGAATCCTGCACTGCTTGCGCTTTCATCAAGTCTGCTGCATTGGCAGAACCCAATTTGACGTTAAGGGTGACCTGGGGATACTTCAGGTAGCCATCGCGTAACTCATGGAGAGATCGACCACTTTTCACCACCTCTGCAAGCACCTGCAGAGCAGAGATAATGCCGTCACCCGTAGTTGTTCTATCCAGACAGATAATATGCCCAGAGGGCTCACCGCCGAGTGACCAGCGCTCAATCTGCAGGCGTTCCAGGATATAGCGATCCCCCACATCCGTACGCACCAGGTCGATGCCGTGCTGATTGAGCGCATGCTCAAGGCCGAAATTGGTCATCTTGGTACCTACAACCCCACCATCCAGCACACCACGTCGCAGGCGGGAGCAGGCGATGATATAGAGGATATCATCACCATCCAGCACTTCACCCAAGGCATCCACCATGATCAGGCGATCGCCATCTCCATCAAGCGCAATACCCAGATCAGCCTTATGCTCGAGAACAGCCTTTTGGATTGTGCCAATATGGGTAGAACCCACACCCGCATTAATATTCAGGCCATTCGGCTCGGCGCCAATCGCGATGACTTCTGCACCCAGCTCCTGAAGAACATGCGGTGCAATATGGTAAGTGGCTCCGTGGGCACAATCTACAACCATCTTCAGCCCCTTGAAACTCATGGTCCAGGGGATAGTGCTTTTACAGAATTCGATATAGCGACCCGGCGCATCACTCACGCGATAGGCCTTTCCGAGGTACTCTGATGCCACTGTCGTCATCGGCTTATCGAGCTCACGCTCTATCGCCAACTCAACCTCATCCGGGAGCTTCTTACCCTCAGAAGAGAAGAATTTAATGCCGTTATCACAGTGGGGATTATGCGAGGCGCTGATTACAATACCCGCCTGGGCATGCAAGGTCCGCGTTAGATAGGCAATTCCAGGCGTTGGCATAGGCCCAAGCAGATGGATGTCTACCCCCGCCGCGACCAATCCCGCCTCAAGTGCTGACTCGAACAAATAGCCGGAAATCCGGGTATCCTTGCCGATGAGCACCTTACTGCCCTTGCCATTACCCAATACCCGGCCAGCGGCCCAGCCCAGTCGCATGACAAATTCAGGCGTTATTTTCCCTTCGCCCACACGGCCTCGAATACCATCTGTTCCAAAATATTTTCGCTTCAAGGTTTATCCCTCAGACACCGGTATTTAACGATACATCAATGATTATAAAGATAGTTTTTTTGACAGAATGCCGTACATCAATGGCACGATTCAGATCTCTTTGGATCACCTGTCCGTCAGTTAACACTCATAACCGCATGGGTCATACGTATTACATCGGCCGTTGGCTTAATATCATGAGTACGAATAATAGCCGCGCCCCGTTCAATCGCCATCACAGCACAGGCCAGGCCGCCAAACAGACGCTGGTCTGCTGGCGCATCTCCCAACACTGCACCAATCATTGATTTCCTTGAAATCCCAACAAGTAATGGTAGCTGCAGCTCGCCAAACAGATCCAGGTCATGCAGTAGCCGGAGATTGTGTTCCAGGGTTTTACCAAATCCAAATCCAGGATCAAGCAGCAGTCGCTCCCTGGCTATGCCTGCATTGAGGCATACCGCTACCCGCTCAGACAGAAACGCCTTCACGTCCGCAACCACATCACGATATTGCGGATCCTGCTGCATCGTTCGGGGCAGTCCCTGCATATGCATCAAACAGATCGGCACATTCAACTCTTTCGCAGCGGCCAGTGCACCCTCACCCTGTAACGCCATGACATCATTGATAAGCCCGGCTCCAGCGGCAACAGCTTCACGCATTACGATCGCTTTGTTGGTGTCGACTGAGATAGGGACAGGAAGCTCTGCAGCAATGGACTGAATAACTGGAATTACTCTATCCAGCTCCTGCTGCTCTTCAACGGCCGGGGCACCGGGGCGGGTAGATTCTCCACCGATATCCAGAATATCCGCCCCTTCAGCCACCATGGTCAGGGCTCGTTTCAGGGCAATATCATGGTGAATAAAACGACCCCCGTCCGAAAAGGAGTCAGGGGTTACGTTTAATATACCCATCACCTGCGGGCGACTCAGGTCAACAGTTTGCTCGCCACAAACAAGGCGTGTCATGGTTTAAATAGCACGGCTCGCAATCAATGCTGCCCTGCTGGTCCACCAATACCGTCAGAGGCATCGCCCTTGGGCTTCTCGGCCTCATCCACCTTCAAGCCATCGCCACCGGACTTAGGTTCTGAATCAGATTCATCAATCCAGTCTTTAGGCGGCTGCGGGGGTTTGCCATTCATAATGTCATCAATCTGATCACTATCTATGGTTTCATACTTCATCAAGGCCTCTGCCATCAGATGCAGTTTATCCATGTTTTCTTCTAGGATGGCCTTTGCCCGATCATAATTCCGATCAATGAACCGATGCACTTCCTCATCAATGGTGTGCGCTGTCTCGTCAGAGACATTTTTGTGCTGAGTCACCGAACGACCGAGGAAAACCTCTTCCTCTTCCTCGCCATACATCAATGGCCCGAGCTTGTCAGACAATCCCCACTTGGTAACCATGCTCCGGGCAATGGCCGTGGCACGCTGGATATCATTGGAGGCACCCGTAGTAACCATATCCTTTCCAAACACCAGCTCTTCGGCAACACGTCCACCAAACAGGCTGGAGATCTGACTCTCAAGCGTCTCTTTGCTTTGACTGTAACGATCTTCCAGAGGCAGGAACATGGTGACACCCAATGCACGCCCACGCGGGATAATACTCACTTTATAAACAGGATCATGAGAGGGAACCATACGGCCAACAATGGCATGGCCAGCCTCATGGAAGGCGGTCAGTTTCTTCTCATCCTCGTTCATCACCATGGACTTGCGCTCAGCACCCATCATGATCTTGTCTTTGGCACGCTCCATCTCGATCATTTCGACTAAGCGTTTATTTGCCCGGGCAGCAAACAGGGCCGCCTCATTGACGAGGTTGGCCAGATCAGCACCAGAGAAACCAGGTGTACCACGGGCAATCAGCGCTGGCTTCACATCATCCGAAGCGGCTACCTTTCGCAGATGTACCTTAAGGATCTGCTCACGACCCCGTACATCTGGCAGCGGGACCACAACCTGTCGGTCAAAGCGTCCGGGGCGCAACAGAGCGGGATCCAGTACATCCGGTCGGTTAGTGGCTGCAATGACAATAACCCCCTCATTACCCTCGAAGCCATCCATCTCAACCAGCAGCTGGTTCAGGGTCTGCTCACGTTCATCATGTCCACCGCCCAAACCGGCACCACGATGACGTCCGACCGCATCAATTTCATCGATAAAGATGATGCAGGGGGCATGTTTCTTTGCCTGCTCAAACATATCGCGAACACGGGAGGCACCCACACCAACAAACATCTCTACGAAATCAGAGCCGGAGATAGTGAAAAACGGCACCTTTGCCTCGCCAGCAATGGCCTTGGCCAACAGCGTCTTACCCGTACCGGGAGACCCCATCATCAAAACGCCCTTGGGAATCTTGCCGCCCAGTTTCTGGAATTTTGAGGGATCACGCAGGAATTCGACCATTTCGGTGACCTCTTCCTTGGCCTCTTCCACACCAGCCACATCGGCGAACGTCACCTTGACCTGATCTTCACCGAGCATGCGAGCCTTGCTCTTGCCAAATGACATCGCGCCACGGCCAGCGCCACCGCCCTGCATCTGACGCATGAAAAAGATCCACAATCCAATAAGGATGAATAGCGGGAACCAGTTGATCAGGATCGTCATCAGGATGGACGGCTTATCAGGCGGTGTCGCTACAATCTGCACATTGTTGTTGAGCAGGTCACCCACCAGGCCATCGTCACCCGGGCTGTAGGTCGAGAAGGTGGCCCCAGAAGAGAGCACACCCTTGATCTCACGCCCATCAATATTCACTTTCTGCACGGCACCACTCTTCACTTGAGCGATAAAATCAGAATAGGAGAGCGCATTCGTCTGCGTTGTCTGGGAAGAAAAGTTATTGAAAACCGACATCAGAACAATCGCGATGATCACCAAGAGAATCAGATTTTTTGCCATATCATTCAAGGTCAATACCCTCTACTTAACTACCAAAGCCGAGAAAAAGTTGTCATCTCACTCAGCGCTTTCCGGTCCCACTCCAGTATTGACCTTGGGAACCAGCTTAAATTCAATCGGTTATCACCAAAACGGACAACTAACAGTACTATACATTATAGCTCCTCGCCACCAGATAGACCTCTCGGCTCTGAGAACGTGATGCCGCCGGCTTACGAGTCACCACCTTTGCAAATGAGCTACGCATCTCTTTGACATACTGGTCAAAACCCTCGCCCTGGAAGACCTTGACAACAAAACTGCCGCCTGGCCGCAGTACCTCTCTTGCATACTCCAGTGCCAGCTCACACAAATACATGGCACGAGGCTGATCAACAGCGCTCATACCACTCACATTGGGGGCCATATCAGAAATTACAAGATCAACCGGCCGACCAGCCAGCAGGGAGTGAAATTGGGCCAGCACCGCATCATCACGGAAGTCACCCTGGATGAAATCCACGCCCGAAATAGGCTCCATCTCCAGGATGTCCAGCGCAAACACCCTGCCTTTTTCTCCCACCAGCTTTAACGCAACCTGTGACCAGCCACCCGGTGCCGCACCAAGATCAACCACCACCTGCCCCGGGGCAAGCAAGCGATCTTTATCCTGCAACTCCAGTAGCTTGTAGGAGGCGCGCGAACGATAACCGTCGATCTGCGCGCGCTTGACATACTCATCGTTAAAATGACGATCGAGCCACTGCTGACTGCTTTTGCTTTTCTTCATGTCTCTTAACTATGATTTAAAGGCAGTAAATGTTCCAGGGCCTGTTAACCAGATAATCCATCTCAGTCTACTTAAAACAGTGTCGGTCAGGCTACAACTACGGTAGAATGCGCGGCCTTCAAAGACCCACCGGAGTCATCGATGCCTCTGACAAAAAAACAGATCCGCCAACTTAAGAGCCTGGTTCATCACCTGAATCCAGTCGTTATCGTAGGCCAGAACGGCCTGACTGACCCAGTACTCAACGAGTTGGACATCACCTTGAGCACGCACGAACTAGTCAAAGTGCGCCTGAATGCGGGTGATCGCGAACAGCGCCAAGAGATGATCGATGCCATTTGCTCCCGTTGCAGTGCCGAACTGGTCCAGACAATTGGTCATGTTGCCGCATTCTTCAGACGCAATCCTGACAAACCTGTTATCACACTGGCAAACGATTAATTCTGCGAACAAAAAAACAGATGGAGGCTTACGCCCCCATCTGCTGTGATCGCTTTACGTGCTGATCCGCTATTCGTAACGAACCGCCAGTATCTCCATGTGACGCATACCATTCGGTGTCTGTACCGCAGCCTCATCACCTACTGATTTTCCAATCAGTGCGCGCGCCATGGGTGAGCCGACCGAAATCAGGCCCTGCTTGATATCTGCCTCATCATCACCGACGATTTGAAAGGTATGCTCCGCATCTTCTTCCTCTTCGTAAACGTCGACCGTGGCGCCAAAAATGACGCGGCCATCTGCATTTACTGAGGTTACATCGATTATCTGTGCATGTGAAAGCTTGGATTCAATCTCTTTGATCCTGCCTTCGATAAAACCTTGCTGCTCACGTGCGGCGTGATACTCCGCGTTCTCTTTCAGATCACCGTGAGCACGTGCTTCAGCAATATCCTGGATTACCTTCGGCCGTGCAACCTGCTTCAGCTGGGTCAACTCTGCCCGAAGCCTCTCTGCACCTCTGACTGTCAGGGGTACTTTACTCATAGGTTAAACCTCATCTCTGTTCGCTTCATATCCATCGTTCAGAATCTTAGTGAAGATCCTGCAAACGATTGACATTCGTACTATCCGCCTGTTTCAACGCAAGGCAGAAGGCCTCCCCACCTGACATGGTGGTGGTATAGGTCACCTTGTGCTGAAGTGCTGCACGACGAATTGCAGCGGAATCGGCGATGGCTTTTTTTCCTTCCGTGGTATTGATGATCATACTGAATTCATCATTCTTGATCATATCAACGATGTGTGGCCGTCCCTCAGCCACTTTATTAACCCGTTCACAGGCAATTCCCTGCTCCTGAATCACCTTACAGGTGCCGCCAGTAGCGTAGAGCTGAAAGCCCAGTTCGTTGAGGTCTTTGGCTACCGATAGAATACGCTTTTTGTCCTGTTCCCGGACTGAGAGCAGGGCACGGCCAGATCGCGGCAGCAGATCGCCCGCTCCTTCCATCGCCTTGGCAAATGCCTCGCCAAAGGTAGCGCCAACACCCATCACCTCGCCCGTCGATTTCATCTCCGGGCCGAGCAGGGTATCCACACCAGGGAACTTCACAAACGGGAAAATTGCCTCTTTAACAAAATATGTCTCGGGTATCACCTCTTTGGTGAATCCCTGCTGCTTCAAGCTGGTTCCCGCCATGCAGCGCGCGGCGATCTTGGCCAGCTGCACACCGGTTGCCTTGGAGACGAAAGGTACTGTACGGGAAGCCCGGGGATTAACCTCAAGCAGATAGATCTCGTTATCCTTAATGGCAAACTGGGTATTCATCAATCCGACGACTTTCAGCTCCAGTGCCAGACTGCGAATCTGCTCACGCATACGATCCTGAATGGCCGCCGACAAGGTGTAGGGCGGCAGTGAACAGGCCGAGTCGCCGGAGTGCACCCCCGCCTCCTCAATATGTTCCATGATGCCGCCAATAACCACATCCGTACCGTCACAGATGGCATCAATATCGACCTCAATGGCATCATTAAGAAAGCGATCCAGTAGCACAGGCGAATCATTGGAGACACTCACCGCCTCGCGCATATAGCGGCGCAGATCATCTTCATCATGAACAATCTCCATCGCGCGGCCACCCAACACATAAGAAGGACGAACCACGAGGGGATAACCGACCTCTTCGGCCAACCTGACCGCCTGCTCTGCCTCTGACGCGGTGCGGTTCGGCGGCTGTTTCAGGCCAAGCTTCTCAACCATTTTCTGGAATCGTTCACGGTCTTCCGCCAGATCAATAGAATCCGGAGAGGTACCTATAATCGGTGCACCCGCGGCCTCTAGGGCACGCGCCAGTTTCAACGGCGTCTGACCACCGTATTGAACAATAACACCCATCGGTTTCTCAACTTCAATCACTTCAAGCACATCTTCCAGGGTCAATGGCTCGAAATAGAGTCGATCAGAGGTGTCATAGTCTGTTGATACCGTCTCAGGATTGCAGTTGACCATGATGGTTTCATAACCATCTTCACGCATGGCAAAGGCCGCGTGGACACAGCAGTAATCAAATTCGATACCCTGACCAATCCGATTCGGCCCGCCACCAAGTACCATGATCTTTTTATTGTTCGTTGGTGCAGACTCACACTCCTCCTCGTAGGTGGAGTACATATAAGCCGTACTGGTGGAAAATTCGGCCGCACAGGTATCCACCCGCTTGAACACCGGCCGGATTCCAGCCTGCCAGCGGGCCGATCTGATCGCATCCTGATGAACGCCAACCAAAGCCGCCAGCCGCTCATCCGAGAAACCCTTGCGCTTCAGATAGCGCAGGCGATCGGCATCCAGAGCCGCCTGGCCACCCTGCTTAATATCCCCTTCAATCGTAACCAGCTCCTGGATCTGCACCAGGAACCAGCGGTCAATCTTGGTCAGCTCAAAGACATCATCCAGCGACATTCCGGAGCGGAAGGCATCAGCCACATACCAGAGGCGCTCAGCTCCCGGTTCACGCAGCTCATGTCGCATGATGGTCTTCAGATCTTCTGACTCCAGATCGACAATCTCATCCAGGCCGCTCTTACCGGTCTCCAGACCACGCAGCGCCTTCTGCAGTGATTCCTGGAAAGTACGGCCAATAGCCATCACTTCACCCACCGATTTCATCTGGGTGGTCAAGCGATCAGGGGCTGCCGGGAATTTCTCAAAGGCAAAACGGGGAATCTTGGTGACTACGTAGTCAATGCTCGGCTCAAATGAGGCGGGGGTTGCCCCACCGGTAATCTCGTTACGCAGCTCATCCAGGGTAAAGCCGACCGCCAGCTTGGCAGCAATCTTGGCAATTGGAAAACCGGTCGCCTTGGAAGCCAGCGCCGAAGAGCGCGACACCCGGGGGTTCATTTCAATGATGATCATACGACCATCGTCTGGGTTGATGGCAAACTGCACATTCGAACCACCAGTATCCACACCAATCTCACGCAATACCGCCAATGAGGCGTTACGCATGATCTGATACTCTTTATCGGTCAGGGTCTGGGCAGGTGCTACGGTAATTGAATCACCGGTATGCACACCCATCGGATCCAGGTTCTCAATCGAACAGATAATGATGCAGTTGTCTTTATGATCACGCACCACCTCCATCTCGTACTCTTTCCAGCCCAGCGCCGACTCTTCAATCAGCAGCTCACGGGTGGGTGAGAGATCCAGACCACGTTCACAGATCTCGACGAACTCTTCCCGGTTATAGGCGATACCACCGCCAGAGCCACCCATGGTGAAAGAGGGACGAATAATGGTCGGGAAACCAATCTGCGCCTGCACCTGCAGCGCCTCTTCCATGCTGTGAGCAACCGCTGCCTTCGGCATATCCAGACCAATCTTCAGCATTGCCTGCCTGAACAGATCCCGGTCTTCCGCCTTATCGATCGCCTCACGAGAAGCGCCAACCATCTCGACGCCATACTTTTCCAACACACCTTCCCGCACCAGGTCCAGGGCGCAGTTCAGTGCCGTCTGTCCGCCCATGGTGGGGAGCAGCACATCGGGGCGCTCTTTTTCAATAATGCGCGCTACCGTACGCCAGGTAATCGGTTCGATATAGACAGCATCTGCGCTGTCGGGATCAGTCATGATGGTGGCTGGATTGGAGTTCACCAGAATGACCCGGTAACCCTCTTCGCGCAGTGCCTTACAGGCCTGGGCGCCTGAGTAGTCAAACTCACAGGCCTGGCCGATCACAATAGGTCCAGCACCGATAATCAGTACACTTTCAATGTCTGTTCTTTTTGGCATGGGTTGCTTTTAAATCCGCAGTAAATGGCTTATTTCAGTCGTCTAACCCGCATCATTCCGCGGCTTGCATTAACTCGATAAAATGATCAAAAATCGGTGCCACGTCATGTGGCCCCGGACTCGCTTCCGGATGCCCCTGGAAACCAAAGGCCGGCCTGTCCGTCCGGTGTATTCCCTGCAGGGAATCGTCAAACAGAGAGCGGTAGGTAGCGGCCAGATTTTCCGGCAGGCTCTTTTCATCAACCGCGAAGCCATGATTCTGACTTGAGATCATGACCACCTTGTCTTCCAGGTTCTGTACCGGATGATTGGCACCATGATGGCCAAACTTCATCTTGATGGTCTTGGCACCACTGGCCAATGCCAGCAACTGATGCCCGAGACAGATACCAAAGACCGGTAAATCTGTATCGACAATGGTCTTGATCGCCTCAATGGCATAATCGCAGGGCTCCGGGTCACCCGGGCCATTGGAGAGGAACACACCATCGGGTTTCATCTCCAAAACAGCGCTGGCAGGTGTCTGTGCCGGCACGACAGTGACGCGACAACCGCGATCCACCAGCATGCGCAGGATATTGCGCTTAATCCCGAAGTCATAGGCTACAACGTGTGTGGGAAGGCTCTCTTCAATGTTTTCGGGCGATTCAGGAAGACCACCCTCCAGAGTCCATGTACCCTGAGTCCACGCATAGCTATCCTTAGTACTCACCACCTTGGCCAGGTCCATCCCTTTCAGACCAGGGAATGATTTGGCTGCGGCGAGTGCTTCTGCCTCATCAACCTGATCACCAGCCACTATGCAACCGGACTGAGCACCCTTTTCACGCAGGATACGGGTCAGCTTGCGGGTATCAATGCCCGCAATGGCCACAACACCATTGTCACGCAGATACTGATCCAGGGGGCGCTGATTGCGCCAGCTGCTGGTTAACAGAGGAAGATCACGAATAATGAGGCCGGCAGCATAAATTGAGTCAGACTCTTCATCTTCGTCATTCGTGCCGGTATTTCCGATGTGTGGATAGGTCAGGGTTACAATCTGTTGGCAGTAGGAGGGATCCGTTAGAATCTCCTGATAACCAGTCATAGCCGTATTAAAAACAACCTCACCGATTGTCTGACCATCAGCGCCGATGGACACACCACGGAAGACTGTACCATCCTCCAAGACCAATATTGCGGGCTTACTCAAGAAACCAGTCCCCTTCAGGCATGCCAAACGGGACAGTCTCTAGGGAGCCATCCCGATATAAATAATGAATTTTGCGGGAGCGACCACACAGAACAGCATAACCGCTAACCGGGGGAATTCTACTTGAATCGAGGGTCGGATGTCCATGCAACATCCAGCAAAAATCACAGGTTTTGCTCAGTCCATGCCACAAGACCCTTTGCATCCATCGCACCCGACATCCTGGCAGACTCAATCCCGGCCTTGAATAGTATGAGTGTGGGTATACTCCTGATAGCGTATTTTGCCGCAACCGACTGCTGTTCCTCTGTATTTATCTTAATCAACTGAACCTTTGGCTCTAGCAAGCGTGCCGCCTGCTCAAATGCCGGGGCCATCATGCGGCAGGGCCCGCACCAGGGTGCCCAGAAATCGACCAGCAAGGGAATATCACTTTTACTGAGAAAGCGCTCGAAACCGATACCATCCAGCGCTATGGGCGCTGAACTGAACAGGGGTTGCTTGCAGCGACCACACTTCGGCTGATCACTCAGCCGGGTATCCGGAACACGGTTCACACCATGACAATGCGGGCAGACCAGTTGCATTCTCACTTCCTCCTAATTAATTTTCTGCACCATGAGCAACAAATGGGTATAGATAGTATGGAAAATGGGTTCTGTGCATCAGTTTTCAAGGACTTTCTAATGTACCCAACAAGAAAAAAGTAGATCCATCAGCTCTTGCCCAGCAAAGGAAAAGGATAGTATGTTCTCCCAGGGTCTGAGCACGAATTATAAAATGGGAATCCAATGAACCAGAATGCTGTACTACCTAACCTCGGATTTGGATTGCGCCTTCGGGCAGATTATCTCCCCAGCTTTATCGGCAGCGAACCTGAACTCGACTGGCTTGAGATCATCACCGAAAACTATCTCGGCGCCAATGAAGAAACCCTCGATCAACTGGATAAGATCCGCTCTAACTACCCTATTGTGATGCATGGCATATCGCTCGCCATTGGTAGCCCCTGGCCATTGGATCAGGCCTATCTTAATCAGCTGAAAAAACTGGTCGACAGGGTGAATCCAGCCTGGATATCCGACCACCTGTGCTGGAAAGGAGCCGATGATGTCCAAGGACAGCTGCTACCGCTCCCCTACTCAGAGGACACTCTGGAACATGTCGTTACGCGTATAAACCAGGTGCAGGATTTTCTGGGCAGGCAGATACTCCTGGAAAATGTCCCCATTGAACAGAAAAGTAGCCAGGAAATTCCAGAAGTGGAGTTTATCCGGGAAGTGGCCGACCGCTCAGACTCCCTGATACTGATTGATGTGGGTAACCTGCTTGCAAGCAGCCTAAGCCAGGAGTTCAGTGCGATAGATTATATCAACCAGATCCCTGCCGGGCGGGTGCAGCAGATACATCTACCTGACATCACCTTTGAGACCAGCTCAGATGGCAACTGTGATGCATCACCACGGATCATTGATCCCATCTGGAAAATCTATACCGAAGTTCTGGATCGATTTGGCCTGATCACCACCATGATTGAGCGCGAAGACACTATTCCAACGCTGAAGGGAATGCTCTGCGATATCAAAAAGATACGCAAGGCCGCTTTGAGCCACATGGAGAACGGTTAGTCGCTCTCCACCTCGGCCAGCTCACACACAATGATTCTATCCGCCACGATCTCCCAGCGCAGATCAAAATCATAAAGCAGAATACCGTAGACACGACCCGGGTCAGGCTCGCCAGAATAGGCGGGGCGTGGATCAGTCTCCAGTAAATGGGTAATGAAGGCCTCCAGTTGAGCAGAATCCTGACGCGCCAACAGCTGCTTCCGGGCCCGCTCCGAAAAATCGACCGTGTATTTAACCGCCGGGGCTACTGGCGCAAAACCGGAACAGGCATCCGGGATGCTATCGACATAGACGACGTAGGGTTTAATGTCGATTACAGGCGTGCCATCCAGCAGATCGATTCCCGAGAGATCAAGAATCACCTCACCATTCTCACACCGTACCCCTTCCAGCTTCACAACCGACAGACCAATCGGATTGGGCCGAAAGGGAGATCGGCTGGCAAACACACCGACCCGCTTGTTACCGCCCAACCGGGGTGGACGCACCATGGGCTGCCATTCACTGCGTATCGCCTGATGAAAGACAAACTGAATCCAGATATGGGAGTAACCCTCAAGACCCACCACCGCCTCCGGCCGATTATAAGGTGGCGACAAAACAAGCTGCGCCCGCGCCTCCTTTATCAAACCTGGCTGACGAGGTATGCCGAACTTCTCCTTATAGGGAGAGTGGATGATGCCGATAGGTTCAATCTGATATTTCATTTCACACACCCATATCTGAGCAATAATCCGCTCAACTCACTGCAAATTCTTCCATAAAATCAAGTTCCGCCTGATGGAATACATTACGTCGATGATTGGCCCAGAGTGTTTTGATCCGTTCCTGATTGCACTGCTTACGATCCACCAACACCCGGGTATGGAGTTGTCCACGCAGTTGCGGGCTCGGTACCTTGGCAAAGACGAACTCGTGACTGATCAGGTCCATAAAGGGTCCGCATTTGCTGGTTGGCATGATAAACAATAACTGCAACCCCAGCCGCTCCGTCAGATAGCTGATCACCTCACGTGATCGGGTCTCATCCATCTTGGAGAATGCCTCATCCACCAGCACCATCCGAAGATGGGTATTGCCTTCGGCAAAGCGGAATGCCGAGGTGATGGCCGCCGAGCGTATGATGTAGGCAGGCGTCTCCAGCTGACCACCCGAGCCAGTGCCATATTCACTCAGTGGGATAGGCTCTTTACCCTCGACCTCTTTGTAGATCTCATAGCGCCGGTAATTGCGATAATCCGCAATACGTTCCAGATCCCGCATGGCGTGCTGCTCATCCTCATGCAGCAACATCGCCATCAGCTCATCCAGCACCTTGCGGGATTTGGCTGACAACTCCACCTCAAACAGGGTGGCCTCATCCGTGAGCACCGGATTTTTTACCACCTCCTGGAAGAAGCGGGCATAATCTCGGTATTCAGGAATCCAGTCACTATCAAAACGGAAGGTCTCCCGGTCAGCGCCAAAATGGTGGTGCTGCAACTCGCGATTCAACTGCTCAATCTGTCGCTTACCATCATTCAGGGCCTGGTGAATAGTGTGGCAGAGATGGGTAACGAAAGCATTATTGAACGCCCCCTTCAGTTCATTGAGCTGTTGATGTTTCTCTACAAGAATGTTGTTTTTCAGGATGTTGTAGACACGATCAATGTCACGCTGCAGCAGACAGATTTGGCGAAACAGTGCCGCGTCATAATCACCACTGAAAGAGGGATAGATGATGGTGTCAGCCGGGCGACAGTGCTGATTGTGTGCCTTCACCTCTTCTTCTGCACGCCGCTCTGCTGCATGAAGATTTCGCTCCAGTTCATGGCGGAAGTTTTTCGCGATCTGGATATCCAGATCACGGGCCTCTTCGTCAGCGATCTGCAGCCGTGACTCAGTATTAAACTCTGGCCAGACAGCGGCCAATTCATTCAGTGCGGCCTCCCGCTCCTCCAACCGCGACTGATTCTGTTCTTGCAGATCACTCAACGCCTTGAGCTGTTTGTGTATCACCTCCAGACTGGAGCGCGTCTCCCCCAGCTTCTGATTGAGAAGGCCCTTCTGCTCCTCCAGACCACGCTGCTCCTGCTTCAGCTGCTGGAGCTGCGCCTCCAGGTCTTGATGTTCATTCAGGTCAAGCTGTTTCAAGAGACTATCAACCCGATGGATCTGCAGATGCGTATCCATGACATGTTTCAGACCTTCCGCATAACAGCTCTCTTTCAGACGATCCACTGACTGCAACAGATAAGTGATCTGTTGTAGCTGATCGTTGGCCTGGTTCCATTCAACTTCAATGAGCGACAGCTCTTCCAGTTTGGCGTGTAAAGCCCTCTCCCGTGCCGCCACCCCAAATACCAGATCCGCATCCGCCAGATCACAGCGCCACATGCTGTAGCCGCCAGAGGCCATACCGTCTTCAGTAATACCCCGGCGAGTCATGCGCAGGGTTTCAGCCGATCCAACCCGCAGCACCGAACCGTAGCTGGCCGTCAGATAGGCCTTTGCCACGGCGTGGGTGAACTCAAGGGCGTGAATAATTGAATCGGGATGGAGCTCACTGCGGGCAGTATCCTTTGCCGCCTTATCTCCCTGAATCACCCGGGCACGGTTGTCCCGGCCTGCCATACCGCGAACTGCCCGTATGGCTGCTGCCTCATACTCCGCCTCCACCAAAATGGCGTAACGAGCCCCGCCAAGATACCCCTCAATAGCAGATTGCCAGCGAGGATCTTTCACTTCCACATGATCACACAACACACGCGGATCAGCTCCGGGGCACTGCTGAGCGATCACCTTGACGGCTCGCTCCACAAAAGGTGGATAGGTGACCTGATTGGCATTGAGCCGTTCGATCTCCTGCTGTTTATGCCGCCGTTGATCGGTGAGTTGCTGATAGCGAGAGCGCCGGGCGTGTTGTGTTGCAGCCAACTGGTTCCTGACCGATCCCTCATCACCCTGCGTATGCCAGAACGCATGCCAGCGGTTGTGAACCTGCTGTACCGACTGGATCTGCTCCAGACCTCGCGATAGTGCAGGTATCTCTCCAGAAAAATCCCGCTGAACCAGATTATGCAGCTCAGGAATCATCGCCCTTTCGCTGGCAACCACCTCCTTGACCAGCGCATCCACCTCCAGGTGATTCAACAAAGGAAGATCGGCTTTGAACTGCTGAGTCGCCAGCAACTCACTCATCTCCCTACTGACCTGTATGTTCTCGCTGACGATCTGATCCTGCGCCAGTAGCTGCTTGGCCTGTTGCACCAATTGCGTATCGAGCTGACTGCGTTCCCGTTCCAGGGTGTCTTTTTCACGCAGTGCTTCAATGCCCTGGCGCTGTGCCTCCAGTGAAATCAGCTGATCGTGCAGCTGCTCGCTCTGCACTACAATCGCGGCAATCTCTCCTTCAGTCTCACGCTGCGTCTGTTGCTGTGTCTGCTGTTCACGCTTTCCGCGCAGATAATCATCCTGCCTGAGTAGGTATTCCGCCTGCGCCAGCGTGTAATCCAGCACATTCAGTTCACTCCACTGCTCTATATAGTGCTGGGTATGACCCTTGGCACGCTGCAGAATCTCGATTGACTCGACCAGATTGGCCGCATCACGCTCCATGCCATGGATTGTCTTCAACTGACTGGAGACCGAACGCACCGCTTCACCAAGATCCTTCTGCTCGAGAATCTCATCCGCTACAAAACGGTTGATGCCCTTGATCGGCTTATAGGACATGAAGCGCGAGAAGGCCCGGGCTGCCGCAATCGCCTCCGCTTCAGCCACCGCATCGGACTTACCCCTCAGCGCCCCATACAGACGCCGCAGATAGGCCTTTTTGGTCTCATACTTTTCTATTCGACGCTTACCGAATTCTGCAATCAGCAGTGTCTGCAAATCCGGTAGCGGCACCACAAAACGTCCGGCGCTGTCCTCCCGCACGAAGTGTGACAGGCCCAACGATTCACCGGTGATAATAAAGAATTGCGCATCATCCTGACGTGCCACCGTATTACTGCCGGTGGTATCCAGGTAGGCACGCACCGCTATCACGGCGGTAAACGGCTCCCCGCCTTCACCTTGTGTGGGATGAAATACGGCTGCCAGATAACCATCCGTTGGATCGAGCCGGGCATAGCTGCCGTCATCACAACCCAGCACATAGGAAGAGAGTGTGCGCACCCGCTTGCCACCGCGACCCCGTTGGGTTGTCTCATCCTGACCAGGATTGTATTGAAACAAGTTTTCATGCGCGGCGGTCATGACTGTCTGTATGGCATCCGCCGCCGTGGTCTTGCCTGAACCATTCCCTCCAGAGAAGAGATTCACCGGACCAAAGTCGAATTCAAGATTGGGAATATTGCCCCAGTTGATATAGACAAACTGCTTAAGAAACATCTTCCACCTCAGACTCTGCTTCAGCAGGCAGCGCCTGCTCAATGGCCGTGATCGCCTCATCGTTCACAAAGGTAACGATCATCGGGTGGATCTTTATCCAGGCCTCACCGCTATCCATCTCATCATCCGCCCTGAACTCGATCAGCCTCAGTTGGCGCAAGCGGTTAAACACCCGTTTTCGCTCGACCACCTTATCCGGCAGCGTACGACCCAACAGGTTGCGCATGGCGATGGAGAGTGATTCTACCGACTCAAGTACATAGCCCTCTTCATCCAGCTGACCCTCGCGCAACGCCTTGTCATATTGCAGACGTAACACCAACAACAGTGCCACCTCATCCTGGCGCAACCGCGCCCTGAGACCACCGGTAAACGCGGACTCACTCACATCTTCCATCCCGGGAACCTGCGCACCTGGCGGATAGAGCCGCAGGTAGGCGAAACGCCGATCATGGAACAGCGTTATGCCAATCACATTCAGGTACTCTTCCACTAACGATTCAATACGAACAAAACGATCATAGAGTTGCTGCTCCGTCTGATTCTCGGCACGGCAGAGCACACCATAGTTGAGTAACCGGATACAGAGCTCCCGAAACTCCTGCAGGCCAACGCCCTCTTGCTCAAGACTCTCAACGAGACATTCAGTCAGCATGTTGCTCTCTTTCTATCAGTTCAATAGTAAATTCGTCGGACAGATCAAAGTAATCACTGGCTACTCGATTTTGAGTCGGGGTGACCTTGAAGGCAAACTCCGGCGTTACCAGTGAGCCCACTTCAATCGCATGGGCACTCATAAGTAGCTCCCGCGCATCGCGCACAGGAAGGTGCTGGCTCTGTATACGGTGCCCTTCGCACAGAGCCTTCACCAGGTAATCCCGCTGACCCTGGCTATTAAAGGTAAATGCAAGATCCACAGCCGACTGGACAAACATCGACTTGCGCGAATCACGGTCATCACCCACCTCCTCCTCAACACCGGCATTCACCAGGCGCGGCTTGCGGCCCACGTGTAACCGCAGGCCTTCGGGATCAACAAAGCCAACATCCAGCACGGATAAGGCCTCACCTGCAGCATCCAGCGCTTGAAGTTCCACTGCTTCAGGCGATTGTCGCAACTGATCACAGAGAGAAAACAGACGGTTCTGACTGGCCGCACCGGTATAGCTGAGCTGTCGCATGATGATATCAGCGCGACGGGTAAATCCATTCAACGCCTGACGCAGTGCCGGTAACATCACAGCCGAGGCGTTATGCATGCGGGTTTCGATACCATCAAGAATCGTCAGGTAAACCGATCGATTGGTATGTTCGATCAACTCCGGCGCCATACGGCGTAACTCACGCTCGGCCCGGGCCTTGAACTCTTTACGCTTACGCCGCGCCTTGCTGATCAGATCACCAATCTCATCCCGATACTTCTCCACCGAATCCGCCGACAGACGAATCGCCAGATCCGGCATAAAACGTTTTTCCATGAAATCAAAAAACTCATCCGACGCCCGCTGCACCACCTGCTGTGCCTCTACCTCTTTCACCAGCTGGCGTTTGCGCTCATCCAGTTCGGCGATCACATCGGAAAAATCAGAGATAATCCGTTCCGAATACTCAAAGGCATCCAGCAGATCGTAGACCTCTCCCTTATCCAGGAATGACTGCAGGGCGTTACGAGTATTGCGGGTATTGCGATGGCGGGTACGAAAACGGCCGCCTGACGCCTCCACCATCGGCTGGGTAAATAACCGACCGTAGCGGGTAAAGGCGTAGGTACTCTGCAGTGTGGCTTCATCCATCTGGCGTTCCAGCCAGCCATACTCCAGGAGCTGATTGAGTACCCAGTTGGCCTGCTCACGCTGGCTCCGGGCAGGGGTACTGAACGCCTCGGCATCATCCTCATCCAGCACCGGGCTGCGGGCGATCGCCTCCTCCAGAATCTCAATCAACTGATCCCGGTTGAAGCTGCGGCTGTAATCCGCCAGTGAGCCATATAATCGGGCATAAAAAAGGCTGAGACAGTCGACAATCTGCCCCCGGTATTTGCCATTCAGTAGTCTGAAGAAGTGTTCGCGGCCTTGTGAAAAAAACACCTAGACGAATCCTCTGACGGGAATCGGTACTCTTGGGATGTAGGCGGTTCGCAGAGACATCATATATTAAGCATGCAGTGACGAAAGAATGTGCAGATAAAGTGGCGGAGAGGGTGGGATTTGAACCCACGGACCCCGCAAGGGGTCAACTGATTTCGAATCAGTCCCGTTCGGCCGCTCCGGCACCTCTCCAGTTCCCTAAAAAGCAGTGAAACTAAGGTTACTATCCCGTTCTCAACTCACTGCATCGGTCACTACTGACAAGACCTTCAGTAGAGGGGGTTATTATCGCCATAGCAGGACACCATGACAAACAATTAAAGTCACAAAAAAAACAATAAGATAGATATCTCTTCGTGATACCGTGAAACCTCCATTAGAATAAAGGGTCGATTATTCAAATTCCTTACAACTGACTAGCCATAGGGCAACATCTAAAGCTACCCTGTTGACTATGCGTAAAATCCTCAGCCTCCTTATCTGCCTGACAATGGTCAGCTGCAGCATACCAAAGCCTCTGATTGAGCGAATCAAAGAGGAGGGACAGTTGGTTGTTGTGACCCGGCAGAGTCCCACCACACTCTTTAAAGAAAAAGGAACTACAAAGGGGCTGGAGTACGAGTTGGTTGAAAAGTTTGCGGCTGAACTCGGGGTCAAGGTGAAATACATCATTCCTGAGAGTTTTGACGAGATACTCCCCACCATCACCCGGGGCGAAGCCCATTTCGCCGCTGCGGCACTAACAGTGACCAAGGCACGGGAAATCGTCGTGAGATTCACCCCGGAGTATCAGAAGGTTTCCGCACAGCTGGTCTACAAATCCGGCAAGAGAAGACCAAAAAAGATAACCGATACGATTGGGGGAACACTGGAAGTAATTGCTGGAAGCAGCCATGAAGAGCTGCTTATTCAACTCAAGGAGACTCACCCGGAGCTGAGCTGGTCAGCCCTGCAATCGGTGGAGAGCACTGAACTGCTCAATCTCGTCTACGAAGGTCTGATTGATTACACCATTGCCAACTCGAATGAAGTGGCACTCAGCAGGCGCTTTCATCCGGAATTGAAGGTCGCATTTGATGTTGGAGAGGAGCAGTCCCTGGCCTGGGCCTTCCCTCATGCTGAAGATAACAGCCTCTACAAAGCAGCCAAGGCATTTATGAACCGAATCAGGGATGATGGCTCATTGGAACAGCTGTTGGAACGCTATTACGGCTATGTCGAAAAACTCGACTTCGTCGATAACCGCACCTTCGCCCGTCACCTGGTACAACGCCTCCCACCCTTGATTCCATTTTTCAAGCAAGCCGCAAAAAATACCGGATTGGATTGGCAGTTGCTGGCAGCTATTGGCTATCAGGAGTCACACTGGAATCCTGATGCCGTCTCACCAACGGGTGTCAGAGGCATCATGATGTTAACGGAAGGCACAGCAAAACAGATGGGCATTGAAGACCGAACTGATATTGAACAGAGTATCAGCGGTGGTGCCCGTTACCTGCGAAGGGTCGAAAAGAAGCTACCCAAGCGAATCGAAGAGCCGGATCGCACCTGGATGGCCCTGGCAAGCTATAACGTGGGATTTGGACATCTGGAAGATGCCCGGGTACTCACGCAACGTAGCGGAGGCAACCCGGACAAGTGGGCCGATGTCAAACAACACCTCCCTCTGCTCGCAAAAAAGAAATTCTATTCAACGGTCAGGTATGGATTTGCGCGAGGGAAGGAGCCGGTTCACTACGTAGATAATATCCGCAGCTACTATGATCTCTTGGCGTGGCACAACAAAAAGCTGAAGAAAAAACAGATTGAGGCGGTTATCAACACCATACCAGCCGTCCTCTAAATAACGGGTTAACGCCTCGAGCGAAAGAAGTTGCGCAGCAGTTCGGCACATTCATCAGCCAGTACGCCGCCATCCGCCTCCACTGCATGATTAAACCGATCATCTGATGGCAGCAAATTAAAAACGCTCCCGGCCGCACCCCCTTTGGGATCTGTTGTGCCATACACCACCCGCTTAACCCTGGCGTGCACAATCGCTCCAGCACACATGGGACACGGCTCCAGTGTGACATAGAGGGTTGTATCCGGCAGTCGATAGTTTGCAACATGCTTGCCTGCATCGCGCAGGGCCATGATCTCGGCATGAGCCGTGGGATCACTGGTAGTGATTGGACGATTCCACCCCTCGCCTATCACTTTTCCATCCAGTACCAACAGAGCGCCAACCGGCACTTCACCTTCCAGTTCAGCTCGCTGCGCAAGAATAATCGCCTGGTGCATGAACAGCTCATCCTGGGCTGTGGCAACAAGAGAATCTGGTTTGACGGTCTTTGTTGTTTCCATTCGTTTGCTATTAAGCCGAGAAAAGTCAGTCATGGTACGGCTTTCCGATGATTACATCTATCAATACCATGAAAAAATCCACGGTCAATAGCTCTGGAAAATACATTGTAACGCAGGGCAGTGACGAATTCCGTCTGGCTGTGCGGTGTCTCACGCGAGCGCTCCTCACGCTGGGATTCCGCCCATCCCATCGGCACTCTTACGGTAACTGTTGATCACTTTCAGGTCTACTGAATACATATATTGCCTTCACAGTCGATGCTGTGTACGACAACGTACAGATCTAACACTGAGATACGCCCATCATGATCATTCCGGTTGCTCGCAAATGTGCGGGCTGAGGAAATCAGGAGAGAATATTATGGATAAGCCACGCCAGCAGGATCCACTTTACAATGTAAAAAACAGCGAGAAAAAGAGCACACCACAGGATCAAAAGCCTGCGCCGGAATTTAAAGCACCGTTTTCAAAGATTTCACCTGAAGATGACAAGAAAAGCCCATTGATTGCAGCCAAGCAGGACGACAAACCTGCAAGCAAACAAACGCAACAGGCGGCCCCCGGCAAAGATACAAAAAAAGGCAATAAAACGGATTAGTCCGTGACTCCAACAAAGACCGGTCGGATAGTGGATCCCAATGAACCAGGCGATGCGCTACTCCTCCGGTAACAGTGAAGGATTTCCGGCTGGCAATATAGCCAGCCGAAAACTGAGAGGCAATATTGATATGAACTGGGATATCTTTAAAGAAAACTGGAAACTGTTTAAAGACAAAGTGAAGGCACAATGGGTGAGCTTACCGGCGCTCTCGCTTTTAGCTGAGGCCACGCCAAATGGCAGTGGTCTGAGCAAATAGGCGCTGCAATTCATCATTACACCAAACCAAACCAGACCCGCCCCTAAAAATCGATTGTCACTCGCCCTGATATCATTCAGAGGATGGAAATCCATCCAGTAGTTAACTACGTGATGAGCTTCATTAATTTGTCATTCCTGCAAAAACCTCATCGACGGATACATCGCAGTTATCATATGGATAACTGCGATGGGCTCGAGTATGTTTCGCAAATGCTTGCCCGCGAAACATACTACATCAGTCCGGCCACCTCTTTTCGGATCACTCAGGCATTTGACCACCCTGAGGATAACCTTGCGGACCACCCATCATGCCGGGGCCGCCCTGGGGATAACCTTGCGGACCACCCATCATACCGGGGCCACCCTGGTGATAGCGCTGCCCGCCACCCATCATACCGGGGCCACCCTGGGGATAGCCTTGCGGACCACCCATCATACCGGGACCACCCTGAGGATAACCTTGCGGACCACCCATCATACCGGGGCCGCCCTGGGGATAGCCTTGCGGACCACCCATCATACCAGGGCCGCCCTGGGGATAGCCCTGCCCGCCACCCATCATACCAGGGCCGCCCTGGGGATAGCCCTGCCCGCCACCCATCATGCCTGGGTAGCCTCGTGGACAACCCTGTGGACACCCTTGGGGAGCACCCATCATGCCGGGATAACCCATTCCACCACCCATCGGACCAGCCGGTGCAGGCCCTTCCTGAGCAGACACAGCAGACGCTGATAAGGTGAAGGTGATAATCACTGCAGCAAGCATTGAATTCTTCATGTGATGTTTCCTCAATATAAAACGTATCGATGAGAAGGATACGAAGTGGTATTACGCATACCGCAGATTGAAAGATTCAATGTAACCCTGATCAACTACTCCCTTTCGATTACACCCACTGTTCAATCGTGATGGCAATTTGGGACGGTGTGAGCGGCTGTTATTGGAACAGGCTTAATCAGTTACCGATGCATAACTACTCAACGTCCTCAATACGCCAGCAATCCCACAGCAGCTGTGTCAAACATCACGAGACAGACAGATCCTCCTCTCTCGCAAGTCTGGGCTGATTTCATGGCGACGCCGGACGTTATGAAAGTGTAGACGACTGTTCAAATGAAGTATGTTCGGTGACACACATAGCGCCACAACTGACCGCCAATCAGATTGGTTTAGGGCATTGATTGATGATATCAACAGGCGCAAACATCACCCTCTTCAGGATGCCGTATGAGCCGAAGTATCAAGACCACCGCAAAAAACATCTGACTGTCATATGCACTGTTAATTCTCTCGCAATGTACGATAGCGTACAGACGATATAAACACAGGTGATTATGCTCCCTCTGTGATTAAATGACCGTGTATTAAAACCTGCGGGGTCTTTATCCATTCACAAGAAGATACAAACAGATTTGACCGATTCGATACCGCTCTTTTTTTGCAGACGACCGATAATCCGGTTGTACGTATCGAAACGACTCAATACCGGTGTCATTAAGAGCCTAATTATGGATATCTGGAGAGTTCTATCATGAAAAGAATCCGCAACTATCTTACCGTACTGTTATTGGCGGGTATGTTTTCACCCATCATCTTTTGTTCGTCCCCTTTTAAA
>VMRY01000045.1 GCA_007713595.1 Sedimenticola thiotaurini
AGGGGTCACTGGCTATCTCTTTTACCGAGCCGGTCATTTTTCAAGTAGCAAAAAATATGCTTGGCGAAGAGGTCAATACCGTAGACGATATCGTGACCGATCTGGTAGGTGAGATCACCAACATAGTTACCGGTGGTGCCAAACGAACCCTGAGTGAAATGGGCTATGATTTTGATCTTGCCATACCCGGCGTCATCGCTGGCAAGAACCATATCATCACGCATATGACCAAAGGTCAGACTATTGTGCTTCCTTTCCATACTGAGCAGGGTGATTTCTTCGTAGAGATCTGTTTTGAAGAATAAAAAGTTTGCAACGACTGATTCAGCCAGGCCACTCAAGAGCTCCCCCTTTGAAAACAGTCCCATTTCCCCCAGCAGGACCGTGTCATGACCACAGGTAATAAACAGAGGATAAGCTGAAGTGAACGAAATCCCAGACAAGCCACTTGAACAGGGAATTCAAACGCTAGCCTCCAAAGGTCTTAACCTGTTCGCCATTCTGCCTTACAGTAAACTGCAACAATCAGCACAGCAGAGCCTGTCTGGATTTGATTTTCCCCTCAGCGAGGCAACCCGAGTCATTCTGATCGGTCACGCGGGACAATCGCTCTGGCAAAAGCTACAGATTCAGACACTGACTCAATCCGATCCTGTTGACTACTACAGCCATATGGCGGCCCAGGCATTTGCAGAGGAAGTCCTGGCGTATTCTGACTACCAGATCATCTACCCAGGAGACAAGTCTGTAGCACTGCAACAACTGGGTGCCTTGGCCGGATGGCATACCCCATCACCCCTGGGGCTCGGTATTAATCCTCGCTGGGGCGTCTGGTATGCTTACAGGGCTGCCCTGCTGACCAATGCCCCCCTGCCGGTCATGCTGGAAGCGGAACCAGACAACCCTTGCAATCAGTGTGCAGACAAACCCTGCATCACCCATTGCCCCGCCGGGGCACTGGCAGAAAACCGGCAGATAGATATGACGCGTTGCGCTTGCTACCGATTGTCTGAGCAATCCGCTTGTACTGATCGTTGTCTGGCCCGAATCAGTTGTCCTGTGTCAACTCAACACCGCTATACTTTAGATCAGATCCAATACCACTATCGACTCTCTCTTGAAACATTGAGACACTATTATCAATGAGCGCCTGCGAAAGCAGCAGATATAACTTGGCCCAATGGAAATCATGATGTCAGATACCGCAAAAAAAATGGACAGCGAAGCAGTTAAATCCGCCAAAACAGCTAGCAACAGCAATGCCGAAGTTCCTGCGGCAGAAGATCAGGTGTTTGACCTGGATGCCAGTGAATTCTACCTCAACCGTGAGCTGACCTGGCTGGAGTTCAACAAACGCGTACTGCACGAAGCCGCGGATGAAAGAACACCGCTACTTGAACGATTAAAATTCATCGCCATTGTCAGTGCCAACATGGACGAGTTTTTCATGAAACGCCTGGGCGGACTCAAACAGCAGGTGGGCGCAGGTGTTGCCACCCTGACGGTTGATGGCAGAACACCACAGCAGCAGATCAACGAGAGCAGCCAGGTTGTTCGTGATATCGAAACCGTGATGCGGGAAAACTATCTACAGGTCACGCAACTGCTTGAAGAAAAAGATATCGCGATCATCACCTATGATCACTTGAATAAAGAAGATAAAAGTTATCTGCGTAACTATTATTATGAAAACATCTACCCACTGGTTACACCACAATCCATTGATCCGGCACATCCGTTTCCCTTTATCTCCAACCTGTCACTGAATCTACTGGTACTGGTTCGCTATCCTGGAAACTCTGACAAGACATCACTGACCCGCATCAAGGTACCAGTCGGCGCAGGCATCCCGCGCTATCTCAAACTGCCTGAACGTCAGCACTATGTTCCGCTGGAATCGATTATTGCGAACAACCTGGACATGCTGCTTCCAGAGATGGAAGTGGTCTCTTGTGAAGTGTTCCGGGTGACACGAAATGCCAACACAGAACGCAGCGAAGAGCATGCCGATGATCTGCTATCACTGATTGAATCAGAGCTGCGTGATCGTCGTTTTGCACCGATTGTTCGTCTGCAGGTACAGCGCGATATGGCTCCGGTACACCGTGGCATGCTGGCGGCGGAACTGTTCCTCGACGAAGAGAATGATGTATTCGAGATTATCAGCATGCCGGCCATGCGTGACCTGTTTGAGATCGCCTCACTGGATATTCCGGAACTGAGAGATCCACCACACAAGGCGATTGATCATCCTGAACTTTGTGACAGCCGTAATATCTTCCACATTATCCGTGAGAGAGGTCCGTTACTGCTGCAACACCCCTATGAGTCATTCGGCACATCAGTTGAACGCTTTCTTAAGGAGGCGAGTGTCGATCCAAAAGTACGCGCCATCAAGATGACCCTGTACCGCACCTCCAGTGATACCAAGGTCGTAGAATACCTTATCAGTGCCGCACGCAACGGCAAACAGGTAGCAGTGGTGGTGGAGTTGAAGGCACGCTTTGATGAGGCCGCCAACATCCGCTGGGCAAACCGCATGGAAGAGGCTGGCATCCATGTCACCTATGGCGTTATTGGACTCAAGACCCACTCAAAGATCATCCTGGTGGTGCGCAATGACTACAGCGGCATCAAACGCTATCTGCATATCGGCACCGGCAACTATCATGCGGGAACGGCCCGGCTCTATTCAGATCTTGGCATACTCACCAATGACGAAGATCTTGGTCGTGATGCCACCGAACTGTTCAACTACCTGACCACCGGCTACACCCAGGAACGGCAGTACAAAAAACTGCTACCCTCGCCAAAAATGCTGAAATACGCACTGCTTGCCAAGATCAAGCGGGAACGAAAACTTCACTCCGAAGAGACCCCGGGGCTGATTCAGTTCAAGATGAACGCCCTGGAGGATGTCGACATCACCAAGGCCCTCTATGAAGCCGCCCGTGATGGCGTGCGTATTGATCTGATCGTAAGGGATACCTGTCGATTCCGACCAGGCCTCCCTGGATTATCAGAAAATGCCCAGGTGATCGGGATTGTTGGCCGCTTCCTGGAACATACCCGTATCTACTACTTCAAGAACGGTGGCGAAGAGGAGTATTTCATCGGTTCGGCCGACGCCATGAAACGTAACCTGGAGTCCCGTGTTGAAGTCGTTACACCGGTAACTGATAAAAAACTGACTGATGAGCTGCGCTCTGTTCTGGACACACAGCTGAATGACAAACGCAGCGCCTGGCAGATGCAGACAGACGGCAGCTTCATTCAGCGCCAGCCAAGTAATGATGACGAGGCGATCGGCAGCCAGCAATTACTGATACAGGCTGCTGAGAAGCGTTTCAAACAGGCGGCCAAACTGATCAGGGGCAAAAAGAAACGCCGGATAAGAAGAAACGCATTTATTACCCGCTAGAAAAAAGGCAGGGAAACCTGCCTTTTTTAATGTTTGTTTCAGTAGGCGAACACTCTATAATTCACCTCTTTCAGGCAGACAAAACTGTCTGGCTTACGAGGATGAGATTGGTGTTCAGCCAGTTCCGCAACAGTGAAAACCGCCATATCCTCACCCTGATATTGGGTTGCCTGATGATGAGTTCCATGGGCATCTTTGCCAATCTCATGGAGCAGACACATCCGGCAAATATTGTCTTTTTGCGTTTTTTCTTTTGTGTTGTCAGCCTGCCACTTATCGCACTGATCTCCTACCCGCTGTTTCCGCGTGCCACGAAAGAGAAGTGGACAGAAACCATCGACTTCGCGAAAAAACATCCGCTGCTCTGGATAATGGTGGGCACGGCGATGGCACTGGTGGTTGCACTCTATACACTCGGTGCTGTCCTGCTCTCGGTTGGTCTTAGCGTCATACTCCTTTATACCGCCGCCATCTGGTTTCCCCTGGCCGAAAAACTGGCCTGTCGCTATCTGTTTCCTGATATGCGCCCTACCCAGTTCAGGCGCGCCTACTACCTGTCGGTTTTTCTTAATCTTTGCGGACTCATGATCATTATCCTGGGAACAACTCAGTTACCCAGCTTCGGTTCTGTCTCATCTTTAGTTGGACTGGGGGCAGCACTTGGGGCCAGTATCGCCTTCTCATTCAGCATGGTGCTGATTCGGGTGATGAAAATACGGGGTATAAAAACCGACCAGATGATTGTCGCCAGCTCCTGCATTGGCACACTCATTATGTTTCCGGCACTCTTTCTGTTTCCTGTTCTGTTAACTACCGGAAATCTCAGCTACGCATTTGGTATGGGCTTCGTTGCAACAGCATTAGGTGGACTGGTCTACTTCAAAGGCTTTGGCAGTGTCCGGACAACCTTGGCACCGATACTCTCATACCTTGAACCGATCTTTGGTTTTGCACTGGCTGTGCTTATTCTCTCAGAGGCGTTCAGCATCACCCTATTGATTGGCATGGCTATCATACTCGCCAGTAATATTGGCTACACGTTACTGGATATATGGCGCAGCCGTGTGCTTCTTGTTGAGCTGGAAAAATGATTGCTTCTCAGCAGCGACGTTATCGCGCCACACTCATCGGTGGCGTAGCCATCCTGCTCTGGTCAACCCTGGCGATCCTCACCACAATGACCGAGGGCATTCCGCCTTTTCAGTTACTGGCTTTGACCTTTCTTGTGGCCTTTTGCGTCAGCACACTGCTGCTACTTTATCGTGGCGAGACGATATTCAGACGGGGGAAGCCTAATCTGCCGGTCTGGATAGTCAGTGTCGGCGGTCTGTTTGGCTATCACTTTTTTTACTTTGTCGCCTTGCGTAACGCACCAGCGGTTGAGGCAAACCTGATCAACTATTTATGGCCGCTGTTAATCGTACTCTTCTCCTCGTTGCTGCCGGGTGAACGGCTGCGCTGGTTCCATACAACGGGCGCACTGATGGGCCTGTTCGGTGCTTTTCTGCTGGTTGCAATGAAGGGTAGCATCTCGTTTCAATCTGCAGCCTTGGGCGGCTACCTGGCTGCCGTAGCAGCAGATTGAAACGAGATGC
>VMRY01000076.1 GCA_007713595.1 Sedimenticola thiotaurini
CGGTTTTGTTAGAAAACATAAATCTAGCTAGTAGGTTACACTTTATTATTTTAAAGAGCCCGTCTTTGTGACGGGTTTTTTATGTCCACTAATAAATAGGACATATATGGACACCCCAACTAAGTCAAGAATTTACGAGATCATGATTACCCCTTTCCCAACGGATGACAGAAGGTAGAAAAAACGGTCTTTGACATATATCCGGTTTCTCAATGGTACGTTTTGCGCACCGAGCCCTGATGAGATTTAAGAACCCTCACCGCCTCTGCACCCACAAGGTCTTGATGACCGCTGTCCACGCTCAGGTTCTGGCAAGGGTAAACCGTTATTGTTTCATCACTGCTGCTTCACCGTATCGTGGATGGCTCCTTTTACATCAACCTCATTAGTTCATGCCCATGCTGGGCGTACACAAGCGCATGTTGTCGGACTGGTTTCCGCTGCGCTCCAAACCAGCCGCAAATGCGAGCGTTAGCATCAAATAAATCCTCAGCAATGGTCTATATAGGGATTAGACCTCAGCCGAGCGACAGCAAGGTCGATAAATGACCTGATTTTTGCATGAGCTTGTCGCCCTTCAAGATGAATGATGCTGACCGGAAGTGGTTTGGTTTCGTGGTCACGTAATATGCGAGTTAGGGAGCCGTTTTTTAATTCCTCTCCGACCTGATAGGACATCAGGCGGGTAATGCCAAACCCTTGCCTGGCTGCTGCTATTGCGGCTCCATTTTGGGAGCAGCGTAGGCGTGGGATAATTTTTGCGGACTCTTTGCCAGTTGATGACTCAAACTCCCATGTTGTTGAAGGTTCTACCGTCGAAGCCTGAATAATTTGATGATTGGAGAGATCGGAAGGATGACTGGGTGTGCCGTGTTTTTCCAAATATATCGGCGAAGCGCACAGCACCCGATGAACACTGCCGACCGGAATGGCATAAATACTTGAGTCTTTAAGATGGCCAATCCGGATAGCTATGTCTAAACCCTCATCAAGTAGATTGCCGATTCGATCGTAGAAAACGGCTCTGACTGATACAGACGGATTCTGTTGTAAGTATTCCGTCAGAATGGGCGTTACATGTATCTCTCCAAACAGGACTGGGGCAGTGATAGATAAGACCCCTTTGGGCTCGGCGTAGCTTCCTGATATCGCGGCCACGGTCTGGTCGACATCTTCCAGTATTCGCTTGGCGTCTTCGTAAAATCGTGCCCCTGAATCCGTGAGGCGAACATGGCGAGTGGTTCTGTTAAAAAGACGCACACCTAGGGTAGTCTCAAACTGCGCGATAGATCGGGTGACCGCTGGTGCTGAGACGTCAAGCTTGCGGCTGGCAGCGACAAAGCTTTTACATTCTGCAACCTCAATGAAAACTCGCATTGCTTCAAGCTTATCCATTACATATTACTGATCTTTAGCGACTGATTATTACAAATAATGTAACAGATAATTTAATTTTACTCTAATTATGTTGATGTAAATTAATTGTATGCTGGCTTCTCTAATCGTAAAACACAGGAGTCAACCATGTCTCGTATACCTACACCGGCATCGATCACGGCTGCCCCGGCAGCTTCCAGAGCATCGCTTGAAGCGGTCAAGCAGCTTCTCGGTAGTGTTCCCAATCTGTTTCGCATTGTTGCAAATAGTCCACAGACCCTTGGGGGCTATCTCGGTCTGAATGGCTCACTTGGCCAAGGAGTACTGAATGCCCAGACCCGAGAACGCATTGCTCTTGCAGTAGCTGAGGTCAATGGCTGCAGTTATTGTCTCGCCGCACATCAATATCTTGGTACCAACTTGGCTAAGCTGGATGCGGCTGAAATAGCAGCCAATCGCCGTGGCACTTCCGCTGACGAAAAAGCGGCGGTTGCAGTCAGTTTCGCGGTGAAAATTGTCATCAATCGCGGCAAGGTATCTGACAGTAATTTCGAGGCTGTGCGATCTGCCGGTTACAGCGACGAAGAGATTGTAGAAATCGTGGGTCATGTCGCACTCAATACGCTCACTAACTACATCAACGAAGTGCTAGGCACCGAAATCGACTTTCCGGTTGTCGATGCCCTAGCGGCATAGAGTTGTATAGGGGTGGCGTATCCGTCACCCCTCACTTTTTTGCAGGGGAATACAATATGTCCAGACCTCCTTTACCCCCTTTTAATGAGCAAACAGCCATCGAAAAAATCCGCCTTGCTGAGGATGGCTGGAACACCCGCGACCCGCAAAAAGTTGCACTGGTCTACACCGAAGATTGCTTATGGCGTAATCGAGCAGAATTTGTGACTGGCCGTGACGAGATCGTGCAGCTACTTACCCGTAAATGGACCCGTGAGCTTGACTATCGCCTGATTAAAGAATTGTGGGCGTTTACCGAGAATCGCATTGCAGTCCGTTTTGCTTATGAATTTCATGATGACTCAGGGCAGTGGTTTTGCGCCTATGGTAATGAGAATTGGGAATTTGCTGCTGACGGTCTGATGCTTCGTCGCATCGCCAGCATTAATGAGCACACGATCAATTCTGAAGCGCGGAAATTTCACTGGCCTGCTGGGCGTCGTCCCGATAATCACCCTGATCTAAGCGAGTTGGGGCTTTAGCAAAAGAGGTAACTAAATTGACTTATGCAAGCGATATTGCCTTTACAGATACTGTGAAGGCAATTCAGTCTCGAAAAGGATCCAGAAATGCTTATGCCCAAATGGAAACGAGTGGCGGCTGGCAAACTGAAATCACAGAAGATCTGAAAGAATTTTTAACGACGCAGAGAAGTATTTTTCTGGGTACCTCAAATGCCAACGGTCAACCCTACATCCAGCATCGCGGTGGTCCGCCAGGTTTTGTTAAGGTTATCGACAGGAACATGCTCGCGTTTGCAGATTACAAGGGAAACAGGCAGTTCATCAGCCAGGGTAATTTAACGGACAACCCCAAGGCGTTTATATTCCTAATTGATTACCTCAACAGGGTGCGCATCAAAATCTGGGGACACGCAAAAATAGTAGAGAATGAACCAGAGTTTATAGCTGAATTGATGTGCAGTCAGAATGAATATAAAGCACGCGCAGAACAGGTAATGATATTTTACGTTGACGCCTGGGATAGAAATTGTCCTCAACATATTCCGCAGCGAATTGATCGAGAGGATGTGGAGGAATTGTTGCAACAACGTGACCTGCGTATCGCAGAGTTGGAAGAACAAGTGAGCCTTCTGAAAGCCAGGAGTAAGTAAACGTAAAATAACGATACTACCGGAATACTCCCCGCATTGGGAGCGCCCTAATCGTCTTCCCGCGGCTTTTTATGGGCAATGCCCTTGTGACAATCGATACAGGTTTTGCCATCCAGCAGTCCCTGTTCCATTTTCTCTTGGGCGCGACGTGACTGTTTGTGAAAGTCCATCCGGGACTGATTGTGACATTCCCGGCACTCCCTTGAATCGGTCGTTTCCATGTAGGCCCAGACATGTTCCGCCAGCTCCAGCCGTTTCTCCTCGAAAAGTTCCGGGGTCGCTATACTGCCGGTGATAAACTTTTGATACAGCTCGTTGGTCGCCTGGATCTTGCGGACGATCTTTGGACCCCATGCACGTGGCACATGGCAATCTGGACAGCCGGCCGTCACACCGGAGGGGGTCTTGTAGTGGGGCGATTTTAGATACTCCTGATAGACCGTTTGCTCCATCTCGTGGCAGGAGATACAGAATTCTGTGGTATTGGTGTATTCAAATGCGGCAAGCGACCCCAGCAGCAAAACGCCACCCAACGCCATGCCGCCAATAAAAATGGCTACAACGCTTCTTTTCATACAATCGGCCTGTTATTTGATTACTAAAAGAACCCCCGGATCGACCGGGGGTTCTTTGTACTCAGCGCTCTTTTGGCAGCGTGGTGATATGCGCCAGGATGTCGGCCGCAATCTGGTGATCCAAGGCGCGCAGTGAAGGCATGGATTCCGCAGGCTGGCCATTCAGGACCTTGTGCATCACCTCCCAAGGATTACCCATCAGCGATCCCAGCGGTGGCATCTCTTTGGGTTGTAGACCATCTTTGCCATGGCACTTGGCGCAAATGGTATTGAAGTAGGCCTCACCTTTGGCCTGATCGCCTTTAGGTGCTTTGCTGGCCCGGTCAATGTACCGGTCCATGTCTGCTTGCCCCTGACTGACAAACAGCGCCAGGTCATTCAGGTCGGCGGCACTGAGTTTGTCGCCATAACCATGGGGTGGTGCGCTCAGGAGTGCAACGATCTCCTTGACATCCTTGCCGTTGGCGCCGTTGATGCCAACCAGGCCAGAGTGATGTTTGCCCTTGCTATAGGCGCCGTCTTTACCCTGGTAATCCCAGCCATGGCACTCCTTGCAGCGCCAGTTGTTTTTTGCATCCTTGGCGTATTTTTTATCGGCCGGATAGAGCGCATGGGGTGTTGTCGGCGCATCGACGTCTATTACCTTATACCATTTGTCATAGAGTACCCCGCCTCTGGCAATGGCCGATTCCAGCTCTTCGGCCTGCAGCGAAACTGCAAGTGTCATGAGTATGAGCCCAGTCAAAATCGAACAGCAAGCGCTGTTAGCGTTAACCTGTATTTTCATTTTTACCCCTTTACTCTGCACAGTGAAGTAATACCGATGTCAGCAGTTCAATCGCTGAGTACCACCGGTTCTGGAACCCAATAACCTACTAAGGGTAAGATTTATCTCTTAAGGATAGCTTAGGAAAGGTGAGTCAGGTGGGTTTTTAGCATTAATGGCGTAAAGTCAATCTTAGAGCTTCAATAATTTAGAGCGAGGCATCGGCGTGGGATCGAGTGATTAATAAGAAATTAAGGAATAAGAAATCGACACCCATCTATTGATCCTTACAGACAGCAGTAAACGTCCCCACAGTTCAACGGAGGCATTTAATGCGCGAGGCGATGTCGCTACAGAGTTATCTTCTGCCACAAAAAAGAAAATCTTAGACACCCTATAGCGACTTATAACATAAGGATACCCCCGTTTTGAATTCAGTGAGTGAAAGCTTTGAGCCTGAAAAAGTCATAAACTCAGTCAGGCATTGGGTTAAGAGCGTGGTGGTAGGTTTGAACCTTTGCCCCTTTGCCAAGGGTCCACTGGTGACAGACCGGATACGGTTTCATGTGTCAGACGCGGTAACGGGGGAACAACTGTTATCTGATCTGGAAGCTGAGTTGAATTATTTGCAGAGTGTTTCTTCGGTTGAAACCACCATGCTTATTCATCCCAAAGTCCTTCAAGACTTTTACGATTACAATCAGTTTCTGAATTCGGCGGATAGTGTGTTATCGCTGATGGAGTTGGAGGGTGTTTATCAGATCGCCAGTTTTCATCCGGACTATCAGTTTGGTGGTACCGAGCCGGATGATGTGGAGAACTACACTAACCGGTCTCCCTATCCCATACTGCACCTGATACGGGAAGAGAGCCTGGAGAGGGCGATTGCCAATTATCCTGAACCTGACCGTATTCCAGCGCGCAATATTTCGCTGCTGGAAAAAATGGGTCGGGATAAGATGCAGGCGTTATTGCAGGCCTGTTTTGATGAGGTGGCTAAATAGCGAGCCGGTTTACTCTGCTGATTCAATATCCGCGTCGTGATAGATGTTCTGAACATCATCCAGATCATTCAGCATATCGATAAACTTGTTGAACATTTCAATATCATCTTCAGCCGTAATCGGTGTGCTGCCTTGTGGCAGGAACTGAATTTCATCCACATCAAAGTCGATTTCACCAAAGGCATCCAACAAGGCTTGCTTTGCCTTGAAGTATTCGGTGTGGGGGGCAAAGAGGGTAACTTTTCCGTCGTCACTTTCGATATCGGTGACATCCACGTCGGCCATGAGTAATGCTTCCAGTACGGCTTCCTCATCATCACTGGAAAAGGCCAGAATGGCCGCATGATCAAACATGTGGCTGACGCTGCCTTGATTGCCGATTTTACATTTGGTTTTAGTGAAACACTGGCGCACATCACCGAAGGTACGATTGGGATTATCAGTCAGGCAGTCAATCATCACCATGCAACCGCCGGGTCCGAAGCCTTCATAACGGGCGGGTGAGAAATCTTCACCGCCACTGCCCTTGGCCTTGTCGATAGCCTTTTCGATTACATGGGAAGGGACCTGGTCTTTCTTGGCACGATCGATGAGTCCACGAAGGGCAAGGTTTCCTGCTGGATCGAGTCCGCCGGTCTTGGCAGTGACGTAGATCTCACGACCGTATTTGCTGTAGACCTTTGCCTTTGCATCCGCTGTCTTGGCCATGGACACTTTGCGATTCTGATAGGCTCTGCCCATTATGCTGCTCCGTCGATACGCTCAAAAAGCGCGATTTTACAGCGATGTATATCGACTGGAAACCTTTTAGTCAGAATAGTGTTGGCTCGATGTGGAGGAAATCAGGACAGCAAGATATTTGATGAGCCTAAGATCCAGGAAATAAAAGGTTTTCTGGACTTTTTTAGGTCAGATTTTAGCGGTCATGCTTGTGTAAACAGGGGCTTTTCACTACCATACCCACGATTTTGAATGTGCCGTAAGTCTGCAAAGTTGACCTGAACAGCCCGTCTGTCGCCTGTTTTCCCAGATTTTTATGATATTCAGATGTCCCCTGGCGACATCGGCACTCTCTTTTTATACCTCATCTAAACCGTTCACGGTTGTTAGATGGCCCTGTTGATCGGAATTTGATGTGATTATCACCGCTAATATCACCATGCAATTTGGCGCCAAGCCGTTGTTTGAGAATATCTCTGCCAAGTTTGGTAACGGCCACCGCTTCGGACTGATTGGTGCCAATGGCTGTGGCAAGTCGACCCTGATGAAGATATTGGGTGGCGAACTGGAGCCCTCGGCAGGTCACGTCAAGGTCGACAGCAACGAGCGGGTAGGGCGACTGCGCCAGGATCAGTTTGCCTTTGAGAAGTATACCGTTATCGATACCGTGATCATGGGCTATGACCGGTTGTGGGAGGTCAAGCGTGAACGTGACCGGATCTACTCCCTCCCAGAGATGAGCGAAGATGATGGCATGAAGGTCGCTGAGCTGGAAGTGGAGTTCGCTGAACTGGATGGCTACAGCGCCGAGGCGCGTGCAGGTGAGCTGCTGCTGGGGCTGGATATCCCGGAGTCTCAGCATTTTGGCCTGATGAGTGAAGTGGCTCCAGGCTGGAAGCTGCGCGTGCTGTTAGCCCAGGCCCTGTTTGCCAATCCCGATATTCTATTACTGGATGAGCCAACGAATAATCTGGATATCAATACCATCCGCTGGCTGGAGGGCGTGCTGAATCAACGTTCCAGCACGATGATTATCATCTCCCATGATCGCCATTTCCTGAACAGCGTGTGCACCCATATGGCCGATCTGGATTACGGTGAATTGCGAATCTATCCAGGCAATTACGATGAATACATGACGGCCGCAACACAGGCGCGTGAGCGTCTCTTGTCGGGTAATGCCAAGAAGAAGGCGCAGATTGCCGAGCTTCAAACCTTCGTGAGTCGCTTCAGTGCCAATGCCTCCAAGGCGAAGCAGGCCACATCCCGTGCCCGTCAAATTGAGAAGATTCAGCTGGATGAGGTAAAGGCATCCAGTCGCGTCAGTCCCTTTATCCGGTTTAATCAGATTAAAAAGCTCTACCGCCTTGCGCTTGAGACCGAAGGATTAACCAAGGGCTATGGGGAAGCACCGCTGTTTAAGAACCTGGATCTGCAGATCGAGGTGGGTGAGCGGGTAGCCATTATCGGTGCCAATGGTATCGGTAAAACCACCCTGATGCGCACATTGGTGGGTGACCTTGAACCTGACAGCGGTGAAGTTAAGTGGTCAGGAAATTCCAATATCGGTTATTTTGCTCAGGATCATGCGGCTGAATTTGAGCTGGACCGGGATCTCTACTCCTGGATGGAGCAGTGGGGCCAGGAGAAGGATGACGAACAAGTGATTCGTGGCACCCTGGGACGTCTGCTGTTTTCACAGAACGACATCAACAAGTCAGTGAAGGTGATCTCCGGTGGGGAACAGGGCCGCATGTTGTTCGGTAAACTGATGCTTCAGCAACCCAATATCATGCTGATGGATGAGCCGACCAACCATCTGGATATGGAATCCATTGAAGCACTGAATCTGGCGCTGGAAAATTATCCCGGCACACTGTTCTTTATCAGCCATGATCGTGAGTTCATCTCGTCGCTTGCGACACGCGTTCTTGAAATCAAGGCGGATAGGGTTATCGATTTCAAAGGAACCTATGACGAGTATCTGCGTAGTCAGGGTATTGATGAGGTAGTGGCTCCCCGCACTGCTAAAGACTACTGATATTAACCGTTTTAAAGGTTATCGGTATCACTTGATTGCTTAAGGGGTTGGCTGCATTTTACGCAGTGATAGCGCTGTCCCTGTAGCACTCGATTATGCCGAATGCTGCTCAGTTCATGGGTTCGGCATTCACAGTGATACGAAAAGCGTTTTAGTGTGCGTCGGGTCGATCGGCTTACATCATAGCTGTGACAGCGCGAGGCCTCGGCACCAAACAGTTCCATAACCTGTTTCCATTCGACCCCGTGGGGCCTTATTTTTTTTCCAAAGATGTTGCGTGCTATGACATGAGCCACTTCATGGGGCACAGTGCGTTTAAGAAAATCTTCTCGGTTCTCTAAGAGCAGTAAGGCATTAAAGCGGATGATCGGTGTGGCGCGGTGAGGAAATAGGGCCATGCCGGCGGCTTTGCCGGTAAGGTCAAATTTTATATTGACCTTACCAGGCGCTTTACCAAAGTGTTTGCCGGCAGTTGTCAATAACTGAAGGGTGAGTTGCTCAACCTCTTTTTGTAACGCGGTTTCAAACATCCACTGCCGCTCTGTCTCTGTTACTGAATCAATAATACAACCAACTCTACCGGACCATGTACACCATACGCCAGTGTCTGTTCGATATCGGCTGATTTAGAGGGACCAGAGATCAGGAGTGCATTGGTCGGCATGCCTTCGTGCCACTTCTCGGTTGCTATGGCATCGGAGAAGGTGTTATGCAATTTGTCGGCTTCTACCACGGCAATATGAATGGGTGGTACCAGTGAGAAGGTTCGTGGCTCCTCGGGTGTAGGCCAGAGAATCATGGCACCCACTTCAGCGATCGCACTGCGGGTCGAGGTGATGGCCGCATCGACATCAAAAAACAGCTCCTCTTTCCAACCGTCTACATCCACTTCTCGAGTGATCAGCTCTGGTAAGCCGTCATGCTTCTTCCAGGCCGATTCAATCTTGTCAGCCAATGGCCCGGCAGGGGCATACAGCAGATTTTTCAGCTTTTTTTCTTTTACCAGGTCGGCCAGTTTGTCTTGCCAATCATTTTCATTAACCTGATGCACTTCAGTCTTCACTGAGCGCATCGCTTTACAGAACTGTTCAATCCGCTCATCTCTGCTCCAATCGGGCGATTCAAAGCGGCGATCCAGTTCTATAGGTGTTTTCGCCACATTGGCTCGCAGGCGAGCGAGGATATTTGCGCGCGCATTACTCATTGTCGAAACCCTCTTCACGGGCCAGTTCATGTAACGATTTCGGGGCGATCCTGGGTGCGCTACGTACACGCGTCCAGGGTCCCATACTCTTAGGCAGCAACCCTCGGAACAACGACGCCATACGCGTTCCTGTACGATAGACCGTTGGTCTGGCGTGTGCCCAGCTCCAGATTTTCCATATCATCGCCTCTTTGGTTGAACGTCGTGACCCCTGTCCATTGGTTGCGCCTGTGTGATCATCCCTGACCTGCTCATAGCGCAGTCGATGCAGCAGCTTGGGTAATGGGATCTTTACCGGACAGACTTCGCCGCAGGCACCACACAGTGTCGATGTTGTGGGTAGAATGCCAAACTTATCCAGTCCAAATTTTTGCGGTTCGATTACCGAGCCAATCGGGCCGGGGATTAAAGAGCCATAGGCGTGTCCACCGATCTTGGTATAGACCGGGCAGTGATTCATGCAGGCACCGCAACGGATACAGCGCAGACTGTCGTATAGCTCCTCATCTTCATAGATCTTGGAGCGCTGGTTATCCAGCAGCACCAGATGCACCTCTTTTGGGCCATCTTTTTCACCTGGCTTGCGTGGCGATGTGATCATGTTGAAATAGGTGGAGATGTGCTGGCCGCTGGCTGAGCGTGTCAGCAGTTTTAACAGGGGAGGGACATCTTCCAGTTTTTCCAAAACCTTTTCTATGCCGGTGACTGCAATGTGTACGGGTGGTGCTGTGGTACACATACGTCCATTGCCTTCGTTTTCTACCAGGCAAATGGTCCCGGTCTCGGCCACGGCAAAGTTAACACCCGATAGACCGACTTCAGCTTCATAGAATTTGCTACGCAGAATATTACGTGCGCTACGGGTCAGGGTCTCGATATCTTCGCTGTAGGGGATATCGGGATGCTTGGCCTTAAACAGCTTGGCAATCTCTTGCTTACTTTTATGAATGGCTGGCGCAATGATGTGCGAGGGTGTCTCATGGTCAAGCTGGATAATGTATTCACCCAGGTCGGACTCAATACAACTCTTGCCATGGGCCTCCAGGAAATGATTCAGCTCCATCTCCTCTGAGACCATGGATTTTCCCTTGATCATACGAGTCGCATTGTGACTGTCCATGATCCCCAGGACGATATGGTTAGCCTCATCGATGGTTTCGGCCCAGTGAACCTGAATGCCATTGCGGGTGCAGTTCGCTTCCAGTTGTTCCAGCAAATCGGCTTGCTTGACCAGTGCGTTGGCTCGAAGCTTTGAGCCGGTTATACGCAACTCCTCAAGAAATTTCTTATCTGGAAATGCATTACTCCGCTTCTCCATCAGTCCATCCATGGCAACGCGGAAGTTATTTCTCAGTTGTGGATTATCTAACGCGTTTTTTACGCGTTTGTGGAATTCAGCTGTCTGATGCATGGGTACGCTCCCAGAGGAAACTGGCAATATGCTGACCTTTTGGGCCAATGCCTTTGTGTTCCATATGTCCGGTGATGTTCATCAGGCAGCCGCAGTCTCCGCTGACCAGCTGCTCGGCACCTGTCTCGGTGATAGCCTGCGCCTTGTCCGCTACCATAGCAGCGGAGATGTCTGGGTGCTTGACCGCAAAGGTGCCGCCAAAACCACAACACTCCGCCTTGCGTACCTGTTCAACAAGTTGCACGTTGCCCAGTTGTTTCAACAGTGATTCATGTTCTTCCGCAACTCCCATCTCGCGACGGGCGGAGCAGGAGGTGTGCAGGGCTACCTTTATCGGGGCACCCAGATCCTTCAGTTCGATCTTCAGTACATGCACCAGAAATTCAGTCAGTTCAAAGACCCGTTCAGCAAAGGCATTCACTTGGCTGGATTCGGGCTTGCCTTTGAATACTTCAGGATAGTGATGGCGCATCATGCCGGCGCAAGAGCCGGAGGGCACCACGATTGGATAATCCTTTGGGAAGCTTTGCACCTGATTCAACACGACCGCCGGCGTCTCGTCGCGATAACCGGAGTTCCAGGCGGGCTGACCACAGCAGGTCTGGTTCTGCGGAAAGATGACCTTAATCCCTTCGCGTTTGAGCAGTTGCATGCCGGCTAACCCGGCCTCCGGATAGAGCATGTCGATCAGGCAGGTGCCAAAAAAATAGACCTTCTCCGGTTTATCCGGGTAGTGCTTTACCAGGGACATGTAGACTCCTGAAGTTAATAAATCGAACAGTTTTTAATTAGCCGGTTAATCCGCGTAGTGCGCGTTGTTTACGCACCTCTTCACGATCAATCTGCTGTAGTGATTCCTCCACAAAAACCAGATGCTCCTGTGCTGCCTGTCGGGCTCGTTCCGCATCACCTTCTACGGTAGCATTCATCAACCGTTCATGCTGGTTGCTTAGCGGTTCAAATACCCGGGGCAGGGTATAGAGCTTATCCAGATTATGTGAAATGCTGCTCTGAAGCAGGGTGAACAAACCCCGCATTACATGCAGTAAAACCACATTGTGGGATGCCTCGACAATGGATAGATGAAAAGCCGCATCAGCTCTCGCTTCATCCATCGGGTCGGGACTTCCGTGGTTTTTGATCATTACATCAAAACAGCGTTTTATCTTCTCTTTGTCCTCACCTGTACTGCGTAAAGCAGCGTAATAAGCGGCGGTCCCTTCCAGCGCGTGTCGAATCTCTAACACGTCATAGCGTGATTCTGGCATATCACTCAGTAGTGCGATCAATGGCGAGACGAACGAGGGCTCCAGGGATTCTTCGCACACATAGGTGCCACCACCGTGTCGTGTGGTCAGCAGTCCTTTGCTGTTCATCTTCTGTATTGCCTCACGCAGTGAGGGACGTGACACCTCCAGTCGATGGGCGAGATCCCGTTCTGCCGGGAGTTTCTCTCCAGGCATAAGACTGCCATCTGCAATCATCGCCTCCAGTTTTTCTGCAATTTGGTCAGATAGTCGTTGCTGTTTCATCTTACGGTCTCAAACTCCTCAACAACTGGTAAGACCAATTATTCCTGAGTTTAGTTCGATTTTAAAAAAAAGAGAAGTCCTAGGCGGCTATTTTACCAAATTTTATGGAAAACAGACGCTGTGAGAAGCCTATATATACGGTGTAAAAGGCTTTATTTTCAACAGTTTTGAATGTTTGACATTAAAAAACAGATCGGTTAAAACTTAATTGGCCTGACCAATTCACCAATTATCAGGTGCACAAGATAATCCAATCAAATCACCTCAGGATTTTTAATCTGAGTGCGGTAAAGCCAGAGAGAAGGTGGTTGATAGCCGGGTTGTCACACTGTTCCACCATTGGAGTGAGTAAAACGATGAATCAAAAATTAACTGCTTTAGTTTCTGCTGCAGCATTGGCGCTGACCGTAGCCAGCGGTGCTGTGCTTTCCGCAGAAAAGAAAACCCTGTTAAAACTGCCGGTCTACTTTGGTACACATCTGACTGGCCTGGGCAGTACCCCTAAATGGTTGTCTGAGCACCTGAACGTGGCCAGTGGCGGCAGCGTGAAGATTAAGGTTTATGAGCCAGGGAAACTGATTCCACCCAAGGAGATCCTTGAATCAGTCGCCAGTGGCAAGGTTAACGCCGGCTACACCACCCCGGGTTATAACACCGGGGTGCTGGGGGCCAAGGGCGGTATCTTCTCAGCGGTACCTTTTGGTCCTGATGCGCCCGAGTTTCTGGCCTGGATCTATTACGGTGAAGGTCGCAAGCTGTGGCAGGAGATGTATGACAAGAAGGGACTGAACGTCCATTCCGTACCTTGCGGCATTATTGCACCAG
>VMRY01000089.1 GCA_007713595.1 Sedimenticola thiotaurini
GGAGATATTGAGAGAAGTGAGTGCTGCTAATCTTATTAAAGTTCATTCTCATTTCGCCGCTATTATTTTTATCTACGTATATAATTAACTTATAAATATTATGGATATGATAAAGAGAACACTCATAATCAGTTTAGTTATTGCGCTGCTGGCAGGCGTTGGTCTGGCGCTTTTACTTGGTTTGACGCTCACTGGCACAGGCTTGGGTCCTTTGATTGCGGTGGCGGTGGCATCTGTTGTAGTCACTCTTTTGCTGGTCTACGTGTTGCATATTAAACCAATTCACAAAGAGATTGGTTTTATGCGCCGACTGGTCGAAGCAAAGGGACACCTGAATGCCCAGGAGGAACAGCAACTCGCCACATTGGGGCAGGGTCTGGTGGGTCCTGTATTCAAGCAGGTTGGTGATACTATCCAACAATTTTATGGCTGCAGCATTGGCGTCGTAGGGCGTAGTGGCAAGATTGCCATCGCCGGGGCGGAGGTTTCATATGCAGCGGATGTCCTGAAAAAGCGCATTGATGACCAAGTTGATCATATCCAGAAGATTACAGAAGCAACGAGTAATATCTCAAGTAATATCGAACAGGCGGTGACCAACTCGGAGACACTGAAAGAGCTGTCACGGCAGACTCGGCGTGCCAGCTATATAGGTCAGGAGGCGATTGGTGAGGCGGCCGAACAGATGCGCAACACCGGTAATCATGCTCAGAAGGCCGCGGAGCTGATTGCAAAACTTGAGGATCGGGCGGGGCAGATTTCCCAGATTACCAAAGTGATCAGTGAAATTGCTGATCAGACCAATTTGCTGGCATTGAATGCCGCGATAGAGGCCGCCCGTGCCGGAGAGCAAGGCCGCGGTTTTGCCGTGGTGGCTGAAGAAGTGCGTAACCTAGCGACACGGACCTCCAGTGCGACCACCGAGATTGGTCAGATGGTGCAGCGGATAAATGAAGAGACGGGTAATGCAGGCAATACCATGCGCTCCCTGGTCAGTGAGGTTGAGGAGAGTCGCACGCGCACGGAAAAGGTCGATGGCCAGTTATTGGAGATTCTTGAGCACGCCAGAGAGGTGGAAAGTCGTGTTATTACGGCCGCTGAGCGCTCAGAACAGAATCGTGAGCACCAGGGACAGATCAACCAGTCGTTGGACGTCTTTACCAAGAGTCTGAATAGCAGTTTAGAGAAGGTGGAATCGGTTGCCAGCCAGTCGCTGGAGCTTTCAGAGATGGCAGAATCAATCTATGAATTGCTGGGTGACACAGGTCTTCAGGGTGAGCACGGCATTGCCTATGAAGAGGGTGTGGCTGCAGTGGCGGCGATCCAGCGGACCTTTGAAGAAGCGGTAGAGAATGGCCAGCTGACAATGAATCAGCTATTTGATCGCGATTATAAGCCTATTCCCGGCTCCAACCCGCAAAAGTACAAGACTCAGTTTGATGACTTTACGGACGCCAATCTACCCGCCATACAGGAGCCGATTCTGACGCGTCACCAGTTTATGGCCTATGCAGGTGCTGTGGATAGCAATGGCTATTTCCCGACACACAATAAACGTTATTCACAACCGATCACGGGTGACTATGCTAAAGATCTGTTGACCAATCGAACCAAGCGCATCTTCAATGACCGTACGGGTGCCCGTTGTGGGTCAAACACCAAGCAGTTCCTTCTGCAGACCTATAAACGGGATACTGGTGAGGTGATGCATGATCTCAGCCTGCCCATCTATGTTGCAGGCAGACACTGGGGTGGATTCCGTATTGGCTACCAGTCTTCAGATGAGTAGTTAGCGGGCCGCCTGTAGGTGATTCCAAACACAACCCGGCCCCGGCCGGGTTGTCTATTCTGTAGCCGTATCCTTCCCTTTAATCAGCTCTTCCAGGTAGGTCTGCAAGATCAGGTTTGCAGGTGCCCCACGCCGGCTAATAGCTGAATAATGTGTCACATAACGCATCTCAGTGGTCAGCAGGGGGCGCATCTTTCCTGCAGAGACCCAGCGGTCAGCAAAGTGAGTCGGAAGAAATCCGATGAAACAGCCTGTCATGATCAGAAAGGCGATACCCTCCCTGTCTGTGGCCGTGGCACTGGCCTTTAATCGCTGGTGTTGTGCCTTAATGGCAGCTGTCTGAGCATAGGCAGGAACTACAGCATCCTGCGTAGAAATAGCACCTGTTTGTTGAGGGGGCTGTCGGAACATGGGGTGATTGTGGCTGCAATAGAGCTGTGATGTTTCGCCATAGAGGGGCAGGTAATCAAGCCCTGAAAGGGTGCGCAGATCTGGCACAACCCCGATATGTAATCGCCCATCCAGAACCCCCAGTTCGATCTCGCTGGGCGGAAGCATGCTGATGTTGATGCGCACTTCCGGGCCTTGCTGTTTGAGCCGAGTCAGGGCATCGGTGATGCGCATATGGTGCATGGTGACCAGATTGTCGGTGATGCCGATATTAAACTCGCCTTTCAGCTGGGCATGGATCGCATTGACCCGTGTTCTGAAGCCTTCCATAGAGGCCAGTAACTGCAATACCGCATCATAGACTTGTGACCCCTCTGCGGTAAGTGAAAAGCCGGCCCGCCCCCGCTGGCAGAGTCGTAAACCCAGGCGCTGTTCGAGATCTGACATGCTCAGACTGATGGCTGATCGGCTGATATTCAGTTGTACCTCGGCGGCGGAGAATCCACCGCACTCAACAACGGCCTTGAAAATCCGCAGGTGGCGTATCTCCATGTCACTTATCTGTCCACTCAATGTTGTCGGCTTGGATTTCATCGGTCGAGGTTTAATTCTTTAATAAGTTAAGTAATTCTGTAACTAAAGGTAAGTTATTTCAAATTTATTAAACAGAATAAGTGGTTCAGACTGAAGCGAGTACTAATCACTGGAGTGAGGCCGATCTTATGAGCGTATATGACCGAGATATCGCTGCTGGTCTGAGTCGTGAGGCGCTGGAGGCGCACTGGATGCCGTTTACCGGTAATCGGGAATTCAAGCAGAATCCAAGAATGGTTGTTTCTGCGGATGGAAATTACTACCAGAGTGGTGATGGTCGACGGATTCTGGACGGTCTCTCCGGGCTCTGGTGTTGTGGAGCCGGGCATAATCGAACGGAGATAGCTGATGCTATTACCCGGCAACTTGCCACGCTGGATTATTCACCTGGATTTCAGTTTGGTCACCCCCTCTCATTTGAGCTGGCTAATCGTCTCAAGGCAATAACGCCCGATGGGCTTGATTATGTCTTCTTTTCCAACTCCGGCTCAGAAGCGGTTGAGACCTCGCTAAAAATGGCGCGGGCCTACTGGCGTCTGAAAGGAATACCGTCCAAGACCAAACTGATCGGTCGGGTAAAAGGCTATCATGGGGTCAACTTTGGAGGTATTAGTCTGGGTGGGATAGGACCCAATCGCAAACTCTTTGGCACCCTGCTGGATGCGGATCACCTACCTCACACCCTGTTGCCAGAGAACGCCTTCAGTCGTGGTATGCCTGAGCAGGGTGCGAAGCTGGCAGATCATCTGGAAGAGTTGGTGGCGCTGCATGACGCCTCTAATATCGCCGCTGTGATTGTTGAGCCGTTTGCCGGTTCTGCTGGAGTCATTGTTCCACCCAAGGGGTATCTGCAGCGATTACGTGCCATCTGTGATAAGCATGACATCCTATTGATTTTTGACGAGGTGATTACCGGCTTTGGCCGTACCGGCCATGCCTTTGGTGCCGATGCCTTCGGTGTGGTGCCGGATATCATGAATGTGGCCAAGGGACTGACCAATGGTGTTATTCCGATGGGTGCCACGATAGCTCGCCACGATATCTATCAGACCTTCATGTCTCAGGGTGGACCGGAGTATATGGTGGAGTTTCCCCATGGCTATACTTATTCAGCACATCCTGTCGCTTGCGCAGCCGGTCTTGCGGCGCTGTCCCTGTTTGAGGATGAAAAACTGGCCGATAGGGCACTTGAGATGGCACCCTATTTTGAGTCAGGACTGCACAGCTTGAAGGGCAGTCAGATGATTACTGATATACGTAATTTTGGTATGGCAGGTGCGTTACAGATTGCCCCTTACCCCGGTGAACCTGCGCGGCGGCCCTACGAGATTGCGAAGAAATGTTGGGAACGCGGTATCTACGTCCGTTATGGCGGTGACACCATTCAGCTGGGCCCTTCGCTGGTAATAGAGAAGAGCGAGATTGATCAGCTGGTGAATGTTTTGGGTGACGTCATCAGTGAACTCTAGTACGGCCTGAAACCGGGCTCATTTATAAATAAAAATCTATAGATCAACCAGGAGCAGCTATGCAGAGCATCGGGCACTTTATTAATGGCCAGCATATCGCAGGAGATGGGCGTACTCAGCCTGTATACAACCCGGCTACGGGTGAGGCGGAAAAAGTCGTCGCATTGGCATCGAGTGAGATTGTAGGGCAGGCGATTGCTGCGGCACAGGCGGCCTTCCCTCTCTGGCGCGACACGCCACCGCTGAAACGCGCACAGGTGATGTTTCGTTATAAGCAGTTACTAGAGGCCCATGCCGAGGAGATCTGCAGACTGATAACGGACGAACATGGCAAGGTGCTGGATGACGCCATGGGTGAGTTGGTGCGTGGCATCGAGGTAGTCGAGTATGCCTGTGGTGCACCGGAACTGCTAAAGGGTGAGCACTCTAAAAATGTTGGCCCTGGCATCGATTCCTGGTCTGAATTTCAACCGCTTGGCGTGGTGGCCGGAATAACACCGTTCAATTTTCCGGTGATGGTACCGATGTGGATGTTTCCCCTTGCCCTGGTATGCGGGAATACCTTCATCCTCAAACCCTCGGAGCGGGATCCCTCAGCCGGCCTGCGAATAGCTGAACTGCTACAGGAAGCCGGTCTGCCGGATGGGGTATTCAATCTGGTAAATGGTGATAGAGAGGCGGTGGAGTGTCTGCTGCATGATTCGCGGGTTCAGGCCGTCAGTTTTGTCGGTTCAACACTGGTGGCCGAAACCATCTACCGTGCCGGCACTGCTGCAGGGAAACGTGTTCAGGCCCTGGGTGGGGCAAAAAATCATGCTGTGGTCATGCCGGATGCCGATCTGGATAATGCCGTAAATGCCCTTATGGGAGCGGCCTATGGCTCTTGTGGTGAACGCTGCATGGCTATTTCAGTTGTAGTCTGTGTGGGTGATACCGTGGCTGATCAGGTGGTTGCAAAGCTGGCTGATCAGTTGACTCATCTGAAGGTTCGCCCAGGTGCTGAAGAGGGCAGTGAGATGGGGCCGTTAGTGACGCAGGTGCATCTGCAGAAGGTACGCGGTTATGTTGATCGGGGCGTGGAAGAGGGTGCGCAGTTAGTAGTCGATGGCCGCGCTCTGCAAGTTGCGGGTTACGAGAAAGGTTTTTTTCTCGGCGGCTGTCTGTTTGATCATGTGACGCCGTCGATGTCGATCTATCGGGAGGAGATATTTGGCCCTGTGCTGTGTGTAGTCAGGGCAGATGATCTGCAGAAGGCGATGGAACTTATCGACGATCACGAATACGGCAATGGTACCTGCATCTTTACCCGTGATGGGGAGGCGGCCCGATATTTCAGTGACCACATAAAAGTGGGTATGGTGGGTGTCAATGTACCCCTCCCTGTACCGGTGGCCTACCATAGCTTTGGTGGTTGGAAGCGTTCCCTATTTGGTGATCTTTATGCCTATGGACCGGATGCGGTCCGCTTCTACACCCGCCGCAAGACTATTACCCAGCGCTGGCCTTCTGGGGCATTACGAGAAGGAACTCGTTTCAGTTTTCCAACGCTATGAGACTGGATTGCAATTTGTAGAATATAAAGAAATAGTGATGTTAATATCTTTATTCCCTTAAGGACTCGCTAATGTGGTCGCTACCAACTAGTGATCCAGTTCATAAACTGGGGTGGTGTTTTGAGGGAATAAGGCAGTGATCTAAGTAAATCGGGCAGGATGCGTCTGATCCAGAACGGTGGTAACGCATGTCGATTACCTGTTTGAAATGAAAAAAATTCTTTGGGATGAGGCGTTAAGTATAGGTGATCCTGTGCTCGACGGAGAGCATAGGCAGCTTATTGCTTTGCTCAACAGGCTGATAGATCTGATTGATGAATCACCTGATGTAGAGCAGGTGCACCAGATACTTGATCAGCTGGAATTGCTGGCCGCCATACATAACCGCCATGAAGAAGAGGCCAGTGCGCACGCTGATGTGAAATTCAGCCAAGCACAACAACGTGAACACCACCTTTTTCGTGCGGCCATTATTGAAGCTCGTAGTCAACTCAAGCCTGATGACCCTGGCTCTTCACTGATCGATGTAACGGAGTCGCTGGTCACTCTGTTTATAAGCCACATTATTGATCAGGACCTCGATCTCGCTCCCCTGCTGTCACAAAATGAGGTTAGAGAACACTCACTGGCTGAGCATCTGACCAGGCGTTTTCAACAAATTTCCCTAGTGCGCGGACTGGAAATGCTGGTCGTCATATCGTTACTGCCGATGCTGGTATTTGCCGGCATGATCATGCATCAGGCGTGGCAGACCGCGAGCCAGGCGGATGATGTGGCACTGTTGGCCTCTTTCAGTGAGCGAGTGGGTGATCTCGCCCATGAACTGCAGAAGGAGCGGGGCCTCAGTGCCGGATTTCTGACCAGTGATGATGTCGCTTATCAAATATCACTTGGCTTGCAGAGAAAACAGAGTGACCAAGAGCTGGCTCAATTTAGCAGCAGTGTGGCGACCCAGACGCAAGGTGATCGTTTGTCGGTACTTAGCCGGCTGGCAGTAGTAACCGCAAAACATATGGAAGAGCTGGGGCGTATTCGTCAGGAAGTCGATCAGCGACGGCTAAAACCTGAGAATAGCTTTGATCTCTTTACGCGGTTGATTACAGAGCTGACTGAATTATCCACTCAGGTAGCGACACTTTCCCGGCAGGCAGGGGCGTCCGAGCTGTTTCAAGCCAATGCGATTCTGATTCAGTTTGGTGAGATGGCGGGGCGGGAGCGAGCAGTCAGTGCCGCCGGTTTTGGTCGGGGGATGTTTACTCCACAAGAGTACCGGCATCTGATCGCACTGACATCTGAACAGAAATCACTTCGCCGGCAACTCCGCTTCTTTCTCAATGAGGCGGCCTGGGTGGAGTGGCAGCAAAAGTATGACTCGTCCGAAATTGCCGAATATCAACGCATAAGTGACTACGCCTTGGAGCAGGGCAGTGGCTATGGTGTGGTGTCACTGGACAGTTTTACTTGGTTTAAGGTGGCTACTGTTCGGATAAACCTGATCCGGGATTTTCAGCAGCAACTAACCCAGAACTTGCTCAATGAGATGTATCGTCAGCGGGGTGAATCTACCGCCCTGTTCATGGTCACCGTCTTCGGCGGTGGAGGTATGGTGTTATTGATTGGTTATGTGGCGCTTCAGTTGGCCCGTTCCATTCGGCTGCCCATCATGAGTCTTACACAGGGTATGCGCGGACTCACGGCCGGCGATAAGTCGGTCAGGATTCCCTACTCCATGCGTAAGGATGAGCTGGGTGATATGGTCTCCGCTTATGAGACATTCAGACGCAAGTTGATACGTACTGATATGCTGTCCATGGGGGAGGAGCGGGGTCCGCTTGAAGCGACTCGACATGCCTTGGTACTCAAACGAAGGACTGCAGAGGGAGAGGTCTATAAGAAACTGGCCAGCATTGATTCATTGACGGGTGTCTTCAATCGCAGAGAGTTTATGACGCTGGCCAAGAAAGAGGTGTCCAAGGTACAGAGAAAACTGGATCATTTAGCAGTTATGTTGCTGGATATAGATCATTTCAAACGGATCAATGATTCCTATGGCCACTCGGAAGGGGACCGGGTACTGAAGATCGTGGCTCAATCTATCACAGCCGCACTGCGGGAAGCGGATATACTTGGACGGATTGGTGGTGAAGAGTTTGCAGTACTTTTGCCGTCCACAGATATTGATTCAGCAACAAAGACGGCGGAGCGGGTACGTAGTGCAATAGAGGGATTGCATATACAGGTGGGTGATGAGGAGATTCAAGTCACTATCAGTATTGGCATCAGTGAATATTGTGCAGAAGAGGGACAGATTGACCCCGCCATGGTGCGTGCCGATAGGGCGCTTTATCAAGCCAAGCATGCGGGCAGAAACCAGGTCTGTTATCAGCAGGTAGCCTAACGTTGCGGTTGGATCGTTTGGCTGTCCCAGCCTTAGGCCGGGACAGCTGTTAAATGAAGGCAGGCCTGACTAACTATTCAGTGCCGATTGTTGTGCCGACATGATTTCACGGATGCCCTTTTCAGCCAGTGCCAGCATGGCAGTCAGCTCCTGCATGTGAAAGGCATGGCCTTCGGCGGTTCCCTGTACTTCAATAAAGGCTCCCGCGTCGTTCATTACCACGTTCATGTCGGTTTCAGCATTTGAGTCTTCGGCATAATCAAGGTCCAGCACCGGTGTGCCCTGGTAGATGCCGACGGAGACGGAAGCAAGCTGACCGTGGATCGGATCTTTTTTCAATCGGCCTGATAGATTCAAACTATTTACCGCATCACAAAGCGCCACGTAGGCCCCCGATATCGAAGCAGTACGGGTCCCACCATCGGCCTGAATAACATCACAGTCCAGCGTGATGGTTCGTTCTCCCAGGGCGGCAAGGTCGGTTATTGCCCGTAGACTACGGCCAATCAGGCGCTGTATCTCCAGGGTGCGTCCTCCCTGTTTTCCACGACTTGCTTCCCGCCCCATACGGCTGTCGGTTGAGCGGGGTAGCATGCCATACTCTGCTGTGACCCAGCCTTTGCCGCGGCCTTTCAGAAAGGGTGGTACGCGCTCTTCCACTGAGGCGGTGCAGATTACTTTGGTATCTCCAAAACAGACCAGTACGGAACCTTCGGCATGTTTAGTGAAATTTCGGGTGATCTGAATGGCTCGCATTTGATCAGGCGTTCTGCCGCTGGGTCTCATTTTTTCTCCTGCTTAGTTTCGGTTTCAAAGTTATTGATAGCATTCTGCAGTTCAGCAATCGCCTGGGCCAGATTGCTCTCTTCGGCTGTTTCAGGGGATTCTGTCTGACGGGGCTTCTGCGCACTTTTCTTCTGCGCTGCCATTTTTAATGCTATTAAGGTGATGTTGTCACTGTCAGGGAAGGCCTTGTGGGCCGCCTGTTCTGCCAAAGCGTGTACAGCCTCGGAAAGTGGCAGGTTACTGAATAGTGTGTTCAGGATATCTGTTTCAGTAATGCTGCCCCACAGGCCATCGCTGCAGAGAAGCAGGATATCACCCGCTTCCAGTTTCTGTTTTCCAAGTGTGACTTCTGGTGAATTCAGCGAACCACCCAAGCAACGTGTAACATAATTCCGTTGTGGGTGAACCTCCTGCTCTTTGGCGGTTATCACGCCCTGCTGTTTGAGTCGTTCGACATAGGAGTGGTCGATGGTTTTAGACAGTACCCGGCGCTCCCGCAACAGATAGAGTCGGCTATCGCCGGCGTGGGCCCAATGGGCGATATTTTTCTGGATCAGACAGGCTACTGCCGTGGTCCGGGGGTCGATGGCCGGCTGTTGGTCATAACCAAAGGCAATGATGTTTTCATGGGCCTTGTGCAACAACCGGGTTAAGAAGCCATTCGGATTCAGTATAGGGTGAGGTGTGCGGTCAAAATAGTGCTGGCAGGTATCTATCAAAACCTGAGCAGCCGCTTCTCCTCTGGGGTGTCCACCCATGCCATCAGCCAATCCGAGTAACACGGTATCTTCATCCTGTACCAGAATGCACCTGTCCTGATTAATCTTGCGGTCACCTATCAGGCTGCTGTGAGCCGATTCTCCGGGTATTGCGCTCATTTCTGGTTATTCTCCCTGAAGAGTTCATCCGGGTTTTCAAGTTTCGGCTGACTGTTGTTCGCGGGGCGTCCCTGTTCCTGCCTAAGGGCATCCAGCATGATGCCGGCGTTTTGTGGCCGAAGGAGTGGATCGACTTCCATTGCCCAGTCAATTACCTCCAACAGATACGCCGGATACTGTTTCTTGTAGAGGCTGGCGATCGGTTTCATGGAATCTTTAGCGTGACGCTCGATCGCCGAGGGTGGTGGCTTGCCCTCAATGCAGGAGCGCATAGTGGCGCCAATAGCATAAACGTCGCTCCAGGGCCCCACATATCCGGATGAGTAGTACTGTTCCACGGGGGCAAATCCTGGTGTGACAACCTGGGATGATTGACGACTTCGAGTGGTAGCGAACTGGTGTACCGCACCAAAATCGAGTAACAGGGGATTGCCGCCAGGTCGCAGATGGATGTTGCTTGGTTTGATGTCCAGATGCAGATGGCCTTCGGAATGGATCAGATTAAGCGCATCCAGAACAGAGGGAAATACTGTGAGTAGAAAGGTGGTGCTGAGCCCACCGTTGCGTTTTTTCACATAGCTGCCGAGGTTTTTACCATGCTCATAATCCATTACCAGGTAAGCTGTATTGTTGGCCAGGAAGAAAGTGCGTACATTGACAATATTGGGGTGGCGCAGCATGGCGAGTGCTTTGGCTTCCTGGTAGAACAGCTTGCGACCATTATGAAAGGCATCTCTCTGGGGTTCAGCGCTGACCTGGACCTCTCCCAATTTGTCGCGTACAGCAAGTTTTTTTGGGAGATACTCCTTGATCACCACATGATCCAGGTTATCTTCATCCTCCGCCAGGTAAATCAGGCTGAATCCACCGCTACCGATCAGTTTAATAATCGAGTAACAGTCGATAATGGTTCCGGATGCTAAGCTGTCCCTGTTCTGTTCCGTGGATGAAGAAATGGTCTACTCCAGATGCACTCTGTTGGAATGCGCATTATGATACACGTATCCTTATCAGTAGTGCCGTATGGTTTGTTCCGGATTCTGATAGAAGCATGTGTCTCTGCGATCTTTTTTATAGATGATACGCAGTACTCCTCCAAGTATAAATAATAGGTGCGCTCATGATATGTAGTATGACTTCATTTTCGAGAAGGGAAAGCAGGGACAGTCAAGGGGAGCTGGTTTGTGAATTACGCTCGGTCAATCACCGTTATCTGGAGCTGTTCGTTCGCTTGCCGGAAGAGTTGCGTGCCCTGGAACCGCTGGTAAGAGAGCGGGTGGCCGCCCGCTTGGGGCGCGGCAAGGTGGATTGCCTGTTTCGCTTTGTGCCGTCGAAAACAGCATCCGCCGGTGTGACAGTGAATGAGCGTTTTGCCCAGCAGATAATAGACGCGGCGGGGGATGTGGGTCGATTGCTGCATGAGTCCGTGCCGCCACGCGCAATGGATATCATGCGTTGGCCAGGTGTCCTGGAGACCGAAGAGATGGATCTTACGCCGGTACACAAAAGTGCGGCAGAGTTGCTGGAGCTGACCCTGGACGGCTTGGTGGAATCCAGGCAACGGGAAGGGGGGCGGTTGGCTGAGCTGATTGTTCAGCGATGTGGCAGTATGCGTGAAGAGATTGCCAAGGTAAAAATTTTGATGCCCCAGCTGTTGGCTTCCCTGCGTGACCGTTTACGTGCGCGTCTGGCGGAGCTGACGACAGAGTTGGATGAGGGGCGTATTGAGCAGGAGATGGTATTGCTGACCCAGCGGCTGGATGTGGATGAGGAGATGGATAGACTCCAGACCCATCTGGAAGAGGTGGAAGCCGTGTTGACGCGAGATGAACCTGTGGGACGACGCCTGGATTTTCTCATGCAAGAGCTTAATCGTGAGGCCAATACGCTGGCTTCAAAATCCAATGATGTAGAGATGACCCGGGTATCCGTTGAGCTTAAAGTGCTGATTGAACAGATTCGGGAGCAGGTGCAGAACATCGAGTAGTTGTCTCTGTCTGATCCAGCGGATCAGGATAGAAGAGACCAGTAAAATTGAAGACAGTGGAAATGTTATGACTAAAGGTACCTTGTTTATTGTATCGGCCCCCTCAGGGGCGGGAAAGACCAGCCTGTTGAAAGCGCTGGTGCAGACTGAAGATCGAGTCAAGGTTTCAGTCTCGCACACCACCCGACCACGGCGTCCGGGTGAGGTGGATGCGGTTGACTATCATTTTCTGGATGTCAATGCCTTCCGGCAGATGATTGATGAGGGTGACTTTCTGGAGCATGCCGAGGTATTTGGAAATTATTATGGTACCTCTGAGGCCGGTATTCTTGATCAGCTGGATTGTGGTAATGATGTGATCCTGGAGATTGACTGGCAGGGCGCGCAGCAGGTGAGAAAACGAATCCCGGGAACGGTGTCGATTTTTATTTTGCCACCCACACCTGAAGCATTGCGACAGCGGCTCAGCAGTCGTGGCCAGGACAGCGAATCGGTGATCAGGCGGCGTCTGGCGGAGGCTCGAGAGGAGATGTCCCACTACGCTGAGTATGACTATATTGTTGTCAATGACCTGTTCGAGCAGGCATTAGGCGAGCTTCGCTCAATTATCATGTCCAGGCGGCTGACCCTGGAGGTGCAGAGTGTGCAACTGCAGGATCGCCTGCGCTCATTACTGGCTTAGATGCATAAGGCACTGATTTAGGTGCCAACTTTACTGGTGCAGGGAAGGCCGTTGATATATGATTAAAAGTTCCCGGTGAAGTAATGCCGTTGGAATTTTTTATTATCTTTCCTGCCCTGATGGTAGGTGGTTTGAATATCGGAGTAAATTGATCATGGCCCGCGTTACAGTTGAAGATTGCCTTGAACATGTGGACAACCGTTTTGACTTGGTATTACTGGCGACCAAACGTGCGCGTCAGTTGAGCCATGGGGTTGCCCCACTACTGGCCTGGGAAAATGACAAGGCAACCGTCGTCGCGCTGCGTGAGATTGCTGCCGGTCTGGTTGATGATGATGTGGTTGCACCAAAATCAGATTCCGAAGTGGATATGGCCGCCCTTGATGACAATTTTGGTAGTGGTGAGTATGTCGATGATCAGGCATTTGGTCGATAAAAGGATCCGTTCTAGATGCCTTTCGACGGATATTAATAACCGGCATTCACAGTGGCTGCGTCTGAAACAGGCGCAGCCCGTCGCTAGATGATCAGATGAACCAATCCAGCGGCGCACAAACCTCTGAGCAAACCAACAAACCCCGCTTTCTAATCAGCGATCTCTGCGCATATCTTGAATCCTACTTGAGTGTTGAGCAGGTTCGGGAAGTCTATCGCTCTTACGTATTCAGTGCAGAGGCCCATGAAGGGCAGAAACGCCTGAGTGGCGAACCCTACATCTACCATCCCCTCGCCGTTGCCCGGATTCTGGCCGATATTCGTTTGGATTACCGCTGTCTTATGGCAGCAATTATGCATGATGTTCTGGAAGATACCTTAGTCTCCAAGGCGCAGCTCGAAGAGGCATTTGGGGAGGAAGTGGCGACGCTGGTTGACGGTGTCAGTAAGCTCAACCAGATCAATTTCCCTTCCAAGGCTGAGGCTCAGGCCGCCAGCTTCCGGAAGATGCTGCTGGCGATGACCCAGGACATACGTATCATCATGATCAAGCTGGCTGATCGGCTGCATAACATGCGTACCCTGGAGGTGATGCGTCCTGAGAAGTGCCGGCGAATTGCCCGGGAGACACTGGAAATCTATGCACCGATCGCCCATAGGCTGGGTATCTATCGCTTACGCACTGAGCTGGAAGAGCTCTGTTTTGCCGCTTACTGGCCGATGCGTTATAGAGCGCTGAAAGAGGCGGTCAGAACTGCCCGGGGCAATCGTAAAGAGGTCATGAGTAATATCGATGCGGCCTTGGTCGGTCGATTGGAACAGGAAGGTATCGTCGGCGTGGTGCACGGGCGGGAGAAGCACCTCTATAGTATCTACACTAAGATGCGGGATAAGAAGCTCTCGTTCTCGGAAGTTGTTGATGTCTACGCCTTCCGGATTATTGTTGATCGTCTGGATACCTGTTACCGGGTGCTTGGGGTGGTGCATAACCTCTACAAGCCCGTCCCTGGGCGATTTAAAGATTATATCGCCATACCAAAGGCTAATGGCTATCAGTCGTTACATACCCTCCTGTTCGGACCGCATGGTTTGCCTATCGAAATCCAGATTCGTACAGTAGAGATGGACCGAATGGCAGATTCCGGTATCGCGGCTCACTGGCTCTATAAATCCAGTGACAAGCAAAGCGGTGTAGGTATGGCTCAGGCGGATGCCTCTAGCTGGCTCAAGAATCTGCTGGAACTGCAGAAAGACGCTGGCGACTCCATGGAGTTCCTGGAGCATGTCAAGGTAGATCTGTTCCCGGATGAGGTGTATGTGTTCACGCCGCGCGGAAAGATCATGGTGCTGGCTAAAGGGGCGACGGTGATCGACTTTGCCTATGCTGTCCACTCTGATGTTGGTAACCACACGGTGGCTGCCCGGGTTGATCGACATATGGTGCCGCTGCGTACCCGTCTCTACAGCGGCCAGACAGTGGAGGTGATTACCTCAGAGACCGCCAATCCAAGTGCGGCCTGGCTTAATTTTGTGGTCACGGGTAAGGCGCGGGCCAATATCCGGGGGTACCTGAAAAACCTTCGCCACCAGGAAGCTATCACCCTGGGGCGTCGCTTGTTAAATAAAGATCTCGCCCAGTACGAACTGAATATTGATCAGATCCCACTTGAGAGTCTTGCTCAGCTACTAAAAGATTTCCACCTGCAGACCAAGGACGCCTTATTGGAAGAGATTGGCCTGGGCAATCGAATGCCATTTCTGGTGGCCCGTCGATTGGTTGATTCAGCTATTGATCTACCCAAGGGCGAAACGGTCACACCGAGTGTAGATTCGGCTCCACTGGCTATCACGGGGACAGAAGGGATGGTGGTGGGTTTCGCCAAGTGCTGTCGTCCGCTGCCGGGCGATGAGATTGTGGCGATCTTCAATCCGGGTAAAGGTATTGTTGTGCATCGCCATGAGTGCAGAAATCTGGGCGATTTTCGCAAAAGCGACAGTTGGCTGGATGTGAGCTGGGAGAAAGAGCCCGTCGGTGATTTCACCACGGAGATCAAAGTGGATGTCGGCAACAAGCGGGGTGCCCTGGCCTCGGTTGCCTCTGCAATCTCGGAAATGGGCTCTAATATCAAGAATGTGGTGATGGAGGAGCGCGATGGACTCACCTCAACACTGCATTTTATTGTGGCGGTAGACAGTCGCGTTCATCTTGCCAATATCATGCGCCATCTGCGTCAGCTGAAAACGGTTCTGCGTATTCACCGCGTAGGCTAATAGTCTAATTAAAGAGTACAAGTGGATGGAAAAGAGATTATTCGCACTGACCTGGCACCCCAGGCGATTGGTACCTATTCACAAGCGGTTAAGGTAGGGGATACCGTCTATCTGTCGGGCCAGATTCCGTTAGTCCCGGAGACCATGGAGATGGTGGAAGGGGATATCGAGCTGCAGATCCGGCGGGTGTTCGATAACCTGCAGGCAGTTGCCAGAGCCGCTGGTGGCGAGTTGGATAATGTTGTGAAGCTGAATGTATTCCTCACTGATCTGACCCACTTCCCTGTCGTCAACAGCGTTATGGCAGACTATTTTTCCCAACCCTATCCTGCCCGTGCCGCGATTGGCGTGGCTGCACTACCCAGGGCGGCGCAGGTGGAGATGGATGGGGTGATGGCGCTTTATTAGGCCTAGGTACTAGCTCTTTCACCCTGTACGGTGACGGTAAAGGATCGTCGATGTGCCGCTGTTCGATGCTCCCAAAGATAGATGCCCTGCCAGATCCCTCTGGCACACCGGCCATTAGTCACCGGTAGCGTCAGGTCCAGGTTTGTCAGAATCGAGCGGATATGGGCTGGCATATCATCCGGACCCTCCATGCTGTGCTCATAGACTGGATCCCCGTCGGGGATCAGGCGAAGCATGAAGGTTTCCAGATCACGCCGAACGGCCGGGTCGGCGTTCTCGCAGAGGGTCAGTGAGGCGCTGGTATGGTGGCTGAAGACATGGCAAAGGCCGGTGGTGATTCCAGACTCCTGTACAACACGCTCAACCTCACGCGTAATATCATAGGTTCCACGGCCGTTGCACTGAATCTGAAGCTTCGATTGGTGGATCATGTCTTATACCCCTAGCAATGCACGTCGCCGATCCTGTTTCGCACCGATTCGACCTTGCCCTTCAACCGGTTGTTCTTGCCTTTACGTATATCCAGTTTTAAGGAAGAGTAAACCCGGTCGCAGCCCGCATCATCCAGCACCTGATAGGCCGATTCGACCAGTGTCATCGCCTGTGACAGGGTGTCAGTTTCAATAATGGTCCCCATTGGCGTGAGTTGATAGTCACTGCCGCTGTCATGGATCATTTTGATAATTTGACTGACATATTCACTGACGCTCTCACCTTTGTCAGTGGGAAACATGGCAAACTCCAGCAGTACGGACATTGTGATATCTCCTATTCGCGTTCTCTATAAGTTTCCTATTACAGGAATTCTGGTAATATTATCACGCCACAGTCACACGCTGATCTGAATATGAATGTGAAAGATAGCCGGTCCCCTCTGATGGGCCAGCAAACCAAGGTCATGGCTCTCGACAAGATGCCCGTCACTGCCCTTAAAGGTGTTGGCCCGCGCAATGCCGAGAAACTGGCCAAGATTGGTATCACAAGTGTCCAGGATATTCTGTTTCATCTGCCCTTTCGTTATCAGGATCGTACCCGGGTTGTCCCCATTGGATCTCTGCGGCCTGGTGACAGTGTGGTCATTGAGGGAGAGATAGAACTGGCAGATATCCGTTTTGGTCGCCGCCGTTCATTACTGGTAAAGCTGGCGGATGGGACGGGTAGCCTTATTTTGCGTTTTTTTCATTTTTCCAATGCCCAGAAAGCGACCCTGGTTCGGGGTAACCGAATTCGTTGCTATGGCGAGATACGAAACGGACCGAACTGCTACGAGATGGTTCATCCCGAGTATCAGCATATCGATGGTTCTGACGCACCTGCAATGGAGGAGGCGCTGACCCCGGTCTATCCCTCAACGGATGGCATGCACCAGTTAAGCTGGCGGGGTATGGCGAGCCGTGCCATGGCGATACTGGATGCCCGGCCGGATTCCCTGCCCGAGTGGTTGCCGCACGAGCTGTTGAGCCGATTTCGACTGCCTGATCTGGCCGCGGCCTTGAGCTACCTGCATCGGCCGCCACCCGACGCCCCCAGGGAGGCGCTGCTGGAGGGGACTCATCCGGCACAGCAGCGGCTGGCCTTTGAGGAGCTGATGGCTCATCAGCTCAGCCTGCGTGATACCCGGCTTCGTCAAAAAAGGCTCAATGCAGCGGTATTATCCCCAACTGGACAATTGACTGTGCCGTTTATGGGGCAGTTGGCTTTTCGGCTGACGGCAGCGCAACAGCGGGTGCTTGATGAGATATCGAGTGACCTGGTGTTGGACCACCCGATGCTGCGTCTGGTGCAGGGTGATGTTGGTTCGGGTAAGACCGTGGTAGCCGCCTTGGCTGCATTACAGGCGATAGAGGCGGGTTTTCAGGTTGCCTTGATGGCTCCTACTGAACTGTTGGCGGAACAGCATTTGCGGGTGTTGCGTGAGTGGTTTCAGCGACTCGGTCTGGATGTGTCATGGTTGACCGGGCGACACAAGGGGCGAATTCGGGAGCAGTTGCTGGCAGATTTGGCCGACGGCCGATCGCCAATCGTGGTAGGAACCCATGCCCTGTTTCAGGATGATGTGGTTTTCAACAGACTTGGATTAGTCATTATCGATGAGCAGCACCGTTTTGGCGTGCATCAGCGGATGGCACTACGCAACAAGGGCGGGGGTGAAAAAGTGCCACACCAGTTAATCATGACCGCCACGCCGATTCCCCGCACGCTGGCCATGACAGCTTATGCTGACCTCGATCTGTCGATTATCGATGAACTGCCGCCAGGTCGCACACCGGTTGCGACCGTGGTTATACCTGACAGCCGTAGAGCTGATGTGGTGGAACGGGTTCGAAAGGCCTGTGTAGAGGGGCGCCAGGCCTACTGGGTCTGTACCTTGATCGATGAGTCAGATGCATTGCAGTGCCAGGCCGCTGAAGATACCCGGCTCGCCCTTCAGGAGGCCCTGCCCGAGCTGCGCATCGGGTTGGTGCATGGGCGATTGAAGGCGGCAGAAAAAGAGGCGGTCATGGCGGCATTTAAGCAGGGCGAGCTGAATCTGCTCGTTGCTACAACGGTTATCGAGGTGGGCGTGGATGTACCGAAGGCAAGCCTGATGATCATTGAGAACCCGGAGCGTCTTGGTCTGGCGCAATTGCATCAACTGCGCGGCCGTGTTGGGCGTGGTGCCGTGGAGAGTCATTGTGTGCTGATGTATCACCCGCCGCTGTCCCAGAATGCCCAGCAACGTTTGGGGGTCATGAGAGAGACCGGTGATGGCTTTGTGATTGCACAGAAAGACCTCGAGTTGCGGGGTCCAGGAGAGGTCCTGGGTACCCGACAGACGGGTGAGATGCAGTTTCGGATTGCTGATCTGCTACGTGATCAGCCGTTGCTGGATGAGGTCCAGGTAGCGGCCCAGCTGTTGCTGGATGACTATCCGGAACGAGTTGGTCCATTGGTCCGTCGCTGGATAGGGGATAGGCAGCACTATATCAATGCCTGATTGGGTGATCGTCATGAATAATATTTGTTGGAGAAAAGCACCCTGAAATCAGAGATAATATCTGCTTGTAGTCATCAATTAATCGGATCGTAGTAGATGGGATTGCTGGGCAGGCGGGAGCCAAACTGGGCGACATGGAGCCGGCTGCGGCACCGCGATGCACCTGACGGAATGGTGCACTGGTTGCGTGACCGTGGCTCATTGACGGCAAGGTTGAAGGCCGCCTCAAAGGATTCATTTCGGGTCAATGTGTTGCGTCAGGGTTGGGACCGGCCACTCTATAGTGAGGCGCGTCTGTTGGGTATGCGTCGGGGTGGGATTGCCATAATACGTGAGGTAGAGTTGATCTGTGATGGTGTACCCTGGGTCTTTGCCAGGACATTAATTCCAGTGCGTAGTCTCACTGGAGCGACCAGGCGATTGTCTCTGTTGGGTGAACGTCCGCTGGGTGAGGTGCTGTTTGCTGACCCGACCATGCAGCGAGGTGTTACGCAGATGGCTCGCTTGTTGCCAGGGCACAGTCTGTTCATCACGGCAACCCAGCACCTGTCACCGACCAAGGTAATCTGGGGGCGTCGCACTCTGTTTCATCTGGCAAAAAAACCCTTGCTGGTGAACGAGATCTTTTTACCTGATATTCCAGAGAATGATAAATGAGTCACCCGGAGTTTGAGATCAAGACCGCAATGACACCCCGCTCATTCCAGCAGCAGCTGGATGGTTATATTCGTCTGATAAGACTGGATAAGCCGATCGGCATTCTGTTGCTGCTCTGGCCCGCGCTCTGGGCGCTCTGGATCGCCGGTGCGGGCGCGCCACGCTGGGGTGTGGTGCTGATCTTTATTCTCGGTGTGGCGTTGATGCGCTCTGCTGGCTGCGCCATAAATGATTATGCGGATCGTAATTTTGATGGTGAGGTAGCACGGACCTGTGGACGGCCTCTGGCCACAGGGTTGGTGGCGCCCCGGGAGGCGCTCTGGATCTTTGCCATCCTCTGTCTGATCGCCTTTGGGTTGGTGTTACTGCTCAATCAGCAGACTATCCTGATGTCTTTTGTTGCGGTAGCCCTGGCGGCGCTCTATCCGTTTATGAAGCGCTTTACCCATCTCCCGCAACTGGTGTTAGGCATGGCCTTTGGCTGGGCTGTGCCCATGGCCTACATGGCCCTGACCGAAACTATTCCACTGGTGGCTTGGCTACTCTATGTGGCAGCGATCATATGGGCGCTAGTCTACGATACTGAGTATGCCATGGTCGATAGGGAAGATGACCTGCGAATCGGTGTGAAATCGACAGCTATTCTGTTCGGTCAGTATGATCGTCTGATTATCGGTCTGCTGCAGCTGGTTATGATCGGATTGTTGGTGGTGGTGGGAATAGCGGTGGGACTGGGCCTTTTCTACTATGCGGGTCTGGTTGTCGCGTTGTTACTGTTTGTGCGGCAGCAGCAGTTGATTAGCAATCGTGAACCTGCGGCTTGTTTTACTGCCTTTCTAAATAACAATTGCGTCGGGATGATGATTTTTTTTGGTCTGTTACTCGATTATATGACCGGCTGAGCCAGTAAACGACACCCGGTGATTTACACCGGGTGTCACTGTCATCCGTTTAGTTTGCTTGTGCCTTCCGCTCATTCCATTTGGCGGCCTCTTCGTCCCAGTCATCCGTACGGACATAGGGATTGGTCCTGGGCTGGGAAATCATCTCGGGCTCAATCTCCAGGCCCAGACCTTCCAGGAAGTTGATCAGACCGATGCGCTCGATCATCTCACCCGTGCGCTCATGTTCCAGCGCGTTTTCAGCGAAGAAATCGAGAATTTCGGTACTGAGTTCTTCAAGCCACTCGTAATCCTCATCTGTCTCCATCTTATGGAACGGTACGATAACCGTGCCCATCAGATCGCCAATTTTCAGTGTGCGTTTGCCGCCAACGAGAATCGTAACACCCTTGTCATCACCGGGAGAGAGGGCCTTGGTCATGACGTTGATACAGTGCATGCAGCGCACGCAGTTGTGGTTATCAATCCCCAGGGTATCATCATCATTCAGTGAGAGTGCTTGGGTTGGGCAGCGGGTAATAACGTTGTCGATGACATATTTGCGGCCTTTCTTAGTGATGAAGTTTTTCACCTCAGCTTGGTCGACCTTGATATCATCACGCCAGGTACCGATCATCGCGACATCGGCCCGCTGGATGGAGTTCATGCAGTCATTGGCACAGCCTGAAGCCTTGAATTTGAGCTTGTAGGGCAGTGCGGGGCGGTGCATATCATCCAGGTTGGCGTTGACACAGGTACGCATGGCGCGTGCCTCGTCATAGCAGGATTGCTCGCAGCGAGCGGCCCCGACACAGGACATGCCGGTTCTGACTGCCGGGCCAGCACCGCCCATATCAAATCCGGCCTTGTTGATCTCATCAAATGCCTTCTGGACATTTTCTGTGGTGCAGCCCTGAAACATAATGTCGCCGGATTGACCATGAAAGGCGATCAGGCCTGATCCGTACTTTTCCCAGATATCACATAGATTGCGAATCGTTTTAGAGTCGTAGTGCATACCGGGTGGCGGCATGATACGCAGGGTATGAAATTCTGCGGCAGCGGGAAACAGGGGTTTGTGGTTTTCATCTTTCAACTCAGTGAAGCGGGGAATAACACCACCGCCGTAACCGATAACGCCCACCGTGCCGCCTTTCCAGTAGCCCTTGCGCGTTTCATAGGATGTCTCCAGCTGACCCAGCAGGTCGACCATCATATCGCTATCTTTTGCCAAGCGTTTTAGCCCGGTTACAAAGCTTGGCCAGGGGCCTCCCTCGAGCTGGTCCAGCATCGGGGTGTCATGCATTGGTTTTGTCATACTTCACCTCCCAAAATACCTGTGCTGCTAAAATAGTTGCAGCGCTTGCCCCTCTGGGCCGTCAATTGTGAGCCGCCTATTTGTGGGGCTTCTGCTGTTTATCCAACAGCTTGAGGGTGATGATAGATCAAACCAATACCAAGTAAACCACTGGGTATTTGGGGTATGCAAAAAAATGCCCGGCGGGGAGCCGGGCGAAAATCTCTCTATGCACTGTTCAGAGAGAGGAGGATCTCTGCCTGAGATGGCAGTAAGCCATCTCAGGACTTGATAAGGTATTACTCAGCCAGCATTATTTTTTGAAAGCTTTGCCCGCTGCTGCATTAACTTTGCTGTTGAAGGTATTGATCCCATTCTCCAGCCAGCTGCGGTATTCGTTACCAGCCTGATTGGCCAGATCAACAGTCTCGCGTCCTTTCACTGCGATGTTCTCGCTCAGTGATTTACCCAGCGCAATCTGGTTATCCAGTGCAGCTTTAATGTCCTGTGGGTTTTTGTTGGCGGCAAGCTGGTTGATACCGGCATCGACAAACAGGCCAAAGGCATCCATTTGCTTTTCAACAAGTTTTTCCCATGTTCGCAGATTGATTTCTGCCAATGAACGGATATTTTCGTAGCCGTTAATGCCAAAATCCTTGATCAGTTCCAGATTTGCCTTCGGGTCATTCATTGGGATCTCTCCGCTATTTTGTGCGTCGCAACAATATTGCGGTGCAGCATAGATTCTTTCAGGAGGGGTGTCAAGAGTTTCGCAGAAAAAATTGTGCATCGCACAAAGGCAAGTAGGGAGTTACCTCATCCGGTCAGATTGAGGTGGGTGGTTTTGCTCTGCTAAGGGGACGGACTAGGGGTTATTCTTCTTTTTTTCTGTTGCTGGCGCTGGCAATACCGGCCGCCTTAAAGAAACTGGTCTGCATATCTGACCAGATTTTCATATTCTGCTCGGCCATGCTGGTCATGGCTTTCATGGGATCGCCGCTAACAGTGTTGTTCAGCTGTTCTTGTTGCTGGACAAACATAGAGAGGCTCTCTTCCAGGTAGCGTGCCAGGATACCCTGCACCGTTCCACCGTAGAAGCGGATAATCTGTGAGAGCATTTTGGCACTGAACAGTGGTTCTCCCCCAGACTCCTCATCCAGCATGATCTGTAACAGAATGGAGCGGGTAAGATCTTCGTTCGAGTTGGTATCTACCACCTGGAAATCACTGCCTTTCATTACCAGTTCGCGAATATCATTGAGTGTGATATAGCGACTCAGCTCTGTATCGTAGAGACGACGATTGGGATACTTTTTTATAATTCTGGTGTTCGACATGGAGCCAGATCCTCGGTATGAAATGCTATCTACCGATACAGTTTACCCGGGAATAATAATAAAGGGAAAACTCTTTGGCAGAGTGGTTATCAAGGGGAGGGACGAATGGATGAAAAAGCAGCAAATGGCAGAGCATTTAAACAATTCGACCTGAAGATCCCGACGACCCTGTTGCCACAGAAGGGTCGCCGGGATTCTTTACGCCGGTCGGTTACGGGCGCTCAACGGCCAGGGCGACACCCATGCCGCCACCGATACAGAGTGTTGCCAGCCCTTTTTTTGCATCGCGTCGGGTCATTTCATGGATCAATGAGACCAGGATGCGGGCACCAGAGGCACCAATAGGATGACCAATAGCAATGGCACCGCCATTGACATTGATCTTCTCAAGATCCCATCCCATCTCCTTGTTAACTGACATGGCCTGTGCGGCAAAGGCCTCATTGGCTTCAACCAGATCCAGATCGTGTACGCTCCAGCCGGCCTTTTCCAGGCACTTGGTGGACGCGGGAATGGGGCCGGTTCCCATGATGGAGGGATCAACACCGCTGGCAGCAAATGCCTTTAGACGAGCCATGGGGGTCAACCCCAGTTCCAGGGCCTTGCTCTCTTTCATGACAATTACAGCAGCAGCACCATCATTGAGACCCGATGCATTGCCTGCGGTAACCGTTCCTTCACGATCAAAAGCGGGGCGCAGGTTACCCAGCTTCTCTGCGGTAGTGCCATGACGGGGGAATTCGTCACTGCTGAATATTACCGGGTCGCCTTTACGCTGGGGTATTTCGATCGGGATGATCTCATCCTGGAAACGGTTGGCCTTCTGAGCCGCTTCTGCCTTCTGCTGGGATGCCGCAGCAAATTGATCTTGCTCTTCCCGGCTGAAGTTGAATTGGGTGGCGATATTCTCAGCGGTGACACCCATGTGATACTGGTTGAATGCATCCCATAGACCATCCACGATCATGCTGTCTTTCAGCTTCCAGTCGCCCATCATCTGTCCTTTGCGGGATCCGGGAACAACATGGGGGGCGAGGCTCATGTTCTCCTGACCACCAGCGATAACAATGTCGGCATCGCCACAGGCGACAGCCTGCATTGCCAGATGGACCGCCTTCAGACCACTGCCACACACTTTATTGATGGTCATGGCGGGGACTTCATTTGGCAAACCGGCCCCAAGGGTGCTCTGGCGCGCAGGATTTTGCCCGCAGCCAGCGGTTAGAACCTGTCCGAGGATCACTTCATCGATCTGGTTTGGGGAGAGCTTGGTCTTTTCCAGGAGGCCGGCAATAACCTTGGCACCCAGTTCGCTGGCGGGGATTCCGGCCAGGGTACCGGAAAAACTGCCAATAGCGGTTCTACCTGCTGCTACGATTACGATGTTCTCACTCATGCGTATCACCTTCTGCTGTCATATATGGGGGGCTATAGCTGTCACTGCTATGGTCACTCCCTTTGAATTTGCGCCACTTGGCGTCGTAGATATTGCATAATGTATTACATTCAGAGGAGCAGTGTAATGCAAAATGCTGCACCGCACTACAATACCTTGCGTGCTAGTATGCAGGAGGTTAACAACGCAGGGTTGATGAGCAATGGGGGAGCGGGATTTGTTTGGTGATGACTGGCTGGCGGCCCAGCAAGCGTTCTGGAACCAGTGGGGCGAAAAGGCAGGCGCTTCTGGGGGCGACCATTCGGCCGCTGTAAATCCCTGGGAGATGGCGTTGAATCAGTGGTGGCAGACGCTGGCACCCTCTGCCCCTGAGCTGATGCAGGAGCTGCTTGGTAAGACCGTTGCGCAGGCGAAGCAACTGTTTCAATTGGCAGAGCTGTTCGCGCAGAATCGAGAAAATTCTGCTGATGAGTTTGACTGGCAATCAGCCATCCAGCAGACGTTTGGTGATCTGCGTGGCATCATCGCTGGTATTACCGGCGCCATGAACCCGATCCCCGAGGATATGCTCTCCGATTCAGCGATTGATAACTCAACCGCCTATCTTCAACGTCTCTTTTCGTTTCCTGGTTTGGGTATAGGGCATCGCAGTCAAGCACAACAAAGGGAGATGATCGCCCGATTGATGACGTATCAGAAGGCGCGGCTGGCTTATGAACGATTCTTTGTTGATCTCGGCAACAGTGCAGTAGTCCGGTTACAGGAGAAGGTAACGCAACTCGATTCGCAGGGTGAGCGTATAGAGTCTGCCAGGGCACTCTATGACCTCTGGGTGGAGGCCAGTGAATCGGTCTATGCCGAGCAGGTTATGACACCGGAGTATGTCAAACTCTATGGTGAATTAATCAACAGTCAGATGGCTGTAAAGCTGCATATGCGCACCATGTTGGATGACAGTTTCACTGCCTTGGGGATGCCGACGACGCGAGATTTCCGTGCACTCGAGCAGCGGGCCTATGATGATCGTAAGGTAATAAAACAGTTGCAGGCGGAGATGTTGAATAGTAAAGCGACAGCCAAGATAAAAGTTCCAAAGAAAAAGGCAGTCTCCCGTAAGCGCGCCAACGCTGGTCATCCGCCTAGTGTTAACAGGTCCTAAGATGCCACCCATTGATATCAAACCTGAAAAACTAGCTGAAGAGGCGGCAGATTACGGCCAGAAACTACAGGCAGGGGTAGAACGTCTGTTCAGTGTCGGAGAAGTTCCCGCCGGTGTTTCTCCCAGAGAAGTGATTTATCGTGAAGATAAACTGACGCTCTATCGCTATCTGCCCAATCCATCGGTTACCCGCCCTGTAAACACGATACCCCTGCTGATTGTTTATGCATTGGTCAACAGGCCCTATATGACCGATATCCAGGAAGACAGATCAACGATCAAGAGCTTGCTGGCCACTGGGCAGGAAGTCTATCTGATCGATTGGGGCTATCCGGATGGCGCCGATCGCCTGTTAACTCTGGATGACTATGTGAATGGATATATTGATCGCTGTGTTAATCAGGTCCGTCTGCGCCACGGCGTTGAGCAGCTGAATCTGCTTGGTATATGTCAGGGTGGTGCGCTCAGTCTCTGTTACACCGCCTTGCATCAGGCAAAGGTCCGGAACCTGATCACCATGGTGACTCCGGTAGACTTTCAAACAGCAGATAATATGTTGAGTGCCTGGGTGCAACATCTGGATGTGGATCTGCTGGTGGATGCCCAGGGCAATATTCCCGGGGAATTTCTTAACTGGACCTTTCTCGCATTGAAACCCTTCACCCTGGCTGGACAGAAATATGTTCATCTGCTGGATTCACTGGATGATGATGAGCGGGCAAAAAACTTTCTGCGCATGGAGCAGTGGATATTTGATAGCCCGGATCAGGCAGGGGAGGCATTTCGGCAGTTTATTAAACAGTTCTATCAACAGAATGCATTAATAAAGGGGCGGGTTAATCTCGGTGGTCATCTGGTTAAACTGAAGAAAATCACCTGCCCCGTGTTAAATATCTATGGTGAGCAGGACCACCTGGTGCCGCCTGCTGCCTCGAAGGCTTTAAAGGGGCAATTGGGTGGGAGTGATTATACTGAAGTGGCCTTTCCTGGCGGGCATATCGGTGTCTATGTCAGTGGCAAGGCGCAGGCGCTGATCCCGCCAACCATTGGTGACTGGTTGGATCAGCGCTGATTAATCAGACCATTTTTCTCAGTTCATACTCGAGTATGCCTTCGGCACCAGCGGCCACCAGACGGGGTATCAGGTCTCTTACTTCGCCAGAATTTACCACTGTCTCAATGGCCAGCCACTCCTGATCGAACAGATGACTGACGGTTGGTGCATGCAGACTGGGCAACATGCCAATAATCTGTTCGAGCTGATCCGACGGGACATTCATCTTAAGCGCGACTTTTTGACGAGCGGTCAGCGCTGCCTTCAGCAAGGTGGCGATCTGCTCAATCTTCTGCCGTTTCCAGGGATCCTGCATGGCTGCCTTGTTGGCAATCAGACGCGTCTCGGTGTGCAGAATGTCGCAGACGATACGCAAGCCGTGAGCACGGATAGTGCTGCCAGTCTCTGTGATCTCGACCACTGCATCCACCAGACCCTCCACCACTTTGGCTTCTGTAGCACCCCAGGAGAACTCAACCTCGGCATTGATACCTCTTTCCTCCAGGTAGCGCTTGGTAAAGGAGACCAGCTCAGTTGAGATCTTTTTACCCTCCAGATCTTCAATACACTGTATCGGTGACTCCTTGGGTACAACAAGCACCCACCGGCAGGGCTGATCAGAACTCTTTGAATAGACCAGCTCAGAGATCTCTTCAACTTCATTTTCGGACGCTGTTTCCAGGATCCAGTCATGGCCGGTCAGGCCGAGGTCGATTGTGCCATTGGCCACGTAGGGGGCCATCTCTTGGGAGCGCACCAGCGCACAGCTGATACCAGCATCATCGATTGAGGGAAAATAGTTGCGTGAGCGCGGGCTTATGTTCCAGCCAGCCTGTTTGAACAGTGAGAGCGTAGCGCTCTCAAGGCTGCCCTTGGGGATACCGAGTTTCAGTTGTGGCATAGGACTCTTTTCTTGGTCAGTAATGAAATATCAGGAGATTTTAGCCGGTATGCGGTTTAAATATCCATTTCATCCACCCAAAAGACCACACTGAATCCGACAGCCTGAATCTATATGACGAGAGATGCCAAGGCAGCATCCCTCATCAAGTCAGTAGTAAACGGTTATTTGTTGTCGCGCAAATACTGGTAGATCTGATCCTTGAGCAGTGTGCGTCTCTTTTTCAGCTCTTCCATTTCCAAGTCATCAATCGGCTGGTTCAGCTCTTCCAGGTTGCGGATTTCGCTGTCCAGTGCGTCGTGGTTATCCATCAGACTGGCAAATTGTGGGTCTTTTTCGTGCAGCTGTTTAATGGTCTCCTCCAGATTGGGAAATTCGTGGAGGATATCGTGCGTTTCTCCAAGCATGATTCTTTTCCTTTTTGGCAGATGTTGATTGGGACTCTGATCACTCTATATCCAATTATAGGGAACGAATGTGGCTTGGCTATGACTCAAGGCAACTGAATAGGCTGGATTTGGTTTACTAATATCTCTTCTCAGGGGGTGCGGGCGAGTGCCCAGACATCAACTCGCCGGATACCAGATTTTTTTAACAGGCGGGCCAGCTCGAATACGGTGCTTCCTGTGGTGACAACATCATCTACCAGCGCAACATGCTCTACTTTGAGTCGCTGTTTTAACCTGAAGCTACCGCGCAAGTTCTGTTTTCGTTGTTGTCTTTTTAATCCGGCCTGAGGGGGTGTATTTAGCACTCTCTCGCAGCTCTTATGATTGACTGCTATACCAAAATGACGCCCCAACGGTCTGGCCAACTCCAGCGCCTGGTTGAAGCCGCGGCGGCATAAACGCTCCGGATGCAGTGGAATGGGGATCAACAACTCGGGCAGTTCAACAGGCGTCTGCTGATGTCCTAGCCAGAGTTGACTGAGGATGCGGCCATTTGCCAGATTTGCTGAGAATTTGTACTGTCCGATCATCTGGTCGATGGGGTCTGCATAACGAAACGGGATCCGGCTGCAGTCAATGATTGGCGGTGCTTGCAGACAGTGTCCGCAGAGTGCGCTGTGTGGATCTGTTATCGGCATGGCGCAGCGCCGACAGCAGTGGCGGTTGATCGGCAGATCATCCATACAGCCCGGGCAGAGCACGTCACTGGAGGGGGTCAGGCAGAGCGGGCAGTGGGACGGAAAAAGCGCATCTAGCATAATATTTATACAATTGTTCACCATGTAAATCCATTTTGGTTGACGAGCGACCTTGCTCAGGTATTATAGCGGGCTGTTACAGGGCCCCCATCTCACCACTACCCACCATCCCTGTCACATTTGACAGCGTAAGAGGCACGCAGATTATGAACGAAGCAAAAACAAAACACGACTGGAGTCTGGATGAGATTGAAGCACTGTTCAATCTGCCTTTCAATGATCTCATGTTTCAGGCGCAAACCGTTCATCGTCAGCAATTCGATCCCAACAAGGTACAGGTGAGTACCCTGTTGAGCGTCAAGACCGGTGCCTGCTCTGAGGATTGTGGCTACTGCTCACAAAGCGCCAAAAATGCCACAGATCTGGAAAAAGAGAAGCTGTTGCCACTGGATGAGGTGAAAAGGGCAGCGACCGATGCCAAGGAGAAAGGTGCGACCCGATTCTGCATGGGGGCGGCCTGGCGTAATCCGACGGACAAGAATCTGGAGCGGGTTGTGGAGATGATCAGGGCCGTTCACGATATGGGCATGGAGACCTGTGTGACCCTCGGCATGTTGACTGAATCGCAGGCACAGAGCCTCAAAGACGCGGGGCTGGATTACTACAATCATAATCTTGATACATCGCCCGAATTCTATGGCAATGTGGTGACTACCCGAACCTATCAGGATCGCCTGGACACACTTGCCCGGGTACGTGATCGGGGCATAAATGTCTGCAGTGGGGGTATCTTGGGTATGGGCGAGTCACGCCGTGATCGCGCTTCCATGCTGCGTGAGCTCTCTAATCTACCCAAACATCCTGAATCAGTGCCGATTAACATGCTGGTACAGGTGGAAGGTACGCCGCTCTACGGTGTTGAGGAGCTGGATCCGTTTGAATTTATCAGGACCATCGCCGTTACCAGAATCCTGATGCCGCAATCCTATGTGCGCCTCTCTGCCGGTCGTACCGAGATGAGCGATGAGATGCAGGCGCTCTGTTTTATGGCCGGTGCCAACTCCATGTTCTATGGCGAGCGTCTGTTGACTACAGAGAATCCCAACGCTGACGCCGATCGCCAGCTGTTTGATCGTCTCGGCCTGAATTTTGAGACGTCACAGGAGTTACAGGCGACCGAAAAAGAGTGTGACAGCAAAAAGAAGGTACGCATGGAGATTGAGTTTGGTTGAACGACAAGGCTTTTTTGGGCTACACAAGGGCTCCCATCCCGTATCCATGAAGAGCGCCAAACCAATAGACGAATAATGAAATCACTGCAACAAGAACTGGATCGGCGACGGGCCGAACACCTCTATCGACGCAGACGGGTGCTCGGTTCGCCGCAGGGGCCGTTGTTGCAGGTGGATGGTGTTGAGCTGCTCAGTTTTTGCAGCAATGACTATCTTGGATTGGCCAATCACCCCGAGGTGATCGCGGCTATGCAACACGGTGCCAGTAAATACGGTGCCGGCAGCGGTTCCGCCCATCTGGTGTCCGGGCACAGCACGGCCCATCACGCCCTGGAAGAGGAGCTGGCAGCGTTTACCGGCAGATCCCGTGCGCTGCTCTATTCCACCGGCTACATGGCGAATCAGGGGGTCATCACTGCCCTGCTTGGTCGGGGTGACACGATCTATCAGGATCGTCTCAATCATGCCTCGCTGATTGATGGCGGGCTGCTCTCCCGCGCCCATCTGAAACGCTATGCACATAATGATATGGCTGCCCTGGCCAGCCAGCTGGATAACCACTCGGGCGGTGAGGCCCTGGTGGCCGTTGATGGTGTCTTCAGTATGGATGGTGATCTCGCGCCTCTACCTGAGCTGGCCACACTGTGTGCCGGACGGGACGCCTGGTTGTTGGTGGACGATGCCCATGGCCTGGGTGTGCTGGGTAGTGATGGCCGGGGCAGCGTGGATCATTTTGGTCTGGGTCAGACCGATGTACCTGTCCTGATGGGAACACTGGGCAAGGCGTTTGGAACCTTTGGTGCCTTTGTTGCTGGTTCAGAAGAGCTGATCGAGACGCTCATTCAGCAGTCACGCAGTTATATTTACACCACAGCACTGCCACCACCGGTGGCTGAGGCCACGCGCGCCAGTCTGCGACTGGTACAAAAGGAGTCCTGGCGGCGTGAACAGTTGCAACAGCTGATTCGGCAGTTTCGAGCCGGAGCGGAGCAGTTGGGCCTTCTGTTGATGGACTCTGAGACAGCGATTCAGCCGCTACTGGCGGGCAGCGCCGAACGAGCCATCAGCTGGAGTCGAGCACTGGAGGAGGAGGGTTTACTGGTCACGGCTATCCGGCCACCGACCGTTCCCGAGGGGAGTGCGCGGTTACGGGTCACGCTCTCAGCCAGTCATACAGCTGAACAGGTTGATCGATTGTTGGATGCCCTGGGTCGACTGGATCAGGGGAACAGCAAATGAAGTTATTTCATGAGACATATGGGCAGGGTCCCGACCTAGTGTTGCTGCATGGCTGGGGAATGAATGCCGCTGTCTGGAGCCCGGTTGTGGCGTCGCTGTCCCGCCACTACAGGGTCACCATAATTGAGATGCCGGGGCATGGCGCGAGTACCTATGAACCTGACCGATCTAAGCTGGATGATTGGGTTCAGGCCTGTCTCGCTGTTGCCCCAGCCAATGCCGTCTGGGTCGGCTGGTCGCTGGGCGGTCAACTGGCACAACGTGCCGCAGTGCTGGAGCCGGGGCGTATCTCCAAGCTGGTACTGGTTACATCGAGCCCCAAGTTTGTTGTGGGAGAACAGTGGCCGCATGCCATGGCGCTTGCCACGCTTAAACTGTTTGCCAAGGCGCTGAGCCGTGATCCGCATCAGACACTGGAACGTTTCCTCTCCCTGCAGGTGCAGGGTGATGAGGTGGCACGGGAGACCTTACGCCTGCTACGCAAGGATATCGCCATGCGACCGGAGGCCGATCCCCTGGCGTTGGAGCACGGACTAGACCTGCTATTGAATGTCGATCTTCGTACCAGTTTAACTGAAATCCAGTGCCCGACCCTCTGGCTGTTTGGTGAGCGGGATACGCTGGTACCTGCCGATCTCTGTGATGAGATTGAACAGATGATGCCGGATGCTGAAATACTGATTTTACAGGGTTGTGCCCACGCGCCGTTTTTGTCCCACCCGCAGCAGTGCCTCCGGGCGCTGAATCATTTCCTCGGATCGAATAATGCCTGACCAGAGATTCACTATCGATAAACGACAGGCCCGTCTCGCCTTTTCCCGGGCCGCGGAACAGTATGACCAGGTAGCGGTGCTGCAGCGGGAAATCGGTCAACGGATGCTGGATCGTTTGGCGCTGGTGCGTCTGCAGCCGGAGGTGATTCTGGATGTAGGCGCCGGTACCGGAGTAGCGACAGCCGCCCTGGCCAGTCGCTATCGCAAATCCAGGATTTTGGCTTTGGATTTTGCTTTTCCGATGTTGTTGCAGACACGCAAGCGCGGTAGTTGGTTGCGCAAACCGCGCTGTATCTGTGGTGACCTGGAACTGCTGCCACTAGCTGATCAGAGTGTTGACCTGATCTACTCCAATGCGGCTATACAGTGGAGCAATGACCTGGACAGTACCTTCGGTGAGTTTCGCCGGGTACTGCGTCCGGGTGGCTTGTTGATGTTTACCACCTTCGGGCCGGATACGCTGAAGGAGCTGCGGGCCGCCTGGGCGGCGGTGGATGAGGGTTCCCATGTCAGCAACTTTATCGACATGCACGATGTAGGTGATGCCCTGCTGCGCGCCGGGCTGGCCGATCCGGTGATGGATGTGGATCGGATGATCCTCACCTATGAGCGGGTCACGGGGCTGATGCGGGATCTGAAGGTCCTGGGTGCGCACAACGTCAACAGTGATCGGCAACGGGGCTTGACAGGTAAAGGACGTATCCAGGCGATGCAGTCGGCCTATGAAATGTTTCGCACGGATGAGGGAGTACTGCCTGCCAGTTATGAAGTGGTCTACGGCCATGCCTGGGCACCAGAGGCAGGTCATAAATCAAATGCCCCCTCGGTCTCTCTTGATCAGATTACCCATTCACTGGGCCACGCTGGCAAGGTCAGCTGAGTTTAAATGAACATCGGTTTTTTCATCACCGGAACCGATACCGACAGCGGCAAAACAGTGGTTACACTGGGGCTGATGCGGTTGCTGCAGGATCGTGGCTATCGTGTTGCCGCTATGAAGCCGGTAGCCGCGGGTGCGGAACAAACGATCTATGGCTGGCGCAACAGTGATGCCTTGCAACTACAGGCCCAATCCACAGGGCTGATAGATTATGCAACGCTGAACCCCTACCTGTTTGAACCACCGATTGCCCCCCATCTTGCTGCCCGGCAGGCTGGTGTCGCTATCGATTTTTCCAGGATCAGGCACTGCTTCGATGAATTGGCAGATCAGGTCGATTGGGTCGTGGTGGAAGGGGCCGGAGGATGGCGTGTACCACTGGGAGAAGATGGAGCCATCGCAGAGCTGGCGGTGTCACTGGAATTGCCTGTGATACTGGTTGTCGGACTTAAACTGGGCTGTATCAATCACGCCCTGCTGAGTGTTGAATCGATTCTGACTTCTGGGGCCAATTTGATCGGCTGGGTTGGCAGTCAGGTGGATCCCGATATGCGTTTTGTTGAGGGCAATGTTGAGACATTGAAAAAGAGCATAGATGCCCCCTGCCTTGGGATCGTTCCGCATCTGGAACCTTCCGCTGTTAGTACGGCTTACCAGTTTCTTCAGCTACCCTAGTTACCGCCTAGAAAGCCCAATCATCTCATTTAAGTTCTATTATTCTGCAAGGATCTGATGACTCTTTAGGCCCCTGTGATAGACTCAAAATCAATCTGGATTGTTGGATAGCTCCTTAAAGGAAACAAGGGGGGTCACTTGGGACGTATACTGATCGTAGAAGATGACGTGCTCTTGGGACAGGATATCAGCCTCAAACTACAGCAGTTAGGCTATGAGGTTGTGGCCGTTGTCGCCACATCCGAGGCGGCTCTGACAGTCGCGCGTGACAAGCAGCCTGATCTGATCCTGATGGATATCGTTCCGGAGGGCGAGGTCGATGGCATTGAGACGGCTGCACGAATCCGCCAGACCAATATTATTCCCATCATCTACCTGACCGCCTACGATGACGAAGAGTTCATCAAACGGGCCTGTATCACCGAACCCTATGGTTATGTACTAAAGCCCTACACGGCCCGCGAGTTGCATGCGGTCGTCTCTATATCCCTCTACAAAGCACAGACAGAAAAGATGCTGTATCCGGCGGCACAACGCTCCGCCACTCTGGCAAGCATGAGCGATCCGGTAATTATCGTCGATCGATCAGGGTGCTGTAATGCTTGAGGCCATCATCAGAATGAGCGATGGCCTGAATCTTGAGGCCATAGCAGAAGGCGTTGAAGACGAGAGCCAGCTGCTCTTTTTGCGCTCTCTGGGCTGTACCCTGGTTCAAGAATTCTACTACAGCCGGCCTATCCCTATCCCTGGTGATCAGTTAGGGGTGCTCGTGGCGGTGGGTTTTAAACCATTTGATGGGGCCAAGTGAGCACCAGTCACTACATGCCAATACGACGCCAACAGAGCTGGGTGCTTTGGCTCATTCTGTTAAGCGGGATAAGCCTCACAGTAATTGCATTCAGGTTTTCGATCTCGTGGGAGAAGCGCTCACAGCAGCTTATTTTTCAGCACCGTGTGGATGGTATTGTTGCCACCCTGAATAAAGAGCTAGCCATTAATATTGAAGTACTGCTCAGCCTGAATTCCCTGTTTCAGTCCTCTCAGCACGTTGACCGGGGGGAGTTCGAAATCTACACCAAGTCAAAACTAGCCCGATTCGACACGATCCAGGCATTGGAGTGGGCACCCAGGATCAGAGATGATGAAAGGGCTGGGCATGAGCGGCAGGCGCGAAATGAAGGTTTTGAAAATTACGTTATTACCCAGGGTTCCCGTGCAGGAACGATGGTCGCTGCAGATAAACGGGCTGAATATTACCCGGTCTACTATGTAGAGCCACTTATCGGAAATGAGATTGTCATTGGATTTGATCTTGCGTCAAATTCATCCCGGAAGGCTGTTATGCAACAGGCAACAGCGAGTGGTGAGGTGCGAGCCACAACAGGCATTCAACTGCTCCAGGGCGATCAGGGAATCCTGATAGCAGCACCTTTGTTTAGTCAGGATGAATCAGGGCAGCTGCGTGGTTTTAATCTCGGCGTTTATCGCATCGCACGCATCGTCAGCAAGGTATTCGAGCTGTCCCATATCGATCCCGCTGAATTCAGCATGAAGATCTGGGATAGCACCGTCTCGGAAAACCCCACCATACTCTATTCCAATGATGTTGAAAGCCAGGTAGCAGAGGCGCCAACTTATACTGCATCACTTGCGGTTGCGGGGCGAACCTGGCGAATTGACCTCACCCCAACAGACCGATTTATCGCCGATGGCGGCACGGGCGGGCCATGGGTCATCCTTGTGGCGGGACTGTTGATGAGTCTTCTGCTCACACAATATGTGCGCGTCCTGCGTTATCGTGAGGCCAAGGTGAGGTATCTGGTGGAACAGCGCACTCAGGAACTGGCATTGAGTGAGCGAACCACCAATATGATAGTAGATTCCGCAGTCACAGCGGTCATCACTATTGATAAGCACGGCTCAGTAAGGCGCTTTAACCCGGCTGCGGAGGAGATATTTGGCTACGCTGGTGACGAGGTGGTTGGACATAATGTGAAGATGCTTATGCCAGAGCCTTACCACTCCGAACATGACAGCTATCTACAGAACTATCAGCAGACGAGAAATGCCAAGATTATCGGGATAGGGCGAGAGGTGAGTGGTCGACGCAAAGATGGAACGGTCTTTCCTATGCTGCTGTCAGTTGGTGAGGCCCGGGTCGATAGTGACCCGATCTATGTCGGTACAGTGTTGGATATTACGCTACAAAAAGAGGCAGAACATTCCTTAATACATGCCAAGAATCTTGCAGAACGATCCAACCGGCAGAAATCCGAGTTCCTGAATATGATGAGTCATGAACTGCGTACGCCGCTCACGGTGATTCTTGGCTACCTGCCGTTATTGAAAAAAGCCGAGGCCTTGCCACCTTCTGAGACGGTAGCTGCCATTGCTGCAGATATGGATGCATCAGGCCAGCATCTGCTGGCCCTGATCAATGATCTGTTAGACCTGTCCAAGATTGAGGCGGGTAGCATGCGGTTGCATCGAGAGATGATCTCAGCCAGAGAGGTAACAGATTCGGTGATGAGTAAATTAGAACCATCGGCGGAAAAAAAAGGGCTGGAGCTGGTTAATAGGACAGCTGATGAGTTGATGTATGCAGATCCTTTGCGGCTGCAGCAGATTCTGATCAATCTTATAGGCAATGCAATCAAGTTTACTCAACACGGCACTATCCAGGTGGGGTCGGAATTGATAGACGGATTTGTCCAGCTGACCGTCGCGGATACGGGTAGTGGGATTGCAGCAGAGGATCTGCCGGTTATCTTTGACAAATTCAGCCAGATTGACAGTTCCAGTACCCGAAACCTGGGTGGATCAGGGCTTGGGCTGGCTATTACCAAGCAACTGGTACAGCTCCATGGTGGCGAGATCAGCGTCACAAGCCAACTCGGCAAGGGCAGTCAGTTCGTTTTTACTATTCCTGTTAATGGAGGTACCGGATAGTGGCAAAAATATTGTTGGTGGAGGATGACCTGATGATCAGTCGCATGCTGAGTTTGCGTCTGGGACTGAAGGGTCACGATGTAGATCTGGCGGAGAATGGCAAGACTGGGATGGAGAAAGCGTTGGCCTCTGAATACGATATTGTTTTAATGGATATGCACATGCCTGTGATGGATGGCCATCAAGCGACTACTGCCTTGCGAGATGCAGGTTATACCGGATTGATTGTGGCGGTTACTGCTTCGGTGATGAGCCAGGAGAGTGAGGCGGCCCTCAAGTCCGGTTGTGACAGTTATATCAACAAGCCGGTGTCGGAGAACTTTGAGCAGGAAGTGCAGGAGAAGCTTGATGGGAAACTCTAGCGGATACGATCATGGCTGATCAAGCCTCCATCCTCGAGCAGTTGGAGGCAGTATCCCGTGCCTTTAAGGCACAGCTGCCTGAACGTGGCAGGGAGATTGAGCGTCAGTGGTCAGCCGTCAGAAAACAGCCTGATGATCTGGACCTTCTGGAGGGACTGTATCGTCTCACTCATAACCTGGCTGGTGCCGGAGGCACTTTTGGCTTTAGCCAGATTACCGATGTTGCTCGCGAGGTAACTGAGCCGCTCAGGATTGCACTGAAGGAGCGCAAGGCTGGGTTGTTAGTTACGGAGCAAGCCTCACTGGATGCGTGCGTGAAACTTCTAATAGAGCTCTGCATCCATCCGGCTCTTGATACAGAGGCAACTGTCTCTCCAGCCAAGCCGCTGTTTCCGGAGTTACCTGCTACTCTGCACTCCCTGACCAAGTTGGTCTACCTGTTAAGTGAATCTACTGAGGATGTTTCCGGGTTGGTGGAGAATCTACAGAATCTTGGCGCGCGGGTAGTACTGTTTGAGTCAGCCAGCTCACTTAGCGGTGCAATTCTGGAAACATCGCCTGCCGCTGTATTGGTCAATTCTCCAGCTGATAAAATATCAGTAGCTTTTGATCTTCCTGAGACCGTATCGCGGCCACCCATGATCATGTTGTCTGAGTCAGATGACTTTGATTCCAGGTTATCTGCAGTCCGTGCGGGCATGGAGGGTTTTTTCGTCAAGCCGGTTGATGTGTCTGCTGTACTTAACCTGGTTGATTCTCTCATGCCCCGTGAGGAGGAATCGCCGTTCCGGGTATTGATTGTTGATGATGATCAGAGTCAGGCCAAGTATGCCTCGATCGTGCTGGAACAGGCAGGTATTACAACCCGGATTATTCATGATCCTACTGAAGTGCTGGAGCAGTTAGCAGAATTCAATCCGGAGCTGCTGCTGTTTGATATCTACATGCCACAATGCAGTGGCATTGAGTTGGCAAAGATTGTCCGGCAAATGGACAACTATGTCAGTGTGCCGATTATATTTCTGTCCGTTGAGCGTGAGCGCGTACACCAGCTGGAGGCACTGCAAATCGGAGCCGATGACTTTCTCACCAAACCGATACGACCCAAAGAACTGGTCTTATCAGTTATGGTCAGGGTCTGGCGTTCCCGAACCCTGCGCTGGATGATGGTAAGAGATAGCCTCACAGGACTGTTCAATCATGCGACCATCATGGAGCGGCTGAATAACAGTTTCGCATTGGCACAGCGCCAGAGCAGCCATTTAAGTGTCGCCATGATTGATCTCGACCACTTCAAGCAAATAAATGACACTTATGGTCACAGTACCGGTGACAGAGTACTGGCCGGGTTTTCACGCTTGTTGTGCGAGCGTCTGCGCGGGAGTGATGTTGTCGGTCGCTATGGGGGTGAGGAGTTTCTTGTGGTTTTGCCCGATACTACACTCGAGCATGCAGAGCTGGTTATTGAAGAGATCAGGCTGGTCTTTGCAAAGACACGTTTTACGGCTAACGGAGAGCTCTTTTCGGTTACGCTGAGTGCTGGTGTTGCAGATTTTCCAAGGGTCGGATCAGCCTCTGGTCTGCTGGATGCGGCCGATATTGCCCTTTATAAAGCCAAAGAGCAGGGCCGCAACCGCATCGTGTCGGCATCCTCTCTGGTAAAAAAGCAGTGATTTTCTTAGTCTGCCAGCTCTGTCTCTAGAGAGACTTCAATGTCTGGATGATCTCCATAGGCTCCATGCGCCGGGTGTAATCGGCATCAATAAATCGGTAGGCGATTGTGCCGTTCTCTCTGATCACAAAGGTTGCAGGGAGCGGCAGTTCAAAGGTTTCATCACCATTGCAGGCGGGCAGATCAATCCCAAAACCGACGTAGATGGAGCGGATTGATTCGGGTAGAGAGAAGACCAGTCCAAGTTGGCGAGAGATGCGATTCCCCACGTCACTTAATATCTCGAATCCAGGGGTATGTCGCTCCTCAGTCTCTTTGACCTTATCAGGCAATTCCGGGGCAATGGCAATCAGGTTTGCCCCCAATGACTGAATCTCAGGGAGTACTGCCTTCAGGGCGCGAATTTCCAGATTGCAGTAAGGGCACCAGCCTCCTCGATAGATACTCAGTACCACAGGGCCTTGGCTTAGCAGCGTGGAGAGGCGAACTTCCTTGCCCTCGGCATTTGGCAGGGTGAAGTCCGGGATAGGCTCTCCTGATCCCAGTGCGCGGTTTTCTATGCCGGATGCCTTCAGGTCTGCGGTGGCTTGTCCCATCGTCTGGATGATTTCTGGCGTCGCCTTGTTTATGGTGCTTTTTTTCTGCTCATCAAGCTGTTGCTGTAGGCCCATGCTGTTCTCCATTCGGGTAATTAACCGGGAAATACTGATAATTGAATGATTGCTCAATAACTAGTAATTGAATGATTGCTCAATATCTTGTAAAAGTAAAGCCATGGCTCGACCAATTGAATTTAACCGCGAGGCTGTACTGGAAAAATCCATGCGGGTTTTCTGGCGTTATGGCTATGCAAGCACCTCGATACAGCGACTCAGCACCAAGATGGCGCTTCATCCTGGTAGCCTGTATGGCGCATTTAAAAATAAACGCCAGCTGTTTCTGGAGGCACTCGATCTCTATTTTGAGCGGAGCAGTGAACAGTTGCGGGAGCAGCTGGCATCGGGCGGTAGCCCGCTCGAAGGCATCCGGCGTTTTTTTAGCCGGCTGGTTGAGCAGATGCTGGATGAGGAGAGCATCAAGGGTTGCCTGATGATTAATACGGCCACTGAGTTGGCCGAAGAGGGTGATGATGAGGTGATCCGAAAGCGTCTGGATCAAATGTTCAAGAGTCATGAACAGCAGTTTTACCAAGCGCTTGTAGATGCACAGAGCTGTGGCGAACTGGCAAAAGATAAGCGGCTGGATGAACTGGCTCGCTACCTCCTGGTGGGGGTTCGCGGGTTGCGGGTTTATAGCCAGACCCGACCCACACGTCAGGAGCTCGAAGGTGTCGTCAGGCAGCTACTCTCTGTGCTGACCTAGCCACTCAATCGTTATCTCTTAGCGGTGAATTATCTTGCCCATGTTTTTCTCTCTCCCCTCGATCCAGAGCAGCAGCTCGGCAGCCTGATTGCAGACTTTACCCGTGGGCAGTTGGTGACCCTGGCCGATCACTATTCGCCGGGGATTATGCAGGGTATTACGCTGCATCGACGGATAGACCGCTTCACTGATGACAGCGACTTTGTGTTGCAGAGTAAAAGGCTGTTTTCAGATGAGCAACGCCGCTACGCTGGCATCATCCTTGATATACTTTATGATCATTTTCTAAACTGTTACTGGGATCAGTACAGTGATACGGATCGCCTGGGCTTCATAAAGGAAATTTACAAATTACTGGCTCTGGAACAGAATCGGCTCCCCCTGAGACTGAAACGGCTGGTACCACGGATTATCAATGAGGACTGGATGGGGTCTTATCATGATCTGGAACAGCTTGGGCAGGTGTATCAGCGCATGGCATTGCGCCTGCGCAGACCCAACCCACTGGGCAGTACACTCAACGAAGTGAAGCGGCTCTATCCAAGGTTATCAGAGGATTTTCACTGTTTTTTCCCTGAACTGATCAAATTCACTGAACAACAGCAGAGGTTACTAGAGCAAAAATGATTCCAGCAAAAGTGAAGGAGATACTCGAAGCCCATGGCCTGTCTGCGCTGGAGTTTGAGCCGGGCAGTACACCAACCTCCGAATTGGCGGCGGCCCGAATTGGTGTAACTGTCGGGCAGATCGCCAAATCGATGCTGTTCAAGGGGAAGAGTGGTGATTTCTTTCTGGCAGTCTGCCCCGGTAACTTGCGCGTATGCAGTAAAAAGATGAAACAGGCGGTAGGGACAAAAGTACGTATGGCGCGAGTTGATGAAACTGAGATGGTAACCGGTTTCAAACCGGGTGGGGTCTGCCCTTTCGGTGTTATGGGGGTGGAGATCCTGATCGATATCGGATTATCAGATTACGCCACGATCTATCCAGCCTCTGGTACAGATGCCTCTGGCGTGCC
>VMRY01000100.1 GCA_007713595.1 Sedimenticola thiotaurini
CGGCATTATTGCACCAGAAACTTCAGGTTGGTTTAACAAGCCGATAGATAAACCTGAGGATCTGCAAGGCCTGCGTATGCGCTTCTTTGGCCTGGGTGCCCTGGTTATGGAGAAGATGGGTGTCTCTACCAGCCTGCTTCCTTCCAGTGAGATTTTCCCGGCCCTGGAGAAGGGTGCTATTGATGCGACTGAATTCTCCATGCCTGCTATTGATAAGCTACTTGGTTTCCACAAAATTCTGAAATTCAACTACTACCCCGGTTGGCATCAGCCTGCCACGCTGTTTGAACTGCTGGTCAATGGTGATACCTGGAAAGGTATGAGTGAAAGCCAACAGGGTTTGGTTGAGATGAGCTGTAAGGCCGCCATGCTGGATGGTCTGGCATTGGGTGAAGCGATTCAATTCCCTCAGATGAAAGAGAATCTGGAGAAGAATGGTGTTGAGAATCGCTACTGGTCGCCAGAGATTCTTGGTCAGTTCCAGAGTAAATGGAATGAGGTTGTAGCAGAAGAGTCCGCTAAGGATCCAGAGTTCAAGGCTATCTGGGACAACATGCAGACATTCCGTGATGGTTATGCTGTTTGGAATAAGTGGGCATTCCTGCCACGTCCAGGCACGGTGCGCGAGAAATAAATCAGCGTTCGGAGGAGGGGTCCCTAACTGGGATCCCTCTTTTTTTGCACTTGTCATTTTTGTGAACAGTAACTGCTCCGTTGATGGCATTTTTATCTAAACACAGTATTGAGGCGTGAGATGAATCAACCCAACGCTCTGGAATACCGCATCCCCATTGTCGATGCCTTAAATGGATTTGTGCAGCGAATCGGTCACATCATGGCCTGGGCGAATGTCTTACTGATTGGCATCATCCTGGTTCAAGTTGTCCTGCGCTACGGCTTCAATAATGGATTGGTTTATCTGGAGGAGCTGATCTGGCATATCTATGCGGTTGGCTTCATGTTTGGCCTCAGCTTTGCTATCACTAATGATTCACATATTCGCGTGGATATTATTCACATGAATCTCTCTCGCGAGAATCAACATCGCTGGGAGATCTTCGGTATCCTCGTGTTACTGCTGCCATTCATTATGGTGATCTTTTTTCACAGTGTTGAGTGGGTTTACTACTCGTATGAGATTGGTGAGAGCTCAGCCAATCCAACCGGCCTGCCGTATCGGTGGATAGTAAAATCCGTGATACCACTCAGTTTTGCCCTGCTGTTTATTGCAGCGATTGCCCGTCTTATCAGAGAGATCACATTACTGCTTCATCTGGCGAAAGAGCCAGAAGAGCCATATCCCGGTCGTGTCTCCATGCTTCGTCATCTGTTCAGAGTTCAGGAATTGACTGTGAAAGATGACACCAACACAACACATCATGAGGAGAAGTAATCATGGAGATCAATGAAATCCTTGTTATTGCGATGTTCCTCAGCTTCATCGCGTTATTGTTCACCGGTTTTCCTGTTGCCTGGACACTGGCGGGTGTGGGTGTGGGATTCGCCGGCATTGGCTATTTGGCAGATGCCCATCTGGATACCATGACGGGTCTGGATTTCTCCACACTGGGTCTGGCAGTAGGCCGCATATTCGGCATCATGGATAACTGGGTGCTGGTGGCCCTGCCGATGTTTATCTTTATGGGATTGATGCTGGATAAATCGGGTGTTGCCGAACGCATGATGCATGCCATGCAGGGACTGTTTGGGCGGGTCCGTGGTGGACTGGCTATTTCGGTCACACTGATTGGCATTATCCTGGCCGCATCGACCGGTATTATTGGTGCTTCAGTTGTCTTGTTGGGAGTGATGTCGCTGCCGGTGATGATGCGTCAGAAATACAGTAAGAGCCTGGCATTGGGTACGGTTGCCGGTGCCGGGTGTCTGGGTATTCTGATTCCACCCAGTATTATGCTGGTTATCATGGGTGATCAGATGGGATTGTCTGTGGGTGATCTGTTCATGGGGGCGGTATTCCCTGGCATTATCCTGGGTGTCTTCTACATTCTGTATATCCTTGGCTTCTCATTCTTTAAACCGGCATCAGCTCCACTTGCCTCCGATGTTCAACCAGTCAGCATGGCAGTGGTCTGGGGTGTGTTTAAGACTATCCTGCCACCGGCCGCGTTGATTCTGGCGGTGTTGGGTTCAATCTTTGCCGGCATTGCCACAGTAACAGAGGCCAGCGGTATCGGTGCGCTGGGTGCGATCATAATGGCTGCCACCTATCGTCAGTTGAACTGGGCGGTAATGAAAGAGGTAACAATTAACACCTTTAACACCTCGGCGTACATTTTTGCCATCTTTGTTGGCGCTACGGTATTTGCCCTGGTGTTGCGTGAGCTGGGCGGTGATGAACTGATAGCATCCACCCTGACAGGTCTGCCATTCGGTCCCTACGGTATTATTGCTTTTATTCTGTTCGTTGTGTTCCTGCTTGGCTTCTTTCTTGACTGGATCGAGATCAGCCTGATAATCCTGCCCTTGCTGGCACCAGTGATTAAGGGGCTGGGTCTGGATATTGATGGTCATGGGGTGGTGGATAATCCAGAGCTGGTCTGGTTTGCGCTGCTGGTTGCGGTGACCTTGCAGACCTCGTTTCTGACGCCGCCGGTTGGATTTGCACTGTTCTACCTGAAAGGTGTCTGTCCTCCTGGTATAACGTTGATGGATATCTATAAAGGGGTTATTCCCTTTATTATTCTGCAGCTTCTTGGACTGTTGGTTGTTGCTTTCTTTCCGGAAGTGGTTACTTGGCTGCCTTCTGTGGCCTATGCGAAATAGTTGTTAAAACGGCAGTGCTGCGTACAGGATGAGTGGGAAGGTGTCCGGTTTATTCATAGCATCATAACTGGTCCTGTATGCAGTCTGTTGATTTTCTCCGTTGAATTGATAACCGTTGCAGGTAGCGCATGCCAGAACGTTATAGAGAGTTAAAAGAGGAGCTACAGTGCTTCATACCCGGTGATCGTCTGATTGATGATCCTCTGCGTACACTGGCCTATGGCACTGATGCCAGCTTTTATCGATTAATTCCAAAGCTGGTTGTAAAAGTAAATGATGAGACAGAGATCATAGCGATACTCTCTGCCGCACATCGCCTTCATACCCCCGTCACTTTTCGGGCCGCAGGTACCAGTCTTTCCGGACAGGCAATCAGTGACTCTGTGTTGCTTGTTTTATCAGGTGATTACTGGCGCAACCACAGTATTAACGCCGATGCTTCCATTATAAAACTGCAGCCGGGTGTGATCGGTGCCTGGGCCAATGATTATCTGGCACCGTTTCAGAAGAAGATCGGCCCGGATCCAGCCTCCATCAATGCGGCAAAGATTGGTGGTATTGCGGCCAATAATGCCAGCGGTATGTGTTGTGGTACGGCGCAGAACAGTTATAACACGCTGGCGAGTATGCGGGTTGTTCTTGCTGATGGTGCTGTGCTGGATACAGCAGACAGTGACAGCATTGCCGCTTTCAGAGAGAGTCATGCCGATCTGCTTTCCGGTTTGGAGCGGCTGGCAAAAGCGACACGTGAAGACAGTGCGCTGTCTGATCGTATTCGCCATAAATATCGACTTAAAAATACTACTGGGTACAGTCTTAACGCTCTGATCGATTTTGTAGAACCGATTGAGATCCTGCAGCATCTTATGATCGGTTCTGAAGGGACACTTGGATTTATTTCAGAGATTGGCTATCGAACAGTCGCGGATCATCCCTGCAAATCGACCGCTTTGATCCTATTTCCTGATGTCGAGATTGCCTGCAAGGCCGTGGCGATCCTGAAGCAGACAGATGTGACCGCAGTTGAACTGATGGATCGTGCTGCGCTTCGTTCTGTTCAGGATAAACCCAACATGCCGGGCTACCTGCACGAGCTGGATGATGAGGTGGCCGCGCTATTGGTTGATGTACGTGAGGCTGATGAAGCGACGCTGCATGAAGCCGTCGATCAGATCAAGAAAGTGTTGAAGAACATCGACCTTGTGCGTGCAGCGGAGTTTACCTTCGATAAGGCGGAATACCAGGCATTGTGGAACATTCGCAAGGGCCTGTTCCCCGCAGTTGGCGCGGTACGCACTACAGGTACCACGGTCATCATTGAAGATATTGCATTCCCGGTACCACAGCTTGCTGCGGCAGTCAGGGGATTGCATCAGCTGTTTGAAAAATACCATTATCATGAGGCGCTGATCTTCGGTCATGCGTTGGAAGGTAATCTCCACTTTGTCTTCACCCAGGATTTCAGTACTCAGGCCGAAGTGACCCGTTACCAGGGCCTGATGGATGAAGTGTGCGAACTGGTTGTGGGTGAGTATGGGGGTTCACTTAAAGCTGAGCATGGTACCGGTCGCAACATGGCTCCGTTTGTAGAGATGGAGTGGGGCAGTGATGCCTATCAATTGATGTGGCACCTGAAAAGATTGTTCGATCCCGCAGACCTGCTGAATCCAGGCGTCATTCTGAACGAAGACAGCGCAATTCATCTGAAGAATCTGAAACCATTGCCACCAGCCGATCCACTCATTGACAAGTGTATCGAGTGTGGTTTTTGCGAACCGATCTGTCCTTCAAGAAACCTCACCCTGACTCCACGCCAACGAATCGTCTCCTGGCGTGAGATCTCCCGTCTAAAGGCGACCGGATCAGATGCAGAGCGCCTGGCACATTTTGAAGCAGCATTCGAGTATCAGGGACTGGAGACCTGTGCAGTTGACGGACTTTGTGCGATTGAGTGTCCCGTCGGAATTGATACCGGCAAGCTGACTAAAAAGATTCGCCACTCGCAACATGGAGCCGGTGCAGAGCGGATTGGAAATTGGGTGAATGATAATTTTTCAACGGTAACTGCCATGACACGATCCGGATTGAAGTTAGCTGGTCTTTCGCAGGATCTCCTGGGCAATCGCCTGATGGAGAAAACCACAGGGTTGCTACGGCGACTATCGGGTGATCGTATCCCAAGTTGGAATGCCGCTATGCCACGGGCCGCAAAAAAGCTGGATAGAGTTGCAACGCGTCCAATTAAACAGAATGGGACAGTGGTCTACTTCCCCAGTTGTGTCAGTCGCACCATGGGCCCGGCTAAGGGTGATCCCTATCAGGATGATCTACATCAGGTGATGTTGTCGCTTATGAAGAAAGCTGGTTTCGATGTGATTATTCCGGAGCGCCTGGATTCACTCTGTTGCGGCATGGCTCTGGAGAGTAAGGGGCTGCCTGATCAGGCTGGGAAGAGTCTCGCACGTCTTGAACAATTTCTTTGGGAGGCGAGTGAACAAGGCCGCTATCCGGTGGTTTGTGATGCCAGCCCCTGTACCTATCGAATGATCGAACAATTCAATAAGAAACTGGAAATATGTGAGCCTGTTGGGTTCATTAATAAATTCTTACTGCCCCATCTTAGTCGGACTTCACAGCGACCATCAGTCGCTTTGCATATTACATGCACCAGCCGAAAGATGGGTCTGGCCAATCAGATGCTGCAGCTCGCTGAACAGTGTGCTGAAAAGGTCATTCTGTCTGAAGACAAAGGGTGCTGTGGTTTTGCGGGTGACAAAGGTTTCACAACACCTGAGTTAAATGCCTCGGCGCTGAAACGGCTAAAAGAGTCCCTACCGGCAAGCTGTGAGATGGGAGTATCGAATAGCCGAACCTGTGAGATCGGTCTGTCGAAGCACGCCGGCATTTCGTATCAATCCATCGCCTATCTGGTGGATAGCTGTTTTGATATGCCACAAGAAAACTGAAAGCTTGGCAGTTCGTTATTTTAACCGGCATTGGAGGATCATCGTAATCACAAACTAAGCAGTTTCCAAAAATAATGGGTATGGTGGAGATACTATGAAAATAATAACAGCACTCATGCTGTCACTCTCGCTGTTCACGCTTTCAAAACAGGTATCTGCCACGGATATTTTAGTTATTGAGAGTTATAACCAGGAATATTCATGGGATGCCAGTTACAAAAAAGCACTTATTGAATCACTGGGTGATAAATACAGTTTGGAATTCTTTCAGATGGATACCAAACGTCTGCCAGTGTCTGTGCATCAAGCACAAGCAGATAAAGCGTGGCAACTGTATAAAAACAAACACCCAAGGATTGTCATTCTTGGTGATGATAATGCGTTGAAATATCTTGGACCAAGACTCGCTAAAGAGGCTGTACCGGTCGTCTATCTGGGTATTAATAATAATCCGCGCAGTTATTTTGAAACAGCCCCGCACAATTTTACGAGTGTGCTGGAACGCACTATGTTTAAGCGCTCGATTGCGTCCCTTGCAAAGATAATCAAACCAAGACCAAAGAAAGTATTAGTGTTGTTTGATGCAGGTACAACAGCAAAAGCGGCTGTCAGTGAGGCTTTTGATGGTGATATTGGTATCAATGTATTCGGTGTGGACGCCAAACTCCGATTGATCAAGAGCTGGGTGGAGTGGAAAGTGCAGGTCTCCAAGGCTCGGCAGCATGGTTACGATGCCATCATTATGGGTCTGTATCACACCATTACTGATCTCAATGGTAAGAATGTGCCGGCTGATCAGGTCATGAGCTGGACTGTTGAGCACTCCAGGGTCCCTCTCTTCTCTTTCTGGGATTTTAGTGTTGGAAAAGGAAAAGCCATTGGTGGGCTGGTGTTAAGTGGCGAAGAGCAGGGTCGACTCGCCGGTTCGATTGCAGGGCAGATTTTAAATGGTGCAAGCCCGGAAAAAATTTACCCGAAAACTGCGGAGCAGGGCCGCTATCTGTTCAGCAGGAGTATGTTGGATAGGTATGGTGTGGTGTTGCCTGATTCAATTAATGCACTCAGCGCACTAATTGATTAATTGCTGTACAGATTGAAGGATATTAATATGAAAAATGGTTCTGTGATGATGAGCATGCGGCTGATGCTCTTGATGACTCTGTTGGTATTTGGTGTTTTAACTGGCTATTTGGCTCTGCACTATGTTGATGCACGTAATGAGTTGACTAGCAACTTGACTCATATTGCTGATTCCACCGCCAGTCGTCTGTCAAAGCAGTTGGCAGCACCACTTTGGTCAATCAACGAACAGCAAGTCAATGCCAGTATCAAGTCAGAAATGTCACAGAGTGAATTATCTGCAATAGAAGTAAAAGATCCAATTGATAATCGGGTATTGTTCCAAAAGGTGAGAGATTCTGGACGATCCACCTTTTCATTGAGTGAGCGAGATGCGATTGTCATGAGCAAGGAGATCATCACCGATGCAGGCGAACACATCGGTACGGCGGTGGTTCACATCTCCATACCATTTATGAAGGCACAATTAATGGCCGAATTTAAAAAACGGGCCATCGAACTGGCCATACTGGGTGTGATACTGGTCTGTTCCTATTTTCTGATACTGCAGCTGTTTTTGATTCTTCCACTAAAACGTGCAGCGCAAGCTGTTCGCTCAACTTCCGAGAATGAGCTGACCGATCTGATACAGGCAAATCGAAGTGGAGAGTTAGGCGATCTTCTCTACGCTGTGGATGATTTGCAGAAAAGGCTCAGGATGGCCCACAACATGAATGGGC